>NZ_JBHLUI010000007.1:0-80620 GCF_042433995.1 Kineococcus gynurae
TGAGTTCTCAAGAACCGGACGCACCCGCACCACCACCCCACCAGGAGCAGCAGCAACAGGGACAACCTTCCCACCGTAACCCGCGACCACACCACACGACAACCAAACACCGCGTGACCTGAACCACAGACCCGGACCACCAGAACCAGCACCCAGAAGAAGCCCTCAGACCCTCCCGCTGCCCCGTCCCGGCGACATCGAGAACATTACGCGGGCCCCGACGGCCGAGGCAAATCCGTCGGCCGTCGGGCTCGCATCCGCTACTGCCGCAACGGATCAGACCTCGAGCAGCACAGCCCCGAGGGACTTCTTGCCGCGCCGCAGGACCGCGTAGCGGCCGTGCAGCAGGGTCACGTCGGCCAGCGTCGCGTCGGGGTCGGTCACCTTGTCGTTGTTGACGTAGGCCCCGCCCTCCCCCACCGTCCGACGGGCCGCGCTCAGCGACGGAGCCAAGCCCGTGTCCACGAGCAGCTGGGTCACGCGCACCCCGGTGCCGTCCGGACGCGCCGTCGGGAGCTCGGCCACCGCCCCCCGGAGGATGGCTTCGTCGATGCCGGCCAGGTCGGACCCGCCGAAGAGCGCGGAGGAGGCGTCCTGCACGGCCCGGGTGGCCGCGGCCCCGTGCACCAGGGTCGTCACGTCCTCGGCCAGCGCCCGCTGCGCCGCCCGCGCCCGGGGATCCTCCTCGACGGCGCGTCCGAGCTCGGCGATCTCCGCCGGGCTGCGGAAGGAGAACGCCTTGAGGTAGTCCTCGACCTTGGCGTCCTCGGCGTTGAGCCAGAACTGGTAGAAGGCGTACGGCGAGGTGAGCTCCGGGTCCAGCCAGACGGCACCGGACTCGGTCTTGCCGAACTTCGTCCCGTCGGCCTTCGTCAGCAACGGGGTGGCCAGGGCGTGGACGGAGCGGCCCTCCACCCGACGGACCAGTTCCGCGCCCGCGGTGATGTTGCCCCACTGGTCGGACCCGCCCAGCTGCAGCGCGCAGCCGTGCCGACGGTGCAGCTGCAGGTAGTCGTTGCTCTGCAGCAGGACGTAGCTGAACTCGGTGTAGCTGATCCCGGTCGACTCCAAGCGTCGCTTCACCGCGTCGCGGTCGAGCATCCGGTTGACCGGGAAGTGCTTCCCGACGTCGCGGAGGAACTCGATGGCCGACATGCCGGCGGTCCAGTCCAGGTTGTCGACCATCCGGGCCGGGGCCGGACCGGAGAACTCGAGGAACGGCTCGATCTGCCGCTGGAGTTTCCCGACCCATCCGGCGACCGTCTCCGGGGAGTTCATGGTCCGCTCGCTGGTCGGGCGCGGGTCGCCGATCAGGCCCGTCGCCCCCCCGACGAGGATCAGCGGCAGGTGCCCGGCCTGCTGCAGGCGGCGGACGGTCAGGATCTGGACCAGGTGGCCGACGTGCAGGCTCGGGGCGGTCGGGTCGAAGCCCACGTAGTAGGTGAGCGGCCCCGAACTGAGTGCCTCCCGCAACGCGGCCTCGTCGGTGGAGTGCGCCACCAGGCCCCGCCACTTCAGTTCGTCCCAGACGTCGCTCACGTCGGTTGTGCTCCCTCAGGTCGTCGGACCGGGCGACCGTCGCCCGCCGCCACGGTACGCGGACACCGTCGGCGAGTTCAGCTCGTAGACGCGCCAGGGGATGTCGGCGCCGGCGCTCAACCCCACCCGCGGTCCCCACACCCTCGCCGCCGCCGTGACCGGTGCACCCGCGTGCAGGCCCAGCGGGCCCCCGGCGCAGAGGTCGCGGCCGTTCTCGGCGCGGCCGATCCCGAGGGCTCGGGTCAACCGGGCCGGCCCCCTGGCCAGCTCGGCGTCGCGGCGGGCGGCCGGGCGCCGGGACCGGGCGAGCTCCAGACCGGCGACCACCTCCCCGGCCCGCAGCAGGACCGCCGCGGCCGTCCCCTCGGTCCCGCAGACGACGTTGGCGCACCAGTGCATGCCGTAGCTGAAGTACACGTAGGCGAAGCCTGCGGGCCCGAACATCACCGTGGTGCGCGGCGTCGGCCCCCGGTAGGCGTGGGAACCGGGGTCGTCCGCCCCCCGGTAGGCCTCGACCTCGGTCAGCCGCACCGCCACCTCCCCCTCGGCGGTGCGGTGGCGCACGACGCGTCCCACGAGGTCGCCCGCCACCGTCACCGCGTCGCGGGCGTAGAACGACCGGGGCAGCGGTTCCTCGGGGCTCAGCCGCGCACCCAGGCGCGGTGCCCGGCCGCGACGGCCCGGGCGGCCTCGAGCTGCTCGGCGACCCGGACCGGCGCGGTCCCGCCCGCCCCGTCCCGCGACGCGAGCGAGCCCTCCAGGCTGAGCACCGCGCGCACGGCCGGGGTCAGGTGCTCGGAGACGCCCGCGAGGTCGGCGTCGGTGAGGTCCCACAGCTCGACCGAACGGTCCTCGGCCGCGCTGCGCTCCTCGCACCGACGGACGCAGGCGCCGGCGACCTGGTGGGCCACCCGGAACGGCACCCCCTCGCGCACGAGCCATTCGGCGACGTCCGTGGCCAGGGCGAAACCCTGCGGGGCCAGCGAGGCCATGCGATCGGTGTGGAACCGCAGGGTCCCCACCATCCCGGCGACCGCGGGCAGCAGGATCTCCAGGGTGTCGACGGCGTCGAAGACCGGCTCCTTGTCCTCCTGCAGGTCCCGGTTGTAGGCCAGGGGCAGGCCCTTGAGCGTCGCGAGCAACCCGGTCAGGTCACCGATGAGGCGACCCGCCTTGCCACGGGCGAGCTCGGCCACGTCGGGGTTCTTCTTCTGCGGCATGATGCTCGACCCGGTCGACCAGGCGTCGTCGAGGGTGACGAAGGAGAACTCCTTGGTGGCCCAGGCGATGACCTCCTCGGAGATGCGTGAGAGGTTCACCCCGATCATGGCCGCCACGAAGGCGAACTCGGCGGCGACGTCGCGCGAGGCGGTGCCGTCGATGGAGTTCTCGACGCTGCGCCGGAACCCGAGCTCGGTCGCCACGGCGGCCGGGTCGAGCCCCAGGGAGGACCCGGCCAGCGCTCCGGACCCGTAGGGGGACACCGCGGCCCGGGCGTCCCAGTCGCGCAGGCGTTCCACGTCGCGCAGCAGCGGCCAGGCATGGGCGAGCAGGTGGTGGGCGAGCAGGACCGGTTGCGCGTGCTGCAGGTGGGTCCGCCCCGGCATCGCCGCCCCGGGGTGCGCCGCCGCCTGCGCGAACAACGCCTCGACCACGTCGAGCACGAGGTCGGCGACGACGCGGGCGTGCTCGCGCAGGAACATCCGCAGCAGCGTCGCGATCTGGTCGTTGCGGGAACGCCCGGCCCGCAGCCGGCCGCCGACCTCGGGCCCGACCCGGTCCACCAGGGCCCGTTCCAGGGCCGAGTGGACGTCCTCGTCCTCCTCCGCGGGGACGAAGGCCCCGGACACCACGTCGGCCTCCAAGCCGTCGATACCGGCCAGCAGGGCGGCCAGGGTCGCCTCGTCGAGCAGTCCGGCCGTGTGCAGCACCCGGGCGTGGGCTCGCGACCCCGCGAGGTCGTGCCGGGCCAACCGGAAGTCGAAGTGCGTCGACTTCGACAGCGCGGCCATCGCCGCGGCCGGTCCCGAGGCGAACCTCGCGCCCCAGAGACCCTTCTCGCCCTGCGTCTGCGCCATGTGCTCCCGAACTCCTCGTGTCTCGACGGGTGGGTGCCCACCCTCCCCCGACGGACCGGTTCCCGGCCCGCTCACTCCTGCACCGAACCTGGTCACGGTTCCGCCGGCGGTTCCGACGGCGGGGGGACCGGGGTCTCCGGGTCAGGGCCCGCCTCGGTCTCCGGTTCGCGGCGGGCCAGGCCCAAGAACCGGTCGGCGACCGCGGCCCCCCCGTCGGGCTCGCGGCAGATCACCAGCACGGTGTCGTCCCCGGCGATCGTGCCGAGCACCGAGGGCATGATCGAGTGGTCCACCGCCGAGGCCAGGAACTGCGCGGCCCCCGGCGGGGTGCGCAGCACGACCAGGTTGGCCGAACTCTCCGCGGAGACCAGCAGCTCCTCGCACCAGCGCGCGAGCCGGGCGTCCAGGACCTCGCGGTTCAGGCCCACCCGCGGGGTGCGGTCGCCGCCCTCGGCGGGCAGCGCGTACACCAGGCCGCCGGCGTGGTCGCGCACCTTGACCGCCCCGAGCTCGACCAGGTCGCGCGAGAGCGTCGCCTGCGTGACCACGAGACCCTCGGCGGCCAGGTGCATGGCGAGCTCGGTCTGCGAACGCACCGGCTCGGAGACGAGGACGGCGCCGATCCGCGCGTGCCGGTGCGCCTTGGTCCCGGCCCCGGGCCCCGAGGACCCCGGCGTCGCGCCCGACGCCGGCACGGTCACGAGTTCTCCAGCAACCAGATCAGCAGGGCCTTCTGCGCGTGCAGCCGGTTCTCGGCCTCGTCCCACACCACCGACTGCGGACCGTCGATCACCTCGGCGGCGATCTCCTTGCCGCGGTAGGCGGGCAGGCAGTGCAGCACGATCGCGTCCGGACGGGCCCGGGCCAGCAGCCCGGCGGTCAGCGCGAATCGTTCCATCCGGTCGCCCTTGGCCGACTCCCCCATGGAGACCCAGGTGTCGGTCGCGACGACGTCGGCGTCGGCGACGGCCTCGACCGGGTCGTGGGTGACCGTCACCGAGCCGCCGGTACCCGCCGCGACCGCCTGCGCCCGGGCGATCACCGCCGGGTCGGGCAGGTCGGAGGCCGGGGTGCCGATGCGCACGTGCAACCCGGCCGTGGCCCCGCCCAGGGCGTAGGAGTGGGCCATGTTGTTGGCCCCGTCGCCGACGTAGGCCAGGGTCAGCCCCGGCAGGGCGCCCTTGTGCTCGGCCACCGTCTGCAGGTCGGCGAGGATCTGGCAGGGGTGGAAGGCGTCGGTGAGGGAGTTCACCACCGGGACCCCGGCGTGGGCGGCCATCTCCTCGATGTCGGACTGCGCGAAGGTGCGCCAGACGACGGCCGCGGTCTGGCGTCCGAGGACGCGAGCGGTGTCGGCGACCGGTTCGCCGCGACCCAGCTGCGACCCCGCGGCGTCGATGACCAGGGGCGAGCCGCCGAGCTCGGCCACGCCGACCGAGAACGAGACGCGTGTGCGGGTGGAGGGCTTGTCGAACAGCAGCGCGACGGTCCGCGGTCCGGCCAACGGCCGGTGCGCGAAGCGGTCGGCCTTGACGCGGGCGGCGAGGTCGAGGACCTCGGCCTGCTCGGCCGGGGAGAGGTCGTCGTCGGCCAGGAAGTGGCGGACCATCAGGAACCCTTCGTGTGCGTCGCGGCGGCGTCGTCGAGGATGGCGGGCAGGGCGGCGACGAAGAGGTCGGCCTGCTCCTCGGTGAGGATCAGCGGGGGGGCCAGGCGCAGGGCGTCGGGGGCGACCGCGTTGGTGATGAACCCGCGCTGCAGCCCGGCGGCGACGGCGGCCGGGGCCATCGGTCGGACCAGCCCGATCGCGAGCAGCAGCCCGACCCCGCGCACCTCGGCGACCTCCGGGTGCCGCAGCGCGCGGATGCCCTCGACCAGCCGCGTCGAGACCCGCTCCACGTGGGCCAGCAGGCCGTCGCGCTCGATCGCGTGCAGGGTCGCGAGGCCGGCCGCCGAGGCGATCGGGTTGCCCCCGAACGTCGTGCCGTGCTGACCGGCCCCCAGCAGGGCGGCCGAGTGCTCCCCGAGAGCGATCGCCGCCCCCACCGGGATGCCCCCGCCCAGTCCCTTGGCCAGGGTGATGACGTCGGGCCGGACCGCCCGGCCGTCGGCGTCGGCGTGCTCGGGGCGCTGGTGGGCGAACCAGGCCCCGCAGCGGCCGATTCCTGTCTGGACCTCGTCGAGGACCAGCAGGGCCCCGTGCCGGCGCGTGATCTCCCGGGCGGCCTGGAGGTAGCCCGGCGGGGCCGGGCGGACGCCGCCCTCGCCCTGGACGGGTTCGAGCACGACGGCTGCGGTGGCTCCCTCGACGGCCCGGCCGAGCGCCCCCGCGTCGCCGAAGGGGACGTGCTCGACGCCGCCCGGCAGCGGTTCGAACGGGAGCCGGTACTGGGGTTTGTGGGTCAGCGCGAGCGCCCCCATCGTCCGGCCGTGGAAACCGTGCACGGCGGCGACGACCTTGGTCCGACCCGTGCGCCGCGCCATCTTGAACGCGGCCTCGTTGGCCTCGGCTCCGGAGTTGCAGAAGAACACCCGCGACCCCTGCGGGGCGTCGGAGATCTGCAGGAGTTTCTCGGCAAGGGCGATGTTCGGCGCGGTCGCGAAGAAGTTCGAGACGTGCCCGAGCGTGGCCAGCTGGGACGTGACGGCGGCGGTCAGCAACGGGTGGGCGTGACCGAGCACGTTGACCGCGATGCCCGCCAGCAGGTCGAGGTAACGGACGCCGTCGGCGTCCCACACCCAGGGCCCCTCGCCGCGCACCAGGACCCGTTGCGGCACACCGTAGTTGCCCATGACCGCGGCCCCGTGGCGATCCAACCAGTGCTGGGCCCCGCCCTCGGTGACCGGCAGGGCGTCGGTCTTCTCGACCAGTTCCACGTCGTCGCGTCCCTCTCGTCCCGCTCCTGCTCCTGCTCCGTCCTCGGTCCCGGCGGTGCTCACGGCACCACCATGGTGCCGACGCCGGAGGTGGTGAAGACCTCCAGCAGCACCGAGTGCCCCACCCGCCCGTCGATGACGGTGGCCCGGGGCACACCGCCCCGCACCGCTCGCAGGCAGGCCTCCATCTTCGGGACCATCCCCGACTGCAGGCTGGGCAGCAGCGCCTCCAGCTCCCCGGCCCCGATCTCGGAGACCAGAGAGTCCCGGTTCGGCCAGTCGGCGTAGAGCCCGGCGACGTCGGTCATCACCACGAACTTCTGGGCCCCGAGCGCCACCGCGATGGCCGAGGCGGCGGTGTCGGCGTTGACGTTGAGGACGGACCCCTCGATCCGGCGACCCTCGGCGTCGACCTCGGGGGCCACGGTCGAGATGACGGGGATGCGACCGGCGTCGAGCAGATCGTTGACCGCGGCGGGGTCCACCCCGACGACGTCGCCGACGAGGCCGACGTCGACCGGTTCCCCCTCGACGAGCGCCGGACGGCGGACCGCGCGGAGCAGACCCGCGTCCTCGCCGGACAACCCGACCGCGAGCGGACCGTGCGCGTTGAGGAGGCCGACCAGTTCCCGGCTGACCTGCCCCGTGAGCACCATGCGGACCACGTCCATGGCCTCCGGCGTGGTCACCCTCAGCCCCCCGCGGAACTCGCTGGCGATGCCGAGCCGCCCCAGCATGGCGCTGATCTGGGGCCCGCCGCCGTGCACGACGACGGGGCGCAGCCCGGCCGTGCGCAGGAACACCACGTCCTCGGCGAAGGCCCGTTTGAGGTCGTCGTCGACCATGGCGTTGCCGCCGTACTTGATGACGACGAGCGCGCCGTGCCAGCGCTGCAGCCAGGGCAGCGCCTCGACCAGCACCGCGGCCTTGTCGGCGGCGACCTCGGCCGGCACGTCGGCGACGTCGTCGTCCGGGCGGGGGTTCTCGGGCAGGCTCATGAGGAGTAGGCGCTGTTCTCGTGGACGTAGGCGTGGGTGAGGTCGTTGGTCCAGACGGTCGCCGTGTGCGGACCGGCCTTGAGGTCGACGAGGACCCGGACCTCGCGCGGCGCGAGGTCGACGAGGGACGCGTCGTCGCCGGGGGCGCCCGAGCGGCAGACCATGACGCCGTTGAGCGACACGTCCAACCGGTCGGGGTCGAAGCTTGCCGCGGTCGTCCCGACCGCGGCCAGCACCCGACCCCAGTTCGGGTCCTTGCCGAACACCGCCGCCTTGAACAGGTTGTTGCGGGCCACCGAGCGACCCACCGCGACGGCGTCGTCCTCTGAGGCCGCCCCCACGACCTCGACGGCGATGTCGTGGTCGGCCCCCTCGGCGTCGCCGACCAGCATGCGCGCCAGCTCGGCGCACACGGCGGTCAGGGTCTCGGCCAGGGCGCCCGGGGCCGGGCGCACCCCCGAGGCGCCGGAGGCCATGAGGATCACCGTGTCGTTGGTCGACATGCACCCGTCGGAGTCGAGCCGGTCGAAGGTGACGCGGGTCGCGGCCCGCAGCGCGGTGTCGAGCTCGTCGGCCTCGACCACCGCGTCCGTGGTCAGGACCACGAGCATGGTCGCCAGGCCCGGCGCCAGCATGCCCGCCCCCTTGGCCATGCCGGCCAGGGTGAAGCGACCGCCGTCGACCCCCTCGCCGCCGGCCAGCGCCTGCTTGGACACCGTGTCGGTCGTCATGATCGCGGTGGCCGCCGCGGCACCCCCCTCGACGGCCAGCGCGGCGGCGGCGTCCCGCACCCCGGCGCCGATCTTCTCGCGGTCCAGGGGCAGACCGATGAGCCCCGTGGAGCACACCAGGACGTCGGCCGCGCCGCAGCCGAGGAGCTCCCCGACCAGCTCGGCGCTGGCGTGCGTGGTCTGGAACCCCTCGGGCCCGGTGAAGCAGTTCGCGCCGCCGGAGTTGAGCAGCACGGCGCGGGCGTGCCCGTCGGCCGACGCCCGCTCGCTCCACAGCACCGGGTGGGCCTTGCAGCGGTTGGACGTGTAGACGGCGGCGACCGCGTCGAGCGGGCCGTCGTTGACCACGAGGGCGACGTCGGGACGACCGCTGGCCTTGAGGCCGGCGGTCACCCCCGCGGCCCGGAAACCCTGCGGGGCGGTGACGGTCATGGCGACACTCCTGTGACGGTGAGTCCGGTGGTCTCGGGCAGCCCGAGGGCGATGTTGACGCTCTGCACGGCACCACCCGCGGTGCCCTTCACGAGGTTGTCCTCGGCGGCGACGACCACGACCCGACCGGCGTGCTCGTCGACCGCCAGCTGCAGGGCGACGGTGTTCGAGCCGAGCACCGAGGCCGTGCTGGGCCAGCGGCCCTCCGGCAGCACCCGGACGAACGGCTCGTCGGCGTAGGCCCCCTCCCAGGCGGCGCGGACCGTCGCCGGGTCCACACCGGGGACCAACCGCGCGGTGGCCGTGGCCAGGATGCCGCGGGCCATGGGCGCCAGGGTCGGCGTGAACGACACGTGGGGTGCGTGCGCTCCGGCCAGGGCCAGGTTCTGCTCGATCTCCGGGGTGTGCCGGTGCCCGCCGCCGACGCCGTAGGGGCTCATCGACCCCATGACCTCCGAGCCGAGCAGGTGGGGCTTGAGGCTCTTGCCGGCCCCCGAGGTCCCGGAGGCGGCGACCACCACCACGTCGGTCGGCTCGAGCAGCCCGGCCACGAAGCCCGGGGCGAGCGCGAGGCTCACGGCGGTCGGGTAGCAGCCGGGGACGGCGATGCGCCGCACCCCGCGCAACCGGTCGCGCTGGCGTCCGCCGTCGGCCAGGGGCAGCTCCGGCAGGCCGTAGGGCCAGGTCCCGGCGTGCGGGTTGCCGTAGAACCGTTCCCACACCGCGGGGTCGACCAGCCGGTGGTCGGCCCCGCAGTCGACGACGAGCACGTCGGGTCCCAGCGCGGCGGCCACCTCGCCGGAGGCGCCGTGCGGCAGGGCCAGGAAGACGACGTCGTGGCCCGCGAGCTCCTCGGGCGTGGTCGGGGCGAGCACCCGCTCGGCCAGCGGGAAGAGGTGGGGTTGCAGCTCCCCCAGCGCGGTCCCGGCGTTGGACGCGCCGGTGAGGGCACCGATCTCGACGTCGGGATGCTGCAGCAGGATCCGCAGCAGCTCACCTCCGGCGTACCCGCTGGCGCCGGCGACGGCGACACGCACCTGTGACATGCGCATGACCATACACCCGAACGATTGACCATGCAGAGGTCGGGGTGACCGGTCCCGCCGGGAGGTGGGCGTCGGTCAGGCCATCGGGTCGTCGGGTCCCCACGGCAGGACGTCCAGCGTCCGGGCCCGTCCGCGCACGGGTGCGGCCGCGAGGGAGGCCGGCGTGTCCTGCCCCACCCGCAGGTAACGGCCGGAGAACGCGTCGAGCTCCCCGCGCCCGATCGCCACCACCATCGCGACCACGTCGGCGGGGTCGGTCCACGCGGTGCGTTCGGCGTGCTGGGCCATCGCGGTGGACATCGGGGTGCGGACCACCCCGGGGGACATCTCGAAGACCCGGATCCCGACCTCGGCGCCCGCCGCGGCCACCGCCCCGCCGAGGCGGAACAGCGCGGCCTTGGAGGCGGCGTAGGCGGCGTAGGTGGGTCCGTCCTTGTGCGCCGACCCCGAGGACAGGTCGACCAACCGACCCCCGCCGCGGACGACCATCCCGGGCACCACGGCGCGCACGAGGTGCAACTGACCGAGGACGTTCACCCGCAGCACCGCGGCGAACTCCTCGGGGTCGGCCAACCACGGCACGACCTCCTCGCCTTCCAACCGCCCGGCGCAGTTGACCAGCAGGTCGGTGGGTCCGAGCTCGTCCTCCAGCGCGGCGACGGCCCGCAGCACGGCTGCGGCGTCGGTGACGTCCGCGGCCGTCCCGACGGCGCGACCACCGGCGTCGCGGACGTCCTCGACCACGTCGTCGACCGCGGCCGCATCCCGGCCCAGCACGCCGACCGCCCAGCCCGCGGCGGCCAGGCCCAGGGCCAGATGGCGTCCGACACCCCCGGTGGCCCCGGCGACGAGGGCCACCGGGAGCACCTCGACGGCGAGCCCGGCCGGGGCGAGCGGATCAGGCACGCTGGACCGCCCCCGTCCGGCGGGCGGCCTCGGCGACGGCGGTGTCGCGCGCCGCGCTCGCCTCCTCCGCGGTCAGCGTCCGGTCCGGGGCCCGGAAGCGCAGGGCGAAGGCGAGGGAGCTGCGGCCCTCGCCGACCTGGCTGCCGCGGTAGAGGTCGAAGAGGCGGACGTCCTCGAGCAGCGACCCGGCCCCGGCCCGCAGCGCGGCCTCGACCTCGGCGGCGGCCACGGTGTCCGGGACCACCAGGGCCACGTCCTGCGTCGCGGCCGGGTAGGTGGACAGCGGGGCGACGCGCACGGGCGGACCGAGCTCGGCCAGCAGGACGTCGAGGTCCAGCTCGAAGGCGGCCGTGCGGGCCGGCAGACCCAGGGTCGCGAGCACCGAGGGGTGCAGCTCCCCCGCGTGGCCGACCAGCGTCCCGCCCGCGGTGCGGACCTCGGCGCACCGGCCCGGGTGCCAGGGCGCCCGGTCGCCCGCGCGCACCTCGATGCCCACCCCGACGGAGCGGGCGACGGTCCGCGCCGCCTCGACGGCGTCGACCCAGAGCACGGCCTCGGACGTGGCCGCGAAGCCGTCGGACGTCACCCCCGGCCCCCGCCGCCGACCGGCGAGGATCCCGGCGACGTGCAGCGGCTGCTCGGGCAACCCCGCCGCCACGGCCGCGAGCTCGGCCTCGCCCGGTCGGTCCTGCACGCCGAGGACGGGGACCGGCGCCCCGCCCACCGAACGCGTCACGCTGCCGAACTCGACGAGGGCGACGTCACGAGAACCGCGGGACACGTTGCGGCGCAACGTCTCCACCAACGAGTCGAGGATCGAGGTCCGCATCAGGGGGGCCTCGGCCGACAGCGGGTTGACGAGCCGCACGGTGCGCCGGCGCGGGTCGTCGGCGGGCAGGCGGAACGCGTCGTGCACGCTCGCGGCGACGAACGGGTAGGACAGGACCTCGACGAACCCGTCCTCGACGAGCCCACGGGCCGCGGACCGGCGGGCCCGCTGGCCGGCGGTCAGACCCCGGCCGGCCGGGGCCGGTGGCAGGACCGAGGGGACCCGGTCGTACCCGTTCAGGCGGGCGACCTCCTCGACCAGGTCGACCTTCTGCCGAAGGTCGGGCCGCCAGCTCGGGACGGTCACCGTCAGGGCGGCGCCGTCGGCCCCCTCGACCGCGCACCCGATCTCGGTCAGGGCCTCGCGGATCTCGGCCGCGGAGTAGGCCACCCCGACGACCCGTTCGCAGAACCCGGCGGGCAGCTCGATCACGGTGGCGGGGGCGAGGGCGGACTCGTCGGTCCACGCCGCGTCCGCCCGCCCGCCGCCGAGCTCGACCAGCAACCGGGTCGCGAGCTCCGCCGCCCGCGGGCACAGCTGCGGGTCGGTGCCGCGCTCGAACCGCTTGGCCGCCTCGGAGGGCAACCGGTGCCGGCGCGCGGTGCGGGCGACCGAGACCGGCGAGAAGTGCGCCGCCTCCAGCAGCACGTCGGTGGTGCCGGCCGACACCTCGGTGTCGGCCCCACCCATCACCCCGGCGAGGCCGAGGACGCGGGTCGACCCGGCGCGGCCCCCCTCGTCGGTGACCAGCAGGTCCTCGGCGTGCAGGTCGCGCACGACGCCGTCGAGGGTCGTGAGCTTCTCCCCCGCCCGGGCCCGGCGGACCACGAGCGCCTCACCGAGCAGACCCAGGTCGTAGGCGTGCATCGGCTGACCGGTGGCCAGCATCACGTAGTTGGTGACGTCGACGACCAACGACACCGGTCGCATCCCGACCTGGCGCAGCCGTTCGGTCATCCAGGCCGGGGAGGCCGCCGCCGGGTCGACCCCGCGGACCGCCCGGGCGACGAACCGGTCGCACCCGACCTGCCCCCGCAGCGGCGGGTCGGCCTCGAGCCGGACCGCCGGCCCCGGCCCGACCGGGGCGGCCACCTCGGCGGGGGCCGGGTCGCGGAACACCTCGGCGACCGGTCGGCGGACGCCGTGGGCGTACTCGCGGGCCAGGCCACGGACGCTGAAGCAGTAGCCCCGGTCCGGGGTGACGTTGACCTCGACGGTCTCCTCGTCCAGACCGAGCAGGGCCAGTGCGTCCTGACCGGGGACGGTCGCCACGCCGGGCCGGGCCTGGGCCAGCACGAGGATGCCGTCGTGGTCGTCGCCCAGTCCCAGCTCCCGGCTGGAGCAGATCATGCCGTCGGAGACGTGGCCGTAGGTCTTGCGGGCGGCGATGGCGAACCCCCCGGGGAGCACCGCCCCGGGGAGGGCCACGACGACGTGGTCGCCGACGACGAAGTTGTGCGCACCGCAGACGATCCCGCGCGAGCCCTGCGCGTGGTCGAGATCGGCCTCGTTGTGCTCCGGGCCGACGTCGACCCGGCACCAGTTGATGGTCTTGCCGTTCTTCTGGGGTTCCTTCACCAGCTCGAGGACCTCGCCCACCACCAGCGGGCCGGTCACGTCCCCGGTGTGGATCCCCTCCTCCTCCAGACCGACCCGGACCAGGGCGGCGGCCACCTCGGCCCCGCGGGAGCCCGGTTCCAGGTCGACGTGCTCGGCGAGCCAGCGCAACGGGACGCGCATCAGATCTTCTCCTCGTTCACGGCGACGTCGGCGGCGGCGGCAGCGGCGGCGGCCAGGACCGACGCCACCCCGGAGGACGACAGGTCCTCGACACCGAAGGCCCGGCTGAACCGGACGTCGCCCTCCACCATGTCGCGCATGTCGGTGACCCCGCTGCGGAACATCAGGGTCCGTTCGATCCCCATCCCGAACGCGAAACCCTGGTACCGCTCGGGGTCGATCCCGCACGCCCGCAGCACGTTCGGGTTCACCATGCCGCAGCCACCCCACTCGATCCAGCCGCGTCCGGGACCCTTCGCGGAGTTCTGCGCGTCGAGCGAGAACCGCAGGTCCAGCTCGGCGCTGGGTTCGGTGAACGGGAAGTACGAGGGCCGCCACCGGGTCTGCACGCTCTCGCCGAACATGGCCCGGGCGAAGTGGTCGAGGGTGCCCTTGAGGTGGGCCATCGTGAGGCCCTCGTCGATGGCGATGCCCTCGAGCTGGTGGAACACCGGGGTGTGCGTGGCGTCCAGCTCGTCGGTGCGGAACACCTTGCCCGGGCAGACCACGTACAGCGGGACCCCGCGCCCCAGCAGCGAGCGCGCCTGCACCGGGGAGGTGTGGGTGCGCAGGACGAGACCGGAGCCCTCGGGCGACCCGTCGGCGCCGGCGACGTAGAACGTGTCCTGCATCTGCCGGGCCGGGTGGTCCTCGTCGAAGTTCAGCGCGTCGAAGTTGAACCACTCGGCCTCGACCTCGGGGCCCTCGGCGATCTCCCAGCCCATGGCGGTGAAGACGTCGGACACGCGCTCCACGAGCAGCGGCAGCGGATGCCGCGCCCCGGGCTCGGTACGGCGGGCGGGGAGCGTGACGTCCACGGACTCGGTGGTGAGGACCCGTTCCTCGTGCTCGGCCTGCAGCACCTCGGTCCGGGCGGCCAGCGCCTGGGCGAAGCGGCCGCGCGCCGCCCCCACGCGCTTGCCGGCCGCGGCCTTCTGCGGGCCGGGCAGCGCCCCGATCGCGCGGTTGGCCAGGGCCAACCGGCTGCGGTCGCCGCCGTGGGCGAGCCGGACCGCCTTGAGCTCCTCGAGGTCGGCCGCGGCCTGCACCGCGGCGAGGGCCTCGGTGAGGGCGGCCGCCACGGCCGCCTCCTCCACGAGAGCGGCGTCGGGCGAGTCGGGAGCGTCGGACGCGTCGCTGGGCACGGATGATCCTCACGGTGATGACGGTGGGGCGATGTCGCTGGGGCGATCCTCCCAGACGGGCCCCACCGGTCTCGACGGAGTTCCCCGTCGCCGCCCGCGCCGCCCCGTCGGTGCCCGCGCCGCCCGGTCGGTGACGGACGTCAGCCCCGGACCGCCGCGGCCGGTTCCCCCACGGGCAGCCGGACCTCGAACCGGGCACCCCCGGCGGGGGAACGGCCCACCTCGATCGAGCCGTCGTGGGCCTCGAGCAGGCCACGCACGACGTAGAGGCCCAACCCGGTGCCGCTGCGGGCCCCGCCGTGCCAGAACTTGCTGAACACGTAGGGCCGGTTCTCCTCCTCGATGCCCTCGCCCTCGTCGTCGACGGTGAGGACGAGGTCGTGGGCCGCGCGGTCGTGGGCGATGTCGATCGTGACGGTGCCGGCCCCGTGCCGGACCGCGTTCTCCACCAGGTTCGTGACCACCTGCGCCATCCGGTCGGGGTCGGCCCACACCTCGGGCAGGTCGGGCCCCAGCCGCAGCTGGAAACGGTCGTCGTCGTAGCCGGCCAGCACGAGCCGTTCGACGTGGGAGCGGACCAGCTCGGGCAGGTCGAAGGGACGCCGGTGCACGCGCAGCCGACCGTTGTCGACCCCGGAGACGTCGAGCAGGTCACCCACGAGACGGGTGACGCGGTCGGCGTCGGCCTCGACCGTGGAGAGCATCAACCGCTTCTGGTCGTCGCTGAACCGGTCCCAGCGGCGCAGGAGCGTCGCGGTGAACTGCTTGACCGAGGTCAGCGGCGAGCGCAGCTCGTGCGCGACGGTGGCGATCAGGCCCGCCGCGTCGGTCTCGGCGCGCTGGCGCTCCTCGGTCCCGCGCAGGCAGACCAGGACGGTGCCGGTCGGTCCGCCCGGGCCGCTGCGGCCGCGACCCACCGTGACCAGGACCTCGGTCCCCCCCGGCAGGAGCAGCAGGCGTTCCCGCCTCGTCGCCTCGACCGACGGCTCCGTGGTCCGCCCGTCGGGGGGCAGCAGGTCCCACCAGCGTCGACCGGAGGTGTCCTGGAACGGCAGGGCCCGCCGCACCGGGGCCCCGACCAGGGCCGCCCGGTCCCGCCCGAGCAGGGTGACCGCGGCCTGGTTCACGGCGAGCACGCGACCGTCGCCGCCCACCACCACGACACCGTCGGGCAGGTCCTCGAGACCGACCCGGTCCCACCCGTCCCGCGCACGGCTTCCCGGGTCGGGCGCACTGCCGGGGGCCTCGGGCACGGGGTGAACCTAGGGCATCGCGGCCACACCGCCCCCCGACGCGAGGGCGCGGAACGGGAATGACCCCCTAAGGGGGGTCAGGATCGGCCCCGGGGGGGTCGCGTCGGGGCCTTGCGTCGGAGGGCTCGCGTCACCCGCGCCGCTGGGCGCGGGCCGAGGCGTAGAGGCAGACGACGGCGGCGGTGGCCAGGTTCAGGCTCTCGGCCCGCCCGTGCAGCGGGACCCGGACCACCGCGTCGGCCGCGGCGCGACCGGCGTCGTCGAGACCGGCCGCCTCGTTGCCGAACACCCACGCCGTCGGCGTGCGCAGGTCCGGCGTCGATCGTGCGGAGCCCGCCCCGCCGGAGGCCACCGGGCGGGCCAGGGCGCGCGCGGCGTCGTCGGCGAGGTCGTCGAGGTCGTGCTCCCCGGTGCCGTCGGCGGCCAGCACGGCCAGGCCGCCCCGCCGCAGCCCCGCGACGACCTCGCCCAGCGACGGGCCGGTCACGACCGGGAGGTGGAACAGGCTGCCCGCGGTGGAGCGCACGCACTTGGGGTTGAGCGGGTCGACGCTGTCGCGGGTGAGCACGACCGCATCGGCGCCGGCGGCGTCGGCGGCCCGCAGCACCGTGCCGGCGTTGCCCGGGTCGCGGACCCGGTCGAGGACGGCGACCAACCGGGGGCGGGCGGCGACGACGTCGTCGAGGGAGACCCCGACGGCGGTGGTCGGGCAGACGGCCAGCAGGCCCTGCGGGGTGACGGTGCCGGTCATGGCAGCGAGGACGTCCTCGGTGACCGGGACCGGGTCGAGCCCCCCTCCCCGGGCCTGCTCCAGGATCTCCGGATGGCGCTGGGCCGCGTTCTCTGTGACGTAGAGGTCCAGCACGACGGGTCCTGCCCCCCGGGCCACGGCGGCGGCGTGGGCGGCGACCGCCTCGCGCACCGACTGCGGGCCCTCGGCGACGAACCGGCCACGGCGGGAACGCACGGAGCGCCCGGCCAGCGCCCGCACCCCACGGACCCGCTCCGACCGGGGGTTGGTCAGTTCGGGGGTGGGCACGGGGCTGATCGGGCGCTCGGGTCGTGCGGGGGCGGGACTCAGGCCGCGGAGCCCTGGGCGGCCGGCGCGCTGGTGTCGGCCGGCAGGGCCGCCTTGGCGGTGGCCACGAGGGCCGAGAACGCGGCGGCGTCGGAGACGGCGAGCTCGGCGAGCATGCGACGGTCGACCTCGACGCCGGCGGCCTTGAGGCCCTGCACGAAGCGGTTGTAGGTCAGACCCTCGGCGCGGGCCGCAGCGTTGATGCGCTGGATCCAGAGACGCCGGAAGTCGCCCTTGCGCGCCTTGCGGTCGCGGTAGGCGTAGACGAGGGAGTGGGTGACCTGCTCCTTCGCCTTGCGGTACAGCCGCGAGCGCTGGCCGCGGTAGCCGCTGGCCTGCTCGAGGACGGTACGACGCTTCTTCTGGGCGTTGACTGCGCGCTTGACGCGTGCCACGGGGAACTCCTAGGTGATCGGGCGCGAGCGGGGACCTCGTCCGGTGGACCGGCGGGCCCGCTCAGCGGGGTGTGGTCGGGAAGCGGCGGCTCAGCGGCCGAGCAGCTTCTTGAGCTTCTTGACGTCGGCCGGGGCGACGACGGCGTCCTGGGACAGCCGACGGGTCCGCTTGCTGGACTTGACCTCGAGCAGGTGGCGCTTGTTGGTGCGCTCGCGCATGAGCTTGCCGGAGCCGGTCACGCGGATGCGCTTCTTGGTCCCGGAGTGGGTCTTGTTCTTGGGCACGTCGTTCTCCTGGTCTGTGGTTCGATCCGGGCCGACCCGCCGTGACGGGTCGGACCAGGGGTGCGGTTCAGGGGGCCGGGGTGGCCGTCTGCTCCGGGGCGGGGCTCGCGTCCGTGGCGGCCGGAACCTCGGCGGTGCTCGCCTGCGCCTGGCTCTGGGCCTGGGCGTCGGCGTCCTTGCGGCGGCGTTCCTCGGCCTTGGCCTCGGCCTTCTTCTTGTGCGGCCCGATGACCATGACCATGTTGCGGCCGTCCTGGCGCGGGGAGCTCTCCACGCTGCCGAGGTCGGCCACGTCCTCCGCGAGGCGCTGCAGGAGACGGAAACCCATCTCCGGACGCGACTGCTCGCGACCACGGAACATGATCATCACCTTGACCTTGTCCCCCGCCGAGAGGAACCGGACGACGTGGCCCTTCTTGGTGGCGTAGTCGTGCGGGTCGATCTTCAGACGGAAGCGGATCTCCTTGAGGATCGTGTTCGTCTGGTTCTTGCGGGCTTCGCGGGCCTTCATGTCGGCTTCGTACTTGTACTTGCCGAAGTCCATGAGCTTGCAGACCGGGGGCCGCGCCTGCGGGGCCACCTCGACCAGGTCGAGACCGGCCTCGTCGGCGAGCCGCAGCGCGTCCTCGACGCGCACGATCCCGACCTGTTCCCCGTTGGGGCCCACGAGCCGCACCTCGGGAACACGGATGCGGTCGTTGATGCGGGGCTCGCTGATGTGGTGCTCCTTCGTCGTCGGGTCTTCCGCCGGACATGGAGAAGGCCCCCACGCACGGACGTGCACGGAGGCCAGCCTGATCCGGCGGGACCACGACCGACGAGGCGTCGGACGACGGCACCGCTGACCCGCCCGCGGGGCGGGCGAGGGACCGGGGACCCGACGATGCTCAGGGCACCGCGGGTGGGAGGAGGCCTCCGCTTCACGTTCCGACCCTCGACGGCGGTCCCGGTCACCGACCACGGCCCTGGCCTCGGTCCTGGTGAACAGGCACGATGCTCGGGCGGGGCGTGCGACGGGCCGACGAGAAGAGCCGGTCGGTCGGATGCCAGGGTAGCAGCATGACGTCCGAGAGCTCGTCCGAGCGCGACACGCCCCTTCCCCCGCCCGCCGCCGACCCCGCTGCCGCGGCCACCCGCGACATCGCCGAGGTGCCGGCGGTCGAGCTGGTCACGACCGCCGCCGTGCACCTGATGAGCGCGGCCGCCGTCAAGTGCGGGCTGGCCGAGGACGCCGAGGCCGAGGGGCACCTCGACCTGGCCGAGGCGCGCATCCTCATCACCGCGCTGGCGGGATTGATCACGGCGTCGGCCCCGGACGTCGGCGGTCAGCACGCCCGCTCGCTGCGCGACGGTCTGCGCTCGTTGCAGCTCGCGTTCCGGGAGGCGTCGCCGGTACCCGACGCCCCGGGGCAGGGACCCGGGGAGCGCCTGACGGGCTCGGTGGTCTGACCCGACGCCGGGACGGCCCGGTCGCGGGATCCTCTCCCTCGACGGGTCGCCCGGACCGGATCGGCCGGGCCGCACCCGGGACGCCGCGGGTGCCGGGCCGGCCGCGGGTGCCGGGTCGGGCCGTCGCGCGGGCGGGCAGCGCCAGCAGCGCGGCCAGCAGACCGAAGACCACGAACGCGGCCTCCGTCCCGACGAGGTCGCCCACGAGACCGGCGGCGGGAGAACCGAGGGCGGCCCCCGTCGTCATCGCGGCCGCGTGGTAGCCCATGGCGCGCCCGCGGTCGCCCTCGGGCACGCTCGCCGCCACCTGTTCGACCGTGGCGCTGATCGCGGGGGCGCACCACAACCCCGCCACGAACGCGCCCACGGCCAGCAACGGCGGACCGTGGACGAGGGCCAGCGGCATCGTGCTCAGCCCGAGCGCCAGGAGCAGGGCCCAGGCGGGCCAGGGACGGGCCACCGCGCCGTGGGCCAGGCCGCCGACCACCGAGCCGAGGGCCCACACGGCGAGGACCGCGCCGATCCAGCGGGCCGCCCCGGACTCGCGCAGCTCGGCCACGAGGGCGAGGTCGGTCGCGGACAGGACCAGGTCGGCCGCGAAGGCGCACAGCAGCGCCGAGAGCAGCAGGCGACTCCAGATCGGGCCGCGGTCGGCCGGGCCGGGGCGCGCCGTCGGGGGCCCGATCGTCGGGGTGAGGGTCGGGGTCGCGGAACGGACGGGCGGGTCGAGGACGAAGAAGGCGACCGCGGCCAGGACCTGCGACCACCCGACGACCAGCAGCGCCGCCCGGGTGGAGACCTCGAGGGCGACCAGCGCCCCCAGGGCGGGCCCGACCATGAACGCCAGCTCGACCAGCACGGAGTCCAGCGCGAACGCGGTGCGTCGACGCTCCTCGGGGACGAGCACGGCGAGGCTCTGGCGCACCACGGTGAACAGTGGCGCGCCGACCAGACCGGCGGCGAAGGCGAGGGCGACCAGGGGCGCGTACCCCACGAAGGGCGCGACGCTCCAGAGGACGCCCTGCACGAGGATCGTCGGCAGCAACGCCCGACGCAGTCCCCACCGGTCCACCGCCCGTCCCCGCCACGGGGCGCTGATCGCGGTGCCGATGGTCGCCGCCGCCCCCACCACGCCCGCGGCGCCGTAGCCGAGGCCGAGGGTCTGCACCACGTGCAGCACGCAGACGATCCCGGCGGCCAGCATCGGCACCCGACCGAGGCAGCCGAGCACCTCCAGGGGGGCCACACCGGGGATCCGCAGGACCTCCAGGTATCCCGCCGCGGCCCGTCCGAGACGGGTGGACGCGGCGGGCGGGACGGGAGGACTCACGCCACGATGGTGTCACCGGGCCGCCGGGGGTTCGCCACCCGATTTGTGGGTGACGGCGCGGACCCTCATGATGATGATGTTTGAAGCTTGGACTATCGCCGCGGCGCGTCCGCGGCGACCGCAACCCCAGGAGGAACCTTCGTGACCGTCCACGGCCGTGATCTCGGACTGCTCGCCCTGCGTCTCGGTGTCGGGGGGACCCTCGTCGCCCACGGCGCCCAGAAGCTCTTCGGGGTCTTCGGAGGCGGAGGCCTGGAAGGGACCGCAGGGGCCATGCACGCCATGGGGTTCCGTCCCGGCAAGCAGAACGCCGTGCTGGCCGGCCTCAGCGAGACCGGCGGCGGGGTGCTGCTCGCGCTCGGTCTCGCCACGCCCGTCGGCGGCGCCGCCTCGGCCGCGGCGATGTCGGCCGCGGCCACCGTGCACGCGCCGAACGGTTTCTTCGCCACCTCCGGCGGGTACGAGTACCCGGCGGTGCTGGGGCTGGCCTCGACCGCGCTGGCCGTCTCGGGCCCGGGTCGCTACTCCCTCGACGCCGCCCTGGGCGGACGCCTGACCCGGCCGTGGCTCGCCGCCGTGGCGCTCAGCGCCGCCGCCGCGGGTGCGGCCTGGACCATCCGGCAGCGCCAGCAGGCGGTCGCCGCCGAGCGCAACGTCGACGAGGTCGCCGAGCAGGTCCAGGCCTGATCCCGCGCAGCCCCGCGCGCACCGACGCGGCCCTGCGCGACGAGTCCTGCGCGGCGAGCCCTGCGCGGCGAGCGGTGACCTCGTGCTCCTCGCCCCTCAGGGGGCGGGGAGCACGCGCAGTTCCAGCGACTCCACGTGGTCGGCGACCGTCTCGTCGGCGGCCAGCCGTTCCCCCACCGACTGCGAGAGCTCGGTGACCCCACGCGCGTCGAGCCCGGGGACGACACCCAGCACGACCCGCAGCTCGGCGTCCTCGCCGGGTTCGCAGCGGATCCCGCGGAGCTCGCTCAGACCGGCAAGGGCTGCGCGCACGGCGGCGTCGACGGACTCGTCCAGGGGCGAGGGCACCCACGGCGCGGACCGGGCGAGCGACCAGAACGCCGCCCGCCGCACCACGAAGGCCACCGGGCCCGCCGGGTCCAGCACGAGGACGTCGCACTCCTCCTGCGCTCCGGCCAGGGCCGCGGTGGCCACCGGGACCGGCACGGGCCGGGCCCGCGGGTCCCACGCGGTGAGGGCGTCGAGCCCGGTGAACAGTGGCAGCGCGCGCGAGCCGTCCGGCCGGGTCAGCAGGGCCAGGGCCATGTCGGCGCTCTTGTCGGCCGTCCCGTGGGCGGTCTCCTCGGTCTCCCCCGGCGCCGCCACCACGGGAGCGAAGACGCGGGTCCCGACGAGCGCCGCCACCACGTCGCGCTCGGCGCGCACCCGGGTCCAGCGGTGCTCGGCGGACCGACGGCCGCGCGCCGGGCGTCCCGTCGTTCCCGAGTCCTCGGGCGCATCCGCTGCGCCCGGCCCGGTGCTCACGACCTCGGCCCACCGACCCAGGGCCGCCCGCACGTCGGCCGCGGCCCCACCGTCGTCGTCGGAGAACCCGTGCGACTGCAGGGTGCGCCCCGCCCAGGGGACGCCCGCGGAATCGGTGCCCCGGGGGGAGTCCGCTCCCGGGGCCGACGTGCTCAGGGTCGTCCGGCGACGTCGAGAGCCTCGGGGAGGGTGAAGGCGCCGGCGTAGAGGGCCTTGCCGACGATCGCCCCCTCGACCCCCGCGTCGACGAGGGTCCGCAGCTCGCGCAGGTCGTCCAGGCTGGAGATGCCACCCGAGGCGACGACCGGGGCCCGGGTCGCGGCGCAGACCTCGCGCAGCAGGTTCACGTTCGGACCCCTCAGGGTGCCGTCCTTGGTCACGTCGGTCACGACGTAGCGGGCGCAACCGTCGGCGTCCAGGCGGGCCAGGACCTCCCAGAGGTCACCGCCCTCGCGGGTCCACCCGCGCGCCGCGAGGGTCGTCCCCCGCACGTCCAGCCCCACGGCGATGCGGTCGCCATGGCGGGCGATGGCGTCCCGGGTCCAGTCGGGGTTCTCGAGCGCGGCGGTCCCCAGGTTCACCCGTCGGCACCCCGTCGCCAGGGCGGCCTCGAGGGAGGCGTCGTCCCGGATCCCCCCGGACAGCTCGACGGCGACGTCGAGACGACCCACGACCTCGGCCAGCAGTTCCCGGTTGGACCCGCGCCCGAACGCGGCGTCGAGGTCGACCAGGTGGACCCACTCGGCGCCCGCCTCCTGCCAGGCCAGGGCCGCCTCCAGCGGGGCGCCGTAGAACGTCTCGCTACCGGCCTCACCCTGGACGAGACGGACGGCCTGCCCGTCGGCGACGTCGACGGCGGGGAGGAGTTCGAGGCGGGGAGCGCTGGTCACGGGAGCAGAGTTTAGCCAGCCGGACGGTCGCACCCGACCGCGCGGGGATGCCGAGGGGCGACAGTGATCGTGGCGGGGGTTCGCCCCCGCCGGTCGGGCCCCCGGGAGCGGACGACGAGTCATCCGCGAGACGTCGGCGAGAGGTCACGACCCGGCCGGGCACCGCGCCTCGACGCCCGCCCCGGCCTCGGTGCGGCCGTCAGTGGGTGAACAGGGCGCTGACCGACTCGCCCTCGTGGATCCGTCCGATCGCCTCGGCGATGGCCGGGGCGACGGAGATGACCGAGAGACCCTCCGGTTTCTCGACACCCTCGGGGATCTGCCGTGTCAGGGGCACGGTGTCGGTGCAGACGACCTCGTCGATGTCGGGGTGCGCCAGAAGTTTGTCGAGGGCGTCGCCGGCGAAGATGGGGTGGGTGCACACCACGCGGACAGTGCGCGCCCCGCGCTCGCGCAACCGGTCCAGGAGCTCGAAGACGGTGCTGCCCTTGGCGATCTCGTCGTCCAGGACGATGACGTCCTTGCCCTCGATCTCCCCGATCACGTCGGCGATCATCACGCGGTCGTCGGCGAAACGCTGCTTGGCGCCGGCGGCGACCCCGGTGCCGAGCAACCGGGCGAACTGCGCGGCGGGTTTCGCGTTACCGAGGTCGGGTGACACGACGACGGAGTTCGAGAGGTCCTCCCCCTGGAAGTGCGTCGCCAGTTCCCGCAGTGCGTGCAGGTGGTCGACCGGCACCGAGAAGAACCCGTGGACCTGCGGCGAGTGCAGCGTCATCGCGAGCACCCGGTTGGCCCCGGCGGCGACCATGAGGTCGGCGACCATGCGTCCGCCGATGGAGATGCGCGGCGCGTCCTTCTTGTCCGAACGCGCGTAGGCGTAGTGCGGCATGACCACCGTCACCCGTCCGGCGGAGGCCCCCCGGGCCGCGTCGATCATCAGGAGCAGTTCGACCAGCGCCTCCTGCACGGGGGGCACCAGCGGCTGGATGATGAAGACGTCCCGCTCGCGACAGTTCGCCTCCAGCTGCACCTCGAGGCAGTCGTTGGAGAACCGGCTGGTCCGGCTGGGGGCCAGCGAGATGCCGAGTTCTGCCGCGATGTCGGCGGCCAGACCCGGGTGGGCGGAACCGCTGAACAGGACGATCTTGTCGAAGTTGCCCGAGGAACCGGTCCGGATGCGCACGGGTGCATGCTAATGGCCGGGCGCGGTGCCGCGGACCGCGCCGACCGCCGCCCGCTCCCCCGGCGCCGGGAGGTGCAGAACGGGGTGGACCCGGCGTCAGGTGAGGGAGGACACCCAGTTCCGCAGCAGCTGGGCGCCCGCGTCCCCGGACTTCTCCGGGTGGAACTGGGTGGCCGACAGCGGGCCGTTCTCGACCGCGGCGACGAAACGGGCCCCGTGCTCGGCCCACGTCACCTGCGGCGGTCGCACCACCCCACCCGTGGTGTCGAGGAGCGTCCAGGACTGCACCGCGTAGGAGTGCACGAAGTAGAAGCGCTCCCCGGCGATCTGGTCGAACAGCTGCGAGCCCGAGGGCGGTTCGACCGTGCTCCACCCCATGTGCGGGACCACTGCGGCCGGAAGCCGTTCGACCGTGCCCGGCCACTGCCCCAGACCGGGGACGTCGTCCCCGCCACGTTCGGTCGACCCGTCGAACATGACCTGCAGTCCCACGCAGATTCCCAGGACGGGACGTCCCCCCGCCAGCCGGCGGTCGACGATCTGCCCTCCGTCGACCGAGGCGAGCGCGCGGCTGACCGCGGCGAAGGCACCGACGCCCGGGACGAGCAAGCCGTCGGCCTCGACCGCCGCCCGCTTGTCGGCCGTCAGCTCGACCTCGGCGCCGACGCGTTCCAGGGCCCGCACCACGGAACGGACGTTGCCCGAGCCGTAGTCGAGCACGACGACCTTCGTCACAGGGCGCCCTTGGTCGAGGGGATCCCCTGCACCCGGGGATCGGCCTCGACGGCGTAGCGCAGGGCGCGGGCCAGCGCCTTGAACTGCGCCTCCACGACGTGGTGCGGGTCGCGCCCGGCGAGCACGCGCATGTGCAGGGCGATCTGGGCGTGGAAGGCGAAGCTCTCGAGCACGTGGCGGGTCAACGACCCGGTGAAGTGACCACCGATGAGGTGGTACTCCTGGCCCGCGGGCTCGCCGGTGTGCACGCAGAACGGGCGGCCCGAGACGTCGACGACGGCGTGGGCGAGCGCCTCGTCCAACGGGACGGTCGCGTCCGCGAACCGACGGATGCCCGCCTTGTCCCCCAGCGCCTGCCGGAACGCCTGCCCCAGCACGATCGCGGTGTCCTCGACCGTGTGGTGCACGTCGATGTGGGTGTCCCCGGTCGCCCGGACGGTCAGGTCCATCAACGAGTGCTTGCCCAGGGCGGTGAGCATGTGGTCGTAGAACGGGACGCTCGTGTCGATCTGGGTCCGACCCGTGCCGTCGAGGTCCAGCTCGACGAGGACGGTCGACTCCGAGGTCGCGCGTTCGATCCGGGCGGTCCTGCTCACTGCTCGTTCACCACTTCCATCAGGGCGGTACGGAAACTCTGCATCTCCTCGGCGGTGCCGATGCTCACCCGCAACCATCCGGCGGGGCCCGTCTCGCGGATGAGGACGCCACGGTCCAGCAACCCCTGCCAGACGGCGTGCCGGTCGTCGAACTCCCCGAACAGCACGAAGTTCGCGTCGGACTCGGCCACGGTGAAACCGTTGTGGCGCAGCCACTGCACGGTCTCGTCGCGGCGGACCCGGAGCTCGTCCACCCGGGCGAGGAGGGTCTCGGAGTGCCGGAGCGCCGTCCGGGCGACGGCCTGGGTGACCGCCGAGAGGTGGTAGGGCAACCGGACGATGCGCAGGGCGTCGACGAACTCCCGGGACGCGGCGAGGTAGCCGAGCCGGGCCCCCGCCAGGGAGAAGGCCTTGCTCATGGTGCGGCTCACGGCCAGTCGCGGGTGCTGCGGAAGCAGCTGCAGGGCGCTGGGGACCCCCTCGCGCCGGAACTCCCCGTAGGCCTCGTCGACGACGACCACCCCTCCCGCGGGCAGGGCCGCGACCTCGGCCAGGACAGCTTCGACCGTGCTGAGGGGCAGTGCGGTCCCGGTGGGGTTGTTGGGGCTGGCCAGCAGGACGACCGAGGGTCGGTGGTGGCGGATCTGGCTGCAGGCGTGCTCGGGATCGACGCCGAAGGGATCCTCGGAACCGGCCGGTCGCCGCTCACCGGTGACCCAGTCCGTCAGGGTGTCCCGGGCGTACTCGGGGTACATCGAGTACGTGGGGGCGAAACTCAGGGCGGTGCGTCCCGGACCGCCGAACGCCTGGAGCACGTGGAGCATGACCTCGTTGGAACCGTTTGCGGCCCAGAGCTGCTCCGGGAGGAGCTCGGCACCGGACTCCCGCAGCAGGAACGCCGCCAGGTCGGCGCGCAGGTCGAGGAACTCACGGTCGGGGTAGCGGTTCAGTCCCACCGCCGCCGCCGCGACCGCGTCGGCCATGTCGGCGACGATCTCGGGGGCGACGGGGTAGGGGTTCTCGTTCACGTTGAGGACCACCGGGACGCTGAGCTGGGGCGCCCCGTAGGGCTGCTCGCCCCGGAGGTCCTCCCGCAACGGCAGGGCCGGGGCGGCGGGCGTCGGACTCGAGACCATCACGGGGACCATCCTTCCAGAACTGACCCGGCCCCGGTCGCGTAACCATCGCCCTCAGCTGCGCTCCCCCGGGGGCACGTCGGCGTCGGGCTCGCCCCCACGCCTGGTGAAGAGCTTCCAGAACGAGCCGATGCGCGACCCCTCGCCACCGAGGGCGGCGCCGGCCGCCTCGGCCGCGTCCAGCTTCCCCAGGACGAGCTGCTGCATGACGTCCGGCCACAACGAGAGCAGCAGGCCCGGGCGCGGGTCCTCACCGCGCTGACCGTCGCGCCACGTCTGGCCCTCGATCGCCTCCTCGCGCACGACGAGCAGCACGATCTCCGCGCCGCGCAGCACGGCCGAGAGCTTCTCGACGTCCGCCTCACCGCTGGCCGGGTCCACCGTCACCAGGGCGCAGCCCAGCCCCTTGACCGGGACGACGTGGGCGTGGACGGAGGCCAACGTGCAGACCTCGGCCAGCTTCCGGGCGTCGGCGACCGGCGCCACGATGACCGACCGCACGGGCGGCTGCGGTCCGAACGCCTTCGCGAACTCCGCGTCGAAGTCGAAGGTCGCGTCGAGGTCGCTCGGCAGCGCGTCGTCGCCGCGCTCGGGGCGGTCACCGGGCCCCTCCGCCGGGGGCCGGTCCCCGCTCACGCGTCGGCCCCGGGGAAGCGCGCCACGACGGCCTGACCGTGGGCCGGCAGGTCCTCGGACTCGGCGAGCGCGACGACGTGGTCGGCCACCTCCCGCAGCGCCGTCTCGTCGTAGTCGATGACCTGGATCCCCCGCAGGAAGGCGTGCACTCCCAACCCGCCGGAGTGCGCGGCGGTACCGCCCGTCGGCAGGACGTGGTTGGACCCGGCGCAGTAGTCGCCGAGGGAGACCGGGGAGTGCGCCCCGACGAAGACGGCTCCCGCGTTGCGGATGCGGGCGGCGACGGCGGCCGCGTCCCGGGTCTGGATCTCCAGGTGCTCCGCCGCGTACGCGTCGACGACCTGGACACCGGCCTCCACGTCGTCGACGAGCACCACGGCCGACTGACGACCGCGCAGGGCCTCGGCGATCCGGTCGGCGTGCTTGGCGGCCGGGACCCGCACCTCCAGGCGTGCGTCGACGGCGTCGGCCAGGGCCGACGAGTCGGTGACCAGCACCGCTGCGGCCAACGGGTCGTGCTCGGCCTGGCTGATCAGGTCGGCGGCGACGTGGTCGGGATCGGCGCCGTCGTCGGCCAGGACGGCGATCTCCGTGGGACCCGCCTCGGAGTCGATCCCCACCGTCCCCTGGACGTAGCGCTTGGCCGCGGCGACGAAGACGTTGCCGGGGCCGGTGATCACGTC
Source organism: Kineococcus gynurae (assembly GCF_042433995.1). Taxonomy (NCBI): domain Bacteria; kingdom Bacillati; phylum Actinomycetota; class Actinomycetes; order Kineosporiales; family Kineosporiaceae; genus Kineococcus; species Kineococcus gynurae. Next base: position 27,504 of record NZ_JBHLUI010000007.1, read on the forward strand.
CACCGGGTCGACGACCGTCTCCTCCGCGCCGTCGGCGTCGCGTCCGAGGACCCCGTAGGCGAACATGGCGACCGCCTGGGCACCGCCCACGGCCAGGACCTCCTCCACGCCCAGCAGCTCGCAGGCCGCCAGGATGGTCGGGTGCGGAAGGCCACCGAAGTCCTTCTGCGCGGGGCTGGTGACGGCGATCGAGGCGACCCCGGCGATCTGCGCGGGTACCACGTTCATGATCACGCTCGAGGGGTAGACGGCCCGTCCGCCGGGGACGTACAGACCGACGCGGCCCACGGGGACCCAGCGCTGGCCCACGCGGCCCCCGGCGGCCGCCTCGGTCTGCAGCTCGGTGGGCAGCTGCGCCGTGTGGACCCGGCGGGCCCGCGCGATGCTCTCCTCCAGCGCGGCCCGAACCTGCTGGTCGAGATCGGCCAGGGCCCGGCGACGGGCCTCACGCGGCACGCGGACGTCGTCGAGGTCGACCCCGTCGAAGCGCGCGGTGTACTCCCGCAGGGCGTCCACCCCACGGGCGCGGACGTCCTCGCAGATCGGGGCGACCGTGGTCAGGGTGGCGCTCACGTCGACGTCCGCCCGGGGCAGCACCCCCCGCAGGACGCGGGCGTCGAGGCGGCGACCACGGAGGTCGATGCGGCGCGGGGCGAAGGTCGTCACGGGCGCCGATTCTAGGGCGTGCTGCGCCTCCCGGGACGGGGTGGGGCCGGGCCGCTGTGGAGGGACCCCCGGGCATCGGGCGCCCTGTGGAGAAGGTGACGGGCGGACCCGCGGGCGCACGACGGACCCCGACCGGGCCGAGGACACTAGGGTGCTGGACGTGCCCCGCCGCCTGCCGCTGTTTCCCCTGAACAGCGTCCTGTTCCCGGGTCTGGTCCTGCCGTTGACCGTCTTCGAGCCGCGGTACCGGACCCTGGTCGCCGACCTCATGGCGCGGGAGGACACCGAGGCCCGCGGATTCGGCGTGGTCGCGATCCGCAGCGGCCACGAGGTGGGGCCCGGCAACACCCGGATGCTGCACGAGGTGGGATGCCTGGCCCTGCTGCGCGAGGTCTCGGAGTCCCCCGACGGCACCATCGAGATCGTCACCGTGGGGGCCAGCCGGTTCCGACTGCTCGGCATCGACACGGAGGCGGGGACCCCCTACCTGACCGGCCTGGTCGAGGCCTACGGCAGGGACGACGCCACGGACGACGCCACGGACGGTGCCGACGCCCCACCGCTGGGGTCCTCCGGCGCCGGGAACGACGCCCTGCCCTCCGCGGAGGCTGCGGACCTCGCGGTGCTGGCGGCGGGCGTGGCCGGACGTTTCGAGAACTACCGCGAGCGGCTCGGGATCGGGGGGACCAGCGCCCCGGACGATCCCGAGGTTCTCTCGTTCCTGGTGGCCGCGGCGATGGTGCTCCCGCTGGGCGAACGCCAGCGCCTCCTGGAAGCCCTTGACACGAGGGACCGGTTGGTCGCCGAGGAGACGCTGCTGCGCAACGAGACCGCGCTGATCGACACCTTCGGGACGCTGCCGACCACCCAGCCGGTCGATCCCGGAAACCCCAACTGACCCGTGGCCCGCCCCTCCCCCGCCGGAACCCCGGCCCTGCGGGTGCTCGCCTCGGCGGGGATCGCGCACGAGGTACGCCCCTACGAGCACGTCGCGGGCGAACGGTCCTACGGGGACGAAGCGGTGGCGGCCCTGCGCCAGGGTGGCCTGGACATCGCCGCCGAACAGGTCTTCAAGACGCTGCTCGCCGACGTCGACGGCGACCTCGTGGTCGCGGTGGTCCCGGTGCCGTCCCGGCTCGACCTCAAGGCGCTGGCCGCGGCGGTCGGCGGACGACGGGCCCAGCTGGCGGAACCGGCCCGGGTGGAACGCAGCACAGGTTACGTCCTCGGCGGCGTGTCCCCCCTGGGGCAGAAGACCCTCGCCCGACCGTCGTCGACGAGTCCGCGGTGCTGTTCGCGACCGTCCTGGTGAGTGCCGGTCGACGGGGGTTGCAGGTCGAGCTCGATCCGGCGGTGCTGGTGACGCTCACCCGTGCTGTCGTCGACGATATCGCCCGCTGACGGGGTGGGAGCGCTCACCGCGGTAGAGGGCGGGGCCGGGGTGAGGAACTCCGGGCGCGGGTGACGACGACGTGGTTCGGAGCAGTGGGGTCGGCCGTGATCGACCGCGACGAGATCCTCCGACGGGTTCTGCGGCGCAGCGGCGCGGACGCCGCTCGCCGGAGTTCCTGGGGAGGTCGAACGAGGCAGAACCGTTCCGGGAGATGCCTCCTCCCGGCAGGACGACCGCCTCCCGTCCACAGGGGGGTCCTCGCACCCGGCACCGTCCACAATCGTCGCTCCCTGTCGCGGACACGTGCGACACTGGCGGGTTCCGGTTGAGTAGATCCGTTGTCCTGCAACGCAAACACTACTCTGCGGTGCTTCCCTGAGAGCGCAGTCGTCACTACGGTCGTCCGCCATGACCACCGACGTCGCGCCTCCACCCTCGTCACCGGACGCCGCACTGCGAACGCTCCGGGCTGCCGTCGACACCCTTTCCGGCGTCGAACCCGGTGAGCTGGAGGACAGGGAGAAACTCGAGCACTACAAGCAGCTCCGTTCCGCCCTGGCCCGCCTCGAGCACCACGCCAACCGCGTCCTGGCCGACATCGAGGGCACCGGTGCCGCCCGCAACCTCGGCGCCCGCAGCACCCGCACCTGGTTGGGCACCCTCGGGCTCGGCCCCGCCGAGGCGAAGGCGGCCACGGAGATCGCCACCGCCACCACCCGGGGGGAGCTCGCCGTCCTGCGTTCCGCCTGGGCCGCCGGCCAGGTCCACGCCGGCCACGTCCGGGTGCTGCACCGGACCCTGGACGACCTGCGCGACTGCGGCGTCACCGGCCCGACCCTCGCCGACGCGGAGTCCCGACTCACGGCCGAGGCCCACCACCTGGATCCGCACGGCCTGCGTCGGTGCGGTACCCGCCTGCGTCTCGCCCTCGTCCCCGATCAGACCGGGCGCGCCGAGGATCCCGAGATCCGCACCCTCACGGTGACGGAGAACAGCAGCGGCACCACCGCGGTCAGCGGCGAACTCGACGCCGAGGGTCAGGCGATCCTCCTCACCGCCCTCAACGCGTTCATCCCGCGGGTCGAGGAGGACCACCCGCGGACCGCTTCCCAACGACGCGGTCAGGCCCTTGTCCGGATGGCGCAGGTCGCCATGGGTGCCACCACCACCCAGGGGTCGCCCACGACCCTGGTCGTCACCGTCGGTTGGGAGGACCTGAGGACGAGCACCGGTGGCGGGACACGGAGTGGTCGCAGGACCTGCCCGCGTCGACGGTGCGGCGTCTCGCCTGCGATGCGGGGATCCTGCCCGCGTTGCTGGGCAGCAGGTCCGAACCCCTCGATCTCGGACGGAGCAGTCGGCCCGCCAGCCCGGCGCAACGACGCCTGCTCCGGTTGCGGGACATGGGGTGCGTCTTCCCCGGGTGCGATCGTCCACCGGCGCACACCGAGGCCCACCACATCCAGCACTGGGCCGACGGCGGGAAGACCGATCTGGACAACCTCGTCCTGCTCTGCTCGGTGCACCATCACGACGTCCACGACCGGGGGTGGCAGGTACGCCTCGACCACGACCAGGTCGCCTACGTCGTCGCGCCGGAACGGCTGGACGCCGAGCAGCGGCCGCGCTACCACCGTCGCTTCGAACCCCGCTGGAGGGAACGCGCCGCCTGATGGGCACCGGGCGCGCGGACGGTGCCTCGGCTCTCGGGTGGCAGGCCCGACACCGCCGGCTGACCGCGTCGTTCCTCCGGTGGCCCGAACGGTGGTGCCGCAGGGGGCCTCCGGGGCCGGGAGGCGGGCGCCGCCCGCATCCCGAACCAGGGGCGATCAGGTCGTCTCGTCGGCCGCCTCCCGCGCACCGTGCTCGTGCCGGAGGGCGGAACCGTCGCGGACCCAGTCGCGCAACGCCCCGGCGGCGGTGATGGCGAACATCGTGGCGCAGGCTGCCAACGGCCAGACGAGCAGCACCCCTACCGCGGTCACCCCGACCGCGGCGAAGGGCGAGGTCGACGTGGTGGGCAACGCTGCGCCGGTCGCCGCGGCCAGCAGCGAGCCGGCGGTCGCACCGCAGACGAGGGCCAGCAGCACGGCCGAGGGGCGCGGGTGGGGGCGTCCCGTGGCGTGGGGCTCGTCGGTCTCCGGAGCGTACGGGGCCTGCGGGCCGAGCCGGTTCGTGGTCGCCGGGCGGTCGACGCCGGTGGTCGGCTCGGGCGACGTGGCAGCGGCGCTGGTCCCGTGCTGCGCAGCGGTCGCGTCGGCCCTCCGCCGCACCGACGTCACCCGCGGAACGCCCAGTGCCTGTCGCGTCGCGAGGGCACCGAAGACGATGCCGGCGAGCGCCGTCAGGCCGGTGAGGACCCCGTCACGGGCCATCGGGAGCGCGCTGGGCGAGACCCGGACCGGCTCACCGAGGAGGACGTCAGCCGCATCGCGGGTCAACCACCACCACACGACGCCGAGGACGAGTCCGGTCAGCGCCTGCCCGAGGAGCAGGGCCAGGGGGGAGCGGGCTGGCACCCCCCCACCGTACGGTCGCTCAGCCCGGCGTCCGGTCACCGGTGGCTGTGCCGGTCGGCCGGGCGTACTCGGTCTCGACCCGCCCCCAGGCCCCGCCGAGAAGCCCGCGACCCCGTTCCAGGGTGCGCGCCCCGCGCGCCTGCCAGTCCAAGCGCTGCGTGACGCGTCCCGCGCCGAGGCGGAGCGCTCCCCCACCGAGGCGGACGGCTCCCTGGGCGGAGAGGCGAACGCGGGCGAGGACGCGCGGGAGCGACCCCTGGGTGAGAGTCAGAGTCGTCCGGCTCCAGCCGTTGCCGCTGCGGCGGGCCCGACGGAGGACCCATTCCGGGCGGCAGCGCTCCGGCGGGACGACGTCGACGACGACGGCCTCGTCGCACCACACCATCTCGACGCCCGCCATGGCGAGGCGCCGGGTGAACAGGGTGTCGGAGCCGCCTGTGAGGCCGTACCGTTCGTCGAAGCGGATGGCGGTGCGCCGCAACATGAACAGGTCCAGCAAGAGGTTGTTGGTCGCGGCGACCGTCACCGGGGTGCCGGTGGGCAGGCGGCGACGGTCGAAGAACCGCCCGGCCCGCATCCACGGGTCGAGGTCGACGGCGAACTCCGAGACGACGGGACCGACGACGGCACCGGCGCCGGTCCGGGCGTAGGTGTCCAGGAGGTGGGCCAACCAGTCGGGGCCGGGGCGTTCGTCGTCGTCGAGGAAGACGAGCACGTCGGCACCGCGGGCGAGAGCCTCGTCCAGGGCTCGGTTGCGGCCGGCGGCGATGCCCGGGTTGGGCTCGTGGACGTAGGCGGCGCCCGCGGCCTCCACCAGCCGGCGGACGGACGGCTGGGCGACCGGATCGTTGTCGACGATCAGGACCTCGACCTCGGCCCGCGTGGCGGGGTGGACGCGGCCGTCACCCACGGCGAGGGCGCGGTGCCCGCTCTGGCGCCCGAGCTCGGGCAGCAGGGCGGCGAGGTCGTCGGGTCGGCGGTAGGTGAGGACCGCGACGATGACGTGCAGCTCCTCGCGACCGGGGGTCGGGGGCGGCGCGACCGCGGGGTCTTCGCTGTTGCGGGTGTCGTCACTCACAGAGAGCATCTTGGCACTGCGAGCCACCCGATCAGCCCTGACGGCGCGGATCTGCTTGGTCCGGCGTGACGGACCTGTCACGCTGGCAGGACGATGAAAGAACAGGTGACCTACGCCGACTCCCTGGCCAGACTCGCTGCCGCGCAGAAGTCCGCCCAGGGCGCGCCCGCCTACTCCCGGTTCGTCAACCGCCCGCTCGGACGGCGACTGGCCGCCCTGGCGCACGTCGCCGGGCTCACGCCCAACCAGGTCACGGCCCTCTCCGGGGTCAGCACCGGGCTGGGGATCGCGGCCACGGCGTTGCTCGCTCCCGCCTGGTGGGTGGGCGTGCTGGTCGGGGCCCTGCTGGCGCTCGGTTACGCCTTGGACGCCGCGGACGGGCAGCTGGCCCGCCTGCGCGGCGGGGGGTCCAAGAGCGGGGAATGGTTGGACCACGTCCTGGACGCGGGCAAGACCGCGAGCCTGCACCTGGCGGTGCTGATCGCGGCCTACCGGTTCTGGGACCTGCCCGCCTTCGGGTTGCCGACGGCCTGGTTGCTGCTGCCACTGCTGTTCAGCGCGGTGGCCAGCACGTGGTTCTTCACCATCATCCTCAACGACCATCTGCGCCGGCTCGCCGGCGTGCGCGACGTCCAGGCGACGGTCGCGGCCGGGGAGGCGCGGCGGCACTCGTCGCTGCGCTCGCTGGCCTCGATCCCGGTCGACTACGGCGTGCAGTGCATCGTGATGGTCCTGGTCGGGTTCCCGGCGGTGTTCTCCTGGGTGTACGGCGCCCTGGCCATCGGGTTCACGATCGTGGCGGCGGCGTCCTTCGTCGCCTGGTACGGACAGGCCGCGGGTCTGGACGAGCGCAAGACGACAACGAGGGGGGTCTCGTGACCATTCGCGGTTACGTTCCGGGGGTGTACGACCTGTTCCACGTCGGCCACCTCAACATCCTGCGCCGGGCCCGGGCCCAGTGCGACCACCTGATCGTGGGGGCGGTCACCGACGACGTCGTCGAGCGGACCAAGGGCCGTCGACCGGTCATCGCCCTCGAGGAGCGCCTCGACATCCTGGGCTCGTTGGCCATCGTCGACGAGGTCGTGGTCGACGACTGCACCTCGGACAAGATGCCCATGTGGGAGCGGCTGCACTTCGACGTCCTCTTCAAGGGCGACGACTGGCAGGGCACCCCGAAGGGTGACGTCCTCGAGGCCAGCATGGCCGGGGTCGGGGCACGCGTCGTGTACTTCCCGTACACCCACGGCACCACCAGCACGCTGCTGCGGCAGTTCATCACCGCCAACAGCTGAGCCGGTCGATGACCGGCCCCGCCGCGGAGCGCCCCCTCCGGGTGCTCCAGTCGTTCCGCACGCCGCGGGCGACGACCAACCCCTACATCAGCTCGCTGCTGACCGCGTTGCGGGCCCGGCCGGAACTGGTCGTGGACACGTTCTCCTGGCGGCGCGCGCTGACCGGGCGCTACGACGTGGTCCACGTGCACTGGCCGGAGGTGTGGTCACGGGGGTCCTCACGCCTGCGCACGCGGTGGCGGCAGGCCCTGGTCGCCGCCCTGCTGCTGCGGTTGCGGACGCGACGCACCGCACTGGTGCGGACCGTGCACAACCCCGTCCCGCACGAGGCGGGGGGCCGGCTCGAACGGGCCCTGCTGCGCCGGGTCGACGCCCTCACCACGACCACGGTGCACCTCACCGCGGCGACCCGGGGGACCGTCGCGCCCGCGCGGCCGGCCGTCGTGGTCCCGCACGGCCACTACCGCGAGCACGTCCGCCCGTTCCTCGGGCCGACCCCGGCCGAGGGTGCGGCGGGCACGCTCGTCCAGTTCGGGCTGCTGCGCCGCTACAAGAACGCGGAGGGGTTGCTGCGCGCGTTCGCGGCGACCGCGCCCACCCTCGTCGCGAGCGGGTCGGGCCCGACCCGGGGCGAAGGGGTCGAGGCCGGGTCGTCGCTGCGGCTGTGCGTCGCGGGCGCCTGCCCCGACGCCGGGCTCGCCGCGGACCTCCGCGGGGCCGCCGCGGCCGACCCGCGCGTCGACCTCCGGCTGCACCACCTCGACGACGCCGAGCTCGCCGACGTCGTGCGGGCCGCCGAACTGGTCGTGCTCCCCTACCGGCCCACCAGCGGGGAGGTCGCGAACTCCGGGGCGGCGTTGCTGGCCCTGTCCCTCGACCGACCCGTCCTGCTCCCCCGCAGCCCCGCGACCACCGAGCTCGCCCGGGAGGCGGGACCGGGATGGGTGCACCTCTACGACGGGAACCTCGGTCCGGAGACGCTGCTCGGGGCCCTCGCCGCGCTCCGGTCGACCCCGCGCGGCGCCCGGCCGGACCTCTCCGCGCGGGACTGGCCGGAGGCCGCCGAAGCGCACGTGCAGGCCTACCGGACGGCGGTGGCGCAGCGGTGAGACCCCTGCTGGAGGTCAACTACCCGGCCGAGCGCGACGCCGCCGCCTGGGAGCGCCGGCACGCCGCCGGGGAGGTGCCCGGTCGCTGGCCCTACGGCCTCGACGAGATCGTGGCGGCCACCGACCCGGCAGCGGGGTCGGACGCGCCCTTCGACGTCGTGCGCCGCAGCGTGGCCCGGCCCTCCCGCTGGCTGCGGGCGGTCCGCCGGGTGCCGCTGCCCGCGCTCGGGCGTCCGCGGATCGGGCTCGGCTGGGACGAGAACATGGCCCTGCGGATGGAGGGCCCGTCGCGCTACCGGGCCCGCGTGGCCGGCGCGATCTGGGTCAGCGACGCCGTCGCGGCCGGGCGCACCGACCGCACCACCCAGGCCCGCCTGGCCCGGTTGCGCGAGCTCGACGCCGTCTGGTGCCTCAGCGAGCCGCAGGTCGACGCCCTGCGCGAGCAGCTCGGTCCCGGTGCCCCGCCGGTCCGGTTCGTGGGCTTCGGCGTCGATCCGACGTTCTACGCCGCCCGGCCCTACCCCGACCGGGCCCCGACGGTCGTCAGCATCGGCGGTGACCGGGACCGCGACGCGGCCACGCTGTTCGCGGCGCTGGAGGAGGTGGGGCGCGCCCGCCCCGGGACGGGGATGATCGTGCAGACGACCTCGGAGCTGCCCCCTCCGCCCGGGGTGCGGACCGAGCGGTACTTCACCCACCGGCAGCTGCGCGAGCTCTACGCGCAGGCCTCGGTGGTCGCGATCGCGACCCGCCCGAACCTGCACGTGTCGGGCATGACGGTCGCCCTGGAGGCGATGTCGACGGGTCGACCCGTCGTCCTGACCCGGACCCCGGGGATGGAGCACTACGTGCGCGAGGGACGGACCGGCTTCCTCACGACCACCGGTGACGCACCCGCGATGGCCGAACGGATCCTGCACCTGCTCGACCACCCCGACCAGGCCGCCGACCTGGGCGCCGGGGGCCGTCGGCACGTCGAGGAGCACGCCTCCTCGGCGCGTCTGGCCGCCCAGCTGCGGGCCATCGTCACCGACGTGCTGCCGTGAGCGACCCCGCCGACAACACCCCCGACGACGCCTCCGACGACCCCACCGGCGGGACCGGCGCGGGTGCCGGGCCGCTGCGTCGCCACGTCCAGGTGTACCGGACCGCGCGCAGCGCCCACCTGGAGCGGGCGCGGGCCATCGGCGACGTGACCCTGCTCTACCGCACGCGGCGCGGCGACTTCGACCTCGGGCTGCTGGCCGGTCTCGACGTCCGGCAGGTGGGGCCGTGGGAGGTTGCCCGGTTGCTCCTCACGTCGCGGCCGGACACCGTCGAGGTGAACGAACCGCTCATGCTGCCGGCCGCGCCCACGGCGTGGGTGGCCATGACCGCCGCCCGCCTCGGGGCCCGTCTGCGCCGACGGAGGGTCCGTGTCGTCAGCTACGCCATCGAGAACCGCGATCCCCGCCGTCCCGTCCCGACCGGTCCGGGGGCCCGCCTGCGGCACGGTCTGCAGGTGCTCGCCGCCCGGAGCACGGCCCGCGGGCTGGACCGGCTGGCCTTCGGGACCCCGGGCGCGGAGGCCCTGTACCGCGAGGTCGTCGACCGGCCCGCCGTCCGGGGGGCGACGGCCGCGATCCCGGCCCTGCCCGCGCCCTGCGACTGCCCGGTGCTCGGGCAGGACCCGAACTCGGTCCTCTTCCTCGGGTCGCTGGAACCGCGCAAGGGGTTCGACCTCCTGGCCGCGGCCTGGCCCGCGGTCGCGGCCGCGACGGGCGCGAGCCTCACGGTCGTCGGGTCCGGCCCGCTGGCCCCGGCGGCCGCCGAGCTCGCCGGACGTGTGCCGGGCGTGCGCGTGGTCGCCGACGCCTCGCGGGCCCGGGTGCACGAGGAGCTGCGCCGGGCCGAGGTGCTCGTGCTGCCGTCGCAGCCGGCCCGTCGCTGGCGCGAGCAGGTCGGTCTGCCGCTGGTCGAGGGATGGGCCCACGGGTGCCGGCTCGTCGCGACCGAGGAGACCGGGATCGCCGCGGAGCTGCGGGCGGGCGGGCACGTGGTCGTCCCCGCCGACGGCGACCCGGCCACGGTCTCGGACGCGGTCCTGCAGGCGCTGGGCCAGGACCGCGACGCCGCCGACGTGCTGGCCGCCCTGCCCGCCGAAGACGGTCGGGCCGCGGCCGACCGTTGGCTGACCGCGCCCTGATCCCGGCGACCCGATCCGGGCGCCCTGGACGCATCGTCCGAGCGGCCAGGGCCAGGGCCGCCGGACCGGAGGCGGAGGTCCGGAGCCGGGGGCGTCAGCCGGGAGGCGTCAGCCGCGAGACGTCAGCCGCGAGACGTCAGCCGCGAGACGTCAGCCGCGCTGGCCGGCGGGGGTCGCGACGCCCGCCGCGCGGCGGCGGGCCAGGTCGCGGCGCACGTAGAGCGCGTTCGGCACGACCTGGCACACCAGGACGGCCAGGGTGGAGCCGATCACGGGCCCCGCGGCGCCGAGCGGCGCGACCAGCGCCCAGGAGACGCCGAGGTTGAGCGGGACCATCACGACGATGGGCAGGACCTGGAAGCGCAGGCCCTTGGCGTCGGTGAGGTACATCCCCACCGGGTACTTGGCGGCCTGCACGGCCACGAAGGCCACGAAGGCCCAGACCAGCCAGGCGTCGAGCCGGATCTGCCCGTCGGAGAGGAAGGGGGCGATCCAGGGCATCAGCAGGGCCAGTGGCAGGGCGACGAGCAGGCCGGCGCCGCAGAAGGCGAAGCTCATGGGGATCGGCGAGCGGACCTCGGCGGTGCTGCGCGCCCGGGCGAAGACCGGCCAGAGCGCGATACCGGCCGCGCTGATGGTCTGCAGCACGATCCCGAACAGGGAGGAGGCGAGGTTGTACCGGGCCAGCACCGTCTCGTCGGTCAGGTGCGAGAGCAGCAGCCGGTCGGTCTGCATGGCGATGGGCAGGGCGATCATCTGCACGACCATCGGCCAGGCGGTGGCGAAGACCGGGATGCCGGGGACGGCCTTCACGCGCGGCACGTCGCGCAGGACGCTGCCGAGGACCCCCGGCATCCGGCGCGCGGCGAGGGTGGCCCCGATGCCGGCCACCACCAGCGCGCCGCCGTAGGAGCAGACGGCGAGGAAACCGCCCCCCGCTCCTCCGGTCACCACGAGCAGCACCACGCTGGTCGCGAACAGCGGCGAGGCCAGACCCTGCAGCAGGATCTGCACGTGGTTGAGGCCGAGGCCGGTGAGGACGCGCTGGCCCACCGCCAGCGGCAGCGTCGCGGCGAACACGACGAGGCAGGCGAGAGCGGCGACCGGGCCCGAGCCGGGCAGCAGCCCCTCCCCCAGCAGCGTCGGCCACAGCTGCAGGGCCGTGATGAGCGCCCCGACGCCGACGATGACCAGCGCGGAGACGGCGATGACGCGCAGCGCGCTGACGATCGTGCGGCGGACGTGCTCGTCGCGGCCGGGGTCGTCGGAACCGGCCACGGCGTTGATGACGGCCGCGGCCATGCCGAGGTCGGCGAAGGGCAGCAGGGCGGCGACCGAGGTCAGCAGGCCGTACTGGGCGTAGGCCGCGACCCCGAAGTGCTCCAGGATCAGTCGGACGGAGACGACGGAGATGGCACCGGAGACGGCCATGACCGCGAACTTGGCCGCCGCGCTGGTCCCCACGACCCGCCACGCACCGGAACTCGACACGCTCTGCCCACTTCCCCTCGTTCAACGACCACTCCTGTGGTCATCGGCACCTATCGTTGAGAACTGGTGTCCCTACGTGTTCAGACGTGGTCGGTCCGCGCCGACCATTCCTGGAGGACCGTCGGCGCGGGGCACTGGCACCGCACGGGTGATCCGGGCACCATCGGACTCACCAGACGCACCAGCACCAGACGCACCACCAGACACGCACAGCGCAAGCATCGGGGGCCCGGCCGTGGAACTGACGTACTACCTGGCGCTGCTCCGTCGTCGGCTCGTGCTGCTCCTGCTGTGCGCCCTGGTCGGTGGAGCCGCCGGGTACGCCGCGATCGCCACCCGCGCGCCGGAGTACCGGGCCACGACCACGATCTACGTCACCATGGCCCGCAGCGAGTCGGTGAGCGCCCTCGTCCAGGGGTCCACCTACACCCGCAACCTGGTCCAGTCCTACGTGCGCCTGGCGACCACCCCGACGGTACTCGACCCGGTCATCGCCCAGCTCGGCCTCGACACCAGCGCGGGCGCGCTCGCCGGCTCGATCGACGCCGAGGCCGGGCTGGACACCGCCATGCTCGACATCACCGCCTCGGCCGGCAGCGCCGACCAGGCCGCCCAGATCGCCAACGCCGTCGGGGCGCAGGTGCGCGAGGAGGCCCTGCGGCTCGCGCCGGGCACCGGCAGCAGCGACCCCTCCCTCATCTCGGTGAGCACCGTGGCCGAGGCCACCCCGCCCGGCGGACCGAGCGGGTTGAGCGCCAAGCTCGTCGCGATCGCCGGGATGCTCGCCGGGCTCGCGGCCGCCATCGGCGTCGTCGTCGGGGCCGACCTGCTCAGCACCCGCGTGCGCAGCGGCGTGGACGTCGCCGAGATCACCGACGCCCCCGTCCTGGCCGGCATCCCGGTGCAGCGGCCCGGCGGTGGGCGCCGGCAGAGCCGGGGCACCAAGGCGGAGGGCCTGCGGACCCTGCGCACGCACCTGCGGTTGATGACCGGCCCCGGTTCGCACCCCCTGATCACCCTCGCCCTGGCGGGCCCGCCCCGACGGCTGCGCGGTGCCCGCCGCGACGGGACCAGCGCGCTGGCCCTGGGGCTGGCCCGGGCCCTGGCCGACGCCGAGACGACGGTGCTGCTCGTCGAGGCCGACCTGCGCCGCCCCACGCTCGCCCGCACCCTCGGGCTGCCGGCCACGCCCGGTCTGGCCGACGTGCTGGCCGGGCGCGCCGGGCTGGAGTTCGCGGTGCGCAGCTCGGGGCAGGCCGACGTCGACGTCCTGGTGGCCGGGCAGTGCCCCGACGACCCGGTGGAGCTGCTGGGCACGGCCGCCGCCCGTCGTCTGTTCGACGGCCTTCGCCAGCGCTACGACGTGGTGCTGCTGACCGCCCCGCCGCTCGGGCCGGTCGCCGACGCGGCCGTGCTGGCCGCCGCCGGGGACGGGGCCGTCGTCCTGACCGATGCCCGCAGCACCACCCGCGACGCGCTCGCCGGGGCCCTGTCCAGCCTGCACCTGGCCCGGGCCCGGGTCATCGGGGTGGTCCTGACCGGGCTGGCGCCCGGCGTGGGCGCGACCACGACGTGGACCCCGGCCCTCGACCACCTCGAGGCCGTGCCGGACCTGCTCCGGCCGGCCGGTCCCGTGCCGACCCCCGGACCCGCCGGCCCGCCGGACCCCTCGGGCAACGGCGCCGCCCCCGGCCGCGGGACCCGCCCCACCGGGGTCGACGGGGACCCGGGGCTGCGTGCCGGTGAGGTGAGCCGGGTCCGGTGACGCTCCCGTCGCCGTCGCGGCCCTCCCCGATCCCCGCCGCCGCCGCGCCCGCCGCGGCGGGCCTCCCCCCTCGACCGGGTGGCCCCGCCGGCCGTCGGGTCGGCCCCATCGTCGCGCCCGCGGTCGCCCGCGCGCGCGGCCGGCAGGGCCGGTTCCTGACGGGAGCGGCCTCGGTCGGCGGTGCCGTCCTCATCGGCATGGACCGGACCGTCATCCTGTCGATGACCGGGGGTGCCCTGGTCGCGATCGCCCTGCTCCCGGTGTGGTGGCCCACCCTGCGCCGGTTCCGCGGTGCGCGCCTCATGCTGGCCCTGACGCTCGCGACCCTGCTGTCGGGGATCGCCCTGGCCTACTTCTCCACCACCCCCGCCGGGGGCCTGCACGACGTCGACGTCCGCATCGGCCTCGGCGCGGCGTTGCGCGTCCTCGGGGTCGCCCTCGGGGTCGGGCTGCTGCTGTGGGGTCGGCGACTGCTGACCCTGCGCTGGCTGGTCGGGGCGTGGGCGGCCGGTTCCCTGGTGGCGAACGTGCTCGACCTGCCCGGGTCGGTCAACCCGTGGAAGTACCAGCTGGGGCTGCCGGTGACCCTGCTGCTGCTGGTCGCCCTCGCGGGGCGCGGGGCGGTGTCGCGCTACCGGCGCAGCGACCGCCACGGTCGGCGGCTGCGCTCGCGGCGCATCGGGGCCACCGGCACGACCGCTCTGGCCCTGCTGCTGATGGCCGCGGTCTGCGCGGTCAACGACTACCGCAGCTTCGGGGCCATGAACGCCATCACCGCCGTCCTGGTCCTCTACCGCGCCCGGCGCGGGGACCGGGCCGCGCGGCGCTCCACGGCGGCGGCGCGCGGCCGGACCGGCGCGCGCGGTCCGGGCGGGCGGGCCCGCCTCGTCGTCGCCGCCGTCCTGCTGGCCGCGATCGGGGTCGGCATCTACCGCGGGGTGCCGCCGCTGCTGCTGTCCGGGGCGCTGGGTGCGCAGCTGCAGGCGCAGGCGGCCGAGCAGATCGGGCTCGGCGGCGGCTCCCTGCTGGCCGGGGGCCGGCCCGAGTCGCAGGCCACGCTGGCCCTGATGCAGGTCCGCCCCGAGGGGTTCGGACTGGGGGTCGTCCCGACGACCCAGGACCTCCTGGTGGCCCGGGCCGCCCTGCAGACCGTCGGGCTGCAACCGGGCAACGGCTACGTCGACCGGTACATGTTCGGCGGGCAGATCCGCCTGCACTCCATCGTCGCCGACCTGTGGAGCCTCGGCGGGCTGGTGGGCCTGCTGCTGGCCGCGTTCCTGGTCTGGACGCTGGCCCGGGCCGTGCTGGTCCAGGTGGCCGGCGCCCCGGCCCCCGGCGGGGCCGAGGACACCACCGCCCAGGGACCGGCCCTGACCGCGGTCGTCGTGCTCATGGCGCTGCTGGGGCTCTGGGACCTCGGGTTCGGCCCGATCTTCTCCGACTACTCCGAGGTGATGGCGGCGTTCGCCTTCGCCCTCGCCGCGCGCGGGACCCCGACGCCGCGGCGCGGGGCCCGCAGGCCGGCCCAGGTCCCCGCCGCGACCGCCCGGAGGGGGCCGGGGTCGCGCAGCAGCGAGCGCGCCCCGTCGCGCAGCACGACCTCCCCCGCGTAGGCGGGGGCGATCAGCAACCAGCGCAGCCGGTGCCCCGGGCCGAGGTTGCGCCGCGCGAAGAGCATCCGGTTGCGGCAGTTGTAGAACTGGTAGGTCCGCGAGCGCCGGGGCCCGCGGCCGCCGGCCGCCTGCCCGGTGCCGGTCTGGGTGCCGCCGACCTCGTGCTCGACCCGCAGGTCCGCCCGCATCAGCAACCGCCCCCCGGCCTGCAGCGTGCGGTAGGAGACGTCGACGTCCTCCCAGTAGAGGAAGAAGTCCTCGTCGAACCCGTCGAGGGTCTGCCACCAGCGGGCCGAGACGGCCAGGCAGGCCCCGGAGAGCCAGGGGCGCCGGTCGCGGCTGCGCAGCTTGCCGGTGCGTCGGGTCCAGCCCGTGGTCAGGCTCAGCTCGGCCCCGACGAACCAGTCGCGCCCGTCGGGACGGACGACGTGCGGGCTGACCATGGTCGAGGGTTCCGCCTCGACCTGGGCCAGGAGGGCGGCCGCGGTCGCGACGTCGAGCGCGGCGTCGGGGTTGAGGAAGACCAGACCCGTGCAGCCGAGCCGGACCGCCTCGTGCGCCCCGGCGTTGGCGCCCGCGCCGAACCCGCGGTTGTCGGGCATGGGCAGGAAGTGCCAGCCGAGCTCGGCGCAGAGCTCGGCGCTGCGGGCCCGGGCCTCCTCGCCGGAGTAGTTGTCGACCAGCACGACCCGGACCCCGGCACCACCGAGGTCGTGCCGGGCCACGTTGCGGCGCAGCACGTCCGGCGGGCCGTAACCGACGACGACCACGCCGAGGCGGGACAGGTCGGGGAGGGTCGAGGAATCGGTCACGGGGTGGTCCTCCGGGTCAGGGCCAGCACGGCGTCGGCGACGCGGCGGCGGTAGGTCTCGGGGTCGTGCCGCGCGGCCGCGACCCGGGCGTCGGCCGCGGCGGTCTCCGGCTCGGTGGCCGCCGCCGTCAGCGCCGCGTCGGCGAGGGCCTCGGCGTCACCGGGGGGCACCAGCCGGGCGGCGGCGTAGCCGGCCAGGGCCTCGGGCAGGCCGCCGAGGTCGGAGCCGACCACCGGACGGGCGGCGAGGATGCCCTCGACCGCGGTGTTGCCGAACGACTCGGGCAGGACGGACGGCACGAGCAGGACGTCGCAGGCCGCGAGGTGCGGCCACACGTCGGCGTCGAAACCGTGCCGGCGGACGTGCGCGGCGAGGTCGTCGCCGATGGTCGCGTCGAGCTTGTCGGCCATGTCGACGTGCTCCGCGAAGACGTCGCCGACGAGGTCCAGGTGCGCGTCGACCCCGCGCCGGCGCAGCACCCGCAGGGCCTCCAGGGCCACGAGGACCCCCTTGCGTTCGGAGAGCCGGCCGAGGAAGAGCAGCCGCAGGGGCAGTCCGGGACTCCAGGCCCGCTCCCGGGGGTGGGCGTGGCGGGTACCGAGGACGCCGTTGAGGACCAGCTGCGAGCGCCCGCGCAGCCGTGGGAGCACCTGTTCCATGGTCTGCCGGCAGAACTGGCTGTTGAACAGCAGCACGTCGGCCGCGAGCAACGGCGCGGCGAGCACCCGCAGGACCACGACGGCCGCGGTGCCCTCGGCCTCGTGCACGTGGCAGACGACCGGGATGCGCAGCGCCCGGGCCACGAGCAGCCACCCGGGCGTCGTGAGCGTCGAGACGTAGACGACGTCGGGCCGCGCCGCTCGCAGCAACCGGGCCGCGCGCCCTGAACCGACGAGGAACCTCAGCGTGAAGGGCAGCAGGCCGCGCGGCGTGAACGCGGACTTGCGCAGCATCGAGGTGGGGACGACCCGGGTGCGGGCCCCGAGCACGCTGGCCGCGTCGAGCAGCGGACCGTCCTCCCCGGTGAGCAGGAGGACGTCCGCACCCGCGTCGAGCAGCCCCCGGACGGTCTCCAGGGCCATCCGGTCGGACCCGTAGAGCGTCGCCGCGGGGTGGGTCACGACGACGCGGGCCCGCTCGCGCCGCGGGCCCGGTGCCGTGCCACGGGCGGGCGCGGTCACGGGACCTGGGCCGTGAGGTCGTCGTAGCCCGCGGTGATCGGGCTGTTGGTGATGGTGCCCGCGACGTAGGTGGACAGCCCCTGGCCGCCGGACTGCTGCAGTCCGGCGGAGGAGTCCTGGACGGAGAGCTGCCAGTCCGCGGGTTCGGCGGTCCCGACCGGCCAGGCCTTGGCCCGCAGGCTGGTGGGGTTGGTGTCGACCGCCTGCACGCGCAGGTTCCAGCGGGCCCCGGCCGCCATGGGCGAGGGCAGGACGACGCCCTGCAGGACCGTGTCGCCGCCGGCGGCGACCCGCCCGACGCCGAGCTCGACGGCCCCGTCGCCGGTGACCTTGAGCCGGCCGTAGTACTCCGCGGTCGCACTGATCTTGCGGACCTGGGCGCGCAGGGTCACCGCCCCGGCCACCGGGAGCTTGTCCACGCCGGTGACGACGCGCAGGTCGGTGGAGGAGCTGGGCGCCGAGGTGAGGACCGCGGTGTTCGTCCGGCTCTTGGCCGTGGTCATCCGCCCGAGGCTGCCGTCGACGGAGAAACCGGTGCCGCTCGTCGTCCAGGTGCCCCCGGCCTCGGCGAGGCCCCAGCCGCCGGAGACCGTGCGGGAGAACGCGTCACGGGCCAGGGAGGCCGAGGTCCCGGTGACCGTGACGGTACGGGTCGTGCTCCCGGTCGCGCCCTTGTCGTCGGTGACCGTGAGGCGCACCTGGTAGGTGCCGGCCGTGGCGTAGGTGCGGGCGGCGACCGCCCCCGTCCCGGTGGTGCCGTCGCCGAAGTCCCACGCCCAGCCGACGATCTGGCCGTCGGCGTCGGTGGAGCCGGCGGCGTCGAAGCTCACGTCGCGCCCGGTGGGGGTCGCGGTGAACGCGGCGGCCGGGGCGGCGTTGCCCGTGCGGGGCGGCGTGGTGATGGCCGCCGCGGTGGAGTTGGTCCGGTTGCCGTCGGCGTCGTAGGCGTAGATCCGGTAGCTGTAGGTGGTGCCGGGGGCGACGGTGGTGTCCACGAAGCGGACGTCGGGGCGCGACCACCACGTCGAGTTCTGCACGACCTGCCCGACGGGCGAGGACAGCACGCCGTTGCGGACGATCCGGTAGGTGAGGGCGCGCGTCTCGTAGTCCCACACCGAGCGGAAGTCCACCAGCACCGAGCCCGCGTCGTCGACGGAGAGCGTGGGGGCGAAGTCGGCCTGGTAGCGCGGGCCGGTCGTCGCGGGGGCCACCGGGCGGCGGGCCATCCGGACCAGACCCTGCTGAGGGACGTTGTTCACCGAGGGGAACTCGCCGGCCAACGTGATGTAGTCACCGCTGCCGGCCACCGACCAGGCGGCCTGGGACTGCCCCGTGGCCGACCCCACCTGCAGCTCGGGCCACCAGTCCAGGAGGTCCGGGGCGGGGCGCCCCTTGAACCACTGCGCGGTGTTGGTGCGCCGGGCGTCGGTCGTCGTGGCGGTCGCGCGCTGGAAGGTCCAAGGCTGCTCCTGCGGCCAGCCGCCGATGCCGGAGCAGTTGTGCTGGTGCCCCACGGAGTACACGACGGGGCCGACGGAGGCGACGCTGTAGACGTCGCCGCGGCACCCGGTCACCCAGGTCAGGTTCCCGGTCGCCGCGTCGGCGGCGAAGGTGCCCTCGAAGTTCCCGGTGGCCTGGTAGTTGTACCCCGAACCGTAGACCTGGGTCCCGTCGGTGCTCAGGGAGTAGATCGCCGAACCGGACCCGGAGTTCTTGATCACCTGGTTGACCGGCCACGGCTGCAGCTGCCCGTCGGTGCCGTCGAGCGCGGTCATCCCCGGCGCGGTCTGACCGTTCATCGTGGCGAACTTCCCGCCCGCGACGATCTTCGCGCCGTCCGGCGACACCAGGGAGAACACCTCGGCCGAGGCGGCCGGGGCCCACGGCAGCAGGGCGCCGTCGGAGGCACGGAAGGCCGCCAGGCGGCTGCGGGCCGCGGAGTTGGCGCTGGAGAACGCCCCGCCGACGTAGACGGTGTCCCCGATCGCGAGCACGGCCCGGGCGCGGTAGTCGAACCCGGCCTTGAACGAGGTCTGCACCGCTCCGGTGACGGCGTCGACGGCCGCGAGGCGGTAGCGGTTGACCGACCCGACCCGGGTGAAGTTCCCCACCAGGTAGATGCGCGTGCCGTCCGGGGAGGCGGTGATGCCCTGCCCGTCGGCGTTCAGCTGCGGGTCCCAGGGCAGCAGCTCGCCGGTCCGCAGGTCGTAGGCGAGGGCGTTCGCGCGGGGCACCTCGTTCTGGCCGGGGGCCGAACCTGCGGGACGCGCGGAGGTGAACTTGCCGGTCACGTAGACGGTGTTCCCCACGATGACCTGGGCCCAGGCCACGCCGTCGATCTGGACGGTGGGCAGGACGTCGGCCGTCACCGTCGCGGGGGTGGACGGCGCGTCCGAGGCCACGGCCGCACCGCCGGTCGTGGAGGTGGTCGTGGTCTTGGCGGAGGTGGTGGTGGTCGTGGTGGTCCCGGCCGCGACCGCGCTGCTCGCGAGCGGCACCCCCGGCAGGACCAGTGCCAGGGCCAGCGTGAGGCACGCGGCGGAGCGGGCGGCGGGCGACGTCCTGTCTCGCACGACGGTGGGACCTTTCCTCGGGCGGACGTTCGGGTGGATCGGGCCGGCGGTGCTGCGGAGCCGGTCCTCGAGGTGGGACTCACGGTGCTGGTGCTGCGTGCGGTGCGTGCGGTGCTGATGGTGCTGATGGTGCTGCGGTCCACCGATGGTGCGGGGGTCGCAGGCCGCGGTCGGTCGTGCGGGTCCGACGCCGTCGCGCCGGGCCCGGGTCAGCTGCGGACCTGCAGCACCTGCGCCGAGCTCACGGTGGTGATCTGGACCAGCAGGTCGCTGCCGGCGGGCGCCCCGGTGGGCAGCGAGAAGGCGTACCTGCCCGAGGCCGACCCGCCGGGCTGCAGCAACCCGGTGGCGGGCGCCGACGGGGACGCGTCGGTCGCGGGGGCCGGCGTGCCGTCGGCCAGGGTGGCGGTCACCCGCACCCCGTCGAGCCCGACCGGGAAGTCGGCCCCGTTGGTGAAGGAGATGTCGAGCAGGACGCCGGGACCGGCGACCTCGCCCGGCCCCGACGCGGTCAGTTCGACGGGCGCCGAGGACGTCAGCGAGGCGGAGAACCCCTCCTCGGTCCGGGCCGGGGTCCCGGCCGGGACCGGCGCCAGGGTCTCGGTGCCCACCTGGGGGGCGACCCGGCCCAGCTGGGGGTCCTGCGGCGTCGCCGCCGGGCCCGGGGCCGCGGTCGCCGAGGCGTCCGGGGTCGACGGGGACTCCGGGGACCCCGGGGACCCCGAGGACGTGGCCCCCGCCGAGGGGGTCACCGCGGGGGTGCTCGCCGAGGTCGGGGCCGAAGCGTCGGCACCGGGGTCGTCGGAGGAGCAGCCGGCGAGCAGCACGGCACCGACGGTGCTGAGCGCGAGCAGCGTCGCGGGGACGCCGACGCGGCGACGGCGGAGCGACATGTGGCGATTCCACCACGGATGGTGACCGCCACGCGGGAGAACGCTCACCTCGACTCGTCGGCGGCGACGCGACCGGCGACCGGGACCCCGGGAAGCTCCTCCGGGATGCCGTTGTCCAGCACCTCGTGGGTCAGCACCTCGGGCGCGAGGTCGTCGGCGCGCACGGACGCGGTGCCACCGAGGATCTCGGTGCTGAACAGGTCGTGGCGCGCGGAGGTCGGGCGCGGGGTGAGCGCGCCCATGCGGTCCAGGGTGGCGCGCGACCCGGTCGGCAGGCCCGCGGCGAGGTCGCGGCACAGCTGCTCGTAGCCGGTCGCCACCTCGTCCCAGTCGTAGAGCGAGGCGCGGGCCCGGCAGGCGCGGGCGCGGTCGGCGGTCGCGCGCGGGTCGGCCTCGGCGGACTCCACGAGGGCGGCCACGTCGGCCGGGGTGGCGAAGTAGCGCGAGGCCCCGCCGAGCACCTCGCGGTTGAACCGCACGTCGAAGGCGTCCACCGAGGCGGTGGCCCCGATGGCGCGCAGCAACGAGGGGTTGGTGCCCCCGACCGAGTGCCCGTGCAGGTAGGTGAAGGAGCCGGCGTAGAGCTGGTCGAGCAGCTCCTGGTCCCAGACCCCGCCGAGGAGGCGGACCCGGTCGTCGGCCATTGCTCGCACCCGGGCGGTGTAGGCGTCGGAGTAGGGCGCCGAACCGACGACCACGAGCGGGAGCCGGGCGCCGCTGCGGACGTAGCCCTCCACGATCAGGTCGACGTGGTTCTCGGGTTCGAAGCGCGCGACGACCAGGTGGTACCCGCGCGGCCGCAGCCCCACCTCGGCCAGTTTCTCGGGGCAACCTCCGCCGTCGACGACCGGCGCGCCGTAGGTCAGCAGCGTCGTGTCCACGTCGAACCGGTCGCGGTAGTAGTCCTGGATACCGACGGCGTCGGCGATCAGCGCGTCCGACCAGCGGACGGCGAGCGCCTCCCCGGCCCGGTAGTAGCGCCGGCCCGCGGGGCCCCACTTGGCCCGCTGCCACTCCAGACCGTCGACGTGGGTCGCGACGGGGATCCCGCGGGCCCGCAGGACGGGCAGCAGGGGCGCGTTGGCGGAGTTGAAGACCAGGGCCACGTCGGACCGGTGGGCGACCTGGTGGGCGACGGAGAGGGCGGTGTGGCTCAACGTCTCCAGCGAGCGGCGGCGCAGCGCGGGCAGGTGGACCAGGTTCATCCCGCGGTAGCGCTGCGGGCGCTCGGGCCGGCCGTCGGCGCCGGGGGCACCCTTGGCGGCGTTGCTGGTGCGGCAGTAGACGACGACCTCGTGGCCCCGGTCGGCGAGGCGGGCCCCGACCTCTTCCACGCACGTCTCGAAACCGCCGTATCGGGCCGGCACACCGCGCGTCCCGATCATCGCGATGCTCAGGTGTCGTGCCACGGGACTCCCCCTCGTCGACGCCCGTCCCCCCGGACGGCCGTACAGTGCTTTCACCCTAGGCCACAGCTCGACTACAGCCTGGTTCTTCATCCGACGTTAACTCGACGGAAGGTCCACTTCCGTTACAGCCGTCACCGACCCGGGCTAACGGGCCGACGATCGGGCCGAGACCCGTTCGGGCACAAGGGCCGACCGGGTGATCACGATGTCCTCCGTAGGTCGCGGCGAGCGCCCTGCGGTCGCTCGCGTCCGACCTCGATCCGGGCCTCGGAACGCAGCGGAGACATCGTTCCCGACACCCCGGCCGGGCCGGATCGATATCGAAACGAGACCCCCGACCTTCTCGTTTCGGCAAGGGCGACGAGAACCTGAACGTTCAGCCACCGCCGTCACCCGCTCGGAGTTGCAGAAGTACGGATGGGGTGGATGATACGCCTGCGACGGACGGGAACCGGTGGGCGCGGACACCGGTCCGGCGGGCGAGCGCCGCCCCGACATCCGGCCCCCCACGATCGACCCGCCCATGCCCGGCTCTCCCCGCGACCTGCTCCCCCGCGACCGACCCCCGCGCCCGACCCCCGACGGCCGGGCGTCGGGCGGGCCGGACCCCGGTCGCGATCCGCAGGACTCGTCGGGCGGCCGCACCGCATCCCGGTCGAGGACAGCGGCGCCCGGCCCCTGCCCGGAGCCGTCCGGTCGTGGGACGGCGCCCCGGGGCGCACCCGGGAACGCACCCGGGAACGCACCCGGGAATGCGGACGGGAATGCGGACGGGAATGCGGACGAGGAAGGCCCGGACGGGTCCGACCGGCTGCTGCCGGTGGACCCGTCCGGGCCGTGCGCATCGCTGCGGTTCGAGCGGATCGTGCGGTTCGAGCGGATCAGGCGGTTCCGTGGGTCAGGGTCTCCCAGTTCATGTGCAGACCGCTGCCGGCGCCGTTGATCGTGCTGAGCAGCTTGCGGGTCTCGGGCATCGAGATGCCGAGGCGGCCGGCGAAGTGGTGGTACCCGATCGCCCAGGTGTAGGTGTAGCCGTTGCCGCCGAGGGACATCGGCTTGTTGCAGACCCACCCGGAGGCGGAGGGGTTGTTGATGAACTTGGCGTTGTACTCCATGCCGGTCACCAGGCGGGTGCGCTCGGCCCCGAAGAGGTCGATCCCCTGGATGCGCGCGGTCTCGCCACCGGCCAGAGCGGCACCGAAGAACATCGCGGTGTGGCTGGCGTCACGGCAGGTCTCCTGCTCCAGGCCCGGGACGAACCGCTGCGGGTCCTTCCAGTAGGTCCCGAGGTAGGAGGGCGTCACCGTGGTGTTGTTCGGGACCAGCGGGCGGGCGCCGTCGGAGGCGAGGTAGATGTGGCTCTTGACCTGGTCGCGCCAGTCGCCGACGCCGTTCTCGAACACCGCGCGGTTGTTGGTGAAGACCCCGATGTTCATCGTGGCCTCGGCCATGGACAGCTGCCAGTTCGAACCGCCGGCCTTCCAGCCGTCCTGGACCCGCGGCAGGAACGCCGAGGTCAGCATGTTCTCGAACCGGGTCGCGTCGGCCGCGCTCCACCCGGCACCGGAGTAGCGGACGAGTTCCGCCGCCTTGGTGAAGGTCTCCGCACCCCAGGCCGCCTGCAGCAGACCGTTGCTGTAGGTACGGGTGTCGAACTTGTGCTCCTTGAGCGTGCCCGACCAGGCGTTGAGGATCTCGATGGCCTTGGCCGCGTGACGACGGTCACCGGTGTAGTACCAGAGCAGCGCCTGGCTGTAGGCGGCCTGCGCGTCGTCGGTCTCGGCGTTGCAGCCGACGTTGGCGCCGGAACCGCACTCCACCGAGGCCACCGGCTTCGGGGTCCAGGTCAGCTTGGCGAAACGGGAACCCTTGAGGTCGGCGAGCGCCCCGGCCCACGGCTGCTTGCCGGCGAGCGCGTTGCTGCGGGCCTCGTCGAGGGAGGACACGCTGTTCACGATGCCCGGGTGACGGAACCCGTTGGTGGTGACCGAGGTGAACTGCGGCAGACCGGAGTTGTTGCCGGTGTTGCCGGTGTTGCCGGTGTTCCCGGTGCTGGGGCTCGGGCTGCTGGTGGGCTTCGGGGTGCTGGTCGCGCTCGGCGTGGGCGAGTTCGTCGGCCGCGGCGAGGTCGACGCGCTCGGGCTCGGCGAGGTCGTCGGGGCGGGCGAGTTCACCGGGGTCGGCTGGTTGTTGCTGCTGCCCGCGTTGGCGGTGAGCGAGGACGCCTGGAAGTAGGCGACCTTGACCAGGGCGGAGCGGCCCGAGGAGGCGAAGTACTGCTCGAGACCGACCGAGCCGGCGCCGGTGATGCTGGTGTCGGTGGTCTTGACCTGGAAGGCCGGGACGCTGGACCCGGTGCGCCACACCCGGGCCTGCAGGGTGGAACCGACCGCCTGGGCCTCGACCTCGAGGCGGACACCGGGGGCGGCGGTCACCGAGGGGGCGACGCGGGCCAGGGTGGTGGTCGCGTTGCCGCTGACCTTGTTGATCCGCAGGCTCAGCTTGCCGTCGGTGTCGACGATGACGGTCGCCTCGTAGCGGGCGTCGTTGCTCTGCCGGCGCAGCACGGTGGTCTGGTACAGACCGACCTTGCCGGCGGTGGAGTCGAGGCTGAAGGCGTGGCGGACGGAGACGTCCTTGGCCGAGACCGAGTTCAGCAGCTGCGAGGCGCCCTGCCCGGCGGGGACGTCGGCGATCCGGAGCTGGCCGTTGCCGGCGAGGAGGGAGGACCCGTTGGGGGCCCAGGTGGTCCAGCTGCCACCCTGCGCGGCCTTGGCCAGGGGGCGGGTCGACCCGGCGAAGTCGTCGCGGGCGAGCAGCGAGCTGGTGGAGTTGGTGGCGGCGGCAGCGGCCGCCGGGAGGCCACTCGGGACCGCGGCCTGCGCGGCGGCGGCGGTGGCGACGAGGCACGTGGCAGCGGTGGCCGCCGCGAGCAGAGTCGCGACCGGCCGGAGGCGGGGGGTCTCAAAGATGGGCACGAACAAGACTTCGGTGCCCGGGCGACGTCACTACAGCCCGCCGATCGGGTGCTCTCCCCCGGGAAGGGGCGCTACCAACAGTCACATCGCGTGACGATCTCCGGGTGTTACACGTCCGCTGACCTGCATCGACGGTGATCCTTCGTCGCGCCCTCCCCCGGACGGGTCAGGGGGCGACACGCCGAGACGCGGTCTGCTCCGACACGCCGTCACGGAGGGTCGTGCGGACACGCCCGTTCGGCCCAACGCCCTCGGACGGAGCAGCACCGGCCACTCGACGCCCGAGGGCGAAGGGTTCCTAGACCAGGCAGCTGGGGCCGAGGAGCGCCTTGAGGTCGCCGAAGAGGGCCGAGGTCGGGGTGACCCGGAGCGAGTCGTCGAGGCGCATGAGCGTCCCGCTGCCGTTGCCCTTGGTCAGTCGCAACCGCACCTCGGTCATCCCCGGGTGGGTCGTGAGCACGTCGCGCAGCCGTTCGACGACCGGCTGGGTGCACCGGGTGGCCGGAAGCGTGACGGTGACCGGCAACCCGTCGGTGGCCGAGACGTCGGGGACGGTCAGCTTGGAGGCGTAGATGGTCGGCACGTCGTCGCGGCGGTTCAACCGCCCCGAGACGGTGACCACGAGGTCCTCGGCGAGCAGCTGGGCGACCTCCATGTAGGCCGCGGGGAAGAAGAGGCACTCGATCGCCCCCTCGAGGTCCTCGACGGTCACGATCGCCCAGGGGTCGCCCTTCTTGGTCAGCTTCCGCTGCAGACCGGTGATCATCCCCGCGATGGTCACCGTGGAGCCGTCGGGGCGGCCCTCGTCGGCGGTGAGGGAGGCGATCGCGCAGTCGGAGGCGTTGGCCAGCAGGTGCTCCAGGCCGAACAACGGGTGGTCGGAGACGTAGAGGCCGAGCATCTGCCGCTCGTGGGCCAGCAGCTCGGACTTGTCCCACTCCGGGATGTCGGGGATCTCCACGGTGAACCCGCCCGCGTCGGCGTCGGAGTCCCCGCCCAGGCCGGCGAACAGGTCGAACTGCCCGATGGCCTCGTTGCGCTTGACGTCGACCACCGCGTCGACCGCGTCCTCGTGGCGGGCCACCAGGGCCCGGCGACGGTGCCCGAGGGAGTCGAAGGAGCCGGCCTTGATGAGCGACTCGATGGTCCGCTTGTTGCAGACCACCGCGGGGACCTTGGTGAGGAAGTCGGTGAACGACTCGTAGCGGCCGGCGGACTCCCGGGCGGCGCAGATCGCCTCGACGACGTTGGCCCCGACGTTGCGGATGGCGGTGAGGCCGAAGCGGATGTCGGTGCCGACCGCGGTGAAGTTGGCGCTGGACTCGTTGACGTCCGGGGGCAGCACCCGGATCCCCATGCGGCGGCACTCGTTGAGGTAGAGCGCGGACTTGTCCTTGTCGTCGCGCACGCTGGTCAGCACCGCGGCCATGTACTCGGCCGGGAAGTTGGCCTTCAGGTAGGCCGTCCAGTACGACACCAGGCCGTAGGCCGCGGAGTGGGCCTTGTTGAAGGCGTAGTCGGAGAACGGGACGAGGATGTCCCAGAGCGCCTTGATGCAGGCCTTCGAGAACCCGTTCTCGAGCATCCCGGCCTCGAAACCGACGTACTCGGCGTCGAGGACCTCGCGCTTCTTCTTGCCCATGGCGCGGCGCAGCAGGTCGGCCTTGCCGAGCGTGTACCCGGCGACCTTCTGCGCGATCGACATGACCTGCTCCTGGTACACGATCAACCCGTAGGTCGTGCCGAGGATCTCCTTGAGCGGTTCCTCGAGCTCGGGGTGGATCGGGGTGATCGGCTCCTGACCGTTCTTGCGCCGCGCGTAGGCCGTGTGCGACCCGGCCCCCATCGGGCCGGGCCGGTACAGCGCACCGACGGCGGAGATGTCCTCGAAGTTGTCCGGCCGCATGAGCCGCAGCAGCGAGCGCATGGGCCCGCCGTCGAACTGGAACACCCCGAGGGTGTCGCCGCGCCCGAGGAGCTCGTAGGTGGCCGGGTCGTCCAGCTCGAGGGCCTCGAGGTCGACCGGCGGCTTGTCGTTGAGGACGACGTTCTTCAGCGCGTCGTCGAGGATCGTCAGGTTGCGCAGCCCGAGGAAGTCCATCTTGACGAGACCGAGCGTCTCGCAGGTGGGGTAGTCGAACTGGGTGATGATCGCCCCGTCGGCCTCCCGCTTCATGATCGGGATGACGTCGATCAGCGGCTCCGAGGACATGATGACGCCCGCGGCGTGCACGCCCCACTGCCGCTTCAACCCCTCCAGGCCCTTGGCCAGGTCGACGACCCGGACGACCTCGGCGTCGGCCTTGTAGAGGTCGCGGAACTCGCCGGCCTCGGAGTAGCGCTTGTGGTCGGGGTCGAAGATCCCCGACAGCGGGATGTCCTTGCCCATGACCGCGGGCGGCATGGTCTTGGTGATCCGCTCCCCCATGGAGAAGGGGAACCCGAGCACGCGCGAGGCGTCCTTGACCGCCTGCTTGGCCTTGATCGTGCCGTAGGTGGCGATCTGGGCCACGCGGTCGGTGCCGTACTTCTGCACGACGTAGGTGATGACCTCACCGCGCCGGCGCTCGTCGAAGTCGACGTCGAAGTCGGGCATGGACATGCGCTCGGGGTTGAGGAAGCGCTCGAAGAACAACCCGTGCCGCAGCGGGTCCAGGTCGGTGATCTTCATGGCGTAGGCGGCCATGCTCCCGGCGCCGGAGCCGCGGCCCGGACCGACCCGGATCCCGTTCTCCTTGGACCAGGTGATGAAGTCGGCGACGACCAGGAAGTAGCCCGCGTAGCCCTTGGAGACGATGACCTCGATCTCGTAGTCGGCCTGCTTGCGCACGTCGTCGGGGATGCCCTCGGGGTAGCGCGCGGCCAGCCCGCTCCAGACCTCCTTGACGAACCAGCTCTCCTCGTTCTCCCCGGGCGGGCAAGGGAAGCGGGGCATGTAGGCGCCGGTCGACTCGGTGAACTCGACGTTGCACCGCTCGGCGATGAGCAGCGTGTTGTCGCAGGCCTCGGGGTGGTCGCGCCAGAGGTGGCGCATCTCGGCGGGGCTCTTGAGGTAGAACTCGTCGGCGTCGAACTTGAACCGCTTCGGGTCGCTCATGGTCGAGCCGGACTGCACGCAGAGCAGCGCCGCGTGGGCCGCCGCGTCGGCCGCCTTGGTGTAGTGCAGGTCGTTGGTGGCCACCAGCGGCAGGTCGAGGTCCTTGGCGAGCTTCAGCAGGTCGTCCTGGACGCGCTTCTCGATGTCGAGCCCGTGGTCCATCAGCTCGCAGAAGAAGTTGTCCTTGCCGAAGATGTCGCGGTACTCCCCCGCCGCGCGGCGGGCCTCGTCGTACTGACCGAGCCGGAGCCGGGTCTGCACCTCGCCCGAGGGGCAGCCGGTGGTGGCGATCAACCCCTTCGCGTAGGTGTCCAGCAGCTCGCGGTCCATGCGGGGCTTGTAGAGGAAGCCCTCCAGCGAGGCCAGCGAGCTCATCTTGAACAGGTTGTGCATGCCCGTGGTGTTCTCGGCGAGCATGGTCATGTGGGTGTAGGAACCCGCCCCCGAGACGTCGTCCCCGCCGCGGGTGCTCTGGTCCCCCCACTTCACGCGCGTCTTGTCCTGGCGGGCCGTGCCCGGCGTGAGGTAGGCCTCGACCCCGATGATCGGGTTGACCCCGTGCTTGCGGGCCGTGCGCCAGAAGTCGTAGGCGCCGAAGACGAAGCCGTGGTCGGTCGTCGCCAGCGCCGGCATGCCCATCGCGGCCGTCTCGCGGAACAGGTCGTCCAGCTTGGCCGCGCCGTCGAGCATCGAGTACTCGGTGTGCACGTGCAGGTGGACGAACGAGTCCGCGGATGCCATTCGGAGCCACTCCAGGGGTCGCGGGCGGGTGGTGCGGGTGGTAACGGATGAATCCTAGGCTCCGCCACCGACACGACCGGTCCGACACCTCGGCCTCGGCGGTGCGCCCGGCGGCCGTGCGCTCAGCGACGGGCGAGGGCGGCCCGGATGTCGGCGAGGTCGGCCGCGGGCAGCTCCTCGACCTCGGCCAGGCGGGGCAGCAGCCCGGGCTCGGTGGTCAGGGCGGCGAAGGCGGTGGCGATGCTGACCCCGTGCGCCGGGGGCGGGCCGACCTCGATGTCGGCGCCCGCGCGCAGGGTCCCGCCGGACAGGACGCGCAGGTAGGCCCCGGGCGTGCGGGCGGCGCTGAACCGCGGCACCCAGCGCTTCTCGCCCAGGAAGACCGCGAAGGTGCCGCACGGGATGCGCGGGCAGCTGACCTGCAGGACCACCTCGTCGTCCACGCCCGTCGGACCGGGGCTGCGCAGCGTCCAGACCTCGCCCACCACCGCGCCGGAGACGTCGACGCCGAGGGTGGTCAGGTTCTCGCCGAAGTTGCCGTTCGTGAGCTCCCGACCGAGCTCGCGGGCCCAGCCGTCGAGGTCCTCGCGGGCGTAGGCGTAGACGGCCTGGTCGTCGCCACCGTGGTTGGCGGTGTCGGAGATGTGGTCGCCCACCAGCCCGCTGCCCCCGCGACCCTTGGGCCCCGGCGCCCGCACGCGGACCGCCTCGGCCGTGGGCCGCTTGTCGATGCCGGAGGTCCCCTGCTTGGCGGCGATCGGTCGTTCCACCGCGAGGTTCACCGAGAGCACGCTGGCCATGGGAGGAATCTAGGGCGTCCCACGTCGGACCCCACGTCGGACTCCACCCGGCCCCTCGCCGCCCCGACCCGTCCCGGGATTCCTTGATCACGGGAGGGTGGTGGGGCGGGTGGGGCGGTGGGGCGGGTGGGGCGAATGGGTCAGTCGGCCAGTCGTTGCAGGGCGGTGGCCAGGTCGGCGGGATAGGTGCTGGCGAACTCGACCGGGAGCCCCGTGGCCGGGTGCTCGAAGCCGAGCCGCACCGCGTGCAACCACTGCCGGGTCATCCCGAGGCGGGCCGCGAGCGTCGGGTCGGCCCCGTAGGTCAGGTCGCCGACGCACGGGTGGCGCAGGGCGGCGAAGTGGACCCGGATCTGGTGGGTGCGCCCGGTCTCGAGGTGGATCTCGGCCAGGGCCGCGGCCCGGAAGGCCTCCAGCACCTCGTAGTGGGTGACGCTGGGCTTGCCGTCGGCGGTCACCGCGAACTTGTAGGCGCCCGAGGGGTGCCGGCCGATGGGGGCGTCGATCGTGCCGCGCAACGGGTCCGGGTGGCCCTGCACGAGCGCGTGGTAGACCTTCTCGACCGTGCGCTCCTTAAACGCGCGCTTGAGCACCGCGTAGGCGTGCTCGCTCTTGGCCACGACCATGAGCCCGGAGGTGCCGACGTCGAGCCGGTGCACGACGCCCTGCCGCTCGGCGGCTCCCGACGTCGAGATCCGGTAGCCCGCCCCGGCCAGGCCACCGACGACCGTCGGCCCCGTCCAGCCCGGGCTCGGGTGCGCGGCGACCCCGACCGGTTTGTCGACGACCACGAGGTCGTCGTCGTCGTGCACGATGCGCAGCCCGTCGACGACCTCGGCCACCACCTGCGGCGCCGAGGGCGGGTCGGGCAGCTGCACCTCGAGCCAGGCCCCGGCGGGCAACCGGTCGGACTTGCCGAGCGTGCGGCCGTCGCAGACGACGTGGCCGTCGGCGGCGAGCTCGGCGATCCGGGTGCGGGACAGCCCGAGCAGGCGGCTCAGGGCCGCGTCGACCCGCTCACCCGCGAGCCCGTCGGGGACGGGGAGACTGCGCTGCTCAGCCACGACGCCCACCCCCGCGGGCCGGACGGGCCCGGCGCGGGGTGCTCGGCACCGGGCGGCCGTCGAGCCCGACGTTGCGGAAGGCGAGGACCGCCACCAGGACGGCGGCGGCGCAGATGCAGGAGTCGGCCACGTTGAAGATGGGCCAGTGGGGCAGCTGCACGAAGTCGACCACGTGCCCCCGGGCGAACCCGGGCTGACGCAGGAACCGGTCGGTCAGGTTGCCCAGCGCCCCGGCCAGCAGCAGGCCCAGCGCCACCGCCCAGGCCCGGCTGCGCAGGCGGCGGGAGACGCGGATGACGACGACGACCACGACCGTCGCGATGATGGTGAAGATCCAGGTCATCCCGGTGGCGAAGCTGAAGGCCGCACCCGGGTTGCGGATCAGCCGCAGCTGCACGATCTCGCCCAGCACCGGGTAGGGCACCCCCGGCTCGAGGGAGGCCACGGCCGCGACCTTGGTGAGCTGGTCGGCGGCGTAGAGGACCGCGGCGACCGCGAAGAACAACCACGTCCGCCGGGCGGGCGGCGTCTCGGGGTCCGGCTCGCGCGCGGGGGGCTGGGGCGGGGAGGTCTCGGTCATGGCAGGGCCGAGTCTCCCACGACGATCGCCCCTCCCCGTCGGCCCGGCACCCGACCGGCCCGGCACCCGACCCGCCCGGCACCCGACCGGCCCGGCACCTGACCGGCCGGGCCCACCCGGGGGCGCCGCCGCCCGGGTGGGTCGGGATCGGTGCGGGCCGGGGCCGGGGCGGAACTTAGCGGCGCTCGGTGCGGGCCTTGCACCCGACGCAGAGCGTGACCCGCGGGAAGGCCTGCAGCCGGGCCTTCCCGATCGGGCCCGTGCACGTCTCGCACACCCCGTAGGCCCCGGAGGCCAGGCGCACCAGGGCGCGCTGGGACTGCTCCAGCAGGTCCCGGGCGTTCTGCGCGATCGTCATCTCGTGCTCTCGGCCCGCGGTGGCGGCGCCGTGGTCGACCTGGTCGTCCCCGGCACCCTCCCCGCCCGAGGACACCAGGCGCGAGAAGGAGCTGGCGGCCTCGTCGAGCTCGTCGGTGAGCCGGGTGACCTCGGCGTGCAGCTCCGCCGCGACCTCCTGCAGCTCGGCCGCGCTCCAGGCGTCCTCCCCGGCCCGGACGGGTACGTCCGTCGGGGCCGACGCCACCGCGACCGGGGTGGCGCCCGCCTCGGGGACCTCGACCACGCGGACCGCGGCCGAGCGCCGGGCGGCCCCGCTCGGGGCCCGCCCGGCCGCCACCGGACCGTTGCGCGTCGTCGCGCGGACCGCCGCTTCGTCCGCCGCCTGCGTCACCGTCTGCGTCACGGTCTGCGTCACCGTCTGCGTCATCGCCCCTCGCATCTACCCAGCCCCAGACGCAACACGCTGTTGCGTGGGGTCACCGTAGGGAAGATGACTATGGGTGAGCAAGCGGAAACGCCAAGTTACTCCCGGGGTCAGCGGGCGACGGCGTC
This sequence comes from Kineococcus gynurae, assembly GCF_042433995.1. NCBI lineage: Bacteria > Bacillati > Actinomycetota > Actinomycetes > Kineosporiales > Kineosporiaceae > Kineococcus > Kineococcus gynurae. The sequence goes on from NZ_JBHLUI010000007.1 coordinate 59,637, forward strand.
GTCCTTCACCACGTGCGGGGAGCGACGGAGCTGGGCGAGCGCCTCGGTCATCACGCGCTCGAGCTGCTCGCGGTAGTCGGCCTCGCGGCCGCGCAGGTTCTCGATGGACTCCTCCAGCGACATGCGTCGCGAGTCCAGCTCGCCCAGGGTCCGGTCACGGGCGGTCTCCGCCTCGCCGACCAGCCGCTCGGCCTCGGTCCGGGCCGAGGCCACCAGGGCGTCGCGCTGGGACTCGCCGTCGTGGACGTACTGGTCGTGCAGCTGCTGGGCCAGGGCGATGATCCCGGCGGCCTGCTCGGCCGGGGCGGTCTCGGAGGCCGCCGGCGCGGGCGCGGCGGTAGCCGGCTTCTCCAGCTCGACGGGCGCGGGCGCGGCGGCCGCGGGCGCGGCGGACGGGCCGCCCTGCTCCAGGCGGTCGCGCAGCTCGGCGTTCTCCGCGTTCAGCCGGCGCAGCTCGGCGACGACCTCGTCCAGGAAGTCGTCGACCTCGTCCTGGGCGTAGCCCTCGCGGACGCGGGTGGGGTTGAAGCGCTTGTTGACGACGTCCTCGGGGGTCAGGGTCATCGGTTCACACCTCTGTGCGGAGTGGGGTGGGCGGACCCGACCGGCGGACCCGCGATTGTCGCGCCACCGTAGCCCATCCATGTGGGTGACCCGGGGGACTCGCAGCCATCCGGCCCGCACCCCGCGTGATCCCTGACCGAGGGTGCTCGACCCCTCACCACCTGCTGCGATCGGGGCGGTCCCCGCCCCGGTCAGCGGGCCGAGGCCGCGAGCCCCTGGAAGGTCGAGAGGAGGATCGAGGACAGCAGGAACAGCACGATGAAGGCCAGGTCGAGCTGGATCGCCCCCAGCCGGAGGGGCGGGATGAGGCGGCGCAGGGCCTTCAGGGGCGGGTCGGTGACCGTGTAGACGCCCTCGGCGAGGACCAGGACCGGACCGCGGGGCCGCCACTCGCGGGCCAGCATCTGCACCCAGTCCAGGACGAGCCGACCGATCAGGGCCAGGAAGAAGATCAGGACGAGGAAGGCCAGGAGGCCGAAGACCGCGGACACGTCTCCATCCTGTCATCCCTTCCCAGGAGCCGGCCGTGCGGGAGCTGAGCAGCACGCGCGGTCCACCCCCACGGCCGGGGCCCGCCGGCCACCCCCGCGACGGCCCCCGCGACGACGACGTCCCCGGCCCCGGGCAGGGGGGGGACGGGGACGCGTCAGGGCCGGTCGGCGTCGAGGAGCGCCGGGCGGGGAGCCCTCAGGACTGGTTGAAGAAGGTCCGCTCCGGCGGACGCTCCTCCTCCTGCGAGGCCACCTCGACGTTGGCGGGCGAGAGCAGGAAGACCTTGTTGGTCACGCGCTCGATCGAGCCGTGCAGGCCGAAGACCAACCCGGCCGAGAAGTCGACCAGGCGCTTGGCGTCGCTGTCGCCCATGTCGGTGAGGTTCATGATGACCGGGACGCCCTCGCGGAAGCTCTCGCCGATCGTCTTGGCCTCGTTGTAGGTGCGGGGGTGGATCGTCGTGATCCGGTGCAGCTCGGGGCCGCTGGACTGCGCCACCACGTGGGCCACCTGCCTCCTGATCGGGGTCACCTGACCCGTGGATTCTGCTCGTCGCTCGGCGACCGGGGCCTCGACCCGCGACTCGTGCCGGGCGTCGTGGCGCGACTCGACCCGCACCTCGGGCCGGGCGTCGGGGATCCGGTCGGCCCGAGCCGGTTCGGCGCGCCGCGGCGACTCCGGCTCGACGTCCTCGGCGTAGCGGTCGTCCTCGGCGAGGCCGAGGTAGACCATCGCGTTGCGCAGCGCGCCGGCCATGGGTGCTCCTCCTGGTAGAGCGGGACCGAGGGTGGGTCTCGAGCGGCACGACCGCGGACGGTCGCCGGACGGGTCGTACGGTTCGGTGGGACGCTATCGCGCGGGTGGACGCGGACCGAGGATGGCGGCGCCGACACGCAGGTGTGTCGCCCCGGCCGCCACCGCGGCCTCCAGGTCCCCGCTCATCCCCGCCGACAGGGCGTCGGCCCCGGGGTGCGCGGCCCGCACCCTCGCGGCCAGTCCGGCCAGCTCCGCGAACGCCGCGCCGGGGTCGACGCCGCGCGGGGCCACGGCCATCAGCCCCCGCAGCCGCAGCGCCGGGGAGCCGGCGACGGCGTCGGTCAGCTCCTCGAGCGCGTCGGGGGCCACCCCCCCGCGCGGCGCGGAGGGGTCGCGGGGCCCCAGCGCCGCGCGCCCGGCGGCGCTGCCGGCCAGGGCCGCCTCGAGGTCGACCTGCACGAAGCAGTCGAGGACGGCTCCTCCCTCGGCGAGGCGCGCCTCCCCCGCCCGGTGCAGGGCGTGGGCGAGCTTGAGCCGGTCGACGGAGTGCACCGCCGAGGCGTAGCCGAGCACCGAGCGCACCTTGTTGGTCTGCAGCTGACCGATGAAGTGCCAACGGGGCGGGTCCGAGGGTGGTCCCGTGGACGCACCCGTCCCGAGCTGGGCGCTCACCGCGGCCGCCTTGGCCGCCGCCTCCTGGTCGCGGCTCTCCCCGAGGTCGCGCTCCCCCAGGTCCAGCAACGTCAGGGCGTCGGCGGCCGGGAAGAACTTGCTGACGACGACCAGGGTCAGCGTCGACGGGTCGCGACCGACGGCGCGGGCGGCCTCCGTCAGCCGCGTGCGCACCGCGGTCAGGGCGGCGGCGAGCTCCGTCCGGCGCGACCCCGGGGCGACCGGGGTGTCGGGACTCATGGGGCCTCCAGCACGAGGAAGCCGCCCGTGCGACCGGTCACCCCGGAGCGGCGGTAGGAGTAGAGGTCGTCGTCCTCGGCGGTGCAGCGCGCCACGCGCCGGGCGGGCACGCCGAGCTCGGCCAGCTGGGCCAGCACCCCGGCGGCCACGTCGACACCGGTGGTCCCCCACCCGGTCCGGGCCCGGGCGGCGGGGGCGACCGCGGCCACCTCCTCGGCCATCGCGGGGGGCACCTCGTAGCAGGCCCCGCAGATGGCGGGGCCGAGCACGGCCCGGATCGCCCGCGCCCCGCGCTCGCGCAGGGCGGCGACGGTGGCCGGGACGACCCCGGCGACCAGCCCCGGCCGACCGGCGTGGGCGACCCCGACGACACCGGCCTGCGGATCGGCCAGCAGCACGGGCACGCAGTCCGCGACGAGGATCCCGATCGCGACCCCGGGGGTGGTGCAGACCAGGGCGTCGCCCTCGGGGGCCGGTCCCTCGGAGAGGGGCCCCTGCGCCACCTGGTCGAGGCGGTCGACGTCGACGACCCCGGCCCCGTGCACCTGCCGGGGGATGACCAGGGCGTCGGCCCCCAGCGCACCCCGCAGGGCCTCGCGGTGGGCCGCGACCCGCTCCGGGTCGTCCCCGACGTGGTCGCCCAGGTTGAACCCGGCCCACGCGGGACCGCCCGGGCGGGTCGAGACCGACGTCCGGGTGGTGAAACCCCCGTGGACGCCGGCCGGGAGGCCGGCGTCCACGAGGTCGGGGACGGACCCGGTGCTCACTTCAGGAAGTCGGGCACGTCCAGCTCGTCCTCGGGGGCGGGACGGCCGGGGCGACGGGACCCGGCCTGGTCCTGCGGCAGCTCGACGACCCGGGGCACGTGCACGGGCTCCGGCTCGGGCTCCGGCGCCGGCTGGGCGGCCACGGGCTGCGGCTCCGGCTGCTGCGGGTAGGCGCTCGGCTGCGGGTGGGCCGTGGGCGCCGGGGCCGGGGGGGTCCAGCGCGGCGCGGGGGCCGGGCTGGGCGTGAACTGCTGCTCGCGCTCCCCGGCGGCGGGGCGGGAGCCCGCGGTCGGGCGGGCGGGCGGGACCGCGCTGCCCTGGGGACGGCCGGAGACCTGGCCCAGCGCGCGCTCGTCGCGACGACGGGTGGGGGCACCGGAGTCGAAACCGGCGGCGATGACCGTGACGCGCACCTCGTCGCCGAGGGCGTCGTCGATGACCGCACCGAAGATGATGTTCGCCTCGGGGTGCGCCGCCTCCTGGACCAGTCGCGCCGCCTCGTTGATCTCGTACAGGCCGAGGTCGGAACCGCCCTGGATGGACAGCAGCACGCCGTGCGCCCCGTCGATGCTGGCCTCCAGCAGCGGGGAGCTGATCGCGGCCTCGGCCGCCTGGATCGCCCGGTCGTCCCCGCGCGAGGAGCCGATCCCCATGAGCGCGGACCCCGCACCCTGCATGACCGACTTGACGTCGGCGAAGTCGAGGTTGATGAGACCCGGGGTGGTGATCAGGTCGGTGATGCCCTGGACACCGGAGAGCAGGACCTGGTCGGCGCTGCGGAAGGCGTCGAGGATGCTGACCTGCTTGTCCGAGATGGACAGCAACCGGTCGTTGGGGATGACGATGAGGGTGTCGACCTCGTCGCGCAGCTCGGAGATGCCGGACTCGGCGGAGTTCGCGCGACGGCGGCCCTCGAAGGTGAACGGTCGGGTGACCACGCCGATGGTCAGCGCGCCCAGCGAGCGGGCGATGCGGGCCACCACGGGGGCGCCGCCCGTGCCGGTGCCGCCGCCCTCGCCGGCGGTGACGAAGACCATGTCGGCCCCCTTGAGGACCTCCTCGATCTCCTCGGCGTGGTCCTCGGCGGCCTTGCGGCCCACCTCGGGGTCGGCGCCCGCGCCGAGACCGCGGGTGAGCTCGCGCCCGACGTCGAGCTTGACGTCGGCGTCGCTCATGAGGAGCGCCTGGGCGTCGGTGTTGACGGCGATGAACTCGACGCCCTTGAGGCCGACCTCGATCATCCGGTTGACCGCGTTCACCCCGCCGCCGCCGACGCCGACGACCTTGATGACCGCTAGGTAGTTCTGCGGAGCTGCCACGTCGAGTGCCTCTCGCCTCTCTTGCAGTGCAACGCTCACCCTCAACTAGAGGGTTAACGTTATGTCATTCATCTGTTGGTCGCTGACCGTAGGGACCGCACGCGGGCCGGTGCAACTGACGCCTCGGCGTGTCGCCGAGCATGTCGGCGAGTCACGCATCCGGCGGAGGATTCCTACGTAGAGCCACCGCATCGTCACTTTCTGGTCATGACAGTCGGGACCGTCGGCGGCCCGACCGCACCCGGAGGGCGGTCGGTCCCGACCGGGAGGGTGAGGACGATCAGCCCGCGACCGCGGGGGCGTCGGGCGCCGACACGTCGATGCGCTCGGCCCCGGCCACGTCGGGGTCGGCGAGCAGCCGCTGGAGGACCTCGACCTTGCGCTCCGGGCGGTCCGCCCCGCCCCAGACGACCTCGGGACCCTCCGCGAGCCGCAGCCGGACGTCGTCGGGCGAGGACGCGGTGATCTCGGCGACCCGGGCGCGCAGGTCGGGGGGCAGCGCGGCGTTCACCTGCCGCGCGGCCTCCAGGGCCCCCACCCCGGCCCGGGCGACGTCGACCCCGAGCAGGGGGACCCCGGGCGGCGGGGTCTCGGCGTGCAGCCGGACGACCCCGCTCGCGTCGACCAGGTCGACCCCGCCCGAGGCGGCCGGGACGGCCGCGACCCCGACGCGTTCCTCGACCCGCACGATCAGCTCGTGGGGCCAGTGCCGTTGCACCGACACCGACGCCACGAACGGCAGGGCCTCCACCTCCCGCTCGCCCTCGCCCGACCCGGCGGTCAGCATCGGTCGGCCCAGCGCCGCCTCGGCCAGCCGCTGCACCTGGGCGGGGTCGGTCAGGCGGGTGCCCTCGACACGGACCGTCTCGACGCGCAGGAAGGGCGAGGCCAGCAGCAACCAGCCCGCGGCGCCCAGCAGCAGCAGGACCGCCAGCGCGCCGAGCAGGGTCCGGCGACCGGGGTGCCAGCGGCGCGAGGCCCGCACCACGGCGAGGTCGGCGATGCGCTCCGGTCCCGGGCGACGGGGCCCCGGACGGCGCGTGACGGCCGGACGCGCGGCGCGCGCCGTGGCCACGCCGGAGGCGTCCGGGGAGGCGGGCGGACGGGGTCGCGGCGGGCGGGCCGGGCGGTCGTCCCCGCGGGCCCCGGGGTGGGAGCCGGGATGAGCGCCGGGGTGGGAGCCGGGATGAGCGCCGGGGTGGGCCTCGCCGCGCCGCTCGGGGGCCGGCGTCGGGGAGGGGACGGGACCGGTCGGGTCGGGTCGGCGCGGCGGGGTGGGTCGGCTCACCGGGCGTCCTCGGCGGCCCGGAGGGCGGCCAGGACCTCGGGCCCGAGGCGCGTGACGTCCCCGGCGCCGACCGTCAGCAGCAGGTCGCCGGGCTGCAGCCGCGCCACCAGCTCGGGCACCGCCGAGGCGCGGTCGGGCAGGAAGACGACCCGCCCCGGGGGCAGGTCGACGGCGTCGGCGACGAGCGCCCCGGTGACGGCCGGGTCCGGGTCCTCGCGGGCCACGTAGACGTCGAGGACGGCGACGACGTCGGCCCGGCCGAGCGCGCGGGCGAACTCGGCCGCGAAGGCCCGGGTCCGGCTCACCAGGTGCGGCTGGAAGACGACGACGAGGCGCCCCTCCCCCGCCACCGGGCGTGCGGCGCGCAGCAGCGCCTCGACCTCGGTCGGGTGGTGGGCGTAGTCGTCGACCACGCGGACCCCGCCCGCCTCGCCCTTGCTCTCGAACCGGCGCCGCGCTCCCCCGAAGCGCCCCACCCCGACCACCAGCCGGGCCGGGTCGGCGCCGAGCTCCAGCCCGGCCCCGACGACCGCGGCCGCGTTCAGCAGGTTGTGCTCCCCCGGGACGGCCAGGACGACCTCGTGGCGCGACCCGTCCGGCAGCAGCAGCGTGGCCGCCGGGTGGACCCCCGGGCGCACGTCGAGGACCCGCAGGTCGGCCTCGGCGGTCCGCCCGTAGGCAAGCGTGCGGACGCCCTCCCCGCGGGCGTGCGCGAGCAGCCGCGCCGACCCGGGGTCGTCGGCGCAGGCGACCAGCGCGCCGCCCGGCCGGATCCGGGCGACGAAGTCCTCGAAGGCCCGCTCCACCGCCTCGGCGGTGCCGTAGTGGTCGAGGTGGTCGGGCTCGACGTTGGTGACGATGCCGATCTGCGGCGCGTAGGCGCGGAAGGACCCGTCGGACTCGTCGGCCTCGGCCACGAAGGCCGCCCCACCGCCCTCGCGCGCGCCCCCGTCGTCGCCACCGGTCAGCTCCCCGCCGATGGCGTAGGACGGGTCCAGTCCGGCCTCGGTCAGCGCGACCGCCAGCATCGACGACGTCGTCGTCTTGCCGTGGGTCCCGGCGACCGCGACCCCGGAGCGCTCGGCCATGAGCGAGGCCAGGGCCTCCGACCGGTGCAGCACCCGGACCCCCGCGGCCTGCGCGGCCCGCAGCTCGGGGTTGTCCAGACGCACCGCCGAGGACACGACGACGGTGTCGGCCGGGCCGAGCCCGGCGACGTGGGCCGCGTCGTGCCCGACGGCGATCCGGGCCCCGAGCGCGGCCAACCGGTGCAGGGTCTCGGAGTCGGCCGCGTCAGAGCCCGACACGCTCACCCCGCGACCGATCAGCAACCGCGCGATCCCGCTCATGCCCACACCACCGATGCCGAGCAGGTGCACGGCCCCGAGCTCGGCCACCGGCACGGGGACCGCGGACGGGTCCAGCCGGACCTGGAAGCGCTCGCCGCTCACGACCGGGCCCCCATGGCGTCGCGGACCAGCGCGACCAACCGCGCGTCGCCGTCGTGCACGCCGAAGGCCGCCGCGGCCCGGGCCGCCGCCCCCAGCGCGCTCGGGTCGGTCAGCAGCGGCAGGACCCGTTCCCGCACGATCGTCGCGTCGAGGTCGGCGTCGGCGACGAGCATCCCGCCCCCGGCCTCGACGACCGCGGCCGCGTTGCGGGCCTGCTCGCCGTTGCCGATCGGCAGCGGGACGTAGACGCCGGGCAGACCCAGCGCGGTGAGCTCGCTGACGGTGCCCGCCCCGCTGCGCCCGAGGACGAGGTCGGCCGCGGCGTAGGCGGCGCCCATGTCGTCGAGGTAGGGCCGCACCTGGTAGTGCTCGGGGTGGGCCAGGTCGCCGAGGCGGACCTCCTTGCCGCGTCCGGCGGCGTGCAGGACCTGCCCGCCCGCGGCGAGCAGCTCGGCCGCGGCCTGCGGCAGCACCTCGTTCAGCCGCTGCGCCCCGAGCGAACCCCCGGTGACGAGCAGCGTCGGACGGTCCGGGTCCAGCCCCAGGGCGAGCCGGGCCGCGGAACGGGCGCGGGCGCGCTCGGCCGGCGGAGCCGCCGCGAGCGCGGTGATCTCGCGGCGCAACGGCATGCCGGTGTGCTCGGCGCGGGGCAGCGGGGTCCCGGGGAAGGTGACGGCGACGTGCTGCGCCCACCGGGCGCCCACCCGGTTGGCGATGCCGGGCAGGGAGTTCTGCTCGTGCACCACGACGGGGACGCCGGCCCGGCGCGCGGCCAGGTAGGCGGGGGTGGCGACGTAACCGCCGAACCCGACGACGACGTCGGCCTCGATCCGCCGGATGGCCGCCCGGGCCGCGCCCACCGCCCCGGCCAGCCGGCCGGGCAGCCGCAGCAGGTCCACCGAGGGCTTGCGGGGCAACGGGACCCGGGGCACGAGGGCCAGCTCGAAACCCCGTTCCGGGACCAGTCGGGCCTCCAGCCCCTCGGCGGTGCCGAGGACCAGCAGCCGGACGTCGGGCAGCTCCTCGCGCAGCCGCTCGGCCGTGGCCAGCAGCGGGGCGACGTGCCCGGCGGTCCCACCCCCGGCCAGCAGCACCGCGGGGCCGCGCTCCGGCGCCGCGCTCACCCGCGCCGCCCGCGACGGCTGCGGTGCGGCAGGACCGCGAGCGAGCGCTGCACGACGGACTCCTTGGCCCGCAACGCCTCCGCGGCTCCCGGTTCGGCCCGCGCGAAGGACAGCAGGATGCCCATCGCCATCATGGTCAGCACGAGCGCGGACCCCCCGGCGGAGATGAACGGCAAGGGGACCCCGATCACCGGGAGCAGGCCGAGGACGACGCCGATGTTGAGGCAGGCCTGCCCGAGGATCCAGGTGCCGATCCCGGCGACGGCGATCTTGGTGAAGAAGTCCTCGGAGCGGCGGACCAGGCGCAGCGTCGTGAGGGCCAGCACCCCGAACAGCAGCAGGATCACCAGGGTCCCGGGCAGCCCGAGCTCCTCGCCGATGATCGCGAAGATGAAGTCGTTGTGGGCCTCGGGCAGCCACTGCCACTTCTCGCGGCTGGCCCCGAGCCCGAGCCCCCACCACCCGCCGGAGGCGAGCGCGTACTGCCCCTGCACCGACTGCCAGGCGACGTCGCGGATCTCGTGGGCGGTCGTGGCCGTGCCGAACAACCAGTCGTGCACCCGGCTCATCCGGTTGGGGCTGGAGACGACCAGGGCCGCCGCGAGCGCGAGACCCGCTCCCCCGGCGACCGCGAAGAACCGCATCGGGACCCCGGCGACGAAGAGCATGCCCGCGACGATCGCCATCATGACCATGGCGGTCCCGAGGTCACGGCCGAGCAGGACCAGACCGATGGTCACCGAGACGGGCACGAGCAGGGCCCCGAGCAGCTGCTTGGGTTCGTGCAACCGCTCGCGGCGGCGGGTCAGGGCGAGGGCCACGGCCAGCACGAGGGCGACCTTGGCCGCCTCCGAGGGCTGGGCGCGCAACCCACCCAGGTTGATCCAGTTCCGGTTCCCCCCGACCTCGTACCCGATGCCCGGGACGAAGACGAGCAGCTGCAGCAGCGTCGAGGCCAGCAGCAGCGGCAGGGCCAGCCGCGCCCACCCGCGCGCGGGCACCCGCATGCAGACGGCCAGCACGATCGCGCCGAACACCGCGAACAGGGCCTGGCGGACGAAGACCGCGTAGAGGGAACCGCTCTCGCGCAGGGACTCCACGCTGGAGGAGGAGAGCACCATGACCAGCCCGATGACCACCAGCAGGGCGGTCGTGGCCAGCAGGACGTGGTGGGTCGCGAGCGGGGAGTCGAGCAGGCGCAGCCGGGACCGGACGAACTCGCCGGCCTCCTCCAGCAGGACCGGGCGCCGCCACCCGCCCCGGACCGGACGCTGCGGGGCCCGCCGGTCCGGACCCGGGCGGGCTCCCGGACGGGTGCCCCGACCCGCGGGGACCCGACCGGAGGGGGCGCTGCGCGCCGGGCGCGAGGTGGTCGCCACCCGGATCAGCCCGCCAGGTGGCGCCGGACGGCGGCGGCGAAGGCGTCGCCCCGGTGCCCGTAGGAGTCGAACTGGTCCATGGAGGCGCAGGCGGGGGCCAGCAGCACCGTGTCACCGGGGCGGGCCAGCTCCGCCGCGCGGGCGACCACCGCGTCCATGAGGGTCTCGGGGCTCAGCACCCCGCCAGTCTGGGCGAGATCGACCGGGACGACCGGGACCTCGGGGGCGTGTCGGGCCAACGCCTCGGCGAGCAGGTCGCGGTCGCGGCCGATGAGCACCGCGGCCCGCAACCGGGACCCGTGCTCGGCCACCAGGTCCTCGAACCGGGCGCCCTTGGCCAGCCCGCCCGCGACCCAGACGACGGAGCCGAAGGAGGCCAGCGAGGCGGCCGCGGCGTGCGCGTTGGTGGCCTTGGAGTCGTCGACCCAGCGGACCTCGCCGCCCTCGACCGTCTGCACGGCCACGGTGGCCACCCGGTGCGGGGCCGGCACGAACCCCCGCAGCCCGTCGCGCACCGCGACCTGGGCGACCCCGGCGGCGCGGGCCAGCGCGGCCGCGGTCAGCGCGTTGGCGACCGTGTGCGGCGGCACGGGTGCGCCCTCGACGGAGAGGTCGGCCAGGGTCGCGAGCTCGGCGGCGTTGGAACGCCGCTCGGCGATGAAGGCGCGGTCGCACAGCACGTCCTCGACCAGTCCGAGCATCCCCGGCGCCGGGGTCCCCAGCGTGGTGCCGATGGCCCGGGCCCCCTCGACCACGTCGGCCTCGCGCAGCAGGCCCTCCGACGCCGAGACCCCCTCGGCGGCCACCTCGTAGACGCAGGCGACCTCGGTGTTCGCGTAGACCCGTCCCTTGGCCGCGGCGTAGGCGTCGGCCGACCCGTGCCAGTCCAGGTGGTCGGGGGCGATGTTCAGCAGCGCCGAGGCCAGCGGCCGCAGCGAGGCCTCGGTGTCGGTGGAGAGCCAGTGCAGCTGGTAGCTGGAGAGCTCCACGGCCAGCACCTCGAAGCCGTGCGGGTGGCGCAGCGCCTCGACGATGGGCGTCCCGACGTTGCCGCAGGCGATCGCCCGACGCCCGTCGGCGCGCAGGATCTCGGCCGTCATCTCGACCGTGGTCGTCTTGCCGTTGGTCCCGGTCAGGGTCAACCAGGGGGCGGCGCCCTGCGCGGGGCGCATCCGCCAGGCCACCTCGACGTCGCCCCAGACCGGCACGCCCGCGAGGCCCGCCGCGCGCAGCAGCGCGGTGTCCGGGCGCCACCCGGGCGAGGTGACGACGAGGTCCAGGCCGCCCCACCCGCCGGGCACGGTCTCGCCCACCGGCGCGACGAGGTGCTCCGGGCCGAGCAGGACCCGGGCCCCGAGGACGTCGAGGAGTTTCGCCTTCTCCTGCTGCCCCGGACCGGTGGCGGCGTCCAGGACGGTGACCTCGCAGTCGGCCTCGAGCAGCGCGTCGGCGGCCGCGAAACCCGAGACGCCGATCCCGAGGACGAGGACGCGCAGGCCCGCCCAGGGGCTGCTCGCGTCGCGCAGCTGCCGGACCCGGTCGGTGTCGTCGGCCCGGGGTTCGGGATTGCCCAACCAGCTCAACTGCCGACCACCCATTGCGCGTAGAAGATGCCCAGACCGACCGAGACGAACAGCCCGGCGATGATCCAGAACCGGATGACGATGGTGACCTCGCCCCACCCGGCGAGTTCGAAGTGGTGCTGCAACGGGGCCATCCGGAACACCCGTTTCCCGGTGAGCTTGAACGAGCCCACCTGCAGGATGACCGACAGCGTGATGAGGACGAACAACCCGCCCAGGATGATGAGCAGCAGCTGCGTCCGGGACAGGATCGCCAGCCCGGCCAGCGCACCGCCCAGGGCCAGGGACCCGGTGTCCCCCATGAAGATCTTGGCCGGGGACGCGTTCCACCAGAGGAACCCGAAGCAGGCGCCGACGAGCGCGGCCGCCACCACGGCGAGGTCGCGCGGGTCGCGGACCTCGTAGCAGCGCGCCTCCAGCGCGGTCAGCGGCGAGTAGCAGCTCTGGTTGGACTGGAACGTCCCGATGAGGACGTAGGCGGCGAACACCATCGTGCAGGCCCCGGTCGCCAACCCGTCCAACCCGTCGGTGAGGTTCACGCCGTTGCTCACCGCGGAGGTGATGAGCAGCGCCCAGATCACGAACAGGATCGTCCCGCCGATCGCGCCGAAGAACGCGAGGTCGAGGGCGGTGTCGCGCAGGAACGAGATCTGGGTCGAGGCCGGGGTGGCCCCGTCCGCCGAGGGGAACTGCAGCGCGAGGACCGCGAAGACCACCCCGACGATGCCCTGGCCGACGAGTTTCGAGCGGGCCCGCAACCCCAGGCTCTGCTTCTTGGAGATCTTGAGGAAGTCGTCGGCGAAGCCCACGATGCCGAGGCCGGTCATCAGCAGCAGCACGAGCAGGCCGGAGGCGGTCGGCGTGCGCCACAGGACGAGGTGCGCGACACCGTAGGCGAGCAGCGTCGCCAGGATGATGACGGCCCCACCCATCGTCGGGGTCCCGCGCTTGGTGTGGTGGCTGGTCGGGCCGTCGTCGCGGACGAACTGCCCGTACCCGCGCCGGACGAGCCAACGGATGTAGAGCGGGGTCCCGAACAGCGAGAGCACCAGGGCCACGGCCCCGGCGACGAGAACGGTCCTCACGCGGGCACCTCCGCCGTGCGCAGGGCGGCGGCGAGGGTGTGCAGCCCCGCCCCGTGGGAACTCTTCACCAGCACCACGTCCCCGGGCCGCAGCTCGGCCCGCAGCAGGTCCAGCGCCGCGTCGGTGTCGGCCACGAACGCCGCCTCCTCACCCCAGGACCCCTCCATGACGGCCCCGGTGAACACCGGGCGGGCCCCGGCTCCGACCACCAGGACGCGGGAGACGTCGAGGCGGACCGCGAGCCGGCCGATCGCGTCGTGCTCGTCGCGGGAGTCCGGACCGAGCTCGAGCATCTCGCCGAGGACCGCCCAGGTGCGTCGCCCGCCCGCCATGCCGACCAGGGCCTTGAGCGCGGCGCGCACCGACTCCGGGTTCGCGTTGTAGGCGTCGTCGACGACCGTGATGCCGTCAGTGCGGCGCAGCACCTGCATCCGTCCGGGGCTGCCGGCCTCGGCCGCGGACAGCGCCGCGGCCACGCCCGCCACCGGGAGGTCCAGCCCCAGGGCGACGGCGGCCGCGGCCAGGGCGTTGCCCACCTGGTGCTCGCCGTGCAGCCGCAGCGCGACCTCGCCGTGCTCCCCGTCCGGCCCGACCAGGGTGAAGCGGGCGCGGGCCTCCTCGTCCAGGCGGACGTCCTCGGCGCGCACGTCGGCGTGCCGGGAACGGCCGAAGGTCAGCACCCGGGCCCGGGTCCGCCCGCGCATGGCCGCGACCCGCGGGTCGTCGGCGTTGAGGACCGCGAGGCCCTCGGGCGCGAGGGCCTCCACCAGCTCGCCCTTGGCCTGCGCCGTCGCCTCGATCGAGCCGAACTCGCTGGCGTGGGCGCTGCCGACCGCCAGCACCACCCCCACCCGCGGCGGGGCGATGCGGCAGAGCTCGGCGATGTGCCCCACCCCCCGCGCGCCCATCTCGACGACCAGCGCCCGGGTCCCCGCGTCGGCCCGCAGGACGGTCAGGGGCACCCCGATCTCGTTGTTGAGGTTGCCGTGCGGGGCCACGACGGGCCCGAGCGGGGCGAGCAGGCCGGCCAGCAGGTCCTTGGTCGTGGTCTTGCCCTGCGACCCGGTGACCCCGACGACCACCGGGTCCAGCCCGGCGAGCACCGAGGCGGCCAGCGCACCCAGCGCGGCGACCCCGTCGGCGACGACGACGACGGCCGCCGTCGCGGGCACGTCGACCGCGCGCTCGGCCAGGATCACGGTGGCCCCCGCCGCCACGGCGGCGCCCGCGTGGTCGTGACCGTCCACCCGCTCCCCCGGCAGGGCGACGAAGACCGCGCCCGGCCCCGCCCGGCGGGAGTCCACGACGACCTCGCCGTCGGCGAGAACGTCCGGCGGACCGGACACCACCCGACCGCCCGTCGTCGCGGCCACCTGGGCCGCCGTCAGCGGGATCACGCTGCACCTCCGGTGCTCGGTGCGCTCGCGCGCAGCAGTTCGGCGGCGACCTCCCGGTCGTCGAAGGGGACGGTGACGCCGGCGGTCTCCTGCCCGCTCTCGTGGCCCTTGCCGGCCAGCAGCACGGTGTCCCCCGGGCCCTGGGCGGCGGCCAGGGCGGTCGCGACGGCCTCGCGCCGGTCGGCGACCTCCAGCACGCGCACCCCCGGGCCGGCCGCCGGACGGGCCCCGGCGAGCACCGCGGCCCGGATGTCGGCGGGGACCTCCGAGCGCGGGTTGTCGTCGGTGACCACCACGACGTCGGCGAGCCCGGCCGCGGCGGCGCCCATCAGCGGGCGCTTGACGCGGTCGCGGTCACCACCGGCCCCGAGGACGACGACGAGCCGGCCCGGGGTCTGCGCCCGCAGCGTGGTCAGCACCCGGGTCAGGGCGTCCGGGGAGTGCGCGTAGTCGACGACCACCACCGGGGCGCGGCCGGCCAGGGCCGGCGGGGCGGGGACGAGCTGCATCCGCCCGGGCACCCCCTCGGCGCGGGCGAGGCCCGCGGCCACCTGCTCGCGGGTGAGGCCGAGGCGGAGCCCGGCCACGGCGGCCAGCACCGCGTTGGAGACGTTGAAGGACCCGGGCATCGGGCAGCGCAACCGCCACGGGGACGACCCGTCGGCGGGCACGAGCTCGACCGTGGAGCCCTCGCGCCCGGCGTCGAGCACGTCGACCGTCCAGTCGGCGTCCCCCGCGCCGGGCTGGGTGCGGACCCCGGTGACCGGCAGCCCGGCGGCACGGGCCTCGTGCAGCAGGCGCCGGCCCCAATCGTCGTCGAGGGCCACGACGCCGTGCCGGGCCCGGGCGGGGGTGAACAGCGAGGCCTTGGCCCGGAAGTAGTCCTCCATCGTCGGATGGAAGTCCAGGTGGTCCTGGCTGAGGTTGGTGAACACGGCGACGTCGACCACCAGCCCGTCGACGCGGTGCTGGGCCAGGGCGTGGCTGGACACCTCCAGCGCGCAGCCGCGCACCCCGGCGTCGCGCATCCGGGCCAGCAGGGCGTGCAGGTCGGGCGCCTCGGGCGTGGTGCGGACGCTGGCCACGCGCTCCCCGGCGATCCGGGTCTCGACGGTGCCGAGCAGCCCGGTGCACCACCCGGAGTGCCGCAGGACGGCCTCGACCAGGTAGGCGGTGGTCGTCTTGCCGTTGGTGCCGGTGACCCCGACGGTGCGCAGCCGGTCGCCGGGTCGGCCGTGGATCGCGGCGGCGAGGTCGCCCAGCACGGCGCGGGGGTCGTCCACCACCAGCGCGGGCAGCCCGGCGGCGAGGACCCGCTCGGCCCCGGTCGGGTCGGTGAGGGCGGCGACCGCGCCGGCGGCGGCGGCCTGCGCCGCGAAGTCGGCCCCGTGGGCGCGGGCCCCCGGCAGCGCGGCGTAGAGGTCTCCCGGGGCCACCCGGCGGGAGTCCAGGGTCGCCCCGAGCACCTCGCGCGCCGCGGGGTCGGCGGCGGGGTCGGTGGCGGCGGAACCGGGGTCGCCGGTGCGCAGGACGGTGGCGAGCGAGGCGGCGAGGTCCGCCAGCCGCAGCCGCCCACCGGTCCGGTCCGGAAGGGAACCGTCGGTCATCGGCACGGGTGGAGGCTACCCGTCCGTCCGGCGCCGACCGGTACCCGACGGGCCGGGACCGGGTCCGGGGACGGCACGGACCGGGCGTGGGCCGGCAGTGCCGGCGCGCGGGGCGGGCCGGGTCGCGGCTCGGGTCAGCGACCGGGTCAGCGGGCGGGTCAGGGGGCGGGTCACCGGGTCCCGCCGCCGGGGGTGCTCGCCGGGGTCGGGGCGCCGGTGGACGTCGTGCCGTCCGCCGTGCCGGCATCCTCGGAGGAGGTGGTCGGACCGGCCTGCGCCCCCCAGAACAGCGGCAGGTCGGCCGGCGGGACGGTGGAGGGCTCCACGCCGCGCTCCTGCAGGGCGTAGGTCATGACGTCCTTGAAGACCGGCCCGGCCGTGGAGCCGCCGTAGTAGCCGTTCTTCGGGTCCTGCAGGATCACCGCGACGATCAGGTCGGGGTCGTCCGAGGGCGCCATCCCGATGAAGGACGCGGTGTAGCCCCGGTAGCAGCCGCACTCGGGGTCGACGCGCTCGGCGGTCCCGGTCTTGCCCGCCACCTTGTAACCGGGGATGTTCGCGGCGGCCGCGGTGCCGTCCTCGCCGACGACCGCCTCCATGATCTGGCGCAGCTCGGTGGCGGTCTTCGTGCTCACCACCCGTTCGCTGCTCGGGGTCGGGGAGGCGGTGTAGTTGCCCTCCGGGTCCGACGTGCCGGCGATCAGCGAGGGCGAGGTGCGCACCCCGCCGTTGGCGATCGTGGCGAAGACGGACGCGGCCTGGACGGCGTTGACGGTCAGGCCCTGCCCGAACATCGACGTGAAGTACGTGGTCTCGGTGTAGTGCTTGGAGTCCGGCGGCCATACGCGACCCGCGGTCTCCCCCTCGAAGCCCAGCCCGACGGACGTCCCGAATCCGAACCGGCGCTGGTAGTCGTAGAGCTGCTGCTGGCTCAGCTTCTCCCCGGCCATGATCGTCCCGACGTTGCTGGACTGGGCCAGGATCCCGGCGAGGGTGAGCTGGTGCACCGGGTGCGGGTGGCTGTCGTGGAACGTGCGGTCGACCTTGTCGATCTCGTCGGGGACCGTGAACGGCGACGCCGGGGTGACCAGCCCCTCCTCCAGCGCCGCGGCCAGGGTCACGACCTTGGCCGTCGAACCGGGTTCGAAGGCCTGGGTGAGGGCCGTGTTCTGCAGGGCCAGCGGGTTGCGGCTGGTGGTGTCGGTCGGGTCCAGGCTAGGGGCCGACGCCATCGCCAGCAGCCGCTGGTGCTTGTCCATGACGACGACGGTGCCGCTCTCGGCCTGGGACTTCTCGACCTGGGCCTCGATGGCCGTCTGGGCCTTCCACTGCAGGTCCCGGTCGATCGTCAGGTGCAGCGCATCACCGTCGACGGCGGGCTGGGTCTCGCTCTCCCCCAGCGGGATCCGCTGCCCTCCACCGCTGCGCTCGTACCGTTCCAACCCGTCTCGCCCGCTCAGCAGGGAGTTCTCGGCGGCCTCGAGCCCGGACAGCGGGACGTCGTGGTAGATCGTCGTGCCGGCCTTCTGCTCCTGCTCCGGGGTGCCGAGGATCCCCACGAGGGTGGAGGTGGACGCCCCCGCCGGGTAGACGCGCTGGGTCGTGCGCTCCGAGGCGATCCCGCCGATGTCGAGGGCGTCGATCTGCTGCCACACCTCGGGGGTGACGTCCTTGGCGACGACCGTGTACTGCCCGGTCCCGGTGAGCTTGGCGGTGAGGGTGGCGACGTCGACGTTCAGCAGGGGCGCGATGAGCGCCGCCGCGCCCGCGGGACCGACGCCGAGCTTCTTGTCGCGCGGGGACCCGTCGGTCCGCTTGTTGAAACCGGCGATGGCGGCCGGCGAGGCGATGACCGTCCGGCGCTCCACCGAGGTCGCGAGCAGCACGCCCTTGTCGTCGACGATGTCGCCGCGCATGGCGTACAGCGGGACCGCGCGCGTCCGCTGCTCCAGCGCCCGCCCGGCGAGGTCGGCGGCGTCGGCCCCCTGGAGCTGGACCAGTCGGAACCCGAAGACCGACAGGACGAGCAGCACCACGAGGACCCAGGCCCGCAGCCGGCGCTCGGGGCGCAGGCCGGCGACGGCTCGGGACGTGCGGCTGGGACTCACGGCTGACCTCTCGTGGTGCGGGTCCGGGTCGCGGACGACCCGGCGGGGAGCTGGGGTCGGCGCTCAGCGGCCGGAGCCGACCTCGACCTCGACCTGAGGGTTGGCGTCGGCGGTGGCGTCCGGGGCGGTGGGGCCGGTCGCGGTGGTGCCGGTCGCGTCGCCCGCGGGGGCGTCGGTCTCGACCTCGGTCCCGGGCTGCGCGGCGGCCGCCCCGGTGCCCGCGGTGACGGCGGGGTCGGCGGGGTCGGTGGACCCCGGGGCGGGGACCGCGGGCGCGGGGGCCTGGGCCGGGGTCGCCTCGCCCAGCGTCCCGCCCGCCGCCAGGTGCACGGTGGAGGGGGCCGGGACCATGCCGAGCTCCCCCGCGCGCTTGGCCAGCTCGGCCGGGGCGGCCGCGGCGGCCAGCGCCTCGGCCGCCGCCTGCTGCGAGTTGGCCAGGTGCTGCGAGCGGTCCTGCAGGTCGGTGATGCGGTAGGCGTCCCCGGCGATGCCGATGTTGGTCATCAGCAGCCCGAACAGGCCCAGCGTCAGGGCGACGACGCACGCCACGGGCAGCGGCACGCGCAGCCGGACGCGGGCGGGGGGCGCGACGACGCGCAGCGAGGGGCGGTCGGCCCCACCCTCCTCGGGGCGGGCCCGGTGCCCTCGCAGCGGCGCGTTGCGCGCCGCGATCAGGGGCTGGCTCATCCCTGCGTCCTTCCGTCGGTTCCGCCGGTCCGGCGGTCTCGGTCGTTCCTGGTGCGGTGCGGGTCGTCGGGGCGACCGGGTCCGTCGGTGACGGTCCGGCGTCTCCCCCGGTCCCGCGACGGTCCGCGGGGATCTCGGAGCGACCCGGGTGATCCGTTCCGACCCTCGAAATCATCGAGGGGTCGACGCAGCACGGCGCGGAGGCGCGCCGAGGCGGCGCGAGGATTCTCGGCGAGTTCGACGTCGTCGGCCGTCACCCCGCCGCGCAGCAGCAGTTCCCCGGGGGGCAGCGCGTCGACGGGGACGACCGGCAGGTCCGGCGGCGCGGAACTCGTGCTGAGTTCGCGCAGCACGGTTTTCGCGATGCGGTCCTCGAGGGAGTGGAAGGTGAGCACGGCCAAGCGCCCCGAGGGGGCGAGCCGGGAGAATGCGGAACGCAAAGACCGTTGCACCACAGCGAGTTCGTCGTTGACCTCGATGCGCAACGCCTGGAACGTCCGTTTCGCCGGATTGCCCCCGGTGCGCCGCGTGGCGGCGGGCACGTTGGCCCGGACGAGTTCCACGAGCCGGGCCGAGGAACGGAACTCCTCGCGTTCCCGCTCGCGCACGATCGCCGAGGCGATCCGGCCGGCGAAGCGTTCCTCGCCGTAGTTCTTCAGGATGCGGGCGAGGTCGCCGTGGGAATAGGTGTTGAGGACGTCGGCCGCGGTGATGCCGCGGGTCTGGTCCATGCGCATGTCCAGCGGCGCGTCGCGGGCGTAGGAGAACCCGCGGTCCACCTCGTCGAGCTGCAACGAGGAGACCCCGAGGTCGAAGAACACCGCGTCGACGACGTCGAGGCCGAGGTCGTCCAGGACGTCCGGGAGGTCGTCGGAGACGGCGTGGACGAGCGTCACCCGCTCGCCGAAGCGGGCCAGCCGGGTCCCGGCCAGCGCCAGGGCCTGCGGGTCGCGGTCGACCCCGACCAGTCGCAGCCGGGGGAAGCGGTCCAGGAGCGCCTCGGCGTGGCCCCCCATGCCCAGGGTGGCGTCGACGCTGACCGCCCCTTCGTGGGCCAGGGACGGGGCCAGGACCTCGGTGCAGCGCTCGAGCAGGATCGGGACGTGGCGCTCCTGCGCGGGACGCTCCGCGGGGGTGCCTGCGCCCGCGGCAGGGTCCGGACCGGCGGGTGCCGCGGACGTTCCGGACGCCACGGACGGCGCCGGGGTCGGGGCAGGGGTCGGGGCAGGGGTCGGGGCAGGGGTCGGGGCAGGGGTCGGGGCAGGGGTCGGGGCAGGGGTCGGGGCAGGGGTCGGGGCAGGGGTGACGTCGGTGCGCTCGGAGGGCTCGGGGGTCTCGGGCACGACGTCTCCTTCCGGGAGCGGGCACCGGCTGCGCGGGCGGTGGTGGCGGGACGGGCGAGGCGACGGGCGGGCGACGGGTGGAGCGGGCGGGGCGAGGAAGGGGCGACCGGGGCGCGGGCCCTCGGTCGTGGTCCCCATCCGCTCCGGTCCGTCCCTGGCGCCGGGGAAGTGGCGTCAGGACCGGAGGAGCGGCTGGAGGCCGCGTCCGAGGGGCCGACCCTCGAGTTCAGGTCGAGGGTGAGGGTGGGTCAGAACAGTCCGGGCAGCACCTCCTCTGCCTGGGCGGCGAAGGCGGGCTCCACCTCGTCGAGGTAGCCCTGCCACACCTGCAGGTCCCAGATCTCGACCCGGGAACCGGCCCCCACCACGGCCACGTCGCGGTCCAGGCCGGCGTAGGCCCGCAGCATGGGCGGGACGGTGAACCGCCCCTGCTTGTCGGGCACCTCGTCGGAGGCCGCGGAGAGGAAGACACGGGTGTAGTCGCGCGACGCCTTGAGCCCGAGCGGCGCGGCGCGCATCCCCTCGTACATGGCCTCGAACTCTTCCGTGGTGAAGACGTAGAGGCAGCGGTCCTGCCCCTTGGTGATGACCAGCCCCTCGGAGAGCTGGTCGCGGAACTTCGCCGGGAGGATCAGGCGGCCCTTCTCGTCGAGCCGGGGCGTGTGGGTGCCCTTGAACACCGACCACCACCCCCGCCCCCGGACGGTCCCACCACGACCGGTTCAGCCGCTGCCCTCCACGTTACTCCACTTTGCTCCACCGTCAATCGATGCTCACGGTGCGTAACCCCCACTGACAGTCATCTCCGCAGGTCAGCGTCGTGCAGGTGGTCCCTCGGGTGATCCGGGCCGGGTCGAGCACCATCTGTCCCACACACCCCGTTCGCCTCGCAGACCCCTTCCTCCCCCTCGTTCCGGGCCCGATCCGGGGTCCGGAGAGCCCTGCGGGGTCCGCGAGGCGCCCGCGGGGGTGTCCGAGCGGGTCGGGTGGAGCGAAGTGGGGGTCCGCCGCGGGCGTCGGCCGGACGGGGTGGAGCGAGGTGGGGCTGCGAGGTGGGGCTGCGAGGTGGGACGGCGGGGTGGGACGGCGGGGTGGGACGGCGGGGTGGGACGGCGGGGTGGG
>NZ_JBHLUI010000008.1:0-203640 GCF_042433995.1 Kineococcus gynurae
GGGAGAGTAGGTCACTGCCGGACCGCTCACTTTTGTGGGTGGGGTGTGGGGTCCTCGTGGGAGACGTGAGTCTTCTGCGGGGGCCCCACACCCTTTTCTGCATCCACCCACACGCCATGGGGGCCACGGGTGTGGCACCCTGAACGGGTTGAACATCAGAACAGCGACGAGCAGGCATTTCGACGACGACGCGACCCTCGGGTCGGGGCGGTAGGAGCACCATGACGGATCAGAGGCCGGACGACCGCGATCGTCCTCGTCGGAACAGCGGCTCGTCCGAGGGGCGTCGGTCCACGCAGGGCGGGGCCCGCCCCTTCCGTGGCAGCCGACCGGATTCGTCGTCGCAGACGGGTCGCACCGGTCGCCCGTCCTCCCCGCGCAGCGAGCGTCCGCGGCGTGACGGTGATGGTGGCACTCCCTACCGCAGCGAACGGTCCCGGGGCGACCAGGGCGGACGCCCGACGCGCGACGGCTCGGACCGCGGGGGTCGTCCTCGTCCCTGGTCCGACCGGTCGGAGGAGAGCCGTGACGGCCGTCCTCGTGCAGGAGCGGGGCGCCCCAGCGCGGACGGGACCCGATCTCCTCGCTCCGGCGGTCCGCGCGGAGACCGGCCGACCAGCGACCGTCCTCGGACCGATCGCCCTCGTCGCGACCGTCCGCGGACCGAGCGCACCGAGCGCACCGAGCGCGCGGGAGGAGCCGGACGTCAGGAGCGCCCCGTCACGGACCGCCCCCGCACCGACCGCCCCCGCAGCGACCGTCCGCGTACCGAGGGGTCCCGGCCGGATCGTCCGCGTACGGATCGGGCGCGTCCGGATCGGCCGGCGGGTGACCGACCGCCGCGGCCCTCGGGCCCGCGGCTGCCCGAGGACGTGACCGGCAAGGAACTGGACATCGTCACCCAGAAGTCGTTGACCGGGTTGACCCCGGAGAACGCGACCTACGTCGCCCGGCACCTCGTCATGAGCGGTCGCCTGCTCGACGACAACCCCGAGATGGCGTGGCAGCACGCCCAGGCGGCGCAGCGGCGCGGTGGGCGGGTGGCCGTCGTCCGCGAGGCCGCGGCCATCGCTGCCTACACGGCCGGCCACTTCCGCGAAGCGCTGGCCGAGCTGCGCACCGTTCGACGGATGACGGGTGACGACAGCTTCCTGCCGATGATGGCCGACTGCGAGCGGGGCCTCGGCCGTCCGGAGCGCGCCCTGGACCTGGCCCTCTCGCCCGAGGCGGGGCGCCTCGACGAGGACGGTCGCGTCGAGATGCTGATCGTGGCCTCGGGAGCCCGGCGAGACCTGGGGCAGACTGCGGCCGCCGTCGTCGGTCTGCAGGTCCCGGAGCTGCGCACCGCCCAGGAGGCTCCGTGGCGGGCGCGACTGCTCTACGCCTACTCCGAAGCGCTCGCCGACGCCGGCCGGGCCGCGGAGGCACGGGACTGGCTCGAGCGGGCCGCCGTGGCCGACGTCGACGGCGAGACCGACGCCGCCGAGCGGCTCGACGAGCTGGCCGGGTACTCCTTCAGCGAGGAGGAGCTTCCCGCTGCCCCGCGGCCGTCCGCGCCGGTGACCGACGCTTCGGACGGATCGGACACGTCGGGCGAGGGGCGCTGACCGTGCGCGTCTACTGGCCGACGACCCTCGCGCACCTGGCGGAGACCCTCGGCGGCGAGACCTTGGCGTCGGGGCCGGTCACCGTGCACGCCGTCACCCCGACGCTGCGCGACTACTACGCCGATGCGGATCCCCGCGACCTCGAGGAGGAGCTGGAGTTCGTGGCCATGACCGACGCCGCCGGGCAGTCGCTCCGACTGCTCGCGGGCGAGGGGGACGCCGCACGACCTCGTCGCTGCGTCGCGGCGCTCGAGGTGGCCGACGGAGGTGTCCTCGACGGGCCCGGCGGGCGCGGGTCGTGGAGCGCGCCGGAACGGTCGCAGGTCGTGCTGGCCGGCGACCTCCGTCCGGCGCAGCTCGTGTCGGTCCACGTCGACGGCGAGGAGGCCGAGGCCGACGTGCGCGCCGCCCTGGCCGCCCTGCCCGCGGCCGACGCGGGTGACGAGGACGCGGCCTTCGTCGTGGAGAACACCGAGGGGCACGACCTGCTCTGGTACGACGCGACCGAGGTCGCGCTGCTGCTGCTGGAGCCGTGAGGCGGCTCAGACCAACCGGCGACGCAGCAGGTCGGCGTGCGAGCGCAGCAGGTTCATCAGCAGCGGCTCGACGGCCCGCTCGACCGCGGCCCCGAAGAGGGGGACGCGGACGGTGAGGGTGCCGTCGAGGTCGTAGCGGCTCCCCTCGGGGACCGGGGTCAACGTCAGGTCGGCCTCGAGCCGGGCGGGGGCGCCCTGGACCTCCAACGCCAGGGTGCCCGTCCGCCCGCCCGCCGCCGATGCCGGCCGCCACGACTCCGTGGAGCGCACGATCGTGCTCGAGCCGACGACCCGACGGGCCACGTCGGGCAGCTGGTCGGTGCCCACGACCAGACGTGAGGTGACGACCGTGGTGCCGTCCACGTCGGTGACGTCGCAGCTCTGCTCCAGCGCCCCCGAGGCGCGGGCGCGCTCGGCCACGAACGTCGGATCGGTCAGGACGGCGACGACGGCGTCCGGGGGGCCCGGGTAGAGGGCGCTGTCGTGGACGCGCAAGGGAGCTCCTGGGGCGGGCGGTGGGGAACGGGTGCGACCCGGCCACCCTAGGGGCCCGACCGGCCCGTGTCCGAGCCGAGGGCTAGGGTCGGATCGACCGCCGGTCAGCCCACGGAGCAGATGATGCAGCGCAGCACCAGTCCGACCATCCGTCCCCTCGTGAAGTCCGCCTGTGCCGTCCGGGCCGAGGTCTGGCAGGGCGTCCCCGAGGCCTTGGCCGGTGACACCCCGGCCCAGCGTCTGCTCCTCGACTACTACGCGCACACGCCCGTCGAGGACCTGCAGGACCGCGACCCGGAGCTGCTGGCGGCAGCCGTCGCCTCGCACGTGCGCACGGGGACGCGACGGTTGCCCGGCACGGCGACCGTGCGCGTGCACGACGGCGTCCCGGACGGCAGCAGCCGCGCCCGGCTCACCGTCGAGGTGGTCACCGACGACATCCCGTTCCTGGTCGACAGCATCACCTCCGCCCTCACCCGGCTCGGCTGCGGCATCCACCTGCTCGTCCACCCCCGCCTCGCCGCGCGTCGCGACGGGGACGGGGTCCTGCTGGACCTGCACGACATCGACACCGCCTCCCCCTCCGACGTCGCGGAGTCCTGGATCCGGGTCGAGGTCGACCGGTCGGGCGAGGCCGACGCGGACGCCGTCCGCCAGCGGGTGGCGTCCGTCCTCGACGACGTCCGGGCCGCCGTCCGCGGGTGGCAGCCCATGAAGGCCAAGGCCCTGCAGATCGCGGACGAGCTGCAGGTCGATCCTCCGGTCGGGGCGGCTCCCGAGGACCTGCGCACGGCCGAGCGGTTCCTGCGGTGGATGGCGGACGACCGCTTCACCTTCCTCGGCTACCGCGAGTACGACCTGGGGGAGAGCGACGGGGAGGTCAGCCTGGTGGCCCGGCCCGACACCGGGCTCGGGCTGCTCGCCGACCGGCACCCCCGCCCGGCCGGCAACTCCCGCCGGTTGTCCGGACCGGTCCGGGAGAAGGCCGGGGAGGCGCAGGTCCTCTTCGTCACCAAGGCGAACGCCCGTGCGACCGTGCACCGGTCGGCGTTCCTGGACTACATCGGGGTCAAGACGTTCGACACCGACGGGCGGGTGGTGGGGGAGCGCCGATTCCTGGGGTTGTTCACCTCCAGCGCGTACACCGAGAGCGTCCGACGGGTTCCCGTCGTGGCCGAGAAGGTCCAGGAGGTGCTGCGCCGGGCCGGGTTCGGGTCGAGCGGGCACTCGGCCAAGGACCTCCTCTCCATCCTCGAGTCGTTCCCCCGCGACGAGCTCTTCCAGGCGTCGGTCGAATGGATCCTGGGGACGGCCCTGGCCGTCCTGCAGCTGCAGGAACGCCGGCGGACCCGGCTGTTCGTCCGCCGCGACGACTACCGGCGCTTCACCTCCTGCCTCGTCTTCCTGCCGCGGGACCGGTACACGACGCGGGTCGGCAGCAACGTCGAGACCCTGCTGCGCGAGGCGCTCCAGGGCGGCAGCTCCGAGCACCAGCTGACGGTGTCGGACTCGGTCCTGGCCCGGCTGCACGTCGTCGTGCGGGCCCGCCCCGGTGAGGAGCTGCCCGACGTCGACGTGGCCGCGCTGGAGGAGGACGTCGCCGCGGCCACCCGTTCCTGGGACGACGACCTCGACGACGCCGCCCGCGAGCAGCTCGGTGCCGACACCGGCAGCCAGCTCGTCCGTCGCTACGCCCGGGGCGTCCCGGGCAGCTACCGCGCCGACGTGCCCGCGACGCAGGCCGTCGAGGACCTCCTGCGGGTCGAGGACCTGCTGACGGTCACGGAGGGCGCCGACGACGAGGAACCCGCCCCGGTCCTGTCGCTGCGCGACGCCCCCGACGGCGAGCCCCGCACCTGGCGGTTGACGTCCTACCGCACCTCCCCGGTGACCCTGTCGGCGGTGCTGCCGGTCCTGGCCGACCTCGGGGTCGAGGTCACCGACGAGCGTCCCCACGTGCTGCGCCGCGACGACGGTCGGCAGGTCTGGATCTACGACGTCGGTCTCCGGCTGCCCGCCGACGTCTGGCAGCTCGACTCCGACCCCCGGGCCGCGCGGGCCCGCTTCTGCGCCGCGTTCGCCGCGGCCTGGACGGGGGCGGCCGAGAGCGACAGCCTGGCCCGCCTGGTGCTGGCGGCCCAGCTGGACTGGCGTCAGGTCGCCGTCCTGCGCGCCATGACGCGCTACCTGCGGCAGGTGGGGTTGTCGTACTCCGTCGACTACGTCACCAACTGCCTGGTGGGCCACGTCGGCATCACACGGCTCCTGGTGCGCCTGTTCGAGGCGCGCTTCGCCCCGCTGCGCGGTGGGTACGAGGACGAGCGGGCCGAGACGGTGGACGCCCTCGTCGAGGAGACGCAGGGCGCCCTCGACGGCGTGCAGAGCCTCGACGCCGACCGCATCCTCCGGTCCGTGCTCTCGGTCGTGCAGTCGACCGTGCGCACCAACGCCTACCAGCCCGACCCGGACGGTGCGCCGCACCCGTACCTGTCGTTCAAGCTCGACCCGACCGGGGTCCTCGGCATGCCGGCGCCGGCGCCCTTCGCGGAGGTCTGGGTGTACTCCCCGCGCGTCGAGGGGGTGCACCTGCGCTACGGCGAGGTCGCCCGCGGGGGCCTGCGCTGGTCGGACCGGCAGGAGGACTTCCGGACCGAGGTGCTCGGGCTCGTCAAGGCCCAGGTCGTCAAGAACGCGGTCATCGTCCCGACCGGGGCGAAGGGTGGCTTCGTCGCCAAGCGCCTGCCCGACCCCGCCGTCGACCGCGAGGCGTGGTGGGCCGAGGGCGTCGCGAGCTACAAGACGTTCATCTCGGGTCTGCTCGACGTCACCGACGACCTCCGGGTGACCGACACCCCCGGGGGCGGGACGGAGCGCCGCACGGTGCCCCCGGTCGACGTCGTCCGCTACGACGGGGACGACCCCTACCTGGTGGTCGCGGCCGACAAGGGCACCGCCACGTTCTCCGACATCGCCAACGCCATCTCCGTCGAACGGGATTTCTGGCTGGGTGACGCCTTCGCCTCGGGGGGGTCGGTCGGCTACGACCACAAGGCCATGGGCATCACCGCCCGCGGCGCCTGGGAGAGCGTGCGCCGGCACTTCCGGGAGCTCGACCACGACGTCCAGACCGAGCCGACGACGGTGGTCGGGGTCGGCGACATGTCGGGCGACGTGTTCGGCAACGGCATGCTCCTCTCCCGCGAGATCCTCCTCGTCGCGGCCTTCGACCACCGTCACATCTTCCTCGACCCGGACCCGGAACCCGCTGCGGCGCACGCCGAACGGCAGCGACTGTTCGAACTTCCCCGGTCGAGCTGGGCCGACTACGACGCCTCCCTGATCTCGGCCGGCGGCGGGGTCTTCCCGCGCTCGGCCAAGTCGGTACCCATCTCCCGGGAGGTGGCCCGTCGCCTGGGGCTAGAGGAGTCGGTGACCTCGCTCAGCCCGCCGGAACTGATGCGGGCGATCCTCGCCGCGCCGGTCGACCTGTTCTGGAACGGCGGTATCGGTACCTACGTGAAGGCCTCCACGGAGTCGCACGCCGACGTCGGGGACAAGGCGAACGACGCGGTCCGAGTCGACGGGGTCGACCTGCGGGTCCGGGTGGTGGGCGAGGGCGGCAACCTGGGGCTCACCCAGCGCGGTCGGATCGAGGCGGCCCTCTCGGGTGGACCGGTCGAGGGGGGCGAGCGGACCGGGGTCAAGCTCAACACCGACGCGATCGACAACTCCGCCGGCGTCGACTGCAGCGACCACGAGGTCAACATCAAGATCCTCCTGGACCACCTCGTCTCGACGCAGAAGCTGGACGAGCACGACCGGGACGAGACCCTGCTGCGGATGACCGACGAGGTCGGTTCGCTGGTGCTGCGCGACAACTACGAGCAGAACGTGATGCTCTCGGTCGAGGGCACCTTCGCCCCCGGGCTGATGCCCGCGCACCGGCGGTTCCTGGAGGTGCTGCAGGCCACGGGCGCGATCGACCGCCGGCTGGAGGCGTTGCCCAGCACCAGCGAGCTGGACCGTCGGGTCCGCGACGGGCGACCGCTGACCATGCCCGAGCTGTCGGTGATCGCCGCCCACGCGAAGATCACGCTGGGGGCCTCGGTGCTGGCCAGCGACCTGCCCGACGAGGAGTGGGTCGGGCAGACCCTGCGCGACTACTTCCCGGCCGAGCTGCGCGAGCGCTTCGGCGACTCGATGGACGAGCACCCGTTGCGGCGCGAGATCGTCACGACGGTCCTGGTGAACCGGGTCGTCGGGACGGGTGGTCTGACCTTCGCCTTCCGGGCCGCCGAGGAGACCGGCAGCGAACCGGCCGACGTCGTCCGGGCCTTCGCGGTCGCGGTCGCGGTGTTCGGGTTGCCCGAGCACGCCGCCGCGGTCGAGGAGATGGACGGTCGGGTGCCGGCCCGCGTGCAGAACACGTTGCGCCAGCAGCAGCAGCGACTGCTCGACCGGGCGGTCCGCTGGTTCCTGCACAACCGCCCCGCCGGGATCGACGTGTCCGCCGAGATCGCCCGGTTCGGCCCGGCCGTCGCCGAGATCGGACCCCGGGTCCCGGAGCTCATGCGCGGCGTGGACGTGGACGGTCTGCGGTCGGAGGCCCAGGAGTACCTCGACGCAGGGGTGCCGTCCGAGATCGCCCTGGCCACGGCCGCCCTGCTCGACCAGTACCCCCTCCTCGACGTCGTCGAGATCGCGGAGGCGAGCGGTCGGTCGCCCGCCGAGGTGGCGCAGACCTGGTTCGTCCTGGCCGAGCGGTACGGGATCGACGGGCTGCTCACGGCCATCTCGGCGCTCGACCGCACCGACCGGTGGACGTCGCTGGCCCGGGCCGCCCTGCGCGACGACCTGTACTCCGCGACGCGCGACCTCACCGCCTCGGTCCTCGAGCACGCGCCGGAGGACCCCTCGGGGGCCGGTCGGGTCGATGCCGACGCCGCGGCCGAGGCCTGGGAGGAGGCCCACGCGGCGGCCGTCCGCCGCGCCCGGCAGACCCTGGGGGAGCTGCGTGCGGCCGACCACTCCGACCTGGCGGCGCTGTCCGTCGCGCTGCGGACCCTGCGCACCGTCCTGCGGACGACGTGAGCACGGTGCGACGCCGACCCGGGGATGCGTAGGCTCGTCCCGTGCCCACCATGGCGGACCTGCTGGAGTCCGAGACCGGGATCGGAGCCGCCGAGGCGGAATGGCTCCGACTCCTCGTCGGCGACTGGCAGCTCATCTCCGACCTGTCCTTCGCCGACCTCGTGCTGTGGATCCCGTCCGCGGACCGGCAGCACTTCGTGGCCGTCGCGCACTGCCGACCCACCACGGGTCCGACGGTCCACTACGACGACGTCGTCGGGGCCGTCCTGCCCCGGGGTCGTCGTCCGCAGGTGGACACCACCTTCGAGGAGAAGCGGTCGCTGCGGGGTCGTGATCCCCAGTGGGACGACGACGTCCCCGTGCGCGAGGAGACCATCCCGGTGGTCCGCGACGGGACGGTGCTGGGCGTGCTGGCCCGGCACACCAACCTGTCCACCTCGCGGACCCCGAGCCGTCTCGAGCTGAACTACGTCAAGTGCGCCGACGACCTCGCCCGGATGATCGCCACGGGTGACTTCCCGCAGACCGCGGCGCCGACGGGGCCGCGGCGCGGCGCCCCCCGCGTCGGTGACGGGATGCTACGCCTCGACGCCGAGGGGGTCGTCACCTACGCGAGTCCCAACGCGCTGTCGGCCTTCCACCGGGCGGGGCTGCTCGGCGAGCTGGTGGGAGCGAACCTGGCCGAGGTCAGCAGCAACCTCGCGGCCAGCCACCTACCGGTCGACGAGTCCCTGCCCCTCGTCGTCACCGGACGGGCACCCTGGCGCACCGACCTGGAGACGGACAAGGCGACACTGTCCATGCGCGCGATCCCGCTGACCCGGCGCGAGGAGTCCGAGAACGTTCCGACGCGCGTGGCCGCGCTGCTGCTCGTGCGCGACGTGTCGGAGCTGCGACGGCGCGAGCGGGAGCTGCTGACCAAGGACGCGACGATCCGCGAGGTGCACCACCGGGTCAAGAACAACCTGCAGACGGTGGCGGCCCTGCTGCGGCTGCAGGCCCGGCGCATCAAGAGCGAGGAGGGAGCCTCGGCCCTGCAGGAGGCGATGCGTCGCGTGCAGACCATCGCCACGGTGCACGAGACCCTCTCGCAGGGGATCGACGAGAACGTGGACTTCGACCAGGTGCTCGACCGCTGCCTGATGATGGCGGCCGAGGTGGCGATGGAGAACTCCGAGCACGTCCGCACGGTGCGGGAGGGCCGCTTCGGCGAGCTGCGGCAGGAGGACGCGACGGCGCTCGCGCTGGTGCTGACCGAGCTCGTCACGAACGCGGTCGAGCACGGGTACGGCTCGGGCCGGGCCGGCACGGTGGTCGTCAAGGTCGAGCACACCGCCGAGGACCGCATCCTGGTGGTCGTCAGCGACGACGGGGTGGGTCTGCCCGACGGCTTCCAGGTCGGGAGCTCCGGGCTGGGGACGCAGATCGTCCGGTCGCTGGTCGCGGGGGAGCTGCGGGGGCGGATGGACTTCGGCGCCAGTGCCTCCGGGGGCACGGAGGTCCGGCTGGACCTCCGGGTCCGACGGGGGGCGGCCACCGTCGGAGCGACCCGCGGCTGACCCGCCGCGGGCCTCGCCCGTCACCGGACGCAGAAGAGCCCCCGACCGGTTCCGGTCGGGGGCTCTTCCGCGTCGTGCTGGGGACGTTCAGCCGGCGCGGCGCGCGCGGGCGGCGCGGCGCTTCAGGGCCCGACGCTCGTCCTCGGACAGGCCACCCCAGACCCCGGCGTCCTGCCCGGTCTCGAGGGCCCACTTGAGGCACGAGTCGACGACGTCGCAACGGCGGCAGACGGATTTGGCCTCTTCGATCTGCAGGATCGCGGGCCCGGTGTTGCCGATCGGGAAGAACAGCTCCGGGTCCTCGTCGAGGCAGGCAGCGCGGTGGCGCCAGTCCATGGGGGGTCCACTCCTTCAGTACGTTCACGGTTCTCAGCGTGCGCAGCCACCCCTTGCGGGGTCGTCGCGCAAGATCCCTGAGCACCGGCAACGCCGGCGGTGCCTTGGGCAATGCCCTCAGGCTTCTTCCCGTGAGGGAATCTACGCAGGTGGCACGGCATGCGGGGATCGCGTCCGGACTAGGTTCACATCAGTTGGCTCCGTCCACAAGGGGTTGATCGCATCGAGTCGGTGAAGCGGGTGTGTCAGCTTCGTCACACGGACGTAACGTGTGCGGCATCGTCGCGTAATCCCTCGTTCGGCTTGACCCGGCACGGCTGCTCCCCTCGCCACGCCCTCCGGTGACGGCCGGTTCACGGTCCGCCTCTGCTTCCGACGGCCGTACGGTGCTCGGGTGCCCAACAAGAATCGGCCGTCGGGTGGTCCGGCGCCACTCGAGCCCGTGTCGCGCCCGCCGGCCCTGACCGTGGTGGCCCTGCTCGTCGTCCTCGAGGCGTTGCTGCTGGTCGCGGCGGCGGTGTACGAGGTGTGGGGTCTGGTCCGCGCCCCCGAGGAGGCCTTCGACCCGGTCGCCGCCGCCGCGCTGGCCGCGATGGCGCTGCTCTTCGCCGCGGGCCTGCTGCTGTGCGCCCGCGGTCTGCGGGACTGCGCGTCCTGGGCCCGGTCGCCCGTGGTGGTGTGGCAGGTCCTGCAGCTGGCCGTCGGGATCCCCGCGTTCGGGGCGGGCGTCTGGTGGGCGGGCGTCGCGATCGGTCTGCCCGCGGTTCTCACCCTCGTCGGCCTGTTCCTGCCGTCGGTCGTGGCCGCCACCCGGAGATGAAAGCCGTGTCCCCCGACGGGGGGGCACGATTCGGGAATGCGTGGTGCCGCCGTCAGGGCTCGCGCAATCCGTCCCGCAACTCGGCCAGGGTCCGGTTCAGGAGCCGGGAGACGTGCATCTGAGAGATGCCGACCTCGGCCGCGATCTGCGACTGCGACATCTGCCGGACGAAGCGCAGCGCCAGGATGCGGCGTTCGCGCGCGCCGAGTCCGGCGAGGAGGGGGCGCAGGGCCTCGCGGTTCTCGATGCCCTCCAGCCGTTCGTCCGGCGCGCCGAGCTGGGAGCCGGGGGAGTCGGTGTCCAGGGGCACGGTCGCGTAGGCGTGGGCGGACTCCAGGATCTCCACGACGTCGTCGGGGTCGAGGCCGGCCCGCGCGGCGAGCTCCGCGACGGTCGGTGCCCGACCGAGCTCCTGGGTGAGGACCTCGCGCGAGCGGGAGAGGAGGCGACCGCTCTCCTGCAGCCGGCGCGGGATCCGGACCGCCCAGCCGCGGTCGCGGAAGTGGCGCTTGATCTCACCGGTGATGGTCGGGACCGCGAAGGCGCCGAAGGGGACGCCCCGGGCGGGGTCGAAGCGGTCCAGGGCCTTGAGGAGCCCGATCACGGCGACCTGCACGAGGTCGTCGTGCGGTTCGCCACGACCGAGGAAGCGGGCCGCCAGGTGCTCGGCCAGGGCGAGGTGGCGACGGACGAGGGCGTCGCGCACGGCGGGCCGCTCGGGGGAGTCGGCGCCAAGCCCGGCGTAGCGGTGGTGCAGGGCGGAGAGCTCGGGGTCGTCCCCCGGCTCGCTCCGGACGGCGGTTCCGGACGGGTGGTCCCGCGCACCGTCGGCGGGACCCGGACCGCTCACCCCGGCCCCACCAGGTCGGACAGCGCGCTCTCCCGGTGGTGACGCAGGACGATCCAGGCGCCCTGGGCGGAGGTGCCCGTGAACACCTCGCCGACCAGTGCCTCCAGCACAGCCCAGGCGAAGCTGGAGCGCTCGGGCAGTTCCCGGGCGGGACCGCGGACCTCCACCTCGAGGGTGTCGGCGCCCAGCCGGAACGTGGCGGTCAGCTCCGAGGTGCTGTCGGAACCGTCCAGCAGCAGGGTGCACGCCTCGTCGACCGCGATCCGCAGGTCCTCGATCTCGTCGAGGGTCAGGTCCAGCCGGGCCGCGAGGCCGGCGCTGGCCGTGCGCACGACCGTGAGGTAGGCCGGATCGGCAGGGACCTTGAGCTCCACCAGGTCCGCGGCGTCCGGGGGGCTCGCGCTGACGCGGTCGGAGATCGGCCCGGCGGCGAGAAGACCGGGGTTCCCCGGGGCTTCGTGGCTCGACACGAGTGATCCTCTCGACGGGTGGTGATGCGGGCCGCCTCCAGCTTGGCAGATGCCCAACGTGTTACTCGTGTGACTGTGGGTTAAGTGTCGGGTCGGGAGCGTCTTCCCGTCCACGGTGGCCCACCTGGCGCCCCGTGCAACCCCGGGACGGGTCAGCGTGCGACGCGGAGGCTGGTCCAGGAGCCGTCGACCACCACGAATCCTGCCCCCGGTCCCGGTCCGGGGGCCAGCAGGGACCGCCGTCCCATCAGCTCGGCGGGGACGTCGTCGCCGCGGCCGAGCAGGACGGTCGTGCGCGTCGACCGCAGCGCGGCGGCCACCCCGCGGTACTCCGCGGCGATCTCGGCCGTCCCGCCCGAGGCGACGAGCCGGAGGCCGCCAGGCCGTCGCAACCCCTGCAGCAGCAGGTCCTCGACGACGGTCCCGGCGACCGTCGCCAGGTCGTCCAGCAGGAGCAGGGGAGGGGCGGCCCGGGCGAGGGCGGTGGAGACCTCGGCGGCCGACCCCGGCCCGACGCGGACCGCGTCGGGCACGCCGGCCGCGATCGTGGCGAGCAGGGTGCTGCGACCGCTGCCCGCGGGACCCGCCACCAGGACGGGACCGGAGGTGTCCAGCCGCACCACGTCGGCCGCGTCCCCACCGCGTCCGACGGCGACCCGGTACCCCTCCGCGGGCGGCAGGGTCCCCCGCCCCACCTCGGGAGGGAGAGCCCGGACCAGGACGGCGGGTCGCCGCGCCGGGCCCGTCCCCGCGGGGCTCGTCGTCGCCGCGCCGCCCGGGCCCCCCGGGAGGGCCACCTGGACCTCCCGGGCCGCACCGTCGCGGACCAGGAGACCCCGACCCGGCGGGGCGGCCCGGGGGACGTCGGCGACCTTCACCCCGGCCAGCACGGCGTCGGCCCGGTCGGCCAGCCGCAGCAGCACCACCTCGGTCGCGAGGGCCGCGGGTGCAGCGGTCAGCAGTCCCCGGTCCCCGGCCAGTGCGACGTGGATCCCGACGCCGGCCCCCTCGCGCAGGACGCGCAGCAGCACGTCGAGGGCCGCACCCGGGCCGGCACCCGTGTCGGCCTCCGACAGGCTGCGGTGCCAGCCCTCCCAGCCGTCGACCAGCAGGAGGATGCGGGCCCGGGGGGCGGTGGGGTCGCGCCGACGACGCAGGAGCTCCGTCAGGACGCGGTCGAGCGCACGGGCCGCCCGCCACGGCTCGTGCCCCCCGACGACCACGGTCGCCGGGTCGGTCGCCGCAAGGTCGGCGGCCGTCCCCCCGCCGTCCAGCACCACGACCTCGGCGGCAAGACGGGCGCCCGCCCGGGCCAGCGTCCGCAGCAGCGTCGAGCGTCCGCTGCGGGTCGTCCCGACGACCAGCAGGTGCCCGGCCGAACCCAGGTCCCACCCCGCGACGGACCGGCGCTGGGCGTCGGGTTCGTCGAGCATGCCCCAGGGCAGGAGGTCCGGGCCGGTGGGCGCCGGATCGGCCGGGTCCACCGGGAACGGCAGCGGCGGGAGCCACGGCGGGGACGGGAGGGGGCGGTCGCGCCGGCGGGTCACGTCGGCGAGCACGGTGACGATCTCGGTCACGTCGTCGACCGCGGTGGTCGGCGGAGGGGCCTGGTCGCGTCGGCGGACGCGGGGCCCCGTCGGGTCCGCGAGAACCGGCCCCGACGTCGCGGCCACCTGGACCTCGGACAACCGACCGTCCGACGTCCGCGCCAGACCCCGGCCGGGGGTGGCCGGGTCGATCGACGCGGCCCGGGGATCGGCGAGGACGTCCTCGGAGTCGGCCCGGTCGGCCACGCGCAGCGCGATGCGGAGGTCGACGTTCGCCCGGATCTCGGGGCTCACGGCCCCGGCCGGGCGTTGGGTCGCCAGCACCAGGTGGATGCCGAGGGAGCGGCCCACGGCGGCGAGCCGGACGAGGCCCGGCACGAACTCGGGCAGCTCCTCCCCGAGCACCCGGAACTCGTCCACGACCACGACCAGACGAGGCAACCGGGCCGCGACCGGGTGCCCGGCCGGGACGGCAGCGACGTCGGGCGCCCCGAGCACCGCCAGCTCCCGTTCCCGGCGCCGGACCTCCGCACCGAGCGAGCGCAGGACCCGGGCGGCCGTCCGGTCGTCCAGGTCGGTGACCAGACCGGCGACGTGCGGCAGGTCCGCCGCCGCGGCGAAGGCGGCCCCGCCCTTGAAGTCGACGAGGACGAACTGCAGCCGCTCCGGGGGGTGCCCGAGCGCCAACCCCAGCACGAGCGAGCGCAGCAGGACCGACTTGCCGGCCCCGGTGGTCCCGGCGACCAGCACGTGCGGGCCGTCCTGGACCAGGTCCAGCACCCAGACGCCTCCGCCGGCCACCGTCCCCAACGGGGTGGCGAGCCCGCCGGGTGCCGGTGCGTCCCACCGGGCGGCCACGGCCCGCCGACGCCCGGATCCGGTCGCGGGCAGACCCAGCAGCTCGGGCAACCGGCGACCCGTCGGTGGCGTGTCGGCGGGTCCCGGCCCCGCCTCGCGCAGCGGGGCGAGCCCCCCGGCCACCTCCCGGGCCCAGGCCGCGTCCACGCCGTCGACGCGGACGACGTGCTCCGTCCCCGGCAGCACCAGACGCCCCCGACCGTCGGCGGACAGGTCCAGCACGCCCCGGCACTCCGCCGCCAGCCGGGCCCGCGTCGAGTCGAGGCACACGGCCAGCACCCCTCCACCGCTGAGCACCTGCGCCAGGGGCCCCCGACGGCGCAGGTCGTCGGTCCCGTCGACGAGCAGCACCGTGACCGGACCGGGCGGACGGTCGCGCCCGTCGCCCCGTCCGTCCCGCGGCGGGGGGGCGGCGAGTCGGCGCAGCGCCCCGACCGCGGCGTCCCCGACCAGGACGGGGGTGGGGACGTGCGGCAGGTCCTCTGTCCACCGCCAGGACCGGGCCCGCTCGGTGTCCGCCGCCAGCACCTGCACCCGTACCGCACCGGGTCGGTGCCAGGCCAGGAGCTGCGCGATCAGGAACCGGGCCGAGGCCACGACCCGCTCGCGACCGCCGGCCACACCCAGGATCCCGAGCGCCTCGAGGTCCACGGTCACCGGGACGTCGAGAAGCCGGGAGGGGGGTGGGGACCCGGGGCGCCCCGCGTCGGGCGTCCGGTCGTCGCTCCCGGCATCCGGACCCTCAGGGCCCCCGACCGTCCCGGCCCGCCGCTCCAGGCGGCAGGCCGCGGGCAGCTCACCCAGACCCACCCGCAGGTGCAGGTGGTCCTCGTCGCCCGGGGCACGGGCGAACACGCGGGTGCCGGGGGCCGCGACCTCGGCCAGCAGGGTGGCCGGGCCCGGCCACGCGTCGTGGCGCCGGACCGTCTCCTCGGCCAGGGCCCGCCCGTGGAGGCGGCGGAGCCGGTCCCGCTCCTGCTCCACCCCCGCCCGTTCGCGGCCGCTCGTGCTGCGGGCGTGGCGGCGCTCGCCGACCCACTGCAGCCCGACCAGGAGCGGGGTCGCCAGGCCGAGCAGCAGCGACAGGGGGCTCCAGACCAGCGCGAGGACGACGGCGGTGCCCAGCGGGACGAGGAGGGCCGCGACCGGGAGCCGGTGCGGGGACCGCGCGGCCGGGAGCTCGGGCCAGGTCAGCACCGTCGCCACGGTGGAGCCCGGCAACCGCGGGTAGGGGTTGAGGAGGAGGTGGCCCTCCCCGTCGGCCCGGACCGCCGCCCCGGGGACCGGGTCGGGGGCGACCCGGATCAGGCTGTCACCGGGGAGCAGCGTCGAGGCGCGCGGCAACGGGACCGGACCGGGACCGATCGGGGCGGACGGACCGGGCCCGGACGCGAGCCCGCCGGCGCCCCACCGGCGGGTGCCGTTGGTCGACCCGAGGTCCTCCGCGGTCACGGTTCCGTCGGACCCGACGGAGAGCAGCAGGTGCTCGCGCGACAACGCCGGGTCGTCGATGCGCACCCCGCCCGCGGCCCGGCGACCGATCACGTGGGGCCCGGGCGCCAGGAACCGGCACGCACCGGCGTCCGGGCCGCCGTCGACCATCACGGCGATCCCGTCCCGCTCACGCGGTCGCGGCCCTCCGGGACGGGAGGACAACCGGGCCCCCTGCAGCAGGGGCGGACGACCCAGGACGTGCCCGGCCCCGAGCTGGGCGCCGCCGACCCACCACGCGGTCACGGCCGGCCGGTCCGCCACGGCCGCCACGGCTTCCCGGACGGCGTCGAAACCCGTCCCGGGGGCGGCCTCGACCACCACCGCGATCCCGTCGACCTCCCACCTCAGCTGCACCCGGGGATGGTGGCAGCGCCGGACCCGGCGCCCGCCGTCGTCCACAGCGACCGGGTCCGACGGAGTTGTCCACATCACCCGAACGCGCAGGCTCCGGCAGAACCTACGGTGACCCGCACCCACCCGGGATCCGACCCGGGTGGCGCACGGGAAGGGGGAGGTCGTGGAGGCGGTACGACAGGTCGAGGCCGGGGTCCGGGACGAACTGCGGCGGCTCATCTCGGCCGGGAACTCCCGCCCCGGGGACGAGGAGGTCAGGGCGCTCGTGCAGAGCGCGCTGACCGCCTACGACCTGCGTTCCCTCGACGGTTCGGTCCCGCCCCTGCTCGACCGGGAGCGCGCCGGTCGGGAGGTGCTCGCGGCCGT
Source organism: Kineococcus gynurae (assembly GCF_042433995.1). NCBI lineage: Bacteria > Bacillati > Actinomycetota > Actinomycetes > Kineosporiales > Kineosporiaceae > Kineococcus > Kineococcus gynurae. The sequence goes on from NZ_JBHLUI010000008.1 coordinate 16,384, forward strand.
CTCGGGGTACGGCCCGTTGCAGCCCTACTTCGACGACCCCGAGGTCGAGGAGATCTGGATCAACGAACCCGACAAGGTGTTCGTCGCCCGCAACGGTCGCCCCGAACTCACGACGACCATCCTCGACGCCTCGACGGTCGCAGACCTGGTGCAGCGCATGCTGTCCCCGAGCGGTCGCCGGGTGGACCTGTCCAGCCCGTTCGTCGACGCGACGCTGCCCGACGGTTCCCGGCTGCACGTCGTCGTCCCCGACGTCACGCGCGAGCACTGGGCCGTGAACATCCGGCGGTTCGTGGCCCGCGCGCACCGCCTGGAGGATCTCGTCGTCCTCGGTTCGCTGACCGCACCCGCGGCCGGGTTCCTCCGGGCGGCGATGGTGGCCGGCTTGAACGTCCTCGTCTCCGGCGGGGTCGGCGCGGGGAAGACGACCCTGCTGTCCTGCCTGTTGGCCGCCGTCCCACCCCAGCAGCGGATCGTCTCCTGCGAAGAGGTCTTCGAACTCCGGACGGGTTCCCGTGACCACGTCGCCCTGCAGTGCCGCGGGGAGAACCTCGAGGGACGCGGGGAGATCCCGCTGCGGCGGTTGGTGAAGGAAGCGCTGCGGATGCGTCCCGACCGGCTGGTGGTCGGCGAGGTCCGCCAGGCCGAGAGCCTGGACCTGCTGATCGCCCTGAACTCCGGAACTCCCGGGGCGGCCACCGTGCACGCGAACTCCGCGGCCGACGCCGTGGCCAAGATGTGCCTGCTGCCCCTGCTCGCCGGGGAGAACGTCACCTCCCCGTTCGTGGTGCCGGCCGTGGCCGCCGCCGTCGACCTCGTGGTCCACGTCGCGACCTCGCCGGAGGGCACCCGTCGGGTCGAGGAGATCCTCGCCGTGCCCGGACGGGTCGAGGCCGGGGTCGTCGAGACCGCGTCGGTGTTCCGGCGCGACCCGGTGACGGCCGAGCTCCGTCGGGGCAGCGGGTGGCCCCCCCACCGGGAGAGGTTCGCCCGGCTGGGCCTGGACCTCCCGCGCATCCTGGCCGGTGCCGCATGAGCCCGTCGTTCCCGACGGCTCCCGGAACCCCGGCCGTGCTGGTGGGTGTCCTCCTCGCGGGCGGCGTGTTCTGCCTCTGGTGGTCGTGCTGGCCCGCGTCCCCCCGCTCCCTCCGACGACGGTCCCGGCCCCTGCGCCGACGGCTCGACGCGGCGGGCCTCGCGGGGGTGCCGGTGGTCGTCGCGTTGCTCGCCGTGTCGATCCCCGCCCTCGTGGTGGCGGCCTTGGTGCAGGCCCTCACCGGGGTGGGAACCCTCGCCCTGCTCGCGGCCGGCGCCGTCGCCGCCGCCCCGCTGCTGCTGCTGCGGACCCGGGTCCGTGCCCGGGCGGTGCGTCGGGCCGAGGCCTGGCCCGACGTCGTCGACCATCTCGGGTCGGCCGTGCGCGCGGGGGCCGCGCTGCCCGAGGCGGTCTGCCACCTCGCCGAACGGGGGCCGGTGGCGTTGCGCCCCGATTTCGCCGCCTTCGCGGTCGCCTACCGGGTGTCGGGGTCCTTCGAGGTCGAGCTGGACCAGCTGTGCGACCGCCTCGCCGACCCGGTCGCCGACCGGATCGCCGCGGTGCTGCGGATGACCCGGCAGGTGGGGGGCAGCGACGTGGGCAGCACCCTGCGGTCCCTGTCGACCTACCTGCGCGAGGACGCCCGGACCCGTTCGGAGCTGCTGGCCCGGCAGAGCTGGACGGTGACCGCGGCCCGGCTGGGGGTGGCCGCCCCCTGGATCGTGCTCGCGCTGCTGGCCACGCGACCGGGGGCCCTGGACGCCTTCCGAAACGCCACCGGAGGCGTCGTCCTGCTCCTCGGGGCGCTCGGGTCGGTGGTCGCCTACCTGTCGATGCTGCGCATCGCCCGGTTGCCCGCCCCGAGACGGGTGTTCGCGTGAGCGCCGTGACCGGGGCCGGTCTGGGGCTGGCCCTGGGCGCCGGGGCCCTGCTCACCTGGACGGGGCGGCCCTGGCGGCGTCCGGGCCTGGCCGGACGGGTCGAGCCCTACCTCGGGCGGACGGTCGCCCCGGGACCGCTGCGGCGCTGGTTCGCGGCGCTGGCGGGGCGCCCCTCGGGCATCGGCCCGGGTGCGGACGGGATCACGCCCTGGAGCCCGGTGGTCGCGGACTCCCCGGGCGGCACGCTGGCCCGCCTGCACGTCCTGGACCCGCGGGCCGACCTCGGCCGGTTCCGCGCGCAGCAGGTGGTCTGCGCGGCCCTGGGCGGGGCGCTCACCCTGCTGCTCGCCGGCGGTGCCGCCTGGCACCGCGGGCTCGGCCCGACGTCCCTGCTGGCGTTGCTCGTCGCCGGAGCCGCGGGCGGGGCCGCCGCCCGCGACCGGGCCCTCACCGTGGCCGTGCGTCGCCGGCGCCGCCGCATGGTCGAGGAGTTCGCGGTCGTCGCCGAGCTGCTCGCGCTGTCGGTGGCCGCCGGTGAGGACGTCCTGGCCGCGCTGCACCGGGTGTCCGCGGCCCGGGGCCCGCTCGGCGACGCGGTGCGCGAGGTCCTCGCCGAGGTCGGGACGGGGACGACCGTCGTCGACGCGCTGGTCGCGATGGCCCGGCGAAGCGGCGTCGTCGAGCTGGAGCGTTTCGCCGACGCGGTGGCCGTGGCGGTGGTGCGGGGCAGCCCGCTGGCCGGGGTCCTGCGGGCCCAGGCCGCAGACGCCCGTGACGCGGAACGGCGTCGGCTGCTCGAGGAGGGCGGACGCAAGGAGGTGCTGATGCTCGTGCCCGTGGTCTTCCTCGTGCTGCCCACCACCGTCGTCTTCGCCGTGTACCCGGGGGTGTCCTCGCTCTCGCTCGGCCCCTGAGCCGCCCGATCCCCGCGAGACCCAGCCCGATCCCCGCCCGACCCCGCCGCGCCCCCCGATCCGGGCAGAACCGTCCGAACGCTCGCCCACCGTCCCCAGGAGTCCCCGTGCCCCGTCCGCTCGTCACCCTGCTCGTCCTGCTCCGGACCCGCTTCGCCAGCGGCGGCCCCGCCGACCGCGGCGACGTCCCCGGGTGGGTGCTCGTCACGATCATGACCGCTGGTCTGGTGGTCGGTCTGTGGGCGGTGGCCGCACCCCGTCTCGGTGCCGTCTTCACCCAGGCGATCGACACGGTCGTCGCCGGGCTGTGAGGTCCGACGACGGGTCGGCCGTCGCGGAGTTCGCGATGGTCGCCGGGTTGCTGGCCCTGCTCTTCGCCGCGGTCCTGCAGCTGGCCCTGGCCCAGCACGTGCGTTCGACGGCCATCGACTGCGCGACCTCGGGCGCCCTGGTGGGGGCGCGCCTGCCCGTCTCCCCGGCGGCCGGGGCGCAACGCACCCGCGAGCTCCTCGCGGCCTCCCTGTCCCCGGCCTACGCCCGCGACGTCAGCGCCCGCGTGGTCGACGTGGACGGGGTCGCGGAGGTGGAGGTCGTGGTCCGCGCGCCGCTGCCGGTCGTGGCCCTGGCCGGACCGGCGCGGTCGCTGGAGGTACGCGGGCACGCGCTGGCCGAGGAGGCGCCGTGACCGGGTCCGCGCGCGGGGCCGGCCCCCGTGACGCCGGCAGCGCCGCGATCGAGTTCCTCACCGTGGGGGTGCTGCTGCTCGTCCCGATCGCCTACCTGCTGCTCTGCCTCGGACGGGTCCAGGCCGCCACCTTCGCCGCGGGCACGGCGGCCCGGCAGGCCGCGCTCCTGGTCGCCTCCGACCCGGCGGCGCTCGCCACCCGGCGGGCGCGGGCGGCCGTGGTGCTCGCCCTGGGCGACCAGGGGTTCCCGGCCGGGGCGGGCGACCTGCGCCTGCACTGCTCGGCCACCCCGTGCCGCACCCCGCAGGCCGAGGTCCGCGCCACGGTGGGCGTCACCGTGCCCCTGCCGTTGCTGTCCGGGCTCACCGAGCGGGGCACGGTGCTCGTGCGGGTCACGGAGGTCGCGGTCGTGGACCGGTTCCTCGCCCCGGGACCGGCGTGAACGGCCCGCGGCCCGGCGTCGGGGCGGTGGAGGCCGGACGCGACGAGGGACGGATCGCGCTGCTGTCCCTGGCCTTCGGCCTGCTGGCCCTGCTCCTCGTCCTGGTGCTGAGCAGTGCCACCGCCGTCCACCTGCAGCGGCAGCGACTCACCGCCCTGGCCGACGCCGCGGCCCGGGACGCGGCCGACGAGGTCGACCTGCGGGCCTACTACACGGGGACGCGCGCCGGGCCGTTGCCGCTGGACCCCGCCGGTGTGCGCCGGGTCGCCCGCGAGCACCTGTCCCGGGCCTCCGCCGTGGGCGCGGGGTTGCCGGACGTGGCGGTCGACCCGGCGACCGGGTCCCCCGACGGCACCACCGCGGTCGTCGTGCTGGACGCACGCCTGCACCCACCGTTCGCCGACCTGCTGCCGGGACGGTTCCGGGCCGGGATCGCGGCCCGGGTCGACGCCCGGGCCGTGGCGGTCCTGCGCTGAGCCCCTCCGCCGCACCGGGCCCCCGCCGGGCCCGGGATCACCGGATGCGTCCGGCCGTGATGTCCGTACCGTCGTCGGGGTGAGCGATCTCTCCCAGGCCCGCATCCTCGTCACGGGCGCCTCCGGCGGTCTCGGCCGCCCCCTCGTGCAGCAGCTCGCGGCCGCCGGGGCGACCCTCGTCGTCTCGGCCCGCGACGCCGGGCGCCTGGCGGACCTGCCGGGCACCGCCGTCGCCGCCGACCTCAGCACCCCGGGCGGCCCGGCCGAGGTCGTCGAGCGGGCGGTCGCCGAGCTGGGCGGGCTCGACGGTCTCGTCCACGCCGCCGGGGTCGTGGCCTTCGGCCCGGTCACCGACGCCGACGACGACCTGCTCGACGAGGTCCTGCTGGCCGACCTCGTCGGGCCGATCCGCCTGCTCCGGGCGGCGGTGGAGCCGTTGACCGCGGCGGCGAAGGACCGCGGGGACGCGTTCGCCGCGGTCGTCTCGGCCGTGGTCGCCGAGACCCCCATGCCGCACATGGCGGCCTACTCCGCCGCCAAGGCCGGGTTGTCCGCCTTCGACGCCGCCCTGGGCAAGGAGCTGCGACGGGCCAAGGTCCGGGTCCTCGACATCCGTCCGCCGCACACCGAGACGGGCCTCGCGACCCGACCGGTGGCCGGGACCGCGCCGAAGCTGCCGCAGGGGCTGGACCCGGAGGCGGTCGCGACCCGCATCGTCACCGCACTGCGCGAGGACGAGACCGACCTGCCCTCCTCCGCCTTCTCCTGAGCCCACCCCGGGGAGCCGGCCGAGGTGCGAGGCGGCCCGGGGGCGGTCCCGGGCCGTCGGGGGCCGCCCGCGGGCCGCGTAAGCTCGACGGTCGTGGCCATCGACTTCCCCGTAGAGATCAGCGCACTCCGTTCCAAGTACGCCTCCATCCGTGAGGTGTCCGACCTGGACCGGCTGCGGGGCGAGGTCGCCGAGCTCTCCGAGCAGGCGGCCGCGCCGGACCTGTGGGACGACGTCGAGAAGGCGCAGGCGCTGACCAGCCGCCTCTCCACGCTGCAGGCCGAGCTGGACCGGGTCGAGAAGATGGGCTCGCGCATCGACGACCTCGAGGTGCTGGTCGAGCTGGCCGAGGGTGAGGACGACGCCGACACCCTCGCCGAGGCCGAACGGGAGCTGTCCGGGGTCCGCAAGGCGCTGGACGACCTCGAGATCCGCACGTTGTTGTCGGGGGAGTACGACGCCCGCGAGGCGCTCGTGACCATCCGCTCGGAGGCCGGGGGCGTGGACGCCGCCGACTTCGCCGAGATGCTGATGCGCATGTACCTGCGCTGGTCGGAGCGGCGCGGGTACAAGACCGAGGTCTACGACACGTCCTACGCGGAGGAGGCGGGGATCAAGTCGGCGACCTTCAAGGTGGCCGCGCCCTACGCCTACGGCACGCTCTCGGTCGAGCAGGGCACGCACCGCCTGGTGCGCATCTCGCCCTTCGACAACCAGGGCCGGCGGCAGACGTCCTTCGCGGGCGTCGAGGTCCTGCCCGTGGTGGAGGAGACCGACCACATCGACATCCCCGAGAACGACGTCCGGGTCGACGTCTACCGCTCCTCGGGTCCCGGCGGGCAGTCGGTCAACACCACGGACTCCGCGGTCCGGCTGACCCACATCCCCACCGGGATCGTGGTGACCTGCCAGAACGAGAAGTCGCAGCTGCAGAACAAGGCCGCCGCCCTGCGCGTCCTGCAGGCCAAGCTGCTGGAGAAGGCCCGCCAGGACCGTCAGGCCGAGCTCGACGCCCTGAAGGGCGAGGACTCCGGGTCGTGGGGCAACCAGATGCGGTCCTACGTCCTGCAGCCGTACAAGATGGTCAAGGACCTGCGCACCAGCCACGAGGTCGGCAACGCCGACGCGGTCTTCGACGGCGACATCGACGGCTTCCTGTCCTCCGGGATCCGCTGGCGCCGTCAGGCTGAGCACGCAGGCTGACACTCGCATCACCCTGGGTCGAAGATCTCACCCGTTCGGTCGCCTACAGTGGCTCGAGGTCAGCAGCACCACCCCACCTGTCCCCGAGACTGACCGCCCCGACGAGTGATCACTTTCGAACGCGTCAGCAAGGTCTACGGCGCCGGGCAGCGTCCCGCGCTGTCGGAACTGACCCTGCAGATCGACAAGGGCGAGTTCGTCTTCCTCGTCGGCCCCAGCGGTTCGGGCAAGTCCACCTTCCTGCGCCTGGCGCTGAAGGAGGACCGCGCCTCCAGCGGCACGGTGACCGTCGCGGGGCGGGACGTCGGGCGCCTGCGCAGCTGGAAGGTGCCCGCGCTGCGCCGCCAGATCGGCGTCGTCTTCCAGGACTTCCGCCTGCTGCACGACAAGAGCGTCTACGAGAACGTCGCGTTCGCCCTGCAGGTGCTCGGCAAACCTCGGCACGTCGTCGCGCAGACCGTGCCCGAGGTGCTGCAGCTGGTCGGCCTGGCCGGCAAGGAGAAGCGGCGACCGCACGAGCTGTCCGGTGGCGAGCAGCAGCGCGTCGCCATCGCGCGGGCCTTCGTCAACCGGCCCTCGATCCTGCTGGCCGACGAACCCACCGGGAACCTCGACCCCACCACCAGTGTCGGGATCATGAAGCTCCTCGACCGGATCAACCGCACCGGCACCACGATCGTGATGGCCACCCACGACGACGACATCGTCGACCAGATGCGCAAGCGGGTGGTCGAGCTCGTCGACGGCCGCCTCGTGCGCGACGAGGACCGCGGCGTCTACGGGTCGCGCTGAGCCCGCACCGCTCGAGCACCGCTCGACTCTGAACGAGAAAGGGGATCGCGGCAGTGCGCCTCGGCTTCATCCTGAACGAGATGTTCATCGGGTTGCGTCGCAACCTGACCATGACGGTCTCGGTCGTCCTGGTGACCATGGTGTCGCTGTTCTTCTTCGGCGCCGGTCTGCTGGTGCAGCAGCAGGTCGACATCATGAAGGGCACCTGGTACGACCGCGTCCAGGTCTCGATCTTCCTGTGCGGGGCGGAGAGCCTGCCGACCGCCTGCCCCGGGGGCGCGGTGACCGACGCCCAGCGCGACGCGATCCGGGCCGAGCTGACCACGGGCTCGCTGGCCCCGCTGGTGGACCAGGTCTACTACGAGTCGCAGGAGCAGGCGTACGAGAACTTCCTGCAGACCTTCGACCAGGCCTACGCGGCCAACGTCACCCCCGACCAGCTGCCGGAGTCCTTCCGGGTCAGTCTGACCGACCCCTCCCGCTACGAGGAGATCCGCGACGCGTTCACGGGCTACCCCGGCGTGGAGGAGGTTCCGGACCTGCAACGCATCCTCGGGCCGTTGTTCGCGGCCCTGGACGCGGCGACGGTCGTGGCCCTGGGACTGGCGGGGTTGATGCTGGTCTGCTCGGTCATGCTGGTCTCGACCACGATCCGGCTGACCGCCTTCAGCCGGCGCCGGGAGACGAGCATCATGCGGCTGGTCGGGGCCTCGCGGCTGCTGATCCAGCTGCCGTTCGTGCTCGAGGGCGTCGTCGCGGCGCTGATCGGGTCGGTGCTCGCCTCGGGGGCGCTCTGGGCCCTGACCGAGTACGGCCTCGGCCGGTTGCGCGACCGGCCCAACTTCACCACCCGCCTCATCGACTCCCACGACGTGCTCGTGGAGACCGCGCCCTGGATGCTGCTGGTCGGGGTGGTCCTCGCCGTCCTCGCCTCGCTGTTCAGCCTGCGGCGCTGGCTCAAGGTCTGAATTCTCCGCTGCGCCCGCGGCGGGGCCCCGACTAGACTCGACCGTTCCGCCCGCACCGCGCGGCCGGGTCAAGATCGACGTCGAGGAGTTCCGCCGTGCCCCGCGAGACCGGCCGCAAGGTGATCGCGAGCAACCGCAAGGCTCGCCACGACTACCACATCGACGACACCCTCGAGGCGGGCGTCGTGCTGATGGGCACCGAGGTCAAGGCGTTGCGGATGGGGCGGGCCTCCCTGGTCGACGGGTTCATCCAGCTCGACCGCGGCGAGCTCTGGCTCGAGCACGTGCACATCCCCGAGTACGTGCAGGGGACCTGGACCAACCACTCGCCCCGCCGACGGCGCAAGCTGCTCGTCCACCGGCACGAGATCGACAAGTGGGCCGGCAAGCTGCGGGAGTCCGGGCGCACGATCGTCCCGTTGCAGCTCTACTTCAGCGACGGTCGGGTCAAGGTCGAGATCGCGCTGGCCCGCGGCAAGAAGGAGTACGACAAGCGGCACGCGTTGCGCGAGCGCCAGGACAACCGCGAGGCCGAACGCGCGATGTCGCTGCGGCAGAACCGCTGACGCAGGGCCGCTGAGCGCCGGCGGCGTTCGTCCGTCGTTCGTCGGAGTCGGGCCCGGGCCGTCCTGGGGATGCGCGCGGGGGGTCCGGTGCGGTCGGATCGCTGGCATGCCCGCGTTCGCCCACCCCCGGACCCCGACGATCCCGTGCCCCGGGACGGGCGCGCGGCGGGGGCGCGGACGGACCCTGGGCCTGCGGCTGGCCGCCGTGGTGCTGGCGGCCGGCGTGTCGGGCGGCCCGCTCGCGGCCTCCGCGGCCGCCGCCGAGGAGCCGGGCGACGACGAGGCGGTCCGCTCCATCCAGGCCACCCTGACCGTCGAGGGCGACGGCTCCCTCCGGGTGCGGGAGGAGATCACCTACGACTTCGGGTCGCAGGAACGGCACGGGTTGCTGCGCACGATCCCGGTGACGGCTCCCTTCGACCAGACGCACGACCGGCTCTACCCGGTCGGCGACCTCACGGTGAGCAGCCCGAGCGGGGCGCCCGTGCAGGTCCAGCAGGAGACCGACGGCGGCGTCCTGGAACTGCGCATCGGCGATCCCGACCGCGACGACGTGACGGGTGTGCAGACCTACGTGCTGGACTACCGGATGCAGGCCGTGGCCGATCGCACCCCGACCGGCGTGAGCGTCGCGGTCGACGCGGTCGGGACGGGATGGGCCGTCCCCGTCCGGGAGGTCGGGGTGAGTGTCGAGACCCCGGTCGAGCCGATCGCGGTGCGGTGCGTCTTCGGCGCCGACGGCTCGCGCACCCCCTGCCCCGCCGCGGTCACGTCCCCCGGCGGGGCCCGCTTCGAGGTCACCGGGCTGGGGCCGGAGGAGGGGGTCACGGTCGGCGTGGACCTGCCGCCCGGTGCGATCACCCCCGCCGCCCCGGTGCTCACCGAGACGTTCAGTCCGGCCCGCGCCTTCAGCCTCGCGCCGGCTCCGCTCGGGGCCGCGCTGGGCGTGCTCGCCCTGGGCGGGGCCGCGATCGTCGCGGCCCGACGGCGCCACCGTGACCGGCCCGACCGGCGACCCGGGGGCAACGGGGTCGAGGGGGTGAGCGCCTACCACGCCACCCCGCCCGACGGGGTGGCCCCCGGGGTGCTCGGGTCGCTGGTGCACGGCGGGGCCACCGACGACCACGTGGTGGCGACCGTCCTGGACCTGGCCCGGCGCGGGCACCTGGAGATCGAGGCCGAGGGAACCGGCCCGACGAGCGAGGACGAACCGGGGGAGGGGCCGCCCGCGGACTACCGCCTGCGTCGTCTGGAGGGCCGTGACGCGCTGAGCCCGGCCGAACGTCGGCTGCTGAAGACCCTGTTCCGCAAACGGTCCCGGGAGAGCACGCTCTCGGCGCTGCGCACCCGGGCCTCCGCGGGGACCGCCGAGGTCCGGCAGCTGCTCGACGAGGCCGCGGTCGAGCGCGGATGGTTCACCCGTCGTCCGGTCGAGGCGCGCAGCCGCTGGGTCCTGGTGGCGGTCGCGGTGCTGGTCGCGGGACTGGTGGCGACGGGGCTGCTGGCCTGGCTCACCACGTTCGGGGCGGTCGGTGCCGCGCTCACCCTGGTCGGGGTGGCGGGGCTGGTCGGGATGGTCGGGGTGTCGCCGTTGACGCCGGCCGGTCACGCCGTGCGGGCCGACGGCCTGGCCTTCCGCGACACCCTGGCCCGGTACGCGCAGGTGCCGGGGGCCGACGGCGAACGGTTCGGGCAGTTCCTGCCCCACGCCGTCGCCCTGGGCGCGACCAAGGAGTGGACGGCCGGGGCCCGGACCCTGCAGGCCACCTCGCCCGTGCCGGTCCCCGACTGGTTCGGCCGCTCCGAGGGGGCCACCCTCAACATCGCCGTGTTCGGCGGGCTGATCGGCACCTTCTCGGCCCGGTCCTCCGACGCCCTGGGGGCACCGGCCCCGAGCGCGACGTCGAGCACCTCGGGCACGAGCACCTTCACCGGTGGCGGGGCGGGGGGAGGGGGCGGCGGGTCCTGGTGACCCGCGCGTCGGGGCCCGTCGCGGTCTCGCCGTGCGGCCCGTCGCGCCCCTGCCTACGGTCACGGCGTGAGAGCAGCCGCACTGACCGAGTTCGGGGGCGCCGACAAGGTGTCCCTCCGCGACGTCGCCGATCCGCCCGTGGGACCCGACACCGTCCTGGTGTCCGTCCGCGCCGCCGGCGTCAACCCCGTCGACTGGAAGGTGGCGTCCGGGAAGCTGAAACCTTTGTTCCCGCACCGGTTCCCGCTCGTCCCCGGGTGGGACGTCGCCGGCGTCGTGGAGCGGGTCGGGCCGGCCGTCACCGAGTTCGCCCCCGGTGACGAGGTGATCGCCTACGCCCGCCGCGACGACGTGCAGTGGGGCACCTACGCCGAGCTGGTCCCGGTGCCGGTCCGCTGCGTCGCCGCCGCCCCCGTCTCCGTCGACCTCACCCACGCCGCGGCCCTCCCGTTGGCCGGGTTGACCGCCCTGCAGGCGGTCGAGGCCGTCGGCGTCGGACCCGACGACACCGTGCTCGTGCACGCGGCCGCCGGCGGGGTCGGGCAGTTCGCGGCCCAGCTGGCCCGGCTGCGGGGGGCCAGGGTCATCGGCACCGCCGGCCCGGACAACCACGCCTACCTGCGCGAGACGTTGCACGTCGAGGCGGTCGAGTACGGCGAGGGTCTGGCCGAGCGGGTGCGTGCCCTCGCCCCGGACGGGGTCGACGCCGCGCTGGACTTCGTCGGGGGCGACGCGCTGGACGTCTCCCCGGCCCTCGTCCACGACCCGGGTCGCATCGTCACCGTGGTCGACGCCGCGGCGGTGGCCGAGCTCGGTGGGCGCTACGTCTTCGTCCGGCCCGACGCCGCGGGGCTGGCCCACCTGGTGGAGCTGGTGGACGCCGGCGAGCTGCACGTCGACCTGGCCCGGACGTTCCCGCTGGCCGAGGTGGCCCGCGCCTGGGAGCTGTCGCAGACCGGTCACGTCCGCGGCAAGGTCGTCATCGAGGTCTGAGGCGAGCGGAGGCGGGCCGGGCGGGGGTCTGGGCGGGGACCGGTAACCCGCTCGTCCTTCCCGCCGGACGGGCGTAGACTTGCCGTGCTTCCCGGGTCCGCCCGGGGGACGACAACTCAACACGGGGATGACAGGTTTCGACGTCGGTCGTCGAAGCAGGGGAAGCGGGTCGAGGACGCACGGTTATCTCGTCAACGCTCCGTGCAAACCTATAGGTGCCGATTCCAAGCGCACCGAGTTCGCCCTCGCCGCCTGAGCGAGTGCGACTCTGTCATCCCGGGTGCGCCTCCGCCCCGGGTCCTGGCATCGACTAGGAGGCTCACCTCTCGCCGAGGTCGCGTAGGCGAGAGGGACACTCAACGCGGCTGGGCCCGGCGGTGACTCGCTCGTCGGAACACCGGGGCCGAGCAGACCGATAGACGAGCTGCACCCGGAGAAGCCCTGGTGACACGCTGACGGACGCGGGTTCGATTCCCGCCATCTCCACCGGTTGATCGAGGCGGTACCCCTGCGGGGGTGCCGCCTCGAGTCGTTCCCGGCCCCAGAACCCTCATCCAGGGGTTGATCGTTCGTCGATCCCCACCCTCCGGGAACGCTGAGTCACCTCGTGTCCGCCGTCCGAAGGAGATCCCTGGACGTGGTTGGACGTCCGCCCTCCGCCCCCGCACCGTTGACCCTGCCCGGGGGGGCGCATGAGTGGAGGGCACGTGGATCAGGACGAGTACCGCGGACTCGTCGAGAACTCACCGATGGCGATCTTCGTCGTGCGGGAGGGTCTCGTGGTGTGGGCCAACCCGGCGGCCGAGACCCTGAGCGGGTCGGCCGTGGGACGAGCCTTCGTCGAGCTGCTGGAGGAGGACGACCGCGACGACGCGGCCGACGTGCTGGACCGGGCGGCCCGCGGGGGCGGCGGGGTCGCCGAGTGGCGGCTGCGCCGACCGGAGGGGGACGCCGACCCGCTGGTGCTGGAGGTGCTCCTCGGGGTCACCGAGGTCGACGGCATCCCGTCGGTCAGCCTCGCCTGCTGGGACGTCTCCGGCCACGTCGAACGACAGCGCGACCTCTCCTACCGGGCGACCCACGACCGGTTGACGGGGCTGCCGAACCGTTCGCTGCTGGAGGACCGGTGGCGTCTGCTGCGCTCGCGGTCCGCCCGTGGCGGTCGACCCCCGCTGGTGGTCTTCTGCGACGTCGACGGGCTCAAGCAGGTCAACGACACGTACGGCCACGCCGCGGGCGACGCGGCCCTGGTGGGGGTGGCCCAGGTGCTGGCGGCCACCGCCCGGGCGGGGGACACCGTCGCCCGGTTCGGGGGCGACGAGTTCGTCGTCCTCGCCGAGAACCCGGGGGACTCCGGGGCCGAGGCGCTCACCGCGCGGCTGGCCCAGGCGCTGGCCGACGTCGTCGTCGGCGTGGGGGAGGACCGGCAGGTCCGGGTCCGCAGCAGCATCGGCTCGGTCGTGGACGATCCGGCGCTGCCCCCGGTGCAGGTGCTCGCCCAGGCCGACGCCCGGATGTACCGGCGCAAACGGGGCGAGCAGGACTGAGGGTCCCGCCCGGGTGCCAGGGGCACCGACCCGTCGTCGGTCAGCGGGTGCGGGTGGGTCGGGCGCGGTCGGCCAGGTGACCGCGGATCTCGCCCACCCGGTCCTCGGCGACCAGGCGGACGACCTCGCCGACCTCGACCGCGGTCAGCCCGCCGAACCAGCTGACGGTCTGGCACACCGGGGCCCGGCCGGGTTCGGCCGACCCCCACCCGACCCCGAGCTGGACGGCGTCGGGGGCCGGGGCCTGGTCGAGGACGACGAGAACGCTGCGCCGACCCGCCCGGACGGCCGGGCGCAACCGGTGCAGCAGCCCGACCTCCTGCGGCGGGACCAGGAGGAACGCGATGCGGGGGGTGGGGAAGACGCTGTCCATCCCGGAACTGTAGATAATGATTCTCACTTAAGCGACCCTGGGCCGGTCGTCGGCTCACCGCCCGCCGCGCCCCGGCGGGGGGCCATGATGGAGCCATGCGCAAGCTGCCCGCCTCGGGCCTCACGGGACGTCTGCTGACGGCCACGCCGTCGCTGCGCGACCCGAACTTCGCGCGCAGCGTCGTGCTCGTCCTCAACCACGACGACGACGGGGCCCTGGGCGTGGTCGTGAACCGGCCCCTCGACGTGGACGTCGACGTCGTCCTGCCCGCCTGGCAGCCGTTGGCCACTGCTCCGGGCAAGCTCTTCCAGGGTGGTCCCGTCGCCCTCGACTCCGCGCTCGGCCTCGTCGCCGTCCCCGGCGACCGGCCGGACCCGGTGGGCGTGCGGCGGGTGTTCGGCTCCGCCGGTCTGGGCTCGGTCGGGCTCGTCGACCTCGACACCCCGCCGGAGACCGTCGGTCCGGAGCTCGCCGGCCTCCGCATCTTCGCCGGCTACGCGGGCTGGAGCGCGGCCCAGCTCGAGGAGGAGATCGCCGACGGCGCCTGGTTCGTGCTCCCCGCCGAGGCCCGCGACGCCTTCACCGACGATCCCGAGGATCTCTGGGCGGCCGTCCTGCGGCGACAGGGCGGCGACCTCGCGCTGGTGGCCAGCTTCCCCGCCGACCCCACCCTCAACTGAGACCGCCCGCCGGTCCCGGACGTAGGATCGCGGCCATGAGCTCGCCCTTCGACGACCCCCGCTCCGACCAGCCGCAGCCGCAGACGCAGCCCTCGGCCACCCCGTCGCGCACGGCGGTCCTCGACCGCGAGGAGCAGGTCCGCGAGGAGACCCAGGCGGGCGACCACGAGCGGTTCGCGCACTACGTCCAGAAGCACAAGATCATGGAGTCCGCGGTCTCCGGGGAACCGGTCATCGCCCTGTGCGGCAAGGTCTGGGTGCCCGGTCGCGACCCGAAGAAGTTCCCGGTCTGCCCCACCTGCAAGGAGATCTACGAGGGCATCCAGGGCGGCGGCGGGGACGACTCCCGCTCCTGATGGCGGCCCCCACCGACGCGGGGGCGCCGGACGGGGCGGGTACCGGGGGGGTGCCCCGCGGTCGGGGACCGCTCTCGCCCGCCCACCGGGCCACGACCCTCGGGGTCGTCGGGCTGGTGACGATCATCGCCTTCGAGAGCATGGCCGTCGCGACGACCATGCCGGTCACCGCGCAGGCGCTCGGTGGCGTCCGCAGCTACGGGCTCGCGTTCTCCTCCTTCCTCACCGCCAGCCTGTTCGGCACCGTCGCCGCCGGCCCCTGGGCCGACCGGGCCGGGCCGCGCACGCCCCTGGGTGTCGGCGTCGCCCTGTTCGCCGGCGGGCAGCTGCTCTGCGCCCTGACCCCGACGTTCTCCCTGCTCCTGCTGGGCCGGTCGCTGGCCGGGGCCGGAGGCGGCCTCGTGGGGGTCTCGATCTACGTCGTCGTCGGGGCCCGCTACCCCGACGCCCTGCGGCCGCAGATCTTCGGCTACCTCTCCGCGGCCTGGGTGCTGCCCGCGGTGATCGGGCCCGCGGTCGCGGGCTGGGTCACCGCCTGGGCGGGGTGGCGCTGGGTGTTCGGCGGGGTGGTGCCGCTCGCGGCCGTCGCCGCCCTCGTCGTCCTGCCCCGCATCGGCGGTCGGGCCGAGGCGTCCGGGGAACGGGAACCACCGGGCACCGTCCGGTCGCGCGTGCTGCGGGGTCTGCTCCTGGCGCTGGCCGCGGGCGCCTTCCAGCTCGGGGCCGAGGGGGTCACCCGCGGTGGCGTCCCCTCGGTGCTCGCCACGGTCCTCGGGGCGGTGGTCGTCGTCGTCCTGCTGCCGCGGTTGCTGCCGCCCGGGACCCTGCGCTGGGTGCGCGGGCTGCCCAGCGTGATCGCCGTCCGCGGTCTGTTCACCGCGGCGTTCTTCGCGACCGAGGCGTTCGTCCCGCTCATGCTGGTGAGCGAACGCGGTTTCGCGCCCGCGCAGGCCGGACTGGCCCTGGTGAGCGGGGCCTTCGGCTGGTTCTGCGGGACGACCTACCAGGCCCGCCGTCCCGTCGACTACCCCCGCCACCGCCTGCTCGTGGCCGGCGGGGTGCTCATGACCCTCGGGATCGGGGCGTTGTCCGTGCTCACCGCGACAGGGGCGCCCGGGTGGTTCGTGCTGCTCGCCTGGCTGGCCGCCGGAGGTGGCATGGGCCTCGGGATGTCCACCACGAGCCTGCTGACGCTGCGGATGGCCGAGCCCGGGACGCAGGGGCGGGCCTCCAGCGCCCTGGCCCTCTCG
Organism: Kineococcus gynurae; assembly: GCF_042433995.1. Lineage (NCBI taxonomy): Bacteria > Bacillati > Actinomycetota > Actinomycetes > Kineosporiales > Kineosporiaceae > Kineococcus > Kineococcus gynurae. The sequence continues at coordinate 32,288 of NZ_JBHLUI010000008.1, forward strand.
GACAACCTCGGCGGGGTGCTCGGCATCTCGGTGGCCGGGGCCGTCTTCTCCGCCGGGCACGTCGGTGCCGGGGCCGACGAGCCCCTGTTCGCGGGCATCTGGGCCGGGCTGGGGGTCGTGGCGCTCGCGGCAGCGGTCCTCGCCCCCCGCGTCGTCCCGACGCGCACCGGCGGGGTGGGGGCGCCCACGTCGGCTACGGTGGCCGGACCGTGAGCACGACCAGCACCGACCTGTTCGGCATCCCCGCCCAGTCCGACCCGACCGACCGCCCCGCCGGTGAGTCCGGCGGTCGGCCGCTGCGCGCCTGGCAGCGTGCGGCCCTCGCCCGCTACCTGGACCCCGGGCGCGGCGAGCCGGCCGACTTCCTGGTGACCGCGACCCCGGGGGCGGGCAAGACCACGTTCGCCCTGTCCCTGGCGCAGAACCTGCTGCAGCGTCGCCAGATCGATCGGGTCGTCGTCGTCGCCCCCACCGACCACCTGCGCACCCAGTGGGCCGAGGCGGCCCACCGTGCGGGCATCGAGCTCGACCCGACCATGAGCAACGCGGTCGGCCCGGTGCGCTCGGACATGCGCGGCTACGTCACCACCTACGCCCAGGTCGCGGGCCGGCCCATGCTGCACCGGGCCCGGTCGACGGCCAAGCGGTCGCTGGTGATCCTGGACGAGATCCACCACGCCGGGGACGGGCTGTCGTGGGGCGAGGCCGTGCTCGAGGCCTTCGGCGACGCCCGTCGTCGACTCTCGCTGACCGGGACCCCGTTCCGGACCAAGGCCGACGAGCGCATCCCGTTCGTCTCCTACGTCGAGGACGACTCCGTGGAGTCCGAGGGCGGGCTGCGGAGCGTCGCCGACTTCACCTACGGCTACCGCGACGCCCTCGCCGACGGCGTGGTGCGTCCCGTCGTCTTCGCGGCCTACACGGGGACGTCGCGGTGGCGGAACTCCGCGGGCGAGGTGGTCGCCGCCTCGCTCACCGACGCCGGGACGAAGTCGGTCGAGGCGCTGGCCTGGAAGACCGCGCTGGACCCGCGCGGCGACTGGGTCCCGCACGTCATCGCCGCGATGGACGAACGGTTGGAGCACCTGCGCGAGCACGGCATGCACGACGCCGCCGGGCTGGTGCTGGCCTCGGACCAGGAGGACGCGCGCGCCTACGCCAGGATCGTCCAGCGGGTCACGGGGGAGAAGCCCGTCCTGATCCTGTCCGACGACCCGAAGGCGTCGAAGAAGATCCACGAGTTCGCCGACGGCGACCAGCGGTTCGCGGTCTGCGTGCGCATGGTCTCCGAGGGCGTCGACGTCCCCCGGGCCGCCTGCCTGGCCTGGATGACGTCCTACCGGACGCCGTTGTTCTTCGCCCAGGCCGTCGGCCGCGTCGTCCGCTCGCGCGCCCGCGGCGAGTCCGCGACGGTGTTCCTCCCCGCCGTCCGGCCCCTGCTGGCGCTGGCCGCGGCGCTGGAGACCGATCGCGACCACGTCATCGCCCCGCCGGCCTCCGGCGAGCAGCTGCCCGACGGGGACGAGCTCGACCCGTTGCCGCCGCCGGAGCGCGAACCGGGCGGGCCGAAGGAGTACGAGGCGCTGGAGGCGCAGGCCGAGTTCGCCCACGTGCTCTCCGGGGGTCGCGCGCACGTCGGGAGCGACGGCGCCGGCGGCGACCTGACCAGCGAGGACGAGGACTTCCTCGGGCTGCCGGGACTGCTCTCCCCGGAGCAGACCGCGACCCTGCTCGCCCAGCGCGACTCCGAGATCCGCAAGCGCACCTCGCTCCCGCGCGCGGTCGACGAGGTCGAGGACCCGGCCGGGCAGCCGACCGGCGCCGGCGGCGCCCCGGCCGAGGACGCGACCTGGCACACGGCCGCGTTGCTGCGCAAGGAGATCCACGGCCTCGTCGGGCAGGTCGCGGCGCGGCGGCAGCTGCCGCACGCCAAGGTCTACGCCCAGCTCCGCTCCGCCGTGCCCGGCCCCCCCTCCGCCTCGGCCCCGGTCGAGCTGCTGACCCGGCGCCGCGACCACCTGCTCGGCCAGACCTGACCTGGGCGTCCCGCCTCCGTCACGGGCGGTGCTCGGGTAAGTTCTCGGCGTGCCCGAGATCGTCCAGCGGACCATGGTCCGCGCGCCCGTCGACGACGTCTTCGCGATGTCGCTCGACCTCGACGTGGAACGCGTCGCGGGCCGACGGTTCCGGGTCCGCGCGGTCGAGGGCGGTGGACGGACCAGCGGCCGGATCGGGCTGGGCGAGACGGTCCGCTGGCGGTTGCGGCTGTTCGGCCTCCCCGTGACCCACACCTCGGAGATCATCGAGCTCGCCGCCCCCCGGCGGTTCGTCGACCGGATGAACCAGGGGATGTTCGCGGAGTTCTGGCACGAGCACACCTTCGAGACCGAGGGTCCGCAGATGACGATCATGACCGACCGGATGGCCTGGCGCTCGCCGCTCGGCCCCCTCGGTCGGATCGCCGACGGGCTGTTCGTGCGCCGGACCCTGCGCGCCCTGCTCGCCGACCGGAACACCGAGATCGTGCGTCGCTTCTCCTGACCGGGACTCTGCGTCGTCGGGGCGGCGACGGAACGGCGGGGCGTCGTGGGACGTTGGTCCGGCCGAACCCGAACGAGGAGTCCGTCGAACCATGAGCACGCCTGCCGGTTGGTACCCCGACCCGTCCGCCCCGCCCGCCCGGGACTCCTCGACCCCCCGGCCGTTGCGCTGGTGGGACGGTCAGGCGTGGACCGAGAACGTCCACGTCCCCGAGACGCCGGTCGGCGGGCTGAGCTTCGAGAAGCCGGACGAGCGATGGGGCGGGCCGGGGTCGGCCCATCCTCAGGCCCGACCGGTCCCGTGGAGCCGCGGGACCGCCGTCGACCCGGCCGCCCGGCAGACGCACACCCCCGACGGTCAGCCGCTGGGCAACCTGGGCCTGCGCCTGCTGGCCCGGGTCATCGACTACGTGCTCACGTCGGCCATCACGGCCCTGGCCGCCTGGGGCCCGCTGCAGACCGTCGTCACCGCCTTCGAGACCACGTTCCGTGACTCGCTCGCCGCCGCCCGGGCCGGGTCGCCCCCGCCCTCGGCGCTCTCACTGATGGATCAGCCGGGTCTGCAGTCGGCCATGACGCAGATCCTCTGGATCACCGTCGTGATCAGCGCCGTCTACGTCATCGCCTTCACCCGGTTCTTCGGGGGGACGCCGGGGAAGCTGCTCTGCCGGTTGCGGGTGCGGGGCTGGGACCGCAGCGGCCTGCCCACCTGGGGCCAGGCCATCCTCCGGTGGCTCACCCGGGAGGCCCCGGCGAACCTGCTGAGCGTGGTCGGGGGCGTCTACCTCCTGCTCGACTCCCTCTGGCCGCTGTGGGACAAGCGTCGTCAGGGCCTGCACGACAAGCTCGGCAAGACGGTCGTCGTCCGGCGCTGAGCCGCCGGGCGGGCGTCTCGGCGGGGCGCCGGGTCAGCCGGGCAGCAGGGGTTCGCCGACCAGCCGGACCCCGCCCGCGCGCAGCTGCTCCAGCGCCGCCTCGACCGTGGCCGGGGCGATCCCCGCGGTGAGGTCGAGCAGCACGGTGGTCGGGAAACCGGCGGCCGCGGAGTCCGCCGCGGTGGCCCGTACGCAGTGGTCGGTGGCCAGCCCGACGACGTGGACGTCGTCGACGCCCTTGTCCCGCAACCAGTCCGCCAGCCCGACGGCGTCCTCCTCGCCCTCGGCGGTCACGGTCGAGGTCGACCCCTCGAACCCGGAGTACGCCGCCGCGTACTGCCCCTTGCGGAAGACCGCCTCGATCCGCTTCGTGGACAGGGCGTCGTGCAGCAGCGCGCCGTAGCTGCCCGCCCGGCAGTGCGGGGGCCAGGAGTCGACGTAGTCCGGCTCGCGGGAGAAGTGGCTGCCGGGGTCGATGTGGAAGTCCTGGGTGGCCACGACGTGGTCGTAGGTCACGTCGCCCCGGGCCAGCAGCGACGTGATCGCCGCCGCGACCTCGTCGCCGTGCTCGACGGCAAGGGCGCCGCCGGGGCAGAAGTCGTTCTGGACGTCGACGATCACGAGGCAGCGGGTCATGCGGTTCCCTCTCGACGGGGCGGGGGCAGGACGGTCGTCGGGATGGCCGGTTCGCCGCGGGACAGGGCCAGACCGTCCCAGGGCAGGGTCACCAGCGCCCGGCGCAGGTGCTCGCGCGAGGCGTCGAGGTCGTCGAGGCCGGCGACGAGCTCCCCGCCGCGGATCATCGGGATCTGCAGGGGGCGGTCGTGGGGTTCCTCCGGCGGGGCGACGTCCGTGCCCAGGACCTCCTCGGTGGCGGTACCGGTCGCCCGGTGCCGCCGGACGGCGATCTTGCGACCGCCGTGGGTGTTCTTCGACGTGGAGCGCTTGGCCACGGGACGCCCGTCGACGTCCACCAGCTTGTAGACCAGCCCGGCGGTGGGGGCCCCGGACCCGGTGACCAGCGAGGTCCCCACGCCGTAGCCGTCGACCGGGGCGGCGGCCAGGGCCGCGAGCGCGAACTCGTCGAGGTCGCCGGAGACCACGATGCGCGTGCCCGGGCAGCCGAGGTCGTCGAGCTGCCTGCGGGCCTGGACCGCGAGCACGGACAGGTCGCCCGAGTCGATGCGGACCGCACCGAGCTCGGGGCCGGCGACCTCGACCGCGGTGCGGATCCCCTGGGTGATGTCGAACGTGTCCACCAGGAGCGTCGTCCCCACCCCCAGGGCCGCGACCTGGGCCCGGAAGGCGTCGGCCTCGGTGTCGTGCAGCAGGGTGAATGCGTGCGCCGAGGTCCCCGTGGTGGGGATGCCGTGGTCGGCGCCGGCCTGCAGGTTCGACGTTGCGTCGAAACCGGCCAGGTAGGCGGCGCGGGCCGCGGCCACGGCGGCGTCCTCGTGGGTGCGGCGCGAGCCCATCTCGATGAGCCGGCGGTCGCGTGCCGCGGTCACCATCCGGGCGGCGGCCGAGGCGATCGCGCAGTCGTGGTTGAGGATCGAGAGCACCACCGTCTCGAGCACCACGGCCTCGGCGAAGGTGCCCGTCACGGTCAGCAACGGGGAGCCGGGGAAGTACAGCTCGCCCTCGGTGTAACCGTCGACGTCACCGGTGAAGCGGTAGTCGCGCAGGTACTCCAGCGTGCGCTGGTCGAGCTGAGCGGTGGCGCGCAGGTGGTCGAGCGTGTCCGGGTCGAAGCGGAAGTCCCGGATCGCGTCCAGCACCCGCGCGGTCCCGGCCACGACCCCGTAGCGACGCCCCTCGGGCAGCCGACGCGCGAAGACCTCGAACGTGCAGCGGCGCCCGGCGGCCCCGTCGGCCAGGGCGGCCTGCAGCATGGTCAGCTCGTAGTGGTCGGTGAGAAGCGCCGTGCTCGCAGCCATTCGCGGAGCCTAGGGCCTCGGGGCGGGCGCCGACGGCGGGGACGGCCCGCGCCCGGCAGGCTCCTAGAATCGGGCCGTGACCGTGCCACGCCCCGCTTCCGCCGCGGGTGTGCTGACCGCTCCGACCGAGCTGGAGGTGCCCGAGGCCGACACCGTCGCCGACCTCGCCACCCCCTGGATCACCCTGGTCTGGAACGACCCGGTGAACCTCATGTCCTACGTGACCTACGTGTTCCGGACCCACTTCGGCTACTCCGACGAGAAGGCCTCGGCGCTGATGCTCGACGTCCACGAGAAGGGCCGGGCGGTCGTCTCGACCGGGTCGCGCGAGCAGATGGAGCGCGACGTCGAGGCCATGCACGGCTACGGCCTGTGGGCCACGTTGCAGAAGGACGACTGAGCGCACCGTGGCCACCTTCCGGCGTACCCGCCACGGCGCCCTCGCCCTGGACCTCCAGTCCGTCGAGGCCGACGTGCTCGCCTCCCTGGCCCGGGAGGTGCTCGAGCTGCTCGACGTCCGGGGTGACGCCGCGGGGACCGCGGGGGCCCAGGATCCCCTGGCGATCGAGCTCGGTCTCACCGGCCTGGGGGGTGGCGGACCGGTCGAGCCACCCGAGGACGAGGTCCTCGCCCGACTCCTGCCCGACGCCTACGGGGACGACCCCGACGCCTCGGCCGAGTTCCGGCGGTTCACCGAGTCCTCGCTGCGGCAGCGCAAGGCGGCCGCCGCGACCGCGCTGCTGGCCTCGCTGGCCCCCGTCCTCGGCCAGGGCGGGCGCGTGCAGCTCGACCTCGCCGGGGCCCAGACCTGGCTGGCGGCGCTCAACGACATCCGGCTCGCCCTCGGCACCCGTCTCGGCGTGAGCGACGACCCCGACGACGAGCCCGACCCCTTCGCCGACGGCCCCGACGACGGCGAGGACCCGGAGGCCTACGCCTGGGCCGTCTACGACTTCACCACCCACCTGCAGGAGACCCTCGTCCAGTCGCTCTCCCGCGGCCGCCCCTCCCGCTGACCCGCCCCGCCCCATTTCTCCGTGATCAAGGAATTTCCTGACTCCTGCCCCAGAGGCCGGTCCCGGGGCGGGGTAAACGGATGGTCACCGCCCACCCGGCTCGCCACACTGGGTGCGTGACGGAGATCGTCGAGCTGGGGTTGGCGCCGGCGTCCGTCGAGACCACCCGTGAGCAAGGCCGCAGAACCGTCCGCACGACCTCGCACTTCCTCGACTGGACGATCGACGGCGAGTCGCTGCGTCGTCGGATCCCGGCCGCCGACAACTGGGTGACCCCGTTCCACCGACCATGGGAGGAGCACGTTCCTGAGACGGTCGACAGCCTGCTCGGTCGCCGGGTCGATCCGGACCGCGAGGTCGGGCCGGGACGGGCCGGCGTCCTGCTCTGCTTCATCTGCGGTGAGGTCGACGTCTCCGCGGCGCTCGACCTGGGCCCCACGACCGTGACCTGGTCCGGCCTGCGCTGGCGCGACGTCCCCGACGACCAGGAACCGTTCGTGGAGGGCGTTCCGGCCACGCTGACCTTCGACCGGTCCCGCTACGAGGCCCTGCTCGCCTCGGCCCCCGCCCGGCTGGCCGCCCTGCCGGAGAGCCGGGACGAGGTCGAACTTCGTCCGCCCTCGGGTGCGACGCGCCGCTTCCGAGCCCGGTGGGGCCGTCGTCGCCGCTGACGCCGCCACCGCCGTCGGGGGCCGGTCGGGGGCGGGGTAGCTTGTCGGGCCCGGCGCGATCTTCCCGACCGGCCGGTCGTCCCGAGGAGCACGATGGAACCCAGCCGCCCGACGGTCATCCTGCGTCCGCAACCCCAGAGCGCCGCCCGCATCTTCACCCCGCAGGCCCGGGCCACGCTGGAGGAGCGCTACGAGGTGGTCGACCTCGAGCACGACGACGACCCGGCCCGCCTCGACGAGGCGCTGCCGCGGGCCTTCGCGGTCATCGGTCAACCCGACCTGGACCGGGACCGGTTGAGCCGGGCCGAGCGGTTGCGGGCCATCTGCAACGTGGAGGGGAACTTCTTCCCCAACGTCGACTACCAGGCGTGCCACGAGTTCGGCGTCCACGTCCTCGGCTGCGGACCGGCCTACGCGCAGGCGGTCGCCGAGCACGCCCTGGGCCTGGCCCTGGACGTCGCGCGCGGCATCAGCCGCGAGGACCGCGCCTTCCGCCGCGGGGAGGAGACCTACGTCGCCGCGGGCAACGCCGACGCCGTCCTGCTGCGCGGTTCCGACATCGGGCTGCTCGGGTTCGGCAACCTGGGCCGCGCCCTGCACCGGCTGCTGCACCCCTTCGACGCGACCATCCGGGTCTACGACCCCTGGCTGCCCGAGAGCTACCTCCGCGAGCACGGCGTCGTCCCGGCCGCGTTGGAGGAGGTGTTGCGGCGCAGCCGGTTCCTCTTCGTCCTCGCGACCGTCACCGCCGACAGCGAGCACCTGCTCGGTGGCCCCCAGCTCGACCTCCTGGCCCCCGGCACCCGGCTCGTGCTGGTCAGCCGCGCGGCCGTCGTCGACTACGACGACCTGCTCCCGCGCGTGGCCCGCGGGGAGATCCTCGCCGCCGTCGACGTCTGGCCCGAGGAACCCGTCCCGGCCGGCCACCCGGCCCGCGGCATCGACGGGCTGGTGTTCTCCGGCCACCGCGCGGGCGGCATCCCGGCCGCCTTCGAGCAGATCGGGCAGATGGTGCTCGACGACCTCGACCTGATCGCGCGGGGCCTGCCGCCGGTGCGCATGCAGGTCGCCGCCCGGGAACTGGTGGGGCGCTACCGCAACCGCCCCGTCACCTGAGCCACCACCGCAGCCAGAGCCCCGGGAGGGACCGATGAAACTGCCGCACCGCGCGATCCTGTTCGACTCCGACGGGGTCCTCGTGGACTCCGACGCCAGCGTGCACTCGGCCTGGAGCCGGTGGGCGATCTTCTACGGGCTGGACCCCGACGAGGTGGCCGACATGGTCCACGGTCGACGGTCCGCCGACACCGTCGCGCTGCTCGTCCCGGCCGAGCAGCAGCAGGAGGCGCTCAGCACCGTCGACCGCTACGAGGTCGAGGACGCGCTGCAGGTCACCGCGATGCCCGGCAGCCGTGAGCTCGTCACCGGACTCCCCGCGGGCAGCTGGGCCGTCGTGACGTCCGCGGTCACCGCCCTGGCCCTCGCGCGGCTGCGGGCCGCCGGGCTGCCGCGACCGGAGGTGCTGGTCACCGCCGACGACGTCACCGCGGGCAAACCCTCGCCCGAGGGGTACCGCGCGGCCGCCGCCCGGCTGGGGGTCGACCCCGCCGACTGCATCGTCTGCGAGGACAGCCCCGCCGGGATCCGGGCCGGGCTGGACGCCGGTGCGACCGTCGTCGGCATCGGCGAGCGGGCCCGGGGGAACGGGGCCGCCGTGGTCGTGCAGGACCTGCGGGGCCTCCGCCTCGTGGGCGGCGACCTCGTCGTGCAGGAGGAGTACCGGCTGCCCGGGTGACGGGGGCTCGCGTCGCGACGGGGGGAGCGGCCCCCTCCGACCGTAGGATCGGTCCCCGTGGACGACGCACCGATCGGCATCTTCGACTCCGGCGTGGGCGGGCTCACCGTCGCGCGCGCGGTCCTCGACCAGCTCCCGCACGAGCAGATCCACTACATCGGCGACACCGCCCACAGCCCCTACGGCCCCAAGCCGATCGCGGAGGTCCGCCGGTTCGCCCTCGACGTCCTCGACAACCTCGTCGAGTCGGGCGTGAAGATGCTGGTCATCGCCTGCAACTCGGCCTCGGCGGCCATGCTGCGCGACGCCCGCGAGCGCTACGACGTCCCGGTCGTCGAGGTCATCCACCCCGCGGTCCGCCGCGCGGTCCGGGCCACCCGCAACAACCGGATCGGGGTCATCGGGACCCGCGCGACCATCTCCTCGCGCGCCTACGACGACGCCTTCATCGCCCGCCCCGACCTGTCGCTGACCTCGGCCGCCTGCCCGCGGTTCGTCGAGTTCGTCGAGCGCGGGATCACCAGCGGGCCGGAGCTGCTCACCGCGGCACGGGAGTACCTGACCCCGATCATCGACGCCGACGTCGACACCCTGGTCCTGGGCTGCACGCACTACCCCCACCTCATGGCCGTGCTGCGCAGTGTCGTCGGCGACGACGTGACCCTCGTCTCCAGCGCCGAGGAGACCGCGTTCGACGTCTACCGCGAGCTCGCGGCCCGCGACCTGCTCCGCGGGGACGGCGGCCCGCCGCCGCGGCACCGCTTCACCGCGACCGGGGACACGACCTCCTTCCGGACCCTGGCCCAGCGGTTCCTCGGCCCGCAGGTGATCTCGGTGGAGGAGACCGGCCCCCTCTACCTGGGCGCGCTCTGACGGCTGTCGATCGCAGTGGCAGGCTGGTCCCGTGAGCACCCCGCAGAACGGCCCGACCACTCCCGACGGCCCCCGCGCCGACGGCCGCCGCCCCGACGAGCTCCGTCCCGTCCGCATCACCCGGAACTGGCTCGACCACGCCGAGGGCAGCGTCCTCGTCGAGTTCGGTCGCACCCGGGTCCTGTGCACCGCCAGTTTCACCGAGGGGGTCCCGCGCTGGCGCAAGGGATCCGGTGAGGGCTGGGTGACCGCCGAGTACGCCATGCTGCCGCGGGCCACCAACACCCGCAGCGACCGGGAGTCGGTCAAGGGCAGGATCGGGGGACGCACCCACGAGATCTCCCGCCTCATCGGCCGCAGCCTGCGAGCCGTGGTCGACACCAAGCAGCTCGGCGAGAACACGATCGTCCTCGACTGCGACGTCCTGCAGGCCGACGGCGGCACCCGGACCGCGGCCATCACCGGCGCCTACGTCGCACTGGCCGACGCCATCTCCTGGGCCCGGTCGAAGAACATCGTGCGCGCCTCCCGGCAGCCGCTCACCGGGTCCGTCTCGGCGATCAGCGTCGGCGTCGTGAACGGACGCCCCGTCCTGGACCTGCCCTACGTCGAGGACGTCGCCGCCGAGACCGACATGAACGTCGTCGTCACCGGCGACGGTCGCTTCGTCGAGGTGCAGGGGACCGCCGAGGGCGTCCCCTTCGACCGCTCCGAACTCGACGCGCTGCTCGACCTGGCCGTCGCCGGGTGCGCCGAACTCCGCGTCCTGCAGGAGGACGCCCTGAAGGAAGAGGGGTCGCGATGACCCGTCGCGTGGTCCTGGCCACCCGCAACGCGCACAAGGTCGGGGAGCTGCGCGCTGTTCTCGAACCCCTGCTCGACGGGGTCGAGGTGCTCGGCGTCGACGCGTTCGACGACGTCCCCGAGGTCGCCGAGACCGGGGTCACCTTCGCTGAGAACGCGCTGCTCAAGGCCCGGGCCGTGGCGAACGCCACCGGGGTGATGGCCGTGGCCGACGACTCCGGCATCGCCGTCGACGTCCTCGGGGGAGCGCCCGGGATCTTCTCGGCCCGCTGGGCCGGTCGGCACGGCGACGACGCGGCCAACCTCGACCTGCTGCTGGCCCAGCTCGCCGACGTGGGCGACAACCACCGCGGCGGGGCGTTCGTCTGCGCCGCGGCGCTCGCCGTCCCCGGGGGCGGAGAGTTCGTCGAGCTGGGGGAGCTGCGCGGCACGCTGCGCCGGGAGCGCGCCGGTGACGGCGGGTTCGGCTACGACCCGATCTTCGAGCCGTCGGGCGCGCACCGGACGCTGGCCGAGCACACCGCCGAGGAGAAGAACGCGATCAGCCACCGGGGGGCGGCCTTCCGGGCGCTGGCCCCGCGCCTGGCCGCCGAGCTGGCCTGACCCGCCTCGCCACCCGTCCGCCGGCGGACCCCATCCGGCGGGCCGTCCGTTCCGAAGGAGAGGTGTGAGCGCAGCAGCACGCACCAGCGAACCGGTCCCCGGCCGGGCGTACGCCTCCGGCGGGCGCGCCTCGTGGGGCTTCTCCGCCCTGGCCGGGCTGGCCTCGGCCGGCCTGACGCTGGGGGTCGGTGAACTCGTCGCCGGGGTCGTCGCCCCGGCCGCGGCGCCGCTGCTGGTGGTCGGGGGTGCGGTCGTCGACCGCGTCCCGGCGCCGGTCAAGGAGTTCGCGATCTCGACGTTCGGCTCGAACGACAAGCTCGTCCTGCTCCTGACCATCGGGGTGCTCGTGGCTGCGCTGGCCGTGGCCGCGGGCCTGCTGGCCCGTCGACGTCTCGCCCTCGGGGTGGCGCTGGTGGGCCTGCTGGGGGTGGTCGGTGTCCTGGCCGCCGCGACGCGCCCGGATGCGACCGCCCTGTTCCCGTTGCCCTCGTTGCTGGGGGCGGGGGCCGGGGTGTTCGCCCTGACCGTGCTCACGCGACGGGCCACCCGCACCGGGCCGGAGGAGGGGCCGGCCCGGCGCGGGACGCTCGCCCGTCTCTCCCGTCGCCGCCTGCTGGGCGGGGTGGCCGTCGTCGGGGCGGTGACCGGGGCGGGGGGACGCCTCCTGGCCCGGGTCCGGGACGCCGAGGCGTCGCGCGCCGCCGTCGTCCTCCCCGCCCCCGCCGAGCCGGCCCCGGCCCTGCCGGCCGGGATCGACCCGCGGATCGGGGCCGACGGGCTCACCCCGTACGCGACGCGGAACGCCGACTTCTACCGCGTGGACACCGCCCTGTCCGTGCCGGACGTCCGGGCCGAGGACTGGTCCCTGCGCGTGCACGGGATGGTCGAGGAGGAGCTCGAACTCTCCTTCGCCGACCTGCTCGCGCTCCCGCTGCGGGAGCGCTGGATCACGCTGACCTGCGTCAGCAACGAGGTCGGCGGTTCCTACGTCGGCAACGCGCGCTGGCTGGGGTACCCGCTGGACGCGCTGCTGGAGCGGGTCCGCCCGACCGGGGGCGCGGACATGCTCTACGCGACCAGCGTCGACGGTTTCACCCTCTCCGCCCCGTTGCGCGAGGCCACCGACGGCCGCGACGCGATGCTGGCCGTGGGGATGAACGGGTCCCCGCTCCCGCGCGAGCACGGTTTCCCCGTCCGCATGGTCATCCCCGGGTTGTACGGCTACGTGTCGGCCTGCAAGTGGGTCGTCGACATCGAGGTCACCACGTTCGCGGCGAAGACGGCGTACTGGACCGATCGGGGGTGGGCCCAGCAGGCCCCGATCAAGACCGCCTCCCGCATCGACGTGCCGGCCAGTTTCGCCCAGGTGCGCCGCGGTCGGGTCCCGATCGCCGGGGTCGCCTGGGCCCAGCACCGGGGCGTGTCGAAGGTCGAGGTGCGGATCGACTCCGGTTCCTGGGGGGCGGCCACGATCGTCCCGTCGGCCTCGGAAGACACCTGGTGCCAATGGGTCTACGACTGGGACGCGCAGGAGGAGGGGTCGCACGTCGTCGAGGTGCGGGCTACCGACGGCGAGGGCGTCCCGCAGACCGACGAGGTCGTCGCCCCCATCCCGAACGGTTCCTCCGGGTACGACTCGACCACGGTGACCGTCGTCGCCTGACCGTCCCACCCCCACCCGTCCACCCGGCACACCCCTGTGATCGAGGAATCTTCGCGGACCGCCGTCCCGGGAACTCCTCGATCACGGGGGTTTCTCCGTGAGGGCGGAGAGCACGAAAAAAACTTGGGGACGGACCCATCCACCCGGGGCGGGGTTCCGAATCACCGGTGCAGGAAGTTCACCCACCGATCGAGGAGAAACCCGTGAAGCGCACCGGAACCCTGTTGGCCCTCGTCGCGACCGCCACCCTCGGGCTGGCCGCCTGCAGCGGCGGGGACACCACCACCACCGGCTCGGACGCCCCGAGCATGAGCAGCACGTCGCCGTCGATGACGTCGAGCTCGCCCTCGGAGTCGGCGACCACCGGCACCGACGCCATGGCCATGCCGGTCGGCCCGGGCTGCGCCGACTACGCGGCGGCCAACGCCTCCGGCCCCGCCTCGGTGTCGGGCATGGCGATGGACCCCGTGGCCACCGCGGCGTCCAACAACCCGCTGCTGAAGACCCTGACCGCGGCCGTGTCCGGCCAGCTGAACCCGAACGTGAACCTGGTCAACGACCTCAACGGCGGTGAGTACACGGTCTTCGCGCCGGTCGACGACGCCTTCGGCAAGATCGACCCGGCCACCATCGAGACGCTGAAGACCGACACCGCCCTGCTGTCCAAGATCCTGACCTACCACGTGGTCCAGGGACAGCTGAGCCCCGAGGAGGTCGTGGGCACCCACAAGACCCTCGAGGGCCAGGACCTGACGGTCGCGGGCACCCCGGACATGCTGACGGTGGACGGTTCGACCAACGTCATCTGCGGGGGCGTCAAGACCGCCAACGCGACGGTCTACCTGGTCGACTCCGTCCTGATGCCCCCGGCCTGATCCGGGGAGGTACCCGCCACGCGGGTGCCACCGACGTTGCACGACGGGGGGGAGGTGCCACAGTGATGCTCGTGAGCACCTCCCCTCCGAGCGCGACCGGCCGGAAGGCGGCGGACGACCTCCTGCTGGCCGCGGCCGCGGGGGACGCCGACGCCTTCGCCGGGTTCTACGACGCCACCGTCGGCTCCGTGCACGGGGTCGTGCTGCGGGTGCTGCGCGATCCGGCTCAGACGGAGGAGGTCGTGCAGGAGGTCTACCTGGAGGTGTGGCGGACGGCGGGTCGTTTCGACCCGCTTCGGGGGGCCGCCAGTTCCTTCGTGGTCACGATGGCCCACCGGCGGGCGGTGGACCGGGTCCGCTCGGCCCGGGCCGACCGTGAGCGCGACGACCGGGTCGCGCTGCAGGAGGTGTCCCCGTTCGACTCGGTGACGGAGGAGGTCGTCGCGCGCGCCGAACGGGACGAGGTCCGGGAAGCTTTGGACACTCTCACGCCGTTGCAGAGACAGGCGGTGGAGCTGGCCTACTTCGGGGGCCGCACGCACCGTGAGATCTCGGCGGAGTTGGATGTCCCGCTGGGGACGGTGAAGGCACGGCTGCGCGACGGCCTGCTGCGACTCAAGACGGTGATGGGGGTGAGATCGTGAAGGACCGGACGGATGGACGCACGCCCGACGACGGGCCCGACGACGCCGACCTCGCCGCATGGGCGCTCGACGCGCTCGACCCCACCGAGAGGGCCGCCGTCGAGCGGCGACTCGATGTCTCACCGGCTGCGGCGCAGCGGGCCGACGAGTTCCAGGACACCGCCGCCCGGTTGGCCGACGCGGTCGCCGTGGCGCCGCCGGAGCACCTGCGGGCCTCGATCCTCGCGGCCGTCGCCGCGACGCCTCAGGAACCGGCTGCGGATGCCTCCAGCGTCCAGGAGAGCACGCCCGGTGGCACCGTGCCCGCCGAGATCACGGACCTGGCCCTGGCGCGCTCGCGCCGGTCGCACCGGAGCGCGCCGCGTCGCGCCGACCGCGGCCGTCGCGGGTGGCAGCTCGCTGCGGCGGCCTGCCTGGTGGCCGCGGTGGCCGGGGGCGTGTCCGCCGTCGACGCGCGCCGCGACGCGGACTCGGCCCGCGCCGAGGTCGTCCGGTTGACCGCGCTGGCGGACCAGGGCCAGGTGGCGGAGCAGCAGGTCCACCAGGTCCTCGCCTCCTCCGACAGCCGCACCGTCCGGGCCGAGGCCGCCGACGGCGGTCTGGCGACGATGGTCATGGGAGACGGGCACGCGCTCGTCGTGACGAGCCGGTTCCCCGAGCTGCACGACCGGACCTACCAGCTGTGGCTGGTGGACGGTGACCGGGTGACCTCCGCCGGACTGCTCGGGAGCACCTCGGCGGCCACCATGTGGGTCGAGAACACGGGGACGGCACAGGCCGTCGCGATCTCGGTCGAGCCCGTGGGGGGTTCCCGGGTGCCGACGACGGCGCCGGTCCTGCTGACCAACGTCTGACCCTCCGTCCCGCGGTCTCCCGGCCGTCGAAGGATTCACGCAGGGGACTCGGACAAGCACTCTCCGTCGACCTGGTGTCGAGCGGAGGACTTACTCGGTGTGGTTGCGGCGTAACGGGATCCGACCAGTTCTGGCGATGTTCACCCGGCTGCCACGTTCGGCGAATTTTCAGGTTCCTCTGCTCGCACGCCCTGGCTAGCGTCCTGTCCCCGGCACCCCCAGGTGCCGGTTCGCCAGGGGGGACATCGTGCTCGGGATCACCGCACCGCCGTCGTCGTCGGCCCGGACCGTGCTGCTCGCCGCCGCGGCGTTCGCGGGCCACGTCGGCTACCCCGCGTGGCTGCTCGCCCATCGCTCCCACCGGCACGCCGTCACCCCGGTCGACGAGATGATCGGCTGGACCTGGGAGGACGTCGACCTGCTGGTGCCCGCGCACGGGGAGGCGGGGGTGATCCTGCGGACGCTCGGCCAGCTGGAACGCCGTTGCGCCGTGCCGCGCTCCGCCATCACGGTCGTCGTCGACGACGACGAGGCCACACGGGTGCGGTGCCGGGAGGCCGGGTACCGGGTCGACTACGCGCCCGTCCGCGCCGGCAAGGCCGCCGCCGTGAACCGCGGGGTGGCCGCGTCACGGGCCCCGCTGATCGTCGTCGTGGACGCCAACGCGGTCCTCGACGGGCCGGGGTTGCGGGCGCTGCTGAACTCCTGCGTCGCACGCTACGACCTGGTCTCGGGTCTGCGGGCCGAGTGCGGCGCCGCCGACGAGGGGTTGTACTGGCGCTACGAGAACTGGATCAAGACCTCCGAGGCGGGACTGGGGGGCAGCCTGGCCCTGGTGGGGGAGGCGATCGCGTTCCGCCGCAACCTCTTCCGTCCCATCCCGGCCGGGACCGCCAACGACGACCTGTGGCTGGCGTTCGACTTCGCCGCCCGTGGGCACAGCGTCGGGGTGGAACCCGCCTGCCTGGTGGTGGAGGAGTCCGCGCCCCGGCCCGACCAGGTGGAACGTCGCGTCCGCATCATGGCGGGGCAGCTGCGGTTGTTCGCCCGCTACCGCGCCCAGTTCTTCACCGGCCGACGGGAGTTCCGGCAGTTCGCCGCCCACAAGGTGTGGCGCTCGACCGTGGGTCCGGCGGCGCAGGTCGCGCTGCTGGCCGGGGCCCTGGCCCACCCGCGGCGTCGGTCCTCGCAGCTGGTGCTCGCCGGTCACGCGGTCGCGTTCGCGGCCTACGCCGTCGGCGACCGCCTGCACGGGAGGGCCACCGCTCCGCTGCGGCTGGCCGGGCAGGCGGTGGGGATGCCCCTGGTCGTGTTCTGCCGGGCGCTGCCCCGTGCGATCCGCGGGCAGTCCGCGACCTGGGTCAAGCGCTCCCGCTGACCCGGAGACTCCCGCCGCCGCACGACGAGGGCCGGTCCACCCAGGGCGGTCCACCCGGGTCGGGGCGGTCCTCGGTGCGGG
Source organism: Kineococcus gynurae (assembly GCF_042433995.1). Taxonomy (NCBI): domain Bacteria; kingdom Bacillati; phylum Actinomycetota; class Actinomycetes; order Kineosporiales; family Kineosporiaceae; genus Kineococcus; species Kineococcus gynurae. The sequence goes on from NZ_JBHLUI010000008.1 coordinate 48,897, forward strand.
AGACGGGACTCGAACCCGCACGCCGTGAGGCACAGGAACCTAAATCCTGCGTGGCTGCCAGTTACACCACTCCCGCCGACCTGTCCGAGCTTAGACGTGCGTCAGGCGTCGAGGCCCAGGTCCCGACGCAGCTTGGCGACGTGCCCGGTGGCCTTGACGTTGTACTGCGCCACCTCGACGTTCCCGTCGGGGTCGACGACCACCGTCGAGCGGATGACGCCGACCGACGTCTTGCCGTAGAGCTTCTTCTCGCCCCACGCGCCGTAGGCCTCGTGCACGGCGTGGTCGGGGTCGGACAGCAGCGGGTAGGGGATCGCGTCGCGCTCGGCGAACGTCACGAGCCTGTCGACCGGGTCGGGCGAGACGCCGAGGACGCGATACCCGGCCGCGGACAGCGAGGCGATGTTGTCGCGGAAGTCGCAGGCCTGCGTCGTGCAGCCCGGCGTCATCGCCGCCGGGTAGAAGTACACGACGACGTGCTCGCCGCGCAGCTGGGAGAGCGTCACCGTGCTGCCGTCGTGGGCGGCGAGGGAGAAGTCGGGGGCGGGCTCGCCGGGGGACAGGCGGGGGCTGGACGGCTCGGACATGGCGGCACCGTAGCCCGTGGCTCCGACGCCTCCCGCGGCGCTCCCCGCGAGCACCGCCCCGGGAGGTGCGCTTCGGCGGGTACGAGGGTGCGGCCCCGGTCGGCTCCGGTAGCGTCGGCCTGCGCAGACCCGCCGAGCAGGCCGATGAGAGCAGGAGCAGCCCGTGACGAGTACCGAGGGCCGGAAGCCGATCACCATCACCGACCCGCGGGCCCTGGAGGCCGAGGTCGAGCGGCTGCGGAACCGGCTGGCCGGCACCGTGGACGAGCTCAGCGGCCGGGTCACCCCCGCCGCCATCAAGCAGCGCAGCATCGCCCGGGTCCGGGCCGCGGTGAACGACTTCGCGACCGACGAGTACGGCGGGCTGCGGGTCGAGCGCGTCGCCGCCGTGGGGCTGGCGGTGACCGGGGTCGTCGCGATCGTCGTCATCCGCGCCGTCCGCAAGCGCAGGTAGTCGATGCCGGAGTCCCGCCTCCCGGTGCGGATGCTGCACGACCGGGTCCTCGTCAGCGCCGACGAGGCCTCGGAACGGCGGTCCTCGGCGGGCATCGTGATCCCGGCCACGGCCGCCGTCGGGCGACGGCTGGTCTGGGCGACCGTCATGGCCCTGGGTCAGCACGTCCGGCAGGTCCAGCTCGACGACCGCGTCCTCTTCGACCCCGAGGACAAGGCCGAGGTCGAGCTGCAGGGCAAGGCCTACACCCTGCTGCGCGAGCGTGACCTGCACGCCGTCGCCGCCCCCCGGGTGGAGGACGGGCACACGGGGTTGTACCTCTGAGCGCTCCGTCGGGGCCCGTCCCGGGCCCCTTCCGCAACGCCCGGTACACCCCGCTGGCCGCCGACGGTCCGCTGCCGTGGGACATGGTCCGCGCCGTCCCGGCGATCCGGCGCAGCCCGGTGGACTTCCTCACCCGCACCGCGGCCCGCTACGGCGGGGCGGTCGCCTTCCCGTTGCCCCGCACCCCCGTCCTGCTGCTGACCGATCCCGCCGCGGTCCGCCGGGTGCTGGTCGAGAACGCCCGGAACTACGGACGGGCCACGTTGCAGTACAAGGCGTTGGCCACCGTCACCGGCCAGGGCCTGCTGACCAGCGACGGGGCACCCTGGCGGACCCACCGGCGGATCGTGCAGCCCGCCTTCCACCACTCCGCCCTCGACGGGATCGCCGAGCAGGCGGTCGCCGCGGCGCGACGGTTGCGGCGCACGACCGACCCGGGACCGAGGGGCACCGAGGTCGAGGTCGCCGAGGCCACCGCCCGCGCGACCCTGGAGGTCATCGGTCGGACCCTGGCCGAGGCCGACCTGCGCGGGGTCGCCGAGCAGCTCGTCGACGCGGTCGGTCGTGCGCTGGAACTGGTGGTCGCCCGCGCGCAGTCGCCCGTCCCGGGGACCTGGCCGACCCCGTCCCGGCGGCGGTTGCGCGCCGCCGTCGCCGAGATCGACGCCGTGTGCGCCCGGATCGTCGCGGTCCGGCGGGCCGCGACGGTGGCCGAGGACGCCACCGACCTGGTCGGGCTCATGCTCCGCGCGGGTTCCGGCGACGAGGAGATCCGCGACGAGCTGGTGACGTTCGTCGTCGCCGGGCACGAGACGGTGGCGAGCTGCCTCACCTGGACGCTGGACCTGCTGGCCCGTCATCCCGCCGAGCAGGCCGCGCTGCACGCCGAACTGGCCGACGTGCTGGGCGCCCCCGGGGAGTCGCGGGAACCCACCTGGGACGATCTCGCCCGACTGCCCCGGACCCGGGCCGTGCTCGACGAGGCGCTGCGGCTCTACCCGCCCGCCTGGGTGATCACCCGGACCTCGCTCGCCCCCGACACCGTGGCGGGGGTCGACGTCCCGGCCGGCACGCTGGTGATCGTCTGCACCTGGGCCCTGCACCGCGACCCCGAGCTCTGGCCCGAGCCCGAGACGTTCCGCCCCGAGCGGTTCCTCGGGGCGCCCCGGCGCGAGGTCGGGTACGTGCCCTTCGGGGCCGGTCCGCGGCTCTGCATCGGGCGTGACCTGGCCCTGGTCGAGGCCGTCCTCGTCCTGGCCGCGCTGCTGCGCGACCGTCGCGTCCGCCCCGGGACCGGCCCCCGACCCCGGGTGGAGTCGCTGGTGACCCTGCGGCCCGCGGGCGGCCTGCGACTGCGGTTCGAGACACTGCCCGGGTGAGCCACCCCGCCAAGCAGACGTTCGTCTTCACCCCCGCCGACGGCGTGCCGCCGCAGGTGGGGCCGTTCGCGCACGCCGTCCGCTTCGGCGACCAGGTGTTCGTCACCGGGCAGATGCCGACCGATCCGGCCACGGGGCGCCTCGTCGAGGGTGGGCTGGTGGCCCAGGCCGAGCAGGTGCGGGCCAACCTGGCGGCCGTGCTCGCGCAGTTCGGGCTGACCTTCGACGACGCCCTGCACGTGCGGGTCTACCTCACCGACTTCGCCGACTTCGACGCGTTCAACGAGGCCTACCGCGGTTGGTTCCGCGGGCCGCTGCCCGCCCGCACCTGCGTCGGGGTGAGCGGGCTGGCGGTCGGGGCCGTCGTGGAGGTCGACCTCGTCGCCGGAGTCGGGGCCGCCGGTCCGGCGGGTGATCGATAGCATCCCCGGATGAGCATCCTGGGACGTGTGCCTGCGCCGACCGACGACGTCGACGAGTCGAAACTGCACGTCTCCGCGCGCAAGCACTACGCCGCCGGGGTGCCCGCCGTCGCCGTGGCGATGCAGCACGGGGTGCAGCAGATGGGCGTGCGCCGGACGGCCCAGACGCTCCTGCGGCTGAACCAGGTGGGAGGGTTCGACTGCCAGGGCTGCGCGTGGCCGGACCCGGACCCGGACCACCGCCACACGGCGGAGTTCTGCGAGAACGGCGCCAAGGCCGTCGCCGAGGAGGCGACGCTGCGCCGGGTCACCCGCGAGTTCTTCGCCCGGCACTCCGTCGACGACCTGGTCGGTCGCACCGACTACTGGCTGGGCCAGCAGGGGCGCCTCACCGAGCCGATGGTGAAGCGTCCCGGGTCGCGCCACTACGAGCCCGTCTCCTACGACGAGGCGTTCCGCATCATCGGGGCCTACCTGAACTCGCTGCCGTCGCCGGACGCGGCCACCTTCTACACCTCGGGCCGGACCTCGAACGAGGCCGCCTTCGCCTACCAGTTGTTCGTCCGCGCGTTCGGGACGAACAACCTGCCGGACTGCTCGAACATGTGCCACGAGTCGACCTCGGTCGCCCTCGGGGAGGTCATCGGGATCGGCAAGGGCAGCGTGCACCTGCGCGACTTCTCCGAGACCGACCTGATCCTGGTCGTCGGTCAGAACCCGGGGACGAACCACCCGCGGATGCTCTCCGCGCTGGAGCAGGCCAAGAAGAACGGCGCCCGCATCATCGCGGTGAACCCGTTGCCCGAGGCCGGGTTGCTGGCCTTCAAGAACCCGCAGACCCCCAAGGGGCTCGTCAAGGGGCAGGGGTTGACCGACCTCTTCCTGCCGATCCGCGGCAACGGCGACCTGGCGCTGTTCCAGTGGCTGGGGCGGGCCGCGCTGCGCGCCGGCAAGATCGACCGGGAGTTCGTGGAGTCGCAGACGTCCGGGTTCGACGACTGGGCGCGCCACGTCGAGGCGCTGGACGAGGCCGAGGTCCTGCGGGCCACCGGTCTGAGCCGGGTGCAGCTCGACGAGGCCGCCCGGATGCTGCTGTCGGCCAAGTCCTTCATCACCTGCTGGGCGATGGGGGTCACCCAGCACGTGAACGCCGTGGGCACGATCAAGGAGATCGTGAACCTGCACCTCGCCACCGGGGCGATCGGTCTGCCCGGTTCGGGTCTGTGCCCCGTGCGCGGACACTCCAACGTCCAGGGCGACCGGACCATGGGCATCTGGGAGCGTGCACCGCAGCACTTCCTCGACGCGATCCGCGACGAGTTCGGGTTCGACCCGCCCCGCGAGCACGGGCACGACGTCGTCGACTCGATCCGCGCCATGGCCGAGGGCAAGATCCGGTTCTTCCTCGGCATGGGCGGCAACTTCATCGCCGCGGCCCCGGACACCGCGGTCACCGAGAACGCCCTGGCGTCCTGCGGGATGACGGTGCAGGTCTCGACCAAGCTGAACCGTTCGCACGCCGTGTGCGGGGAGACCGCGATCATCCTGCCGACGCTCGGTCGCACCGAGCGCGACGTCCGGCAGGGCGTCTACGACCAGTTCGTCACCGTCGAGGACTCGATGTCCGAGGTGCACGCCAGCCGGGGTCGGCTCGCGCCGCCCGCGCCCGGGGTGCGCTCGGAGGTGCAGATCGTCTCCGGCATCGCGGCCGCGACCCTGGCCGGACGCGAGGACGCCACCGGCACCATCGACTGGTCGGCCTTCGCCGAGGACTACTCCGTCATCCGCGACCACATCTCCCGGGTGGTGCCGGGGTGCGAGGACTACGACGCCAAGGTGCGCCGGCCGGGAGGTTTCCAGCTGCCGCACCCGCCGCGCGACACGCGGACCTTCGACACCCCCTCCGGCAAGGCGCAGTTCGGGGTCGTGCCCCTGCAGGTCCTGGAGCTGCAGCCCGGGCAGCTCCTGCTGCAGACCATGCGCAGCCACGACCAGTACAACACCACCATCTACGGGCTCGAGGACCGTTACCGCGGCATCCACTCCGGGCGCCGGGTGGTCTTCCTCTCCGCGGCCGACGCCAAGGAGCGGGGTTTCGCCGACGGCGACGTGGTCGACCTCATCGGTGTGTGGGACGACGACGTCGAGCGCATCGCCCCGGCGTTCCGGGTCGTCGTCTACGACATCGCCCGCGGGTGCGCGGCGGCCTACTACCCCGAGACCAACCCGTTGGTGCCGCTGGACTCCACCGCCGAGGCGAGCAACACGCCCACGTCCAAGGGCGTCGTCGTCACGCTGCGGGCCTCGACGACCGACCCGACCACGGCCGAGCGGGCCGACATCCGCGACGTCGCGGCCGAGTTCGGCGACCTGGACGCCGACAAGCGGGCGCCGGAGACCACGCACCTGAGCTGAGCCCCGCGGGGATCAGGGCATCTCGGTGAGCTCCGCCCGCCGGACCTCGGCCAGGGCCGACCGCAGGGTCGGTCCGGGGTCCGGCGGGGGCGGCAGCAGGCTGGTCAGCAGCAGCAGCGCGTGGCCCAGGGTGAGGGCGGGGGAGGCCGCGTCCATCGTCTCGGCCAGGTCGTGCGCGCCGAGGGCCCCGGTCACCACGACGACCAGCAGCTGCGGCTCGAGCCGCGGCCACCAGGTCGCGGCGCGGGCGGCGGACGCCACCGCGTCGCGCAGGTCGTCGGCGTCCAGCCCGTCCGGATGGGCCCGTTCCAGCTGCTCGCGCAGCGCCCAGCCGAGGACGACGTGCACCTGCTCCGCGTCCATCGTGGCCAGCTCCAGGACGGCGGCCTCGAACGCCGTGACGTCCGGCTCCACCGCCGCGGCCACGGCCGCGGTCACGGCGCTCGTGATCGCCCCGGGGGTGGTCGGGCGGCGGGCCCGGCTCACGGGAGCGGCCCCGTCCCGGCGTCCATCAGTGCGTGGCGATCTCGTGCTCGGCGTGCTGCTCGGGTTCCAGCTGGAACGTCGAGTGCTCGACGGTCACCGCGAAGTGCTCCGCGACGCACTCCTGCAGCTGGTCGAGGATCTCCGGCACGTGCCCGTCGGTGAAGCACCCGTCGGCGACGACGACGTGGGCCGAGAGCACCGGCAGACCCGTCGCGATGGTCGAGGCGTGCAGGTCGTGGACGGCGACGACGTGCGGCACCTCCTCGAGGTGCCGGCGCACGTCGGCGAGGTCGAGGCCCCGGGGGGCCGACTCCAGCAGCACGTCCACGGTCTCCCGCAGCAGCTTCACGGTGCGGGGCAGGATCAACGCCCCGATCAGGAGCGAGACGACCGCGTCGGCGCGGGTCCAGCCGGTCGTGGCGATGACCACGGCCGCCACGATGACCGCGACCGACCCGAGGGCGTCGTTGACGACCTCGAGGAAGGCGGCCCGCATGTTGAACGAGTTCTTGCGGCCCCCGGAGAGCACCAGCAGGGCGACGACGTTGGCCGCCAGCCCCACGACGCCGAAGACGAGCATGGCCCCGGAGGCCACCTCCGAGGGCGTCACGAGCCGCTTCACGCCCTCGACCAGGATGAAGACCCCGACGCACAGGAGGATCCCGGCCTGCAGGGCGGCCGCCAGGACCTCGGCCCGGCGGAACCCCCACGTGCGGCGCAGGTCGGCGGGACGCGCGGCCAGGCTGGCCGCCAGGAAGGCGATCAGCAGCCCGGCGGCGTCGGTGAGCATGTGGCCGGCGTCGGCCAGCAGGGCCAACGACCCCGACCAGAGTGCGCCGACCGTCTGCGCGACGAGGACGGTCCCGGTGAGGGAGAGGGCGACGAGCAACCGGCGGCGATCCGTGCCAGCGTGACCGTGTCCGTGCCCGTGGCCGGCGCCCATCAGGGCGACCGGACGATCGCCGGGACCCGCGCCAGGACATCGTCCGGGTGGGGCGTCGCCATGGCCACAGACACTACAACGGGTACGAGCACGAGCGCCGACGTCCGGTCGGCGGGAACCGGAGGATCACCGATGAGCGAACGCGTCGTCGTCACGGGAGCAGCGGGCAAGCTGGGGCGGGCGGTGGTCCAGGACCTGTCCGAGCACGGGTTCTCGGTGCTGGCCCTGGACCGGGTGCGCCCGCAGGGCTGGGCGGGGGACTTCCTGCAGGTCGACCTCACCGATCAGGCGCAGGTCGTGGAGGTCCTCGCGGCGCGCACCGACGAACGCAGCACCGTGCCCGTGGACGCGGTGGTGCACCTCGCCGCCGTCCCGGCCCCGGGTCTGCTGCCGAACTCGGCGACCTTCACCAACAACATGCCCGCGACGTGGAACGTGTTCACCGCCGCGCGCGCCGCCGGGATCCGCCGCGTCGTGTGGGCCTCCAGCGAGACCGTCCTCGGGCTGCCGTTCGAGACGCCCCCGCCCTACGCCCCCGTGGACGAGGAGTACCGGCCGCGACCGGAATCCACCTACAGCCTGGTCAAGACGCTGGAGGAGGAGCTCGCGCACCACCTGTGCCGCTGGGAACCCGGGTTGAGCATGACCGGGTTGCGCTTCTCCAACGTCCTCGGGCCCGAGGACTACCCGGGGTTCGCCGCGTGGCAGGACGACCCGTCGGTGCGTCGCTGGAACCTCTGGGGCTACGTCGACAGCCGGGACGGGGCCCAGGCGGTCCGTCGTGGACTGGCGCGGACGGAACCGGGGGTGGAGGTGTGCATCGTGGCCGCGGCCGACACGGTCATGGAGCGTCCGAACGCCGAACTCCTGGCCGCGGAGTTCCCCGGCCTCGAACTGCGCCGCGAGGTGGGCGAGCACGAGACGCTGCTCTCGATCGACAAGGCGCGTCGGCTCCTCGGCTACGACCCGCAGTTCTCCTGGCGGGACTGAGCGGTGCCCCGAGCCACGTCCCGGGCGGTGGCGGCACCGGTCCTCGTGCTGGTGGCCACGCTGGCCCAGCTGGTCCTGGCCACCACGAGCGACCTGCCCCAGTTCTCGGGCAAGGCCTTCGGGGCCCGGCTCGTCTTCTACCCGCTGCTCATGCTGCTCGTCCCGGCCCTGTGGTGGTTGCGCACCCGGGGCCGGGCGGTCGTGCCCTGGGCGGGTTTCACCCTGGTGATGGTGCCGTTCCTGCTGGACGTCAGCGGGAACACACTGGACCTCTACGACCGCGTGGTGTGGTGGGACGACCTGCTGCACCTGCTGAACTGGTTCCTGCTCCTCACGGGCCTCGGTCTGGTGGTCGGGGCCGGCGCCCTGCGCCCGCGGTGGGCACGGGCGGCGGCCGTCGTCGGGGCGGGGGCGCTGCTGGCCCTGCTCTGGGAGATCGGGGAGTGGTGGACGTTCATCCGGCACGGGACGGAGATCGAGACCGCCTACGAGGACACCCTGGGGGACATGGTGCTCGGCACCTCGGGGTCGGTGCTCGCGCTGCTCGTGCTCAATCTGACGACGTCGGGACGGTCCCGGCCGGACCCGTCGACTCCCGGACCACGAGGGCGTGGGCCGCGGTGACCAGGCGGGGCGGGCCGTCGTAACCCGCCAACCGGTCGCCGAGCAGGTCGAAGGCGAGCTCGGCCATGGCGCCGCGGTCGAGGCCGACGGTGCTCAGCGTCGGGGCGCAGAACCGGGCCTCCTCCACGTCGTCCACCCCGACGACGGCGACGTCCTCGGGGACCCGACGGCCGAGACGGCGCAGCGCGTGCAGCGCACCGAGCGCGAGCAGGTCGTTCGCGGCGAACACCGCGTCTACGTCCGGGCACCGGGCCAGCAGGGCCCGGAGGCCGTCGTCACCGTGCCCGCGCTCCCACTCCGGGGTCACCTGCAGGAGCGCGGGGTCGAAGCGGATCCGGGCGCGGCGCAGTGCCTTGCGGTACCCGGCCACGCGTTGCTCCACCACGGGGGAGCGGTCGGCCGGCGCCGTCTTGTCGCCCAGGAAGGCGATGCGCCGACGTCCCAGGTCGATCAGGTGCCGGGTCGCCAGGTCGCCCACGGCCACCGAGTCCAGGGTGACGCGGTCCAGCCCGGCGCCCTCGCCGTTCTCGCCGAGCAGCACGGCCGGGGTGGTGTCCCGGCGCGAGGCGAGCTCGCCGGTGGGGATCGACAGCGGCGCGAAGATCATGCCGTCCACGGAGCGGACGGGGAAACCCCGGCTCACCTCGCGCTCGCGGTCCACCTCGCCGTCGGTCTGCTCGACGAGGACGGTGAGGCCGCGGGCCCGGGCCGAGCGGACCAGGGTCGAGGTCAGCTCGCCGTAGAACGGGCTGGTGACGTTGGGCAGGGCGACGGCGACGGCCCCGGTCCGTCCCTGCCGCAGCTGCCGGCCGCTGGCCGAGGGACGGTAGTCGAGCTCGGTGATCAGGTCCTGGACCCGCCGGCGCAGTTCCGGGCGCACGTGCGGGTGGTCGTTGACCACGTTCGACACCGTCTTGATCGACACGCCGGCGGCCTCGGCGACGTCGCGCAGCGTCGTGGCCCGCCGCGGGCGCTCGGAGATCGTCACGATCGTCAGCATCGCACGCCTTGACGGGGAGCCCGGACGGGTCCAGGATCCTTCCAACGTTGAAAACGTGCAACGTTGAAAGGGGCTCGACGATGACCCTGGTCCGACCCTCCCGGCGGGGCGTGCTCGCCGGACTCGGCGCCGGTGCCGCCACGCTCGGCGTGGGTGCGCTCGGCGCCTGCGCCACCCCCACGGCCGGGGGTTCCGCGGTGCCGCTGGCCTACTGGAACTTCTTCACCGGGGGTGACGGCGGCCGGATGGTCGCCCTGGTGGACGCGTTCCGCTCCGAGGCCCCGGACGTGGACGTCACGGCCACGACCCTGGCCTGGGGTTCGCCCTACTACACCAAACTCGCGATGGCCTGCGCCGGTGGACGGGGACCGGACCTCGCGACCCTGCACCTGTCCCGGTTGAAACCCTTCGCGGCCCATCTGCTGGACCCGTTCGACCAGGACGAGCTGGCCGCCCGGGGGATCACGCGGGAGCAGTTCCCGGCTGCGGTGTGGGAGCAGGCGTCGGTCGACGGGGAACTCTTCGCCGTCCCCCTCGACACCCACCCGCAGGTGCTCTACCTGAACACCGATCTGTGCGACCGGGCCGGCCTGCTCGACGGCGACGGGGAACTGCTGCCGATCGGTTCGCCCGAGGCGTTCCTCGACGCCGGGCGGCGGTTGGCCGAGGTGACCGGGTCCACCGGCATCAGCTGGTCGGCCGCCGACGGCCTGGCCGGGTGGATGCTCCTGTGGACCCTGTACCGGCAGCAGGGGGCGGAGTTCGTGCTGCCCCCGGGCGGACCGGCCGAGGTGGACCGGGAGGCCCTGACCCGCGCCTTCGCCGTGATCCGGGACATGACCGACGGGACCATCTGCTCGGCCACGCTGGACGGACCGGCGGCCCCGGCGGTGTTCGCCTCGGAGCAGGCCGGGATGCTCGTGCTGGGTGACTGGGAGGTCATCACCGCCGAGACCGCCGGGATCCCCTTCACCATGGTCCCCTTCCCCGCCCTCTTCGGCACCGAACCGGTGGTCCGGGCCGATGCGCACTCCTTCGTCCTGCCCCGCCGCGCCGACGTGGACCCCGCCGTGCGTTCCGCGGTGTACGACATGGTCGCGGCCATGCTGCGCAGCAGCGTGGTCTGGGCCGAGGGGGGTCACATCCCGGCCCTCGCCGCCGTCGTCGACTCCTCCGAGTACCTGGCGCTGAAGCCGCAGTCGAACTACCGCGGGGTCGCGGAGTTCGTGCAGTTCGACCCGGACGCCTACTTCTCCGGTTCGGGGTCCCAGCTCATGTCCTACGGCGCCCAGCTCAACCTCTCGGTCGCCACCCGCGTGCAGACGCCCGAGCAGGCCGCGGGCGCCCTCGTCGACTGGCTCGACGACCAGCTCGCGATCCCCAGTCCCGTCTGAGACGAGGTCCCCCGTGTCCGCTCCAGCCCCCGCCGCCGTCCCCGTCCCGACCCCCGCCGAACCCGCCCCGCCCCCGCGACGGCGTCCGGCCTCCGGGGGTTTCCTGTTCGTCGTCCCGTTCCTGGTGTTCTACGCCCTGTTCACCCTGGTCCCGGTGGGCTGGGGGTTCGGCATGAGCTTCCAGCAGGTGAGCCTGGTCGGGGCCCCGACCCGGTGGGCCGGGCTGGACAACTACGCCGAGCTGTTCGGGGACGCGATGGTGTGGACCACGCTGGGCCACACCCTGCTCTTCACCGTCCTGTCCACGGTGCCGCTCGTGCTGGTGGCCCTGGTGACGGCGGTCCTGGTGCACACCGGGGTGCGAGGTCAGTGGTTCTGGCGGTTCACGATCTTCGCGCCGTACCTGCTGCCGGTCTCGACCGTCGTGCTGATCTGGAACTGGTTGATGCAGGGGGACTTCGGTTTCCTGAACCAGGCCCTCACGGCGGTGGGCCTCCCGGCGGTGGGCTGGTTGTCCAGCGAGTCGGTGGCCCTGCTCTCCGTGGTGCTCATCACCGTCTGGTGGACGGTCGGGTTCAACTTCCTGCTGTACCTGGCCGCGCTGCAGGCGATCCCGGCGACCGTGTACGAGGCGGCCGCCATCGACGGGGCCGGCGGCTGGCGTCGCGCGGTCTCGATCACGCTGCCGCTGCTCGCGCCGACCACCGCGCTGGTGGTGGTCCTGCAGATCCTCTCGTCCCTCAAACTCTTCGACCAGGCCTACATCCTGTTCGGCGGGTCGGGCGGTCCGGGTCAGGCCGCCGCCCCCGTGCTGCAGTACGTCTACGACACGGGCTTCGTCAACTACCGTCTCGGGTACGCCTCAGCGATCTCCTACGTGTTCTTCGCCCTGGTCGTGGCCGTCTCCCTCGGGCAGTTCTGGCTGACCCGTCGTCGGGCGAGGAGCGTCGCATGAGCACGACCGGTTCCACCCTGACCCCGTCGCGTCCCGCGGCGCGCCCCGCGGGTTCCGGCCGGGTCCGTCACGTCTCCGTCCCCGTGCGGGCCGCGGTCGTCGCCGTGCTGCTCGCGGTGGCCCTGCTCTGGCTGACGCCGCTGCTGTGGGCGCTCAAGACGTCGTTCACCGCCGAGGCCGAGACGACCGCCGTACCGTTGGAAGCGGTGCCGGAGTCCGGGTTCACCGCCGACGGGTACACGTCGGTGCTCTCCGGTGGCGACCTGCTCACCTGGTTCGTGAACTCCACGGTCGTGGCCGTGGTGGTCACCGTCCTCACCGTCGCGGTGAGCGCCCTGGCCGCCTACGGGTTCAGCCGCTGCACGTTCCGCGGCCGCGGTCTGCTGTTCGCCCTGACCGTGGTCGGCATCATGGTCCCGCCGCAGATCCTGGTGGTCCCGCTCTACCGGGAGGTGGTGGCCATGGGGTTGGCGGACACCTACTGGGGGATCATCCTCCCCCAGGTCGCGGTGCCTGCCATGGTGTTCATCCTCAAGGCGTTCTTCGACGGCATCCCCAGGGAGCTGGAGGAGGCGGCCCGGGTGGACGGCGCCGGCGCGTTGCGCATCTTCGTCCAGATCGTGCTGCCCCTGTCGCGGTCGATCCTCGCCGCCGTGGCGATCTTCGTGTTCATCGGCGCCTGGAACAACTTCCTCTGGCCCTTCATCATCACCTCCAACCCCGACCTCATGACCCTGCCCGTCGGGCTGGTCCAGGTGCAGTCCAGTTTCGGTGTGCGCTACGCGCAGGTCATGGCCTCCGCGCTGCTGGCCGGACTACCCTTGATCATCGTGTTCATGCTCTTCCAGCGTCAGATCATCCGCGGCGTGGCGACCACCGGCCTCGGTGGTCAGTGACGCCGCGAGCCCCCCAGCAGCCCGACCCGAACCGACCGGAAGGAACCCTGTGCGCACCGCACGCCTGACCCTCGATCCCGCCTTCACCGTGGCCCCGGTGCCGCGGCGTCTCTTCGGTTCCTTCGTGGAGCACATGGGCCGCTGCGTCTACACGGGGATCTACGAACCCGGGCACCCGAGCGCCGACGCCGACGGACTGCGCGGTGACGTGCTGGAACTCGTCAAGGAACTGGGCCCGACCGTCGTCCGCTACCCCGGGGGGAACTTCGTCTCCGGGTTCGAGTGGGAGGACTCGGTGGGGCCGAAGGACCAGCGGCCCCGGCGCCTGGACCGGGCCTGGCGGACCACCGAGACCAACCAGTTCGGGCTCGCCGAGTTCAGCACCTGGGCGCGGGCGGCCGGGGTCGAACCGATGATGGCGGTCAACCTCGGGACCCGCGGTCTGCAGGACGCCTGCAACCTCCTCGAGTACAGCAACCACGCGTCCGGGTCGAAGTTCTCCGACCTGCGCGTCGCCCACGGGTCGAAGGACCCGTTCGACATCAAGCTCTGGTGCCTGGGTAACGAGCTGGACGGCCCGTGGCAGACCGGCCACAAGACCGCCCACGAGTACGGACGGCTGGCCGCGGAGACGGGACGGGCGATGCGGCTGATCGACCCCGACGTCGAGCTGGTCGCGGTCGGCTCGTCCTCGCGGTCCATGCCGACCTTCGGGCAGTGGGAGGACACCGTCCTCGAGCTCGCCTACGACACCGTGGACTACATCTCGCTGCACGCCTACTACGAGGAGCACGACGGCGACGCGGGGAGCTTCCTGGCCTCGGGTCGCGACATGGACCTGTTCATCGAGGCGGTCGTGGCGACCGCCGACGCCGTGCGGGCGCGGGGTCGGCACAGCAAGAAGATCAACCTCTCCTTCGATGAGTGGAACGTCTGGTACCAGTCGCGCCCGCACCACATGCCGGGGACGGAACCCTGGGACCCGACCGAACCCGACGAGCGCGCCCCCCGCCTCATCGAGGACGAATACTCCGTCACCGACGCCGTCGTGGTCGGCACGTTGCTGCACTCGCTGCTGCGCCACGCCGACCGGGTGCACATCGGCGCCCAGGCCCAGCTCGTCAACGTCATCGGCCTGCTGCGCAGCGAACCCGGGGGCCCGGCCTGGAAGCAGTCGATCGCCTACCCGTTCGAGCGGATGCGTCACCTGGCGGTGGGGGAGGTGCTGCAGGTCGGGGTCCGCAGCGACCGGTACGAGACCGCGCAGTTCGGCGACGTCGACATCGTGGACGCGGCGGCGACCTGGGACGAGGAGAACTCGGTCCTGGCCCTGTTCGTGGCCAACCGCGACCTCTCCGAGTCGGCGGGCGTCTCGGTCGACCTGCGGGGGTTCGCGAGCCTGACGGCCGTGCGCAGCGCCGAGGTCCTCGCCGCGGCCGAGGGCCAGGACCGGCACACCACGAACGCGGACCAGCACGACGCGGTCGGGCTGCGACCGCTCACCGGGGTGGAGTTCGCCGACGGCCGGTTGCGTGTCGAGCTGCCCCCGTTGTCCTGGGGGGTCGTCACCCTGCACGCCCGCTGACGGGTTCGGGAGGGTTCGGGAGGGTTCGGACTGAGGGTAGGCTCACCTCTCGTGATCACCCCCGGACCCTCCCGTCGCCGTCTGCTGCTCGCGCTCGGCGGGGGGTGCGCCACCCTGATCGCCGGGTGCGGGGACGACGCCGCCAGCGAGGGCACCGCGGCCGTCCCGTCCGCGTCGGCCACCCCGTCGACGGCCGCGCCGGGGGCGCAGACCTGGGTCACCCCGCGCGAGCTGCCCGAGGGCTGGGGGAGCACCGAGGCGGACGGGGTCTTCCCCCGCACCGTGGTCCACCTGCTCGGGGAGACGACCCTGGACCGGGCCCCCACCCGGATCGCCGGCATCTCCACGGGGCAGCTCGACGCGTTGCTGACCCTCGGTCTCGTCCCGGCCGGGGCGACGACGGGGGAGGGGGCCGGTCTCGTCCCGGACTACCTCGCCTCGGAGTTCGCCGACCGGACGTCCGACCTCGCCGCCCTGGCCGACCTCGGGCTCCGCACCGAACCGAACCTCGAGGCGGTGGCGGCCCTCGCGCCCGACCTGGTCCTCGTGAACGCGAGCGGCCCGGACGACCGGGAACTGTTCGACGCGCTCTCGGCGATCGCCCCCACGGTGGCCACCCGCTCCACGGGTCTGTACTGGAAGCAGAACCTGTTGCTGATGGGGGACGCCGTGGGGCTGGGGCAGAAGGCGCGTGCGCTCCTCGCCGATCACCAGGAGGCCGCGGCCGCGTTCGGGGCGGGTCTCACGACGGTTCCCTCGGTGTCCCTGCTGCGCCGCAACGGCGACCGGGTGCGGATCTTCGGTGTCTCCTCGTTCGCCGGCTCGGTGCTGGAGGACGCCCGGTTGCCGCGCCCGGAGTCCCAACGTTTCACCGATTCCGTCTCGACGGATCTCAGCCCGGAGCAGCTCGGCGACGCCGACGGCGACTGGATCTTCTTCGGGGTGCAGGGGGGTGACGCGGCTGAGCTCACGGCCCTGCCGCTGTGGTCCGGACTGGCTGCGGTGCAGTCGGATCGGGCCGTGGAGGTCGACGACGACCCCTTCTACCTGAACACCGGTCCGACGGCCGCACGACTCGTCCTGGAACAGCTGCAGACCTCGCTGACGACCCGCTAGGTCGACCTCCCGCCCGGCCGACGCAGCGTCAGGCGGGTGCGCCGAGCCAGGCGCTGCCCTCGACCCACTGCTGCACGGCGACCCCGGCCGCCCCCCGGGCCCAGATGGCTCGGTCGTGCGGTTGCACGACGACCTCGGGCAGTTTGCTGTTCGGGTCGCGGTGCTCCCGCAGGGCGGCGAAGAGTGCGTCGCGCCCCAGGTTCGCCACCTCGATCGACTCCCCGGTCAGCAGGATGCGGCGGACGCCGGTGAAGTTCGCGACGTCGGCGGCGAGATGGCCGAGGTGGGCGGCGGCCTCCTCCACGACGCGCCCGGCGACCGGGTCGTCGGCGCGGGCGAGCTGCAGGAGTTCCTCCCACTCCACCGTCCGGCCGAGACCCACGGTCGCGGCCGCGGCCATGGCGTGCTGGGTGAGGAGAGCGGTGGCGCACCCCTGGTGACCCTCGACGCAGCGGGGGCCACCGAAAGCGAGACGGTGGTGACCGAGCAGCTGGTGGGCGGTGTCGGAGTTCTCCACGAGCTGGTCGTGCAGCACGAGGCCGTAGCCGACCCCGGCGCCGATCGTGATGACGGCGAAGTCGCCCTGCCCGCGGCCCGCCCCGAACCAGTGCTCGGCCCGGGTGAGGGCGGCCAGGTCGTTGGACAGCACCACGGGCAACCCCGTGGCCGCGGACAACCGTGGGCCCAGCGGCAGCGGACGTTCCCAGCCGAGGAACCGCGCGAAGCGGACCACCCCGCCGGGGTCCATGTACCCCCCGATGGAGACCCCGAGGCCCTGGGCCGTCGTCCCCGCGCTCAGCTGCTCGACCAGCTCGGCCACGGTCGCGACGATCCATTCCGGGGAGGGATCCTCGGTGGCCACCTGCAGGCGGCCACCGACCGTGGTGCGCAGGTCGGTCACGACCGCGGTGACGGACTCGGCGGCGATGTTCACGCCCAGGAAGTGGTGCCGGTCGGTGGCCAGGTCCAACGGTCGCATCGGGCGACGGGTGCCCGGGTCGGTGACCGTCCGCCCCTCGACGACGACCCCCGCGCCGACCAGGGGTTTGGACAACCGCGTCAGGCTCCCGGCCGAGAGGCCGAGCCGACGGGCGAGATGGGTGCGCGAGAGCGGGCCGTGGCGCAGCAGCTCGACCGCGACGTCACGACCCGTGCCGGTGACCTCCTCCGACCGCGGTGTCGACATGTGCGCATGGTGTCAGGTCAGTGTGTGAAGCACCAGCATGGAGCTTTCGCAACACGGGCTCCGACGTGGCGCACGCCGCAACCATCTTGTGACCTTCGCGGTTGTTGACCTCTGAGACCTTTGCGGCAAAACTCTCCCCGGCGGGGGCGAAGCAGCCCTCAGGTGTCCGCGGGGCGGTCTAGGGCGACCGTCCGGCGGATGAATCAGACACAGAGGCCCAAGGAGCCCCCACATGCGGATCACCAAGAGTCTGGGTGCAGCGGTCGCCCTGGGCGTCGTCGCGACCATGACCACCGGCTGCCTGTCGCAGCCCGGCGGCGAGGGCGGCGGTGGCGGCGGTGCCGACGACGGCACCGTCACGATCATGTACGGCTTCACCGACTCCAGCTCCGACCAGTTCCAGGCGGAGATCAAGAAGTACGCCGACGCCGAGGGCATCACCGTCAAGTTCGAACCGACCCCGGACTTCAACACCGTCATCTCGACGCGCGTCCAGGGCAACAACGCTCCCGACATCGCGATCTTCCCGCAGCCGGGGCTGATGAAGAGCTTCCAGAACGACCTGACCCCGCTCACCGACATCGTCGACAAGGCGAACCTGGACGCCATGGTCCCCGGGATCGTCGAAGCCGGTCAGGTCGACGGGGAGCAGTACGCGCTCCCGATGTCGCTCAACATCAAGTCGATCGTCTTCTACCCCAAGGCCCCGTTCGAGCAGGCCGGGTACACCGCGCCGACCACGCTGGACGGCCTGGAGCAGCTCACCAACCAGATCAAGGGCACCGGCACCACCCCGTGGTGCTTCGGCATCGAGTCCGCGTCGGCCACCGGCTGGCCGGCCACCGACTGGATCGAGAACCTGCTGCTCATCCAGAGCGGGGCCGAGACCTACAAGAAGTGGGTCGACCACGAGATCCCGTTCAACGACCCGGCCGTCGTCCAGGCCGCCGACACCATGAGCACCCTGCTGCTGACCGACGGCAACGTCAACGGGGGCCGTCAGTCCATCGCCAGCAACAACTTCGCCACCGCGGCCAACCCGATGTTCAACACCCCGCCGGCCTGCTACATGTACCGGCAGGGCAACTTCGTCGCCCGCAGCGGTGGGTTCCCGGACGAGGTCCTGGCCAACCTGGACTCCACCGTGGGCGTCTTCCCGATGCCGGGTCTGACCGAGGCCGACAAGCCGGTCCTCGGCGGCGGTGACCTCGCCTCGGTGTTCAACGACTCCGAGGACGTCGACAAGATCATGAACTACATGGCCTCGGCCGACTTCGGTCAGGACTGGGCCAAGGACAACGGGTTCATCTCCCCGCGCACCGACTTCGACCAGTCGCTCTACCCGAACGACCTGACCCGCCAGATGGCCGGCTTCGCCTACGACTCCACCTCCTTCGTCTTCGATGGCTCCGACCAGATGCCGGGCGAGGTCGGCTCGGGGACCTTCTGGAAGGAGATGACCGCCTGGATCTCCGGTTCGGAGAGCGAGCAGCAGGCGCTGGACAACATCGAGGCCAGCTGGCCCGCCAGCTGACCCCGACCCGCTCGACGTGATCCCGGTGCCGGGCCCCGTGCGGGGCCCGGCACCGGTGGGTAGGGCTCCTGCCGAGTAGGCGCCCCCCAGGTTCGACCGCACGCCAGCCGCTCATCCCCGCAGCCAGGTTCTCTGGTCCACCGGACGTGGAGGTCCCGTGACCATCACCATTCTCAACGCCATCATCGCGGTCGTCGGCGGCGTCGCCGGGGCCGTGGTCCTCTTCTGGATCCTCAACAAGATCACCGAACTGCTGCCGACCAAGCCGCAGGAGTTCATCAAGCCCTACGTCTTCATCCTCCCGGCCTTCGCGGCCCTGGCGTTCTACCTCGTCTACCCGTTCTTCCAGACCGTGGTGAACTCCTTCGCCAACCGCGACACGACGGCCTGGGTCGGGTTCGCCAACTACGCGTCGCTGCTGACCTCGCCCGGGTTCCGGCAGACGCTGGTCAACACCCTGCTGTGGATCATCATCGTCCCGGCCTTCGCCATCGTCTTCGGCCTGATCATCGCCACGCTGGCCGACCGGTTGCGTCCCACCGGGGAGAAGATCTCCAAGACGATCATCTTCCTCCCGCTGGCCATCAGCGCGGTCGGGTCCTGGGCCATCTGGCAGCTGATCTACCGGGCGCAGCCGGCCACCCAGAACCAGACCGGTCTGCTCAACGCGATCTGGGTCGGCCTGGGCGGGGACCCGGTGCCGTGGATGCAGACGAGCGACTTCAAGCTCAACAGCTTCCTGCTCATGGTCATCCTCATCTGGACCCAGGCCGGGTTCGCCATGGTCCTGCTCTCGGCCGCCATCAAGGGCGTCCCCACCGACACCCTCGAGGCGGCCCGCATCGACGGGGCGGGGGAGGGGAAGATCTTCTTCCGCATCGTCATCCCGCAGATCCGGGCGACGATCATCACGGTCTTCATCACCGTGCTCATCGGGGTGCTGAAGACGTTCGACATCGTCTACGTGGCGACCAACGGCGGGTTCGGGACCAACATCATCGCCCTGAACTTCTACCAGGAGCTCTACAACAGCCGGAACGCCGGGACCGCGGCGGCGATCGTGGTCATGCTGATGATCGTCATCGTGCCGTTCCTGCTGTACCAGATCAAGCAGTTCCGGGCTGAGGAGGCCTCCCGATGAGCGCGCCGACCGTGGACCTCAAGACGACCGCGCTGCCCCGCAAGAAGAAGGGCGGCGGCGGGCACGGGGAGGACATCGGCAAGCCGGCGCCGATCTGGGTGCGAATCGTCATCGGGCTGCTCTGCCTCGGCTGGATCCTGCCGGTCTTCGGGCTGGCCGTGACCTCGCTGCGCGACCGGACCGACGCCGTCTCCAGCGGGTGGTGGAGCATCTTCACCAGCCCCTCGCAGCTGAGCCGGCTGACCATCGAGAACTACTCGCAGATGTTCGCGCAGACGAACATGGGCCAGGCCTTCGTCAACTCGCTGGCCATCACCATCCCGGCGACGGTCATCCCGATCCTCATCGCGGCGTTCGCGGCCTACGCGTTCACCTTCATGGAGTTCCCGCTCAAGAACGTCCTGCTGGTCTTCATCGTCGCTCTCCTCGTGGTGCCGAACCAGGTGGCCTTCGCGCCAATCCTCAACATCTACGGGCAGTTCGGGCTGAACGGGCAGTTCGCCGCGGTGTGGGGGGCCCACATCGGCTTCGGCATGGCGCTGGCCATCTACCTGATCCGCAACTACATGGCCACCCTGCCCAAGGAGGTCATCGAGTCGGCCAAGATCGACGGCGCCTCGCACTTCCAGGCGTTCTGGAAGCTCATCATCCCGATGTCGACCCCGGCCCTGGCCTCGTTCGCCATCTTCCAGTTCCTCTGGGTGTGGAACGACCTGCTGGTGGCCCTGATCTTCATCGGCCCCGGCCCGAACCAGCCGCTGACCATCGAGCTGATCTCGCTGCTCGGCCAGCAGGGCCAGGGCGACCAGCTCCTCACCGCCGGCGCGTTCTTCACGATGATTCTTCCGATCGTGGTGTTCCTCTCCCTGCAGCGGTACTTCGTCCGCGGTCTGACCGCGGGTTCCGTCAAGGGCTGAACCGCTCCACCCGGACGGGGCCGACCTCACCCGAGGTCGGTCCTGTTCGTCATGTCCCGGGTTCCCACCCGGTGCCGGCGCGTCGACGCCCGACGGCCGGCCGTCGTGCCAGGGTGGTCCGGGTGAGCGACGCTCTCCCGCCCGGGGCCTACGAGGAATTGCTGACCCGGCGCGTCGCATCCCTCCTCGACGGGTCCGAACTGCGGGCCGAGCTGGCCGAGGTCGGGAGCGCCGCCGCCCCCGACGTGCTCGCCCGCCACGTCGCCGCCGCCACCCGTCGGGTGCTCGGCGGCGTCGACCCCGCGCGTCGCGCCGAGGTCGTCAACCGGATGCTCGACGCTCTGGGGGCGGACACCCAGGACCTGGTCGACGGCGCCGTCACCGGGACGGTCCGGGAGGTGCGGGCGCTACGGCGCAACGGGCTCGGTCAGGACTGGCCCCACTCGCGTCCGGTGACACCCCTGTCCGAGGTGTCCCTGCTGACCAACGGCCACGGGGAACCGGGTCTCGGCTCCGAGCTGCGCGGGGAGCTGGCCAGCGCCGACAGCGTGGACCTGCTGTGCGCCTTCGTCCGGTGGTACGGCCTCAGTGTCATCGAGGCCCCGCTGACGGAGCTGGCCGAGCGGGGCGTCCCGTTCCGGGTCATCACCACGACCTACTGCGGAGCCACGGAACGACGTGCGCTGGACGAGCTGGTCCGCCGCTTCGGGGCGCGCGTGAAGGTTCGCTACGAGGCGCAGTCGACCAAGCTGCACGCGAAGGCCTGGTTGTTCCGGCGCGGCTCCGGTTTCGACACCGGGTAC
Source organism: Kineococcus gynurae (assembly GCF_042433995.1). Taxonomy (NCBI): domain Bacteria; kingdom Bacillati; phylum Actinomycetota; class Actinomycetes; order Kineosporiales; family Kineosporiaceae; genus Kineococcus; species Kineococcus gynurae. Next base: position 70,048 of record NZ_JBHLUI010000008.1, read on the forward strand.
GTGGGCAGCTCCAACCTGTCCCGGTCGGCGCTGGTCGACGGGTTGGAGTGGAACGTGCGGATCTCCGCCGTGAGCACCCCGACGCTGGTCCGGAAGTTCGAGGCGACGTTCGACACCTACTGGAACGACCGGGCCTTCACCGACTACGACCCCGACCGTGATGGTGACCAGCTCGACCGGGCCCTGGTCGAGCAAGGTGGGGGGCCGCGCACGACCCTGGTCGTCCCCGTCTCCGGGCTGGACGTCGAGCCACGCCCGCACCAGGTGGAGATCCTCGAGGCGCTGGAGCGGGAACGGGTCGTCCACGACCGGCACCGCAACCTCGTCGTCGCCGCCACCGGGACGGGGAAGACGGTCGTCGCGGCGCTGGACTACCGCCGGCTGCGCGACGAGACCTCCGAGGCGGCGGGGGGACCGCCCACGTTGCTGTTCGTGGCCCATCGGCGCGAGATCCTCGAACAGGCCCTGCGCACCTACCGGGAGGTGCTGAAGGACGGGTCGTTCGGAGAGCTGCACGTGGGCGATCAGCGGGCCTCGCGGTGGCGGCACGTCTTCGCCAGCGTCCAGTCCTTCAGCGTGAGCCGCCTGGCAGAGCTGAGTCCCACCCGCTTCGACGTCGTGGTCGTGGACGAGTTCCACCACGCCGAGGCGGGCAGCTACCGACGGGTGCTGAACCATCTGCGGCCGAGGGAGTTGCTGGGCCTCACCGCGACCCCGGAACGGACCGACGGCGTCGACGTCCGTGAGTTCTTCGATGGCCGGACCGCGCACGAGCTCCGGTTGTGGACGGCGTTGGAGGCCGACCTGCTCTGCCCGTTCCACTACTTCGGGGTGAACGACGAGACCGACCTCACCCGGGTGGCCTTCGAGCGCGGCGCCTACGACGTCGCCGGGCTCTCGGCGGTCTACACCGGCAACGACGCCCGGACCCGCCTGATCCTGGAGCAACTGCGGCACCGGGTCCCCGACGTGACGCTCATGCGGGCGCTGGGCTTCTGCGTGTCGGTGGACCACGCCGAGTACATGGCCCGGATGTTCACCGAGGCCGGGATCCCGTCCCGGGCCGTGCACGGGAGCACGCCGGCGGCCGACCGTCGGCGGGCGTTCGACGACCTGCGCTCGGGCGAGGTGCGGTGCCTGTTCGCGGTCGACCTGCTGAACGAGGGGGTGGACGTCCCGGATGTCGACACCCTGCTCCTGCTGCGCCCCACCCAGTCCGCGACCGTCTTCCTGCAGCAGCTGGGCCGTGGGTTGCGGCGGGCGCCGGGCAAGGCGGTGCTGATCGTGCTCGACTTCATCGGGCAGCACCGCGCCGAGTACCGCTTCGACGTCCGCTACCGGGCCTTGACCGGAACCTCGCGGACGCAGCTCGAGCGCCAGGTGGAAGCGGGATTCCCCTACCTGCCGCCGGGGTCCCAGCTCGTGCTCGACCCGGTGAGCCGGGCCCGGGTGCTCGACAACATCCGTCGCTCGCTGCGGTTGGCCAAGCGGGAGCTCCTCACCGACGTCCGCAGCTACGTCGTCGACGGTGCCGCCCCCACCCTGCAGGACTACCTCGACGCCGCGGGTCGGGAGGTCGGGGACGTCTACCGCAAGAAGGGGACCTACGGAGGGTGGATCCCCCTGTTGCGGGAAGCCGGAGCCCCGACGCCGTCCGGCGGACCCGACGAGGACCAGCTGCTGAAGAAGGTCTCCGCCCTCGTCCACGTCGACGACGCCGACCGGGCGCGGGTGTACGCCCGGCTCGCCGGGCCGGACGCCCCGGCCTACGACGAGCTGGACGACCGTGACCGGCGCCTGGCCCGGATGCTGTTCTTCCTGCTCTGGCCGAACCGCGGGGGTTTCACGGCCTACGAGGACGGTTTCACCCACCTGCGCCGCCATCCGGCGGTCACCCGCGAGATCACCGAACTGATGGCCGGGGCGGCCGATCGAGCCCGACACATCCCTCGACCGCTGGGTGGGCGCCTCGACGCCTTCCCGCTGCTGAGTCATGCCACCTACCGGCGAGAAGAGATCCTCGCCGCCCTGGACTACGGCAACCTCGGTCGTGGGGTGGCGAACCACGTCGGAGGTGTGGCCTGGTGCCCTGGGGCCGCGACCGACGCCCTGCTGATCAACCTGGTCAAGGACGAGCGGGCGTTCAGCCCCACGACGATGTACCGCGACTACGCGATCTCGTCGACGTTGTTCCACTGGGAGAGTCAGAACGCCACGGCGCCCGAGACCTTGACCGGTGAGCGGTACCGGCAGCACGAGGCGCAAGGTTCCTCGGTGGTCCTGTTCACCCGGGGAGCGCCGACGGGAGAGTTCGGGACGGAGCCGTTCGCCTGCCTCGGGGCGGCGCGCTACGTCGAGCACCGGGGCGAGCGCCCCATGGCCATCACCTGGCAGCTGGAGCGCGCCATGCCCGCCGACGTCCTGCGGGCGGCGTCCGCCGCAGCCGCCTGATCCATCGTGCGCATCCCCGCGCGGGGTGTTCTCGTGGCGGAATGAGCACCGCGAACCAGACCGTCACGACCCTCGGCATCATCGGCGCCGGCAACATCGGGAGCACGGTGGCCCGGCTCGCCCTCGACGCCGGGATCGACGTCGTCATCGCGAACTCGCGCGGCCCGGAGACCCTCACCGAGCTGATCGACGAACTCGGTGACCGGGCCCGGGCGGCCACGGCGGAGGAGGCCGCGGAGGCGGGGGACGTCGTCGTCGTGACGGTTCCGTTCAGGGCCTACCGGGACCTGCCGGTGGAAACGTTGGTGGGCAAGGTGGTCCTGGACACGAACAACTACTACCCCGACCGCGACGGCAGCATCCCCGAGCTCGACGAGCACCGCACGACCACGAGCACCCTGGTGCAGGAGCACCTGGCCGGGGCCCGCGTCGTGAAGGCGTTCAACTCCATCTTCTTCGTGGCGCTGGCCGCGCTCGCCCGGCCGCAGGGGGATCCGGGACGCAGCGCCCTGCCGATCTTCGGCGACGATCAGGCCGCCCTGGCCACCGCGACCGACGTCCTCGACGCGCTCGGTTACGACGTCGTCGTGGGCGGGTCGCTGGCCGAGTCGTGGCGGGCGGAGAACGGTCGTCCCGTCTACGTCCTGCCGTACGCGCAGGACGGCGAGGTCACCGTGCCCGCCCCGGCCGACGGGGCGATCGTCCGGCGGTTGCTCGAGAGCGCCGTCCGCGACGACCCCGCGCAGCAACCGGGCATGCTGAGCTGACGGGGCACGGGCACCCGGTCAGGCCGCCCGTTCCTCGGCGGCGAGCTCGGCGACCAGGGCCACGCACAGATCGGGTCGCAGGGGTTCACCCATCGCCCACAGCAACCGGGCCGCGATCCCGGCCTCGACGGAACCGCGGGCCCCGGGGCGCAGGAGGGTCGCGAGGGTCCGGAGGTCCACGTGCGCCGTCGCGGCGAGCAGCTCGAGGGAGCGCGGCTCGGCGGTCCCGTCGGCGGCCGCGGCCAGCCACTCCGCGACGGTGGCCCGCAGCGCGGGAATCGTCACCGTGGCGCGGAGCTTCTCCGGGACCGGGCCGGACGGCAGCTCCACGTCGGCGGGGCGGGGCAGGTGGCGGACCGCGGCGGCCGGGACGGGTCGGGCCGCGCGGGACGGGCGGGTGCGCTGGCGGGTGCTCGTCGTCCTCATCCTCCCGAGGCGAGGGCTGCGCCCTGACGGCGCAGCGTTCACCCGTCCCAACATCGGAGGACCGTGATCTAGTCCGGCCCCCGCGGGAGACGGACGGGGCGGGCTGCCAGGCTGCCGCCATGGAGCAACGACAGCTCGGCCGGTCCGGCCTCAAGGTCTCGACGATCACGATGGGGACCGCCACGTTCGGCGGCGTCGGGAAGTTCACCCACTTCGGGACCACCCAGGTCGACGACGCCCGTCGGCAGCTGGACCAGGCCCGCGACGCCGGGGTCACCCTCGTCGACACCGCCGACGCCTACTCGGACGGCGTCAGCGAGGAGATCCTGGGCGAGGTCCTCGCCGGCCGGCGCGAGGACTGGCTCGTCGCGACCAAGGTGCGCTTCCCCACCGGTCCCGGCGCCAACGACGCGGGGCTCTCCCGTCACCACGTCGTCCGGGCCTGCGAGGCCAGCCTGCGCCGGTTGCGCACCGACCACGTCGACCTCTACCAGCTGCACGAGTGGGACGGTCTGACGCCGGTCGAGGAGACGCTAGCCGCGCTCGACGACCTCGTGCGGGCCGGGAAGGTCCGCTACGTCGGGGTGTCGAACTTCTCGGCCTGGCACCTCATGAAGACCCTGGGGACCGCCGAGCGACAGCACCTCGTCCGGCCCGTGGCCCAGCAGATCTACTACACGCTGGAGAGCCGGGACGCCGAGAACGAGCTGCTGCCGGTCGCGGCCGACCAGGGGCTCGGGGTCCTCGTCTGGAGCCCGCTGGCCGGCGGTCTGCTCTCGGGCAAGTACTCCCGCGGCGCGGACGGACGGGTGCAGGGGCCGAGCGGGTCGCGGCACCTGGGGGACTGGCACGAGCCTCCCCTGAACTTCCCCGACCGGCTGTTCGCGACGATCGACGTCCTGCGGGAGATCGCCGACGGCCGGGGCGTCTCGGGGGCCCAGGTCGCGCTGGCCTGGCTGCTGGCCCGGCCCACCGTCACCTCGGTGGTCGTCGGTGCTCGCACCGGGGAGCAGCTGGCCGACAACCTCGCCGCCGCCGACCTCCGCCTGGGCGCGGACGAGATCGCCGCGCTGGAACGGGTGAGCCGACCCGTCCTGGCGTACCCGTACTGGCACCAGGCGGCGACCGCCGCGGACCGTCTCGGCCCGGCCGACGAGGTCCTGCACGCCGACCACCGCTGACCCGACGGGGGTGGGGGCAGCGGCCGCCACCCCCGTCGGCCCGCGTCAGGACGAGCGGCGACGGACCACGGCCACGGCCCCGACCACGATCAGCAGCACGAGGACGACGATGCCGCCGACGAGCAGGCCGGACGGGCCGCTCCCGTCGGCCGCGTCGGACTCGTCGGCGGCGGGCGTGCTGTCGGGGGTGGCCCCCGGGGCGGCGCTCGTGGCGCTCGGGTCGGGGCTCGCGGTGGCCGGTGCCGAGGTGGTGGGCGTGCCGGCGACCGAGAAGCGCAGGGTCCCGTCGATCGGGTGGCCGTCGCTGGAGACGACGCGCCAGACCACGGTGTACTCGCCGCCCCCCTGCCCGGCCGGCCACGGCACCGAGACGGTCTTGCCGTCCACGGTCGCCGGGTCGGTGGGGACCGGGTCTCCGGCCGCCGTGCTCAGGCCGATCTCGCTCCCGACCTGGAGGACCTCGTTGTTGTAGGTGAGGGTGACGCGGTCGGGGGCCGTGGCCAGGCTCGCCCCGTCGGTCGGGTCGGAGGAGACGAGCCGGTCGTGGGCGGAGCTGGGGGTGGCGGTGGCGATGACGCCCCCGGTCACGAGGACGAGGCCGAGCGCGAAGGGGCGCAGCCGGGACAGGGTGGGGCGCAGCAGGGAACGGGACATGGGACTTCCTCGAAGGGTGCGGTGGGGTGCGGACGTCACCCGCGGCCGGCCTCCGCCTGGAGGTCTCAGACCGCGGGGCACCCCACCGGGGGCCCGCGTCGCCGGGCCCGGCGGCCGGGGTGGGCGTCGCGGGGTCGCGCGGGTTCGGCCGCGACCGGACGGCTCCGGGGGCGCCCGGGAACCGGCAGCGTCAGGACTCGGAAGGACGGGACGAGGGGGAGCAGCCACGCCCACGTCCGCCAGAGCACGTCCTCGCCGTGGGCCAGCAGCAGCGCGGTCGCGACGGTGGCGGCCGCGTGCGCCCCGGCCATGGCGAGGTCGGTGCCACCGGCGGGGACCGGCAGGAGCGGCAGGAGCGGCATGGTTCCGGCGGCCGGGTCGGGCAGCACCAGCACGTGGTGGTGCCCGGCTGCCGCCAACCGGACCGCGTCCGGGGCCAGGACGGTGAAGAGCGTGTGCAGCACGAGCTGCCCACCCGTCAACGCCGCCAGCAGGGAGCGTCGGCCCAGCCGTCGGCGGGTGAGGGTGAAGCTCGCGCAGGCGACGAGCACCAGCAGGGCGAGCCAGGCCACGGGACCGGGGAGGCGACCCCCGCCGGCGAGGTGCGCCCCGGAGGCGAGGGCGACCACCGCCCCGCCCGTCACGGTGCTGCGCAGGAGGCGCAGGGCACCGGAGGCGGGGGAGGTCACCGGGCCAGGCTAACCGCGCCCGGGCCGGGCCCCCTCGCGGTCAGGCCGGCAGCGGCGGACCCTCGACCCGGGCGAGGACCCGACCGTCGCGCACCTCGACCGCGACGGTCGGCTGCGGCACCGAGGCCGGTCCGTCGAGGACGGCGCCGTCGGCGAAGCGGAACGCGGTCTCGTGCCAGGGACAGACGACCGCCGGCCCGTCCGCCGTGCGACGGACCTCGCCCTGGCTGAGCGGACCCCCGAGGTGCGAGCAGGTGTCGACCAGGCCCTGGACCCGGTTCCCGCTGCGCAGCAGGCAGAGCGGGGCGTCACCGATCCAGCGCTGGGCGGGACTGCCCTCGGGCAGGTCCGCCAGCGCCCCCACGTCGCTGAACTCCTGCCCGTCACCGGCGAGGTGCAGCAGGTGCTCGGCGTGGTGCGGTCCGGCGGCCCAGCGGTAGGCGAGGTGCCCGCCGAGGGCCCCCGCCGCCCCCGCGGTCAGGGTCCCCGCCGTGCGCAGCCACCGGGCCCGTCGCCCGGCGACGAGCGACAGCCCCCACAGGGTGGCCGCCAGCGCGTTGCCCGTCGCGTGCACGATCGCCGTGCGCTGCTGGTCGGGGTGCAGGTGGACGTAGTCGGCCCAGCCGGCCAAGGCCGTCGGCGCCACCGCCGCCGCGCTGACCGCGGTCAGGCCGCGGGCGGGGGCGCCGAGAACGGCGCCACCGGGCAGCAGGACGGCGGCGGCGTCGAGGAGGAGGGCGGAGACCGACGTCCCGATCGGGAGCTGGGCCAGGGCGGGGTGGGCCGGATGACCGGCCGGTCGTCCGTGGAGGAGGGCCCGGACCCGGCCACCGGGGAGGACCCGGTCGGCCACGGCCTTGGCCCGTTCGGCCACCGGGTCCAGCCAGGTCCAGCCGGAGGGGGCGTCGAAGAGGGCGCTGACGGCGGTCATGGGTCCGGTCCTACCGCCGCGGTGCCAAGGTCGCATTCCGTTGTCGGACAACCGAAGATCCCGATCATGAGGCCGGCGGGCCGTCGACGGGCGAGCACTTCGGACCCGCCCGTCCGCTCAGCGGCCGGCCTGCAACCGCAGTCCGGTCAGGAGCAGGTCGAGGCCGGCGCGGAACTGCTCGGCGTCCTGGTGGACGGCGAACTCCTCGACGATGTGGTGCACGAACGGGAACGTCTCCGGGTCGAGGGCGCGCCACTCGTCGGCGAACTCGGCCACGTTCCCGTCGCGCTCGGCCTGCTCGGCTCCGCCCGCCTGCGGGTGCCGGCCCAGGTCCGCCGCCGTGCCGATGACGTACCCCATGACCGCGGAGACGGCGTGGAAGCACTGGCGCGGGGTGAGGTCCAGGCGCATCACCTGCCGGCCGAGACGCTCGTACAGCAGCAACGCGTTGGGCTGCAGCCCGGAGTCGCGCAGGAAGTAGGCCCCTAGCCAGGGCCGCGCGGCGACCGCGTCGAAGAAGGTGACCGCGATCGCCCGGACGTCGTCGACGGGGTCGGCGCCGCCCGTGGCCCCCTCGGTCGCGGCCAGGACGCCGGCGAGCACGTGGTCGGCGGCCCGGTCGACCAGTTCGTCCTTGCTGGAGACGTACCAGTAGATGCTGCCCACCCCACCGCCGAGCCGGGCGGCCAGGGCGCGGAACGTCAGCGCCGCCTCGCCCGCCTCGTCCAGCAGGACGACCGCCTCGGAGACGACCGCCTCCATGGAGTGCGAGGCGCGTCGGCGCGTCCCCGCCGTCCCCGTCGTCCCCGCCTTCGCGGGGCGGGCCCGAGGTCCGCCGCGGGTGGTCGGGGTGGTCCCTGCGTCCGCCATGGGCCCATCCCATCACACGCTGGACACTGGACCGAACGTCGTTCTATGCTGACCGAACAACGTTCGATGTGAACGATCGCCCCCGAGAGGAGAGACGCCATGAGCACCGCCACCCCGTCCGCCCCGGCCTCGAGCACGCCGGTCCGGAGCTACCCCTCCCTGCTCGCCGCGTGGATCCCGCTGCTCGCCCTGTGCCTCGCCTTCTTCGTGGAGATGGTCGACAACACGCTGCTGACGATCGCGCTGCCGACGATCGGCCGGGACCTGGGCGCCGGCACGACGGCCCTGCAGTGGGTCACCGGCGCCTACTCGCTGACCTTCGGCGGGCTGCTGCTGACCGCCGGTTCGATCGCCGACCGGTTCGGGCGTCGACGGGTGCTGCTCGTCGGTCTGGCCGTGTTCGGCCTGGTCAGCCTGCTGGCCGCGCTGGTCACCACCGCGGGCGAACTCATCGCGCTGCGCGCCGGGCTCGGGATCGCCGCCGCGGCCATGGCGCCGATCACCAACTCCCTGGTGTTCCGGCTCTTCGACGACGAGGCGCTGCGGATGCGGGCGATGACGGTCATGATCGTCGTCGGCATGAGCGGTTTCGTGCTCGGGCCGCTGCTCGGGGGGACCGCCCTGGCCCACGTGAGCTGGGAGTGGTTGCTGGTCGTCAACGGCCCCGTCGCGCTCGTCGCCTGGATCGGGGTCCGTCTCGGGGTCGCCGCCGACCGGCGCGAGGACCTCACCGACGACCGTCTCGACCTGCTCGGTGCGGTCCTGTCCACCGCGACCATCGGTCTGGCCTGCTTCACGCTGACCAGCGGGATCGAGCACGGCTGGTTCTCCCTGGCCACGATCGGCTCGGCCCTCGGGGCGGTCCTCGCCCTCGTCGCCTTCGTCCGCCACGAACGCCGGACCGCCCACCCCATGCTCGACCTGGACGTGTTCCGCGACGGCACGATCCGCGGGGCTGCGCTGGCCCAGGTCGGCACGTCGATCGCCATGGCGGCGGTGATGTTCAGCCTGATCCTGCACTTCCAGTTCGCCTACGGCTGGAGCCCCGTGCGGGCCGGCCTGGCCAACCTGCCGCTGATCCTCACGATGATCGCCGCCACGCCGATCTCCGAGAAGCTCGCCCGACGCTACGGCCACCGCGTCGCCTGCCTCATCGGAGCCGGACTGCTCACCGGGGCGCTCGTCGGGCTGGCCGTCGGCGTCGACCACGGTTACCCGGTCATCGCCGCGTGCCTGGTCGTGCTCACCGTCGGCCTCCGGACCGTCATGACGATCTGCGCCGTGGCCCTCGTCAGCGCCGCCCCCGAGAACCGGACCTCGCTGGCCGCCTCGCTGAACGACACCGCGCAGGAGGTGGGGTCCAGCGTCGGCACGGCCGTGGTCGGCACCCTGATCGCCGCGCTGGTGACGGCGACCCTGCCCGCCGGGACCTGGAGCACCGCCCTGGTCACGTCGTTCTTCCACGGTGAGCGGATCGCCTTCGCGGCCCTGGCCGTGGTCGTCGGGGTCGTCGCCACCGCGGGCGCCCTCACGCTGGGCAGCTCGCGCGGCACCGAGGAGCCCGCCCCCGTGGGATGAGCCGGGTCCGAGGCCGGCTGCGTTGCGGCGGAACGGATCAGGACCGTCGGTAGGCCGCGAACGTCACGCCGGTCGTGAAGGTGCGGGCCGCCACGGGCCGCCAGGACGTCGGAGCACCGCCGTCCGGGAAGAGGCGACGTCCCGCGCCCACCACGACCGGGTGGACGAACGTCCTGACCTCGTCCACGAGGTCCGCCGTGAGCAGGACGTGGGCCAGGGTGATGCTGCCGGTGCAGCAGATCTCGCCACCCTCGCCGGCCTTGAGCGTCACGACGGTCTCCACCGCGTCGCCCCGGTGCACCGTCGTGCCGGCCCAACCGGGGTCGCCCAGCGTCGCTGACACCACGTGCTTGGGGACGGCGTCCAGGTGGGCGGAGATGCCTGTCGTGTCGGTGCCGGCCTGAGCCGGCCAGAAGCCGCGGAAGTCCACGAAGGTCCGTCGGCCGAGCAGGAGTGCGCTCTCCGCCGCCATGTGCTCCGCGTTCAGGGCGACCTGCGCCGGGTCGGGGGCCTCCCGGCCGGGATCCGCCCACCCGGCGCTCATGTCGACGACGCCGTCGAGGGTCACGTTCTGGGTGAGGACGAGGTCTCGGGCCATGTCCTGCAGACCCGGCCCCACGGTGGAACTCATCGGCATCCGACCAGCGGGGTGCGCTGACGGCAGATGGGCCAAGCGCGTCGACACGCGGAGGAGACGGCAGAAGCCCCGCCCGGCGGACCGGACGGGGCTTCTGCGTGACGTGCGCCAACAGGGACTCGAACCCCGAACCCGCTGGTTTGGAGCATCGCGCTGGCCGGCACCGGTGCCCGCACCCAATCTGCTGGCTCCAGTCCGGCCCCTCGTCCCGGCGGCCGCGGCGTGACCGGTAGTTGCGCCACGCCACCGGTTGCCGCTCGACCGGCCCCTACGGATCAATCGGCTCATGATCCGCGCTGACCACGGCCGCCCCACCAGCCCCACGCTGCACGCGCCCTGGGACCACCTCATCACCGGGTGGACCGCCTGGATGCGCGCCGCGCACCGGCCCGTCGGCACGATCGACCTGCGCCGCTACCACCTCGGCCGGATCCGCCGCTGGTTCGAGCCCCTGCACGCCGCCGAGCTCACCACCCAGGACCTCGCCGAATTCATCGCCGCCCACGCCTGGCAGAAGGAGACCGCCCGCTCCTACCGGGCCTCCCTGCGCTCCTTCTACGGGTGGGCCCACGCCGTCGGCCTGGTCGTCGACGACCCCGCCCGCGCGCTGCCCTCCATCACACCCTCCCGGGGCCGGCCCCGCCCCACCCCCACCTCGGTGTTCCAGACCGCCCTGGCCGCGGCCGGGCCCCGCGAGCGCCTCATGCTGCTCCTGGCTGCGCACGCCGGGCTCCGCCGCGCCGAGATCGCCCACGTCCACACCCGAGACGTCGAGGAAGACCTCCTCGGGTTCGCGCTGCGCGTGCACGGCAAGGGCGACGTCGTCCGCCGCGTCCCCCTCACCGACGACCTCGCCCGGGCCCTACGCGCCGCCCCGCCCGGGTGGGTGTTCCCCTCACCCGGTGGCGGGCACCTCACCCCCGCCCACGTCGGCAAGCTCGTCTCCACCCTCCTGCCCGAGGGCTGGACCACGCACACGCTCCGGCACCGCTTCGCCTCCCGGGCCTACGCCGGCAGCCGTGACCTGCGCGCCGTGCAGGAGCTGCTCGGGCACTCCAAGCCCGAGACCACCGCCCGCTACACCGAGGTCCCCGCCGACGACCTCCGCAAGGTCGTGCTGCTGGCTGTGGCTTGACGGGGGGCGACGACAGCTCGTCAGCAGCCGATGTGTTCGAGCAGCTGCAGGAACCGCGGGGCCAGGGAGTCGTAGGTCTGAACGACCTCTCGGACCTGCTCGATGCCGTTGACGGACTTGACCTCCCAGCGCCGCCCGTCCTTGGCGGCCATCCAGACAGGTGTTCCGTCCGAGCCCGTGATCTCGATCCAGGGGTCGTGCACGATGCGGTTGCGGACCTTGTTGACCGCGTCGAGGGCCATGAGCATGATCCGCCAGGACTCGACCAGATGGGGTGGGTAGTCCAGGTGCGCCAGCGCCGCCACGAACATCCTGGCTCGCGGTTCCGACTTCATCGTGGAGTCCGCCCGCCGCACGTCGGGGAGTCGGCGACGGAAGATCTTGTCGACCTGGGCCGTCTTGGGCTGGATCTCGCGGCCATGCTCGTTGGTGGTGGAAGTGGGGAAGGTCGGGTCAAGCTGCTGGGCTAGCTGCACGCAGGCCTGCCGCAGGAACTCGTCGTACTTGCCGTGCATCATCACCATCACGCCGATGGCGCTGCTGAGCTCCTGCAGCCGTTGATCGCTGAGGATCTCGTTGGAGGTCTGCATCGACGACATGAGCCCACCATGCCGCTCCGGAGAAAGCCCGGCGGGCGAACCGGGAGACGCAGGCCGTCGCCCGTCCAGGCCAACCAGCCGCCCGGCCGCCATGCCGATGTTCGTAGGACCGACTGTCGACCCGGGGGAGCCACCTGTGCCGTTCACGTTCCGCAAGACCAAGAGCCTCGAGAAGGGCCTGAAGGTCACCGCCTCCAAGTCCGGCCTGTCCGCCTCGACGAAGGTCGGCCGCATCAGCGTCAGCACCCGCGGCAACGCCTCCGTCCGCCTAGGCAAGGGCCTCAGCTTCCGCACGAAGCTCTGGTGACGGGGGACCGGCGATGATGCTGCAGGGCCTAGAACGCGAAGCGCTGGAGCGGGCGGCAGTCGGCGCCGTGCTGCACGAGGAGGGCAGCGAGCCCGCCCTGAACGCGATCTTCATCGATCTCCTGGCACGCGGCCTGGTCACCGCGACGTGGCCGGCCGGGGCCGAGCTGCCCACCGAGGTCGCCATCACCACCGCCGGGCGCAACGCCCTCCGCGCGCACCACGCCGCGGCCCGGCATCTGTCGGAGGCCCGGGACATGCTGCCCCGGTGACCCTCGCCCCCAACCTCGACGCCTGGTCGTGGTGGTGGTCCTGCCTCCCGGCGCCGGTGCGCGCCGAGCTGCTCGAGCACGGGTGGGGCGAGCCGCTGCCCCCGCACCTGCTCGTCGAGGTCCGCGAGGCCCCCGGGGCGCTGGAGGAGGTCACCGTGCACGTCCCGGTCGTCCTGTCGGCCGGCATCCGCCGGGTCCGCGCCCGGCCGCGACAGGTCCTCACCGACGACTTCGCGGTGTGGCTGGACGAGCAACGCTCGACACGCTGGTGACCTCCGCCGCTCTGCCCGGTACTTGTGCGGATCACGATCGGTTCGCCAGTCTGGTGTGCGCTGACGCACTTGCGGGAACATCTGTCGGTACGGTCGAGTTAAATGGGTGTACGACGACGCACGAGATGAGGTGATCGAGATGATGCAAGATCTGGAGGCGGCTCGTAGTCAAGAGCGTCTTGACGAACTCGTCTTGTACGTCTCGTTCCACCTCGCTGACAGTCCCAACTTCGGCATGGTGGCACTCAACAAGGCTCTCTTTTTCTCCGAGATGCTGCACTACGTCGAGTACGGCCATGCGATCACCGGCGCCACGTACACCCGGCAGAGGTTCGGGCCCACGCTGCACCAGATGCTTCCGGTCATTCGTCGATTGGAGGCTTCCCATGATGCTGTGGTTCGAAACGTGCCGGTCGGTACGTACACACAAAAGCGTCTGGTAGCGCAGAGGGAGGCGCGTTCAAGCCTCTTCGACGCCTCTGAGCTGAAGACCGTGAACGGGGTGCTGAACATGTGTCGCAATTTCACTGGCACCCAGCTGAGCGAGATGTCACACAATCTCCCGGGGTGGAGGCTCGCCAGAGACGGGGAGGAGATCCCGTTCTTCACCGCCTTCATCTATGAGGGTCCCCCTTCGGAACATGAGCTCGAGGTCTCCCGCCGGCTTGTGCGTAGACTTAACCTGTGATCAATGGGCCTACGAGATGGACGCTGGTCGAGGGGCCAGCATTCCTCGAGTCGGTCCACCAGATCACGCCAGACGTCAAGTACTTCGACACCATGATGGAGACCATCACCTGGACCATCGCGCGAGGCGCCGATGACCCGCTGGTCTGTCCCGAGACGGAACCGCCCCTCCGGCGTGCCCGCATGGAACTTCCCTGGGAAACCCCCTCGATTCTGGCGGTCTACTTCATCCTGGACCTGCCGAGCAGGTCGGCGATCCTCCAGATGGCCGAGCTGCAGCGGGGCTACCTGAAGCCGGAAGACGTGGAAGCCGACTGGTGGACAGTCATGGGCTTGAGCAACGATGACTTCGGGCCGTATCCCTCGCAGGAGTAAGCCTCGGGGCTCCACCCGGAACGCGAGTGGAAGCCGTTGCGGGCATGTACCCGGATGGGTCACCCGGCGCGGTGACGTCCCAGGCCGATGGCGTCGACGGGAGAGACCTGCTCCACGGTGGTGAGGGAGGGCCCGTTCCCGCCGACGGGGATCGCGGCCAGGGACGTCGCGACGGAGAGGAACGCAGCCAGGCCGGACACCGACGCGACGTTGACCCAGTCGACGTCGAGGACCCCGGTCGCGTCGACGATGGCGGTGGCGGCCGCCGTCTGCGCGAAGGTCCGCAGCGCGCGTTCACCGGTGGCCTGCCAGAACGCGCCGGTAGCGAGGACGCTGCGCATCAGAACAGGTCCTGGTAGACGCGGGCGAACTTCGGGTGCTGGACGCCGTCGCCGGTGACATGCCAGCCGCCGTGCTCCTTCTTGTGGTTGAAGAGGATCTCGTAGGCGATCTGCCCCGGGCCCCACCCGCCGCTGGTCTTGTACAGGGCGTGCATGCGCCGGCCCCAGTCGTCGCCGTCGCCCATCGAGCCGTTGTCGGACCACTCGGCCAGGCCCAGCGGCAGCCCGACGGACCGCGCGTGGGCGAGGTGGGAGCCGATGCCCTTCGGGGCGCCCCAGGCGTCGGTCTGGTTCAGGGCGGCGTTCCAGCCGCGTTCGTCGTTGGCCCAGGGGTACTGGTTGTAGTAGTCGACGCCCATGACGTCGACGTGCTCGCGGCCGGGGAAGAAGCGGCGCCAGTCGATGCCGGTCTTGACCGACTCCCGGTTGAGGTTGAACACGAGCTTGGCCTGGGGGAAGTGCTGCTGCTGCAGGGCCCGGTAGCGCTTCCAGGCGGCCATGAAGTCGGCGTAGTTGGCGGCGGTGACGGTCCAGGGGTACCAGTTGCCGTTCATCTCGTGCGCGAACCGGATGAACACGGTGGACCCGGCCGGGTCCTTGCGGGCCTTCCACCAGGCGGCGAGCGCCTTGAGCCCGGAGACCCACCGGTCGTCGTAGCGGCCCTTCTTGGCCTCGGCCCACGTCTCGCCGGGGACCAGGGCGCCGACGGCGACGTCGATGCTGGCCTGCCAGTTCCCGAACCGCTGCGCGAGGGCGGGGGCGTTGCGCTGGTTGCTGTCGCCGGAGTCGGCCCAGGTCGCGGCCACGGCGAGGCGGCTGCCGCGCCAGCGCGCGAACTCCCCGTCCGCCGCGGCCTGCCCCTCCACACCCATCCCGGACGCCCCGGACAGCCACGTCCCGGTCGCCGGGTTGCTCGGGGAGCTCCCGCCGGTCCCGGGCTGGGTGCCGGCCCCCGGGGTGGTGCCAGGGACGGGGTCCTTGTCGGTGGTGGCGATGCCCTCACCGGTGACGACGACCCCGCCGATGCGGGCCCGGACCCCGGCCTTGTACGCGGTGCCGTCCTCGAGCAGCTCGAAGCGGAACGGGGACTTCGCTCCGGGCCGGGTCTCCCACGCTCCGGTGCCGTTGCGGTCGGTCCCGGCCCGCCAGACCACGGCGTCGGTCACCTCGGACTTGCCGTCGGCGGCGCCGAAGTCGACCTGGATGGTGTCGTGGTCGATGGTCGTCACGACGACCTTCAGCGCGGGCACCGGGGTGGGCGTCGGGGTCGGGGCGGGTGTGGGCGTGATGGTCTCGGACAGCGTCAGCCCGACCGCGGACGCCGGGACGTAGGCGATCTCCCCGGACGGCATGACGGCGACGATCGAGGGCTGGGCCGGGGGGATCGCGGGCCAGGGGGCGACGGTTCCGGTGCTCATGGCGGGGCTCACTTCCGGTTGAGGAGTTCGGCGACGGCGTCGACGAGGGTCCGGCCGCGCAGCTGCGGCCAGCCGGGCTTGCCCTTGACCGGGCCGAGGAGCTGCACGGCGGCCTCCTCGCTGCGGGGCAGGACGACGGCCAGGGCGTCGACGAGGGTCCGGCCGCCGAGCTGGGGCCAGCCGGGCTTGCTGGGGTCGGGGCCCAGGAGCTGGACCTCGATGGCCTTCAGGCGGGCGTCCTGCTCGGGGGTCATGTCGTCCTCGTCTCCTTCGGGGATCGGTCGAGTGGTTCCGGGGCGGATGGAGGGCTTGGTGGGTGCGGCGACCACCCCGGCCCAGGCCCGGGCCCCGTCGCCGCGAGCGCCGGAGACGACGGAGACGTGGGTGTGGTGGTCGTGGCGGTTCTCGCCGTCGTAGCGGCGCCACACCCCGGGGCGGGGCCCGGCCGGGCCGGACCCGATGCGGCCGCGGCTGATGAGATACTTCAGGCGGGGGTCCTGCTCGGCGAGGAGGCGGTCGGCGAACGCGTGGGCGTCGAACCCGCCGGTGGGGTCGTGGGTGAAGTCGCGGGCGTGGAAGACGCCGGTGGCGTCGGGGATGTGGTCCGACGTGCCGGCGGCCAGGTGGCGGGCGTCGGCGATTCCGCCGTCGGAGACCTTGGACCGGTGCGGGGCGGCGGCGTTGATCTGGGCGAGGAGGACGTCGAGGCTGCGGGCGGAGCGGGGCACGGGCGTCTCCTCAGTTGTGGGGGAGGGTCAGCGGGGGCAGGGGCAGGAGGTCGGCGACCTCGATGCCGTGGTCGCGCAGGCGCTGGACGAGGAGGTGGTCGACGGCGGCGTGCTCGAGGAGCAGGTCGCGGTGCAGTTCGCGGTCGCGGCGCAGGTCGCGGAGCTCGTCGTCCATGCGGTCCATGCGTTCGCGTGTGTCGCGCTGCCTCTCGTAGAGGCGGTTGAGCTCGTCGTCCTGGCGTTTCACCTGCGCGACGAGGGGCTCGATGATGGCGGTGGCCGCGGCCTGGGTGGCGGTGGTGACGGTGGCCATGGCCTGGGCGGTGAAGGTGTCGGCCTCGGCGTCGGTGCGGTTCATCTCCGCGGGGGCCTTGCGGGCGTCGACGATGACCTTGACGATCGCGACGATGGCGCCGACCAGACCGACTGCACCGCCACCGGTCAGGAGGGTCTGCCAGTCCACGGGGTCACGCTCCGTCGTCGTGTCGAGACCCGGGTCGATCTCGGTGGTGCTCGTCAGGGCTGTGGTTGCTGCGGTCATGGCCTTCGCCTCCTTCGGGCGCGCGGGTGGTGCGCAGGAGGGGCAGGACGGTGCGGAGCAGGTCGCGGGCCTCGCGGCGGGCTTGCATGGCCCGCCAGGTGGAAGCGATCGCGATGCCGGTGATGAGGGAGGCGGGCACGACGACGGTCGCTGCTCCGTTGCCGAGGACCAGGGCGACGACGTAGAACGCGCAGGCGCCGCCGTGGATGGAGCAGCCGGCGGACTCCACGAGCAGGCCGCGGTAGGTGAGGCGGTCGGCGAGACCGACGGTGCCGGCGAGCGCCCCGGTGATGAGGGCGCCGGCCCAGGCCCAGCCGAGGGCGTGGGGGAGGTTGCCGCCGATGGAGGGTGGGAGGTCGACGCCGATGAGGATGACGAGCCCGGCCAGGAACGTCATGGCGAGCAGGACCAGCTGGTAGGGGCTGGCGGCGGCGATGCGGGCGGTGCGGGGCCGGTAGGGCGACACCTCGCGGTCGGGGCCTTCCTGGGCCCGGCGGCGGGTCATCGCCGCACCACGGTGGTGAGCAGGCCGTAGGTGGCGGCGTGCACCGACCAGCCGAGCCAGGTCCCGATCCCGGTGAGGGGGGCGACGTGCGGGGCGCCGGGGGGTGGGTGTTCCTGCCCGGCGGCGAGGACGAACCCGATCCCGAACACGGCGGTGGTCAGGGCCTGGGCGAGGAGGCCGGCTGCGGCGAGCTTGCGGCCGGAGGGGACCCGGTCGGCGAGGGAGCCGACGACGGTGAGGATACCGGCGAGGATGAGCAGCCCACCCCACACCGCGGTCGCGGCGGGGACCTGCGCCTGCACGGTGTAGGCGGGCGCGGCGAGGCGCGCGGCGCCCCCGAGGGCGATGAGCGCGCCGACGAGCACGGAGACGGTCCCGAGGAGGCGGGTGGTGGCGTGCAGCGCCCACTGCAGCGTCGACCACGTCTCGGCGTCGACCTCGACCCGTCCCGGCCGGGCGGGCTGGGCGGCGGGCACCCGGTCACACCCCCAGGGGCAGGAGGCGGACGGTGATCCCGGCCTGCGCGGAGACGAGGGCCGGGGCGGAGCCGCCGAGGAGGAACGCGATCTGGTTGGACTTGGTGACGTGCACGGTGACCTTCCCCTCGCTGGTGCTCAGGTCGGCGCCGAGGGTGGGTTCGGCGGTGATCTGGTGGGAGAACAGGCCGCCGCTGCTACCGGTGGTGGGGGCGACGACCTGGGCGATGGCGCCGGCGTAGAGGCGCAGGCGCCCGGCGGGGATGGTGAAGACCGCGTTCCCGGAGCCGTCGGTGGTGGCGGTGAGCGGGAGGGCGGTGGAGGCGAACCCGCCGAGGTGGCGGCCGGGCATCAGCCGTGCGCGACGAACCGGGCGGCGCTGGCGGGCAGGGGCACCAGGGACGTCACGGTCACGGAGTTCGCGTCCTTGACCACGATGTCGGCGTCGATGAACTCCCCGGTGGACACGAGGCGCAGCTGGGCGGTGATGTCGGTGGTGCCCAGGCCGTGGGTGACGGTGACCGCGGTGCCCGCGGTCAGCGCGCCGAGGTCGCTGGCGTACTTCCGCACGACGTAGGCGGGGTCGACGCGGACCCCGCCGGGGCCGACGAGGAGCCCGTCGGAGGGGACGGCGGAGAACGTGTTGCCGTCCAGGCGCAGGCCGTTGCCGGCCTGGTAGGGCAGCCCGCGCCCGGGCAGGGGGATCCACTGCAGGGGGGTGGTGCCGACGGTGATGTTGTCGCTGCGCTGCAGCCAGGCGCGGTCTCCGTAGAGCAGGTCGCCGTTGGCGTCGGTGGCGGTGCCGCGGGAGACGACGACGACGGCGGACTGCAGTTCGGTGGCGGTGTCGAGGTCGGTGGCCCGGGTCATGGCGACGCCCTGACCGCGGTAGATCCACACGCCGTTCTGCGTGGCGTCGGTCTGGCGGGGCAGCAGGATCCGGTCGTTGGCCGCGACGGCGATGCTGTCGAACGTGGCGGGCGGGGTGGCGATGTCGATGTTCTGGGTGGCCGCGGCCACGGCGGGCGCCTTGTAGGACAGCGAGGCCAGGGAGTTGCCGAGGTAGCCGAGGTTGACGGCGTCGGAGGGCGCGGAGGGGTCTCCGAGCCCGGTGATGCGCGAGCCGTTCAGGTCGAGCCCGACGAAGAACTTCCGGAAGCCGTTCATGGGTGAGTGCCTCTCCTCAGCTGACGATCGCTTGCCCGCTCACCGGCCGGGAGAACCGGATGGTGAAGTCGGTGGGGGTGGGGTCGACGAGGGCGTCGACGGCTTCGAGGACGCCGCTGTCGGGGTCGCGGACGTAGACCTCGATGCGAGGCAGGCGCCCGAAGGGGTGCGACCAGTGCCACTCCGCGCCCGGGAGGTCGCGGACGTAGACGGCGGCGCCGCCGATCATCGTCATCCCGTCGGTCCGGTCCTGGACGCGTCCGGACCCGGTGACCACGGGGGCCCCGGCGGGCTGCGTCCCGCGGACGGTGGCGAGCGCCGGGGTGGGGGTGCGGACGGTGCCCGGGGCCCGGGGCGGGGTGCTGATGACGGCGGGGCTGCGGGGGTTCAGGGTGGCCATGGCGGTGGCTTCGGTGTCCGGGTTAGATGCCCGGGTCAGGTGGCGGTCGCGGTGCCGCGGCCGAGGACCTCGCGGGTCTGGCCGTTGACGCGCGCGATCGTGACGGGGCGGGTGGTCCAGGCGACGTCGGTGTCCTGGGCGGTGAGGGTCCAGGTGACCTCGTTGCTGTCGGGGCCGCCGACGGAGCCTGGCCAGGTGCGGTCCCCGAGTTCGATGCTGACGGCGCCGAGCAGGGTGCGAGGGCTGCCGTCCTCGTCGGTCCAGACGCCGACGATGACGTCATCGGAGCGGCGTCGGAAGACGACGTCGATGCGGGGGGCGGGGTTGCCCAGTGCGGTCACGGCGGCTCCTTGTCCGGTCAGGCCAGCAGCTCGAGGGTGGCGACGCGAGAGAAGACACCGCGCAGGGCGGACTCCAGGTCGCCGGGTGGGGTGCCGAGCACGAGGGTCACGGTCTCGGCCCCGTTCGCGTCGAGCTGCACGCGGACCTCGCTCACGCGCAGCGTCACGGTTTCGGCGAGGACGCCGGAGGAGACGACGACGGCGACCCGGTCGCCGAGCCACACGTCGCTCGGTCCGCCCCAGGAGCCCGCGGCCAGGACGATCTCGTAGGCGGGGAGGTTGGCGGCCAGCGCGGCCAGGCGCTCGGCCGCCTTGGCCGCCAGCTCGGTTTGATCGGTGATGTCCCCGAAGCTGATGGTCTGCGGCCAGAGCCCTTCGGGCCGGGTGGCGATGTCGGCCACGGCCAGGAACACCGGGGTGGTCGGGACCTGCTTGGTCTCGGTGGACACCTGGGTCTGCCCGGTCGAGGGGTTGACCGTGGTGCTCGTCGTGGTGACCGACTTCGTGCCGCCGGTGACCAGCACGGCGTTGGCGAAGGCGGCCGGGTCCTGGCTGCGGGTGGCCGAACGGATCCGCGAGGACTCCCGGCGGTTGGGGTCCTCCAGCCACCGGTAGGGCAGGGGCGGGCGCGCGGAGCCCCGGAACGGGTACCAGGCGCGCAGCTTGCGGGCGGCGCCCCAGCCGGGTGCGACGTCCCAGTCGAACCCGGCGGTCGCGGCGTTCGCCGGCTCCCCTGCGGCGGCCAGCGCCTCGATCTCGGTGCCGATGCTGGCTCCGGTCTCGGTGACGCGGGCTGCGGACTGCCCAGTGGTCGGCAGGCCGGAGGTGTCGATGCCGAGGTTGCCCCCGGCGAGCCCCTGGGGGTGGTCGACCAGCGCCTTGAGCACGGCGGCCTGCTCGCCGGTCCATGTCGTCTGTGGCCCGGTCCAGACCTGGCGGGCGAGGACCCCGCGGTAGTCGGCGGTCTGGAACGTCCGGTCGTGCTGGGTCGCGGTCGGGGAGTCGTCGGGGCGCCCGACCCGGCCGGTGTAAATCAGCTCCCGGTCGCGGGTGGCGTGCACGTCGGAGACGAGGGGGACGACCGCGGCCGCCTGGTCGCGCCGGGCGTTCAGCGTGAATGACAGCTCCGATGTCCCGGCCAGGCGGAACGTGGCCGAGATTCCCCGGGCCTCAGTAAGCTGACGGACGGGGGCACCGGTCCACGGTCCGACGTCGAGCCTCCAGGTGCCCACCGTTCAGGCCTCGTGGTTCCTCAGGCAGTCGACGCGGGGGCGTCGTCCTCGGTCCGCGGGGCGGGTTCCGGCGCCACCTGCTGGGCGGGCTCGGCGAAGGCGCCGACGTTCCCGCCGGTGGCCACGATGAGCTTGGCCTCGTCGAGGGTGATGAACCCGGCCTTGACGAGCTGGGCGAGCTGGCGGGTGGTGAGGTTCTGCGCGCGGTACTCGCGGGCGATGAGGTCGAACACGGTCAGGCTCCCGTCAGCTGGGCGAGGATGTCGTCGAGGTCCAGGTCGTCGCCGGCGCCGGGACTCGCGCCGGGGCCGGCGGTCCCGGTGAGGGCGTCGAGGTCGTTGAGCACGTCGTCGTCGGCGTCGGGCAGCTGCTGGGCCAGCAGCAACCCGGACACCGCGGCGGCGAGGGCGTCGATGCGCGCCTCAGACGTGCTCGCCCGGGTGCTGAGCGCCGAGACGGGGTCGGGGACAGGCAGCGACGGGCTGACCCGGGGGGCCTCGAACCGGTCGCGTCCGCGGTGGCTCCAGCCGGGCCCGACGAGGGAGTCGTCGTCGAGGTCGACGGCCTGCAGCCCCGTGGGTGGGTCGTAGTCGGCATCGGCCAGGACGACGTTCTCGACCAGGCCGTCACGGATGAGGGCGAGCCTGCGTCGACCCTGCTCGTCTGGTGTTTCGTCGGTCATGGGCTTGTTCTCCCGTCTCAGATGACCAGCGTGAGGACGCGGACCTCGCCGCGGCCGCCGGCGCCGCCGGCTCCGTGCGTCGTGCTGCCGTTACCGCCGCCCCCGCCGCCGCCTGCGGGGACACCGCCAGCACCACCTGCCGTTCCCGCGCCGCTGCTGTTGCTGATGCCACCACCGCCACCGCCTCCGACTCCGCCAGTGGTCGACAGCGTCCCGGGCGTACCTGGCTGAGATCCGTCGGTGTTTCCACCGGCACCAGTCAGACTCGCCAGGCCGGACCCGGCGGCACGCGTCCAGTTCGCCGTGCTGACCAGGGTTCGGCCCGAGGCGGTGCTGGCAGGGGCGCCTCCGCCGCCGCCCCATCCGGAACCGCCGGGCGAGGACAGGAACAGGTTGGAGCTGCCGGTCGGGATCTCGACGCCACCGCCGCCACCCCCACCAAACTCCGCAGTGGTCAGGTAGGCAGCCACCACAGCCGTGACCGGCTCGGTGGTCAGGGCACCGTAGGAGCCGATCCCACCAGCCGGAAGACGCGCCGCCGATGCAGTCGGGGGGACCGATCCACCCTCGCCACCGAGGATGCGCTGCAGGTTGCTGCTGTCGTTGCCGACCCCGGGGTTGCCGCCCTTGCCGCCCCCGGCCGCGAACACCCCGAAGCTGGACGTTCCCCCGTTGCCTCCGGAGGTGGATGCTGCTGATGGCCCGGTCCCGCCCGCTCCGACCGTCACGGGAACGGTGGCGTCCAACTCGGCCGCGGTGATCGTCGCACGGAGGCGCGCGCCGCCGCCCCCGCCGCTGCCGCCTGAGCCGCCCCCAGCAACGACCTTGCCGGACCCACCTCCGCCGCCGGGGCCGATGACGTCGATGAGGACCTGCCGGGCCCCAACCGGCTTGGTCCAAGTTCCCGAAGCGGTGAACACCTGCAGGTCGACGCGCCCGGCGGGCTGCCAGCCGATGCCGGACCCGAGGTAGGTCTCGTTGCGCCCGGTGGTGGTGTTGAAGATCGACTGCCCGACGTAGGGGTTGGTGATCGCGTCGCGCTGGGTGGTCGTGAGCAACTGGAACTGGGTGCCGATCTGCAGGGCCGCGGCCCCGGCCTGCCCCCGCAGGTCGGTGATGTTCGCGGTGGTGATCGACGTGGCGTTGGCGGCCACGGCGATCTGGGCCAGCGGGATCGCGGTCGCGGGCAGAGCGGGCACGGTGGGGCTCGCTGCGGCGGTCCCGGCCACGAGGTAGAGGTGCGCCCCCTCGGGGCGGGCGGTCGTCGGGGTCCGGTACTGACTGTCGACGATCTCGGCCACGAGCAGGTCGATGCGCGGGTTCGTCGTGCTGGCCGGGGGGATCGTGTACGCCTCGCCCACGTTCATCCGGGCGAGGTAAGACCCCTGACCGGTGACGTCGTCGCCCTTGATGACGCAGTCCAGCGGCGCCACGTACACGCTCATGGCCGCGCCCTCGGGGCGCTGCTGCACCAGACCCTGCCCGGCGTTGCGGTTCAAGATCCCCTCGGAGAACAGGGTTTCGATGATGAGCCGGTCGTCCTCGGCGGCCACCGACAGGTCTGGGTTCGCCATGTACTGCGGCGTCTTCCAGGTCACGAGTTTCTCCTCAGATCCAGGCGGGTCGGTACAGGACGTCGACCCGGGCGGCGGGGTCCTGGGTTTCGGAAACGAGGCGCAGCCGGTTGGAGCCCGGGGCCAGCCACGCGAAGCTGCTGCGCGCGAAATCGATGGACCCGTAGGCGGATTGCGTCCGGTCGCCGTTGTAGTAGGCGGTGGCGTTGCGGACGTCGACCTCGATGTACTGCGAGCCGACGAGCTGCACGGTGCCGGTGAGCGCGGTGCCGCCGAAGGCGAGCACGGTCGCGGTGTCGGGGTTGATGATCGCGGGGTTCTTGGACGCGAAGATCCGGTAGATGGGGGCCGCGGGCTCGGTGCCGATGTTCACGACGCCCTGCGCTCCGGCGGCGGAGAACCGCGGGTAGCGCAGCGGGTAGCGGCGGGGGTAGGAGCGCCCGGCCGGGCTCGGTGGCACGGCGGGTACGGGGACGAGCAGCTGCGTGCCCAGTTCGAGGATGCCTTCTGGTGCGACCCACCCGAGCGACACCTCGGCGTAGCCGGGGGTCTCGATGGGGGCGCCAGCGCTGTCTCCGCGCAGGAGCACGCGGCGTTCGGCGGTGCCGTCCTCGTCGTCGATGTAGAGGTAGGAGCGGCGCCCGGGGTTCAGGAACGCGCGGAGGCGGTCGAGAAGGTCGCGGCGCCGGTAGGGCCAGCCGGACTCCCCGTCGGAGTTGCCGACCACGGCCACGCTCATCGTGACGGCGCGGGAGCCGTAGAGCTGGGTGGAGTCGATGGTGCCGTGCGCGTTGACCCGGTCCTCCGACACCGCCCGGGCGGTGGGGAACCCGAGGTCGAGGCGGGAAGGCCGGAACCCGTAGCGCGGCTCCAGGCGCAGGACGCCGAGCGTGGGTTCCTCCAGGCGCAACAGCATCAGCGTCCCCCTCCGACCCCGAGCGGTCCGGCGACAGCGCCGGCGCGGCGCCAGAGCAGGTCCGCGGCGCCGGGGTCGGCCACGGTGACGGACCCGAAGATCGAGCCGATGGTGCTGACGGGCGGAGCCTCGGGCGCCTGCACGATCACGGTGACCGGGGCAGGGCGCGACGGCGTGCCGACGCTGCGGCGCGCGTTCATGCCCTCCAGGACCGGGCGGGTGATCCCGCGCGTGGCGGCCGCGGACATGACGAACTCCCCGGCCGAGAGCATGGCCGGTACGAGGTCGTCGGTGGGCCCGCCCGGGCCGGTCACGTAGCCCCCGCGGGCCCGCAGCGTGACCCCGGGCAGCTTCACCGTCCCCAGGCTCGGCAGGGTCGAGGTCGGCGTGGTGGCGGTCGTGCCGGTCTGCTTCGTCGAGACGCCGTAGACCGAGGTGGCCGCGGTCTGGCCGAGCTTGTTGCTGGCTGCCTCCAGCTCGCGCTGCAGGGCGTTGAGCCGGTCGACCATGCCCTTGCCCCCGGAGATCAGCTCCTGGGCCAGCTCGTAGCCCTTCTGCGGGCCGGCCTCGAGGATCTGGTCGATGAGGCCCTGGGAGAGGCCGAGGGAGCGGAGGGTGGAGATCGACTGCGAGAACCCGACCACGGCCTTGAGCTGGCGCTCCAGGCTGGCGACGAGGGTCTCCCCGGAGTTCATCAGCGGGACCGAGGACTCGGCCAGCGCGCGGGCCTGTTCGGACGTGAAGCCGTAGGAGAGCGCCAGCTTCTCGACCTCGATGCGGGTGGCCGCGATGGTCTCGCGCTGGGTGGCGTAGCTCGCGCCGTTGGCGGCTTGGGAGGCCTGCAGCCGCTGGCCGGCCTCGGCGAGCTGGTCGATCTTGGACTGGTACTCGGTCGGGTCGGTGGTCTTGTAGGCCTGCTCGACGCTGGCGGCGTAGGCCTTCTGCGCGTACTCCAGGCCGCGCACGACGTCGGTGGCGGAGAACAGGCCGGTGAGCTCGGAGCCGGACATCGCGGCCGCCGCGATGCGCTTGGCGTAGGCGAGCGCCGCGGCCTTCGCGTCGTTGAGCTTCTGCTCCGCGGCGGCCTGGCGGTCCTTGGCAGCGCTGGCCGAGACGGCCGCGGAGGCCTCCTTGGCGGTGGCCGCGGTGAGCTTCTGGCTGGCCTGGTCGGCCTTGCCCTGCATGGCGATCATGTGGGCGTAGCTGACGGCGACGTCGCCCTGGGCGGTACGGTTGGCCGCCCACACCTCGCCCAGCTTCTCCTCGGCCTGGGCGAGGTTCTCCCGGGCGCGGGTGGCCTTGTCGGTGTCCTTGGCCTTCGTGGCCTCGTTCAGCTCCCGGCGAGCGGCGGTGGCCGCCTTCTCCGCGGCGGTCACGTCGTCGATGGAGGACTGCAGCTTGCCCTGGTCGCGTTCGTAGGCCGAGACGGCGTCGCGCGCGGCGTCGGCGAACTCGTCGGCGGTGGCCTTGGCCGCGGCGAGTTCCTTCTGCGCGGCGACCGCGGCGGAGTTGAAGGCGGCGTAGGCGGTGGTGGCGCGGCGCAGCTCGCGGTCGTCGACCTTGACCAGGACCTCGGTCATGGCCTGGCGGAGGTAGGCGGCGGTGTCGGTGGTGTTCTGCAGCCCCGTGGTCTTGCTCGGCATCTGCACGACGAGGCCGCCGGTGGCGTAGCGGCCACCGCCGAGGACGTCGACGAGCCGGTCGAAGCTCTCGGTCTGCTCCGGGGACAGGACGCGTTCGGGGCGGGGGGTGAGCTTGGGCAGCAGGCCCGTGCCGGAGGCGACACCACCCTGGTCGTAGGCCCAGTGCACGTGGTTGAAGTGCATGGCGCGGACGGCGCCGGAGTACAGGTGCGGGGCACCGTTCTTGATCTGGCGGCCGCCGGCCGGGCTGTAGATGATCTCCGGCGACGTGCGGCCGTAGTTGGCCAGGAGCCAGTTGAAGACGTCCATGCGCGGGGGGACGTCGACGGCCCGGCCGCGGGAGTGGTAGCTGGCGTTGCCGCTGACGGTCTTGGAACCGGGCCGGAACGCGGAGTTCAGGCCGAGGCCCGGGAACTGCTTGCGCAGCGTGGCGATCTGCCACTGCCACCCGCCGGGGCCGGTGCCGCCCCCGAGCGCGGTCGAGCCCACGTTGTCGGCGGCGTCGGCCGCGGCGTCGGCGGCCGCCTGCATGGACTTCGCCGGTCCGGCGATGACGTTGCGCCACGCGGAGTTGATCGCGTTCATGGAGGGCAGGCGCGTCTGGACCTCGTTGTGCAGGACCGGGCCGCCGACGGCGAAGTGGAGCGCGTCGGCGGGCAGCTGCCCGGAGTTCATGAGGTCGAGCAGGCGCCGGTGCTTCTTCGTCTCGCTGGCTTTGATGACGTACTCACCGTCGGAGAGCCAGGCGGGGATCCGGTCGTCGGTGGGACCGCCGGGCCCGGAGATCGGCCCGCCCTGGGCCTTGAGCACCCCGTAGCCGTAGCGGGGGTCGGCGGCCGCCTTCGCCAGGTTCGCGTTGACGATGTTCCCGGTGAGCAGGGTGGTCAGGGTGACCGTGCGGTTCGGGACGTTGTTGAGCGCGGTCTTCAGCGCGTCGATGTCGCGGATCGAGCGGTCCTTGCCGTCGACCTTGAGCGTCGTGGTGGTGTCGGTGGGCAGCTTCGCCAGGCTGAGGTCGATGTCGTGGACGACGTCCTGCACGGTGAGGGATCCGTCGCGCAGCCCGGCGCTGTAGCGGTCGGCGGTCTCCTGCCCGAGGACGGCCGCGGTCTGCGGCAGGAAGTCCGCGGCGGCGATGATCGCGTCGATCCGGCGGATCGCCTCGGCGGCGGTGATCTCGCCGCGGCCGAGTGCGGCGGAGAAGTAGTCCGCGGTGGACTGCCCGAGCTGGCGCGCGGCCTGGGTGAGTTTGGGCTGGGCGGAGACGATCTGCTGCTGGATGCCCGCGAAGGTGGAGGCCGACCCGCGCGCGGCCAGGTCGGAGAGCCGGTCG
Source organism: Kineococcus gynurae (assembly GCF_042433995.1). Lineage (NCBI taxonomy): Bacteria > Bacillati > Actinomycetota > Actinomycetes > Kineosporiales > Kineosporiaceae > Kineococcus > Kineococcus gynurae. Next base: position 97,175 of record NZ_JBHLUI010000008.1, read on the forward strand.
AACCCCTCCTGGGTGCCGTTGGCGATCGCGTCGGCCACCAGCGGCGCGGCGGTCGGCCCCATCTCGATGATCTTCTGCAGGGCGGCCGTCGAGACGCGCCCGGCCAGCAGCGAGATGTTCTCGACGTAGCGGTCCTGGGCCTCGACCTGCTTCTCCAGCTCGGCCACGAAGTCGCGGAACGACACCTTCGCGTTCTTGCCCGCGTCCTTCCAGGCGTCGGCGGTCTTGCCCGCGGCCTCCCCGGCCTTCTGGGCGGCTTCCTGCTCGGCCTGCTGCCGCTGCTGCAGCAGCGTCGTGTAGGTGCCGTTAAAGTCAATGAACCCGGCGATCTGCTCGGCCATCGACTCGGTGAGCTTGGTGAACTCGTCCTCGGTCAGCCCGACCCGGGCGCCGAGCTCCTCGATGCTCTCCGCCGCACCGGCCGAGGCCCGTTCGACCTCCTCCTGGGCGGCCACGTAGTCCTCGGCGGCCGCGGTGGCCTCGGCGGTCTGCCCGCTGGACTGCTCCGCGGCGCGCACGAGCTCACCCAGCGTGCCGACCCGGGCGATCTCGGCCGCCGCTGCATCGCGTTCGGCCTGCGTGCGCCCCTCGGTCAGGTTGGTGCCCGCGGAGATCTGCTCCAGCGTGGCAGCGTCGGCCGCGGCGCGACGGTCGGCGGCGTCCTTGGCCTTGTGGTACTCCCCGGTCAGCTCGGCCAGCGCGTCCTTGTTGCCGAGGTAGGCCGACGTGATGAGCGGCAGGCTCAGCCCGAGGTCCTTGGCCCGACGGAGGGTGCCGTCGTCGGCGAGCTGCTTGGCCATGTGCTGGCGGGTGTTCTCCGCGACGACACCGGAGTCCGCGCGGATCGCCTCGGTGAGGTCGTGCACGCGGTTCTTGGCCTCGATGTGCTTGGACACGAGGAACCCCAGGGCCACGGTGGCCCCGGCGATCGCGACACCCCACGGCCCGGCCAGCACGGTGGCGGTGGCCGATAGCGCCCGGGCGACGCCGGCGGAGCGGCCGAGCAGGGTCAGGTTCTCGGCCAGGCGGGCCAGGGCAGGGGCGGCGAGCGCCGCGGAGCCGGTGACTCCGAGGATGCCGGCGCCGAGGGTGCCGACGACCACGAGGGCGGTCTTCATCTCGTCGGGCATCCCGGCGACCTCGCGGGTGAGTCCGGTGATGGCCTCGGTGCCCTGCACGACCATCGGCAGGAGCTCCGCGCCGAGTTCGATGCCAAGCTCGTTCAGGGCGTTCTTGGCCAGCTGGAACTTCGAGGCGGCCGTGGCGTAGCGCTTCTCCGACTCCACGGTGAGGGCGTTGTTCTCGATCCAGGCGTTGTTCGCCAGTCCGAGGGAGTCGCGCAGGCCGGTGTAGTTGTTCGCCAGGCGCAGCACGGCGTCACGCTGACGGATCTCGGTGATGCCGAGGTCCTCGAGGACGGCGAAGGCGTCCCCGCCGGAGGTGATGACCCCGTTGAGGCCGGTCTCGAAGGCGGTGAACGCGCCGGCGGCGTCGTCCTTGAAGAGGCGCTTGAACTCCGCGACGCTGACGCCGGCGGTGCGGGCGAACCCTTCGAGGTCGGATCCGCCCTCGGAGACGGCCACGGCCATGTTGATGAGCAGGGTGGAGATCGAGGAGCCCCCGGCCTCGGCCTCGATCCCGACGCTGGAGAGGGCCGCGGCGAAGCCGAGGACGTCGGCCTCGGACAAGCCGATGGTCTTGCCGGCACCGGCGATGCGCAGCGCCATGGCCGCGATCTCCTGCTCGGTGGTGGCGAAGTTGTTGCCCAGGTCCACGATGGTGGATCCGAGCCGGCGGACGTCAGCCTGGCTGGTGCCCATGATGTTCATGAGCCGCGCCAGGGTGGTGGCCGCCTCCTCGCTGGAGAGGTTGGTGGAGACCCCCAGGTCGACCATGGTCTTGGTGAAGGCGGCGACGTTGCTGCGTTCGATGCCGAGCTGCCCGGCGGCCGCGGCGACGTTGGCAATCTCGGTGGAGCTGACCGGGAGGACCCCGGACATGGCACGGAGCTGCTTCTCGAGGTCGGCCATTTCGGCCTCGGTGCCGTTGACGGTCTTCTGGACCCCGGTCCAGGCCGATTCCCACTCGACCGCGGCGCGCACCGAGACGAGGAGCCCGGCGACGAGGGCGGCTCCGGCGGCGACCTGGGCGCGGCCGATGTCGGCCATGGCCTCGCGGCGACGCTCCATGCGCCGCCGCTCCTGCTCGGCGAGCTGCTCCTGGCGGCGGGCGGCGGCAGCGTCGCGGCGGGCCTGCTCGGCGTAGGCCTGACGTTCGGCGTCCCCGAGTTCCTGGATCGCGCGCTGCTTGGCCTCCTGCCTCTGCCGCTCCTCCCGGTAGGCGGCCGCTTCCAGGCGCGCCATCTCGCGGATGGCGCGTTCCTTGGCCTCGTCGCGCTGCTGCTGCTCGCGGTAGGCCTGCGCCTCAAGCTTGGCCATCTCCCGCTGCTGGGCCTCGAGCTTGGCGAGCTCGCGCTCGAAGGCCTTGGCCGAGGCCTCGGCGTTCTTGAACCCGGACTCGAACTTCCCCGTGTCGGCGTTGAGCCGGATGATCAGGTCGGAGGACTTCGCCACGGGGTCACTCCTCTCGCTGGGTTCGGGCGGTGCGCAGGCAGCGGGCGCACTCGGATGCGGGGCCGGTGATGAGGTGGACGTGCGCCCCGCGGCCCGCCTCGCTGAACTCCTCCGAGGCCTGCGCGGCCTCGATGAGTTGGGCGCCGGGGTGCACGTCGATGTGGGTGTGGAACGCGCGTCGGGACCCGCCGAGTTCGGGGTTCCAGTCGTCGGGGTGGGAGCCGTCGGGGTAGCGGCGGGCTTCGTGGGCCGACCAGCCGAGAGCCGCGTCCTGGTCGGCTTGGTCCCAGCCGAGGAACGTGGACAGGGGGATCCCGTGCGGCCCGCAGTAGTTCATGCGGGCCGCGAAGAGCGGGTCTCGGATCAGGCGAAAGGGACGCGGGCGTCCGGTCCGCTGGTGTTCAGCGACAGCAGCTTGCGGCCCAGGGCGATGACCTCACCGAACGACCAGGTGCCGCCGGTCAGCTGCTCACGCCAGAAGTCCTCGTCCTGCAGGTCCTCGTCCACGGCGCACGCGGCGGCGAGGAGGGGGAGGTTCTGCTGCCACTTCTCCTGGTCGATGCCGCCGTCCTTGCCCACGAAGTCCAGCTGCTGGCCCTCCCACTCGGCGGGGGCGAGCGCCTGGAACTCGACGGTGACGTGGCAGGCGTCGAGGGCGGCCTGCGCGGCCTCGACGACGTCACCGAGGCGGTTGATCTCGCCGGTCTCTTCGCCGGCGGCCTGGGCGAGGTAGACCGCGCGTTCGGCCTCGGCGACCGCGGCGGCCGCCTCCGTCGCGTCCTGCAACGCGACGGAGACGGTCGTGCGGCGGCGGGCCTTGCCCGCCAGTCGGTCCCGTGCGCTCACGCGGGGACCGGGAGGGCGACGTCCTCGGCGGGCTGGGCGGTGATCGCGAAGCCGATGGTGAGCTGCATGGCGGTGTCGGAGACGGAGCGGACCTTGCCGACCGAGCCGACCTCGACGGCGAACACGTCGGCCAGGTCCCCGGCGGTCCCGTACCCGCCGTCGGCGACGACGATGAACCCCTTGGTGGTGCGGGGCAGGACCCGGCGCGCGTCGAGCCCGTCGGGGTCGGCGTAGAACGTCAGCGAGGAGTCGTCGCTGGTGGTCCGCCCGGTGATCCGGCTGGTGAACCGGCTGCCCAGGTCGGGGGTGTCGATGAATCCGGAGCTGACCGACCAGCCGGCGATGTCGGCGATGTCGTCGGACAGCCGGACGGCGTTGTTCAGCTCCGCCGCGGTCGGCTTCAGGTACCCGGCCGCCTTGGACGACAGCGCGGACGCCGCGACGATCGGCAGGAAAAGGATCTCGGTGATGCCAGCGTTGAAGAACCGCTGAGCCTTGGGCGCGGTCGTGATGGCCACGGTGGTGTCTCCTTCGGTCGATCAGGTCGGGGGGGGGTGGGCGGGGGCCCGGGAGGTTCGGCGGGGGCCGAGGGTCAGTTCTTGTCGGCGGTCTTGGTGCTGCGCGTGGTCTTGCGGGGCCCGGCCGAGCCGGTCTCCTCGCCGTTGACCTCAGCGCGGACCTGGGCCCGCTCCTCGGGGTCGGGCTTCTCGCACTCCTCCCACCCGGGCAAGGAGTCCAGGGCGGTCCGGGCCAGGTAGGCCACGCCGTCGATGTCGGGGTGCTTCGCGTAGATGAACTCGGGCATGGCCGGTCCTTCCTCTCCTGTCGGGGTCGTGCTCGGCGGGGTGCCGTGTGGGGGGAGCCGCGTGCTGGCGGGGTGCGGGCGCGCGGAGCTCAGAAGCCGCGGCGGCGCAGGACGCCGTCGACGGCTTCGAGGAGTCGGGTCTCGGTGGCCGCGGAGGCGGCCTGGACGGCCGGGGCGAGGAAGGGCCGGTAGGGGGAGGTGACCCACTTCCACTGAGCCCGGTGACCGCCCTCGGCGTAGACGGGGTGACGGAACCCCTTGCGCTGCCCGCGCGCGACGATGCCCTCGTAGGGGCGCCCGTGCGGAGCCCGGGTCGCGTCGACCTGCAGGCGCACCCCGGCGTTCTTGCCGGTGAAGGACACCCGGGTGCTGATGGCGCCGGGGATGCGCCGTGACCACGACGCGCGGCGGCGGGCGTCGGCGAGGATCGGGGTGGCCGCCTGCCGCAGCGCCTGGCGGATCTCGGTGCGCAGCTCCTCGGGGGTGCGGCGCAGCGCGTCGGCCAGACCCGCGACCTGCAGGCGGCCCTCGATGCTCGAGCTCACCGCTGCCTCGTCATCGCAGGGGTCATCGCAGGATCCGGCCGACGAGGGTGAGGACGACCTCGATGACGGCGCCGTCGGTGGTCTGCTGCTGCTCCATGCCGAAGTCCTCGCCCAGGCGCAGGTCGTCGAGCACCCCGGTGAACAGGGTCCGGTCGGTGGTGAGCTGGTCGAGGACGTTGAGGGCGGCCTCGATGCGTTCGCGGCGGACGCCGAGGTCGGTGTCTCCGGACCAGGTGGAGAGCACCGCTCGCAGGGTGAACGACTCGTCGCGGCGAGCGCCGAGCCCGGCCCGGGCCTGGGTCATGGTCATGCCGATGTCTCCGCCGGTGGCGAGCAGCAGCACGTCGTTGGGCAGGTTCTGCGCGGCCCGGGGCCCGTCTATGACCTCGAACCCGACGGTGACGAGCTGGGCGGTGAGGAGGTCCAGGACCGCGGTGTAGGCGGTGATGAGGCGGGTGCCGGACTGGGGGCGCATCAGGCGATGGTCGGCATCTCGTAGGGGCGCAGGAGCTCCAGCGCCCGGGCCGGGAGGGCGAACCCGCGGGGGGTGCCGGCCGAGGGGTCCTCGGAGCCGTTGAAGAGGTTCGGGCGAGCGCCGCGGCCGCGCTGGGTCTCCCACAGGTGCGAGGCGATGACCAGGGTGGCGAGTTTCACGTCGGCGGGGGTGTCGCTGCCCTCGACGGTGGCGGTGACGGTCCACCACCCGTCGCCGCGCAGGGGGACGGTGAGGACCCCGGCGAGGAGGTTGCTGCGCTGCAGGTCGACGGGCACGGCCTGGCCGTGAGGGTCGAGGATCGAGGCGACCGAGGCGAGGTTGGTGGCCGGAACGACGAGGTTGCGGCCGCTGGCCCGCACCCGCATGACCTGCTCGCCGGCGGCGACGGGACCGCAGCGGGCGATGACCGCGAGCTCGGCCGCGTCGAGGTGCAGCTGCAGCCGGTCGCGCTCGTCGGCCTTGACGGTGGGGTGCTGGATGAACTCGGCGAACTCCTCGAGGGTGACGATCACCGCCGCTCGACCTCCCCGTCCTCGTAGTGGTCCCCGTGGTGGTCCGGGTGGTGGGCCCCGCGCTGCACGCCCCGGGGTTCGGTGGGCCGGGTGAGGGTGGCGGCGACCGTCGGGCGCTCCTGGTGGTCCTCGGGGCGCTGCACCGCCGCGCGGGTGCGCGGCTCGCGGCTGACCTCGCGCGACTCCTCGGGGCGTCGACGGCCGCCGGCCACGGTCAGTCGTCCTTGCCGGGCGCGGTGCCGGCGCCGGTGCTGGTGCCGGTGCTGGTGCCGGTGCTGGTCTCGGTGCTGCCCGAGGAGTCGCGGTCCTCGGCCTCCCGGACCTCCTCGACCGTCTTGAACCCGGGCGTCTGGTCGGGGGTGCCGTCGGCCTTGATCGAGGGCATGGCCACGACGTCGACCGTGGGCGCGGAGCGGGTGTCCTCGTTCTGTTCGGTGTTGGCCTGCGGCACCGAGGCGGCGGTGTCGCGCGGCGTCGCGGTGTCGCCGCTGCCCGCCGTGCTGCCCGCCGTGCTGCTCGTGCCGGCGGTCGTGGTCTTCTTGGCGCCGTCCTGGCTGGTTCCCTGGGCCATGAGGTCCTCCTCGTTCGAGTGGTCAGGTTCGGGTGGTGCTGGGCGGGGGGTGGTCCGGCCCGGGTGTGCGAGGCCCCGGGCCGGACCGGTTCGGTGCCCGCCGGTGCTCACCGGTGGGCGGGTGCTACGAGAATCAGGCGGCCTTGAGCTTCAGGGCCTTCGCGGCGGTGGCGTCGTTGACGCGGCCGTCCATGCGCTGGAAGCCGAGGAACCCGACCTGCAGGAAGTCCGCGTAGCGCTCGGTGAGGCGCAGGGTCTGCGCCCCGGCGACGATGCGGGCGACGTAGGCGGCGTTGAAGTCGCCGAACGCGATGGGCTTGGCGCCCGCCGCGAACGAGGCGATGTTGTTGTCGATCGTGTACGGGCGCCCGTTGATGGTCGAGGGGACCCCCTCGGCCAGCGCGGGAGACCACAGCGGCCGGCCCTGGTCGTCCTTGATCTTGCGGATGGCCGCCAGACCGGTGTCGGAGAGCAGGTAGCGGGCCCGTCCGCCCTGGCGGTAGGCCGGGTCGACGGAGTGCTCGAGGTCGACCAGGTCGTCGTACTTGATCGTGGTCGCGCTGGCGGTCTCCTTGCCGACGCCGAGGGCGGTGAACAGGCCCTGGGGCTTGTTCACCCCGTCACCGACGGCGAAGTGCTCCGAGCTCGCCCGGCCGATGCGCTCGCCGAGCTTCTTCGGCAGCCACGTCTCCAGGTCGAAGGCGGTGTCCTGCAGCAGCTGCAGGGACACCCGCACAATCTTGGAGGTGTAGGTGAACGCGCCGAGCTTGGTGGTGCCGAGCAGCAGGTCCTGCTCGGTGACCTGGGTGTTCTCGTCGAGCAGGGCGCCCTTGGAGTTCGTCTCGTCGCTGGTGGGCCAGCGGATGTCGGCGCCGGTCGAGGTGTTCATGACCTCGACGACGGAGAGGATCCCGCCGAAGTCGCGCAGCGCCTCGGTCATGCGCCGGAGGAACTCCTCGGGCACGGTGTAACCGCCGGCGGCGTCGTTGCCGACGCCCTGGGCGCGCATCTCCGGGGAGTCGACGAACCCGCGCTGCAGCAGGTCCTGCTCCTCCCCGCTCAGTCGCCCCAGGCCACGGCGCAGGTAGCGGCCGAACGCGTCGCGGTACTCCTCACCGGAGTCACGCTCAGGGTCCTCGGAGCGCGGCGGGGTGCTGCGGTTGTCGGGGGCGAGGTCGTCGACGAGGCGGTGCTGCCGCTCGGCGCGCTCCTCGCGCTCGATGTCCTGGGAGAGACGCTCGACGTCGGCCAGGCCGCGCTCGTAGGTCTCGTTCTCCTCAGTCGTCAGGTCGCGGTTCTCCCGCTCCAGACGCTCGCGGATGTCCTGGACCTGGGCCCAGGCGGTGGCGCGCTGCTCGAGGAGGCGCCGCAGACGCTCGTTCATCAGTTCTCCTTCGGGGGGAGGGTCAGGGAGTAGCGGGCCGCGAGCTCACGGGCTCGTCGGTCCAGTGCCGTGACTCCCCGGGTGCCAGCGGGTGGCGCGGGGTCCTTCCTCCGGGTGGAGGACCCCGCGGGGTCCTCCGGCGCGGAGGTTCCGCCGTCAGGCGCGGCGGAAGGATCGGGGCGGGCCGGGCGGTTGCGCGCGGCGCGGACCTCGTCGGTCATGGCGCGCAGCCCGGCGTCGGTGGCGTCGTAGGCGGGGAAGGTGACCGCGGAGACCTCGAGGAGGCGCAGCTCGGTCAGGCGGCGGAGGTCGACCTGCACGACGTCGGTGCTGCCACCGACCTCGGCCTCGACCTCGATGGTCGACCACTCGTCGCGCACCACGTAGAACCCGAACGACATGCCGGTGACGCGGCGCTTCTCCAGGTTGCGCGCCAGGTCACGGACGTAGGACAGCTCGTCGTCGAGGTCGGCGTCGACGGCCAGGCCGATGTCGTCGGTGTTCAGGCGCAGGTCACCGGCGGAGACGCGGGCCACCAGCATCCGGGTGTCGTGGTCGACGAGGAAGCGGGCGTCGCCCTCGCCGAGGGTCTTGTCGAAGGCGCCGTCGGCGACCTCCTCGTACCAGCCCCACCACGACAGCGGGTTGCCGATGGCGGTGCGGGAGTTGAAGACCGCGGCGTGCCCGACGAATCGTTGCGGGGTGGCGTCGTCGGCGGCGCGGATGACCCGGGCGTCGATGTCGCTCAGGTCGCGGGTGCGGGTCTCCAGCACCGTGCTGGTGCCGGCGGAGCGGTGGGTCACGATGCGCCTCCTCAGTCCTGCTGGTCGTCGTCGGGGTTGTCGGCGGGGTCGTCGTCGGCCGGGTCGCTGGATCCGCCGGCGGGCTCGTTGAAGGGCCGGTAGGGCTCGTCGCCCCAGGAGACGGGGGGCATGTCCTCGAGCTCGCGGGCCTCGTTGGGGACCATCCAGCCGTTGGTGATGCCGGAGGAGTAGAACGCGGCGCGGGCCTTGGAGTCCCCGCGCAGCAGGCCTTCGACCTTGAACTCGGCCTTCTCCGCGATGGGGTTCAGGCACTCCGCGGTGAGGCGCTGCTCGAAGCGCTGCATGTAGGCCTTGAACGTGAGGATGACCATGGAGGTGAACTGCTGCTCCATGCCCGATCCCCAGGAGGTGGACTTCTCCTGGTCGTTGAGGACCCAGCCTGGCAGTCCGAACATGCGGGCGATCTCGGTGGTCTGGAACTTCCGGGTCTCCAGGAACTGCGCGTCGGCGGGGGACAGGGACAGCTGCTGGAACTTCGTGCCCTTGTCCAGGACGGCGACGTCGTAGGCGGAGTCGATCCCGGAGAGCTTGGCCCGCCACCGCTCCTTGAGGATGTCGGCCTTCGTGGCGTCGAGGTCCTGCTCGGTGGAGAGGAACCCGGACAGCAGCATGCCGCGCTCGTAGAAGCGGGTGGCCATCCGCTCGGCGGACTCCGCGAGCTGGAAGGTGCGGCGGACGTTCTCGATGATGGAGATGCCGGTGACCCCGTCCAGGGACAGGCCCGGGACGTGCATGACGTCGTACTCCGTCAAGGGAATCTTGCCGTCGACGACGAACAGCTTCGCGAACGGCCGACCGATCTCGGTGGCGTCGACGACCTCGACCCGAACCCGGGTGGGGTGGATGGGCAGCAGGCCCTGGATGCGCCCGTCGCGGGAGCGGAGCTTGCGCAGGAACGCGTTGCCGCGCAGCGCGACGTGCGCGACGGCGGTCTCCATCATCTCGAACGGTGTGGTGCCCGGGGTGGTGGCCCGCAGCCACGGCACGTCGACGCTGGAGCGGTCGGCGCGGCGGGTCACGTTGATCGGGCAGCCCGCGATGGTGCCCGCGATGATCTGCACGCAGCGCAGGGCCGCGCCGACCCGGGTGACGGTGCGGTCCCCGCCCCCGCCGTCGGACCACAGCTCCGCGGGGTCGCTGACCTCCGACAGCAGCCGGCCGCCGGTGATGGGCACGTTCGGGTTCTCCAGCGACGCCTCACGGCGGCCGGGGCTGCCGAGACCGGCGAGCGCGGACAGGGCCCTCACGCAGCACCCCACCCGCGCGGCAACGTCCGGGCGGGCCCGGCGGCGGGCTCGGCGGCCGCGACCTCACCCGTGTCGGACCGGGCGGCCCCGGTGACGCGCCCTTCGCGGCCGGTGACGTCCGCTCGGGCGCCGGCCAGCTGCCGGCCGCGTTCGTCGAGCACGGCGAACAGGACCAGGGCGGCGCCGGCGGCGGCCAGGGCCCACCAGAGCCCGGCGAGGCCGGCCACGGCGGCGACGAGGAGGCCGACGCCGACGACGAGGGCGGTCGGGGCGATCCACTGCACGGGGTTCCTCCTCACCAGATGTTCGGGGCGTCGGGGTCGCCGTTGTTCAGCCACCACTCGGCCCGCTCGGAGCCGAAGACACCGGTGACGGCGGCGTCGATGCGCAGGGGGGAGTCCGGGGACTCCTTGGTGATGCGGGCGAACCCGCGGCTGGTGGGTTTCGGGACGGCGTTGGCGAAGTGCCGGGTCATGCGGGGGTCCCCGTCGTGGCTGAAGGTGCCGTCCATCGCGGCCTCGTAGAACCGCTGGGTGGCCCGGCCCATCCGTTCGGGCGTCTGCGGGTAGGGCTCGATGGGCAGGCCCTCGTCCTGCAGCTCCTCGCGGGCGTCCTGCCACATGTAGTCGTCCCAGGAGACCTCGGGGACGTCGTAGCGGCGGGCCGCGGCCCGGACGGCCTGCTTGACCTCCCCGCGGGGGACCCGCCAGTTCGGGTCGCGGTGGTCCTTCTCCCAGATGCCCACGACGAACATGTGCATCCGCTCCTCGACGGTGAAGCCGAGCAGCGCGGTGGAGTCTCCGGACTTCGACCCGTCGAAGGCCAGGACGACGCGGGTGCCCTCGGGTGGGCCGCCGGGGTAGCGGGCGGGGTCGGCGAGGGACTCGAACCGGCCGTTCGGCAGCCACGCCCGGGCCGAGGACACCCACTGGTTGCACCGCTTGGTGCGGAACTCGTTCTCCTCGGTGCGGCGCACGACGGACTCGAAGTCGGCGGCGGAGACGAGGTCGTCGAACCCGGGGTTCGCCTCCCGCCAGGTGCGGGGGTCGTCGTGGGGGGCGTCGGCGCCGGCGCGGGGTTCCCACCAGGCCATGAAGAACGTGGGGTCGTCGATCTCGCGGAGCGCGATCTGGACGCCGTACTGGTACAGGCTGTAGCACAACGAGTCTCGCCCGGTGCGGTCGGTCTTCACCCCGGCGGTCGTGATGCCGATCATCAGGGGTTCCTCGCGGGCGCCCTGCGCCTGGGCCATGACGTCCCAGAGTTCCCGGGTGGGTTGGACGTGCACCTCGTCGAAGATGACGGCGGAGGGGTTCTTGCCCTCCTTGGTGAACGCGTCGGCCGACAGGGCCCGGTAGGTGGTGCCGGTGGCGGGGACCTCGAGGACCTTCGACCACACCTTGATCGCCTTGGACAGGTGCTCGTCGGCCTCGACCATCTTCTTCGCGTCGTTGAAGACGATGGAGGCCTGGTCGCGGTCCCCGGCGCAGGAGTACACCTCACCGCCGGCCGGGCCGAGGAGCATCGAGCCGATCGCGGTGCCCGACCCGATCCCGGACTTCCCGTTCTTCCGGGCGATGCCGATGAGGCCGACGCGGTGACGGAGGAGCCCGTCGGGGCGGCGGGCGAAGAGGTGCCGGTGCAGCTGCTCCTGCCAGGGTCGCAGCCGGATCAGGTGCCCGGCCGGGCCGGCCACGGAGTCCTTCGTGATCCGGCAGGTGGCGTTGACCAGCTGGGAGTACAGGGGCCCGTCGCTGCGGCGTAGGTCGGCGCGGGGGACCGGGGTCAGCCACCGCGGCGGCCACGGCTTGACCGGTGCCCGCCGCGCCCGGGGCGGGCCGGTCAGGGTGGCGGTGCTCACCCGGACTTCCGGCCCCGGCTGGCGGCCTGGCGGAGGATCTCGTCCAGCGGCGAGGCGGGCTTGTCCCCGCCGACCTCGCCGACGCCCAGGGCGCCGCGGGCGGCCGGGGTGAGCCCGCACTCGCGCTCCATCCGCAGGATCTCGGCGTCGTGCAGGCGCAGCTTGTCGATGAGCGGGTTCGGGCGCTGCTGGCCCATCGAGCCCATGACGAAGAACCCGGTCTCCGCGAGCGCCTCGCGCATCCCGGCGCGCAGGTCCTCGGCCTCGCACAGCCGGACGAGGAGGTGCCAGTCGGTGCCGGGCGCCAGCCAGTCCTTCGCCTCGCGCCAGAGCTTCTCCCACCGCGCGGCCCCCGCGCCGCCGTCGACCAACGAGGGCGGGCACGGCGGCACCCCGTCGGCACCCGGCAGCGCCCGGACGTTCCCCCCGCCGGGGAGGTCGCGGCCGGCGGAGTCCTTGCCCGGGGCGCGGCCGGTGCGCCGCTTCTGCTCGACGGGCTTGCGACCGGGCACGGTGGACCACCTCCCCGGCTACGTCGTGATCATGCGGCTCGCCCGGCCCCGGAAACGATCATGGGAAATCCCGGCGGACCGAAAAACGGGGGTGAGGTTGTGCACGCGCGCGTACGGCTGGTGCGGGTCGTGCCTGACCCTGCGCCGCTGGACTTCGGACCGCCCCCCGGGGAGACACGCCGTGGACACCGTTGGCGATGAGTCCCGTCCTAGCGTGACGACATGAGCGCGAGCGAGGGTGCCGATCTGAACGAGGCCATCAGCAAGCTGGTGGGGAAGAGTGTGCGCGTGCGGCTCACGACCGGAGGCGATGCAATTACCGGTCGGCTCACCGAGCTCGGCGCGGAGGGTCTGATCTTGGACGAGGGCAGATCGGTCATCGCGTTGCGCAGCGTGGCCGCCGTCACCGCGAAGGTGCCCTCGCGAGGCATCGTGAAGAGGATCCGCTAGCGGTTCGTGCCCCGGTTGCAGGCTCGGTGCTCGGGCCAGGTCGGGGCGGCTCGGTCAGCCTGGTGGCCGAGGTCGAAGGGCTGATCGGGTTCGATGGGCCGGCGGCAGCGTCGGCAGGTCGGGCGCTCGCCGGCGGCGATGCGTTCGACCCACGCGGCTCGTGCTCGCCGATGCTTGGCTCCGTATCCGCGGGCGGTGGTAGTGCCGCCGCGTGCGGCGCGCTGGCAGGTCGGGCAGATGGTGTGGCCGGGTCGCCCGCAGTTCCGGCAGGGCATCAGGCCGGACGGTTCGGTCCGTGGGTCAGGGTCTCCCAGTTCATGTGCAGGCCGGTGCCAGTCGGGCGGATGCGCTCGAGCAGGGCCTCGCTGTGCGGCATGGGGTAGCCGAGGCGGCCCTGGTAATGGTTCAGGCCGACGGCCCAGGTGAGCGCCCAGGCGGTGCCGCCGAGCTTGGGTGCGTCCCGCCCGGGCCAGTCGGCGGGGGTCTGGCCCTGCGCCATGGCGTTCAAGGTGCGGGCGTGGAACTCCATGCCGGTCCGCAGCCGCTCGGACTCCTCGTCGAAGAGGTCCATGCCCTGGATGCGGGCGGTCTCGGCGCCGGCGAGCGCGGCGGCGAAGAACATCGCGGCGTGGCTGAGGTCGCGGCACGTCTCCTGCGAGAGGCCCGGCACCCATCGGCGCGGGTTCTTCCAGTAGGTCGCCAGGTAGGCCTCGGTCACGGTGGTGTTCGCCGGGACGAGTGGCCGGATACCGTCACTGTCGGAGACGATATGGGCCCGGGTCTGCTCACGCCAGTCGCCGATCCCGTCGGCGAACACGGCCTGGTCGTCGAGGAACACGCCGATGTTGATCGTGGCCTCGGCCATGGACAGCTGCCAGTTCGAGGCGCCGGCCTTCCACCCGTCGCGGACCCGGGGCAGGAACGCGGTCCGGAGCATGGACGCGAACCGGGCGATGTCGTCGGCGGCCCACCCGGCGCCGGAGTAGCGGATGAGCTCGGCGGCCTTGGTGAAGGTCTGCGCCCCCCACGCGGCCTGCAGGAGGCCGTTCTCGTGCTGGCGGGTGTCGAAGCGGTGCTCGGTGAGCACGGCCGACCAGCCGTTGAGGATCTCGATGGCCCTCGCCGCATGGCGGGGGTCGCCAATCAGGGTCCAGAGGAGGGCGTGGGTGTAGGCGGCCTGGGCGTCGTCGGTCTCGGCAGCGCAGCCGACGTTCGCGCCGGACCCGCAGGCCACCGAGGCGACGGGCCGCGCGGACCAGGAGAGCCGGGCGTAGCGGCTGGCGCGGAGCTTCTCCACCGCGGCGAGGGTGGCCGGTACCCCGGCGGCGGCGCGCAGCTGCATCGTCTCTAGCGAGGCGGCGGAGTTCACGATGCCGGGGTGGACGAACCCGCCGGTGCGGACGGGACGGAAGACGGGCGCGGCCACGGGACCCTCCAGGCGGGTGGGGCTGCCCCGGGCGCGGGAGGGCGCCGGTCGGCAGGTGTGGATCGGGCGCCCGGTGATCGGCAGGGCGACGGGAGAGACACTCCTCCCCGATGACCGTCACGTTAACCCATCGGTGGGGATCTCGTCACGGCAGCTTGTCGTGGCCGCACGAGCGGCGTGAAGAGGCGCCGTCCAGGGTTTTCGTTCCGTCGCCGGTCCTGGCAGCGGGTCGCCGCTATTCAGCACCCATCCCGCTCGGTTCGAGCCTCGATTAAGCGTCGAACGGTCATTACGGCAGGCCAGTTCTTGCGGTAGAAGACTTCTTTCTCGGCGGCACGAACCTGCCAAGCATTTATGCAGCGCACCTGCTCCACCGTGGCAACACTGCGAGCTGGAGGGCTCGCAGCCAATGCCACTGCCACCTTCGGCCCAAACGGCATCAATATGAGTTCTGCATCCCCGAGAGCCACCCCTTGGTGGGGGCCGAGACCTCCGTCAATGTATTCGGATGTGGTAAGCACCGGCGCGTCCCCCAATGCAAACTCCCAGCCCGCGGGGGCGTCAAAGATATGGAGAGAGGAGTGTCGAAATATTGCTTTGGCGAGGTCGAAGTATTCAGGTACGCGACTCGAGAAGTGGCGGCCGTCTCGCAGTTCGTCCGGCCCCTCCTGAACGATCCTCTCAAGCAGCCCTAAAGCCTCGTCAGAGCACGTGCCACTTGGGAAGAGTTGTTTCATGGAATCCTTGATCTCCTCCACGGCCTGGTTCATAAAACGGGTCTCGACCCTCTGCATGGCCGTGCGCATGGCTCGCGAGCGCGCCCAGTGCAAAGCCATGCAATCGCGGATCAGGTCGGCTTCTTCTGCTGGGATAGGTTCGTCACATTGATCTAGCGATTTAAATGCATCCGGCATTCGGTTCTCAACTGTTTTCCATAACTCTTCGGCGGCCTCGGGATCGTGCTCGATGAAATTCGCCTCCCAGCCGAATGCCTTCGAGCCCTTGAAGTGAGCGGTCTTACCGGAGGACAAATTTGCACAGACGATCATCTGGTCTTTCCAGAACCACCGACCTAGTAGGGTTCTTGATAGAACATGCTGCTTCACCGGCTTCACCATGCAAACAGTTTCGCATAGCTCACGTTCGTTCAAGCGAAGTCGGTCATTCGCAGCCCGGGCGCTTAGCTGACGTGTTGGACCCGCCAGTCCTGCCAGAACCGGGCGGCCTCGTGCTTGTCGTAGCGCGGCCGGCCGAGCTCGTCGTCGTCGATGCGGTCGAGGTGACCGCGAGCAACCCACTGCCGGACCCGCTCGACGGTGATGGTGCGGCCCAGCCCGTGGCGCCGCGTCAACCACGCGGCGAGCTCGTGGGCGGTGAGGTAGTCGGGGGTGGGGTCGATGATCCGGCCGAGAAGGGGCCACTGCTCCCGCTCCCAGGTGTGACCGGCGCCGTCGCAGGCGATCCGGCCGGGTAGGGCGCGTTGGTCGTCGATCCACGCGATGAGGGTGCCGGCGCAGTGCGGGCACGGCCCGACCTTCGCCCGGCGGATGCCCGCGGGTTCGGCGGCGCGGCGGACGTCGGTGGCGATGAGCTCGAGGTCCTCGACGCGCCAGTCCAGGTCGGGCTGCTCGCAGATCCAGTCGGCGTGTTGCGACACCCACCGGGCCAGGCGCGGGGCCCCGTCGTCGAGCGAGGACCGGGTCGTGATGTCCCGGCGCTCGCAGACGAGGCAGACCATCTCGGCGAGGCGGCGGCCGGCGTGCTGGCGGGCCGACAGAGGCCCTACCGGTACCGGGGGTCGGGACGCTGGTGGCCGGTGCGCACGGGCGGGGTCGACGGGCGGCTCGTACGTGGCGTCGTGCAGCGTCTCGATGTCGGCGAGCGCCGCACGGAGTTTCCCGGCCCGGGCTGCAGAGGAGTCGTCACGCATTGGGGCCCGCCGCCCGTCGTGCGCCCCTGCGCCGGTCGAGGAGGGCGAGGATTTCGGTGGCCTGGTGCCGGGCGTGCATCTCCCCGGGGCGGGGGACGACCTGGCACCCGCACAGCCACCCGGCGGGGTTGCCGGGGTCACGGAGTTGCCCGTGGCCGATGAGGCAGGCCGCGCCGGCGGCCACGTCGTTGGCCTCGGTTTCGGCGATGCGCAGTAGGGCTGCGCGCTCCTCGGCGGCGCTCACCGGCTGTCCTCGACGGCGATGTTGATGACGTCGAAGTCGCCTTCCGAGCGGTCGGTCCAGTCGTCCTCGATGCGGCGGAGCCAGAGTTTCCGGTGCTCGGGGTCCTTGAGTTGCGCCTGGACGTGGTTCCCGACGGCGTCGAGGTCGTTGACGTCGATGCCCGCGGCCTGCATGGCCTGCAGGTCGCTGCGGTCCAGCTCGACGAGGGACCCGGTGGGCCACTGCCAGTCGATGTTCAGTCTCATGAGGTTCTCCGTCGGGTCAGGCGGGCCCAGAGGGTCCACAGACGTGGGGTCTCGCGTCGGTCGTAGAAGTCGCTGGGGAGCTGAAGGGCGACGGCGAGGGCGGTGTGCTCGCGCTCGATGAGGTCGCGGCGGCCGAGGAGCAGGCCGTGGAGGGCGCCGACGGGGTTGACGGGGTCAGCGCCGGGCCAGCCCCGGTCGGCCATGGCCTGGTCGAGGCGGGCGACGGACGTCTGTCGGGCGAGGAGCCGGCGGCGGACGTCGCGGGCGACCCAGGAGCTGTGCGCGTTCTGGTGCAGGCTCATGAGGTGGTCCCTGCCTGGACGTGCACAGGTCGCTCAGCGACGTGCCAATGCCGCGGGAGGGTTCCGGGAAGGTGCAACTCGCGGCCGAGTTGTCGCAGGGTGGCGGGTTGTCGTTGCAGCCAGGTCAACCAGGGCTCGACGAGACCCCGCGATGCCGTGGTCGGGTGGAAGCGGTGGGCGATGCGGTCGCAGCTGAGGATCTGCGAGGTGAGACCCAGCCCGAGGCGATCCGGCGGTGTCAGGTCGGTCCACCAGGACAGCTCGAGGTGCAGCAGCGGCTGCCAGATGGGGCGGACGATCCTGGTCGCTCGGATGCCGCGAGCGGAGTGATCACAGCAGTAGTGCCAGAGCTGGATCGGGGTCTCGGTCATGACGCCGCCCGCCAGCTCGGGAACTCGACGACGACGGGGGTGCGGTCGTCGCGGGCGGGGACCTCGGCGACGACGACCCACGCCGCGCCCAGGTCGACGGGCGCCTGGTCGGCGGGGACGAGCCGGACCCGCGGCCGGGCGCCAGGGTCGAGGACGGCGTGGTGCCGGGCGGCGACCGCGGGAAGGTCGGCGCGGGCCTCGTCGCAGAGGGCGGTCGGGTCGGTCAGCAGGGCCTCGTCGATGACCGGCCAGCAGACCTGCAGCGTGCTCACATCTGCCACCGGGGGCTGACGGGGACGTCCTCGACGGGCCGGGCGTCGTCGTGCTCGTCGGAGCTGCACCCGCAGACGTCATCGAGGACGTCGAGGTCGTCCGGCAGGGGTAGCGGGAGCTGGCCGGGGCAGTGGGTGAGTTCGGTGGTGTCGGGCTGGGGCACCGGTCCTCCTCTCGGGCTGGTCATGGGGTGGTGGGCGTCGCGGGTGCTGGGGGCTGCCCCCGGCCATCGATCGCACCGCCAGGGGGGTTGGCGGGGTCTACAGGCCGGGGGCAGCGTTCAGGGGTGCCGGCCGGGGTCGTCTGCGGCGAGGCGGGAGGGGTGGACGTCGGGGAGCGGGAGGCCGGAGCCGAGGGCTGTGCAGGGGTCGCCTCGGGCGGCGTGGCAGTGCGGGCAGGGCCGGTCGCGGATGGCGAGCTGGCGGGCGGTGAGCGGGCCGCGAGCGCCGTGGCGTTGGTCGTGGCCCTCGGGGGTGGGTGCGGGCGCGGGTCCGCTCCCGGTCCGGGCGTCCGCTGGGGCGGGGCGGGTGGTGGGTGGGGTGCGTCGGCGCAGGGCGAGGGCGGCGCGGACGTGGTCGGGGCCCGGGGTGTGTTCGGGGTTGCGGGGGTTGTGGTTCACGACGCGGTCCGGGCGAGCTGGTCGGCGCGCTGGGTGGCGCGTTGCTGGTCGCGGAGTTCTCGCAGCGAGGTGGGTGCGGGGACGTGCTCGTGGGCACAGCGCAGGCAGCGTCCGGCGGGCTGGTCGGAGTGCTCGGGACAGGCCGGTGAGGCGGGCACGGTGGGTGAGGCGTGCGGGCCGCCGTCGGGGCTGGTCGTGGTCTGGGCCCTGGGGGTGGTGGTGGGGGTGGTGAGTCTCCGCCAGATGCCGAGCCAGGCCTGGGCGAACCCGGCGGGGGAGCTGGGCCGGTGGGCGGAGACCGCGGCGTCGGTGAGGGCCTGGACGCCGTGGTGGTCGGCGAGGTCGGCGACCTCGCGCAGCTGGGCGGGGTCGAGGCGGTCCCAGCGGGCGGTGAGGCCCGCGCCGGCCAGGGACGCGACGAGCTCGTCGACGAGCTCGCCCAGGTCCCCGAGATCGGCCGGGTCGACCAGGTCGGCTGGGTCGGTCGGGTGCCGGGAGTCCCCGCGCTCCTCGGGGTCGGGGCCCGCGCCGGGAGCCTGCCCCGCGTCCGGTCCGGGACCCGCGTCGAGGTCGGGGGCCTCGCGCGTGCCCGCCCGCCCACCCGCGTCCGGGCGCTCGCCCGCGCCCGCGACCGCCGCAGACGAAGTCGAGGCGGGGTGCTGATGAGGGGTGCCAGGTGCCTGTTGCAGGGTGCCTGTTGTTCGGGAGGGGTTTGCCGAGGGGCTTGCCGAGGGGGTCCCGGAGGCCCTTCCGGAGGGGGTCGTGGAGACCGTGGTGAAGGGGCTGACCGAGCCCCTTCCGGACCCCCTTACCGAGGGGCTCCCCGAAGGGCTGGTCGACCCCCTTGCGGAGCCCCTTCCGGAGGGCCTTCGCGAGCCCCCTCCGGAGGGGCTTCCGGAGGGGTTCGCGTCGTCCGCGAGCGCCGTCGAGTCGGGGCCAGGGCGGGGGCTGTCGAGGGCGGTGTCGGGACCGGTGCTGTGGCCGGTGTCGGGGTTGATGCCGTCACGGCGCAGGACGTCCTGCAGGCGGGCCCACCCGGCGAGGTGGGGGCGGGCGGCGTGCAGGTTGCGCAGGTCGTGGACGACGATGCCGCGCAGCCAGCGGGAGGCGATGTCGAAGAAGTCCTTCCCGGCCGCCACGGACAGGTTCGGGTTGGTCAGGACCCCGTCGTCGCGCAGGAAGCGGCGCAGCAGGATCTCCTCGGTGTCCTCGTCGAGGGCCGCCCAGCCGGCTTCGACGAGCTCGTGGGCGGCCGCGGTGACGGCGTCTGCGCTCGCCGTCTCCGAGGACACGGCCAGGCGGCGGGGCCGGAAGTCGGCGACCCCGCAGAACGACGTCGAGGGGTGGGCCAGGAGGCGGAGGTAGAGCCACTGGGCGGGGACGGACAGGGCCAGGAACGTGTCCTCGGCCCACAGGTCGAGCCGGATCGTCGCGAAGTCGCGAGCCATCGGTCGGTCCTCCTTGGAGCGAGCGCCGCTCGGCCGCCGGCGGTGGCGGGCACGGGCAGCTGGGTGGATCAGGAGCGGGCTGTCGTGCGGTCGAGCGGGTCGAGCTGCTGGTGCTGGGGCTGCGCCCCGGGCTGGGGCGCGGGTCGTGTCGGAGGGGCGTGCGAGGGTGCGCCGGTCATGCGTGGTCCCTCTCTCGTGGGGGCATGACCCGCCCGGGCGTGGTTTGGGAGCGCCTCGCCCGGGCGTTGACCGGCTCCCGGGCCCGGGAGTTGCGCCGGCGTCGGGGGCAGGAGGGCCTGGCGGTCGACGCGGCGGATGCGGATGACGGCGCCGGGCAGGTCGAGGGTGTCGGCGATGACCGGGGAGCGGCCCTCGCAGGCGTAGGCCTTGTGGACGATGGCGGTGACGACGAGCGCGTCGTCCTTCCACACCCGGGCGTCGGTGAGGGCGTCCTCGGTGGCGCGCAGCAGCTTGGACAGGTCCGGGGGGACGATGGGACGGGCGGCCTTCGGGCGGGCGGGGCGCTGCAGGCTGAACGTCGCCTCGAGCACCAGCGCCCCGGTCAGCGGGACCCAGGTGGCCGGGGTGTGCCCGAGCTCGCGCAGCCGTTCCCAGGCGGCCCACCCCACGGCGTCACGCCAGGGCCGCAGCCACGCCGAGGATTCCTTCATCCGCCCGTTCGGCAGGGGGTTCTTCGACCCCTGCGGGGCCGGGCGCCCGGCCACCCGGATGCACAGCTCGACGTCGGGATCGGTGTCGCGGACCGAGGTCCCGGTGGCCCGTGACCAGAGGGGGACCTGCGTCTGGCCTGCGGTCGGCGGTGCGGGCGGCGGCGGGGACGGGCTCACCACCGGATGTCCCCTCGCGCCCAGGACTGGCCGCAGTGGTAGATGAACGAGAGCAGCCCGTTCTTGGAGTCGTGCAGGGGCAGCGGTCCTTCCCCGCACCTGGGGCAGTTCAGGTCCAGGTCGGCCCACGGGGCGCGCTCGCCGGCTCCGATCGCGACGAACGGAACCTCATGGCCGGCATCGTCCTGGCCGGACGTCTCCTCCGTCACCAGGTGCTCCCGATCCAGGCCAGGAACGCCGCGGCCACGGCCAGGCCGAGGGCCACGAGGACCTTGCTCGCCCGCTGCCGGCGGTAGGCGTCGAGCTCCTCGTCGGTGGCGTGCGCAAGGCAGATGACCTCGCGCTGGCCAAGCTCGGCGCGCACCGCCCGCTCCAGGCAGCGGCAATCCGGTTCGGGGGCGGCGAACGACAGCCCGAGGTTCGCGCGCCGCTCGAGGTGCTTGTCGCGAGCGCCGAGGGGCCGGTTCATGCCGGTCCTCCCGACATCTGCACGACGAAGCGGTGCACCCGGGCCCGGAACGCGGCGCGGACCCGGCCCGCCGCGGTGCGGACCGGGCGAGGGGCCCGGAACTCCGGGCACGAGCAGTACCCGCCGGTGAGGAGGGTCGCGGCGCAGTCCCGCTGGGCGCGGTAGTGCAGGTGCGCGGCGAGGGTGTGCCCGCAGCCGTGGCAGACGCGGGCGAGGGTGCGTTCGGGGGTGATGCTGGCGTCCATGGTCAGGTCCTCGCCTCGGTGGTGAAGGGGTCCCAGGCGTCGGTCTTGCTGCGGCGCAGGGTGATGACCTCGCGGGCGACGCGGGTCAGCTCCTCGATGGCGGCCTGGACCTTGCGGCGGCCGAACAGGTCGAGGGTGGAGACGTGGCGGGCCTGTAACCGGGCGAGGACCCAGTGCAGGTCGTCCTGCAGGGACTGCCCGCGAGCGCCGGCCAGGACGATCTGCGCGACGTGGCGGTACTCCGCCTGCTGCTCGCGGGGGAGCAGCTCGAACGGGGCCAACCAGTTCTCGTCGGGGGTGATGACGGTGACGACGCCGTAGACGCGGCGGCCCTGCCGGGCGGCGAGCTCGTGGCGGCGCAGGGCCGCGGCGCCGGCGTCGACCGCGGCGGCGGTCTCCCGAGGGATCTCGGTGAGGGGGGTGGGCATCAGGGCTCCAGAGGTCTGCGGGAGGGGTCAGGCGGTCAGGACGATGAGGAGCGCGAGGGAGCCGGCCAGGAACACGAGGAGGGCGAGGAACTCGCGGGTCGCCTCGCTCACGGGGTCATCCGGTGGCCGTAGGCGCGGAACACGTCGGTCATGTCGATGCCGGCGGCGTCGGCGGCCTTGTGCACGGCGAGCACCAGGCGCAGCAGGGACGGCCCCTCGGGCCCGGCGTCGGCGGGGAACACGTCGTCGGCCTCGTCGACGGCGACGACGAGGACGTCAGCCAGGCGCTCGGTGAGCTTCTGCCGCCCGGTCGCGGTGCTCACGCGACGGCCAGCTGGTCCTCGGCCAGCGCGGCAAGGACCTCGTCGAGCCAGTCCGGCTGCCCGGGCGTGGTCTCGGCGAGGGGGAGGGGGTGCAGGCGGCGGCCGCGGTCGTCGAGCTCCAGCACGGCGTACGGCGCGGAGTCGTCGGCCACCTGACGGTCGCTGACGTCGGCGCAGCCACGGCAGACCCGGTCGAGGGTCCAGGACTCGCCCTTGCGGCAGCGGACGCACGGTACGGCGCGCTCACGCATGACGGCGGCCATCACGCGACCTGCTCGGTGCGGCCAGCAGCGACGAGAGCCTCGATCTCGACACGGCGGAACAGGCGCGCTCCGTTCGGGCCGGGAAGCTTCTGGGCCACGGGCAGCTCGCCGGCGTCAGCCATGCGCTGCACCGTCCGCATGCTCTTGCCCAGGAGGTGGGCCACCTCGGGGCTGGTGATGAGCTCAGGGTCCGTGGGCATGACCTCAGCATGCGGCAATGCCGCATGGCGGTCAAGCGCCGCGCTGCGCCTTACTCCGTCGTGGTGAGTCGCTTGACGGACAAGCGACATGAACGCACGATGGGGCCATGACAGTCGAGGTGGAGACCGCGCCGGGGGTGCCTGCTTGGACGCTGGGGTGGCGGTTGCAGCGCGCACTCGCGTTCGCGGACGTCAGCGCAGGCGAGATGGCCGACGAGCTGGGCGTCAGTCGGCAGACGCTGAGCCGGTGGATGGGCGACAAGTCCCCGATCCGGCCGATCTACGTGAAGCAGTGGGCGCTGAAGACGGGCGTCGACGCGCAGTGGCTGCAGAACGGAGAAGCCCCCCGCCCGGCAGGACCGGACGAGGGGCTTCGTGAAGTGCGCCAACAGGGACTCGAACCCCGAACCCGCTGATTAAGAGTCAGCTGCTCTACCCATTGAGCTATTGGCGCAACGAGATGGAACGGTAGCAGCCGCTCCGCCTCATCGTGAAATCGACTGCCTCCGAGGGTGTCCGGGGGCGCTGGGCGCCCCCGGACACCAGGACCGGGTCGAGCACCCGGCGGACCGAGGGACGGGACGCCTCAGCGGGCGACCCACCACTCCTCGGTCGGCAGGCCCTCGCTGGCCAGCAGCTCGGCCGAGTGGGGGCCGTCGGGCGCGGCGAGATCCATGATCAGGGAGAGGGGGATGTGCTCGGACAGCATGTCCCGCACCGGCTGCGCTGCGGTGGGGGTGGGGTCGGGAGCGGTCAAGGGGGCCTCCTGATCTGTCGCGTGCCGCACCCGGGGGGTGGGTGCTCCTGAAGTTGTCGTCGGTGGCGCCGTGTTCCTTGAGGTCTTCCCGGGCAGGGCGACCCGCCCGGCGCACGGGCCCGGCGGGCGGGTTCGGACTGTCACCGCCTGGTCCGGAATGACAGGGCCGGACGGGTGGGTCGGGTGGGGCCGGACGGGTGAGCGGGTGCGTCCCGCCACCGGAGCGCGGTGGTGACCCCGGTGGGCCGCGGAATCGCTGGACGGTGCCCCCGGGCGGGCGCAGAGTGGGGAGATGCAGAGCCGGGGCGGGCGGGACGGGGTGCGCACGTCCGTGCCCCAGGCGCTGCTGCTCGGCCTCTACCTCCGCGACGCCGGGGGGCTGCGTCCCCCCGCGGAGGACGACCGACCCGAGCTGCCACCGCTGACGCCGAGCATCGCGCCGCTGCGCCCCGGTGGGGAGCCGCTGGCCGGGATCGGGGCGGCGAGCCGGCAGTGGGCCCGGTGGTGGCGCGGCGCCTGGCCCGGCGAGGCGGCCGCCCTCACCGGGATCCTGCCGCCGTCCTTCCCCGCCTGGCACGGGTGCCCGGAGCTGCAGGGCATCGCCCACCTGCTGCTCGACGACGCGCTGGAGTGGGCGGTCGGGGCCCGCGCCCGCGCCGAGGGGGTGCTGCGGATGTTCCCCACGGCGCTCGCCGAGACCAACCTGCTGGCCGACCTCGAGTCGCGTCTGGGCCGCTCGATCCGACCCTTCTCGCTGCCGGTGGTGCTGCTCCCGGTGCGCGGCAAGGACGCCTGGCGGATCGGGGGGACCGACGTCGTGTCGCTCGCCCTGCGCGGGGATCGCGACGCCTACCTGGACTGGTTGCGGCGGCGACTGCTGGAGCTGGCCGCCGAACGGCACCCGCGGCCCAGCCCCGAGGAGCGTTGACGACGGACCCGGGGACGACGAAGGCCCGGTCCGCGTCGGACCGGGCCTTCGGTGCGGGGTGAGTGACGGGACTTGAACCCGCGACTTCCTGGACCACAACCAGGTGCTCTACCAGCTGAGCTACACCCACCAAGCGTCAGACCCGCGCGAACGCGAGTGCGACGGGACGAGCATACCGTCCCCGGGGCGCTGCTCCGGACCAGTTCCCGACGCCCCGGCCCGGGGAGCCGGACGGTCCGGGCCGTCCCTCAGGACGGGCGAAGCTCGAACTTCTCGCCGGCCGCCCTGGCGGTCTCGGAGTCCGGGCCGGGCTGGGCCACCAGCAGCACCTCGCGGTAGTACTTCAGCTCCTGGATGCTCTCGCGGATGTCGGCCAGCGCGCGGTGCCCGCCGTGCTTCCTCGGAGTGTGGAAGTAGACGCGGGGGAACCACCGACGGGCCAGTTCCTTCAACGAGGACACGTCGACGATCCGGTAGTGCAGGTGCTCGGTGAGCTCGTCCATGTCCCGGGCCAGGAAGGCACGGTCGGTGTGCACCGAGGACCCGGCCAGCGGGGCCTTGCGCCGGTCCGGGACCCACTCACGCACGTAGGCCAGGACGGCCTCCTCGGCCTCGCGCAGCGTCACGCCGTGCTCCAGCTCGGCCAGCAGCCCCGAGGACGTGTGCATGTCCACGACGACCGGGTCCATGTCCTCCAGCGCGGCGGCCGGCGGCTTGATGACGACGTCCACCCCGTCGCCGAGCACGTTCAGGTCGGCGTCGGTGACCAGCGCCGCCACCTCGACCAACGCGTCCTTCTCCAGGTCCAGACCGGTCATCTCGCAGTCGATCCAGACGATCCGGTCCTGCACCCGGTCGCGCCCCTGCCTGCCGGCGTCGCCCTTGCCCACCTCGTCACCCTTGCCCACCTCGTCGCTCACGCCCGGCAGCCTACGGCCCGGCTCCGACCGGACGGCCGGGCCCGCACCCCGGCGGTAGGGTCGCCGCCATGGCGGTGGACGCGCCCGGCGACGCCGGTCAGGACCGTCCGCCCGTCCCGTCGCCGCCCGCCGCCCGGGCCTGGCGGATCTCCCTGACCGTCGTCACCGTCCTGGTGCTGACCGTCTGCGGCGTGCTCAGCCTGACCGCGGTGACGATGGAGATCGGGCTCACCGGGCTGCTCCCCGGCATCCTGCTCGCCGCGGTGCCCGTCGGCCCGGTGCTCGCCTGCGTCGTCTGGCTCGACCGGTACGAGGCCGAACCCCCGCACCTGCTCGCCTTCGCCTTCGGTTGGGGGGCCTGCGTCGCCAGTCTCGGGGCGCTGGTCCTGAACTCGCTGTCCTACGACCTGCTGGTCGACGCGGTCGGCGACGTCACCAACACCTCGGTGGTGGTCGCGCCCGTGGTCGAAGAGGTCCTCAAGGGCCTCGGCGTCCTGCTGCTCGTCCTGGCCCAGCGTCGTCAGTTCGACGGCGTCGTCGACGGCATCGTGTACGCCGCCTTCGTCGGGGTGGGGTTCGCGTTCCTGGAGAACATCCTCTACCTCGGCCGGGCGCTGGGCAGCGACGGCGGGGCCGGCCTGGTCGCGGTGTTCGTGCTGCGCTGCCTGGTCTCCCCGTTCGCGCACCCGCTGTTCACGATGGCCGTCGGGGTCGGCCTCGGCCTGGCCGTCCGGGGCCGCGGCCCGCTGCGCCGGGTGGGCGCCCCCGTGCTGGGCCTGCTCGTCGCGATCGGTCTGCACGCGCTGTGGAACCTCTCCGCCTCCGGGGCGGCCGCCACCTTCATCGAGTTCTACCTGCTGCTGCAGCTGCCGGTCTTCGTCTGCGCCGTGGGGGTCGCGCTCGCGGCCCGGGTCCGGGAGTCCCGGGTGGTGTCGCGCCACCTGCAGGTCTACGTCCGGGCCGGTTGGATCAGCGGCGAGGAGGTCCACATGCTCTCCTCCCCGGCCCGGCGCCGGGAGGCCGTCGCCTCGGCCCGCCGGGTCGGTGGACGCACCGCGGCGCTCGCGGTCCGCGACTTCGCCGAGACCGCCACCGACCTCGCGTTCCGCCGCGACCGGGTCGCCCGCGGGGTCGTGGGCGCCGTCCCGGCGGCCGAGCTCGCCGACCTGCACCGCCTCGCGGCGGCCCGGGCGGTCGCGGTCGCGCTCCTGCACGGGGCCGATCCGCGCACCCGACTCTGATTCACGCAGCGGCGACGCACGCAGCGCCGACACGCATCGCCGACGCACAGCTCGCGCCCGGTCCCGTCGAAGGCTCCGGCCCGACAGTTCCGGGGTGACCCCGACGGACCGGAGCGGGGCGCACGACCCGGAAGCGAGCCGTCGATGACCCGTCCCGCCCACCTGGTGCCCGCCGCGGCCCTGGCCCGCGGTTCCGCCCCGGCGTCCGGGCCGACCGCCCTCGACCCCGACCGGCCCGGTCGGCCCGGGCGGCGTGGTCGGACCGCCCGGCGTGGACCCGGAGCGGGGGCGGGCCGGGCCCGGGGCGAGCTCCCGGCCCTGGCCGTCCTGCTCGCGGCCACCGCCGCGCTCTACCTGTGGGACCTGTCGGCCTCGGGGTGGGCCAACAGCTTCTACGCGGCCGCGGTCAAGGCCGGTTCGGAGAGCTGGACCGCGTGGTTCTTCGGGTCCCTGGACCCCGAGAGCTTCATCACCGTCGACAAGCCCCCCGCCTCGTTGTGGGTCATGGGGCTCAGCGCCCGCCTCTTCGGGTTCTCCAGCTGGAGCCTGCTCGCGCCCCAGGCGCTGGAGGGGGTGCTCGCGGTCGGGACCCTGTACGCCGCCGTCCGGCGCTGGCACGGACCCCGGGCCGGGCTGCTCGCCGGGGCCGCGCTGGCCCTGACGCCGGCCGCGGCGCTCATGTTCCGCTTCGACAACCCCGACGCCCTGCTCGTCCTGCTCATGACGGTCGCGGCCTACCTCGTGGTCCGGGCCCTGGAACACGCGTCCTGGCGCTGGCTGGCGCTCGCCGGGGTGGCGATCGGGTTCGCCTTCCTCACCAAGATGCTGCAGGGCTTCCTGGTGCTGCCCGCCTTCGGGCTGGTCTACCTGCTGGCCGCCCCGACGGGCCTGGGGCGTCGGGTGCTGCACCTGCTGGGCGCCGCCGCGGCGGTGGTCGTGGCCGCCGGGTGGTGGGTGCTGCTCGTGACGTTCTGGCCGGGCACCGCCCCCTACATCGGGGGGTCGACCGACGGCAGCGTCATGGACCTCGTCCTCGGCTACAACGGCCTGGGTCGGATCCTGGGCGGGGGCGGCGGTGGGGGCGGCGGGATGTCCGGCGGGGCCACCGGGTCGAGCTTCGGCGGCGCCGCCACCTGGCAGCGGTTGTTCTCCTCGGAGTTCGGCAACGAGATCTCCTGGCTGCTGCCCGCGGCCCTCGTGGCCCTGGTCTTCGGGCTCGCCCTGACGTGGCGGGCGCCGCGCACCGACCGCACCCGTGCCTCCTTCGTCCTCTGGGGCGGCTGGCTGCTGGTCTCCGGGGGAGTGTTCGCCTACATGGAGGGGACGGTCCACCCCTACTACACGGTGGCCCTGGCCCCGGCGGTCGCGGCGCTGGTCGCGATCGGGGGACAGCTCCTGTGGACCCGCCGCGACCGCCTGTCCGGCCGGGTGGGGCTCGGTCTGCTGGTCACCGCGGCGACGGTCTGGGGCTTCGTCCTGCTGCAGCGCAACGACACCTACCTCGTCCTCTCGTGGCTCGTCCTTCTCGTCGGCGTGCTCGCGGCGGCCGGCCTGGTCATCACGCCGGTGCGGATGCGGCGCGTGGCCGTCCTGCTGGTGCTGAGCGGCGTCCTGGCCGGCGGGGCGGGGACCGCGTCCTACGCCGTCGCGACCGCCGCCACCCCGCACAGCGGGTCCATCCCCACGGTGGGGCCGGCCGCTGCGGGGGCCGGGGGCGGGTTCGGCGGCATGTCCGGGATGCCCGGTGCCGCGGGCCGGACCGAAGGTTCCGAGGGCTCGACCGCTGCCCTGACCGAGCTGCTGCAGGGGGCCGGCACCCGCTGGTCGGCGGCGGTGTCCGGGTCGCAGAGCGCCGCCTCCCTGATGCTGTCCAGCGGCACGGCCGTCATGGCCATGGGCGGCTGGAGCGACGACCCGACGCCGACGCTCGCGCAGTTCCAGGCCTACGTGGCCGCGGGGGAGGTGCACTACCTGGTCGCGGGCGGCGGTGGCACGGGCACGGGAGGTCGCGGCGGCGACGGCACGGTGAGCGAGGTGACGACCTGGGTGGCGCAGACCTTCGCCTCGAGCACCGTCGACGGGTACACGGTCTACGACCTCACCCGGCCGGTGGGCGGCGGCGACGCCGCCTGAGCGGAACCCGGCGGCGGGGTGGCGGGCGCGGCGGCGGGGCGGCGTGTGATGCAACCGACGCCGCCCCCGGGCCGCACCAGTCCGTCGCAGGCCGTAGCCTGCTTCGGTCCGCGACGCTGCCCGAGACGAGGGATGGACGATGCCCGCATCGACCCGCTACGACGCCGTCCTGATCGGCGGCGGGATCATGAGTGCCACCCTGGCCACGATGCTCACCGAGCTCGAACCGGACTGGTCGGTGCTGGTGCTCGAGCGGTTGGACTCCCTGGGGGAGGAGAGCTCCTCGGCCTGGAACAACGCCGGGACGGGGCACTCCGCGCTCTGCGAGCTGAACTACACGCCGGAGAAGGCCGACGGCAGCATCGACATCAGCAAGGCCGTCCAGGTCAACGAGCAGTTCCAGCTCAGTCGGCAGTTCTGGTCGTTCCTGGTGCGCAGCGGGCTCATCGAGGACCCGCGCAGTTTCATCAACAGCGTCCCCCACATGAGTTTCGTCCGGGGCAAGAACGTCGAGTACCTGCGCAAGCGCTACCACGCCTTGGCCGACCACCCGCTGTTCAGCGGCATGCAGTGGGCCGAGGACGCGGCGACCATCGTCGACTGGGCGCCGTTGCTGCTGCAGGGCCGGGCGCCGGGCGAGAAGATCGCGGCGACCCGCTCCGACGCCGGGACCGACGTCGACTTCGGTTCCCTGACCCGGACCCTGCTGGCCGCGGCCGCGCGGCGCGGGGCCGAGGTGCTGACCGGCCACGAGGTCAAGGACGTCACCCGTCGTGGTTCCGGCTGGTCCCTCTCGGTCAAGGCCGACGACGGTCATTCGGCGGAGATCGCGACCCCGTTCGTGTTCGTCGGTTCCGGTGGTGGGGCGCTGCACCTGCTGCAGCGCAGCGGGATCCCCGAGGGTCAGGGTTTCGGTGGTTTCCCGGTGAGCGGGGAATGGCTCCGCTGCACCAACCCCGAGATCGTCCGGCGCCACCACGCGAAGGTCTACGGCCAGGCCGAGGTGGGGGCCCCGCCGATGTCGGTGCCGCACCTGGACACCCGGATCATGCACGGTGAGCAGTCCCTGATGTTCGGACCCTACGCCGGGTGGTCGCCGCGGTTCCTCAAGACCGGTCACCTCACCGACCTGCCGCGTTCGATCCGACCGCACAACCTGCTGCCGATGCTGGCCGTGGCGCGTGACAACGTCCCGCTGACGACCTACCTGGTGAAGCAGGTCCTGCAGTCGATGGACGCCCGGATGGAGGCCCTGCGGGTCTTCTTCCCCGACGCTCAGGCCGCGGACTGGGAACTCCTCAAGGCCGGTCAGCGGGTCCAGGTCATCAAGAAGGGCCCCCGTGGCGGTGTGCTGCAGTTCGGCACCGAACTGGTCGCCGCCGGCGACGGGTCGATCGCCGCGCTGCTGGGTGCCTCGCCGGGGGCCTCGACCGCCGTCGAGGTCATGCTGCGCCTGGTCGCGAAGTGCTTCCCCGCCCACCAGGACGCCTGGCGGCCGAAGCTGCAGGAGATGGTGCCCTCCTACGGCCGTCAGCTCGGCGAGGATCCCCAGCTGGCCAAGGAGACGTTCGCCGGCACGGCCGAGGCGCTGCAGCTCACGCACTGAGCCCACCGAGGCACGGGGCGCCGTCGGTGCCGGACGCGGTCGAGGAGACCCGGGTGTGGGTCCGGTTGGACTCGCCGCTGGGTGACCTCGTCGCGGCCCGGACGGAGCGGGGGCTGCGCGGAGTCTGGTTCGCCGACCACCGGGGCGGATTCCCGACGGTTCTCGGGACCCGGACGGAGCCCGGTGCCGACCCCGTCCTGGACGACCTGGGCGGACAGCTGCGGGAGTACTTCGCCGGTGCTCGTCGGGAGTTCCGGTTGCCCCTCGACCCGGTCGGGTCGCCGTTCGAACTGCGGGTGTGGGCCGCCCTGCGGGAGATCCCCTACGGAGCCACCCGCAGCTACGGCGACCTCGCCCGCGAGCTCGGGGGCATCGGTCACGCCCAGGCCGTCGGGGCGGCCAACGGCCGCAACCCCCTCTCGATCGTGGTGCCCTGCCACCGGGTCGTCGGCACGGCCGGCGCGCTGACCGGCTACGCCGGAGGGCTGTGGCGCAAGCGGTTCCTGCTGTCGCTGGAGGAACCGGACGCGGCCGAGGCGGCCCGGTTGTTCTGAGGGTCGGCCGTTGGCCGCCCGCGTCAGGCGCGCCCGGAACGTCCCGGGTCTTCCGCGCTCCCCGACGCCAGCAGGCCGCGGACGTGCTCCACGACGCCGTCGGCCGCGGCCTCCACCTCGCGCAGGGTGAGCACGAAGTCGTCCCGGTCGCCGTACCAGGGGTCTGCGATGTCCAGCACCGCCTCGTCCACCTCCTCGGCCTGCGGCGCCTCCGGGTCGAAGGAGCGGTACAGCCGGACCCGGGCCGCCGCGTCGGCGTCGGGGGCCTGGGTCCGCAACCAGCGGGCGTGCCGGGCCGTCATCGCCAGCAGCAGGTCGCGGGCACCGAGCTCGTCCCGGGTGGCCTGGTGGGCCCGGTGGCGAGGGACCTCGTAGCCGTGCTCGCGCAGGACCGACGCGGCGCGCGGGTCGACGGGGTTGCCGTGCTCCTCGTCGCTGATGCCGCTGGAGTCCACGACCACGCGGTCGGCCAGACCGGCCTCCGCCAGTCGGGCGCGCAGCACCACCTCGGCCATCGGGGAACGGCAGATGTTGCCGGTGCAGACGGTCATGACGCGGACGACGTCGTGGTTCTCGCTCACCCGTCCATCCTGCCCGGATCATCGCCGTCGTTCCCGACGAGAACCACGACCGCGGGACATGACCCGGCCTGTCACGCGTCAGGTACGGTGTCGAGGTGAAGAGGGCCACCTCGCGGGACGTCGCCGTGCGCGCGGGAGTTTCGCGCAGCGCGGTCTCGATGGTCCTCAACGGCAAGGGCGACGGGAACATCGCCGCCGACAAGCAAGCCGCCATCCTGGCCGCCGCCGCCGAACTCGAGTACACCCCGAACTCGGTGGCGCGCAGCCTGCGCACGCAGCGGACCCACACGCTCGGCCTGGTGACCGACGCCATCGCCAGTTCCGCGTTCGGGGGGTTGCTGCTGCAGGGGGCGAGCGAGGCCGCGGCGGCGGCGGGGTACGCGATCGTCCTCGTCGACACCCACGACCACCCCGAGCGCGAGGCCGACGCCTACCGGACCCTGCTGGACCGGCGGGTCGACGCGGTGCTGTTCGCGGCGATGAGTCTGCGGACCTACGAACCACCCGCCGCGATGTCCGAGGTCACCTCGGTCCTGGCGAACTGTTTCGACTCCGGGGGTCGGGTCCGGGGTTACGTCCCCGCGGAGGTGGCCGGGGGCCGCACGGCGGCCTCGCTGCTGCTCGACGCCGGGCACCGCGACGTCGTCCTGCTGGCCGGGACCCCGGACGCGATGGCCGGGGCGCTGCGGGCCGAGGGGTTCCAGCTCGAACGGCGGGAACGCGGCCTGCCCCCCGGCCGGGTGGTCGAGACCGGGTGGCAGATCGACCACGGCTACGCGGCGGCGATGCAGGTCCTCGCCGCCCCGGACCGCCCCACCGGGATCCTCTGCGCCAACGACCGGGTCGCGATCGGGGTGGCGCTGGCCGCCGCCCGGCTCGGCCTCGACGTCCCCGGGGACCTCTCGCTGGTCGGCTACGACGACGACGAGAACGTCGCCGGCCGCATGGTCCCGGGCCTCACCACGGTCGCGCTGCCGCACCGGGAGATGGGGGAGTCGGCGGTCCGGCACCTCCTCGACCGGGTGCGGGGCGACGTCTCGCCCTCCGCGGGACCGGCACCCCAGGACGCCACCGTCCTCGTTCCCTGCCCCCCGGTCGTCCGCGACTCCGTCGCCCCACCCTCCCCCCGCTGACCCCGCACCCCCCCCCGCGCCCCGCGTACCGCCCCCGCACCACCCCCCGCACCGCCCCCCGCACCGCCCCCCGTGATCAAGGAATTCGCACGCCGGTCCCAGCGGCCTCGTGCGGAGCGTCGCTGGGGGCGGGAGAGCACGATTCCTTGATCACGGAGGGATGCTGCTGGGGAATGGTGCTGGGGGAGTGGGTGGGTCAGGGGTGGGTCAGGGGGTGGCGAGGCGGTGGACGGTGGTGGGGCCGGAGGCCTTGAGGGTCCAGGTGCTGGTGGGGGTGGGGTAGGCCCGCAGGGTCGCCGGGACGGGCCCGGCGAAGACCTCGACGAGGCTGCCGTCCACCAGGACGCGGGCGGGGGAGCCGGGGGTGGCGGGGACCGAGCAGACCTCGACCCCGTCCAGCAGCAGACTCACCTCGCCCTCGGCGACGACCTCGAAGGAACGGGCCCGCGCGATCGCGTCGGAGGGGACGGTCTCGCGACGCAGCCCGGTCAGTTCCCGGGCGGGGGAACTCACCAGGACGTCGCCGTCCAGGGAGAGTTCGCGGGCGAAGGTGAGCGCGCCGGACCAGCCGTGCGCGAGCACGTCGGCGGGGTCGCGCTGCTCCTCCTTGGCCCAGCCCCAGAGCAGGGTGCGGTCCTCGGCGCGCAGGAGCTGCGGCGCGTAGAACATCGGGCCCGAGTCCACCTCGCCCCCGGCCCGGGGCCGGAACCGCAGTCCCCGTCCCTCGGGTTCCAGGCTGCCGACGAGATAACGGACGCCGGCGAGGTCGTGGGTCTGCCCGGTCCAGCGCCACAACGACACGACGAGCACCCAGTCCTCGCCGAACCGCACGAGGTTGGGGCACTCCCAGATCTCGGCGGGGGCGACGCGGCGGGCGGTCTCGTCGGCGTCGGTGAGCAGGTCGCCGAGGAACTCCCACTCGTCCAACCGGTCGCAGCCGTAGAGCAGGATCCGGGCGCCGCCGAGTTTCGACCCGGCGCCCTGGATCGCGTACCGGTGCCCGTCCAGCTCGAACACGAACGGGTCGCGGACGTCGGTGAGCGCGGGGTCGGCGGGCATCCCCATGACGGGGGTCGGTTCCTGGACCCACGTGCGCAGGGTGCGGTCGCTGCGGGCGAGGACGACCTCGGCCGCCCCCGGCGTCCCGCTCACCCCGCTGTAGACCGCGGTCGGCACCCCGTGGTCGTCGACCACGCACCCCGTCCAGCACCCGTGGCTGTCCGGGGTCCCGGGCCGGGGGAGCAGGGCGTCGGGTTCGGTGGTCCAGGTGAGCAGGTCCGGCGAACTGCTGTGCCCCCAACGGATGTCGGCGTGCACCGGGGCGGCCGGGTTGTGCTGGAAGAAGACGTGCCAGACGCCGTCGACGTGGGCCAGGCCGTTCGGGTCGTTGACCCAGCCGTGGTCGGGGCGCCCGTGCAGGGCGGGGAAGGAGGGGTCGGGGTGGGTCACTTTCCGGCTCCGGCGGTCAGGCCCTCGCGCAGCGGCCGCTGGCCGATCACGAAGACGAGGAGGGCGGGGATCATCGAGATGACGACACCGGCGAGGACCGTGGCCATGCTGCCGGTGCCGAGGTTGCCCTGCAGGGACACCAGTCCCAGGGGCAGGGTGAAGTTCTCCTCCGAGATCGTGAGGATCAGCGGTCGGAAGAACTCGTTCCAGTGGTAGTTGAACGCCAGGATCCCGACGATGGCCAGACCCGGTGCGGCCAGCGGCGCGTACACCGAGGTGAAGGTGCGCAGCGGGCCGGCCCCGTCGATGGCGGCCGCCTCGGCGAGCTCCCCGGGCAGGCCCAGGAAGTACTGCCGCATCAGGAAGGTGCCGAACGCGGTGGGGATGGCCGGCAGGATCAGCGCGAGCAGGGTGTCGGAGAGACCCATCCCGCGGATCAGCATGAAGACCGGGACGATGGTGACCTGCAACGGCACCATCATCGTCGCCAGGACCACGCCGAAGACCAGCCCGGAACCCCGGAACGGGACGCGGGCGAACACGTAGCCGGCCAGCGCGGCGGTGGCCATCTGGCCGAACGCGCACAGGGCCGTGACCAGGACCGAGTTCCACACCAGGAGCCAGACGTCGACCTGGGCGAACACGTCGACGTAGGCGCCGAACCCGGGGTCGATACCGAGCCCCGCGACCTGCGGGCGGAACGAGGTCCAGACGGTCCAGACGACCGGACCGAGGGTGAGGAAGACGGCCACGGCCAGGATCGCGATGCGGCCGATGGTTCCGGGTCGCAGGCGGCGACGGGGCGGGCGGGGGGCGGGGGCGGCGGGACCGGCGACGACGCGGGGTCCGACGGTGGCGGTGGTGGACATCGGAACCCTCACTGGTAGAAGACGAAGCGGCGGCCGAGACGGAACTGCAACGCGGTCACGCCGATGATGAGGAGCGTGAGGACGATCCCGACCGCGGAGGCGCGGCCGAACTCCAGCTGCTGGAAAGCCGACTCGAAGATGACCATGACGGCGGTCCGGGTGGAGTCCCCGGGACCGCCCTTGGTCAGGACGTAGGGCTGGTCGAAGATCTGCAGCGCCGAGATGATCGCCATGACCGAGGCGACGAGCATGGTCGGGGAGAGCAGCGGCAGGGTGATGTGGCGGAACTGCGCCCAGCCGGTGATCCCGTCGATCGAGGACGCCTCGTAGACGTCGCGGGGGATCGAGGCGAGCCCGCCGACGAACAGCAGGAACGAGAACCCGAAGTTCTGCCACACGTAGACCAGGACCACGACGACCGCCGCGCCCGAGGTCGACGTCAGCCAGGGGACGTCCGGGAGCCCGACCCCGGTCAGGACGGCGTTCACCAGTCCGAAGTCCTCGTTGAACAGGTAGGCCATGACCAGGGACACCGAGGCGGCCGAGAGGATCAGCGGGAAGAACAGCGTCGACCGGAAGAACGAGCGCAGCCAGTTCGGCATCTTCGACTGCACGAGCACCGCGAGCAGCAGGGCCACGCCGAGTTGCAGGGCGACCGCGACGACCACGAAGGCGAACGTGTTCAGGAAGGCGATCCGCACGGTCGGGTCGGCCCCGATGGCGGCGAAGTTGTCCAGTCCGACGAACTCCGGCGAGGAGATGATGTCCCAGCGGAAGAACGCCAGCAGCACCGAGGCCAGGATCGGCACCAGCGTGAACAGGGCGATCCCGACCACGGTCGGGGCCAGGAACCCCATCACCAGCAGGCGGTGCGCGCGTCGGGCGCGCCGGTCGACGACCGGTCGGGCCGCGGCCGGGGCCGCCGTCTCGACCGGTGGCGTCGTGGGTAGCGAGGTGGCCATCGTCAACTCCTCGTCGTGTCGGTGCGCAGGGCCAGGGTGAGGTCGCGCTGCAGCAGCTCCAGAGCCGGGCGCACCCCGCCGGGCGGGGCGGTCACGGCGCCGAGCACGTTCTTGATGAGCGCCGTCTCGACCGCCGCCTGCTGCGGCGGGGCGGGGATGGGCGCGGTGTCGGAGAACCGGTCGAGGGTGTCGTAGAACACCGACCAGTGCCGGGGGCCGGTGCTCGCGTAGAAGGCGTCGTTCACCAGCGAGCGGCGAACCGGGGTCGTGTTCGGGGTGGGGATGGACAGCTTCATGCCCTCCACCGAGGTGCAGAACTTGACCCATTCCCAGGCCTCGTCCTTGCGCTGCGAGGTCTCCAGGATGGCGTAGCCGGCCGAACCGAACTGGTGCCGCTGGGTACGGCCCCGGGGGAAGAACGACACGTCGAAGTCGTCCGGCCCCATGCCGCCCTCGGAGAGCCCCTGGGCCCAGAAGCCGCCGGCCGGGGTCATGCCGATGACCCCCTCGGCGAAGCGCGCCACCAGTTCGTTGCCCCCGCCGGCCGCGGGGGAGGAGCCGAGCCCCTCGGCCGTGAGCTCGCGCAACCACTCGAAGGTCTCCTCGACCGCGGGGTCGAGCGCGTTGGGCCGCAGCCACAGCGTCCCCCCGTCGCGTCCGGCGGCCGCCGGGTCGTCGGCGTAGAAGGAGTCCCAGAGCCACCGGCCGCCGGTTGCCTTCTCCTCGGACAGGAAACTCGTCCCGTTGACGTAGAGCCAGGGGACCACCCCGCCCCAGAGCCGGTTCGTCCAGAAGAAGGGACGGAAACCCGGGCCGCCGGCCCGGCGCATCTCCCGGGCCACGACGAGGAAGTCGTCGGTGCTCCAGTCGTCGGCCGGCCGCTGCAACCCGGCCCGCTCGAGCGCCGCGGAGTTGTAGTACATGTTGGCGGCGTTGAAGTCGATCGGGAGCTGGAACAGGCTGCCCCGGTACATGAACGCGTCCACGAGGGCCGGGTGCACGTCGGAGAAGTAGTCCTGCATCTCGGCGGCGTCGCGGCGGACGTAGTCGTCGAGCGGGGCCGCCAGTCGCTCGGCGAACAGCTGCGCACCCTCGGTGGCGACGAGGCAGACGTCGGGCGGGGTCCCCGCGGCCACCATGGTGAGGATCTTGGTGAAGAACTGGGTCCAGTCCTGCCCCTGGACGGCCAGGAGCCGCACCGGGATGTCGGGGTGCTGGGCGCGGAAGGCGTCCAGCAGCCCGGCGCGCGCCTCGGCGTCCTGCGCCGTGCCCAGGATGGCCACCGTGAGGGCGTCGTCGTGGCGCCCGGGGATGTCGGCGCCGGTCAGCCGGGGCCAGGAGGCGCCGACGCCGAGCGCCCCGAGGCCCGCGGCGCCCAGGGTGACCCGACGGGAGATGTCCACCATCGAAGCTCCTTCGTTCCGATGCTCGCCGGGTGACCTGCCACCTGGCTCGTGTCAGGTCAGCGTGCGGCACTGACCTGACTCGTGTCAAGAGGTATCCGGCGAGCTCGCTCACGGATCTCGTCGTGCCGCACGGCGCGGAGGAGATGACAACCGGCCCGGACGGGGACAGGATCGGGGCATGGAGCTCGACGCATGATCGGCCGTGCGCTGCGGGTCATCAGCTACAACCTGCACGAGGGCCGGGCCCGGTCCGAGCTGCTCGAGCTGGCGACCGCCCACGACGTCGACGCCCTGTGCCTGCAGGAGTGCGACACGGCGCTGCTGCCGGACGAGGTCGCGGGTCTCCGGCTGGCCGGGGCCACCCAGCGCAACCGGCTGGGTCTCGCCCTCTACTACCGTCCCGAGCGCCTGCACCTGCAGGGCTTCGCGACGGTGCCGCTGCGTCGCTCGATGCACGACCGCTTCCTGAGCCCGGCGCACGAGCGGTTGCTCGCGGTGCGCGTCGTGGACGACGCCGGCGGCGGGATCCCGTTCACGCTCGCCTCGATCCACACCGCACCCCTGTCGGCCACGAACGCGATGCGTCGCTCGCAGATCGCCGGGGCGTTGCACGCCATCCGCGAGACCGCGCACGGCACGTCGGCCCTCGTCGTCGGGGACTTCAACTACCCCTGGTTCCACTCCTCGCTCGGCCGTCACCTGCAGCAGCACGGCTACGAGGTCTCCCGCAGCGACCTGCCCACCTACGTCCGCCGTCGCTTCCGCGGCCACTTCGACTTCGCGATCTCCGAGGGGATGCAGGTCGACCGCGTCTCGACGCTGGCCCAGGGGGGCTCCGACCACCTGCCGATCCTGGTCGAGGCCCGCATCGGGCGGGCCGAGGTTCCGGAGGGGGCCGCGCCCGTGGTCCCCGTCGCGGGCGCGCGCGTGCGCCGGGGCGGATTGCCCCTCGCCGCGGGGTCCCGGCGACGCTCGGGCCTCTCCCGCGCGGGCTGACCGGCCGGACCCGGTTCAGCGGGGCGGGCCGTTCCAGATGGCCCCGGGCAGGTGGTGCAGCTGGGCGACACCCGCCGCCGCCTCGGCGGCCCGGCGCGCGGTGGCGGCCCGTCGGGGGTCGCCGCCCGCCTGGCGCACGGCCGCCCGGGCGAGCATCCGCAGCACCTGCTCGCGCGGCATCGTGGCGCCGTCGTCGAGGACCTCGTCCCACTGGTCGAAGAGGTTCAAGGCCTCGGCGCGGTCGCGGTCCACGCAGAGCAGGACCAGTTTCATGACCAGTTCGGGGACGAAGAACCGCACCCCTGCGGCCCGGGCCGCGAGCAGTTCCTGACGCAGGAGCGCCGCCGCCTCCCCCGACCGGCCCTCGACCCGGAGCAGACCGGCCGCGAGCACCTGACGCATCTGCCGGGTGGCCGGCATCGTCGCGGGACTCAAGGGGTGGTCGTTCAGCAGGGCGGCGGCCCGGTCCAGCTCCCCGCGCTCCATCGCCACCCGCGCGCAGATCTCCACCTGGCCCTCCGAACCGGACCATCCCGGGGCCGCCGCGAGCCCCGACCGGACCCCGGCCTCCGCCTCGTCGAGCAGGTCCGCGGCCTCCGGCCGACCGAGGTCGTGGGCGATGAGCAGCTGGAACCCGAGGAACCGGTTGCGGACGAGTTCGGCGTCGCGGCCCACGGCCTCCTCGAGGACCTCCCGCACGGTGTGCTCGGCCCGGAGTGCGTTGCCCAGCAGCATGTCCGGCATCAGGTCGTAGAAGATCGCGCGGTGCCGGACGTTCGGGTCGGCGCTGCGGGTCATGACCTCGAACGTGGCCCGGCGGGCCGCGGCGAAGTCCCGTGCGGGCAGGTGCACGAGCAGGCACAGTTCCAGGCTGGCGTCCACGGAGAGTGCCGTGTCCCCGTGCGCGTCGGCCGCCCGCACGATGGCCCCCAGCTGGCGGGCCGAGGTCCGGGGGTGCTGGCCCGACAGCTCCGAGCGGTCGGGCAGGCGGCGCGCGGGGATCGTCGGCAGCAGGGCGGCCGGGCCGGTGAACAACCGCAGGACGTCCGGCCCGCCGGGCGGTTCGGTGACACCGGCGATCTTCGCCTGCAGCCGCTCCGACCCGGGCAGCCCGTGCTCGGTGACGATGCGCAGGGCGGCCCGCAGCGCCCGCTCGGCCTCGTCCCGCCGACGCAGCAGCAGGCACACGTCACCCAGGCGTTCCTGCAGCTCGGCCAGGTCGGCGGGGGCTGCCGAGGCGAGGTCGCCGAGGATCCCGACCTTGAGCAGCGCGCTGCGGGCCTCGCCCCAGTCGGCCACCACGGTCGCCGCGGCGGCCGCCTCCATCGCCGCCGCGCAGGCCATCCGAGGTTCGCCCACCCGCAGCCAGAGGTCGATGCGTTGATCGGGGTCGAGGTGGGCACGTTCGACGATCCGCCGTTCCAGGGACGACCGGACGACCGGGCGCAACCAGCAGGCGACGGCGTCCTTGAGCTGCGGATCGCGGAACCGGCACCCCTCGGGGTCGTGCCGCAGGATGCGGTGCTCGACCAGGGCGGCCAGCGCGTCGGCGGCCTGGGCGGGGGTGAGCAGGTGGGTCAGCGGACCCAACCAGGCGACCGTCACCGGACGGTCCACGAGGGCGGCCAGCTGCAGGACCTCCCACTGCCCCTCCGTCAGCACGCTCAGCAGGTGCCCGGGCAGCACCGCCGACCCGGCCGCCGCCTCGCCCGCCTCGGGGGCGCAGGCCAACCCGGCGGACGTGGCGACGACGCGGTGCTCGCCCAGCCACTGCCGCAGCGTCCGGACCACCCGCCCGGCCAGGTCGCAGGCGGCGGCGCGGAGCTCCGTGACCAGGGCTGCCCCCGGTGCGCCCGCGAGGACCAGGGAGGCCAGCCGGACCACGTCCTCGGCGATCAGCGGCTCGACCTCAACCCGGACCACCTCGACCGGGCCGGTCGGCGGCAGCAGCGGTTCGGGGTCCTCCGGTCCGGCGACGACCACCAGCCGAGCCTCGCCGACCAGCGCCTGACGCAGGTCGGCGGGCCCGGCCCCGGGCCGGGTCTCCAGAACGGCGACCGCACCGGGCGCCAGGGCCGACAGTTGCGCGGCGAGCGCCCCCGGGACGAGCGTCACCAGCGGCCGGCTCCCGGCGGCCTCGGCCAGCAGCCGTCGGCGACCGCTGCCCTCCTGGCCACGCAGGACGACCACCCGCGCGGCCCGGGGGTCGGCGCCGTCCGCGCTCGGTGGGGCCAGCGCGGCTCGCACGACGTCGACGTCCTCGGAGCGGCCCACGAACGTGGTCTCCGGCGTCTGCGGTCCCCCGTCGTGGGCGGGACCGGTCAGCAGGTGCAGGTGCAGCGCCCGGGTCTGGCTCGAGAGGTCGGCCCCGGTGCTCTCGGCCACGTCGCGACGGCAGCGGTCGAGCTCGCGCAGGGCCGCATCGACCTCGCCCAGCCCGGCCAGGCCGGCGGCCAGGGCCCGTGAAGCCCGCTCCGACAGCGGGTCGGCCGTGGACGCCGGCCGGGCCAGCTGCACGGCGTCGACCATGAGGCCGAGCCGCAGGGCGGCCTCGGCGGCGCTCAGCTGGACCTCGCGCCGCGTCGACTCCAGGTCCTCGCGCTCGTCGCGGACCCAGTCGGCCTCGTCGTCGACGGCGCGCAACGGCTGCAGGTAGAGCGCCAGCGCCTCCCGCGCGGTGGCCAGGGCGGCCGCGTCCTGCCCGGCCCGGGCCCGCCGGTCGACCTCCTGGGCGAGCGTCGTGAAGGCCAGGGTGTCCACCCAGGCGCCGTTGAGGACGAGGCCGGTGCGGCGACGCTCGACGGCGTCGGGGCCCAGGATGCGGCGGACGTGGGAGAGGGCGGTGCGCAGGCTGGCCCGCGCGTGCGCCGGGTCCGACGCGGACCACAGCTGGTCCAGCGCGTCCTCGACCGGGAGCGGGTTGCCCGCCCGGACGGCCAGCCAACGGACCAGGTCGAGGGTCTTGCTCGTGCGCCACTCGCGTTCGGCGACGCGGCTGCCGTCGGCCCGCCGGACCTGGAAGGGGGACAGCAGGCGGATCTCGACCCGGGGCAGGGAGGAGGGCGCGGTGGTGCCCGGATCGGCCAGCACCGTCGTCGGCGCCTCATGCATCGACACCGTCACGCTCCCTCGCGCCCCCGGCCGCTCCGAGCCACCCCCCTGGACCCGCGATCAGCCGACTGAAGATTAGCCGGATGTACAGCTGCCGGAGCGGTTTTTCCGCCGTCCACCGCCGTGCGGACCCACCTTTTCCGGTGTTCGGGGGCTCCGTGTTTCACGTCCGTTTCACAGCGCTCCGGTCCCCTGTCGGAGAGTGACGAATCGGTGGGGGAGGACGGTCATGGTGCGATCGGATCGACCGGCGGGGACCCGGCTGGCCGGGGTGGGTCTGCTGGTGCTGCTGACGGGGGCGGGGGTGCTCGGTCCGGCCACGTCGGCCTCGGCCCACACCCGACCGACGTTCGCCGACCCCGCCGAGGGGGCGGTGCTCCAGCAGCTCCCCGCGGTCGTCGACGTCGTGTTCGACGACCCGCTGGCCCCGGCCCCCGTGCAGCTGAGCGTCCTCGACGCGACCGGGGCCGAGCACGCCGCGGACGCCACGACGAGCGGGACGGGCCTGTCCGCCGAGCTGAGTCCCGGCCCCGCCGGTGAGTACCGATTGGAGTACCGCGTCGCCGGGGCCGACGGCCACGCCGTGCACGGTGGGTGGACCTTCCGGGTCGAGGCGGCGCCCGTCGTCGCCGCGCCGGCACCGGCGCCGACCTCGCCCGCTGCCGTGAGCAGCCCCGCCGCCCCGGCCACCGCCTC
This sequence comes from Kineococcus gynurae, assembly GCF_042433995.1. NCBI lineage: Bacteria > Bacillati > Actinomycetota > Actinomycetes > Kineosporiales > Kineosporiaceae > Kineococcus > Kineococcus gynurae. The sequence continues at coordinate 138,777 of NZ_JBHLUI010000008.1, forward strand.
CGCCGCCCCGGCCACCGCCGCCCCGGCCACCGCCGCCCCGGCCACCGCCTCCGCCGCCCCGGCCACCGCCTCCGTCGCCCCGGTGGCGACCGCCCCGGTCGCTGCGGTCGGTGAGGACGCGCGGAGCTGGCCCGTCGGGGTCGTCGGCGCGCTCATCGCCCTCGCGGCCGGGCTGGTGGTGCTGATGGTCCGGGTGGTCGGACGCGCCCGGTCGCGTCGCGACCAGGGGGGCGCGCCGGTCGACCCGGCCCCCCTCGAGACCGCCCGCGGGTCCGACGACCGGGTCGCGGACCCGGTCTCCGGACGGTGAACCTTCCCGGGGTGGCCGTGCGCCCCGCGCCCGCGCCGACGAGCCCGTCGTCCGACTTCCGGCCCGACCGGCGTCGGGTCGCTGCACTGGTCACGGTCGGGCTGGTCGCGGTCGTCGGGTTCGGGCTGCTCGGTGGGGGGCTCACCCCGGCCGACGCCGCGGCCGCGGGCGGGCGGGTCGCCTACTGGGCGCAACCGGTGGTCGGCTGGACCGCCCGGGTGGCCGCGGTGATGTGCAGCGGCACGATCCTGCTCGCGGTCTGCTGGATCCCGAACCCCGGCACGGTCCTGTCCGCCCCGGCGCTGGCGGTCCTGCGCGGCGCGCGGGGCTGGGCCGTCCTCTGGACGGTCGCGGCGGTGGCCGCCGTCGGTCTCCGCCTGCACGACCTGACCGGTCTCGGGCCCGTCGCGCTGCTGCGGACGGGCCCCACGGGATGGTGGGACCAGGTCGGGGCCCGGAGCGACCTCGAGACCGCGGCCGTGGTGCTCCTGCTGCTCGCGGGTCTGCTGCTGCTCCTCCGGACGGGTCCGTCCGGCGCGATCGCCCCCGTCGCGCACGGACGGGCCGCGCTGCTGCTGGCCCCTCTCGTCCTCGCGGTGCTGCCGCAGACGCTCGCCGGGCACTCGGCGCACGCCGCGAACCCGCGCCTGGCCGCGCTCGCCCTCACCGTGCACGTCCTGGCCGCGACCACCTGGGTCGGTGGCCTGGCCGCCGTCCTGCGGCACCGCCGCGAGCTGGGAACCGGGGCGGTCTGGACCGCCGGACGGTTCAGCGGGTGGGCCGCGGCGGCCGTCCTCGCCCTGGTGCTCAGCGGGCTGGTCTCGCTGCTCGTGACCGTGGACGACGTCCCGGCCGCGCTCGGGAGCGCCTGGGGGGCCCTGCTCCTGGTCAAGGTGGGGCTGCTCGTCCCGGCGGTCGGGGCCGGTCTCGTCCACCGGCGGTGGACGTTGCCGGCCCTGCGGGCCGGATCGCCGCGGGCCTTCCTGCGCTGGGCCACGGCCGAGATGGTCGTGCTGGTCCTGGCCCTGGCCGCCGCGGTGGCCCTGGCCACGACCCCGGGCCCGTGAGCGCCACCGCGACCCCGGCCCCGCGCCCGACCCCGCCCCCCGAGCGTCCCGCCCGGCACCGGGCGGCCCGGACCCGGCCGGACCGGCGCGTCCTGGTCGGGATGCTGGTCTTCCTCGTCCTGGTCGGGGTCCTGCGCTGGCAGGTGCTCGGGGCGACCCGGGTCTCCGGGACGAGCATGAACCCCACCTACCCCGACGGGACCGCGCTCCTGGTCGACGAGACGGGGTGGCGGGCCCCCCGCACCGGGGACGTCGTGGTCTTCGACGACCCCCAGGACGGGGTGCCCACCGTGAAACGGGTCGTGGCCACCGCCGGGCAGACCGTCGCGATCGACGACGCGGTGCTGGTCGTGGACGGCGTCGTCCGCCCCGAACCCGAGATCGACCACCGCCTGATCGACGGTCTCTACTTCGGACCGGTGCGGGTGCCGGCCGGGCACGTCTTCGTGCTCGGCGACGACCGGCGCAGTTCCGTCGACTCCCGCGAGTTCGGGTCCGTGCCCACCGCGTCGGTCCGCGGGCGGGTCCTCCTCGGCCTGCCTCTCAGCTGACTCGCAACCGGTGTTGATGATCCGTTGACGTTGGCGTGACTACCCCCGCCGAGGCTCCTCCCCGGATCGGAGCAGGGGAACTGCTCCGGAGGACCGCAGAGGGGGAGATCGTGATCATCGCTCGTACCAACAGGTCCGGGGGACGGCACCGCGCCGAGCGCGACCGGGGAGAACTCGGACACCGCGAACCGTCCGGTCGACGCCGCACCCGGCGTCGCACCGTCGCGGTGCTGGCCGCGCTCAGCCTGCCGCTGGCGACGACGTTGTCGGCCGCGGCGGTCACCGGGGTGACCCAGGCCAACAGCGTCAAACTCGTCGCCCGGGGCGCGGTCGACACCACCAACGGTTTCCCGACCTGGTACCAGGACAGCCGGGGGACCCGGTTGTCGTTGTGCCTGGACGGGACCAACCCGTTCTGCGGGTTCCTCCCCGGTGACATCCCGGACGAGTCCCAGCCCATCGAGTTCCCGGGGAACTTCCCGGACGAGGCCTTCTACTTCCTCGCCGGTTCGACGCTGAACCTTCCCGGGGGAGGTCGCGCGGTCCTCACCACCGGGGTCGAGGCCGCCTTCGCCAACGCCGTCCAGCACGGCGACCAGATGGTCTTCGGCCGGGTCCGGATCGTCGTGCAGGGCGCGGCTCCGAACAGCACCCTGAGCTTCCAGCACCCCTACGGTGCCGCCCAGATCGACACCGACGCGCGCGGCAACGGTCGCCTGGTCGAGGACATCGGCGCCTCGGTCGGGGCGTTCGACGCGGTGCTCAAGAGCAACGTGGCCCCGTTCCTCGTCGCGACCGGGGGGCCGGTCACCGGCCCCGACGGAGCCAAGTACGTCGGGAACCCCGACCAGCTCACCACGGTCACCGGGGGGCTGAACGGCTACAACGCCTTCAGCGTCGTCTCCCCGCGCGGCAACGCCTCGACCGACCAGTTCACCCTCATGGGCCGGATCGCCACCAACGTCGGGGTCCACGCCGACGCGGCCGTGGTGCAGCGCAACGGGTACGTCGACGTGTGGGCGACCTCGGAGGGCTCCGCCGTCGAGGTCGTCGGCGGCAGCGGGTACGCCACCACCGGCATGCACACCGACCCCGGCAGCGGTCGGTGGTACGCCCGGGTCAAGCTGGACGGGGCGGCCCCCGGCTCGGTCAAGGTCCGCAACCTCAGCGACAACCCGGCCTCGACCAGCGATGTCGCGGTCGGCGCCCGCGACCTCAAGATCGACCAGGCCAGTTACGACGGCAGCGTCCTGCACGTCACGGTCACCTCGCCGGAAGCGGGGACCGTCACCCTCGAGGGGCTGGGCGACGTGCAACCGGGACAGGCCGCGACGTTCACCGTCCTCGCCCCGCCCGCGAACGTCGTCGCCAAGCAGGGAGGTTCGACCGCGACGCGATCGGTGGACGTGACCGGTGGCGAGGCAACCATCCCGCTGGCGCCGGTGCCCCCGTCCACGACCATCGACGTGGACCCCGCCGGGGAACCCTCGACCAGCACCGGGGGGACGGTCACGCCGTCGCCCACGACCCCCGCGGTCCCCGCGCCGGTGGCGACCGTCGCCGCCACCACCGTCACCGCGGTCCGCGGGGCCACCGTCACGTTGGACGCCAGCCCGTCGACCGGGGCGAAGTCCTTCTCGTGGGAGCAGATCGGCGGCCCGGCGACCGCGCTGAGCAGCACGACGACGGCGAAGCCGACGGTCACGCTGCCCCTCCTGGCCACGGGATCGGCGACGTCACCCCTCACCATCACCAACCCCCCGCTGGTGTACCGGGTCACGGTGACCGGGGCTCCCGCCACCGAGGGCGGAACGGCGCCGACCTCGACCGCCGAGGTCACGGTGGCACCGGACGTCGACCAGCTGACGGTCACGGCGGCGCGGCACCGGTTGGGGAGCGAGCTGCGGATCGACGGGACGGGGCTCTTCGGCGGTCAGGCGCGGGTGCTGCAGCCGGCCACCCAGCTCGTCGTCTGGGACACTACGCCCGGTTCGCCGGTGACGAAGCTGGGCACGGCGACCGTGGACACCCTGGGGGCGTTCTCCCTGCGGCAGAAGCCGGGGCCGACCCGCCAGGTCACCTCGATCCTGGTGCAGTCCTCGCGGGGCGGCAGCATCACGAGCGCCGTCACCACCCGCTGACGACACCCTCGAACGAGCGGGCCCCCGTCACCCCTCCGACGGCGGGGGCCCGCTTCCTGCGTCTCCCCGGCCCCACCGGGGCCGGGGGCGCGTTTCACGCTCTCGTCACATCCACATCACGGTCCCCGGGCAACGTTCTGCCCGGGGCGCAGCAGCCCCAGGGGGGGAGGAACGTCATGTCGACGCCCGACAGCAGCACGTCCGCCGGACCGGTTCCGGCGCAGCGGGTCCGATCGTTCGCCCGGTTCGCGGACCGCCGGGTGCCGGAGCGTCCGGCCGGGGTGAGCCGGCGCGCCGTCCTCGGCTCGGCGGTCGGGGCCGGGGTGGCCCTGGGGGTGGGGTGCCCGTTCGCGGCTCCGGCCTCCGCCGCGAGCAGCGCGGTCCGGGCCCGGCACGCCACCGCCCTCCGGGGCATCGACACCGCCCGGGACGCCCGGGCGCTGCAGGGCCGGTTCGGGTTCCTGTTCCCGGGGCTCGCGCCCTCGGCGCCGAGCGACGACGCCCTCACCGGTCTCGGGCGGGCGATGACCGACCTGCGGGTGCCCGGGACGGACCCGAGCGTCCGGGACGGTCTCGACAACGACGGGATCCCGTCCGGCTACACGTTCTTCGGCCAGTTCGTCGATCACGACCTGACGTCGGACCAGACGCCGCTGACCGAGCAGCAGCAGGACCCGACCGCGACGAAGAACTTCGACTCGCCGTGGTTGGACCTGCGCTCGGTCTACGGGCGTGGCCCGGCCCGCGATCCGCAGCTCTACGACCCCACCGTCCACGGCAAGCTCCTGGTGGGCCACCACGACGGCATCGACGACCTGCCCCGCACCGCGTCGGGCCAGGCGATCATCGGCGACGCCCGCAACGACGAGAACCTGCTCGTCGCCCAGGTGCACCTGCTCTTCATCAAGCTGCACAACCGGTTCCTGGCCAAGACCGGGGACTTCGACAAGGCCCGTCAGCTGACCCGCTGGCACTACCAGCACCTCGTCGTCAACGACTTCCTCGTGCGCTTCGTCGGACGCGACACCGTCGCCGCCTGCCTCGGCCGCAACGCCAAGGGACGACTGGTCTTCCGCGGCACCTTCTACAAGCCGAAGAACAAGTCCAGGCCGATGATCCCGGTCGAGTACTCGGGGGCGGCCTACCGGTTCGGGCACAGCATCATCCGCCCCGAGTACGAGGTCAGCCAGGGCAACATCCGACGCATCTTCGGCAGCCCGCAGGACGACCTCTCCGGGGGGCGGCCGCTGCCGCCGGCCGCGGAGGTCGACTGGAACTACTTCTTCCGCATCCCGGGGGTGCAGCGCCCCGACGACCGCAACATGACCCGGCGGATCGACACCCTGCTCGCCATGCCGCTGCACGACCTGCCCGGGCAGGCCGCCGGACTCACCGACCTCGCGGTCCGCAACCTGCTGCGGGGCAAACGGTACGGAATGGCCAGCGGACAGGCGGTGGCGACCGCGATGGGTCTGGCCCCGCTCAGCGACGCCGAGCTCGGTCTCGGCCCGGAGTTCGCCGGCAACGCCCCGCTGTGGTTCTACGTGCTGCGCGAGGCGGAGCTGCGGGGGCGCGGCCGGCGGTTGGGGCCGGTCGGCGGCCGGATCGTCGCCGAGACGTTCCTCGGCCTGATGGCCCTCGACAGCACCTCCTACTTCCAGGTGCCGTGGTTCAAGCCGGTGAAGAAGGGCTGGGGCATGGGTCGGCTCGTGCGCTACGTCGGCGCCCGCTACGACCTGGTCGCCGACGTCGAGGCACCCCCCACGCCCGAGACCCCCGAGGACCAGGCCCTGGAGCTCCCGGAGACCGACCTGCAGGGCGACGAGGCACCCGAGACCGAGCCCGTCGACCAGGAGGTCCCGATCCCGTGAGCCGACCCCTGCCGCACCTCCTTCGCCGTCCGCACCCCGCACCGTCCCGTCGCGTCGGGGCGGACCCCCACGTCCTCCCTCACGACCTCCGGAGCCTCGCATGAGCATCAGTCGACGTCATCTCCTCGGCCTGGGTGGCCTGTCCCTGGTCGGGGCGGCCGGCCTGGCCCTCCCGCTGGGTTCGACCACCCAGGCGAAGAGCATCAGCACGCTGTCCAGCAAGAACTTCCCCAAGCGCTACGCGCAGGCCCTGCGTCTGCCGACCGTGCTCACGCCGCAGATGGTCGACGGCACCGCCGTCTACGACATCACCGCCCGGCAGAGCACGGCGCAGATCATCCCGGGCCTGACCACGCCCGTGTACGCCTACAACGGTGAGGTCCCGGGCCCGGTCATCAAGGTGAACCGGGGCACCCCGTCGCGCGTCATCATGCGCAACCGGTTGCCGCGGAACGGCCCCTGGGGTGGGAACTACGAGATCTCCACCCATCTGCACGGTTCGGCCTCGAACCCCGAGTTCGACGGCTACGCCTCCGACGTCACCAAGGTCGGGCAGATGAAGGCCTACGAGTACCCGAACCTGCAGCCGGCCCGCACGCTCTGGTACCACGACCACGGCCAGCACTGGACCGCGCAGAACGCCTACTCGGGGCTCGCGGCCCAGTACCACCTGCACGACGACACCGAGCGGGCGCTGCTGCCGCAGGGGGAGTTCGACGTCCCGCTCACCGTGACCGACGCCATCTTCCTGGCCGACGGTCGGTTGAAGTACGACGACTCCAGCCATTCCGGTTTGTGGGGCGACGTCATCCTCGTCAACGGGACGCCCTGGCCGACCATGAAGGTGAAGCGGCGCACCTACCGGTTCCGCATCCTCGACGCCTCGATCGCCCGGTCCTACCGGTGGCGGCTGGACAACGGCATGCCCCTGCAGGTCGTGGCCACCGACGGGGGACTCATGCCCCAGGGGGTCGCCGTCTCGACCATGCGGCACGGCGGCGCCGAACGCTATGAGGTGGTCGTCGACTTCTCGCGCGTCCCCGCGACGACCAAGCGCGTGGAACTGCTCAACATGTCCAACCCGAACAACGTCGACTACGACTTCACCAACAAGGTGATGGCCTTCGACCTCTCGGACGAACCCGTCGACACCTCCGACCCCACCTGGAACCGCAACTACGACGGGTTCCCCCTGGCGCCCAGCGAGACGATGTCGCTGGTGGAGACCGGGGCCGAACGTCGGGTCCGCCTCCGGGTCGAGCGGGCCAACGGGTTGTGGACCATCAACGGCAAGACCTGGGAGAACGTCATCGCCTCGGAGTACCGCGAGACGGTCGCGAACCCGGCGCTGAACGAGGTCCAGGTGTGGGAGATCGAGAACCGCTCCGGGGGCTGGTTCCACCCCGTCCACATCCACCTGATCGACTTCAAGGTGATCGGGCGGACCGGGGGCAGCGGTCGGGTCCTGCCGCACGAGAACGGCCCCAAGGACGTCGTCTACGTGGGGGAGGGGGAGACCGTCCGGCTGCTCATCAAGTTCTCCTCGCCCACCAACCAGACGGGGCGGTACATGGTCCACTGCCACAACCTGCCGCACGAGGACCACGACATGATGCAGCAGTTCAAGGTCGGCGACGTGGACGACAAGGCCGACCCGCACGACCCGATGACGGTCGGCGCGGCCTGGAACGACCCCACGTTCCCCGGCTGACGCGTCGGCCCGTCCGCTGACGACCGGCCCCCCGTGATCAAGGAATTCCCGTCGATGGATTCCTTGATCACGGGGGGATGGGTGGGTTCCGGGTCAGGTCAGGTCGTGGCGGTGGTGGTGCTGTTGGTGGTGGTGGTGGTGCCGGGAGTGGTTCCGTCGGTGGAGCCCGAGCTGTCCGGCGCACCGGCCGGGTCGGACTGCTGACCGGGGAGGGTCTGGCCCGACTGCCCGGTCTGGCCCGACTGCCCGGTCTGGCCCGACTGCCCGGTCTGGCCCGACTGCCCGGTCTGGCCCCCGGGGACGCCCTGCCCGCCGGGGAAACCCTGTCCGCCGGGGAAGCCCTGGCCCCCACCCTGGGGACCACCCTGCCCACCGGGGAATCCCTGGTCGGCGACCGCCCCGGTCGTGGTCCCGGCGGTCGCGTGCCCGACCGCGAACCCCCCGGCCCCGCCGATCAGGACGAGGGCGAGGGCGGCTCCGACCGCACCGGCCTGCCGCCGCCGGGTCGAGGGCCGGACCGGGACGTCCTCCGTCCGCTCGGGCGCCGCGGCCGGCCACGGGTCGGCGGGTCCGTCCGGTGCGGCGGTGCCGGCTCGGGATCCCCCGGCGGGGTCGCCGGGTCCGCGGTCGGCCACCGGGGCCGTCCAGAGGGTGCTGGTGGTGCCGGTCCGGTCGTTCACGGTTCCTCCTGGTGACGGGTTCTCCCTCACCGTCGACGGGGATCCCCGGAACCACCCCGGCGGGACCTGTGCATCCGGTCAGAAGCGGCCTCGCCGCGGACCGCTCAGGCCAGGCGCGCCGGGAACCCGCCGGTGGCGATCGGTCCCCACCGGGTGGGGGTGATGCGCAGCAAGGACTTGCCCTGCTTCGTCATGGCCTCGCGGTACTCGTCCCAGTCGGAGTGCTCCCCGGAGATGCAGCGGAAGTAGTCCACCAGGGGTTCCAGCGCTTCCGGCAGGTCGAGCACCTCGACGTCGCCGTCGACCTGGACCCAGGCGTCCCCGAAGTTCTCCGACAGCACCATGACGCTCGCCTTGGGCGTGCGGCGGGCGTTGGCCGTCTTGGCCCGCTCGGGGTAGGTCGAGACGACGATGCGGCCCTCCGGGTCCACCCCGGCGGTGACCGGGGACATCTGGGGCGACCCGTCCCGGCGGTAGGTGAGCAGGATGACGTCGTGCCGTTCGCGGACGAAGTCGAGCAGCTCGTCGCGGTCGACGCGGCGGTTGGTGGCGATGGAGCGAGGGCTCATGGCCCCAGTCTGCGGCGGATCATCGCCGCCCGCCGGCCCGGGTGGCGCGGTGGCGGGCTCCACCCCATGATCACCGGCATGACGGCGGCACAGCTGAAGCGGGCCTGGCGCACGGCGCGGCGGGGCGCGCAGACCGAGCTCCGACCGGTCGACCTCACCACCGATCGGCACACGCCCACCCGGGGGACGCGGGTGTGGGCGATCGCGACGTTCGTCTGCCTCGCCGTCGGGGTCGTGGCCATGGGCGGGCGAGGCGGGGACCCGATCGCCCCGGACTGGGTGATGGGGGCGGCGGGCGGCGTCGGTCTGTTCTGCGCGGTCGTCTGGATCCTGCTCTACCGACGGGCCCGGGCGGCGGGCCGTCCGGGCGAGCAGCGCTGATCCGGAGCGGCAGACCGCGACGGTGCCCCCGGCAGGATTCGAACCTGCGACACACGGTTTAGGAAACCGATGCTCTATCCCCTGAGCTACGGGGGCGGCACGGGGTGGTCGACCCCGTCGCGGAGTCTAGGGCCTGCCTGCCGGGACTCGACCGGGACCCGGACCGCCCCGGCCGTGCCCCACGGAGTTCCCATGCGGCGATCCACCACCCGGATCGGCGCGTCCGTCGGCCCGGCGGGGCGTCCCCCCGGGACGACGAGGGGCTCGGGACGGTTGCGGCGGACGGGCCCCGGCGGACCGGGACGACCACCCCGCCGTCTACGACGCCGCGTCGTTGACCGGCTCGGCCAAGGGGTTGCGCTGCAGGCGAACTCCCGTGCTCGGTGGCCGGGGCCGTGGTGCGCCGCACCCCTGGGACGTGCCTAGACTCAAGCCGTAAGACACACCGACCGATGACGTCTGCGGGTTCCGGGTGAAGTCGACGGGGACTCCGACACCTTCTGACGTCGTCTCGCGAGGAGTTCTCAGCATGGCCGTCATGACCGAGCAGGGCGTCGCCCTGCCCACCCCCCGTCGCGCCCGGACCGCCACCGCGTCCCCCGTCCGTGCCGCCGCCGCGACCGCGACCATCCGCACCTCCCTGGAGGAGTCCGGCTGCATCCTCGTCGGCGCGGCGCCGTCCGCGGCCGGGTGCTCGATCGCCTTCTACGACATCCGATCCCTGCACCGCGCCGTCGAGGTCATCGCGACCGCCGCGACCCGGGCCGGGGACGGCGAGCTGGCCGGACGGGCCCGCCAGCGCGGCGGGTCCGCGTGGAGCGTGACGGCGGTCGCCAACCAGTGGCTGGGTCCCGACGGCGACCCGGCGCGGGCGAGCACCCGTTCGAGCACCAGCTGGTACCTCGAGGTCCCCCAGGCCGACCTGGTCCCGGTGGCCGCGGCCCTGCTGGTCTGATCCTCGTCCCGCCCGCAGGCCCCCCCGCGGCGGTCCCCGCCCACGGGCACGTGAGGCATGATCGACCCTTCGAGGCCTGCCCGGACGGGCCGGACGAGGGGGGTGACGGGCTTGGGAGCCCTGCGTCGCCTCGTCCTGCTCGCCCGGCACCGGGTGTCGCGCCTGTCGCTGCAGCAGCGGGTGGCGATCGTCGCCGGCGTCTTCAGTGCGCTGGCCGCCCTGCTCATCGTCGTGGTGTTCGTGGCCTGGTCCAACGGGCGCACCGGCGGAACCTCCCCTGCGGAATGGGGTGCCGCCTCCGACGAGGTCCGCACCTTCCAGGGCGACCTCGTCCTGCTGCAGAACGCGCAGAACGGCTACCTGGCCGGGTCGACCTACTACGCCGGTGACATCGCGGCCCGGAAGACCGCTCTGGCGGCCGACGGTCAGCGGTTGCAGTCGACGGTGGCCGAGACCACCCCGGCCTCCGCCGACGTCGATCTCGACGCGCTCGTCGAGAACGCCCTGCGGGCGGTGGACTTCTGGCAGCAGCGGGTCGACCCGCTGGTGGCGCAGCGGGCGGCGGGGGTCGACACCGCGAGCGCCCGGCCGGCGGAGTTCGGGCAGGCCTTCGCCGCCGTTCAGGCGCTGACCAGAGCCATCGACGACGAGCGTCTGGCGGCCCAGGACGAGGCTCAGGCCGTGCGCGACCGGCTCGTCGTCACCCAGCTCCTGGTCATCCTCCTGCTGCTGCCCCTCGTCCCCGCTGTGCTCCTGCTCGTCCGGCGCTGGGTCCTCTACCCCCTCGACCACCTGTCGGGGCAGCTCCGCCAGGCGGGGGCGGGGGACCTGGAGAGTCCGATCGAGCTGCCCGGTCCGCCCGAGCTCAGCGCCGTCGCCGCCTCGGCCGAGGGCATGCGGCGCCAGATCAAGGACGAGCTGGAACGGGCGCTGTCGGCGCAGGAGGCGCTGCAGCAGGCGCAGCCCCTCGTGGTCGAGGTCCGCGACCAGCTCGCCGCCCACGAGATGCCGGTCATCCCCGGGTGGTCGGCCGCGGCGGTGCTCCGCCCGGCCGAGGGACTGCTGGCGGGGGACTGGTACGACGTCCTCCCGGTGGCGGGCGGACGCTTCGCGGTGGTGCTGGCCGACGTCTCCGGTCACGGCGCCCGGGCCGGGATCGTGGCGATCCAGCTGAAACGTCTGCTCGAGGCCGCGTTGCACCTGTCCCCGGACCCCGACCTCGCACTGGCCATGGCCGGGCGGTTGTTCGGCGACGAGCAGGAGCGGTTCGCCAGCTGCGTCGTGGTCGTGGTGGACCCCGACTCCGGCGTCATCACCTACGCGAACGCCGGTCACCCGGCCCCCGTCGTCGTCCGCCGCGACCCCGACCGCGACCTCGACGTGCGGGTCGTCTCGACCCTCGATCCGACCGGTCCGCTGCTGTCCTGGCTGACCCTGGACATGCCCGCTCCCTGGGAGACCCGGACCCTGTCGATGGCCCCGGGATCGGTCCTGTTCAGCTACACCGACGGGCTCACGGAGGCCCGGCCGGTGGGCAGCAGCGAGGAACTGGGGATGGACGGGGTGCTGCACGCCCTCGGCCGCCTGGACGAGCTCAGCCCCGAGGCCATCGTCGCCGAGTCGCTGGAGGAGGCCCGGCGGTTCTCCGGCGGTCGGGTGCGCGACGACATCACCCTGGTCGCGGTGGCCCGGGACGGCGGGCGCCGCGCGACCCCTCTCACCCGGACGGGTGACGACGTCGACGCGCCCGTCCTGCCCCTCGCGTGAGGACCTGGACGGCCCCCGCGGCTGCGTAGGGTGGTCGGGTGAGTGAGCCCGGAGCCCCGAACGGCGAGGCGACCCCCACGACCCTGGAACCCGGCCCCCGAGCCGGTGCCCCGGGTCCCGTCGGCGGTTCCCCGGGCGGACCGGCCACCGCCGGGCCGGACGGGCCGCCGACCCACGACGCGCCGACCCACGACGCGGTGGCGGGGCGCAGCGACGAGGACCGCGGGGACGCGGCCCGCCGCACCTGGTGGGCCGAGGCCGCCGCCCTGGGCGGCACCAGTGCGCTGCGCGACGGTCCCGAGGCCGGTCCGGGGGCCCTCGACCTCACCACCGCGCACCCCTCGGGCCTGGCCCAGCTGCTCGCCGGTCGACCCGCCGCGCTGTCGTCTCTGGTGCGCGAATCGGTCGCGTTCGCCGAGGCGCAGCGCCGGGCCCGGCTGATCCACCGCCGCGCGCAGGTCGTCGAGGAGGACCTGGGCCTGTCCGGTCTCGCCCTGGCCGCCGGACTGGTCGGGTGGAACGGCCCGGGAGGGCGCCGCCCGCGGCGGACGCCGTTGCTGCTGCGCCGCTGCTCCCTGACGCCGGTCTCGTCCGCCCAGGACGACTTCACGCTCCAGCTGGACCGGGGCGTCCTGGTCAACCCCGTCCTGCTGTCCCTGGTGTCGGAGGAGCTCGGCGTCGAGCTCGACGCCCCGGCGCTGGCCGGGTCCGTCGTGCACCGGGTCGGTTTCGACCCCGACCCGGCGCTCGCGCGGGTGCGCGAGGTCCTGCGGCACGCCGAGGGGCTCCGCGTCGAGCGTCGGCTGGTCGTGGGGGTGTTCGCCGACCCGGCCGGGGACCTGCTGAACCAGTTGCGGCGCAACGGGTCCACCATCCGGCAGACCCCGTTGGTCCGGGCGCTGGAGCAGGGGCGGCCGGCCCGCGGCGCGAGCGACGGCGCGGACGTCCCGCTCACCGCCCCGACGCTGCTGCCCCTCGACGTCGAGCAGCGGGCGGCGGTCGCCGCCGCCCTCGGCAGCGACGACGTCACGATCCAGGCGCCGACCGGCACCGGGGCGACCCAGGTGGCCGCGGTGCTGCTCGCCGAACTGCTCGCCCGGGGGGCCCGCCCCCTGCTCGTGGGGGACGCCGCCGAGGTGGCGGCCCTGGACGAGCGCCTCCACGAGGCGGGTCTGGGCGAGCTGCTGCTGCACGTGCGCAGCGGGCTCGACCCCGCCGCCACCCGCCGCGAGCTCCGCGAGCAGCAGGAGCGGGCCTGGGAGCGGATCGGGGAACGGGACGCGGCGGCGGTCGAGCCGGCCCCGGCCCTGCCCGACGTCGAGGGGCCGAGCCGCAGTCTCGACGAGCACGCCCGGGCGCTGCACCGTCCCCGCGAACCGTGGGGGGTCTCCGTCTACGCCGGCCTGGAGGCGCTCGCCCGTCTCGCCCGCAGCTCGCCGGCCCCGGCGACCTCGCGCCGGTTGCGCGGGGCGGCCCTGGAGGCGTGCCTCCCGGGTGACCTGCCCGGGTGGCAGGGACGGCTGCGGCGCGCCGTGGAGCTGGGCGCCTTCGACGTCAGCCCGGAGACGACCCCGTGGGCCGGGGCGCGGATCAGCACCGAGGAGCTCGCCGCCGACGTCGCCGAGCGCGTGCGCCGGGCCGGGACCGAACGACTGCCCGCGGCCCGGGCCCGGTTGGCGACGCTGTCGGACGCCGCCGGCCTGCGCGGGCCGGCCTCCGTCGCCGAGGCCGACCGGTTGCTCACGCTGCTGCTCGGGGTCAGCGACACCATCACCCGCTTCGGCCCGCGCATCTGGTCGCAGTCGTTGGGCGACGTCACGGCGGCCTGCGGCAGCCCCGAGTGGCGGCGCGAGAACGGGATCCGGCTCGGGTGGTGGAGCCGTTACCGGTTGCGCCGGCAGGCCCGGGCCCTGCTCGTCGACCCCACCGACGGTGGGGTGGACCAGCTGCACGCGTGGTTGCTGGCCGCCCGCGCCCAACGGTTGGCCTGGCAGAAGCTCGACACGCGTCGCGACCGCGACCCGCACGTCCCGGCGGGACTCGCGGAGGCACGGCAGGCGCTGGACGACCTCGTCGAGGACCTCGACGCGCTGGAAGCCGTCCTGCCCGTCCGCGTGGTCCACGAGCACCGGCGCGCCGACGCCGAGGCCGAGGGCCTCCGGTCGCTGCACCTGCCCGAGCTGTCCGCGCGGCTGCGCACGTTGATCGCCGACCTGCCCGCCCTCGACACCCTCCCCGAACGCACCCGGCTGCTGACCGAGCTCGACGAGGGCGGCTGGCAGCCGCTGCTCGACGACCTGGGTGCCCGGTGGCGCGGTCCCGGCAGCGTCCCGCTGGACGCCGAGGTCGAGGCGGCCTGGTGGTCCGGGGTCCTGGAGGCGTGCGCGCTGGCCGACCCCCTGGTCGGGGCCGTGGACACCGAGGCCCTGCGACGGACCCGGCACCACCTGCTGCTGGTCGAGGCGGCCGCGCACGCCCTGGTGGCCGAGCGGTTGCGGGCCCGGCTCGACGCGGCGACGTCCGACCGGGGGCCGACGGCGGCGCTGCCCGTCGTGGCCGGTGCCCCGTCCGCGCTGGTCGGGCTGCTGCGCGACGCCCCCGAACTCCTCGGCGCCCGCGACGTGCTCGTCGTGGTGGGGGCGCACCGCGTCCCCACCACGACCCTGCTCCCGCTGCTGGCCGGCGTCGAACGCCTCGTCCTGCTCGGTGACGAGGGACTGCCGGGCCCGCACCCGCTGGACACCGCGGGTCTGTCCCGGACCGGGGTGCCGGCGGGCGGGGTGCTCACCGCCGCCCGGGGCGCCACCCGGCGCGTCACCCTCGGTCGCCAGTACGCCTGCCGGGACGCCGCGCTGCTGCCGACGGCCGTCCTCGGACCGGGCGTCCTCCAGCGGGGCGGCACCACGTCGGACGGATCCGGTGTCGCCGCGCCGGCGGCCGCGCACGAGGGCCGGCAGGTGCGGCGCACGTCGACCCGGCCCATCGGCACCCGGCGCGGCCGGGACGCGCTGCTGGACCTGCTGGTCGAGCAGGTGGCCGAGGCGACGCGGGAACGCCCGGCCGACTCCGTGGGCATCGTCACGCCGGACGCGGAGACGGAGCTGCTCGTCCTGGACGCGGTCCGTCGCCGCCTGCCGGTCCTGCGGCCCCGACCCGCCGCGCCCGGGACGCGCAGCGTCGGCCGCGCTGCGGTGGAACCCCTCCTCATCGGCGAGCCCACCCGCTGGGTCGGTCGCCGCCGCGACCACGTGCTGGTCCTCGCCGACTCCCTGGCCGACACCCTCGCCGAGGGGTCGGCCGAGCCCCGGGGAGCCGCCGCCGCGAGCGGCGCCGACGCCCGGGTGCGGCTGCTGCTGAGCCGGTCCCGGGTCCGCACGACGATCGTGCTGGACGACTCGGTGACCAGTGGGGTCGAACCGGTCACCACCCCGGTCCGGCGGGCCCTGCTGCGGGTGGCCCTGAGCTGGGAGGCCGCCCGGGGTGCCGAGCCCGGTCCGACGGCCGACGACGGCCTGGGGGTGACCGTTCCCGGGGTCGGCCCGGCCGCGGCGGGCGCCGCCGGGGCCGACGACGCCCTGGTGGCCAGGCTCGCCGACGCGCTGCGCGCGGAGGGCCTCGAGGTCACCGTGGGGGCCGGGACCGGGCTGCCGGTGCCGATCGCCGTGGGGTGGCACCACGGCGGGCAGGGACTGGCCGTCGAGGTGGACACCCCTGCCTGGGCCGGCCTGGACGTGCTCGAGCGCGAGGTGGAGCGCCCCGCGCGGTGGGAGCGGACCGGATGGCGCTACGTGCGCGCCTCCGCGCACGACGTCGCGGCCGATGCGGCCGGCGAGGCCGCCCGCATCGGGCGGATCTGGCGCGAGGAGCTGGCCGCGGTGGGCCTGCGACCGACCGCGCCCGCCCCGGCTCCCGACCCGACGCCCGCTCCCCGGGTCGTGGACCTGCGCGACCCCGCCCCCGCCGCGGACCCCGCCGCCGCCCCCGCCGCCGACCCCGCCGTCGACCCCGCCGTCGGGCCGGTCGCCCGGATCGACGTCACCGCGCTGGAGACCCGCAGTCCCGCCGAGGAGACCCGGTGACGACGCCCCCGTCCACCCCCCGACCGTCCGGGGCGGCCGACTCCGGCGCGCAGCCGTCCCGGCCCGGGGCGGCGACCCCGCGACCGCCGTCCCCGATCCGGCGGGAGGTACCGGTCGAGGACGAGCGGTCCCGGGACGACTCCGACGAGGGATGGGGAGAGTCCCCGGGCCGCGACGACGACGACCGCTACCTGCGCGAACGGCCCCCGCACTGGGGGTGATCCGCTCCGACCGCACGGGCGTCACGGTGCGCGCAGGGCGAGCCGGGCGCGGTCACCGGCCGCGGTGAGCGCCTCGGCCGTCGCCGGGTCGGCCGCCACCAGGGCGGTGGGTGACCCCGGTGCGGTGGTCCCGAACGCGGCGGTCGTCGACGGGGTCACGGCCAGGACCACCAGGTCGCGTCCGATCCGACGGGCCCCGGCGGCGGCTCCGGTCACCGGGTCCTCGGTGGGGACGAGGACGTCCACGCGGGCGCCGGCGGCCACGCCCGCCGCGGTCGCGGCCGGGTCGAGGGGCACCAGGACGGCCAGGGTGCCGGTCGGCTGACCCGTGAGCACCCCCGCGCCCAGGACCCGCGCGTCGGTCAGGGGTTCCCCCCGACGCACCGGGCCGGCCAGCACGGCCCCCACGACCTCGGTCCGGGTGCCGTCGGGGACCAGCTCCAGCGGCCACGACGCCGACCGGACGTCGCCCGGGGCGAGCGTCGTCCCGGCGGGCAGGTCGAGCGCCGCCACCGGCACGCTGCGCGTCGGCGTCCGCGGCGGGGCCACCAGGAGCACCGCGCCGCCCCCGGCCCCGGCGACCAGACCCGCGGCCAGGAGCCGCCGCAGTCGCCGGGTGCGCCGCCGCTGCGCGGGCCCGCGCGGCCCCGGACGGTACGGAGCGGGCCCGGCCGGCGTCGCGGCACCGGTGGGGACGACGGGCCCGGCGGAGGGGGTGTGGTGGGTCGGCAGCACGGGGCGAGGCTAGGGACGACGACGGCCCCGCCACCCCGTCGGCGGGACGGGTGTGGACGGGGCCGGAGCGAGCGTCGACCTGTGGACGAGCGGGCGGGCCGGGAGGCCCGGGGATCAGGACGAGGTCGAGGACCCCGCCGGGCTGGCGGAGCTCGACGAGCCGGAGCTCGATGAGCCGGAGTTCGAGGACCCGGAGCTCGACGAGCCGGAGTTCGAGGAGCCCGAACCCGAGGACCCGGAACCCGAGGACCCCGCGCCGGACGCCCCCGTGCTCGAGGAGGAGCCGGAGGACGACCCGGCGGACGGGGTCGAACCCGTCGAATTCGACCCGCCACCGTTCTTGGCGCGGGAGTCGTTGCGGTAGAAGCCGGATCCCTTGAAGACGACCCCGACGGAGTTGAACAGCTTGCGCAGCGACCCGGTGCACTCGGGGCAGGTGGTGAGGGAGTCGTCGGTGAAGGACTGACGGACCTCGAACGTGTGCTCGCACTGCTGGCACGCGTACGCGTAGGTGGGCACGGGGGCTCCTCCGGCTCTGCACGAAGACCTGGCACTGACTGGCCGCGACCGGGTCGCGTCTGGCACTCGCTGGTACCGAGTGCCAATCATACCCGCCTCAGCGCCGCCAGCCCGCGAGCTTGCCGTGCCGGCTGATCTGCTGCAGCCGTTCCTCGACCCGGGCCCGTTCCGAGGCCGCGGTGACCACGAGGATCTCGTCGGCCGCGCGCAGCACGGTCCGCTGCTGGGGGACGAACGTGCCCCCGTCCCGGGCGACGAGGGTGACGTTGCTGCCACGGGGCAGGCGCAGCTCGAAGATCTCCACCCCGGCCAGGCGGGAACCGGGGACGACCCGGACGCGCAGCACGTCGGCCGAGAGGGTGCCCAGCGGGGACACCTCCACGTCGAGGTCACGGGTCTCGTCCAGCGCCAGGCCCAGCCGTCGGGCGAGCCAGGGCAGGACCGGGGCCTGCACGAGGGTGAAGACGACGACCAGCACGAGGACCACGTCGAACAGGCGCTGGGAGTTCGGCACCCCGGCCACCACCGGCACCGTGGCCAGCACGACCGGGACCGCTCCGCGCAGGCCGGCCCAGGACAGGAAGGCCAGGTCGCGCCCGGGCAGCCGGAAGGGGGTCAGGCTCAGCAGCACCGACAGCGGCCGGGCCAGCAGCGTCAGGGCGAGCCCGACGAGCAGGGCGTCGCCGAGGGCGGCGGGGAGGCGCGAGGGGTCGGCCAGCAGGCCGAGCATGACGAACAGGCCGATCTGGGCGAGCCAGCCGAACGCCTCGGCGAAACCCCGGGTGGCCTGCCGGTGGGGGAGGCGGGCGTTGCCCAGCACGAGGCCGCACAGGTAGGTCGCGATGAAACCCGACGCGTGCGCCACGTCGGCGACGGCGAAGGCGCCGACCGCCAGGGCGAGCACGGCCACGGGGTACAACCCCGAGGACGGCAGAGCGCTGCGGCGCAGCAGGAACACGCCCGCGAAACCCACCCCCACCCCGACGACCGTCCCCCCGGCCAGTTCCGCGACCGCCTCCAGCGCGTAGAACCACCACGGGTGCGAGCTCTCCCCGGCGGCGACCTCGGTGAGGGCGAGGACCGCGATGACCACGGGGGCGTCGTTCAGCCCGGACTCCGCCTCCAGCATCCCGGCCAGGCGGCGGGGGAGCGGCACCTGCCGGAGCACCGAGAAGACGGCGGCCGCGTCGGTCGAGGAGACGACCGCGCCGATCAGCATGGCGACGACCCAGTCCACCCCGAGCAACCAGTGCGCCGCGTACCCGGTCACGGCGATGGAGACGACGGTCCCCAGGGTGGCCAGGACGGCGGCCGGCCCGAACGCGGGCCTGATGGTCTGCCAGCGGGTGGTCAGACCACCCTCGGCCAGGATGAGCACGAGGGCCGCGTAGCCCAGCGTCTGCACGACCTGCGCGTCGTCGAAACCCACGCCGAGCCCGTCCTGGCCCAGCAGCAGACCGAGGCCGAGGTAGAGCAGCAGCGAGGGGAGCCCGGTCCGGACCGAGAGGCGGACGGCGAGCACCGCCAGCAGCAGGACGCCGGAGGCGACCAGCAGCACGGTGCTGAACTCCTCCGGGGTCATGCCGCACCGTACCGGGCGGGACGCGGCCCCCGGGGGGTGATCCGCGGGGGTGCCGCGACGTCGTGACCGGTCTCACGGTCCGAGGGCGAGAACGGCTCCGCCGGAACGGGACCGCGCCGGGAAGCGGGCCCCGCGACGTCGGGCGGGGACGTCAGACGGAGCTGCCCGAACGGGTCCCGCGGAGGTCCGCGGCGCGGTCCGGGCTCGTCGCCCAGCCCGCCGCCCAGTCGCGCCGTTCGGCCCACAGCGGCGCCCAGACCGTCCCGCGGCGCAGGACGCGTTCGGCGACGGTCCGCAGCGCGACGCCCGTCTGCAGCAACCCCACCCCGATCGCGGCCCGGCGCGGCGCCCAGTGCTTGCGGGCGTAGGTCGCCTTGCCGCGCAGCAGGAGTCGCTGCTTGGCGGTCCGGTTGGCCGAGGAGGCGCCGCCCGCGTGGACGATCGTCGCCGCGGGCGTGATCGAGGGGTGGTACCCCGCGTCGGCGGCGCGCCGGCCGAGGTCGGCGTCCTCGCCGTACATGAAGAAGGACTCGTCGAAACCCCCCAGCTCGTCCCACGTCGTCCGCGCCGTGAGGAGCAGGCAGCCGGTGATGATGTCGACCTCGCGCACGCTGTCACGGGCCCAGCGGCCGAGGGACTCGGGGTCGAAGAGCGGGTGGCGCGGGAACGCGGCGGTGAGGAAGACCGCCGAGCAGAACCAGCTCCACAGGGTCGGTGCGCCCCAGCAGCTCTCGGGCTGGACGACGCCCTGCGGGTCCAGCACGCGCCCGCCCACCAGGCCCCGGCGGGGGTCGGCGTCGTGGAAGGCCAGCAGCGCGTCGAGCGTCCCCGGGAGGGCCTCGGCGTCGGGGTTGAGCAGGACGACGGTCCGCCCGGTGCTGCGCGCGACCGCCAGGTTGCACCCCCGGCCGAAGCCGAGGTTCTCCGCGGACAGGTGCAGCCGCAACCGCGGTTCGCGCTCCGCCCAGCGCTGCAGCAGGTCCCGGGTCTGCGGCCCCGAGGCGTTGTCGACGACGACGATCTCGTAGGCGACCGACGGGGCCCCCGGCCCGGTCAGGTGGGTGAGGCAGCGTTCCACCCACTCCGGGGCGTTGTACGTGACGATGATCACCGAGAGTTCGACGGTCACTGCTGTCCCTTCGACCGGACGGTCAGGGGCTGACGGCTCCGTGCACCCGATCGGCCCCGGATCCATGACAATGCGGGCATAGTCAACCACGCACAGCAAACGATGTGGGTGGAGTCGGGCCTCGCGGGGCTCCGAGCTGGGAGGAAACGTCATGGCTGGTGCGGTGCCCGACCGGGTCCGTCGACTGCTCGACCCGCGCAGCTGGCTGCACGCCCTGCGGATGGTCGACTTCTACGCGGCCAACCACGTCGCCCAGGTCCGCGCGTTGCGGGCCGGGCCGGGGCTGCGGATGTCGCCGTCGGCGAGCCTGCGCAACGGGGAGCGGATCACGCTCGGGACCGAGGTCCACGTCGGGGAGCGCTGCTGCCTGTGGGCGGGGGACTCCAGCGGCCGGATCACCCTGGGCGACAACGTGCTGCTGGCCCCCGAGGTGTTCATCACGGCCAGCAACTACGGGACCCGCCGGGGCGAGCCCATCATGTACCAGGCCAAGCGGGAGGCCGAGGTCGTCGTCGGCCGCGACGTCTGGCTCGGGGCCCGGGTCCTGGTCATGCCCGGGGTCCGCATCGGCGACGAGGTGGTGGTCGCCGCCGGGGCGGTGGTGACCAAGGACCTGCCCTCGGGCTGCATCGCCGGCGGGGTGCCGGCCAGGGTCATCGGCTGGCGCGAACCGGCCGCGGACGGTGCGCCGTCCGCCGTGGACCCGGCCGCCACGGCCGACGGCGGCGTCACGCGCTGAGCCACAACCAGCGGGTCGGGGTGGCCACGGCCTGCACGCGCCGGTCGTGGACCTCGACCGGCAGCGGGCTGACGGCGGCGTCCTGCAGCTCCTCGTCGTGGACGAGGGCCATCACCGGGACGCGGTGCGGGACGCGGGCCAGGGCCCGGTCGTAGCTGCCGCCGCCCTGACCCAGCCGGGCGCCGGTGGTGTCCACCGAGAGCGCCGGGACGATGACCAGGTCGACGTCGGCGATGGCGTGCGGACCGAGGGGGCCCGGACCGCGCCCGGCGCTGGCCCCGGTGGGGGCGGGCCGCTGCTCCCAGTCCAGGTCGTTGTCGGGCAGCAGCACCGGCAGCAGGACGGTGATCCCCGCGCGGCGCAGCTCGTTCAGCAGGGTCCGGGTCCCCGGCTCACCCGGCAGCGAGGTGTAGCAGGCGACCCGACGGGCCCCGGCCACGGGCGCGCTCCCGAGCACGACGCGCGCGAGGTCACGGTCGACCTCCTCGGCCCGTCCGGCCTGGGCCTGGCGCTCGCGGCGCGCACTGCGCACGTCCCTGCGCAACCGGCGCTTGTGCTCGACCCGCCCCTCGTCCACCGCGGCGACCGGCACCGTCGTCTCCTCGTCGGTTCGCGTCGTCGGGTCGTGGACGACCTGCAGGTCGGCCGTCCCGCTCGGGCCGGGGCCTGCGTCGGGACCTGCCTCGGGACCTGCGTCGGGGCCGTGGTGCACGAGCTCCAGATCGGGGGTGGTGCGCTGTCCGGGACGACCTGGCACGGAGGCTCCTTGTCCGCCGGCGCCACCCGCGGCGGCGCGCTGCTCCGAGTGTGCAACGGCGACGCGCCGTGCGCCAGGGTCGGCCGGCCCGGGGTGGGCGGTGCAGCCCGACCGGGTCGGCCACGGCGCACGGTCGACGGGACGGACGAGGCGGACGGGACGCGCGGGACGCCTGCGACCCGGGGAGGACCGCGAGCGACGGGACGGCCCCGCCGGGCGGTGACGGCCTCACCCGGGTGCGTGAAGCAGGTCACGTGCCGGGGCGATCGGCAGCGAAGCGTGACGGCGGGCGCGACCGCGCCGATAGCCTTCCGGGCATGAGCGAACGCGACAGCCGCCCCGTGCGCAAGGCCGTGATCCCGGCGGCGGGTCAGGGCACGAGGTTCCTGCCCGCCACCAAGGCCATGCCCAAGGAGATGCTGCCGGTGGTCGACACCCCGGCCATCCAGTACATCGTCGAGGAGGCCGTCCGGGCCGGTCTCGACGACGTCCTGATGATCACCGGGCGCAACAAGCGCTCGCTGGAGGACCACTTCGACCGCAACGTCGAGCTCGAGGTCGGGCTCGAGGCCAAGGGTGACGCGGGCAAGCTGGCCCGCGTCCAGGAGTCCACCGACCTGGCCCAGGTCCACTACGTCCGCCAGGGCGACCCCAAGGGGCTGGGGCACGCGGTGTCCGTCGCCGAGCAGCACGTCGGCGACGAGCCCTTCGTCGTCCTCCTGGGCGACGACATCGTCGACCCGCGCGACCCCCTGCTGGACACCATGATCAAGGTGCGCGAGGAGTTCGGCGGCAGCGTCGTGGCCTTCATGGAGGTCCCGGCCGACCAGATCCACCTCTACGGCTGCGCGGTGGCCGAGCCCACCGGGCAGACCGACGTCGTGACGGTCTCGGGCCTGGTCGAGAAGCCCAGGCGCGAGGAGGCCCCGAGCAACCTGGCGATCATCGGTCGCTACCTGCTCGACCCCGCGGTCTTCGACGTGCTGCGCGACACCCCGCCGGGCAAGGGCGGCGAGATCCAGCTGACCGACGCGCTGCAGACGCTCGCGGCGAGCCCCGACAAGCCCGGCCACGGGGTGCACGGGGTCGTCTTCCGCGGTCGCCGGTACGACACCGGGGACAAGCTCGACTACATCAAGGCGGTCGTCCGGCTCGCGAGCGAGCGCGAGGACATCGGCGCCGAGCTGCGCAGCTGGCTGCAGGAGTTCGTCCAGGACGGGGCCGGCGCCTCCTCGTGACCGTGGGCGCCCCCGAACCGATCAGCGTCCAGGCGCACCTCGCGGACTGCCTGGCGCTGGTCCGACCGCTGCCGCCGCTGGAGCTCGCGCTGCGCGACGCGCTCGGCTGCGTGCTGGCCGAGGACGTGGTCTCGCCGCGGCCGCTGCCGGCCTTCGACAACTCCGCCATGGACGGCTACGCGGTCCGGGTGCGCGACGTCGCCGAGGCCCGCGAGGACTCCCCGGTCGGGTTGCCGGTGGTCGCCGACGTGGCCGCGGGCCACACGGGGGCGCTGCGCCTGGCCGGGGGGACGACGGTCCGGATCATGACCGGGGCCCCCGTCCCGCCCGGGGCCGAGGCCGTGGTCCCGGTCGAGTGGACCGACCGCGGGGTGTCCCACGTCCGGATCCGCCGCTGCCCCGAGCCGGGCCAGCACGTGCGCCGGGCCGGCGAGGACGTCCGGGCCGGTGACGTCGTCCTCGAGGCGGGGACCCGGTTGCAGGCCCGCCACATCGGGGTGCTCGCCGCCGTCGGGCGGGCCCGGGTGCGCGTGCGCCCCCGCCCGCGCGTCGTGGTGCTCTCGACCGGCAGCGAGATCGTCGAGCCGGGCCTGGGCCTCGAGCACGGGCAGCTGCACGACGCCAACGGCTTCCTGCTCGCCTCGGCGGTGCAGGAGCTCGGGGCCATCGCCTACCGCGTCGCCGGGGTCCCCGACGACGCCGCCGAGCTGAGCGCCGTCCTCGACGACCAGCTCGTGCGCGCCGACGTCATCATCACCTCCGGCGGGGTCAGTGAGGGGGCCTACGACACGGTCAAGGAGGTGCTGCAGGCCTCCCCGGCCTTCACGGGTCGCTTCGTGAAGGTCGCCATGCAGCCCGGGATGCCGCAGGGCGCCGGGGTGCTGGGGGAGGACGGCACGCCCATCCTCACCCTGCCCGGCAACCCCGTCAGCGCCTTCGTCTCCTTCGAGGTGTTCGTCCGCCCCGCGCTGCGCCGCATGCTCGGCGAGGAGGGGCCCGACCCGCTGCGCCCCCGGGTGCGGGCGGTCGCGGAGGAGGCCTGGACCTCGGCCCCGGCCAAGGCCCAGTACGTGCGGGCCGCCACCCGGCTCGAGGGGGGGCGGTTGCTGGTCCGTCCCGTCGGCGGGCACGGTTCGCACCTGGTCACCGCGCTGGCCCGGACCGACTGCCTGGCCGTCGTGCCGGTCGGGGTGGGGCGCGTGGAGGTCGGGGACGAGGTGGACTGCGTCCTGCTGGGCCCCGCACCGGCGGGCGTCTCGTGATAAACGGGTCCCTGTGACGCAACGTCTGACCCACCTCGACGACGCGGGACGGGCCCGGATGGTCGACGTGTCGGCCAAGCCGGTGACCGCCCGGTCGGCCACCGCCGAGGGCCGGGTGCTCTGCTCCCCGGCGGTGCTGGCCCTGCTGGCCGACGGGGGGCTGCCCAAGGGCGACGCGCTGGCCGTGGCCCGGATCGCCGGGCTGCAGGCCGCCAAGCGGACGCCCGACCTCATCCCGCTGGCCCACCCGGTCGCGGTCCACTCGGTCGAGGTGGACATCGACGTGGAGCCCGACCACCCCCGCCCCGGCGTCCGGATCCGGGCCCGGGTCGGCACCGCCGACCGCACCGGGATCGAGATGGAGGCCCTGACCTGCGTGAGCGTCGCCGCGCTCACCTTCGTCGACATGGTCAAGGCCGTCGACAAGCACACCGTCGTCACCGACGTCCGGGTCACGGCCAAGAGCGGTGGCCGCTCGGGCGACTGGGTGCTGCCCCGGGACGAGACGGGGGCCGACGATGCCTGACCGGGGTGGGCGGCACCGCTCCGCCCTCGTCGTGACCGTGTCCAACCGGGCCTCGGCCGGGGTCTACGCCGACACGTCGGGCCCCGTCGTGGTCGAGGGGCTGGCCGGTCTCGGTTTCGTCGTCGACGGTCCGCTCGTCGTGCCCGACGGCGACCCGGTCGAGGCGACCTTGCGCGACGCGGTGGCCGCCGGCTACGACGTCGTGGTGACCAACGGGGGCACCGGTCTGACCGCGGCCGACCTCACCCCGGAGCGAACCGCCGCGGTGCTGGACCGGGAGATCCCCGGGGTGGCCGAGGCGATCCGCGCCGCCGGGGTCGCGGCGGGGGTGCCGACCGCGGTGCTCAGCCGCGGTCTGGCCGGGGTCGCCGGGCGGACCCTGATCGTCAACCTCCCGGGCTCGCGCGGTGGGGCCCGCGACGGGGTCGCCGTCCTCGCCGGGTTCCTGACCCACGCCGTCGACCAGCTGCACGGGGGCGACCACCCGCAACCCCCGGCGGGGGCGCACGGGTGAATCCCGTCTGGCCGGTCGAACTCCGCGACGGCGCGGTGACGCTGCGCCCGTTGCGCACCCGGGACGCGAAGCCCTGGCGGGCGGTGCGCGCGGCGAACGCGTCCTGGCTGCGGCCGTGGGAGGCCACCAGCCCCGAACCGGTGGTGCCCCCGCCCACGTTCCGGCAGATGGTCCGGGGTTTCGCGCGCGAGGCCCGCGCCGGGCGCATGCTGCCCTTCGTCGTGGAGCTCGACGGGAACCTGGTCGGGCAGATCACCGTGTCGGGGGTGACCTGGGGATCGTTGCGCTCGGCCCACGTCGGCTACTGGATCGACTCCCGGGTGGCCGGGCGCGGCACCATCCCCACCGCGCTCGCCCTGGTGATCGACCACTGCTTCAGAACCCTTCGGCTGCACCGGATCGAGGTCAACATCCGGCCCGAGAACGCGGCCAGCCTGCGGGTGGCCGAGAAACTCGGCCTGCGCGACGAGGGTTTGCGCGTGCGCTACCTGCACATCGACGGCCGCTGGCGCGACCACCGCACCTTCGCCGTCACGGCCGAGGAGGTCCCGGACGGGATGCTGACGCGACTGCGCACGGGGCGTCCCGCCGGCTGAGCCGGACGCAGCCGGCGTACGGGGAACTCCCGGGCGACACACCGCCGAACTCGCCGGGGACGTCCCCCGACGCACCCGTTGGCGCACCTAACCTTCCGGTGTGCCCGCCAGCAGCGTGATCTTCCTCGCCATCGTCGTGCTGTGCGGCGCCTACCTGGTACCGGCGGCGCTCCGGCACCGCAAGGCGGTCGCCTCGGCGCGGGTGGGCGACCGGAACTCCGGGAGCATCCGGGTCGTGGTAGCGCGCGCGGCCGCCGCGCGTCCGGAACCCGCCGCCGTCGCCGGGGGACGAGCCGCCCTGGTCGCCCCGTCGAGTCGTCCGATGCTGACCTCCGGTCCGACTCCCGCTGCGACGCAGCGGGTCTCGTCGGCCGTCGGGGTCGCTGCGCGCGCGACGGCCCGGCCCGGCGAGCCTCGGGTGCGCCACCGTGCCCGACCGTCCGGTGCGTCCGTCGTGCGTCGCCGCCGCCGGCTGCTGGCCCTCGTCTCGCTGCTGGTCCCGGCCGGTCTCGGTTGCGCCGCAGCCGGTCTGCTGCCCTGGGTCGTCGGCGTGGCGACCGTGGCGGCCCCCCTCGCGCTGCTGGTCCTGTTCGTCCGCCAGCCCGCCGTCCGGGCGGGCGCCCGACCCGCGGTCGTCCCGGCCACCCCGACCGCACGGACCGTCCCGGTGGTCCGCGAACCCCTGGCCGCGACCGCGCCCGTCGTGACGCCGCCCGTGGCGGGGTCGGTCGTGCCCGCGCAGCGCGAGCACCCGGGTGCCACCGCGGGTGCGGCGGGTGCGGCGGGCGGCCCCGGCGCGACCGGGGAGCCCGACCCGGCGTCCGCGCCGACCCCCGCGCCGACCCTCGACCCGGCCGTCGCCGGCTGGGCCCCGGTCCCCGTCCCGCTGCCGACCTACCTGCTCAAGCCCAAGGCCGAGCCGGTCCTCGCCCCGGTCGCGCCCGCGCCGCCGGCGGCCGTCGAGGAGACCGTGGTGATCGACCTGCGCGAGCCCGCCCGCGCGGTCAACGCCTGAGCGCCGCCGTCACCCTGTCCGGCGCGGGGTGCGACGGCTGGTAAGGTCGTAGCCGCTCCGCAACGCGGTCCTCCGGGCCCGTTCGAGCATCCGGGGCTGTGGCGCAGCTGGTAGCGCACCTCGTTCGCAACGAGGGGGTCAGGGGTTCGAATCCCCTCAGCTCCACCCATGGACGGACCCTGCGGGGTCCGTCCTTTTTTCGTCCGTTCAGCGGATCACCGGGCCCTCGCCCACTACACTCCGTCTCAGCACATCCCCCGCACGGCCCATGGCCCGTTCACCCGGACGGACGCAGGCCGGCGGGGGCCGGACACGCCACGACGCCGTGGAACGACACCATCCGCGACGGGGGAGACACGTGGCCAGCGAGGAACGGGGACATCTTCCTGTCCAGACGAGGCGCGTCGTGGCCGGCGTGAACGACCCCGGTCGCTTCGAGGGGGCCGTGACGCGTGTCATGACCCGCACCAGCCCGAGCCGTCACCGGACCCCCGGTTGGCAGCGCGGGTACGTCCGCACGATCGCCCTCACCGACCTCCTCGCCGCCGTCGTCGGGGCCGCCAGCGGCTTCGCGCTCCGCTTCGGCGCGGGCGACCCGCTGCACCTGACGTCGTCCTCGGCGACCGCCGTCCTCTGGGCCGGCTCGCTGCTGCCCCCGCTGTGGGTGGCCACCATGCTCATGTTCCGGGCCTACGAACCGCGCTTCCTCGGGGTCGGCTCCGACGAGTTCCAGCGGGTCCTGCTCGCCGGGACCACGGTCGCCGCCGGGGTCGCGACGCTGTCCTGGGCCCTCGCGCTCGACGTGGCCCGCGGCTTCGTCATCGTCGCGCTGCCCCTGGCGGGCCTGCTCACCGTGGTCTTCCGGCTGATCGCGCGCCGCCGCCTGCACCGGCGCCGGCGCGCCGGGCAGGCCATGCAGTCGACCCTGGTCGCCGGGCACCCCGCCGCGGTCGCCCGCCTGGTCGGGCAGGTGCGGCGCAACACCGACCACGGGCTGCGCGTCGACGCCGTCTGCACCCCCGACGGACGCCCGCACCCCGTCCTGGAGCAGCTCGAGGTCCCCGTCGTCGGGACCCTGGAGCAGGTCGCCCAGGTCGCCCGCCGGATGGACGTGGACGTCGTCGCCACCCTCACGTGCCCCGAGCTGGACGGTCCGGTGCTGCGCAAGCTGGGCTGGGAGCTGGAGGGCACCCGGGCCGACCTCATCGTGGCGCCCGCGCTGACCGACATCGTCGGGCCGCGCGTGGTCATCCGCCCGGTCTCCGGACTGCCCCTGCTGCACGTCGACCGACCCGAGCTGCGCGGGCTGCGGCACATCGGCAAGGCGCTGTTCGACCGTGGGTCGGCCGCGCTGGCCCTGTTCCTGCTGGCCCCGGCCTTCGCCGCGATCGCGGTCGCGGTCCGGCTCGACTCCCCGGGGCCGGCCTTCTTCCGGCAGCGTCGGGTCGGCCGGGACGGCGTGGAGTTCACCATGCTGAAGTTCCGCTCGATGAGCACCGACGCCGAGCGGCGCCTCATCGACCTGCGCGAGCAGAGCGAGGGCAACGGCCTGCTGTTCAAGATGCGGGTGGACCCGCGGGTGACCCGGGTGGGTGCCCGGCTGCGTCGCTACTCCCTCGACGAGCTGCCCCAGCTGGTGAACGTGCTGCGGGGCGACATGTCGCTCGTCGGTCCCCGTCCGCCGCTGCCCAGCGAGGTCGCGGGCTACGGGGTCGACCTGCGCCGTCGGTTGCTGGTCAAGCCGGGGCTCACCGGGCTCTGGCAGGTGAGCGGTCGCTCCGACCTGAGCCTGGACGAGTCGACCCGGCTGGACCTGCAGTACGTCGAGAACTGGTCGCCCACGTTCGACGCGATGATCCTGGTCAAGACCGTCCAGGCGGTCTTCGGGGGTCGCGGGGCCTACTGACCCCGCGACCCGCCGCGGTCCGGCGGCGACCGCTCAGGAGCAGGACTGGAAGGACGCGGCCTGCTTGGACCAGTTCAGCAGGTTCTTCCCGGCGAAGGTGATCTTCGCGGCGGGGGCCTGGACCTGGCCGTAGCGGGAGTTGTCGGCGAACGTGTTGTTGCGGAACACGACGTTCTGCGCGTTGACGTCGCAGCGGATGTTGACGGTGAACGAGCCGCCGCCGAGGTAGTTGTTCTCGACCAGCATGTCCTTGACCAGCCGGGAGCCGGTCTCCGAGCCGACCATGATGGCCGAGTTCATCGGGTCCGCCCCGCGGCTGGGGTCGATCGAGTTGTGCCGCACGACGATGTTGGTGCCCGACGTGGTCTGCATGCCGTCGTTGTGCAGGTCGCCGTAGCGGACGTTGTCGTGGATCCAGCTGTCCTCGATGAGGACGTTGTAGCCCAGGCGGGGGCCGTCGGCGGTGGAGTGGACGTCGACGCGGCGCAGGGTGTAGTTGCCCCAGCCGATCGCGACCTGGGCGCCGTTGCCGTCGATCTCGGAGTCCTCCAGGACGACGTTGCGGGCCGCGCCGTCGACGGTCACGGCCAGGGCCCGGCCGGGGACGCAGGTGATCTTCGTGTTGCGGACGGTCACGTCCGAGGCCTTCACCACGAGGCAACCGCGGACGTCGAGGTTCTCGACCACGCCGGGCTGGGTGATGATCAGGTCGCCCTGGACGACGCGCAGCGGGGTGGCGGTGCGGACACCGGTGGTCGACATGTTCGGGAAGCCCGCCGGGATGGCCGGGGTGACGAAGCGGCCGGGGCGGTTGGCCCCGTTGTCGGCGACGGTGGCCGGGTCGACGACGCGGATGGACTTCGCGACGCGGGAGGTCTTGTTCCCCGTGATCATCTCGGCGGTGATCGACTGCCGGCCGGCCAGTCCGCCCAGGTCGACCCGCGCGGTGGCGGTCCAGTCCCCGTTGCTGTTCAGCGTGGCGGTCGCGGTGGTGCTGCGGACCTGCCCGCCGATCGTGTAGCGCAGGGTCTGGAACTGCTTGGGGGAGTTGGTGGTGATGTCCACACCGCGGGCCGGGACCCGGGCGTTGTTGATGCTGTCGCCGCCGTAGGCGATCCAGGGGTTGCTGGAGGCGGCCATCGCGGTGCCGGCCAGGCCGGTGAGCAGGGTGCCGGCGATGGTGGTGGCGGCCAGCGCTCCGAAGAGCCGGTGTCGCAGGGTGGTGGCCATGGTCGCCTCCTTGGCGGATCAGGTGTCGTTCGTGGGGACACCTGATGCATCGGCCCGGGAGGTCCGGTGGCACCATCCCCTGATCGTGTGGAGGCGGACGGGGGCGCGCGGGCCGGTTTCGTCACCGTGAGTGGGCAGGGCCCCGTTCCGGGCCCCCCGACCGGGTCATGGACGCCCGTTCGGGTGCATGCCGGGGCCGGTCCGTCGGTCACGGGGAGGTCGGGCGAATCCCCCGGGGGAGACGTCGGCCGGCCCGATCCGCCGCCCCCACACCCCCCGTGATCAAGGAATCCCGCCCGGGGAATTCCTCGATCACGGCGATGAAGGTGGGGTGGGCGGGACGGGGCGGGCCCGGTGCCGGGCGGGAGCGGGGAGGCGGTGGGGACCGGTCAGCGCGGGGTGAGCGGGGCCACGGCCGTCGAGGTCGACGGCTGCTCCTTGGCCAGCTTCCCGTAGGGGCCCACCACGATGCCGCTGCGGATCACCCGGGCCGGGGACCCGGCGACGATGGAGGCGGCGGGGACGTCCTTCGTGACCACCGACCCGGCCGCGACGATCGAACCGTCACCGATGGTGATGCCGGGCAGGATGATCGACCCCGCGCCGATGAAGCAGTTCTCCCCGATGCGGGTGTGCGGCTTGATCCCGCGGACCATGTCGTGGGCCAGCACGATGGTCTTCAGGGCGACGTAGCTGCGGGCGCCCACGTGGACGCCGCGGGGGTGGGTCTTGTCGAAGGTCGCGGAGAGGCTGAACGTCGCGGTGGGGTCGATGTCCATCCCCCAGACCTTCGTGTAGACGAAGCGGTAGGTGTCGACCACCCGGTGCCGCACCCAGCGCAGCTGGTTCAACGACGTCAGCACGTGCCCTCCCGGCGTCAGCGGGGCGTGGAGGCCCGGGGACCCGGGTCGGGGACGGGGGTGCGCGAGGTGGCGTCGCGGTCCCAGCCGGCGGAACCGGCGGGGCGTCGCGCCGCGCGCAGGCGCGTCAGGACGGTGACGGCCGCGTAGACCGGGACGGCGGGCCACACGTCGGGGCGGCGCAGCAGGGCCTGCACGGGGGAGGGGGCGGTGCCCGGCTCCGGTGCGCGACCCGGCGGGCCGGCGGTGCCCGGACCCGAGTCATTGCTCGCGTCGGTGCCCGCGTCGCTCAGCGCGGCGTGCTCGACGTTGCCGTAGCGGACCCGGGTCTTGATCCGGACGAGGGCGTCGAGGGTGCGCGGGGGGTAGACGGTGAACTCCGCCCCCGGCACGGTCTGGCGCTCGGACTCCGCGAAGAGGGCCCGCACGAAGGTGTCGTCGCCGGTGGCCTCGGGGAAGGTGCCGAACCGGGCGCGGCCGGTCGGGGAGAGCGCGTACACGCCGGAGCCGATCATCCCGTGGGTGACGTAGGGCAGGGCCGTCCAGACGCGGTACCAGGCCCGGACCGGCCAGGAGCAGCCGGTCAGGTCGACGCGCAGCCGCGGAGCGGCGGCGGGTGAGGTCCCGGCCCGCAGGTGCTCGGCGACCCGGCGGGCGTCCTCGGCACCGAGGCGGACGTCGGCGTCGAGGTAGATGCGCGGCAGCCCGCCCGCTCCGAGGGCGTCGAGGGTGCGGTCGCCCAGGTTGAGCGCGTGGGCCTTGCCGGGCACGTCGGTCTCGACGACCTCGACCCCGAACCCCCGTGCGATCTCGGCGGTCGCGTCGGTGCAGGCGTTGGCGACCACGACCACGACCAGGTCCCCGCGGGCCGGGTCGAGGGCCTCGAGGCAGCGCGCGACGACCGCCGCCTCGTCGTGGGCGGGAATCACGACGCTCGCCATGGACACGTGGCGCACAGTAGCAGCGCGGAACTCAGCGTCGAAGGCTCTCGGCCGGATCGGTGAGGGTCAGTCGGGCTTGCGCTCGACGGTGATCGAGGTGGCGTCGGGTTCGGTCGAGCTCGTGGGGCCGGGGAAGCCCGTCGAGCCGGTGGAACCCGTCGAGCCCGTGGTGCCGGGCCGGGCGAGGCTGTTGCCCTCGATGGTCACCGATTCCCCGGCGATGATCTGGCCGTAGCGGGCGTGCCCCCCGAACACGTTGTCCCGCACCACGACGTCCTCGATCCCGTCGTCGGTCCGGATGTTGACCGTGTAGTTGCCGCCGTCGAGGTAGTTGTCCTCGATGAGCACGTCGCGCAGCACGCCGGAGTCGTTCTCGGCCCCGAGCTGGATCGCCGAGTTCATCAGGTCCCCGGTCACCCGGTCGGTGACCACGAGGGTGTTGCGGCGCACGACGATCCCCGTCCCGCCGGTGGACTGCATGGTGTCGGGGTGGAGTTTCCCCTGCCGCACGATGTCGTGGATCCAGCTGTCCTCGACCACGACGTCGCTGCCCAGCCGGGGGCCGTCGAGGACGTCGTGGACGTCGACCCGGCGCAGCGTGTACCCGGCCCAGCCGATCGCGATCTGGGTGCTGCCGCGGCCGTCGATCTCGGAGTCCTCGACGACGATGTTCTTCCGTTCGCCGTCGATGGCGATCACCCGCTGGTTGTCGGCGCAGCGGATGCGGGAGTTGCGGATGGTCACGTCGTCGGCGCGGATCTTGACGCAGCCCTCGATGTCGAGGTTCTCCAGCACGGTCCCGTCCTCGGACACGGTGACGGACCCGGACTTCTCGAGCTTCGTGCCGAGCGGGACGCCGGTGCTCGCCGGCCCCGGGAAGCCGGCCGGGATGCCGAGGCTCACGCCGAGCTGCTCCAGCCGTTCGCGCTGCTGGTCCAGGGGGTCCTCGGGGGGCGAGGAGCAGCCGGCCAGGGCGAGCACGAGGGTGAGGGCGGCGGTGAGGACGGCGCCGGCCCGGGGGCGCGGGGCGGACCCGGCGGTCGGGCGCGGGCGGTACGGGGTCGGGGCGGTCGGGGGGACGGTACGACCAGGTCGCACAGGCACCTCACGGCTGTCGTCCGTCGTGGGACTCGGGAGCGGGGGACGTCGGTCGGCGTCGGGCAGGAGCCGGTCGGGGGTCGCCCTCCACAGTAGGTGAGGACTCCTCCGACGGGAGGATGACCCTGGTCACGGACGGGTGGCGGTGGCGCACACCATCTTCACCGGCTGTGATGCTCGTTCGTCCCATCACGGGACGTAGCTGTGTCATGCTCTCCGTCGTGAATGCACCGCCGAAGGACTGAACCGGACGGTGCGACGCCCGAGACGAGGAGCCCCCGCCCCATGACGATCGGCTCGCTGATGCGCGTGCTCGCCCGCCGGTGGTACCTCACCGTGCTGCTGCTGGTCGGCGTGTTCTTCGCCGCCCGATCCGTGTGGAACGACGCCGTCCCGCAGTACCAGGTCAGCACCAACGTCATGGTCCTGCCGAGCGTCGCCCTCTCGACCCCGCTGCCCGACCAGGCGCCGGGGACCCAGCCGGGCAGCCGCAACCCCTTCTCCCTCGCGGGTGGGGCCTCGACGCTGGCCGCGAACGTCTCCTCCGCCCTGCAGACCTCCCCGGTCCAGGCCGGGCTGCTGGCGAGCGCTCCCGACGCGGAGATCACCATCGGCAGCCCCTCCTCGGGCGGCACCAACCGCACCTACTTCACGGTGTCGGCGCAGACCGCGACCCCCGAGCAGGGCACCCCGCTGCTGCAGGCCGTCGTCGCCGCGACCAACACCGAGCTGACCAACCTGCAGCGCGCCGTCGGGGCCCCCGACAACGGGCTCTTCATCGCCGTGCAGTCGACCCCGATCGACGGGCCGCGCGAGCTGTACCCCGACCGCAACCGGGCGGTCGGCGCCGTCGCGCTCGGCGTCCTCGGGGCCGGGGTCGTGCTGATCCTCGTCCTCGACGCCCTCATCGGTCTCCTCGCCCGGCGACGGAGCCGTTCTCGCTCCGACGCCGCCGAGGCCACGGCCACCGACGCCGCCCCGTCGTCGGGGACCCCCACCCCGGGCACCCGGGAGACCGCGCCCGGCACGGTCGACGTGCGGACCGCGGAGGCGACGCGCGGGTCCGCCGGGCACCGCGCCGGCGAGCACGCCGACGCCCGCTGACCGTGACCGCACCGACGACCACCCCCGCGGGGGTGATCGCGGCCCCCGGGACCGGCGCGGCTGACGGGACCGGGGCTGACGCGGGTCCGCGGACCTGGGCCCTACCGGGCGCGGTGATCCTGCTGGCGTTCCTGGTGCCGGGCAACATCGTGCTGCCCGGTCCGCTGAAGTCGAACGGGGCGCCCGCGAACCTGGTCTCCCTGGTCTGCCTCGGCCTCGCGGTCGCCGGCCTCTTCCTCGACCGGCGGTGGACCCGACGGGCGGCCCCCGCGCCCGCGACCGCGGAGGCCCCGACCGGGTCGCTCCGGCTGCCCGCGGCCGGCGTCGGGTTGCTGCTCTACCTGGCCGGAGCCGTCGTCCTCTACGGCGTCGCCCTCGCCGGCCCCCTCACCCGGGACGAGACGGCGGGCGCGCTGCGGTCGCTGGTGAGCGTCTTCGGGGCCGCCGGGGTGGCGCTCTACGTGTGGGCCCTGGTCCGCACCCGGGCCGACCGGCACCGGCTGGCCGCGTGCATCGTGGCCGGCGGCGCGTTCTCGGCCGTGGTCTCGATGCTCGGCCTCGTCGGGCTGCTGCCCGGGTGGGTCGACGTCGTCCGCGGTCTCGGTCTGGTCGAGAACACCCGGACGCTGCGCGAGGTCGTCCGCTTCGACGTGCTGCGCTCCCGCGGCACCGCCGAGCACCCCATCGAGTACTCGGTGGGACTGGCCCTCGCCCTGCCCTTCGCGCTGCACCTGGCCCGGCACTCGTTGACCCGCTCCGGGCGGGTCCTGGCCGTCCTGGCCACGGTGCTCATCGTGGTCGGCATCCCGCTGGCGGTGTCGCGCTCGGGCGTCCTCGGCCTCGCGGTCGGTCTGGCCGTCGCCGTCTCGGCCTGGCGCCCCGCCGAGAAGCTGGGGGTCCTCCTCGTCGCCGTCCTCGGGTCGGTCGCCGCCTGGCTCGCGTTCCCGACCACGATCGCCGCGGTCGTGGACGCGTTCACCCTGGCCCAGGAGGACAACTCCGTCACCGGCC
Source organism: Kineococcus gynurae (assembly GCF_042433995.1). Lineage (NCBI taxonomy): Bacteria > Bacillati > Actinomycetota > Actinomycetes > Kineosporiales > Kineosporiaceae > Kineococcus > Kineococcus gynurae. Next base: position 173,842 of record NZ_JBHLUI010000008.1, read on the forward strand.
GCCTCGACGACTACGCCGTGGTGGACGAGCTGTTCCGCGAGCACCCGTGGCTCGGCCTGGGTGCCGGGGTCTACCGGCCGGAGACCGGGGGCGTGTTCCTGGACAACACCTGGCTCGGCACGCTGGTGGGCGGCGGGATCGTCGGCTGCGTGGTGCTGGCCCTGCTGTTCCTGCTGCCCGCGGCCCAGGCCTGGGACGCCGGGGTCGTCGCCGAGGACGAGGTGGACCGGAGCTTCTCCCGCACCCTGCTCGCCGCCCTCGCCGTGGTCCTGCTGACCACGGCCACCAGCGACATGTTCTCGTTCCAGCAGGCCACCGTGGTGCTCATGGTCGTCGTCGGTCTGCTGGCCGCCCCGCCCCCGATCCCGGGGGCGGTCCGCCCCCTCGTCACGGAGACCCGGTGACCTTCGTCGAGCAGACCCGCCAGACGCTGCTGAACAGCCTGGCCGAGGTCCTTCCCCCGTCCGCCGAGTGGACCGCGCTCGACTACCCCATGCACGAGAACTGCGGGGACGCCGCCCTGTACCTGGGGTTGGAGGCGGCCGCGGCCCACGTCGGGGCCAGGGTCGTGCGCAACCTGGACCGGGTGTCCTTCCGCCGCCACCTGCTGCGCCCCGACACCCTGGCGGTGTTCCAGGCCGGCGGGAACTGGGGCGGGCTCTACCCCACCCACCACCAGCTGCGGATGCGGTTCCTGGCCGAGACCAAGGGCCGACCCGCGGTGCAGATGCCCCAGTCGATCGAGTACGCCGACGAGTCCCGACGCGAGGAACTGCGCCGGGCGGTCGGCGAGCACGGACGTTTCGTCCTCCTGGTGCGCGACCGACGGAGTTTCGAGCTCGCCCGGGCCGACTACGACTGCGAGGTCCGTCTGGTGCCGGACCTCGCCTTCTCCCTCGGTCCGCTGACCCGCCGCCCGGCCACGGTGGCGCGCGTCGTCCAGCGGCGCACCGACCGGGAGGCCAGCCGGACCGGCGGGGCGGAGGAGACCTTCGACTGGTTGCAGGTGGAGCCGTTCTCCCGGACCGGGTTGCTCCTGGCGGCGACCCGCAGGGTGAACGCCCAGCAGCGGCGGACGGCCGCCGCACCCGTCGCCACGCTGACGAACCGCCTGTGCCGCAGCCTGGCCCGGACCAGCCTCGACCGGGCCGTGAGCCTGCTCTCGCGGGGCGAGACGGTGATCACCGACCGCCTGCACGGGCATCTGATCAGCACCCTGGCCGGGATCCCGCACGTCGTGGTCAACGACAAGTTCGGCAAGGTGAAGGCGTTGTACGACACCTGGACCCACGCCAGCGACCTCTCGCGGTTCGCGGCGAACTGGGACGAGGCGTTCGCGATGGCCGAGGACCTGCGCGTCGGCTGACCCGCGGGGGCAGGCCGCCGGGAGACGGTCAGCGGCCGAGGGCCCCGCGCAGGTTCCCGGCGGTACGGCCGCGGAAGGTCGCGAACCGGCAGACCCAGCGTCCGCGCGCGGCCTCGTCACCGCGGACGTCGCGCACGTTGCGGACCAGCCAGCTGAGGTCGCGGCGGAACCGGGAGGGTTTCTCCGGTCGGGCGCCGGCGGGGGCGAACTGCCGCAGCAACCGGTCCTCGCAGCGGGCGTAGGCCCGGAACTGCCGGGCCGTCCCGGGCAGGTCGGTGCGGTAGCGGTACTGCACGACGGCGTCGGTGGCGACCGCGAGCCGGTGCCCGGCGAGCTGCAGACGCCAGGCGAAGTCCACGTCGTCGCCGCCCGCGACGTAGGTCTCGTCCCAGCCGCCGAGCCCCAGGGCGACGTCGCGGTGCACGGCCAGGTTGCACCCCATCGCGTACGGCAGGAACCCGAACTTCTGCGGCAACCCGTCCGCCGGGGGACCCGGCCGCCAGGCGCGCCGGACCTCGTCGTTCAGGCTGATGACGTCCATGACGCCCCCGACCAGCTCGGCCCCGCGGGCGGCCTCGGCCAGGGCCCGCAGCCATCCGGGGACGACCAGGTCGTCGGCGTCGCAGATCGCGACGACGGGGGCCCGGGCGGCCCGCAGGCCCACGTTGCGGGCGTGGGAGACCCCGCCCACGGCGGAGGAGTCGACCCGGCGCAGGTCGAGCCCGAACTCCCGGGCCCACGCCTCGACGTGGTCGGCCAGACCGTCGCGGCTGCCGTTGTCGCTGAGGACGACCTCGAAACGGCCGGGGAAGTCCTGCGCCTGCAGGGCGCGCAACTGGTCCTCGACGACGTCGACCACGTCGCGGCAGGGGATGACGACGGAGACGTCGGGCTCAGACATGCGTCTCCTCGGCGGGGACCGTGACGACCCGCCTGGCCCGGCGACCGGCGAGCAGGCGGCGGAGGTCGGCCAGGAGTTCCGCGGCCACCGGCCGGGCGGTCAGCAGCAGCGCGGCGGGGTAGACGACGGCGGCGGCCCCGGCGGCGGCGAGCAGGCGGCCCCACTGCGGCGCGTCGGGCAGGAGGTGCATGACCCCCCAGCAGGCGCCGGCCATGACGATCGCGGCCAGCAGCACCCGGAAGGCCTTGAGCAGGCAGCGGTAGGGCACCCCGACGGTCTTGTGCAGGACGACCTGGCGCAACGGGAAGGTGACCGCGGCCCGGATCCCCAGCGCCACGGCCAGCACCAGCAGCCCGTGCGGGGCGGCCAGCAGCGTGACCACGACGTGGGTGGCGACGATGGTGGACACCAGGAAGATCTCCGGCCGCAGCTTGCCCACCGCGACGAACACGCTGCGGTCGAAGTAGCTGAAGACCGCCAGCGCGGCGGTCAGCGAGGTGACCTGGGCGACCGCGGCCGTGGTCGCCCACTGCTGCCCGAGCAGGAACGGGACGAGGTCCTTGCTGGTGACGGCCAGGAACAGCATGGCCGGGAACATGACCGCGCCCGCCGAGAACAGGGCCGTCTCGTAGGCCCGGTAGAGCCGCGTCCGGTCGTCCTGGAGCTTGGCGAACGCGGGGGTCGCGACCTGGTTGACGACCGAGGAGCCGGTCTCCTGCACGATCTTGATGAGGCGGGTGGCGACCGACCAGAAGCCCAGCGTGGTGGCCCCGGCGACGGCGGCGAGGATGAACTCCTCACCGCGGTCGCGGACCTGGATCAGCAGGTCGATGCTGAGCAGCTTCGAGCCGAAGGTCAGCATCTCCCGGGCCGCGTGCCGGTCGAAGACCAGGTGGGGCCGCCAGCGGACCGCGGCCCAGGTCAGGGCCAGGGCGACGACGGCGCGCACGATCGCCTGGACGACCAGGGCCCAGGCGCCGGCCCCGAGCAGGGCCAGGGTGATCGCGACGACCGAGCCGACCAGGGTGGCCGACGTGGTGCGGACCGCGATCGCCCGGAACTCCATCCGGCGCTTGAGGAGGGCCGAGGGGACGCTGGTCAGGCCGGTGATCACCAGGGTGATGCTGAGCACCTGCAGGACCGGGGCGAGGTCGTCCTCGCCGAAGAGGCCCGAGACGGGGTGGGCGAGCAGCAGCAGCAGTCCGGCCAGCACGAAGGCGAACAGCATGCTGGTGAAGAAGGCCGTGCTGCGGACGCGCTCGTCGATCTCGCGGGTGCGGATCAGGTAGGTCGCCATGCCCGTGTCGGACAGCAGGGTCAGGACCGCGATCACGGCCATGGCCAGGGCGACCAGCCCGAACTCGGCGGGCTGCAGCTGGCGACTGATGACGATGAAGGCCAGGGCGGTGGTCGCGCGGACCGACCACGTCTGCAGCGCGGTCCACAGCACGCCGGTGGCGGCCCGTCCCCGCAGCGAGGCCCCGGCGGGGGTGACGTCGTCGCTCATCGGACGATCGATCCGGTCGTCACGCTCGGGTCCTCCCACAGGACGAGGCTGTGCGGAAGGGCAGGTGCGCTCCCGCGCACAACCCCAGCATTGTGCGAGCCCACCCTACGGACCGTGGCGGTCTGTGCCAAGAATGTGACGCACTGCGCCGTCCGTGTGCTGAGATGTCCGCGTGAGCGACCGTCCCACGACCGATCGGACCAGCCCGCCGACGGTCCTCATGTTCCCCGACCCGGCCCGGGACTCGGTCAACCCGTACCAGTCGCTGCTCGCGGGGGCCCTGCGCGAGGCCGGGTCGACGGTGCGCGGGGTGTCGTTGCGGCGGCTGCGCCGCGGCAGCGTCCTGCACGTGCACTGGCCCGAGATGCCGCTGCACGACCCCGACACCGGCCGCATGCTGAAGCGGTTCGGACGGCTGGCGGCCCAGGTGCTCCTGGCCCGCGTGCGCGGGGTCCCCGTGGTGTGGACGGTGCACAACCTGCGCGCCCACGACGGGGCCCGCCCCGGCTTGCAGAAGCTCCTCTGGGCCACGTTCCCTCGCCTGGTCGACGGCTGGATCTCCCTGTCGCGCACGGGGGTCGCGGCCGCGCGGGCGGAGTTCCCGGCGCTGCGGCGGGCCCGGTCGATCGTCGTCCACCACGGCGACTACCACTCGGTGACCACCCGGCCCGACCGGGCCGCGGCCCGGCGCGACCTCGATCTGGACACCCCCGGTCCGGTGCTGGCCATGGTCGGACGGGTGAAGCCCTACAAGGGCGTCGAGGAGCTGGTCCGGGCCTTCGCCGAGCTGCCCGACCCCGACGCCCGCCTCGTCGTCGCCGGCGGGTGCGAGGACCCCGGGTTGCGCGGACGGCTGGAGGCGGCGGCCGCGGCCGACCCGCGTTTCCGGCCCGTCCTGCGCCGGGTCCCGCAGGAGCAGCTCGACGCCGTGCTGGCCGCGGCCGACCTCGTCGTCCTGCCCTTCGCCTCGGTCTTCAACTCCGGTTCGCTGCTGCTCTGCCTGTCCGCGGGCCGGCGGGTGCTCGCCCCGCGGACCGACGTGTTCGCCGAGACCGCCGCCGAGGTCGGGGAGGCGTGGTTGCGCCTGTTCGACGGACCGCTCGGGGCGGGCACGCTGCGGGCCGCGCTGGCCGAACCCCCGGCGACGGGTGCCCCGGACCTGCACGACCACGACTGGTCGCGGATCGCCGCCGAGCACCGCGGGTTCTACGCCGAGCTGGCGGCCGCCAGGTCGAGGTAGCCCTGCCGCCCCGTGCTGCCGTCCCCGCGGCGGGGGGCCCGGCGGGCGGTGAGCAGCGCGGCCAGGCTGGCGGCGGTGCTGCGCCGGGTGGAGGCGATGACGAAGCGGCCCGAGCCCTCCGGTCCCAGCAGCTCCTGCGGCGGACGGGTCCGGGTCAGCAGTCGCGAGCCCGCCCACCAGAGCGGTCCCGCCGCCGCGAGGTCGCGCAGCAGCGTCTCCTCCACGGGGGCGCCGAGCACGTCGCGGGCCCGGGTCAGTGCGACCGCGACCGCGAGCGCCGTCCCCGCGGAGCGGGCGCGGCGGCGCAGGACGTCGAGGTCGTGCCGGGGCGTCTGCGCCAGCACGACGGTGAGGTCGTGCGACCAGAGCAGCCGCCACCCGCCCGCCAGGGTCATGTGCAGCGCGAGGTGGTGCAGCTCGTCGACCGGGTCCAGCACGGGGCAGCGCGTCCCGAGGACCTCGGCCTCCCGGCGGCGGGCGATGATGCCGGTGACGTCGAGGGCGAAGGCGTCGCGTCGTTCGGGCCGGTTGACCAGGTGCCAGTGCAGGTCGAGGAAGGTGCCCTGCGGCAGGAGCAGGGCGATCTCGCCCTGACCGCGGGAGAGGACCGCCGAGAAGTCGTCCTCGAGGATCCGGGCCCCCGCCGCCTCCAGGGACCGCAGCGCCGGGCCCAGGTCGCGACCGTCGACCAGGACGTCGAGGTCGTGGAACTCGCGATGGGCGGGGTCGGGGTAGCGCAGCGCCGTGACGGGGCCCTTGACGACGGCCCAGCGGCAGTCCTCGTGCTGCAGCGTGCGGGCGAGCAGGCGCAGGTCGGCGGTGACCGCGAGCCGGCGGGCGGTGTGCGGCAGGAGGGTGGTCGCGGCCGCGGCGCGCAGGGCCGCCCAGGCGTCGGCGTCCTCGGGGGCGTCCCCGCTCCCGTCGCGCCCGAGGAGCCGGCCGTGCACGGTGGGGCCGACGCGGTGGGCCTGCAGGAGTCGGCGGAACTCCTCGGGCTCGACGTCGCGGGGGACGACCGGGCACCGGCCGGTCGTCCGGCTGGTCCCGTCCGGCCCGGGGCGGGCGGCGAGGAGATCGACGAGGAGGGCCCCCGCGCGCCGCCGGGCGGGCGTCGCGCGGGGACCGTCCACGACGGAGACGACGCCGGGCGCGTCGACGCCGGTCGCCGTACCGGTGCTGATCATGGACGGTGCCGCTGGTGGGACCGCGAGGTCAGGCGGTCGGGCTCAGGAGACGGTGAAGAGGTCCTGGCCGCGGAAGGAGAACCCGTCGTTGGGGCTTCCGAGGTCCTTCGGGGTGGCGAGCGTCAGCTCACCGAAGGAGCCGAGCACGGTGACACGGGGCTTTTCGTACGGAGCGGACATGATGCCTCCACGGTGAGTCGTCGTGACGGAAAGACTACGTCAGATTGCTCTGAGTGGCGGCCTTTCCCAGAACCCGCCTTCACCACCCCTCCCACCCCCTCCCGTGATCAAGGAATCCGATCATCCGGGTTCGCGGTGGCCCACGAATTCCTTGATCACGGGAGAGGTGGGGGCGGGGGTGGGGAGGGTGGGGGGGCCGGTGGTGAGATGGGCCGTGGCCCACGACCCGGACGCCGTCGTCCTCGGCGCCATGCCCGCTGGCGTCCCCGCCGACGTTCCCGCCGGCATCCCCGGCGTGGGGGCGGCGTACGGCCTGCGCCTGGGCGACGTCCCCGGCGCGGCCCACCTGCTGGGGGCACCCGTGGGCGACGAGACGGCCTGGACCGTCCGCCGCGTGCTCGACCCGGCTCCGGACCCGGATCTGGACGACGCGGAGGACGGGGCGGAGGATGTGGTCGGGCCCGAGCAGGCCCGGCACCCGCTCGCCGACGGGGGGTGGGCCGTCGTGGACCGGCGCTCGGCCACCACGACGCTGTGGACGCCGCGCCCGGTGAGGGACGCCGAGGTCGTCCACCCCTACCTCGCCTCGACCGCGGTCGTCGTCGCGCACTGGCAGGGGCGACTGGCCCTGCACGCGGGTGCGGTCCTGCTCTCGGTGGGGTCGACGGGCGCGGTGGTGGCCGTCCTGGGCGCCCGCGACGCGGGCAAGAGCACCACGACCTGGGCGCTGCGGCAGGCGGGGTGCCCGCTCGTCACCGACGACGTCCTCGTGCTCGACCCGCACGGGCACCGGGTCTGGCCGGGACCGGGCTGCGTCGACCTGCGCGCCGGGGCGGCCGGGCACTTCGAGGTCGGTGAAGCGCTCGGGGTGGTCGGTCGGCGGGAGCGGTGGCGGGTGGCGGCGGGGGACGGGGAGCTGCCGGCCCGGTTGCACCTCGCCGCGGTCGTCGAGCCGGTCTGGGGGGAGCCGGCCGTGGAGGACGTCCCCGTGCCCGAACGGCTGGCCCTGCTGGCCGGGGCCCTGGCCCTGCGGGTCGCCCCGGCCGACCCGGGGGCCCTGCTGCGGCTGCTGGCCCTGCCCTTCCTCCGCTGGCGCCGCCCGCGCGACTTCACGGCCCTGCCCGCCGCCGTCACCGACCTGCTGGGCGCCCTCCGGGCCCGGGTGCCGGGGGCGTGACCGCCAGGGTGCGCAGCAGGACGGTCTGCAGCAGGGCGAAGGAGTGGGCGTCGGGGCGCGGGCGAGCCCACTCCCGGTGCAGCGCCTCCGGGTCGACGATCCCGTCGAACTCGGCGGGCAGGCGACCGTCCCAGCCCTCCACGAACTCCCGGGCCGCCCCCGTCCAGAAGGCCCCGTCGAACGTGGCCTTGCCGGTCCGGTGCAGCACGGCCGGGGGCAGCAGGTCCCCGACGAGGGCGTCGAGCTCGCGGGCCCGCGAGCGGGGCCCGGCCGCGCCGAGGTCGCCCGCGGCGGCGGCCAGCACCGGGCCCGCGCAGAACGGGTTCTCGACCATGACGTCGTGGGCCCGGCCCAGCGCCGTCAACGCGCCCCGGTGCAGCTGCAGGCGACGCCCGGGCCAGATCCGGGTGCGCACCGACCGGGACCAGCTCAGTGGTTCCGCGGCCGCCTCCCGGGCCAGCGCCCGGCGCAGCGACCGGGCGCCCTCCGGGGTCAACCAGGGGTAGCCCACCGGCAGCGTCGCGGCGATCTTCACGGCCCGCACCGGGTCCGGGGTCGCGATCGAGGCCAGCAGGGCCGGGACCTCGCCGACGCGCAGCGCCCTGCGCCCGGCGGCGACGCGGGCCGGGACGGAGCGACGGACCGGGACGAACAGCTCGTCGCCCCCCACCCCGGTGAGCACGGAACCCCCCGCGGCGGCCTCGACGACGGGCTCGTGGAAGTGCAGGTTGAACGGGGGCAGCACCCCGTGGCGCGCCAGGACGGTACGGGCCAGCGGCCCGGTGAGGTCGAACTCCGCGTCCCAGGTCGGGCGGGACCAGTCGGTCAGGCCGAGGTGACGCACGACGAGCTCCTGCTCGGCGTCCTCGGCGCTCTCGGGCAACCCCGGGAAGCGGTGGGTGAGGGGGATCGGCAGGGGGAGGCCCTCGCGACGGGCCACGTGCGCGGCCAGGGCCAGGACGACCGAGGAGTCGCGACCGCCCGAGAAGCTGACGACGCACGGTCCGCGCTCCAGCGCCGGACGCACGACGTCCTCGAAGGCCCGCCGCAACCCGGTGCGCCCCCGGGGCAACGGGTCGACGCCCTCGGCCGGGCCGAAGGGGACCGTCCACGCCACCTCCAGCGGACGCAGCACCGGCCCGGTCACGGTCGCACCCGGGGCGCGCGGGCGGGGAGCCGGGTGAGTTCCTGCCAGGACGAGCTCTGGTCCTCGTCGTGGTCGGCCAGCCAGGCGTGCGCCCCGAAACCGTCCCGGGCGTGGACGGCGACGACCACGTCGTGGTCCCGGCCGTGCGCGCCCAGCCAGGCCTGCACGACCAGGCAGCGCTGCAGGCAGGTCGCCCGCCGCCGGCGCAGCACGGCCTCGACGGTCACCAGGGCGCTCTCGGGCAGGCCGGGCGGGGGAGCGGGGGCCCGCACGGCGGTCCCTCCGGTCGGCAGCTCCCGGCGGACCGTGCGCAGCGCCCGGTCGGCCCACCAGGCGGCCACGGGGGCGGACGGGGTCAGGTGCGCCCGCCGCGCCACCCACCGCCGGGCCCACCGGGTCCACCGGGTCCGTGCTCGGCTCCGACGCCGGGGGCGACCCCGGACCAGCCGCTCGGGCGGGTGCTGGGGCGGGTGCTGGGGCGGGAGGACGGTCATGGCCGGAGCAGCCCGGCCGCGTCGGTGAGGAACTCGGCGACGTCGGCCTCGGCCGTCGCCCGGTCCACGGCGTAGACGGCAAGGAGGTGCTCGACCAGGTCGTGACGCGTGGTCCCCGCGACCAGCAGCGGCCAGAGGCTCACCCCGGCCCCGGTGATCGCGAGATAGGTGGAGCGCGTGGTGTCCAGCACCACGATCTGACCGTCGACCTCGTTCCAGACCAGGTCGTCCGCGCGCAGGGCCACCCGCCCCGACGCCTCGGCCCCGGCGCCCCGGTGCTCGGGCGGGGTCCCGGCTGTCGTCGCCATCGTTCCTGCCTCCTCCGTCGCATCCTTGCGACGCGTCGCAGTCTAAGGAGTGTCCGCCCCGGGCGCGGCCCGGCGGGGCCCGCTCAGGCGTCGTCGCGGTAGGCCGCGGCCTGCAGGGTGTACAGCTCCGCGTAGTGCCCGCCGCGGGCGAGCAGCTCGTCGTGCGTCCCGCTGTCGTCGAGCCGTCCCTCGCGCAGGACGAAGATGCGGTCGGCGTACCGCACGCTGGAGAACCGGTGCGAGATCAGCAGCACGGTGCTCCCGGCCATGAGGTCGCCGATCCCGGCGAACAGGTCCGCCTCGGCCCGTGCGTCGAGCGACGCGGTCGGTTCGTCGAGGATCACGAACGGGGCGTCGCGGCGGAACGCCCGGGCCAGGGCCACCCGTTGCCACTGCCCCAGGGAGAGATCGCTGCCCCCGTGCAGCTCGGTCGTGAGCGGGGTGTCGTAGCCCGCGGGCAACCGCTGCAGGAAACCGTCGGCGCCCGCCCGGACCGCCGCGGCGCGCACCTCCTCGCGGGAGGAGGGTCGATCGGCGCGGCCCAGGGCGATGTTGTCGTGCGCGCTGAGGTGGTAGTGCGCGAAGTCCTGGAACAGGACCGCGACCTGCGCGCGCAGCCCGACCGGGTCCACCCCGGTCCCTCCCGGTCCGGATCCTTCCGGTCCGGACGCGGCGGCACCCGCGACGACCGTCGCGTCCCACCGGATCACCCCCGCCGTCGGGGTGTGCAGACCGGCCAGGACCTTGGCCAGCGTCGTCTTCCCCGAGCCGTTCTCCCCGACCAGGGCCACCACCTGCCCGCGCCGGATCTCCACGTCGATCCCGGTCAGGGAATCCGTCGTGGCCTGCGGGTAGCGGAAACCCACCCCCTCGGCGCGCAGCACGGAGAAACCCTCGGGGGCGGGGTCGGTGGGGCGACGGGCGGCCGCGGCCGGGGCGATGGCCAGGAACGCCTGCAGGTCCTCGAGGAACAACCCGGATTCGGCGACGTTCCCGGCCCCGGTGACGAGCTGCTGCAACCGGCTGCCCAGCAACGGGATCGCAACCCCGGCCGCCCCCGCGTCGGCCAGGTCGAGGGTTCCCCGGCCGACCAGCAGCAACAACCCGCCGAGGGTGAGGGCGACCGTCAGCGCGGTCAGGCCGTTGCCGAGCAGGGCCAACCGGATGCGGGTGCGGACCTGGGCGCGCAGGGCACCCACGTAGTCGTCGTAGAGGCCGTCGTAGCGACGGCGGAGGGGTTCCTCGAGGCCGTAGGCGCGGACCTCCTTGGCGTCGTCGCGCCCGGTCAGGGTCTGGCGCAGATAGTCGCGGACCCGGAAGGCCGGGGTCTGGGCCAGTGCGAACGCGAACTCGGTGCGCCCACCCCTCCTTGAGAGGAGGAACAGCGGGACCGCGGCGAGCACGAGCAGCGGCAGCAGCACGGGGGAGATGATCCACAGGGAGACGCCGAGACCGACCGCCCCGACGGAACCGCCCACGATCCCGACCAGTCCCTGCGCGACCGCCAGGGGACGCGAGATCGCGTTCGTGGTCACGCGTTGCAGCCGGTCGTAGAACCGGGCGTCCTCATAGGTGGTCAGGTCCACCGTCGTGCTGACGTCCAGCAGCCGGGCCCAGATGGCGCGTTGCACGAGTTCACCGAGCAACCGCAGCCGTTGCTGCCGGATCGCGCCGGAGAAACTGCCGACCAGCGCGACCGCGGCGAGCAGGGCCAACGGCGCGACCGCGCCGCGCAGGTCCGTCCCCGCCTTGCCGTCGCCGGCCAGGATCTCCTGCAGCGCCCAGCGTCCGACGAGGACCTGCACCCCGAGCAACGTGGCCCCCAGCAGTTGCAGCCCGAGCGTGAGGGCGAACTCCCGGGGTGCGGCCCGTCGGCACAACCGGACGGCCTCGACGAGCAGGGCGGGCAGCGCCCGCAGGTCGCGCCGGCGCCGGTGGCGCTCGCGGTGCAGGTCGAGCACGTCCGCGCCGGGCACGTCAGCCCCGGTGCAGGGCGGCGCCCACGCGGGCGTAGGTCATCCAGAACGCCCCGACCACGTAGGCCGCCTTGGCCCGCGGCGTGCGGAGTTTCGCCGTCCGCACGGCGCGGGCCGCCGAACCGAGGGGCGGGGTGAAACTGCGCACGGACAGGCCCCCGGGCGGGTTCTCCCCCAGGGCGACCCGGCGTCGGCGACCGTCGGCGACCCGGCGGAGTTTCGTCCAGGCCTCGGTGTAGGACCCGCGGGCGGGGTGGCGGACGACCGCGGAGGGGACGTAGACCGGGGGGTGCCCGGCCGCGACCGCCCGGTGGCACCACTCGGCGTCGCCCCCCGAGGGCAGGTCGGCGTTGAACTCCCCGACCTCGTCCAGCACGGTGCGGGGGACGACCACGTTGGCCGTGACGGCCCACCCCTGGGCGGCGCTGCGGTCCTGGCGGAACGCGTTGAGCATCTCGAACGCCTCGACGGGGTGGGGTCGACGGGCGTCGCGGGGGTAGACCTCGACGTGGCCGGCCACCACGTCCACCCCGGAGTCCAGCGCCCGCACGGCCTCGGAGAGCCAGGACGGGTCGGGCAGGCAGTCGGAGTCGGTGAACGCGACCACGTCCCCGTCCGCCGTGCGCAGGGCCGCGTTGCGGGCGGCGTAGGAACCCGGACGGGGCTCCTCGAGCACCACGACGCGGGGGGACAACGACTCCAGGTGCCGCGGCGGGGCGGCCGAACCGTTGTCGGCGACGTAGATGGTCACCAGGTCCGCCGGGTGGTCCTGGGCCAGCAGGGCGCGGACGCAGTCGGCGACCCGGGGGTCGTCCTTGACCGGCACGATGACGTCCACGGACCGGGGCATGGCGGCATCGTCGCACAGCGGCCCACCCGCTCGGAGGCACCGTGCGACACTGCGCGCGTGCCGAGTCACTCTTCGTCGCCGACCCGGGATGTCCTCGTCTACGGCAGCAGTCCGTGGGACGAGACCTGGCTCACCGAGCACTTCCTCAGCGACGCGCTGGGTCGGGTCGAGGTGGACGGACGGCGCGTCCGGGTGCTGTTCGTCGACCCGGCCTTCAGCCTGCTCACGCCGTTCCGGCGGGCCTCGGGGCTCGCGGCCCTGCGCAGCGCGGTGGGTCTCGTGCTCGACCCCCGCCGTCGCGTCGAGGGCGGGGGCGACGTCACCGTCCTGCGCACGACCTCGTTGCCGCCCAAGGAGAACCGGTGGGCGCGCCGGGTCTCGGCCCCCTGGCGGCGGTTGCAGGTGCGGCGGGCGATCCGGGCCGGCGGGTACGACATCGGACTGGTGGTGACGTGCGCGGCCTTCGACGAGTCGACCGAGATCCCGGTGGGGGCCCGCACGGTCGCCGTCGTCAAGGACTGGCTCGCCGCCGGGGCCCACCTCACGGGCCTGTCGGCCGAGACGATCCTGGAACGGCAGCGCCGCACCTGGGCCCGCGCCGACGTGGTCTGCGCCATCTCCACGCGCCTGCAGCGACGGGTGGCCGAGGAGGGGGTGGACGCGCGCCTGCTGCGCCACGGCTCGCTGCGCGCCGCGGGCCCGGTGCCGGGGACCGCGCCGGTCCCGGCGCCGCTGGCCGGGCTGCCGCGTCCGCTGCTGGGGGCGGTCGGGCGGATCGACGCCCGCTGGGACCTCGCCGCCCTGGCCGCGGTGGCCGAGCAGCACCCCGAGGGGTCGTTGTTGCTCATCGGCCCGGTCAGCCCGCGCCTGCAGGGGCCGGCCCGCGTCGCGCTGGACGCCCTGGCCGCCCGCCCCAACGTGCACCTGCTGCCCGCCGTCGCGAACACCGAGCTCGGCGCCTGGACGGAGGCGATGGACGTCACCCTCGTCCCCTACGTCGACGACCCGTGGCAGGAGTTCGCCTCACCCCTGAAGATCTGGGACTACTTCCGGGCCGGCACCCCGATCGCCGCGACCGGGTGCCCGGCCCTCGGGGAGTTCCCCGCGGGGCTGGTGCACTTCCGTCTGCCCTCGCGCGAACTCGCCGAGGCCGTCGAGGAGGCCCTCGCCGAACCGGCGGAGCACCGCGCCCGGCGCACCGCCTACGCCGCCGCCAACACCTGGGACCACCGGGCCGCCGAGCTGCTGGCCCTCGCCGCCCCCACCCCCTGACCCCGTCCGCTACCCCGTCCGCTACCCCGTCCGCCGACCTGCCCCTGCTCTCCCACCCGCTTCCCGCCCGCCCGCCTCTTCCCCGTGATCAAGGAATTCGTCGCGGTCGTCCCGCTCGTGCGGCGCGCCCGGTGCAGGACGGGAGGGCGAAATTCCTTGATCACGGGGAGCGAGGAGGGAGGGACGGGACTCGCGGGCTGGGGGGCGGGGTGTCTCGGGTCAGGTGGTGACGGGGGCGGGGGTGCCGGTGCGGGGGTGGCGGGGGAGGTAGGCCGGGAGGCCGGCGGAAGCGGCGTCGTGGGCGGGGTCGTGGGCGGGGTCGTGGGCGGCGTCGTGGGTGGCGGCGGACGCGGGGCCGTGGGCGAGGTCCACCGCGGGGGCGGAACCCGTGCCCGGGTCCAGGTGCAGACCGCGCAGCAACCGTCCCGCCAGCGCGGTCCAGGTGAACAGGGGGGAGCGGGCGGCGGCCCGGGCCCCGGTCGCGCGGGCCGTCGCGGGGTCGCAGAAGCGCAGCATGGCGGCCAGCACGGCCTCGGTGGACGTCGGGTCGACGACGACCCCGCCGTCGCCGATGAAGTCGGCCGACCCCCCGTTGGACCCGCCGATGCTCGGCAGCCCCGACGCGGCGGCCTCGGTGAACACGACCCCGGCGGGCTCGTACAGCGACGGCATGACGAAGCAGGTGGAGGCGTCGTAGATCGCCTGCAGCTTCGCGCGGCCCTCGGGGGTGCTGCGCGGGATGCGGCCGTGGGTGCGGACCCCGGGGGCCGAGATGGGGGGGTGCCCGCCGACGACGTCGAGGGTGGCGTCGGGGAACTGCTCGCGGACGCGGGCGAAGCACTCCAGGACCCGCGGACCGTTCTTGCGCGCGAAGTCCAGGCCCACGAACAGGAACCGCGGGGTGGAGAAGTCGCGTTCGGGGGTGCGCGGGGTCTCGTGCGTCCCGGCCCCCACCACCACGACCCGCTCGCCGGGCACCCCGAAGTCCTGCTCGGCGGAGTCCGCGGCCCAGCTGCTGGTCATGCAGCACGTCGTCGCCGCCCGGTACACCTCGCGCTGCATCCGCAGCCGGGCCGCGACGTCGGCGGGCCGCATCGAGGACCAGTTGCGGTAGGGGTAGCGGGTCGCCTGGGCGACGGTCATGTCGTCGTAGACCACGTGCGGCAGGTCGGTCCGGACCCGGTAGCCCGCCCCCAGCACGACCACCCCGTCGATCGGACCCGCACCCGACGCGCCCGCCCGGACCGCCGCGTCGAGCCGGCGCTGCCCGACCCGGCTGTGCAATTGGGCCAGGTGGGCGCCCGCGTGCGCGGCGCTGTAGCCGTTCTTCACCCGGCTCGTGAACGACCCGGTCCGGCCCGGGCCGCGGTGCAGCGGGGACAGGCCGAGGGCCAGGCCCTTCTCCAGTCGCGGGTCGAGGGTCGTGTCGACGGTGACGACGTCCACGTCCCACGACCGCAGCCCCTGGACGACCCCGTAGGGGGTGCCGGAGCGGACGGTCGGGTCGGTGAGGTCACCGGCGAAGAGCACGGCCAGGCGCAACGGCATGGGCCGAGGGTAGGCCATCGGTGACTCCCCGTGGCTGGCTTCGACCCCGCCGTCGGCGGCCCGTGCGGCGGCCGGGGCCCGGGTCAGTGCCGGGGCGAGGGGGTGTTGCGCAGCGAACGCCGGTAGGCCAGGCAGGCCGCGTAGTCCGGCAGCAGCCCGTCGGCCTGGGCCTGGGCCAGGGTCGGCGCCTCCGCGTCCTTGGCCGACAGCTCGTACTCCAGCTTCTGCCCGTCGCGACCCACGGTCGGCCACTCGATGCCGAGCTCCGGGTCCAGCGGATGGATGCCGTGCTCACGCTCCGGGGCGTAGCCCTCGCTGCACAGGTAGACGACGGTCGACCCGTCGGCCAGGGAGAGGAACGCGTGCCCCAGGCCCTCGGAGAGGTACACGGTCCGGCGGTCCACGTCGTCCAGCAGCACCGACTCGGTGCGCCCGAAGGTGGGTGAGCCGACCCGGAGGTCGACGACGACGTCGAGCACCGCGCCGGCCACGCAGGTCACGTACTTGGCCTGTCCCGGCGGGACGTCGGCGAAGTGCACACCGCGCAGGACGCCGGCGGCCGACACCGAGCAGTTCGCCTGGGCCAGGGCGAGGTGCTGGCCGGTGGCGTCGAGGAACTGCCCACCCCGGAACCACTCCAGGAACATGCCGCGGTCGTCCCCGAACTGCCGGGGGGTGAACTCGAAGGCGCCTTCGACGGGGAGTTCGTGCATGACTCGACGGTAGCGGTGCGCGACGGAACGGACACAAGGGGCGTGACGCAGGTCCTACGGTGGTGCCGAGGGGACCGCGACGGGTGGTCCCGGCGGGACAGACGTGGGGACGACGGGGGAGTTCGGATGCGCTGGTCGGTCGTGGGTGCGGGCGGGATGCTCGGTCGTGACGTCGTGGCCCGGCTCGCCGCGCGGGGGGACGACGTGGCGGCGCTCGGCCGGGCCGACCTCGACGTCACGTCGCTCGCGGACTGCCGGGAGCGACTGCGGGGCAGCGACGTCGTCGTGAACTGCGCCGCCCACACCGCGGTCGACGCGGCCGAGACCGAGGAGGCGGCCGCGTTCGCGGTCAACGCCCAGGGGGCGTGGAACGTGGCGCTGGGCGCGGCGGCGGCCGGGGCCCGCCTGCTGCACGTCTCCACCGACTACGTCTTCGACGGCGCGGCCGACCGTCCCTACGACGCCGAGGCCCCCCAGGCCCCGCGCAGCGCCTACGGCCGCACCAAGGCGGCCGGGGAGTGGGCGGTGCGCGCCTCCGGGGCCGACGCCCTCGTCGTGCGCACGGCCTGGCTCTACGGCGAGCACGGCGGTTGCTTCCCCAAGACCATCGCCCGGGCCGGCGGGCAGCGCGGGGCGCTCTCGGTGGTCGACGACCAGTTCGGTCAGCCCACCTGGACGGTCGACGTCGCCCGCATCCTCACCGACCTCGTCGACCGGTCGGCGCCGTCCGGGGCCTACCACGCGACCTCGGGGGGGGCGGCGAGCTGGTTCGAGTTCGCCGGGGCCGTGCTCGCCGCCGCGGGGTTGGACGCGGTCGAGCTGTCGGCGACGACGAGCGCGGAGTTCGTCCGCCCCGCCCCGCGCCCGGCCTACTCGGTGCTCGACCACGGTTCGCTGCGCGCGGCGGGCGTCGACCCGGTCGGCGACTGGCGGGAGCGCTGGGCGGCGGCCGCACCGGCGGTGCTCGCCGACGCCCGCTGACTCGACGCCCGCCGACCCGACGCCGGCGTCCCGACCCGGGGGCGGGTCAGCGGGGCTGGCTCAGGATGGTGCGCAGGTACTGCCCGTAGCCGGACTTGGCCAGCGTCGCCGCTCGCTCCTCGAGCTCCTCGTCGCTCAGCCAGCCCTGGCGCCAGGCGATCTCCTCCGGGCAGCCGATCTTGAGCCCCTGTCGCGCCTCGAGGGTGCTGACGTAGTTGCCGGCCGCGAGCATCTGGTCGAAGGTCCCGGTGTCCAGCCAGGCCGTGCCCCGGGGCAGCACCTCGACGTGCAGGTCACCGCGCGCCAGGTAGGTCGAGTTGACGTCGGTGATCTCGAGCTCGCCCCGCGGGGACGGGCGCAACCCGGCCGCGATGTCCACCACGTCGTTGTCGTAGAAGTAGAGACCCGGCACGGCGTAGGAGCTCTTGGGGTGGGTGGGCTTCTCCTCCAGGGACAGCGCCCGGCCGTCGGCGTCGAACTCGACGACCCCGTAGTCACCCGGGTTCGCCACCCAGTAGGCGAAGACGGCCCCGCCGCTCAGGTTCTGGAACCGGCGCAGCCGGGTGCCGAGCCCGGGGCCGTAGAAGATGTTGTCGCCGAGCACCAGGGCCACGGGTTCGTCGCCGATGAAGTCCTTGCCGATGACGAACGCCTGGGCCAACCCGTCGGGGGAGGGTTGCTGGGCCCAGGACAGCGAGACCCCGAGCTGGGACCCGTCGCCCAGCAGCCGTTCGAAACCGGGGGCGTCGTGGGGCGTGGTGATGACGAGCACCTCGCGGATGCCGGCCAGCATGAGGGTGGAGAGCGGGTAGTAGATCATCGGCTTGTCGTAGACCGGGACGAGCTGCTTGCTGATGCCCCGGGTGATGGGGTGCAGTCGGGTCCCGGAACCGCCGGCCAGGATGATTCCACGCATGGCCCCGTTCTACCGCAAAGACCACTAAACTTCTGCCCCATGAGACTTCTGGTCACGGGTGGAGCGGGTTTCATCGGCAGTCATTACGTGCGGTCCGTCCTGGACTCCTCGATCGGGACCGCCGAGGTCGACTCGCTCACGGTCCTGGACGCACTGACCTACGCGGGCAACCGGGCCAACCTCGACCCGGTCGCCGACGACCCGCGGCTGCGCTTCGTCCAGGGTGACATCTGCGAGCCGGGCGACGTCGAACCCCTGGTCGCGGAGGCCGACGTGGTCGTCCACTTCGCCGCGGAGTCCCACGTCGACCGGTCGATCGCCGGGGCCGGCGGTTTCGTCACGACGAACGTGCTGGGTACCCAGGTCCTGCTGGATTCCGCTCTGCGGCAGGGTGTCTCGAAGTTCGTCCACGTCAGCACCGACGAGGTCTACGGATCGATCGACGAGGGCAGCTGGACCGAGGACCGTCCGCTGGAGCCGAACAGCCCCTACTCCGCGTCGAAGGCCTCCAGCGACCTGCTGGCCCGGGCGTTCCACCGCACCCACGGGTTGCCGGTGTGCATCACGCGCTGCTCCAACAACTACGGGCCCTACCAGTTCCCCGAGAAGGTGATGCCGCTGTTCATCACCTCGTTGATGCAGGGGGGCACCGTCCCCCTCTACGGCGACGGCGGGAACATCCGCGACTGGCTGCACGTCGACGACCACTGCCGGGGTATCCAGCTGGTCGTCGAGGGCGGGCGCCCGGGGGAGATCTACAACATCGGTGGCGGAACGGAACTGACCAACAAGGAACTGACCGCCAAGATCCTCGAGGCGTTCGGGGTCGGGTGGGAACGCGTCCGTCCGGTCGAGGACCGCAAGGGTCACGACCGCCGGTACTCGGTCGACATCGGCAAGATCTCCGCCGAACTCGGGTACGCGCCGCGGCACACGTTCGAGGAGGGCCTGGCCGAGACGATCACCTGGTACCGGGAGAACGAGTCCTGGTGGCGCCCGCTGCTGCAGCGGGCCGCGCTGGCCTGAGTTCCGGCCCCGCGAAGGAACGCCCCCCGGGTCTCCCGGGGGGCGTTCTTCGTCGGTGGCGAGGACCTGCTGGTCGGAAGACGACGGTTCCCCGGTGGGGGTCACGCACCGGAGAGGCCCGCCGAGGAGGCCGGCTCCCCTCCGGTGGCCGGCCTCCTCGCGTCGGTGCGGCCGGTTCCGGGTCGTCCCCGGCCGGGTTCAGAGCGCGAGCGGGAGGGCGTCGCCGCGCAGTTCGACGACGTTGCTGGCCGCCCGGTCCAGGTCGCGCAGGTCGATGGTGTCGGCCTCGCGCACGATGGCCAGGCCCCGCGAGCGGAGCATGGTCGCGATCTGGTCCTGGTGGTCGTCGACGTGCTCGTCGTGCTCGACGCGCCGCGGGACGAGGATGGGCAGTTTGCCCGCCTGGAGGGCCTCGAGCGCCGCGCCGGTGCCGGCGTGGGCGATGACGACGTCGGCCTCGCGCATGGCGGCCGACAGCTCCGCGGCGGGGACGGCCTTGCGGGCCTGCTGGATGGGGAGGCCGGAGACGTCGGTCACCCCGGTCTGCCACAGGACCTCGGCGCCGGTGTCGGCCAGCAGGGGCGCGAGCCGCTCGACGAGGCGGCGGAAGCCGTAGGTGCGCGACGTGCCGAGGGTGACGACGACCTTCTTGACCGGCGGGCCGGACTCCTCGGCGCGCGACTGCCAGCCGTCGAAGACCGACCCCGCGTACTTCCACTTCTTCGACTGCCAGGCGGCGTTCTGGGTGTAGAGCTCGACGCCGGGGACGGCGGCCAGCATCCGTCCGGACAGCGACGGACCGTGGGTCCGGGTGGCGCTCTCGATGTAGTAGGCGGGCAGCCCCCGCAGCCGGGCCTGGGGGATGACCGAGACCGCGAGGCTGGAACCGGTGCTGACCACCGCGGAGATCCGGCGGCGGCGGAAGAGGGGGGCGGCGAGGAGGGCGTTGCGGGCGGCGGCGCGCAGGTCGCGGGTCGGCCCGGGGTGGACCCAGGTGACGTCCTCGCCCGCGAGCAGCGACTCCGACTGCGGGGTCGGCACGGTCACCCAGTGGAACCCGTCGCCCAGGGGCAGGCGGGAGGCCAGGGTCTTGAGTTGCATGAGATGGCCGCCGTCATTGGCAACGAGCAATGCGGTCATGAGCCGTCCTCGTCTTTCGCGGCCGCCCGAAGGGAGCAACCTGTGACAGCGAGCACTGTACTGAACGCGGTACGTAGCTGTCACGCGCGGAATGTCACACCGAGGTCACCGACCCTGCGCGAAGTCGTCACGAAGGGTGGTGAACGCGGGGACATCCGGCACGGACGTGCTCGTCCGTCGGACCGGGTGCCCGGCGGTCTCGACACCTCCGCGCCGCCGTGACCAGCCGCTTCGTGCGGCCGCGACCGGCTCCGCCGCGGGCCCGGTGGACCGGTCCCACGGACCGGGCCGGGACCCGCTCAGACCCAGCTCGGCAACCACATCCGCCGCGACCAGTCGGCGTGCGGGATGACCTGCGCGGTCCAGATCGGCCAGAAGAACCAGAAGCAGGCCACGATGGCGACCAGGAGGAGACCGGCGCCCGCCGCGCCCCAGCGTCGCCGGCGCACCGCGGCGCGGTAGGCCGCCCCCCGCAGGCCCGCCACCGGGATGCCCCCGTCCGTCGTCGCGGGCCCGCCCAGGGCGGTGCGCGGGTCGGGGCCGAGCAGGACGCCGATCGCGTAGGTCAGGGCCAGCACCACGAACGGGACGAAGACGACCGCGTAGAAGGTGAAGATCGTCCGGTGCTGGTACTGGAACCAGGGCAGGTAGCAGGCGCCGAGCCCGGCCAGGATCGCGCCGGCGCGCCAGTCGCGGCGGAAGGCCCAGCAGAAGACCACCAGGACGAGGGCGAGCACCGCCGCCCACCAGAGCAGGGGGGTGCCGAGCGATGTGATCGCCTTGGAGCATTCCTGGACGAGGCAGCCGTCCTGGCCCTCGACCTTCTTCTCGTAGAAGAACGAGGTCGGGCGGCCCTGGACCAGCCACGTCCAGGGGTTCGCGGAGTAGGGGTGCGGTGAGGACAGCCCGACGTGGAAGGCGTAGGCCTCGGCGTGGTAGTGCCAGAGGCTGCGCAGCGCGTCCGGGACGAGACCGGCGACGCCCGAGGCCGGGTGCTCGGCCCCCCACTGGCGCAGGTACCCCTCCCGGCTGGCGAACCAGCCGGCCCAGGTCGACACGTAGACCGCCACGGCCACCGGGACCATGACCAGGAACGCGCCGATCCCGTCGCGTTCGACCGTCGCCCCGGGCCAGGCCCGGATGCCGACCGCCCGGCGCGCGGAGGCGTCCCAGAGCACGGTCATGATCCCGAACACGGCGAGCACGTAGACGCCCGACCACTTCACCCCGCAGGCCAGCCCCAGCGACACCCCGGCGGCCAGCCGCCACCACCGCATCCCCAGCCGCGGCCCGAAACCGCCCGTCCCGCGCGGTCCGGCCGCGGCGAGCCGCCGGGCCAACCGGTCGCGGGCCTGGTCACGGTCGATCAGCAGGCAGGCGAAGGCCACCAGCACCCACCACATGAGGAAGATGTCGAGCAGGCTCGTGCGGCTCTCGACCAGGTGCTGCCCCTCGAAGGTCAGCAGCACGGCCGCGGTCACCCCGAGCAGCGTGGAGCGGAACAGCCGACGGGCGACGCGGCCCAGCAGCAGCACGGACAGCGTCCCGACGAGCGCGGCGCTGAAGCGCCAGCCGAAGGAGGAGTCGATGCCGAACAACCACTCCCCGACGGCGATCATCCACTTGCCGACCGAGGGGTGGACGACGAAGTCGCCGGTCGTGCCGAAGACGTCCGGGGTGCCCGCGGTGAACAGCGCGTCCGGACTCGACAGGGCACCGTCGTTGCGCCGCTCGACGCCGTGCAGCAGGAGCGAGTAGGCCTGCTTGACGTAGTAGGTCTCGTCGAAGACGAGCTGGTGCGGGCGCCCGAGGTGCCAGAAGCGCAGGACACCGGCCACCGCGGTCACGACGAGCAGGGGCACCCACCCCCGCAACCGCCCCTCCACGTCGATCTCGCTGCGGGGCCCGAGCAGCCGCACGCGCCAGGGGTCGGCCCCCCGGCTCGCGGGGGCGAGCGCGGCGCTCACGCAGGGTTCCGAGGAGTGACGCTCACCCGCGCATCGTAGGTGGGGGGTCCCCGCCGGGGGCGGAGGTGGCGGGCGGGAGGGGCGGAGGGAGCGGGGAGTACGGCAGGGTGGGCGGGTGCCCGACCACCCCGACGACCCCGACCTGCACCACCCCGACGCGCCCGACGACCGGCCCGAGGATCCCGAGGACGCGGCTCCGGCCGGCGCGGGGGTCGGCGCGGCCCTGGTCCTGGCCGGCACCCCGATCGGGAACGTCCGCGACGCCTCGCCCCGGCTGGTCGAGCTGCTGGCCACGGCCGACGTCGTGGCGGCCGAGGACACCCGTCGGCTGCGCCGGCTCTGCGCCGCCGTCGGGGTGGCCCCGCGCGGACGGGTCATGAGCTGCCACGAGCACAACGAGGAGGCGCGCGTCGCCGACCTCACGGCCGAGATCGCCGCCGGGCGCACGGTCCTGCTCGTCACCGACGCGGGGATGCCCTCGGTCTCCGACCCGGGCTACCGCCTGGTGCGGGCCTGCGCCGAGGCCGGGCTGCGGGTCACCGCCGTCCCGGGCCCGTCCGCCGTGCTGACCGCCCTGGCCCTCTCGGCGCTGCCGAGCGACCGGTTCACCTTCGAGGGGTTCTGCCCGCGTCGGCCCGGCGAGCGCACCCGCACCTTCGCGGCCCTCGCCGGGGAACGGCGGACCATGGTCTTCTTCGAGTCCCCGCACCGGACCGCGGCGACCCTGGCCGCGATGGCCGAGGCGTTCGGCGCCGACCGTCCCGCCGCGCTCTGCCGGGAGCTCACCAAGACCTACGAGGAGGTCGTCCGCGAACCGTTGGGGGCGCTCGCGGAGCGCGTGCGCGGGCAGGAGGTGCGCGGGGAGGTGTGCCTCGTCGTCGGCGGAGCGCCCGAGGCCCCCGTCCCGGCGGTCGCCGACCTGGTGGCCCGGGTGCAGGAGCTCGCCGCCGCCGGGACCCGGCTCAAGGACGCCACCGCCGAGGTGGCCGCGGCCACCGGGGTGTCGCGCCGCGAGCTCTACGAGGCGGTCCTCGCCGCCCGGCGCTGAGCGGCCCCCAACCGGGGGAACGGGACCGGGGGAACGGCACCGGGGGAACGGCACCGGGGGACCCTGCGCTCGTTGACCGGGACCAGGGTCCCCCCGTGACGTTCCCGGTCCGGCTGCGGGGGAGGGGCTCGCGGTCCGTAGTCCGGCCTCACCCGTTCGCCAGTACCCGCGGGGCGCAGACAGTAGCCGGGTGGTCCGCACCGATGCAGGTAGGGAGACAGACCCGTTCCGTTCCCGACCTGGAGGTTCCCGATGCGCGCGTCGACGGTCCCCCCCACCGCCATCCGCCCCGCCCGTGTCCCGGCGGTCCCCGCGTTCGCCGCCGTCGTGGCCGCGCTCGCCGCTCTCCTGGTCTCGGTCCTGGTCGCGGTCCCCGCCCAGGCCGCCATCAGTCCCTGGATGTCCTGGAACGGCGTCACGGTCAACAAGGCCAGCATCCCCGCCGACGGCGAGGACATCACCACGATCACCTCCGTCGCGTTCGACCGCGGCACCTACCTGGTGAGCGACGTCGTCCGCGGGCAGATCGGCACCATCACCACCGGGAACGACGCGACCTACCGCGGGACCGGCGAGGTCGACCTGCGCGGCCTGTCCGGCTCGATCACGTTGACCGCCAGGCTGTACCGCGGCAAGTACCTCGTGCAGACGGTCTACAAGTCCTTCAAGGTCGTCCCGTTGGACACCGGCATCCCGGCCGGGTTCCCGACCCTGAACACCACCGGCGTCCCGGTCGGCACCACCCTCACCCCCAGCGGCGACCTGGTCGTCTCCACCCCGGGGACGGTCGTGCAGAACCTCGACATCACCGGCTGCGTCACCGTCACGGCGGCCGACGTGACCATCCGCAAGTCCCGGATCCGCTGCGCCGGAGCCCCTCTCGCCGTCACCCTGCGCGACGCGCCCCGGTTCGTCCTCGAGGACTCCGAGATCGACGGCCGGGCCAGCACCACCATCGCGATCGGCTGGTCGGACTACACCCTGCGCCGCGTGAACGTCCACGGCACCTTCGACGGGCCCCGGCTGGGCAACGACGTGCTGATCGAGGACAGCTACGTCCACAGCCTCGTGCGGGACGACTCCGTCCACACCGACGCGGCCCAGTCCACCTCCGGGGTCGGCATCGTGCTGCGGCGCAACACCTTCATGCCCGACCCGGCCGACGGCCTGGTCAACGCGAACTCGGCCCTGCAGTTCGGCACCGAGACCGGCCAGCAGCTGCTGGACAAGGTCGTCATCGAGGGGAACTACTTCGACGGCGGCATGTACACCGTCAACATCAAGTGCAGCGCGAACCTGGGTTCGGTGACCTTCACCGGCAACAAGTTCGGCCACACGGCCAAGTACGGCCCGGCCCTGGCGCCGCGTTCGGTGAGCTTCGCGACGAACACCTTCGCCGACACCGCGACCGCGATCCCCGTCTCGCGCTGCAACTGAGCGCAACCGCCGCCGGACGCGGGAGGGCCGGGTGACCCGTGCGGGTCACCCGGCCCTCCGTCGCGTCCGGCCGTCGGGGCCGGCCCGATTCAGTGCTCGACGGCCTTCTCGGCCCCGGCCCCGGTCAGGCTGCGGACCTCCATCTCGGCGGCCCGCTTCTCGTTGCCGGTCTCCTTGGACGTCACCGATCCCAACCACCCCAGCAGGAAGGCCAGCGGGATCGAGACCAGCCCCGGGTTCTCCAGCGGGAACCAGGAGAAGTCCACCGAGGGGTCGGTGATCATCGACAGGCTCGCCCCCGTCGCCGGGTCGACCTTGCCGGAGACGACGGGGGAGAACGCGATCAGGGTGATGCAGGAGATCAACCCGCCGTAGATGCTCCACAGGGCGCCGCGGGTGGTGAACCGGCGCCAGAACAGCGAGTAGAGGATCGTCGGCAGGTTCGCGCTCGCCGCCACCGCGAACGCCAGGGCGACGAGGAAGGCCACGTTCTGCCCGTTGGCCAGCATCCCCCCGACGATGGCGACGGCCCCGATCACCACGATCGTGATGCGCGCGATCCGCACCTCGGCGTTGGCCGAGACCTCACCCTTCTTGATGACGCTGGCGTAGATGTCGTGGGCGAAGGAGGCGCTGGCCGTGATGGCCAGCCCCGCGACCACGGCGAGGATGGTCGCGAACGCGACGGCGGCGATGATGCCCAGCAGGACCGGCCCGCCGAGCTGGTAGGCGAGCAGCGGGGCCGCGGAGTTCACCCGGCCCGGTGCGCCCCGGATCGCGTCCGGACCCACGATCGCGCCGGCGCCGTAGCCGATGACGAGCGTGAACAGGTAGAAGATCCCGATGATCCAGATCGCCCAGACCACGCTGCGGCGGGCCTCGCGCGAGCTCGGCACGGTGTAGAACCGCATGAGCACGTGCGGCAGCCCCGCCGTCCCCAGGACCAGGGCCAGCGCCAGGGACAGGAAGTTCAGCTTCGAGATCTCGGTGGCCCCGTACTGCCCGCCCGGTTCCACCAGCGCCTCGCCGGCCGAACCCGGGGCGGCGACGGCGGCGCCGATCAGGTCGGAGAGGTTGAACCCGTACTGGGCCAGCACCCAGACGGTCATCACGCCGGCCCCGGTCACCAGCATGACCGCCTTGATGATCTGCACCCAGGTGGTGCCCTTCATCCCGCCGATCAGCACGTAGACGACCATGAGCGCGCCCACGATCGCGATCACCAGGTTCTGCCCGGCCCGCCCGTCGATGCCCAGCAGCAGGGCGACCAGGCCGCCCGCGCCGGCCATCTGGGCCAGCAGGTAGAAGAAGGACACGGTGAGCGTCGAGATCGCCGCGGCCATCCGGACCGGCCGTTCCTTGAGCCGGAAGCTCAGGACGTCGGCCATCGTGAACCGCCCGGTGTTGCGCAGCAGTTCCGCGACCAGGAGCAGGGCCACCAACCAGGCGACCAGGAACCCGATCGAGTAGAGGAAGCCGTCGTAGCCGTAGATCGCGATGGCCCCGGCGATGCCGAGGAAACTCGCGGCCGAGAGGTAGTCCCCGGCGATGGCGATGCCGTTCTGCCGGCCGCTGAACGCGCGTCCCCCGGCGTAGAAGTCGGCCGCGCTGCGGTTGTTGCGGCTGGCCCGCAGCACCACGGTCAGGGTGATGGCGACGAACGCGCCGAAGATGGCGATGTTGACGACCGGTTCCCCGACGTCGCCGCCGGCGGGGACGGTCGCGGTGGCCAGGGCGCTGGTCACGAGGCTGCTGCTGGTCACGGGGTCCCCTCGATGCGGTGGCGCAGCTCGTCGGCGGCGGGGTCGAAGCGCTTGTTGGCCCAGCGCACGTAGATCGTCGTGATGATGAACGTCGAGGCGAACTGGCCGAAGCCGAACAGCAGCCCGACGGTGATGTTGCTGCCGCCGAGGCGGATCCCCATGAAGTCGTGGGCGTAGTCGGCCAGCAGGACGTAGGCCGCGTACCAGGCCAGGAACAACGCCGAGAGCGGGAAGACGACCCGCCGGAAGCGACGGCGCAGGGCGGCGAACTCGGGGGAGGCCTGGACCTCCTCGTAGCTGCGGGCCCCCTCGAGCGCCCCGGACGGGGACGCGGGGGCGGGTTCGGGCCCGGGGCCCGTGCCGGGGGGCGGATCGCCGGTGCCGGACCAGGAACTGCTCACGTGACCTCCTCGTCGGGTGCGACCCGGGTGAACCTGGGTCGTAGCTGTGAGGGTTGTGAGGATAGTCGGGCGGGCGCCGAGCGCCCGGGCGACGGGCCGGTCGGTCGGGTTCCTTCGCGGGGCGCGATCACGGTTGTCGGATGCCCGGGACGGCGGCTAGGGTCGGCGCACCATCCAGAGCGGCCGAGAGTCCTGGCTCGACGACGCCGCAGCAACCCCCCGAGCCCGGGCGAGGGTGCTAACGCCAGGCCGATGGAGTTCACGATGCGTGCTGCACCCCGTCCTTCCCGGAACCCTTCGGGGGCCGCGCGATGACGCTGGCCGCCCGGGTCGGCGGGCCGCGCCCGACCATCAGTTTCGAACTCTTCCCGCCCCGGTCGCAGGCCGCGGCCGAGGCGTTGGGCCGCACGGTCTCCGAGCTCGCCGCCACGTCCCCGGACTTCTTCTCGGTGACCTGCCGGGCGGGGGGTGCGACCCGGGCCGCGGCGGCGGGGTTGCTCCGCCACGTCCGGCGCAGCACCCCCGTCACGGCGATGGCCCACCTCACCTGCGTCGGCTCCAGCCGCGCGCAGGTCGTGGCGGCCGGGGCGGAGATCCTCGAGAGCGGGATCCGGGACGTCCTCGTCCTGCGCGGCGACCCGGCGGGTGCGCCCCTCGGCGAGCCGTCCGACCCGGTGCTGCGCGGCTGCGACCTCGTCGAGGTCCTGCAGGTGGTCGAGCGGCGGCGGCTGGCGCTGCGCGGGGGTTCGCGACCGGTGGACGAGGGACCGCTCAGCATCGCCGTCCCGGCCTTCCCCTCCTCGCGCCGCCCGGGAGACCTGGCCGCGTTGCGGGCCAAGCAGGAGGCGGGGGCCCGGTTCGCCGTCGCCCAGGTCGGTTACCGGGCCGAGGAGTGGACGGCCTTCGTGGACCGGGCCCGGCTGGCCGGCGTCACCATCCCCGTGCTGCCCGGCATCACCGCCGTGGACGACCCGGCGCGGTTGCTGCGCCTGCAGCAGCTCACCGGGGTCCCCGCCCCCGCGGGGCTGCTGGCCCGGCTGGGGGACGACCCCTCCCCGGCGCGACGGCGCCGCCTGGCCGTGCGGGTGGCCGCCGAGCTCGCCCGCGAGCTGCTCGACGCCGGGGCCCCGGGGCTGCACGTCTACCCCTCGAACTCCTCGGCCACGGCCGTCGCCCTGGTCGAACGGATCCGTTCCGGTTCCGCCCGCCTGGCCGGCGTCCGGTGAGGGGCGGGCCCGTCCCGGGTCCCGCCGCCCGCCCGTGGCGAGCCACCGTGCTCGGCTACCCGAGCATCGGGGCCCGCCGCGAGACCACGGCCGCGCTGGCCGCGCTGCGCGCTGGGCGGGCCGACGTCGCCGCGACCGAGGCCGCGCTCGCCGCGGTGCGCGCCCGGGCCCGGCGCCGGATGAACGCCCGGGGGCTGCCCGCCCACGACTCCTCGATCCCGCAGGCGTTCTCCAGCCACGACCCCGTGCTGGACGCCGTGGTCGCGTTCGGTGCCGTCCCCGCCCGCTGCGCCGACGTGCTCGCCTCGGACGGGTCGGTCGACCTGGTCGGCCTCGACGTCCTCGCCCGCGGTCGCGGGGTCAGGACCCCGCTGCGGACGGTCCCGGGGGCCGGCCGGGGCCGGCGTCACGTCGTGCCCGAGATCACCCCGGCGACCCGGTTCCGCTTCGTCGACGACCGCGCGGTCCGGGAGTTCGCCGAGGCCCTGACCGACGGGTACCTGACCCGGCCCGTCCTCGTCGGGCCGCTCACGTTCCTGCTGCTGGCCCGGGCCGGTGCCCCGGCGGGCGCTCCCGCGGGGGACCGCCGGCCGTGGGAACGGCTGCCCGAACTGGTCGAGGCCTACGCCGTCGCGCTGCAGTCGTTCGCGGCGGCCGGGGCGGACTGGGTGCAGCTGGACGAACCCGGGCTCGCCGCCCCCGCCACCGCCGGGACGGACGCCGCCGAGCTCTCCGCCGCGGTCCGGGCGACCTACGACCGGCTCGCCGCCACGGGCGGGGTGCAGCTCCTGGTCGCCGTCCCCCACGGTGACCCCGGCGGTTCCCTGGCCGACCTCGCCGCCACCGGGGTCGCGGGCGTCGCGCTCGACCTCGTGCGCGGGTCGGTCCCGGCCCCGGCCGGGGACCTCGCGGGCCTCGCCGACAAGGTCCTGGTCGGCGGGGTCGTGGACGGGGAGAACGTCTGGACCACCGACCTCGGCCCCGCCCTGCGGGGGCTGCAGGCCCTCGCCGCGTTGCAGCCGACCGGGCACCCCCGGGTCGTCGCGGGCACCTCGACCTCGTTGCTCCACGTCCCGCACGACGTGGCCGACGAGGTCGACCTGGACCCGCAGCTGCGTCGCCGGCTGGCCTTCGCCGACCAGAAGGTGTCGGAGGTGGTGCTGCTGGGGGAGGCGTTGCGCGACCGCGGGTCGGCCGCGGCCGCCCTCGAGGCCTCCGCCGCCGCCCGGGCCGACCGCGCCACCGGCGCCGGCGGTCACCGTCCTGAGGTCCGCGCGCGGGTCGCCGGGCTCGGTCCCGACGCACGGCGGCGGGGGGTGGGGGCGCTGCGGCGCATCGCCGCGGACCCGGGGCCGGACCGGTGGCTGCGGGAGCACCTGGGGATCGACGCGGTCGTGCCCGGGGAGGCCGGGGTGGCCGGGGAGGCCGGGGTGGACGAGCGCGTCCGTCGCACCGCCGCGAGCCTCGACGGGGTCGCGCTCACCGAGCACGGATGGGTCCGCGGCCACGGCTCTGACGACGTCCGCCCGCCGATCCTGTTCGGCGACGTCGCGCGACCCGCGCCCGCGTCCGGGCCCGCGGAGCGACCGGTGGAGGAGTGGCTGACCGGTCCCGTGACGATGCTGGCCCGCTCCTTCGTCCGCGACGACCTGCCGGTGGCCGACACGGCCGCCCAGGTCGCCCTCGCCCTGCGCGACGAGATCGCCGCGCGCGCGGCTACCGGGTCGGCCGTGGTCCGGGTGGACGAACCCGCGCTGCCCCGACCGCTGCCGCTGCGCGGGGCCGACCGGGAGGAACGGCGGTGGGCCGTCGACGCGTTCCGGCTCGCCGTCGCCGGAGCGCCCGACGCCACCCGGGTCCACGCCCACCTGGGCGACCCCGCCCTCCCCCCTCCGGCCCTCCTCCACCCCCCCACCTCCCCGTGATCAAGGAATGGATTCCTTGATCACGGGAGGAGAGGGGGGAGGAGGAGGGTGGGGTGGGGGGCGGGGGTGGGGTGCGGGGGTGGGGTGCGGGGGTGGGGTGCGGGGG
>NZ_JBHLUI010000008.1:203715-1127590 GCF_042433995.1 Kineococcus gynurae
GGGGGTGGGGTGCGGGGGTGGGGTGCGGGGGTGGGGTGCGGGGGTGGGGTGATGCTGCGAAGGTTCGGCTGCGCCGGGGGACCGGGGGCACGCACCCGGGGCCGAGGGCGTTGGGTCGGGGGCGGGCGGGTCGTCCGCGTCCGGGACGTCGGAGGAGGAGCAACCGTTGAGCGACGACGAACCGCGGGGGATCCTCGCGGTGGCCAACGCCAAGGCCGGGACGGCCAAGGCCGCCGTGCTCGACGCGGTCATGCGCGAGCTGGCGCGGCACGCCGACGCCGAGCTGCGCCTCACCGAGACCCTCGAGGACCTGCGCGACACCCTGCTCGACCCCGGCGGGCGCCGGCTGGTGCTGATGGGGGGTGACGGGACCGTCCACACCGCTCTGCAGCTGCTGCACGACGCGGGAGCCGCCGACGCCGTGGGGCCCCTCGGGCTCATCCCGCTGGGGACGGGCAACGACCTGGCCCGGTCGCTGCGGCTGCCGCTGGAACCGGTGACCGCCGCGGTCGTGGCCGCGACCGGCACGCCGCGGGGCCTGGAGCTGCTGGTCGACGACCTCGACCGGGTGACGGTCAACACGGTGCACGCGGGCATCGGCGCCTCGGCCACGGCCCGCGCCCAGCGGTGGAAGTCGTCGCTGGGGGCCGCGGCCTACCCGGTCGGGGCGGCCTGGGCCGGGGTGAGCGCGGGGCGCGGCTACCCGTTGCGCGTCGAGGTCGACGGCGAGGTGCTCGTCGACGGGGACCGCCCGGTCCTCATGGTCGGGGTCGGCATCGGCGGGACCATCGGCGGCGGGGCACCCCTGGTCCCCGGGGCCGACCCGCACGACGGCGTCGCCGACGTCGTGGTGTCGACGTCGACCTCGCCGTGGGCGCGGGTCGGCTTCGCCCGGGGCTTGCGCCAGGGGGTCCACGTCGAACGCCAGGACGTCACCACCGCCCGGGGCCACGTGGTCGAGGTGAGCGCGCGCAGCGGGCACTTCCGCCTCAACTCCGACGGCGAGGTGGGCGACCCGCGCACCTCCGTGCGCTGGGAGATGCGCGCCGACGCCTGGCGGGCGGTCTGCCCCCGCTGAGGGGTGTCGGACCGCGGAGGGTTCAGACCTCGCCGGGGGCGAGCGGGGTCGGCAGGACCACGGCCTGCGCGGCGACCGGACCGTCCGGTCCGACCGCGATCGCCGGGCTGCCGTGCAGGACGTAGCCGTCGTCGAGGGCCGCGGAGACCTTCTCGCAGAACGACCGGTCGTCGGGCCCGGTCAGCAACCGGTAGCGCAGCCGGGGGCTCGGGGTGCTCGTCTCGCTCATGCCCGGACGCTAACCGAGCGGGGTCGCGACGATGAACTAGCCTCCGGCGCATGGACGCGACCGAACTCCGTGCACTGCAGAAGCCGCTCAAGGACACCTACCGGGAGGACCCGGAGCAGGCCCGCATCCCGGCGCGGGCGGTCGCCGTCCTGGACGGGCAGACCATCGGGGTCTCCGTCGACGGGTTCGCCGGCACCACCCGCGCCGGGCTGCACCGGGCCGCGGGGGGCGACGGCACCGAGGCGTGCTCGGCCGACATGCTCTGCGAGGCGGTCGCCGCGTGCGCCGGGGTCACCCTGCGCAGCGTCGCGACGGCCATGGGCGTGCAGCTGCGCGAGGCCTCGGTCACCGTCGACGCGCACTGGGACGCCCGCGGGACGCTCGGGGTGTCCAAGGAGGCCCCGGTCGGGATCACCGACGTCACCATCACGTTCTCCTTCTCCTCCGACGCCGACGAGGCGACCGAGGGCAAGCTCGTCTCCCTCGCCGAGCGGTACTGCGTCATCGCGCAGACCCTGCAGACGCCGCCGAGCGTGACCGTCGTCCGCGGCTGACCGTCGGCGGCGGTCGGCCTGCTCCCGGAGCCGATCGACTCCGGGTGCGGCCCGCGGGGCCCAGCTTTACGGTGTAGCCACGAGGCTCCGCGCAGGAGGGCCGTGACTCAGAGGGAGTTGTCGTGAGCGCTGCAGACAAGATCAAGAACGCTGCCCAGGACGTCGCCGGGAAGGTCAAGGAGGCGGCCGGCAGCGCGAGCAACAACGAGCGTCTCGAGGCCGAGGGTCGCAACGACCAGGCCGCGGCGAGCGCCAAGAAGGCCGGCGAGAACGTCAAGGACGTCTTCAAGAGCTGACCGGGCGGCCCGGTCCGGCGGGATCACCCGTCGAGGTCGAGCCTCCAGTCCACCGCGTCGGCGCCCTGCTCCCTGAGCAGGGCGTCGATCGCGCTGAAGGGCCGGGACCCGAAGAACCCCCGGGACGCTGAGAGCGGGCTCGGGTGCACCCCCTCGACCACGGCGACGTCGCCGAGCAGCGGTCGCAGCGTCTGCGCGTCGCGCCCCCAGAGCAG
The DNA here is from genome assembly GCF_042433995.1 of Kineococcus gynurae. Lineage (NCBI taxonomy): Bacteria > Bacillati > Actinomycetota > Actinomycetes > Kineosporiales > Kineosporiaceae > Kineococcus > Kineococcus gynurae. The sequence goes on from NZ_JBHLUI010000008.1 coordinate 206,088, forward strand.
CGCGACCAGTGGGGTCCCGCGTCCGGCCAGGGCCCGGACCGCCGTGGCCGTGACCTCCTCCCAGCCGCGCCGACGGTGCGACCCCGACGCCCCCGCCCCCACCGTGAGGACGCGGTTGAGCAGCATCACCCCCGACCGCGTCCAGGCCGTCAGGTCTCCGTGCGGGGGGACGGGCACGCCGACGTCGGCGTGCAGCTCCTTGTAGACGTTCACCAGGCTGCGCGGCAGCGGGCGGACGTGACGCTCCACCGCGAAGGACAGCCCGACCGGGTGGCCGGGCGTCGGATAGGGGTCCTGCCCGACCACCAGGACGCGCACGTCCGCGAAGGGCTGGCGGAACGCCCGCAGCACGCACGCCGGGTCGGGGAGCCAGTCGGCCTCGGTCGCGAGCCAGGCCGAGAGCTCGCGCAGCCGCGGGTGGACCGGGGCCAGGGCCCGCGCCCACCCCGCGTCCAGGGTGTCCAGGCCGAGCCCCGCGGGGTCGCCGTCAGGAGTCCCGACGGCCGGCTCGGACGGGGCGGGCGGGACGGGCGGGACGCCTGCGGCGGGAGTCACCCGCCGAACCTAGTCGAGGCGCGCCGGGGCCGGGCGACGCGCCGGGCGGGGAATGACAGCCGTGTAGTTCCTGCCTAAGGTGAGGGCGCAGGACGATGACGGGGGAGGCGGTCGCGCGTGGACGGCGACGCGGTGCAGCGGGTCGAGCAGCAGGTGGGGACCGGCCCCGGGACGGACCACGACGGTCCGGCCGGAGCGGGGCTCCCCGAGGGGCTCGGCCGGCGCGAGGCCGAGATCCTGGCCTTCGAGCGGCAGTGGTGGAAGTACGCCGGGGCCAAGGAGCAGGCGGTCCGTGAGCTCTTCGACCTCTCGCCGACGCGCTACTACCAGCTGCTGAACGCCCTCATCGACTCCCCGGCGGCCCTGCGCCACGACCCCATGCTCGTGAAGCGGCTGCGCCGGATGCGGTCCACCCGCCAGCGCAACCGGTCAGCCCGCCGCCTCGGGGTCCAGCCCTGAGCGGTCGCGGCCGCCAGCTGCCGCAGCGGCGCGGGGCGCACCGCACCCGCCGGTCTCCGCTCGGGGTGGCGGTCCTCGTCGTGGTCTGGGTCGTGGTCGCCCTGCTGCTGCTCCTCGCGGCGCTCGCGCTGGTGCGGGCCGTGGCCCGGCCCCTGCTCGACGTCGTCGGCGCCCTCTGACCCCGGTCCTGCTCACCGCGCATTTAATTCGTGACATTCCTGTGACGTTCACCCGTTCACGTTTGTCGTTCATTCCCTGCCCATCCGGGCGGCACGCCACTACGCTGACGACCGGTCGATCATTCGCCCCCGTCCCCGGCGGCGCAGGTGAGACCCGCTGCCGGTGACGCACCGTCGGCGCCCTCGGTTGATCGCACCACTGGAGAACGCAATGGCTCAGGGCATCGTCAAGTGGTTCAACGCGGAGAAGGGTTTCGGGTTCATCACCGTCGACGACGGTGGCGCCGACGTCTTCGTCCACTACTCCGCGATCGTCGCCGACGGCTACCGCTCCCTCGAGGAGGGTCAGCGGGTGGAGTTCGAGGTCGGGCAGGGGCAGAAGGGTCCGCAGGCCGAGTCCGTCCGCGCGATCTGAGCCCGTCCGGGAGCTCCTCCCGGTGACCTGGTGGGCGACCCCCGGCGGTTTGCACTCGCCCGGGGAGAGTGCCAACATGAGGTTGGCACTCTCGAGTCGAGAGTGACAGCAGTGTCAGCATCTCGACCCGGGAGCCTCGCACTCCCGGTCGGTCCGGTGAGGCCTGCGGTGCCCGGGGGACGTGACCCCGGTCCGGCAGGTCGTCCGTCGCGGGCGCCGGTCCGACCAGCCACCGCCCCATTCGGGAGGAACACCAGGCATGAGCAAGATCATCGCCTTCGACGAGGAAGCTCGTCGCGGCCTCGAGCGCGGCATGAACCAGCTCGCGGACGCCGTCAAGGTCACGCTGGGCCCCAAGGGCCGCAACGTCGTGCTGGAGAAGAAGTGGGGCGCCCCCACGATCACCAACGACGGTGTGAGCATCGCCAAGGAGATCGAGCTGGAGGACCCCTACGAGAAGATCGGGGCCGAGCTCGTCAAGGAGGTCGCCAAGAAGACGGACGACGTCGCCGGTGACGGCACGACGACCGCGACCGTCCTGGCCCAGGCCCTCGTTCGCGAGGGGCTGCGCAACGTGGCCGCCGGGGCGAACCCGCTCGGCCTCAAGCGCGGCATCGAGAAGGCCGTCGAGGCCGTGACCGAGCAGCTGCTCGGCGCCGCCAAGGAGGTCACCACCAAGGAGCAGATCGCCGCCACCGCGGGGATCTCCGCCGGTGACGCCTCCATCGGCGAGCTGATCGCCGAAGCCCTCGACAAGGTGGGCAAGGAAGGCGTCATCACCGTCGAGGAGAGCAACACCTTCGGGCTCGAGCTGGAGCTCACCGAGGGCATGCGGTTCGACAAGGGCTTCATCTCGCCCTACTTCGTCACCGACGCCGAGCGTCAGGAGACGGTCCTCGAGGACCCGTACCTGCTGATCCTCAACTCGAAGATCTCCTCGGTGAAGGACCTCCTCCCGCTGCTGGAGAAGGTCATGCAGTCCGGCAAGCCGCTGGCGATCGTGGCCGAGGACGTCGAGGGCGAAGCCCTCGCGACCCTCGTGGTCAACAAGATCCGTGGCACCTTCAAGTCCGTGGCCGTCAAGGCCCCCGGCTTCGGTGACCGCCGCAAGGCCATGCTCGGCGACATCGCCATCCTCACCGGTGGCCAGGTCATCTCCGAGGAGGTCGGGCTCAAGCTCGACACCGCCGACCTCGACCTGCTGGGCCGCGCCCGCAAGGTCGTCGTCACCAAGGACGAGACCACCATCGTCGAGGGGGCCGGCGACGCCGACGCCATCGCCGGTCGCGTGGGCCAGATCCGCGCCGAGATCGAGCGCAGCGACTCCGACTACGACCGCGAGAAGCTCCAGGAGCGTCTCGCCAAGCTCGCCGGCGGCGTGGCCGTCATCAAGGCGGGCGCGGCGACCGAGGTCGAGCTGAAGGAGCGCAAGCACCGCATCGAGGACGCCGTCCGCAACGCGAAGGCGGCCGTCGAGGAGGGCATCGTCGCCGGTGGTGGCGTGGCCCTCATCCAGGCCGGTGTCGCGGCCTTCGAGAAGCTCGAGCTCGTCGGCGACGAGGCGACCGGGGCGAACATCGTCAAGGTCGCCATCGAGGCCCCGCTCAAGCAGATCGCGGTCAACGCCGGTCTCGAGGGTGGCGTCGTGGCCGAGAAGGTCCGCAACCTCGACCCCGGTTTCGGCCTCAACGCCGCGACCGGTGACTACGTCGACCTGCTCGACGCGGGCATCAACGACCCGGTCAAGGTGACGCGCTCCGCGCTGCAGAACGCCGCCTCCATCGCGGCGCTCTTCCTCACCACCGAGGCCGTCATCGCCGACAAGCCGGAGAAGGCCTCCGCGGCCCCGGCCGGTGGCGACGGCGGCATGGGCGGCATGGACTTCTGATCCACGCCTGACCCGGGCCGCCCGGCGGCCCCGCGGTACCCGTTCCACCCACGAGGGCGGTCCTCTTCGGAGGGCCGCCCTCGTGGCGTCCGCCCGGACCGGTCCGTCCGGCGCTGGGCAGCAGCGGCCCCGCTGCGCTACAAGAGGTTCATGTCCGAGGAGCATCTCGACCTCGACGGGTTCGTCGCCGCGGTGACGGCCCTGCCCGAGGTCGGCGAGACGACGACGTGGGGACACCGTGCCTGGGCGGTGGCCGGGCGGAAGTTCGCCTGGGTGCGGCCGCTGACCAAGGCCGACCAGGAGCGGTTCCGCGCCGCCGACCCCCCGGTGGAGGCGCCGACGGGTCCGCTGGTCGCCCTGGTCACCGAGGACCTGGGGGAGAAGGCGGCCGTGCTGGCCGAGGAGCGTCCGGGGTTCTTCGACATCGAACACTTCGCCCGCTTCGCCGGGTACCTCGTGGCCCTCGACGCCGCCCGCGCCGACGACGTCCGGGACGCCCTCACCGCCGCGTGGCAGGCCAAGGCCCCGGCCCGGCTGCGTCCCTGATCACCGCCCGGGACCGACGGCCCGGGCGTGGAGGGACGTGGGCAGCCGCGCGCCGAGGGCGGCGAGGCGGGGTTGCAGCCACCGCCGCAGCCGCGGTTGGACCGGTCGCTCGACGACCCGGTGCAGGACGGCGGCCAGGAGCAGACAGCCGAGGACGGCCGCTGCGAGGGCCCCCCACGCCCCCAGGAGTCCGCGGGTGGCCCCGATGAGCGCCCAGCCGACGTACTCGTGGGTCAGGTACAGCGGGTAGGTGAGGGTCCCGGCCGCGGTGAGGACCGCGAGGTCCAGGTCGCGCACCGCGGGCACCAGCGCGCACACCGCGACGGCGGCGACCGCCGCCAGGACGACCAGGGCGAGGACCACGGGTCGGACCTGGACCCCGCTGACGATCCGGGCCACCCCCTCGCCCTGCCGGAACGTGGCCAGCACGGCCGCCTCGGCGCAGACGAGGCCCAGCAGCAGCCAGCGCCCCGGGGTCGGGCCCTCGTCGTGCAGCACGTGCAGGAGGACCCCCGCCGCGAAGACCGGGAGGAAGCCCGCCAGCACCGGCGCCCCGGGGCCGAGGAGGAGCGCGAGAGCCGTGCCGACGGTGGCCGACCACCCGGCGGTCAGCACCAGCCGCCCCCGGGTCAGGCCCGCGACCATGAGGAGCACCAGCAGCAGGTAGAACTGCCACTCCACCCAGAGCGTCCAGTAGACGCCGTCGACCCGGCGCACCCCCAGCAGGTCCTGGGCCATGGTCAGGTTGAGCAGCACCTCGACCGGGCTGCGGTCGTCGATGCTCGGCAGCGCCCAGCGCAGCGCCGCCGTGATCAGCACCGCCGCCCAGTAGGCGGGGTAGAGCCGGGTGATCCGCGAGGCCAGGAAGGTCGCCACCCCCCGGCCGCGGGCCGACCGCACCACGACGAAACCACTGATCACGAAGAACAGGTGCACGCCGGCGTAGCCGTACACGGTCACCGCGGACAGGTGCGGGAAGACGGTCGTCGGCAGCGACCCGAACCGGGTGTGGTCACGGGCGGTGAAGTGGAACAGCACCACCCCGAGCGCGGCCAGCAGCCGCAGCGCGTCGAGGCTGCGCAGGCGACCGTGGGGCGCCCGGTCACCGACACCGCCGACCGACGGCCCTGGACGGGTCACGCCGCCGATCATGGCCTGCCCGCCGGGTCGGCGCCGGTCGACGGGCCGGGTCAGACGACGGGGTTGCGCCAGAGGTCGGCGACGTCCACACCGGCCGCCTCGAACGCGTCCTCCAGCGCGTCCAGACCGCGCTCCTGCAGGAGCCGCCGTTCTGTCTCGTGCAGCGGGACCGCCTGCAGCCAGTGGACGTCGACACCGTCGGCCAGGCGGTAGCGGGAGAGCCCGGGGAAGCTTCCGGGTGCGGTCAGGACGAGGTGGGGGACGGGCACCTCGAGGAGGTCGCCGGCCACGTCGGGCAGCACCGTCCCCGCCCGGGCGGGTTCCCCCTCGGCCACCAGGGCGAAGCAGCAGGCGGCCAGCAGGCCCGCGACGAGGTCGACGTCGGGGGACTCCAGCACGGTCAGCAGCTCGACCGGGTCGGCGGGGTCGGCGACCGCCGCGGCGTGGCGGTGCAGCGACAGCGTCGCCACGGTGTGCAGGCCGGCGACCGGGACGTCGGGGAACACGGCGACGTCCAGCCGCGTCCGGCCGGCGGAGTCCTCGAACTCCTCCACCCGCAGCGGGGCACCCGGGGCCAGCCGGGCGGCGGCGTAGCGGGCCATCGCAACCTCGGCGTCGGTGGGGCCGTCGTCGGTGGGGTTCACCCGGCGTCCCGCAGCTGCAGACCCCGCCCGCGGGGCCGGGCCCCGGCCCGGGCGAGGCCGGTGGCCGGGTCGGCCAGCGCGGCCACGGCCGGGTGCAGCCGGGCGTCGATCCAGCGTTCGGAGCCGGTCAGGGCGTCCAGGACGAACCGAGGATGGGCGGTCAGGCGTTCACCCAGCTCGAGGCCGGCCGCCCGGGTCGTCGCGGCGAGCTCGTTGAGCTGCGGCCAGGGCCGTTCAGGGTTGACGTGGTCCGGGGTCAGGGGCGACACCCCGCCCCAGTCGTCCACCCCGGCAGCGAGCAGGTCGGCCCGCTGCCCCGGGTCGGACAGGTTCGGCGGGGCCTGCACCGAGACGTCGGCGTCCACCACGAGGCGCGTGACGGCGATCGCGGCGAGGTACTCCTGGTGGTCGAGGTCGCGCTCGCCGCGCATCGCGGTGTCGTCCTTGGCCCGGAAGTTCTGCACGATCACCTCCTGGACGTTGCCCGCGGCGGCGGCCGCGCGCAGGGCGAGCACCGTCGCCGCCCGCTCGGCGAGGGTCTCGCCGATGCCCACGAGGATGCCCGTCGTGAACGGCACCTCGGCGGCCGCGGCGTCGGCGAGCACCTGCAGCCGCACGGCCGGGTCCTTGTCCGGGGAGCCGTGGTGGACCTGCCCGGGCTCGCTCCACAGCCGGCGCGACGTCGTCTCCAGCATCATCCCCATCGAGGGGGCTAGCGGCCGCAGGTCCCGCAGCGCGGCGGCACCGAGCACCCCCGGGTTGAGGTGGGGCAGCAGCCCGGTCTCGGCCAGGATCAGCTCGGCCAGAACCGCCACGTAGTCGAGGGTGCTCGCGTGACCGTGCCGGTCGAGCCAGGCGCGGGCCGCGGGCCAGCGGTCCTCCGGGGCGTCGCCCAGCGTGAACAGCGCCTCCTTGCAGCCCATCTCGGCCCCGGCCCGGGCCACGGCCAGGACGTCGGCCGGGGACAGGAACGCGCTCGGGACCCGGTTCGGGGTGGTGGCGAAGGTGCAGTAGTGGCAGCGGTCCCGGCACAACCGCGTGATGGGCAGGAAAACCTTGCGGGAGTAGGTGATCACGCCGGGGCGCCCGGCCCGGTCGAGGGCGACGTCGCGCACGGTCGCGGCCGCCGCGAGCACCCGGGCGAGCTCCGGCCCCCGGGCCGCGAGCAGCGCTTCCACGTCGGCGGGCGGGGTGCCGGGACGCAGGTCGGCGACCGCGGCGGCCACGCGCTCCGGACCGGGACGGTCGCGGTGCGGGTCGGCGGACGTCGTCGACCGGGGCCGGCGGCGGGGGGCGGGCAGGGGGGTGGTCCGGGCCCGCAGGGCCGCGGTCCGCGGTCCGAGACCCAGCGTCCCCGCCGCGGTCAGGGCCGCCGGGGTGTCCACGTCCCGGCGCAGGGAGGGCAGAGGGTCGCTCAGGGCCCGGGCCCCGGCGGTGCGGTGCGCGGCCGCCGAACCCGGCCCGAACCGGTGCGGCGGGGCACCGTCCCGGTCGGCGACGAGGACGCTGCCCGTCCCGTCGGCGTCGGCGACGAAGACCGGTCCCGGGCCCGTCGTCGCGTCGCGGAGGGCGTGCTCGAGATCGACCGGGCGCAGGGCGGGCAGGTCCGCCACCAGCACGGCGACCGGACCCGCCGACGGCGCCCCCGCGGCCGCCGCGAGGCCGGCCACGACGGCCCGGTCCAGCCCCGGGCCCCCGGCGGGCACGACCACCACCCCCAGCTCCAGGACGGCCTCGCGCACCACCGGGTCGTCGCTCACGCACAGCACCGAGCTGACCGACGGGGTGGCCCGCACGGCGTCCAGGCAGTCCAGGGCCATGGCCAGGGCGAGTTCGCTGCGCTGTCGTTCCGGCAGCCCCAGCCGCGTCTTGGCGGCGCTGCCCCCCTTCACCGGGACCACCACCGTCCACCCGGGAACCGTCGCGCCCCCCTCGGCGTCGGGGCCGGCGGATCCGTCCCGACCGTCCCGTTCCGCGCCCCCGTCGCCGGGGAGGTCCGCCTGGGTGCCACGTGCCACCACCGCAGTCTCGCGCACGTACCCTGACCCGGGTGAGCACCCCCACCCGGGACGATTCCCGGCTGAGCACCCCCGGACGCCGCGTGACCCTGGTCCGGGTGGGGCCCGAGGAGCTCGACGTGGCCGGCTTCGCCGCCCTGGTGGCCGACCCGGTGGCGGGCGCGGTCGCCACCTTCGCGGGCAACGTCCGCAACCACGACCACGGCCGCGCCGTCCTCGGCCTGGAGTACGTCGCCCACCCCACGGCCGGCGAGACGCTGGCCCGGGTGGTGGCCGAGGTCGTCGAGACCTCCGCGGTCGACGCCGTCGCGGTCGCCCACCGGGTCGGCCCGCTGGCGGTCGGGGACTGCGCCCTGGCCGTCGCGGTCTCCGCGGCCCACCGCGCCGAGGCCTTCGGCACCTGCGCCCGGCTCGTGGACGAGATCAAGGACCGGGTACCGATCTGGAAGCACCAGCACCTGGCCGACGGGACCTCGGAGTGGGTCGCCTGCCCGTGACCCCCGTCCCCACCGCCGGGGCCGGCCCCCTCGCCGAGGCGTTGGCGCGGGCCGCGACCGACCCGGCGGGGCTCACCGACGCCGAGGCGGTGGCCCTGCTCGGCGCCTCCGGTCCGGAGCTCGACCGGCTGACCGCCCTGGCCGACGCCCGGCGCGCCACCACCGTCGGCGACCGCCTCGGTTTCGTCGTGAACCGCAACCTGCACACCGCGACCGCGCTGGCCGACCCGGACCGCACGCGGGCGCTCGTGGCCGAGGCCCACGCCCTCGGGGCCACCGAGATCTGCGTCCAGGGACCGCTGCCGGCCGGGGTCGGCGGGGCCGAGCTGGAGGCCCTGGTGGTCCTCGTCACCACGGCCGCGCCCGTGCACCTGCACGCCTTCCGGCCCGCCGAGATCGCCGACGCCGCCGCCCGCGACGGGATCGCCGTCGGGGACCTGCTCGGGCGGTTGCGCGCGGCGGGTCTCGGATCGGTCCCCGGTACCGGGGCGCTCGTCCTCGACGACGGGGTGCGCGCAGCCCTGACCGGGCCGGGCGACCCCGCGGCCCCGACGTCCGCCGCCCCGACGTCCGCCGCCCCGACGTCCGCAGCCGCGTGGCTGGCGACCGTGGAGGCCGCCCACCGGCACGGGCTGCCCTCGACCGCCACCCTCGTGCACGGGCACGTCGAGACCCCGGCCCACGTCGTCGCCCACCTGCGGGCCCTCACGGTGCTGCAGGAGCGCACCGGGGGGTTCACCGAATTCATCGCCATGCCCTACACGCCCGGCCTGCACGGCCCCGCCCGGCTGGCCCGCCCCCGCGACGAGCGGGAGGTCCGCGCGGTGCACGCCGTCGCCCGGCTCCTGCTGACCGGGCGGATCGACCACGTGCAGGCGGCGTGGCCCAAGCTCGGGCTGCCGCTGGCCGAGGTGGCCCTGCGCAGCGGGGCCGACGACGTCGGGGGTCTGCTCGTCGACGGCCTCCTCGACCCCGCCGCGGGGGCCGAGGCGGGTCGTCGGCTGAGCCGGGCCGACGTCGCGGCGCTCGCGGACCGTCTCGGTCGCCCCCCGCGCGAGCGCAGCACGACCTACGGTCGACACCGCCCCGCGTGAGCACCGGGAACCGGACCGAGGTCGACGTCGCCGTCGTCGGGGCGGGCTTCGCCGGGCTCGGCACGGCGTTGCGGCTGGCCGGGCGCGGGCGGGAGAGCTTCGTCGTCCTGGAGCGGGCGCCCGAGGTGGGCGGCACGTGGCGCGACAACGTCTACCCCGGGGTGGCCTGCGACGTCCCGGCCCCGCTCTACTCCCTCTCCTTCGCGCCGGTGGACCACAGCCGGGTCTTCGCCCCCGGGGCCGAGATCCAGGAGCACCTGCGCTCGTTGGGGCGCCGGGACGGGGTGCGCGAGAACCTGCGCCTGTCGACGGAGCTGCTGCGCGCCCGCTGGGACGGGTCCGCGGGTGGTGTCGACGGCCGGTGGGAGCTCGAGACCAGCGCGGGAGCCGTGCGGGCCCGCACGCTCGTCCTCGCGGCGGGCCGGCTGACCGAACCCCGGTTCCCCGACGTGGCCGGTCTGGCCGACCTCGCCGGACCCGTCGTGCACACCGCCCGCTGGCCCGGAGACCTCGACCTGCGCGGGGCCCGGGTCGGGGTCGTGGGCACCGGTGCCTCGGCGGTGCAGGTGGTCCCCGAACTGGCCCGGGTCGCGGCCGGTCTCGTGGTGTTCCAGCGCAGCGCGCCGTGGATCGTGCCGCGCGGGGACGGGCCCTGGCGGGCGGGGGAGCGCGACCGGCAGCAGGTGTTCGCCGAGCTCGAGGGGCAGATTCCCGCCCGTCGCGGTGAGGCGGCGGCCCTGCGGCGGGCCCGCGAGCGGGCCGAGCAGCACCGGGCCCGGCAGGTCCGCGACCCGGGGTTGGCCGCGCGGCTGCGGCCCGAGCACGAGATCGGCTGCCGCCGGGTCCTGCTCTCCGACGACTACTACCCGGCGCTGCAGCTGCCGCACGTCCGGCTGGAACCGACGGCGCTGCGGGCGGTCACGGGCCCCCGCACCGTGGTCTCCGCCGCCGGGCGGGAGCACGACGTCGACGCCCTGGTCCTGGCCACGGGGTTCCGGGCGGCCCGGCCGCCCTACGCCGAGCGGGTGCGGGGGGAACGCTCGACGCTGGCCGAGCACTGGTCGGCGCGCGGGATGACGTCGGTGGCCTCGACCGTGGTGACCGGGTTCCCGAACCTGTTCGTGCTGGGCGGGCCCAACGCGGGCCTCGGCCACAACTCGGCGCTGACCACGATCGAGGCCCAGATCGACTACCTCCTGGGCGCGCTGGACCACCTCGACGCCGACCCGCGCCCGCTGGCGGTCTCGGCGGCGGCCGAGGACGCGTACACGCGGGAGATCGACGCCATGGCGGCGGGCACCGTCTGGCTGGACGGGTGCCGCAGCTGGTACCGGGACCCGGTGAGCGGACGGCTCACGCTCGTCTGGCCGGGCTCGGCCGCGGAGTTCCGGGCCCGCAACGGCACCTTCGACCCCGCCCCGTTCGGGCGGGGCTGAGGGCTCAGCCGCCCGCGAAGGGGGGCAGGACGTCCAGGGTCGACCCCGGCCCCACGACGTCGTCGCGCCGGGCCGCCACGGTGTCGAGCAGGAACGTCGACGCGCCCAGCACGCGGCCCAGGTCGGGACCGTGCTGCCCGATGAGCCGGTCGAGGAGGGCGGCGAGGGGGACGGGTCCGGTCAGGGGGAGGGCTTGCTCCTCCCGGCCGGCCGCGGCGGCGGCGCCCGCGAAGAACCGCACGAGGACGGTCCCCTCGGGCCCGGTCGGGTCCGCGGCGGCCGGGGTCGGTGCCGGGACCGGTGCCGGGGAGGACGGGGCGGTGGGCCGGGGCACGGGTGTCATCCTCCGATCGAGCTCATGGGACGGGTGGGGTGCAGGAACGCCGGGTCGTCGATGTCGTGGCCGGGCAGCTTGCCCCACATGGCCCGCCGCCAGCGCGCGGCCAGCTCGGCGTCGTCGGCCCCGCCGCGCAGGGCGTCGCGCAGGTCGGTCTCCGTCGTGGAGAACAGGCACGTGCGGACCTGCCCGTCGGCGGTCAGCCGGGTGCGGTCGCAGTCCCCGCAGAACGGCGCGGTGACCGAGGCGATGAGCCCCACCTCCCCGCGCAGGGTCGATCCACCGGGACCGGCCGGACCCTCGACGGCGAACCCCTCCGCCGGGGACGAGCCCCGGCCCGGCAGGGGCGTGAGGCGGTAACCGCCTGCCACCAGACGGTCGTGGATGTCGGCGCCGGTGATCATGTCGGCCCGCTGCCAGGTCCCGTGCGGGTCCAGCGGCATCTGTTCGATGAAGCGCAGCCGGTACCCCTCGCGCAGGGCCCAGCCGAGGAGGTCCGCGGCCTCGTCGTCGTTGACCCCGCGCAGCAGCACCGTGTTCACCTTGACCGGGGTCAGCCCCGCCTCCTGCGCGGCGCGCAGCCCGGCCAGGACGTCGGCGTGCCGGTCGCGGCGGGTGATGGCCGCGAACCGCTCGGGCCGCAACGAGTCCAGCGACACGTTGATCCGTCCCAGGCCGGCGGCGGCCAGCCCGGCGGCCCGTCGGGCCAGACCGATGCCGTTGGTGGTCAGGGAGGTGCGGACGCGTCCCCCGGTGGCGGTCGTCAGGGCCGCGGTGGCCGCGACGACGTCCTCGAGGCCGCGGCGCAGCAGCGGCTCACCTCCCGTGAAGCGCACCTCGTCCACCCCGAGCTCGCGCACGGCGAGGGTGACGAGGCGGATCGTCTCGGCGTCGTCGAGGGTCTCCGCCTTCTCCAGCCACGGCAGCCCCTCGGGAGGCATGCAGTAGTGGCAGCGCAGGTTGCAGCGGTCGGTCAGGGAGACCCGCAGGTCCCGGGCCACCCGGCCATGGGTGTCGGCCAGCGGGCCGGAGGCGAAGCTGGCCAGGTCCGGGGCGTCCTCGCCCGCTCCGGCGCGTCGGGCGGCGTCCGGAGGTCCGACGCGGGGCACGCCCAACGAGACAACGGTCACGGGGCCAGCGTAGGTGACCGGGAACCACCCTCCTCGTCGCGACCGTTGGTGACCGGCCATCACCTATGAGCTACGTCACAACGGCTCCGGTTGCCGAGCCAGGTGGCCGAGGACTAGGTTCTAGGTGAACAACAGATGAACGCGAGGTGCATCATGATGAACACGACCGCTCCCCAGGCCGTCTGGGTAACCGTGACCGATACGCAGGGTCAGCGCCACCTGGAGATGCGCTGGATCACCCCGCTGCAGGAGTCGACGCCGCTGGCGGCCGCCGCCTGAGATGCGCCGTCACCACCGGACCCCGGACGGGCCGGCCCCACCGAAGGGGTCGGCCCGTCGTCGTTCCTGGCGCGGGACCCCGGTCGGCGGCCCGTGGAGCCGCGCCCGCTGAGGCCCGCCCCCTCGACTCACGCAGCGAACATCCGGGCGTTGGCGGCCTCCACCTCCGCGTACTGCTGACCCGCGGCCGCCAGGGCCCGGTTGATGTCGTCGAGGTCCTGCCGGACCCGGTCCTGGGTCACCCGCCAGCGCTGGGCCAGCTCCTGGAACACCGAGGACGCCTGCCCCCGCCAGCTGGAGGGCAGCGCCTCCAGGTTGCGCATCAGCGCCGCCACCTCACCGGCGACCGCCGACGACGACGACTGCACCGCCGAGCTGGTCGCCGCCATCTGGGCGCTGTCGACCTCGAACCGGCTCATCGTGCGCTCCTCCTGCGGGACGTACCCGCGGGCCCGCCGGCCGCCCGTGCGGACCGGTCGGGAGGAACGCTAGGAACGACCGGGCCCCCTTCTCCCGTCGTCCACAGCGCGGGGTCGGACCGGGGCAGAATCTCCCCTGTGGAGGAACGACCCCGAACCCGGCCCCGACCCGGAGCCGCCGACGGCGGGGCCGGACCGCGTGGGCCCGGTCGCGCATGACCGTCTACGTCGACCGTGCCGAGCACCCGGCCCACGGCCGCTGGTGGGCCCACCTGGTGAGCGACCACTCCCTGGCCGAGCTGCACGACTTCGCCGCCCGGCTCGAGGTGCCCCGCCGGGCCTTCGAGGGGGACCACTACGACGTCCCCGCCGAGCTGCTGCCCCAGGCGGTCGCCCTCGGTGCGCACCCGGTCGACACCCGCCGGGTGCTGCGGGTCCTGCGGGAGTCGGGGCTGCGCACCCCGAAGCGGCGCGGCGAGAAGGTGCTCGCCAGCTCCGAGGGGCCCGACCGGCGCACGGATCTTGTCCGCTGCGCGCGGGTGCCCGAGTCCGTGGTCGGCCACGTCGTGCTCCACGCCGCCGGGGCGCGGCGGGTGGCGCAGGCCCCCGACCAGGCGGGGGCCCGGGTCCTGGGTTTCCGTCGGCACTGGGTGAGGGCCGAAGGGGCCCGCCGCGTCGAGCACGAGGTGGTCTGGACGCTGCTGCCGCCCGGGGCAGGGACCGGGACCGGGACCCGGACCGGGGACGCCGACGGCGCCCACCAGGACCCGGAGGTCTGGTGGGCGCCGTTGGTGGAGCCCTGAGGGGGAGGGCTCGTCGACCCGGCGGGGGAGGGGGCGTCCGTCCGCCGGGAGTCGCGGGGGCCGGGGCGGGTCAGTCCTGCGGGCGGGCGCTCAGCGTCGCCGCCAGGGTCTGCTGCCGACCGTCGCGCACGACGGTCAGCTGCACCGTCGTCCCGACCTTGATGCCGCGGATCTGCGCGGTGAGCGACTCGAACCCGTTGACGGCCTTGCCGTCGACCGCGGTGACCACGTCGCCGGCCTGCAGCCCGGCCTCCGCGGCCGGCGTGCCGGACTGCACGGCCGCCACCCCGGCGCCGGAGCGTCCGGCGCCGTCGACGGTCACCGTGGCCGGCTGCTGGGCCAGGCTCACGCCCAACCAGGCGTGCTCGGCCGAACCGGTCGCGATCAGCTGGTCGGCGATGAGCTTCACCTCGTTCGCCGGGATGGCGAAGCCGACGCCGATGCTGCCCGACTGCTGCGACTCCGAACCGTTGAGCGAGGCGATCGAGGAGTTGATCCCGATGACCCGGCCCGCGGTGTCCAGCAGCGGCCCGCCGGAGTTGCCCGGGTTGATGGCCGCGTCGGTCTGGATCGCGTCGGTGGCCGCGGTCTCGGCGGTCGCACCCTGACCCGACCCGCCGAACGGGTCGGCCGACTGCTGGCTCGACGTCTGGGTCAGCACCGGGCGGTCGACCGCGGAGACGATGCCCGTCGTCGCCGTGCCCGAGAGGCCCAGCGGGTTCCCGAGCGCCATCACCGGCTGCCCGGCCACGACCTGGTCGGAGTCGGCGAAGGTCGCCGCGGGCAGGTCGGTCGGGCCGTTCTGCAGCTTGATCACGGCGAGGTCGGTGGCCGGGTCGGTGCCGACGACGGTCGCCCGGTACTCGCGGCCGTCGTTCAGGGTCACCGTGATGGTCGCGTCGCTGCCGGCGCCGCTCACCACGTGGTTGTTGGTGACGATCAGGCCCTTGCTGTCGTAGACGATGCCGGAGCCTTCGCCCTCCTCGGAGGCCGACTGCACGGTGATGGTCACGACGCTCGGCTCGACGGCCGCGACGACCTTCTGCCAGTCGGTGGTCGTCTGGCTCACGCCGGGGACCGGGACCGAGGAGGTCGTGGTTCCGGTACCGGTGCCGCCGTCCCCGCCGTCGGCGGGGGCCTGGCCGAACGCACCGACCAGGCCGGCGGTCAGCAGGCTGGCCGCGACGGCGCTCGCGACCGCGGCCCCGCCCAGCGCCAGCCATCCGGGCCGGCGCGGGCCGTGCGACCCGCCGCCCCCGCCGCCGGAGCCGCCGTCCCCGCCGCCGTGGTGCGGGGGCTGCCCGCCACCCGGGGTGGCCCAGGGGTCGTAGCTGGCCCGCTCGGGCGGACCGGGGAAGGTCATGGTGTCGGAGGCCCGACGGTCGTCGTGGTTCACGGTGCTCTCACCTCGGGGTTGAGGTCGGTCAGGTGGTCGGCGGGTCGGTCTCGGCCGCCCCTACGACGACCACTCTGCGTCGTCAGGCTTGAACCGTCCTCGACGTTGCCTGGAACCTGTCTGTGAGACGCGGATGGACGCCCGCCGGCGATCCGCGGTGGGCGGGCGCCTCAGCGCTCGTCGGGACCGGGTTGGTCGTCGAGGTCGGGGTCGGGGCCGGGGTGCCCGGCGGCCCGGAACCGCAGGCGGAAGGTGGCCCCGCCGCCGGGGGTCTCGTCGACCGCGACGGTCCCCCCGTGCCCGGTGACGATGGTCGCGACGATGGCGAGCCCCAGGCCGGAGCCGCCGCCGCTGCCCCGCATACGGGAGGCGTCGACCCGGTAGAAGCGCTCGAAGACCCTCTCGGCCTGCTCGGGGGTCAGGCCGGGGCCGTGGTCGCGGACCTCGAGGACCGACTCGGGGCCGCCGGGTCCCTGCACGCGACCCACGGCCACCTCGACGGGGGTGCCGGGCGGGGTGTGGTGGACGGCGTTGGCGAGCAGGTTCGTGACCACCTGCCGCAACCCGGCGTCGTCGGCCAGCACGACGGCGGGACCAGGCCCGCTGCCCGCGAGGATCCCGGTCAGGCGCACCTCGCGGTCGCGGGACAGGGCGCGGGCGTCGTGGACCGCGTCGGAGGCCAGCACGGCGAGGTCGACGGGTTCGGGTTCGGCGGCCCTGCGCCGCTGGGCCTCGTCGAGGCGGGCGAGCAGCAGCAGGTCCTCGACCAACCGGCCGAGCCGGGTCGACTCGGCCTCGATCCGGCCCATGACCCGGGCCACGTCCTCCTCGCCGCGGACCGCGCCCTGCCGGTACAGCTCGGCGAACCCCCGGATCGCGGCCAGCGGGGTGCGCAGCTCGTGGCTGGCGTCGGCGACGAAGCGGCGCATCTGCTCCTCGGAGCGTTCCTGCGCGCGGAAACTCCGCTCGATGCGGGTCAGCATCGCGTTCAGCGCCGCCCCGAGCCGGCCGACCTCGGTCGTCGGCGGAGCCGCGGGGATGCGGCGGGACAGGTTCCCCGAGGCGATCGCCTCGGCGGTCGACTCGATGTCGGCGAGCGGGCGGAAGGACCGCCGGATCGCGAGCGCGGCCAGGGCCGTCCCGGCCACCAGGACCGAGAACCCGACCAGCACCGCGACCGTGCGGAAGTGGTCGAGGGTGTCCTCGACCTCGGTCAGGGGGAGGGCGACCGCGATGTTCACCGGGGCGGTCGGGTCGGCCACCACCACGACCCGCCAGCTCGTGGTCCCGGTGGGGTCGGTCAGGGTGAGCGGTCGACCCTGGTGGCGGGCGACGTAGTCGGCGGTCAGCGCGGGCAGGGCGGGGGCCGCGGCGCAGCCGTCCCCGGCGCTGCGGGTGCAGAACGCCCGCGGTGAGCTGCCGTCGGCGTCGCTGACCTCGAGGTAGGTGTCGGACAGCAGCAGCAGGCGCCCGGTGGCGAGCAGGTCGGGCAGCGACGCGGTGACCGCGACCGCGTTCTCCTGCAACGCGTCGTCGACCTGGCTCTCCAGGTTCTGCCGCAGCAGCTGGGTCGAGGCCACGCCGACCGTCGTCATCGCGGCCAGCAGCAGCAGCGCCGTGATGACGAGCAGCCGGGACTGCAGCGTGAGGTGACGGATGCTCGGCCGGACCACGCGGTTCAGACCCGCTGCGGGGACCGCAGGACGTAACCCACACCGCGTTTGGTGTGGATCAACGGGTCCAGCCCCTCGGTGTCGAGCTTGCGGCGCAGGTAGGAGATGTAGCTCTCGACGATCCCCGCCTCGCCGTTGAAGTCGTAGTCCCAGACGTGGTCGAGGATCTGCGCCTTGGACAGCACCCGGTTCGGATTCATCAGCAGGTAGCGGAGGAGTTTGAACTCGGTGGGGGAGAGTTCGACGACCTGGCCGTTGCGACGGACCTCGTGGGAATCCTCCTCGAGCTCCAGGTCGTGGAAGACGAGGCGGCCGGAGTCCGGTCCCGCCCCGGCGCCGGTGCGGCGCAGCACCGCCCGGATCCGGGCGACGACCTCCTCCAGGCTGAACGGTTTCGTCACGTAGTCGTCCCCGCCGACGGTCAGCCCGGCCACCTTGTCGGCGGTGTCGTCGCGCGCGGTGAGGAACAGGACCGGCACCACCCGTCCGCGCTCGCGCAGCTTGCGGGTGACGGTGAAGCCGTCGAGGTCGGGGAGCATGACGTCGAGGACCACGAGGTCCGGGCGGAACTCCTCGGCCAGCCGGATCGCCTCGGCCCCGTCGGCGGCCGCGGCCACCTCGAAGCCGGCGAAGCGCAGGCTGGTGGCCAGCAGGTCGCGGATGCTGGGCTCGTCGTCCACGACGAGCAGACGGGCCTCGGCGGACCTCGCCTGTGGATTGACGTTGCGCACGCTGCGAGTCTGCTCCCGTTGCCTGGACGCTGCCTGGGAGTCTGCCGAACGTCGTTCGGATGGCAGACTCGGCCGGGTGCTGAGGTCGGTCGTCGCGACGCGTTACGTGACCCCGTTGCGCGAGGGCGGGAGCCTGCCCGGTCTGGTCGAGGCCGACGACGACGGCATGTACGTGGTCAAGTTCGTCGGTGCGGGGCAGGGGCGCCGCGTGCTGGTGGCCGAGATCCTGTGCGCCGGGCTGGCCGCCGCCCTGGGGCTGGACGTCCCCGAGCTGGTGCTGGTCGACGTGGACCCGGTGATCGGGCGCGGGGAGCCCGACGAGGAGGTGCAGGACCTGCTGCTGCGCTCCGTCGGCACCAACCTGGGGATGGACTTCCTGCCCGGTGCGCTGTCGTTCGATCCCGCCGTCGACCCGGTCGACCCCGGGTGGGCGGCACGGGTGCTGTGGTTCGACGCGTTCTGCCTGAACGTCGACCGGTCCTGGCGCAACCCGAACGCGTTGTGGTGGGGCGGGCGGCCCTGGCTCATCGACCACGGTGCGGCGCTGTACTTCCACCACGACTGGGCCCGTTCCGCGGCGAGCGTCGCCCGGCCGTTGCGGCACGCCGAGGACCACCTGCTGCTGCGGGCCGCCGCCGACGTCACCACGGTCGACGCCGCCAGCGCCGCGGCGCTCGACCCCGACGTGCTGGAGGCCGTGGTCGGGGCGGTCGGTGACAAATGGTTGGCCGACGAGCCGGGTTTCGGTGACGTCGGCGAGGTGCGGGCCGCCTACCGGGAGTGGCTCGCGGGCCGCCTGGCCGGGCCGCGGCCCTGGGTCGACGAGCTCGCCGCGGTCCAGCGGGCCGCCCGATGAGCGCCGCGACCCCGCCGCCGGGGCCGGGCCCGCTGCACGTCTACGAGTACGCGGTCATCCGGGTGGTGCCGCGGGTCGAGCGGGCCGAGTTCCTCAACGCCGGCGTGGTCCTGTGGTGCCGTCCGGTCGAGTTCCTCGGCGCGCTGACCGCCGACCCGAGCGACCGGCTGCGGGTGCTGGCCCCCGACGCCGACCTCGACGCGGTGACGCGGCACGTCGCGGCCTGGGAGGGGGTCTGCGCCGGGACGGCCGGTTCCGGGGCGGGGGAGGCGGCGGGGGCGCGGTTCCGCTGGCTGACCGCCCCGCGCAGCACCGTCGTGCAGACCTCGCCCGTGCACTGCGGGCGGACCGCCGACCCGGCGGGTGAACTCCGGAGACTGTTCACCCGCCTGGTCGTCGGCCGCTGAGCCGGGCTCAGACCTTCCACACCTGCACGACGCTCGGGCGGGGCTGACCGGTGCCGTCGTAGGGGAACAGCGAGGCCGGGGCGTCGGGGGAGGCCCCGTCGACCTCGCCCGGGTGCTGCACGGCGACCAGCACGACGCCGTCGGGGTTGATGACGGGTCCGCAGGTCTCCGCCCCGGTCGGGACGGAGAGGAACTGCCGGACCAGACCCCGCTGCGGACCGTCGACGGTGACCTCGTAGAGCCCGTCGTTGCTGCCCAACGTGTTCCCGTCGGTCGAGATCCAGAGGTTCCCGCGGGTGTCGAACGCGACGTTGTCGGGGCAGGAGATCGGTGTGACCAGGTCCTTGTCGATCCCGCCGAAGTAGGTGTCGGCCGCGGCCGGGTCGCCGCAGACCAGCACCAGGTTCCACGAGAACGCGGTCGCCGCGGCGTCGTCGAGGTCCTCGGAGATCTCCACGACGTGACCGTCCTTGTTCTCCGGACGGGGGTTCGCCTCGTCGATGCCCGGACGGGGCACCCCCTCGTCGTCGACCGTGCCGCGACGGGTGTTGTTGGTGCAGGCGACGTAGACCCGGCCGTTGACCGGGTTGCGCTCGACGTCCTCGGGGCGGTCCATCTTGGTGGCGCCCAGGGTGTCGGCCGCGAGCCGGGTGTGCACGAGCACCTCCTCGACCGAGAACCCGGGGACGCGCGAGACCCCGTCGGTGAGCAGCGGCAGCCATTCCCCGCGCCCGTCGGCCCGTCGGTCCTCCGCGCCGTCGCCGGTGAAGCGGGCCACGTAGAGGTCACCCTCGGAGAGCAGGGTCAGGTTGTGCGCCCGGTCTCCCTCGCGGAAGCGCTCGCGGGAGACGAACTTGTAGACGTAGTCGAAGCGTTCGTCGTCGCCCATGTAGGCCACGGCCCGGCCGTCGGCGGCCAGGGAGATCGTGGCGCCCTCGTGCTTGAACCGCCCGAGCGACGTGTGCTTCTTCGGCGTCGAGGTCGGGTCGAACGGGTCGACCTCGATGATCCAGCCGAACCGGTTGGGCTCCTGGCGTTCCACGGTCGTGGCGAAACGCGGGTCGACCCGCTCCCAGCCGCGGCCGGGTTCGGTGACGCCGTACCGCTTCTCGGCCGCGTCGTCGGTCTCCTCGGGAGCGGCGAAGTAGCCGTTGAAGTTCTCCTCGCCCGAGAGGACCGTGCCCCACGGGGTGGTCCCGCCGGCGCAGTTTCCGAACGTCCCGACGGGCGTCGTGCCGGCCGGGTCGGCGGTGGTCCGCAGCAGTCGCGACCCGCGCGCCGGCCCGGTGAAGGAGAACTCGGTGCCCGGGGTGATCCGGCGGTTGAACGAGGAGTCGCGGACGTAGCCCCACGGGGAGTCGGCGTCGGTGCGGCGCACCTCGACCACCGACATCCCGTGCGCGGCCATCGAGATGCGCAGCTGCTCGTCGGTGGCCGAGGCCGCGTCGACGAACCCGCGGAACATCAGTTCCTCGTTGGTGTACTCGTTGTTGCACACCAGGAGCGCGCGGTCGGTGCGCCCGGGCAGCGGGATGAGCGTCGTGTAGTCGTTGTTGTAGCCGAACTGCCCTTCCTGGGCCTCGGGGCTCTGCGCGTCGATGTCGAACTCCGGCGCCCCGGGCAGGATCGGGTCGCCCCAGGAGATGATCGGCGCCCAGGCCCACCCGGCCGGCACGTCGAAGGAGTCGGCCTCACCGGGGACCGGTGCGATGGCGTCGAAGTCGAGCTGGTGGCCCGGCGCGTAGGGCATCGCGAAGAGGCGGGCGTCACCGTCGGCCGCGTTCGCCGGCGCGGCCTGCTGCAGGGCGGCGCCGGCCACGCCGAGGCCGACGAGTCCGGCCAGGACGCCGCGGCGCGAGACCGCCGCCCGGACGACGTCGCCGAAGTAGGCGTTGTCGCTCTCGTTGGGGACGGGCCGGGCGCAGGACGTGGCGCACCGGTAGTGGCAGGTCATCGGGCTTCGGCGACCGGCGGGCCGGTAGTCGAGGAGGGGGAGCGCGGTCGCTCCGGCGGACGGGGAGCAGGGCGTGTGGGGGGTCACGGCGGCGACGGTAGGAACGTCGCCGGGCCGGGGGGAGGACGGGAGCGTGACCTCCACGTGAATCCTGTGCGGCGGTTGTGAAGCAAGGTGAGGCACACCTGCCCTCGTCCGCGCGGGCCGGATCGCGACCCCTCGGGCAGCATGCGGGGTGACCGTCGCCCCCGACCCGAGGAGTCACCCCGTGCCCAGCGGCCCCCTGGACCCGCGCCACGCCGTCGTCGTCGGGGCCGGGCCGGGCCTCGGGGCGGCCGTCGCCCGACGTTTCGCCCGGGAGGGGTTCGCCCTCACCCTGGTGGCGCGCACGCCGCAGACCCTGGACCCGCTCGCCGCGGAACTGCGGGCGGGCGGGGTCGCGGTCACGACGGTCATCGCCGACGCGGCCGACCCGGTGGGGTTCCGGGCCGCCCTGCTGGAGGTCGCCGACCGGGTCACCCCCGCGGTGGTCGTCTACAACGTGGGGCTGGTGGCCGCCGACGACCTGCTCGAGGCCTCGGCGGAGTACCTGCTCGACGCGCTCGCCGTGGACGTGGTGGGGGCGGTGACCACCGCCCAGGTCCTCACCCCGGGGATGCGCGCGGCGGGGGCGGGCACGTTCCTGGTCACCGGCGGGGGACCGGGGCTCGTCCCGGACCCGGCCCACGCCAGTCTGACCCTGGGCAAGTCGGCGCTGCGTGCGGCGGTCACCGTCCTGCACGAGCAGCTGGCCCCGGCCCACGTGCACGTCGGCAGCGTCACCGTCGTCGGGGTGATCGCCCCGGGGACCTCGCTGGACCCGGACCGGATCGCCGAGCACTACTGGCGGCTGCACTCCGAGCCCGAGGGGGCCTGGACCGTGGACGTGGTGGTCGACGGGTCCTGAGTCGCGGGCGGGGGCGTCGCGGCGACCGCGGCGACCGTGGCGGAGAGCGCCCGGTACTGCGGACTGGCCAGCGCCACCAGCGTGGCCAGGACCCCGAGGACACCGGTCACCACGAACACGAGGGCGATCGCGCGGGCCTGCCCGGTCCCGAACCAGCCACCGATGGCCGCCGCGCCGGCCCCGTCGGTCATGAACGGGACGACGACGAACTGGGTGAGCGGGCCCACCAGGAAGGCCGTGACCGGGGCCGCGCACTGCTCGACGCTCTGGGCGAAGCCGAACACCCGGCCCTGCCGCTCGTAGGGCACGACGCGTTGCAGGACGGTCTGCTCGGCGGCCTCGGCGAACGGCATCAGGGTCATGAACACCGCCATCGCCACCGTGAGCGTCACGACCGAGGCGAGGAGCGGGAAGAGGACCGTGACCCCCCAGGCGGCGAGGTTGACCAGCAGCAGGATCCGTACCGGACGGGAGCCGAGCCCGACCCGGGCGACCAGCAGACCCCCGACGATCATCAGGGCGCTCAGCCCGCCCCAGAGCAGCCCCCACACCTGCACCGGCACCAACGACAGTCCGTAGGCGTCCATCAGGGCCATGAAGCTGCCGGCGATGACGTTGTTGAAGCAGGTGAACGCGATGAGCGGGACCAGGCCCGGGACCCCGCGGACCAGGTGCCAGGTGCCGCGCAGGTCCACCCCCTGACGCGGCCCGGGCGTCGCGTCGCCCGTCGCGACCGTCCGGTGCTCGGGCACCTGCACCCGGGCCAGGTGCACCACCGAGGCGGCCAGCACCACGAGGGCGAGCAGCAGGACGTGCAGCATCCCCCCGGTCGCGACCAGGACCCCGCTGATCACCGACGTCACCAGCAACGAGGCCCCGCTGACCGTGCCCAGCAGGCCGTTGGCGCGGTCGCGGAGGTCGGCGGGGACGAGCAGGGTGACGAGTGTCGGCAGCGCGATGCTGCGCGGGTTGCCCGCGATCACCCCGAGCATGAGCAGCACGACGAAGACCCACAGCGACCACGAACCGACGTCGGTGAACCGCTCCGGCGGGGTCAGCAGGTACAGCGCCAGGCTGAGGGCGTACACGACGAACGACGCCACGGCCGAGCCCTGCAGGACGTCCTTCTTGCGGTGGTCGTCCCACGAGGCTGCCGAACCAGATCCCGGTCGCCGCGGTCGCGGCCACGAAGATCCCGGCGATCATCCCGGTCGCGAAGACCGACCGGGTCTCCAGGTAGACCCAGAAGGTCACCGCGAACCAGACGGTGTAGTTGAGGATGTTGACCGCACCGTTGCTGAGCAGCAGGTGGGCGAAGACGCGCTGGTCGCCGCGGCGCAGGTCGAGCCGGGGACGCGGGGTCGGGGCGTCGCGCTCGGGCACGGGGGCTCCTCTCCTCGGTGGTCCACCGACCGGGCCGGTCGACGGGCGTCGCTGAACGGGGGACCGCGACGGGGCGCGGAACTCATCGGCGTCGCGTCGGGGGCGTCTGACACGATCGGCCGATGGACGCCACCGTGGACCGCGCGCTCGCCCCGGACAACCCCTTTTCCGCGCCCAGCACCCTGCCCTACGAGCTCCCGCCGTTCGGCGAGATCCGCACCGAGCACTACGCCCCCGCCCTGCGGGCCGGCATGGCCGAGCACCGCGCCGAGCTCGAGGACCTGCTCGCCCAGGACCTTCCCGCCACGGAGTTCCTCGCCGGGCTGCAGCGCAGCGGACGTCTGCTGGGACGGGTCGGGGCGGTGTTCTTCAACCTGCTCGGGACCGACGCGGACGAGGAGATGAACGCGGTCCGGGCCGAGTTCGCCCCGCTGCTGGCCGCGCACGCCGACGCGGTCCGGCTGGACCCCCGCCTGGTCGCGCGCATCGCCGCGTTGCACGCCGATCGCGACGAGCTCGACCCGGAGTCCCGCCGCCTGCTCGAGCGGCTGCACGACGACGCCGCCCGCTCCGGGGCGCTGCTCGCCCCGGACGACCAGGAACGCCTGCGGGCGCTGAACGCCGAGCTCTCCTCGCTCACCAGCGCCTTCGACACCGAGCTGCTGGCCGACGCCAACGCCCGCGCCGTCCTGGTCACCGACGTCGCGGAGCTGGAGGGACTGTCCGCGGCGGAGGTCGAGCGGGCCCGGGCGGCGGCCGAGGTGCGCGGGGAGGCCGGGTGGTTGCTCCCCCTCGTGCTGCCCACCCCGCAACCGGTCCTGGAGTCGCTGGTCCGGCGCGACGTCCGGGAACGGGTGCACCGCGCGGCGGTGGCCCGGGGGAGCGCCGGAGGTCCGCACCCCACGGTCGACCTGGTGCTGCGGACGGTGCGGCTGCGGGCCGAACGCGCGGAACTGCTGGGGTTCGCGTCCCACGCCGAGTGGGTGGTGGCCGACGAGACCGCGGGTTCCGCCGCGGCGGCGCGCGGGTTGCTGGACCGGTTGGTCCCGGCCGCGGTCGCGAACGCCCGGGCGGAGATCGCGGAGCTGGAAGAACTCCTGCACGCCGACGGTCACGAGGGACCGCTGCAACCCTGGGACCACGCCTACTACGCGGCCCGGCTGCGGCGCAAGCGTTTCGACCTGGACCCGGAAGGGTTGCGGGAGTTCTTCGAGCTCGACCGCGTCCTGGTCGACGGGGTCTTCGCCGCCGCGCACGGTCTGTACGGCCTGCGGTTCGAACCGCGTCCCGACCTGCCCGGGTACTCCCGCGGGGTCCGGGTGTTCGAGGTGTTCGACGAGGACGGTCCGGTCGGATCGTACCTGTTCGACCCGTGGGCCCGGCCGGCCAAGCGGGGCGGGGCCTGGATGAGTTCCTTCGTGGAGCAGTCGCGTCTGCTCGGGCAGCGGCCGGTGGTGGTGAACTGCCTGAACGTCGCGGAACCGCCCGCGGGCGCCCCGGCCCTGCTCACCCCGGACGAGGTCGTCACCCTGTTCCACGAGTTCGGGCACACCGTGCACGGGTTGCTCTCCGACGTCCGGTACCCCCAGTTCTCGGGAACCTCCGTGCCGCGCGACTTCGTGGAGTTCCCCTCCCAGGTCAACGAGATGTGGGCGTTCGACCCCGACGTCCTGGTCGGGTACGCCCGCCACGTCGAGACCGGCGCGGTGCTGCCGGTGGCGACCGCCGAGGCGCTGCGGGCGGCCGAGCGCAGCGGGCAGGGTTTCGCCACGACGGAGTACCTGGCCGCGTCGCTGCTCGACCAGGCCTGGCACGGGCTGGGCGCGGTCGACGCCGCCGCGGTCACCGACGTCGAGGAGTTCGAGGCCGCGGCCCTGCGCGCGGCCGGGGTCGACGTACCGGCCGTCCCGCCGCGCTACCGCAGCGGGTACTTCGCCCACGTGTTCGCGGGGGGTTACGCGGCCGCCTACTACGCCTACATCTGGAGCGAGGTCCTCGACGCCGACACCGTGGAGTGGTTCACCGAGAACGGCGGGCTGACCCGGGCCAACGGCGAGCGGTTCCGCCGCGGTCTGCTGGCCCGCGGGGGGTCGGTCGACCCGTTGCAGGCCTACCGGGAGGTGCGCGGTCGCGACGCCCGGATCGAGCCGCTGCTGCGCCGACGGGGACTCGCGGCGGTGGGGTGAGCCGCCGCCGTCGACCCCGGAGGGGCCCGGGAGCGGGGGGCGTTGGACGGGACCGGGCGAGCGTCAAGATCGAGTTGACGAGCCGCCATCGTCAACCTAGCGTTGACGCCATGACCACGTACCCGTTCACCATGTTCGGCATCACCGAGGCCCGTCCCGGCGCCCGCTGGCAGGCGTTGTTCGACGCGACGTGGCCCGCCTACCGCCGCTTCCACCTCTCCGAGGGCCGCGACGCGCGCCCCACCCGCGCCGAGGCGGAGGCCGCGCTGCAGACCCACATGCCCGAGCTGCACGAGACCTGGGAGCAGCTCGTCGCGCTCACGGGCGACGACGACGACGCCGCGGTCTTCCTCACCCAGTGGAACCTGCCCGCCTTCGCCCCGGCCGCCTGCAGCCAGGTCGTCGCCCTCGACCCGGCGCCCGCCCTGGCCCGCAACTACGACTACGCACCGGGGCTGTTCGAGCAGACCAGCCTGTCCACCGACTACCGCCGCCCGGTCCTGGGCACCGGCGACTGCCTGTGGGGCCTGCTCGACGGCATGAACGACGCGGGTCTGGTCGTCTCCCTCACCTTCGGCGGCGACCGCGCCCACGGGGAGGGCTTCGGGATCCCGCTGGTGCTGCGCTACCTCCTGGAGACCTGCACCGACGTCGAGGAGGCGGGTCGGGTCCTCGCCCGGCTGCCGATCGCGATGACCTACAACGTCACCCTCCTCGACGCCACGGGCGCCTCGGTGACCGCGCACGTCGGGCCCGACCGGCCCGCGGAGATCCGCCCGGTCTCCTGCGCCACCAACCACCGGTGGACCGAGCCGGTCGACCCGGCGCACGCCGCGCGCTACCGCAGCGTGGAACGGCTGGACCTGCTCGGCGGGTTGCAGGAGGAGGGGGCCGACGCCGACGCGATGGTCGCCGCGCTGCTCGAGGCGCCCCTCTACACCCGCGACTACGCGCACGGGTTCGGGACGGTGTTCACCGCCGACTACCGCCCGGCCGAGGGCACGCTCACGTACCGCTGGCCCGGCATCGTGTGGGAGCGGCGCTTCGACTCGCCGGACGCCACGGTGGACGTGATCCTCGGCGACGCCGACACTTGGTCCACCATGCCGAACCTCGACGCCCCCGACCCCGCCGCGACCCCCGACCGTCCGGGCGCGACGGCCGCCGCCGAGCCGGTGGCCGAGCTGCCCGCCGACTGGGCCGACCGGTCCTCCGCCGACCTGGCCGCCCTGGTCCGGGCCGGCATCGACGAGCTCGCCCGCCGGGGCAGCGGCGAGGGTTTCGCGCTGCTCACCGGGCTCAGCGGCCACGTCGGGCTCGCCCTGGGGGAGTCCGCCCGGCGGATCGCCGAGCAGGGCTCCTGGGCTCAGGTCGCGGCCCTGTCCGGGACCACCAAGCAGGCCGCCTGGGCGCGCTGGCACTGACGACGCGCGAGACCGGCGGCAGTCGGCGCGAGACCCCTCAGACGAGGGCGCCGGTCCCGACGCGGGCCGCCCACCAGGCCCGGAAGTCCTCGGCCGGCAGCGGACGGGCCCAGCGGTAACCCTGGCCGGTCGGGCAGCCGAGCTCGCGCAGCACCCGGGCCTCGAACTCGGTCTCGACCCCCTCGGCGACCACGTCGAGGTCCAGGGCCTGGGCCAGGCGGAGGACCGCCTCGACGATGGCCGCGTCGCCCGGCTGGTCCAGCGCCGCCACGAACGAGCGGTCGATCTTGAGCACGTCGACCGGCAGGCGGCGCAGGGCCGCCAGCGAGGAGTAGCCGGTCCCGAAGTCGTCGACGGCGACCCGGACGCCGAGCGCGCGCAGGTCGGCGAGCACGGCGATGGCGTGGGCCTCGGTGACCAGCACGGTCTCGGTGACCTCGCAGGTCAACGCCGTGGCCGGCAGGTCGGCCTCGGCCAGTGCGGCCCGGACCTCGCCGAGCAGGGCCGGGCGCAGCTGGGCGCCGGACAGGTTGACGGCCACGTCCACCGTCAGCCCCTCCCGGCGCCAGCGCGCCACCTGCCGGCAGGCCTGCCGCAGCACGAGCGCCCCGATCCGGGCGATGGCCCCGGAGCGCTCGGCCACCCCGACGAACCGGTCGGGGTAGAGCAGGCCGTCCTCCGGGTGCTGCCAGCGCAGCAGCGCCTCGCACCCCAGCGGGCGGCCTTCGAGGTCCACGACGGGCTGGTAGTGCAGGACGAACTCGTCGGTCTCCACCGCGCGGGCCAGGTCGGCCTCGAGCCGGAGGCGGGCGGTGCGGGCGCGGTGCAGCTCGGCGTGGAAGAGTCCGACGCCGTCGGCCTCGGGCCCGCGGGCGGCCCCCTTGACCGTGTACATCGCCGCGTCGGCGTCGGGGACCAGGGACGCCGGGGTGGTGCCCTCGTGCCCGACGACGGCCACCCCGATGCTCGCGCCCACGCGCAGGGCGGTCCCCTCGTGCAGCACGGGTTCGGCGAGCTGGTCCTGCAACCGGCGGGCGATCGCGACGGCCTGCTCCGGGGTGACGTCGTGCAGCAGGACGGCGAACTCGTCGCCGCCGAGGCGGGCCGCGGTGTCCTGGGTGCGCAGCGCGGTCTGCAGCCGGGCCGCGGCGGCGGCCAGCACCAGGTCGCCGACCTGGTGGCCGTGCCGGTCGTTGATCGCCTTGAACCCGTCGAGGTCGACGTAGAGCAGGGCCAGCCCGCCCTCACCCGGGTCACCGCTCTGCGCGCCGGTGCCCTGCGTGCCGGTGCCCCCGGTGCCCCCGGTGCCCTGGGCCAACCGGTCCAGGAAGAGGGTGCGGTTGGGCAGCCGGGTGAGCTGGTCGTAGTACGAGGCGCGCAGCGAGGTGGAGGTGTACTCGTCGTTCAGGGCCGTGCTCGCGTGCTCGGCGAAGGCACCCAGCAGGTGCTCGCGTCCCTCGGTCCGACCGGTCGGGTCCAGCAGCACGACGCCTCCGACCACCCGGCCCTGGGCCCGCACCGGCGCCACGTGCCAGACGCAGCCCGGGTGAATCCCGCGCCCGGGGCCGGCGGGTGCGAGGGCCGCGCGGGCGTGGGCGAGGGCCGCGGCGCAGGGGAGGGCGCCCGGCCGGTCGTCACGGGCGACCACGCGCAGGGCCTCCGGGTGCAGCGGGTCCTCGAGGACGACGACCACCGCGTCGCCCTCGAGGACGCCCCGGGCCCGGGCGGCGAGGAGGTCGAGGACCTCCTCGACCGGACGGCGCCGGGCCACGGCCTGCTGCAGGTCGAGCAGGCTGCTGAGCAGCTGCTCGCGCTCGCGCAGGGTGCCCAGCAGCTGCTCCCGCTCGGTCGCGAGCGCCTCGCTGCGCCGCCGGTGCTCGCGCTCGTCGCTCAGCGCCCGGGCCGACTGCAGGGCCTGGCCGAGCAGGCGACCGGTCCCGACCAGCAGCAGCCGCTCCTCGACCTCGAAGGGTTCCTCGGCCCGGGCCAGGACCAGCTGGGTCGGCTGCGGTCCGCGGTCGGTGACCGGGGCCGCGGCGACGAAGGCACGGGGCAGCTCGGGCAGGTCGAGCGGTTCGGGGCGACCCGCGGCCGCGAGCACCTCGCCGACCAGCGGGTTCGCCCCCGTGCGCACGCCGACCCCGGCCAGCACGACCCCGGCGCGCACGACGGCGGCCGTCTCGGCGTCGAGGGCCTCGGCCGCCCAGCGGGCGGCGCGGGTCGCCATCGCGGTGGCGTCCGGCTGCTTGCTCAGCAGCGTCAGCAGCTCGACCAGCTGCAGGTTCATCGACCCGTCCACGTGTTCCCCCCCCGGGCCCGCTCAGAAGGCCAGCGCGACGACGGTCTGGTTGTGGCACCCGGCCGACCCGGACACGCGGGCGATCTCGCCGCAGCTGTGCACGAGGGTGACCTCCCCGCGGCAGCCCGCGTCGCGGGCGGCGTCCAGCTCGGCCAGCCGGCCCTCCTCGGTGAGCAGGGCCCGCCGGGCGATGCAGCTGAACAGCACCATGCCCACAGGGTCGGCGCCGAGGGCCCGGACGGCCTGGTCGCACGCCTGCGCGGCGCCGGCCAGCATGTCCTGCTCGTCACCCTGCAGCGGGTGCACGAGCCCGCCGGCCTCGACGGTCGAGACGAAGGTCATGGTCCGGGCGGCGAGGTCCAGGCTGACGATCGTGCGCGCCTCGTCGCGCCGGCGTCGGGCCAGGCCGAGGGGGTGGGCGAAGGCGAGCCGGGTCAGCGCGGCCTCGTCGTCACGGTCGCCGACGTCGATCCCGGCGTCGGCCAGGTTGTCCAGGTAGGCGTCGAGCGCGGGCCGGCCGTCGAGCTCGCGCAGCAGCTGCCCGTCGGAGTCGGTCACGACCATGCCCCGGCCGAGCCGCGAGTACCCGTGCGCCGCGGCCACCCCGACGGGTCGGTCCGTGCCCAGGACGGCCGCCGCCAGGCCGTTCTCGACGATGGTCGTCCCCAGGAACTGCCAGGAGCGGTTGGTCTCGAGGTCTCCGTCGGCGCCCCCGCCGACGATGGACACCGCCGGCCCCAGGACGTCGTAGGCGCCGAGGACCATGGCCTGCTGGTCGCCCGCGGTCCCGTTGGGGAGCATGATCATGAGTCGGTGCGGGGAGTCGACCCCCAGCGCGGCCCGCTCGGCGACCACCGTCGCCCGTTCGGTCGGGTCGGGCCGGGCGTCGACGGCCGCGCCGACCTGCAGGTCGTCCCCGCCCAGGGCCGTGACCAGCACGACCGCGGGCTGCTCGTCGGTGCCGCTGTAGACGGTGCCGGTGGTGGCGCCGAGGACCGGGGCGGCCCCCGCCGCCGCCTGCAGGGCGGCGGTCACCAGGGGCAGGTCGAGCCGGTGGTCGACGTGGGCGAGGACCAGCGCGGCGGTCCGCCCGGCCAACGCCTCGGCGACGGCCGTCGCGACCCGCGCGGCCAGCACCGGGCCCGCGAGGTCGTCCGCCTGCTCGACGCGCCCCGTACCCATCCACCGATCGGTGCTCCGCTGGTCCACGGGACTCCATCGGTCGCCGCGGCGGGCGGCTTGACCCGGCGGGCGAGCCGTCAGTCCGGCAGCACCCCGTCGGCGTCGGGGACGCCGCCGTCGATGTCGTCGGCGTCCACGATCCGGTAGGCGTAGCCCTGCTCGGCCAGGAACCGCTGCCGGTGGGCGGCGAAGTCCTGGTCCTTGGTGTCGCGGGAGACGACGGTGTAGAACCGCGCCGAACCGTGGTCGCCCTTGGGGCGCAGCACCCGACCGAGCCGCTGCGCCTCCTCCTGGCGGGAGCCGAAGCTGCCCGACACCTGGATCGCGACCTTCGCCTCGGGCAGGTCGATGGAGAAGTTCGCGACCTTGGAGACGACCAGGGTGGTGATCTCCCCGCTGCGGAACGCGTCGAACAGGCGCTGCCGCTCCTTGACGGTCGTCTCGCCTTTGATGACCGGGGCGTCGAGGCGCTGACCGAGGTCGTCGAGCTGGTCGATGTACTGCCCGATGACCAGGGTCGGTTCGCCGGCGTGCTGGGCGACCAACTTCTCGACCACGCGCGACTTCTCGGGCGAGGTCGAGCACAACCGGTAGCGGTCCTCGTCCTCGGCGGTGGCGTAGACGAGGCGCTCGGAGTCCGGCAGCGTGACCCGGACCTCGACGCAGTCCGCGGGCGCGATGTAACCCTGGGCCTCGATGTCCTTCCACGGTGCGTCGTAGCGCTTGGGGCCGATGAGGGAGAACACGTCCCCCTCACGACCGTCCTCGCGCACCAGGGTCGCGGTCAGCCCCAGCCGGCGGCGGGCCTGCAGGTCGGCGGTCATCCGGAAGATGGGCGCGGGCAGCAGGTGGACCTCGTCGTAGAGGATCAGGCCCCAGTCGCGGGCGTCGAAGAGCTCCAGGTGCGGGTAGATCCCCTTCCGCTTGGTGGTCACGACCTGGTAGGTCGCGATCGTCACCGGACGGATCTCCTTGCGGGCCCCGGAGTACTCACCGATCTCGTCCTCGGTCAGCGAGGTGCGCCGGAGCAGCTCGTCGCGCCACTGCCGGGCCGAGACGGTGTTGGTGACGAGGATCAGGGTGGTCGCGCGCGCCCGGGCCATCGCCCCCGCGCCGACGAGCGTCTTCCCGGCCCCGCAGGGCAGGACGACGACGCCGGAACCGCCGTGCCAGAAGTTCTCGACCGCGTCGGACTGGTAGGGCCGCAGGGTCCAGCCGTCCTCGGCCAGGTCGATCGGGTGCGCCTCGCCGTCGACGTACCCGGCCAGGTCCTCGGCCGGCCAACCGAGCTTCAGCAGCACCTGCTTGAGGTTGCCGCGCTCGCTCGGGTGCACCAGCACGGTGTCCGGCGCGACCCGCTCTCCGAGCAGGGGGGAGGCCTTCTTGGAGCGGAGGACCTCCTCGAGCACCGGGGCGTCGATGGCGTGCAGGACGAGCCCGTGGGCCGGGTCGTTCATGAGCTGCAGCCGCCCGTAGCGGGCCATCGTCTCGGCCACGTCGACCAGC
This sequence comes from Kineococcus gynurae, assembly GCF_042433995.1. Classification (NCBI taxonomy): domain Bacteria; kingdom Bacillati; phylum Actinomycetota; class Actinomycetes; order Kineosporiales; family Kineosporiaceae; genus Kineococcus; species Kineococcus gynurae. Next base: position 237,870 of record NZ_JBHLUI010000008.1, read on the forward strand.
AGGGAGTGCGGTACCGAGTAGCGGGAGAACTCCAGCAGGGTGTCCACCACCTGCTCGGCGTCGTGCCCGGCGGCGCGGGCGTTCCACAGGCCCAGGGGGGTCAACCGGTAGGTGTGGACGTGCTCGGGGGCCCGTTCCAGCTCGGCGAAGGGGGCGATCGCCGCCCGGCAGGCCGGGGCCCGTTCGTGGTCGATCTCCAGCAGCAGGGTCTTGTCGCTCTGGACGATGAGGGGGCCGTCGTTCACGGCAGGCTCAACACTCCTCGCCCCCGGGTGCTTCCGCGGTGGTCGTACCTGCGGCGGGGGTCACACGTTCTCCCAGGGGGCGCCCGGGTCGCTCCAGGTGCTCGCCCCCAGGACGCCGATCCAGGACACGGCGAGGACCGCGACGATCGCCACCGTCAGCAACGAGAGGCCCAGCGCCACCCAGGCGCACACGACCCCGCCGGTGACGTGACCCTGGCCGCGTCCGCCCGGGGTGGCCCGGACCGCGCGTCGCGCTCCCGGGGCCAGCACCAGGGCGACGATCGCCGGGATCCAGCTCAGCAGGCCCGCGCTCAGCAGCCACAGCGCGAGCGAGCCCACCCCGGTCCAGAGGACCCCCTGGGCCAGACCCGCCACGGGCGGCAGCGGGGGCTGGGCGCCGGGGGACCAGCCGTACTGCCCGGGGTCCCCGTGCTGGCCGGGGTGCCCGTGCTGCCCGGCACTCCCGTAGGGGGCGGACTGCCCGTACGGCCCGGCCTGGCCGTACTGCGCGGGCCAGCCGTCGCGTGCAGCACCCCCGTCGGGGGCGGGACGCGGTGCCGACGCCGGCGCGCCCGTCGAGCCAGCCGACCAGGGGTCCGCCGCCCAGCCGGTGCCCGTCGGCACGGGAGCCCCGGCGCCGGAGGGCTCCGACCGGTAGGGGTCGCCCGCGTCGGGGCGGGCGGCGAACGACTCGGTCGGGGCGCCGGGTCGTGGGTCGAAGGCCCGGGTGGGTTTTTGCGACGCCCCCGACGTGCCGCCGGGGCTCGACCACGGGTCGCCCGCCCCGGTGGGCAGGCGCCGGGTGCCGTCCGAGCCCGTGCCGTCCGAGCCCGTGCCGTCCGAGCCCGTGCCGTCTCGTCCCTCGTCGCGCGGGGGCGGCTGCTCGCTCATGCCTGCGACCCTACGACGTCGCCGAGCCCTCCACCGAGCGCTCGCGCCCCGCCCGGACCGGGGCCTCGCCGGGCGCCGCGGCGACCCCCGTCACCCGGTGCACCGAGTAGACGCGGACCGCCTGCTCGGAGCGGTCGAAGGCGGTGATCCGCCCGCCCTCCACCTGGATGGGTTCCACCAGGCTGCGGTGGACGACGCCGTCGCGGTCGGCCACCCCGATCCAGACCACCTGCCGGAACGCCGCGGCCTCGCGCAGCATGGCCATCGACGTGCTCGGGTCCAGGGCGGGCAGGCGGGGCGCGTCCGGGGTGGCCGCGCGCCGGGCCTCGGCCCGGTCGGCGTCGACGTCCCCGGCCCGCAACGTCTTGACCGCCGCCCCGACCAACGCCTGGGCGGGCGGCGGGGGCTCACCGCTGACCGGTCGGGGGACCGGGCGCGGCGAGGTCCGCCGCGCCGTGCGGGGCCGCAGCACCAGCTCCCCGTCGGGACCTTCGGCGGCGGGGGCGAGCCCGGCGGCCCGCAGGGTGGCCAGCACCTCCTCGCCCTCGGCGGCGGAGACCAGCACGGTGGGGGCGAGGGCCCGCAGACCCAGTGCGGCACAACGCTTGTCGGAGAGCAGCTGGGTCAGCAGGGCAGGGTCCTCGGCCCGGACGTAGGCGCCGGCCCGGCCGACCCGGACCCGGCCGTGCCGACGGGCGACGTCGCGGATCAGGTACTCCAGCGGCTGCGGCACCCCGGTCGCCGAGACCCGTCCGAGGAAGGCGAGCGCGTCGTCGGCGGTCAGTCCCTCGTCCAACCCGCGTCGCACCGAGGCGTCGTCGAAGCGGTAGACCGTCGCGCCCCCGCGCGACTCCACCCGGGCCAGCAGGTCCAGCCGGCGGGCGAGCTCGGGCACCAGGGGCCCGGGGGCCACGGCGGTCAGGTCGGCCTGCACGAGGATCTCCGACACCGGGGCCGGCAGCGCGGCCCGCAGCGCGGCGACCGCGCCCTCGTCGTCGCCCTGCAGCAGCGCGCGACCGGCCGGGGTGAGGGCCCCGGCCCCGAGCAACCCCAACCAGCCCGCGTCGCGCAGGGTCCACTGCACGAGGTCGGCGAACAACCGACCGCTGCGCCGCGGCGTGCGCCAGCGCAGCCGGGCCAGCACGTCGTCCGCCGTCGGGGCGTGGTCGGGGGGCAGCGCCTCGAACTCGGCCAGCACGGCCGAGCGGACGACGGGGGCCGACGGCTTGTCCAGGTCGGGGCCCAGCGCGTTGCGGGCGGAGTCCTTGGCGTCCCGGGTCCCGACCAGGGCCGGGACCCGGGTCGTGCCCAGCCAGGCGCCGGCCAGGGAGAGCCAGCGCTCGGCGACGTCGTCCTCGGCCCACAGGTCGAACATCGGGGTCGGCAGCCAGCGGGGCTCGACCTCGCCGTCGTCGGCGATCAACCCGGCCACCCAGGCCGTCTCGACCACCAGGGCCGCCGTCGCCTCGTCGACCTCGAGGGCGACCGCGGTGCGCCGCAGCTCCCGGACGCCGACCCCGCCCGCCCGCAGCACCGGCGGGGGCGCCACCCCCCAGGTCCGGGCCAGCTCCTCGACCAGCCGGACCGCGTCGGCCGCGGCCTCCGCCCCGGCCCCGGCCACCTGCGCCGGTCGCCGCGCAGCGCCCGTCAGCGCGGGCGCCTGCCGCCCGGGGGAGCGGTGGACCCGGTTGCCGCGCAGCACCATCCCGACCTCGCGGGGCAGCACGACCGTGCCCGGCCCGGCGACCGCCAGCAGCCCGTGCGCGAGCAACCAGTCGACCGGGCTCGCCGAGGTGGCGGCCCGCACCTGCCGGTCGGCGCGTTCGACGGCCCCGGTCGGCGGACCCCAGGTCAGCTTGGCCAGGACCTCGCGGACCCCCTCCGGCGCGCCCGCGAGCAGGGCCTCGACGGCGTCGGCGGCACCGAGGTGCGCGGCCAGCCGCGACAGCGCCACCTCCGGGTCCCCGGCCGGGTCCAGCCCCAGGTCCTCCAGCAGCTCGGCCAGGCGGGCGGGGGAGCGCCGCCCCAGGGCGTCGGCCAGCGGCGGACCGAGGCCCGCGGGGTAGGGCCCGAGCAGGTCCCGGACCGCGGAGATGAGGTGCAGCGCCCGGTCCGGACCCCACACCAGGGCCTGCCGCCGCAGGTCGGCGACGACGTCGTTCGCGCGCGCGCCCCACGCCTTGGAGACCGCGGTCATCGACACCGGGTCGGGCAGGACGGCCAGCACCTCGGCCACCTGCAGCGCCGGGGTCTCCAAGCGGTCCACGGCCCGCTGGGTGCTGGCGCGGGTCGCCGAGCGCGTCGCCAGCGCCGTCGTCGACGTCGGCAGCGGGGTCACCAGGTCGGTGCGCGCGGTGAGCAGCTGCTCCAGCTCCTCGTCGCTGCGGGCGCGCAACTCCTCGGCGAGGGTGCGGGGGGCGGCGGCGCACATCCGTCCGAGTCTAGGTGCGCGACCGCTCACCGCACGGCGCTCGCGACGGGCGCCCCGGTCGGGACGTCAGGCGGTCCCCGCCCGCGGCAGCTCGGTCGGCAGGCCGAAGTGCGCGAACAACCGGGTGTCCAGGAACGAGGTGATCGCCCGGATCCGACCGTCGCGCACGTCGAGCACCTGCAGCGCCCAGGGGAGGTGCCGACCACCGACGAGGCGGTACTGCGCGTAGGCGGGTTGTCCGTTCACCGCGACGGGGACGAGGCGCGAGCCGACGCACTCCTTGCCCGGCCCGGTCATCCAGGCGGTGACGTCGGCCGGGCCCTGCAACCACATCTCGAACGGCGGCATGTTCTGGGTGACGTCCTCGGCCAGCAGGCGGACGAAGGCGTCCATGTCGTAGGACTCGAACGCGTCCACGTAGCGGTCCAGCAACGCGCGGTCGGCGGCCGAGAGCTCCATCGGCGCCTCGTCCCGGTCGACGCCCCGCTCGTTCAGGGTGGCCCGGGCCCGCTGCAGGGCCGAGTTCACCGAGGCGGTCGTGGTCTCCAGCAGCGCCGCGACCTCGTCCGCCTTCCAGCGCAGCACGTCGCGCAGGATCAGGACGCTGCGCTGCCGGGGCGGGAGGTGCTGCAGGGCGGCGACGAAGGCCAGGCGGATGGACTCCCGCGCCACCGCGAGGTCGGCCGGGTCGCCCACGGTCGGCAGCACCCGGTCGTCGACCATCGGTTCCAGCCAGGCCTCCTCGCCGCGCCGCGCGGCCAAGGACGCCTCGACCGGCTCCCAGGCCCTCGCGCTGAGGTCGACCGGGCGGGCCCGCCGACCCCGCGACTCGATCATCGTCAGGCAGACGTTGGTGGCGATGCGGTAGAGCCACGACCGCAGGGCCGAGCGTCCCTGGAACCCGCCGATGCTCCGCCAGGCCCGCAGCAGGGTCTCCTGCACCGCGTCCTCGGCGTCGAAGGCCGACCCCAGCATCCGGTAGCAGTACCCGGTCAGCTCGCCGCGGTGCTCGGCCAACCGGGGTTGCAGCTCCTCGGCGCTCAGCCCGGGGCCGGTGGCGGTGGTGGCGGGACCCTCGATCGTCGACACGGGGGACAGCTCAGCACACACGCCCCCGGCGCGGGAGGGGGTCGTCGGGGTCCGTCGAGGTCAGGACGCGGGCTGGACCCGCACCCCGGCGGGCAGCGGTTCGGCGTGGGCGACGAGCAGGTGCTGGGTGGCGCGGGTCAGGGCCACGTAGAGGTCGTTGGCCCCTCGCGGGCGGCGCAGGATCGCGGCCGGTTCGACGAGCAGGACCACGTCGAACTCCAGACCCTTGGCCCGGTGCACGTCGAGCACCGAGACCGGGGCGTCCAGGTCGTCGGGCCCCTCGGCGACCGTGCCCGCGGGGAGGGCGGTGCGGGCCGCGGCCCGCAGGGCGTCGGAGCCCAGCGGGCCCGTGGTCTCGGCCGCGATCACGGCCAACCGTCCCTCGCCCTCGCCCGGGACGGCCGCGGTGAGGGCGGCGAGCACCCCGGCCACGTCGTCGGGGCCGGCCAGGGGGATCGCCACCGGGTCGTGCTCGCCCTCGCGGACGGGGGTCGGCGGGGTCGCCTCGATCCCGGCGGCCCGCAGCACGTCGGCCGCGACCCGGGCGATGCGCGCGGGCGTGCGGTAGTTGACGGTCAGCTCCTCCAACCGCCAGCGGTCGTCCACCAGGGGACGCAGCGCCGCGGCCCAGCTGCGCGCCCCGGCGGGGGAGGAGGTCTGGGCGACGTCGCCGACGAGGGTCATCGACCGGTTGGGGCACCGGCGCTCGACCAGGCGCCAGGCCATCGCCGACAGTTCCTGCGCCTCGTCGACGACGACGTGGCCGTAGGCCCAGGTCCGGTCGGCGGCCGCCCGTTCGGCCACGGTCCCGACCGGCCCGGACGTCGCGAACCGGTCGGCCAGCAGCTCCGCGCTGACGTAGTCGTTGCCGACCCCGGAGGCCTCGAACTCCTCGAGCACCTTGCGGGCGTAGGCGACCTGCTCCTCGCGCTCGGCCTCACGCCGGGCCTGCGCCGAGGTCGCGTCGTCCAGATCCCCGAGCAGCTCGGCGAGCTCGTCCAGCAGCGGCACGTCGGCCTCCGACCAGGCGGTCGGTTCGTCGCGGTGCAGGGCCGCGCGCTCGCGCCGGTCCAGGTCGGGCGCGAGCGCCCGCAACCGGTCGGGGTTGCGGTAGAGGCCCGCGAGGACCTTCTGCGGGGTCAGCGGCATCCAGCAGAGGTTGACCTCGCGGCGCACGTCGATCGACTCGCGCAGCTCCTGGAGCAGGTCGTCGCGCTCCTCGACCGCGTCGACCCCCCGGGCGCGCGCGAGGGAGTTCGCCAGGGTCTGCAGGACCTCGCGCACGAAGACGACCCGGGCCTCGTTGTGCGGGCGACGGCTGCGCCGGGCCCGCGTGCGGGCGGCCGCGACCTGCTCGGGCCGCAGCTGCACCCGGGTCCCGTCCAGGTCGAGGCGGATCGTCCGCGCGGGGACCCGCTGCCGCTCGGCGACCGCGGCGGCCAGCACGTCGACCATCCGCAGCGACCCCTTCACCGCGACCGCGGCGGGGGAGTCCGACCCGCGGGCCACGACCCCGGGGAACAGCTCGGCCAGGGTCAGGGTGACCACGCCGGTCTCCCCGAGGGCCGGCAGCACCTGCTCGACGTAGCGGAGGAACACCGGGCTCGGCCCGAGCAGCAGCACCCCGCTGCGCGCCAGGCGGTCGCGGTGCGTGTAGAGCAGGTAGGCCGTGCGGTGCAGGGCGACCGCGGTCTTGCCCGTCCCCGGCCCGCCCTGCACGACGAGGACCCCGCGCTCGGAGGCCCGGATCACGCGGTCCTGCTCGGCCTGGATGGTCGCCACGATGTCGCCCATGCGTCCGGTGCGCGGCGCGTTGACCGCCGCGAGCAGCGCCGCGTCACCGGTCGTGCGGCCGCCCGCGTCGGCGACCAGGACCTCGTCGTCCAGCCCCGTCACCGAACGGCCCGCGGTCAGCAGGTGCCGACGCCGGACCACGTCGCGGGGCGCGGCCGCGGTCGCCTGGTAGAAGTCCTGCGCCGCGGGCGCGCGCCAGTCGACGAGCAGCTGGTTGCCCCGCTCGTCGGCCAGCCCGATCCGCCCCACGTAACGACGCGGGTCGGGGGTGCCCGGTCGCAGGTCCAGCCGGCCGAAGCAGAGCCGGTTCTCCACCGACCACAGCTGGCTCAGCCGGTCCTCGTACAGCGTCGCGAACGCGTCCCGCTCGAAGCGGCTCTGGTGGGTCCCGGTGGCCTTCGTGCGGCGCACCTCGGCGAGCTGGTCCGACGTCTGCGCACGCAGGGCGTCCAGCCGGGCGTAGAGGCCTCCGACGTGCGCGTCCTCGGCGGCCAGCTCGGCGGCGTCGACGTCCGCACGGGTCCGGTCGGGCTGATCCACGCGGAGGCGTTCCCTTCTCGGCGGCGGGCCGTCGGAGAAACGGCACCGGAAGAGCTTAGGGGGTGCCCCACCGGCCTCCACCCGGCCCCTCACCGTCCTGGCGGCGCCCCGCGGCGTTCTCCTCGGGGCCGATCCAACGACGGGATCGGCCCTCTCGTCGGCCTGGCGGTGCATCCCCCAGGACGGCGATGGACCCGGGATGGACCGGTGGGCCACCCCCCCGGGGGGTGCCCCGCCGGTCTCCACCCGGCCCCTCACCGTCCTGGCGGCGCCCCGGGGCCGTGTGCGGGGCCGGTCGGGGGGCCGGACGGGGGCGCGGTGCCGGGCCCGGTGGCGGGTGGATCCCGTGGAGGGGGTGGGGCACGAACCTACGGTCCCGTACGTTGGACCCCTGACGCGCTGTCGAGGACGGCGCGATCCCTCAGCCGTGCTCTCGACGGGTCGACCACCCGGGCATCGCCAGGCCGTCACCGTGCGGCCCCCGTCCGCACCCTCGCGGTCCCGACCCCCGGAGAACCTGTGAAACCTGTCCTGACCCCGGCCGGCCCGCTCGAGCCCGCCCACGGCGTCGAGCGCCCCGCCCGCGTCCCGCGCAGCCCCTACGCCCGCCTCACCGCCGAGGTGCAGGCGCTGGGGCTGATGGCCCGCCGCCGTGGCGCCTACGCGGTCCGCATCGCGGCGACCACGCTGGCGCTCGCGGCCGTCGTCGCCGGCGTCGTGCTGCTGCGCGACTCCTGGCTGGTCCTGCTGCTGGGGGCGCCGCTGGCGCTGGTGCTGACCCAGTTCGCCTACCTCGGCCACGACGCCGCCCACCGGCAGATGTTCGCCTCGCACCGGCGCAACGAGATCGCCGCGCGCATCTTCGCCGCGCTGGTCACCGGCCTCGGCTACGGCTGGTGGATGGGCAAGCACACCAAGCACCACCAGTCCCCGAACCAGCGGGGGATCGACACCGACATCGAGTCCCAGGTCGTGTCGTTCCACGAGGACGCCGCCCGCTCGCGCACCGGACTGCTGGCCTGGTTCACCCGCCGCCAGGGCTGGTTCTTCTTCCCGCTGCTCCTGGTCGCCGGGATCAACCTGCACGTGGACAGCGTGAAGGCGCTCCTCGTGGGCGGGCGCGGCCGACGGGCCGACGTGGCGCTGATCCTCCTGCACTGGGCGATCTACGCGACGACGCTGTTCACGCTGCTCGGCCCGGGTCGGGCCGCCGCGTTCGCCGGCGTCCACCTGGCCGCGTTCGGGCTGTCGATGGGCGGCTCCTTCGCGCCGAACCACGTCGGCATGCCCATCGTGGAGCGCACGGCCAAGCTCGACTTCATCTCCCGGCAGGTGCGCATGTCGCGCAACATCAGCGGCAACCGGCTCGTGGACCTGTTCATGGGCGGGCTGAACTTCCAGGTCGAGCACCACCTGTTCCCGAGCATGCCGCGGCCCAACCTGCGGGCCGCCAAGCCGATCGTGGTGAGGTTCTGCCAGGAACAGGGGATCCCCTACACCGAGACCACGCTGGCCGGGGCCTACCGCGACATCGTGCGCAACCTCAACGACGTGGGACTGGTGGCGCGCAACCCGTTCCGCTGCCCCGTCCGGATGCAGCTGCGCGCCTAGCCCTCACCCGGTCGTCCCGGCCGCCCGCTGCAGGATCCCCCGCAGGAACATCGCCTGGGCCGCGTGCGCGACGTCGTCGTCGATCACGCTGACCAGCCGGACCCCGAGCGTGACCGGCGGGTCCCAGGCGTCGTCCACCACCCGGTCGAGGTCGTCCGGCGACAGGGTCTCCAGGTAGGCGCGGGTGTGCTCGTGCACGGCGTCGTGGTAGCCGGCGAGGTCGGCCGCGGACGCGTCGACCACGGCCACCTGCTCCGGGGTGTGCTGGTAGCCGGTGTCGGCGTCGTCCAGGGGCAGGGCGAACCGGCGGGCCCAGCCCTGGGCGGTCCAGACCTGCTCCCGGCCGGCCACCCCGGCCACGTGGTCGTCCTGCACCCGGGTGAGGTGCCAGAGCAGCCAGGCGATCGAGTTCGTCCCCGGGTCCGGTCGCGCGGTGAGGTGGGCGGGGTCGAGACCGTCGAGGACCCCGTGCACCGCACCGGGGATCCGCGCGTGCGCGTCGGTGAGCAGGTCGATGGGCGTCATCGCCCCAGCCTGACCGGCCCCGGCCATGGTCGCCGGTCGACCGCGCGCACCCGGGGCCGGGGCGGGGTCCTGCCAGACTTCCCGGGTGACGGACCCGGACGAGCGGCTCGCCGTGGTGACCCGGTTGCGGGCGGCCGGGTGCGTCTGGGCCGAGGAGGAGACCGACCTGCTCCTCGCGGCCGCTGGTTCCGCGCCCGAGCTCCGGGTCCTCGTGGAGCGCCGGGTGGCCGGGGAACCGCTGGAGCACGTGCTGGGCGGGGTCGTCTTCGCCGGGGTCCGGATCCGGTTGGGGCCCGGGGTGTTCGTCCCGCGCCGCCGCACCGAGGCCCTGGTCCGGTCCGTGCTCGCCCGGGTCGGGCCCGGCGACGTGGTGGTGGACCTCTGCTGCGGGGCGGGGGCGATCGGGGCCGCCGTGCTGGCTGCCGCGCCCGCGGTCGAGGTGTGGGCCGCCGACGTCGACCCGGTCGCCGTCGGCTGGGCCCGGCGCAACCTGCCCGCTGACCGCGTCCGGCTCGGGGACCTCGACGCGCCGTTGCCCGTGCAGCTGCGGGGAGGGGTGGCCGTCCTGGTGGCGAACGTCCCCTACGTGCCGCGGGCGGCCATCGCGCTGCTGCCGCCCGAGGCGCGGGAGCACGAACCGCGGTGGGCGCTGGACGGCGGCCCGGACGGGCTCGACGTCCTGCGCCGGCTGGCCGCGGTGGCACCGGGCTGGCTGCGCCCGGGCGGGGTCCTGCTGAGCGAGGTCGCGGACCCCCAGGTTTCCGGCGCCCTGGCCGCGCTGGAGGCGGCGGGGCTCTCTGCGGCCGGCGAGACGGGCGACCGCGGCGACGAGGGCATCCGGGACGACGAGGGCACCCGGGACGACGAGACCGACGGGACGGTGGTGGTCGTGGGGACTCAGCCGAGCGCGGCCCCGGACGGGCGGACGGCCGGCAGCACCACGTCGCCGTAGGCCGACAGCGTGCGGTCCTTGGCGTCGTGCTGGAGGTACACCGCGAACTGGTCGACCCCCAGTTCCTGCAGCTGCTGCAACCGCTCGACGTGCTGCGCGGGGGATCCCAGCACGCAGAACCGGTCGACGATCGCGTCGGGCACGAAGTCGGCGTGCCGGTTCCCGGCCCGCCCGTGCTCGTTGTAGTCGTAGCCCTGCCGCCCGGCGATGTAGTCGGTCAGGGCCGCCGGCACCGAGCCGTCGTCGCCGTAGCGGGCGACGAGGTCGGCGACGTGGTTGCCGACCATCCCGCCGAACCACCGGCACTGCTCACGGGCGTGGGCCAGTTCGGTCTCGCTGCCGTCGGTCACGTAGGCGGGGGCGGCCACGCAGATCCGGATCGAGGCCGGGTCGCGTCCCGCCGCCTCGGCGGCGCGGCGGACGCTGCCGATGGTCCAGGCGGCGATGTCGGGGTCGGCCAGCTGCAGGATGAACCCGTCGGCCACCTCGCCGGTGAGCTGCAACGCCTTGGGGCCGTAGGCGGCGACCCACACCTGGGTCGCGTTCGTGGGCCCGGTCACCGGGGCCCAGGGCAGGCGCAGCGTCTGCCCGCGGTGCTCCACCGCCCGGCCGTTGGCCAGCTCCCGGATCACGTGGACGGCCTCGCGCAGCGTGGCCAACGTCGTGGGTCTCCCCGACAGCGTCCGGACCGCGGAGTCCCCGCGGCCGATCCCGCAGATGGTCCGCGGCCCGTACAGCTCGTTCAGCGTGGCGTAGGTGGAGGCGGTCACCGACCACTCCCGGGTCGCGGGGTTGGTGACCATGGGCCCGACCACGACGGTGCGGGTCGCGCCGAGGATGGCCGAGTGGATGACGTACGGCTCCTCCCACAGGACGTGGGAGTCGAACGTCCAGACGTGGCTGAACCCGTACGTCTCGGCTTTCCGCGCCAGCTCGACCACCCGGGCCGCGGGCGGGGTGCACTGCAGGACGACCCCGAGGTCCACGGGTTCTCCTTCCGGTGGTGGGGCGACGGGGGTGGTGGGGCGACGAGGTCAGCGCAGGTACTGCGAGAGTCCGCGGCGGACGTAGCGGCCGTGGCCCGGGCGACCGGTGAACGTCCCCCGGTCGAGGATCTTCGTCCCCCGGGAGAACACCGTGCGCACCCCGCCGCTCAGCTCGAACCCCTCGAACGCGGAGTAGTCCAGGTTCATGTGGTGGGTCGCGGCGCTGATCCGGGACCGGGCCGCCGGGTCGTAGACGACCACGTCGGCGTCGGACCCCGGCGCGAGCACCCCCTTGCGCGGGTACATCCCGAACATCCGGGCCGGGGTGGTCGAGCAGGTCTCGACCCAGCGGGCCAGGGAGAGGTGACCGTCGGCCACCCCCTGGTGGACGAGGTCCATCCGGTGCTCCACCCCACCCATCCCGTTGGGGATCTTGGAGAAGTCCCCGCGCCCCAGCTGCTTCTGGTCCTTGAAGCAGAACGGGCAGTGGTCGGTGGAGACCACGGCCAGGTCGTCGGTGCGCAACCCCCGCCACAGGTCGCGGGCGTGGTTCTCGTGCTTGGAGCGCAGGGGGGTGGAGCAGGCGTACTTGGCGCCCTCGAAACTGCCCGGCCCCCCGGCGCCGAGGTGGTCCTCCAGCGTCAGGTACAGGTACTGCGGGCAGGTCTCGGCGAACACGTTGCGACCCTCCGAGCGGGCCCGGGCGATCTCCTCCAGGGCCCGCGAGGCCGACAGGTGGACGATGTAGAGCGGGGTGTCGCCGGCCACCTCGGCCAGCCGGATCGCGCGGTGCGTGGCCTCGGACTCCATCGCCTCGGGTCGGGTGATGCCGTGGAAGACCGGATCGGTGTCCCCGCGCGCGACGGCCTGCTGGACGAGCACGTCGATGGCGATCCCGTTCTCCGCGTGCATCATCACGGTCGCCCCGTTGGCCCGGGCCTTCTGCATCGCCCGCAGGACCTGGCCGTCGTCGGAGTAGAACACCCCGGGGTAGGCCATGAACAGCTTGAAACTGGTGATGCCCTCGTGCTCGACCAGGCGGTCCATCGCCGCCAGGGAGTTCTCGTCGACCCCGCCGAGGATCATGTGGAACCCGTAGTCGACGGCGCAGTTGCCCTCGGCCTTCGCGTGCCAGGCGGCCAGCGCCTCCTCGACCACCTCGCCGGTGCGCTGCACCACGAAGTCCACGATGGTCGTCGTCCCGCCCCACGCCGCCGCACGGGTGCCCGTCTCGAAGGTGTCGGAGGCCTCGGTGCCCCCGAAGGGCATCTGCATGTGGGTGTGCACGTCGACCCCGCCGGGGACGACGTAGCACCCGCTCGCGTCGACGGTCTCGTCCACGGTGAACGCCTCGCCCGCGCCGGGGGCGAGCAGCGCCGCCACCTGTTCCCGGTCGAGCAGGACGTCGGCGGGCGTGGCGCCGGTCGCGGAGACCACCGTCCCGCCGCTGATGAGGATCCGGGTCATCGTCGTCCTCCGTTCGTCGGGTGCCGCGGGGCCGGGGTCAGGGGCGGACGAGGGCGTCGTAGGAGTCCGGGCGACGATCGCGGTAGAACTGCCAGTCGGAGCGCACCTCGCGGATCAGGTCGAGGTCGAGGTCGCGCACCAGGAGTTCCGGCTCGGTGCCCGACCCCTTGTCCCCGACGAAGTTCCCCCGGGGGTCGACCACGTAGGAGGTGCCGTAGAAGGGGACCGCGATCTCGCCGAACTCGTCCGTCTCGGAGCCCACGCGGTTCGGGACGCAGACGAAGTACCCGTTGGCCCCGGCCGCGGCGGGTTGTTCGAGCTCCCAGAGCCGGTTGGACTGGCCGGGTTTCGACGCGTTGGGGTTGAAGACGATCTCGGCGCCGCCGAGACCCAGGGCGCGCCAGCCCTCGGGGAAGTGGCGGTCGTAGCAGATGTAGACCCCGACCCGACCGACGGCGGTCTCGAACACCGGGTAGCCGAGGTTGCCCGGGCGGAAGTAGAACTTCTCCCAGAACCGGTCCAGGTGCGGGATGTGGTGCTTGCGGTACTTGCCGAGGTAACGACCGTCGGCGTCGAGGACGGCCGCGGTGTTGTAGAGGACGCCGGGCTGCTCCTCCTCGTAGACCGGCAGGACCACGACGATCCCGAGCTCGGCGGCCAGGGCGGAGAACCGTTCGGTCAACGGCCCGGGGACCGCCTGTGCGTAGCGGTAGTACGCGGCGTCCTGCACCTGCCCGAAGTAGGGGCCGTGGAACAGTTCCTGGAAGCAGATGATCTGCGCCCCCTGCGCGGCGGCGTCCCGGGCGTACTGCTCGTGCCGGGCGACCATGCTCTCCTCGTCACCCGTCCAGGTGGTCTGGGTCAGCGCAACGCGTACGGTCGTCATGCCGCTTGAGCCTGCCTGCGCCGCGGCCGATCCACAAGACCCCTTCCGCCTCAGGGCTGGCGGCGCTCGACCCGCCAGGAGGCCGGGTTGTCCAGCGGGGCGGGGCGTCCGCCGGGCCGGGTCGGCACGAACACGAGCCGGTCGTGCAGGCGGGAGTGCCGGCCCTGCCAGAACTCCACCTCGCCCGCGCGCACGAGGAAGCCCCCCCAGTGCGGCGGGGTCGGGACGTCGTCGGGGGACCCGGTGTCGGGCCAGCGCTCGGCGAGCTCGCGCACGCGCTGCTGCAGGGTCTCGGCGTCGGCCAGGGGTTCGGACTGCTGGGAGGCCCAGGCCCCGATCCGCGAACCGTAGGGGCGCGAGCCGAAGTACTCCTCGGTCTCCTCCCGCGAGACCTGCTCGGCGCGGCCGCGCACCGCGACCTGGCGCTGCATCCCGATCCAGCCGAACAGCAGCGACACCCGGGCCTCGACGGCGATGGCCCGCGCCTTGCGCGAGTGCAGGTTCGTGTAGAAGACGAAGCCCCGGGCGTCGAAGCCCTTGAGCAGCACCGTGCGCAGGCTCGGTCCGGTCGCCCCCGCGGTCGCCAGGGCCATCGCGTTGACCTCGGGCAGCCCGGCCTCGACGGCCTGGGAGTACCAGCGCTCGAACTGGGTCAGTGGGGTCGAGGCGAGGTCGAGCGGGCCGAAGGGGACGTCGGCGTAGTCGACGCGACGACGGGCGGGGTCTTCCATGCCGCGAGGGTAGGGGCAGCGACCTTCCGGTGTGGCGCGGACGGGCCCGCGCGTCGTCGGGGTCGCGTCGGGGTCGCGTCGGGGTCGCGTCGGGGTCGCGTCGGGGTCGCGTCGGGGTGCGCGCGGGCCGGGTCGGTGTTTCCGTGAACGCATGTCGAGCGAACACCCCGAGAACCCCGGACCGGACACCGACGAGGCCCCCCGCAGCACCGACGAGCCCGGCACCTCTGCCGAGCACGGGGAGGACCGCAGCCTGAAGGGCCCCGCCCAGGACGGCTACGGCAACGACACCGGCTTCGCCGAGGCGGCCGAGGACGCCGACGAGAACGTCGACCACTGAGCGGACCGGCCCTGCCATGACCCCGGACGGCACAGGGGGACCCTGCGCTCGATGATCGAGCGCACGGTCCCCCTGTGCCGCAGCCGGCCCGGTCCGGGCGGGTCAGAAGTCGGAGAGGCCCTGCTCGCGCAGCGCGGCCACGTTGCCCGCGATGAGGTCGAACGGGTCGCCGTCGGTGGTGTCGACCTCCGCGACGTGCCAGCGCGCGCCGGTGGCGGCGATGGCGCCCGGGACGTCGACCACCCCGCTGCCGAACGGGCCCTGCGGCTGGTCGGGGACGGCCGGGCCGTCCTTGAGGTGCAGCGAGGCGGCGCGGGAACCGAGCCGGGCCAGGACCTGGGCGGGGTCCTGCCCCGCGGCGCGGGCCCAGTAGACGTCCAGCTCGGCGAGCAGCCCGTCGCCGGCCCGGTCCCAGAACCGGTCGTAGCCGAGCTGCCCGCCCGGCAGCTCAGCCCACTCCCACCAATGGTTGTGGTAGCCGAGGGAGATTCCCGAGCCGCGCAGCGTGGCCGCGGCCTGCAGCAGCGCGTCGGTGAACGCGTCGAGGGTGTCCGCGTCGTCGAAGACGCCGCTGTCGAAGCCCTTGTCGGCGAAACCGTGCACGGCCGCGGGGACCGGGACGAACACCGTGTCGACGTCGAGGGTGCGCAGCTGCTCGACGAGCTCGTCGAGGTCCTCGGGCAGGCTGGCGTGCACGGCCGAGGCCTTCAAGCCGGCCGCGTCGAGGTGCGCGCGCAGGGCGGTCGCCTTCGCGGCGCCGCCCGCCTCGCCCAGCCCGAAGGGTTCGACGTGGCGGAAACCGATGTCGCGCAGGCGTTGCAGGGCGGCCGCGGGATCGGCGGCGTACGCGTCGCGCACGCTGTAGACCTGTACCGAGAGGGTTCCGGGGGTGCTCACGATTCTGCTCCGTTCGAGATCGGGGTCCAGGTTCCCTCGTCCACCGAGCGCAGGACGGCGTCGACGATGCGGGCCGAGCGGGCGCCGTCGGCGAACGTGGGAAGGCCGTCGGGTCGTTCACCGCGGATCGCGGCGTAGGTGTCGGCCACGAACAGTTCGAAGCACTGCGCGTAGCCCTGGGCGTGGCCGGCGGGGAGGGTCGCGAGCCGGCGCTGCTCGGGGGAACCGGCGCCCGGGTCGCGGTGCAGGACGCGGTCCACCTCGGGGCCGCCGAGCCAGACGGTCTCGGGGTTCTCCTGGTCGAAGACCGCGCTGCCGCGGGATCCGTCCAGCTCGAACCACAACCGGTTCTTGCGACCGGCCGAGACCTGGCTGATGACCGTCGAGGCGGGCACCCCGTCGCCGGTGCGGAGCAGGACGAGGGCGGAGTCCTCGGTGCTGACCGGGACGAGCTCGCCGCCGGAGTCGCCGGAGAACGCCTTCCCGCCCGCGGCCGGACGTTCCGGCACGACGATCGAGACCGTGGCGACGAGGTCGGCGAACCGCACGCCGCTGACGAACTCGACCAGGTCGCACCAGTGCGAGCCGATGTCGGCGAACGCGCGCGAGGGCCCGCCCGCGGCCGGGTCGACCCGCCAGCCCGAGGCCTCGGGCGCCAGCATCCAGTCCTGCAGGTAGGAGCCGTGCAGCAGGTTCCAGGTGCCGAACTCGCCGTACCCGACGCGGGCGCGCAGCTCGCGGACGAGCGGGTGGTAGCGGTAGACGAAGGGCACCGTCGCGACGAGTCCCGACGCCTCGGCCTGCGCGGCGAGCGCCTCGGCCTCGGCCAGGGAGATCCCGAGCGGTTTCTCGCAGACCACGTGCTTGCCCGCGGACAGCGCGGCGGCGGCGGCCGGGGCGTGCTGGGCGTTGGGGGTGCAGACGTGCACGACGTCGACGTCGTCGGCCAGGACCTCGGCCAGGTCGGCGTAGCCGTGGACCCCCCAGGCGGCGCCGACCTCGGCCGAGCGTTGCGGGGTGGAGGCGAGGACGCCCGCCACCTCGGCGCCGGCCAGCAGGGCGGCGCGACGGTGGACCTCGCCGATCATGCCCGCGCCGAGGATCGCGACGCGCAACCGTCGCCGGGCCGGGGTGTGCTGGGTCTGCGGGGCGGGGGATCCGGGCACGTCGGTGCTCGGCATCGCGGTACTCCTCATCGAGTCGGGGCTCGTTCCGGGGTGGCGGATCGTGCCGGTCTCATCCGAGGACGACGCTAGGCGAGGCGTTCATGTTCGCCAAGGACCCGGCCTTGTGCTTTTGGCGGAGGATATGCGCACACTGGTCCCGTGCAGCTGAGACTCGGCGTCGAACCCTCACCCCTGCGCCCGGAGGTGGCGCAGATCCGTGCCCGCCTGGCCCGCCTGGTGGCGGCCGGGCTGGTCCGGCACCGCCTCGACCTGGCCGAGGCCTCGGGACTGTCGCGCACCGCCGTGCACCAGCACGTCCAGGGGCTCCTCGACGCCGGCCTGCTGGTGGAGGACCCGCCCGAACGGGCCCCCGGGCGCGGACGACCCGCGGGGCGGCTGCGGCTGCGGCCCGACGCCGCCCGGGTCGTCACCGTCGACGTCGGGACCCTGCGCCACCGCGTCGGGCTCTACGACCTCACCGGCCGGCGGCGGGGGGAACGGGTGCTCGACGTCGCCCTGGCCCGTGGTCCGGAGGCGGTGCTCGGCGCCGTCGTCGACGCGGTGCGCGCGCTGGTCGCCGAGCCGGGGGAGCCGTCGGATGCGACGGAGCGCCCCGGCGTCGTCGTCGTGGGCCTGCCCGGCCCGGTCGACGTGGCCGCGGGGGTGCCCGTGCGGCCGCCGATCATGCCCGGCTGGGACGGGTTCGGCGTGGCGGCGTTCCTGGGGGCCGCGCTCGGCCACGAGGTGCTGGTCGACAACGACGCCGACCTGATGGCGCTGGGGGAGGCGCGCAGCCTCGCCCCCGAGGAGTGCCCGCTCGTCCTGGTCACCGTCGGGACGGGCATCGGTGCGGGCATCGTGGACAGCCGCGGGGCCCTGCACCACGGGGCCGACGGGGCGGCCGGCGACCTCGGGCACATCCCGGCCCCCGTGGCGACGCGGGCGGTCTGCAGCTGCGGCAACACCGGGTGCGTCGAGGCGGTCGCCGCCGTGCCCGCGATGCTCGCCGCCGCGGCCGCGGTGTCGGCGGAGTTCGCCGGGCTCGACGAGGCCGGGTTCTGCGAGCGGGTGGCCCAGGGCTCCGGGGTGGCGCTGCGCGCGGTCCGTGAGGCGGCCGAGGTGATCGGCCAGGTCACCGCGACCCTCATCTCGGTCTACAACCCCCGGCGCGTGGTCCTCGGCGGTCCGCTGGCCACGGCCTCCGACGACCTGCTCGCCGGGGTGCGCTCGGTCGTGTACCGGCGGGCCCTGCCCCTGGCGACCCGCCGTCTCACGCTCACGACCGGGGTCCTGGGGGAGCGGGCGGCGACGACCGGCGCGCTCGTCCTCGGGTTGGAGCACCTGCTGTCCCCGGCCCGGATCGGGGACCTCCTGCACCCGGCCTGACCCGTCCCGACCCGAGGCCCGACCCGCTTGACCGGGGTGGAGCGGGGGTGTTTGCATGGCGACGCCCTCGTGCCCGGTCTCATCCACCCGGCCCGCCGATCCTGGCGGACCGACCACCGACACGAGAGGTTCCCCACCGTGAGCACCGCTGACATCCCGACCCGGGCGCGCATCGGCGTCGTCGGCACCGGCAAGATCTTCCCCGCCTACGCCGAGGGCCTGGCCTGGATCGGCGGGCTGCCCATCGTCCGCGTGGCCGACGTCGTGGTCGACGTCGCGCGCCGCCAGGCCGAGACCTACGGGATCCCCGCCTACGGGACGGCCGAGGAGCTCTACGCCGACCCCGACGTCGACGTGGTCGTCAACATCACGCCGCCCGTGGTCCACGCCGAGGTGACCCGCGCCGCGCTCGCGGCGGGCAAGCACGTGTACTCCGAGAAGCCGTTGGCCGCCACCGTCGCCGCCGCCCGGGAGAACCTGCAGCAGGCCCGCGACGCGGGGCGCCTGCTCGGGGCGGCCCCGGACACGTTCCTCGGCAATTCCGGTCAGAGCGCGCGCGCCGCCATCGACGACGGCCTGATCGGCACGCCGTTCGCGGCGACCTCGTTCGTCCGCTCCTCCCGGGTGGAGACCTGGCACCCGAACCCGGCGTTCTTCTACGCCCCCGGGGGCGGCCCCCTGCTCGACTGGGGCCCGTACCACCTCTCCGCCCTGGTGAACCTGCTCGGCCCGGTCACCGAGGTCGTCGGCGCGACGTCGATCCCGACCCCGCGGATCCCGGTGACCGCCCCCGACCGGGTCGTGGACGCGGTCGACGTCACCGTCCCCACCCACACGACCTCGTTGCTGCGCACCGCGTCCGGGGCCCTGGTGACGACCGTGCTGTCCTTCGACATCTGGGACACGACGCTGCCCCACCTGGAGATCTACGGGACCGAGGGCACGCTGCAGCTGCCCGACCCCAACCACCACGACCTGCCCGTGCTCATCAAGCAGCGCGGTGACGAGGAGTGGCGCGAACTCCCGCCGGTCCTCCCGGCGACCCGCGACGAGGGTCTGCGCCCCTTCCGCGGGCACGGCGTCCTCGACCTCGTCCAGGCGCTGGAGGGGGCCCCGCACCGCACGACGGGGCAGTTCGCGCTGCACGTCCTGGAGGTCCTCGAGGCCATGGAGGCGGCCACGTTCGAGAAGGGCGTGCAGACCATCTCCGAGACCTGCGAGCGTCCCGCCCCGGTCGCGCGCGGCTGAGTCGGCGCGGGCCGGCTCAGCTCCGGGCGAGGCGTCGGCGCAGCAGCGGCACCCCGTCCCCCGTGAGGTCGTCCAGGCTCCCGGCCCGTCCGGTCAGGGCCGGGAGCAGGGCCTGGGCCGGCCCGCGCACCCCGGGGCCGGCCCCGTGCGCCCAGTCGAGGTCGTCGGCCTCGAACCGCAACCCCGCGAGCGCGCCCTTCGGGGCCAGCCCCTTCGGGGCGCCGGCGGCGTGGTCGAGCACCCGCCGCAGGCGGGCCGGCGGGACGTCCCGGCTCCGCCCCAGCGGTCGGCAGGCGTCGAGGCCGTGGACGACGACGTCGAGCAGCGGGGCGTCCGGGCCCTGCCCGGGCGGGGTGAACCGCGAGTCCGCCCGGTCGCGCAGGACCCCCAGCAGTTCGGCGAACGGGCGCCGGGCGAGCCGTCGGGTGATGCGGTCGTTGGCGCGGTCGTAGTCGCCGACGGTCCGCAGCATCGTGAGCACGACGCGCGGCAGGCTCACCTCCATCGGCATGACGAGGTGCGCCACCACGTGGTGGACGGTCCACCCCGCGCAGAGGCTGGGGGTGCGCTGCCCCTCGGGGCCGAGGTCGGCCAGGTGGTCGGCCAGCGCCCGCCGTTCGGCGGCGATCTCCGCGAACAGGTCCATGCCGTGATCCTGGCACCGGCCTCCGGCGCCCGAGGGCGGATCGCCGCAGACCGCCCACCCCCCTCCCCGGCCCCACCCCGTCCCCCCGTGATCAAGGAATCTTCCCCTCCCGCACCGCCCGTCACGCGCCCGGTGTGACCCGTGCGGCAGGAGGGGAAGATGCCTTGATCACGGGGAGGGGGAGGGGGCGGGGTGGGTCAGGCGAGGCGGCGGAGGGTGTGGGGGTCGTGCTGGCTGTCGAAGAAACGGGCCAGGACCGCCTCGAAGGTCTCGTCGTCGGGGTCGGCGGCCGCGAACAGGGTCATCGACGACCGCAGCTTCATCGCGTCGACCCCGCCGAGCACGGCCACCGCGTCGTCGGTCGGGGGCAGGTCGAGCAGGGTGCGGGCGGCCTCGTGCAGGCGCGGTCCGAGGACGGGGTGGGCCAGGTAGGCGCGGGCCTCGTCGAGGGAGGAGACGGCGTACTTGACGGAGGTGGGGCTCGGCCCGAGCCCGGCAATCTGCGGGAAGACCCACCAGATCCAGTGGCTCCGCTTGTCACCCGCCCGCAGCTCGGCCAACGCCGTCGCGTAGGTCGTCTCCTGCGCCGCGACGAAGCGGTCCAGGTCGAAGTCGTCGTGCTCGTGGGCCATGCCCGAACCGTCCCACCAAGCTGGGAGGATTTCCAACGTGACCGAGACGTTGCTGCCCGCCGAGATGCTCCCCGTCGACGGCCGGTTCGGTTCCGGACCGAGCCGGGTGCGGCCCGAGCAGGTCGATGCCCTGGTGCAGGCCGGCCGCGACGTGCTCGGCACCTCCCACCGCCAGGCACCGGTGAAGTCGCTGGTCCGGCGGGTCCGGGCCGGGCTGGCCGAGCTGTTCGCCCTCCCGGCCGGCTACGAGGTGGTCCTCGGCAACGGGGGCAGCACGACCTTCTGGGACGTCGCGACCTTCCAGCTCGTCCGGGAGCGCTCGCAGCACCTGGTGCTCGGGGAGTTCTCGGCGAAGTTCGCCCAGGCCGCGCAGGCCGCCCCGTTCCTGGCCGACCCGGTGGTCGTCCGCGGAGAACCGGGCACGCTGCCCGCGCTGGGGGCGCCGGCCCCGGGGGTCGACGCGGTCGCCTGGCCGCACAACGAGACCTCTACCGGCGTCATGGCCCCGGTGCGCCGTCCCGCGGGGCCGGGCCCCGACCAGGGAGGGCCGCTGGTCCTGGTGGACGCCACGTCGGGAGCGGGGGGGTTGCCGGTCGACGTCGCGCAGACCGACGCCTACTACTTCGCGCCGCAGAAGTGCTTCGCCTCCGACGGGGGGCTGTGGGTCGCCCTGCTCTCGCCCGCCGCGCTGAGCCGGGTCGAGGAGCTCGCGACCACGCGCTGGACGCCGGCCTCCCTGGACCTGCGGCTCGCGGTGGAGAATTCCCGCAAGGACCAGACCTACAACACCCCGGCGGTGGCCACGCTCGTCCTGCTGGCCGAGCAGATCGAGTGGCTGCTCGAACGGGGTGGGTTGTCGTGGGCCGCGGCCCGGACCGCGGAGTCCGCCGACGTCGTCTACGGGTGGGCGCAGCGGCGGGAGTGGGCCTCGCCCTTCGTGGCCGAGGAGCAGGCCCGCTCGACGGTGGTCGCCACGATCGACCTCGACCCCTCCATCGACAGCGAGGCCGTGCAGAAGGTGCTGCGACACAACGGGATCGTCGACGTCTTCCCCTACCGGAGCCTGGGCCGCAACCAGTTGCGGATCGGGGTCTTCCCGGCGGTCGAGCCCGACGACGTCCGGGCGCTGACCCGGTGCGTGGACGCGGTGGTCGAAGAGCTCAGGAAAGCCTGACCATTCTCCGAATTACGTTCCGGAGGCCTTTTCTAAATAGTTGCGGAACAGGCCAGGTATGGCATTCCTTGGTGGCGGGAGCGCATTCTCGCGGTTATGGTCGATTCATGGCCTCCGTGAACCTGGAACTCACCCCCATCCACCAGTGCTCCGTCAGCGGTTGCACCTTCAACTCCGACGTCAGCTGTCACGCCCCCGCCATCACGGTGGGCGACCACGGCGCGAACCACTGCGGCACCTTCCTCGGTCTGCCCACCAAGCACGGCTCGGCGGCCAAGCCGGTCGTCGGCGCCTGCCAGCTGGCCGACTGCTCCCACAACACCGACCTCACCTGCACCGCCTCCGCGGTCGAGATGGGGACCTCGGCCTCGGGCGAGACCGAGTGCCTGACCTACTCGGCGGCCTGATCCGCCCTCGCGTCGACCCGCGCGGCGTCCAGCTCCGCTGAGAGCATCCGCGCGAGCACGGGCTCGACGCCCCAGGTCGTCGTGAGCTCGTCCAACTCGGCCAAACGCTCCACCACCGCTGCGCGCGGTGCGGATCCCGTCCGCACCGCGCGCAGCAGTGCGTTGCGGGGGGTGTGCTTGGAGTCGACGAACTCGACGACCTCGACGCGGTAGCCGAGCGCCTGCAGGACGAGCGCCCGCAGGGTGTCGGTGAGCACGTCGGCGAACCTTTCGCGCAGGATCGGGTGCCGCAGCAGGGGGTTCTGCCCCGCCCCGGTGGCCGGGCCCGCGACGATCTGGCGCTGGACGTCGTGGTGGCAGCACGGGGCGGCCAGGACGACGGGGGCCCGCCACCGCACCGCCCGCGCCAGGGCCTCGTCGGTGGCGGTGTCGCACGCGTGCAGGGCCAGGACGACGTCGGGCCGCTCCCCGGGGAAGGGGTCGGCCCCGATGATGTCGCCGACCGCGAAGTCGAGGCCGGGCAGCTCGGCCTCCCGGGCGAGGCGGGCGCTGCGCTCCACGACGTCGGGTCGCACGTCGACCCCGACGGTCCGGACCGTGGGCCCCTCGGCCGCGCCGGACCGGTCGAGGTCGGTGGTGGTCGAGAGCCAGCGGTGGGCGGCGAAGGTGAGGTAGGCGTTGCCGCAGCCGAGGTCGGCCATCCGCACGGGCCGGTGCTCCCCGCGGGCCTCGGCCACGGCCCGCCCGGCGAGCGGGGCGAGCTGGCGGACGAAGGCGTCGACCTGCCGGCGCTTGTCCCCGCCGGCCCCCAGGACCCGGAACAGCGGGTCGTCGGCGTCGACGAGCCGCTCCTTCACCCGGTCGTGCCCCTGCGGTCCCGACACCGCGCGACGGCTGGTGGCCGCCCGGTGCACCTGCGCCTCACCCTTCTTGGTGACCCGCAGCTGCAGGATCTCGGTCGCGGTCTCCACGTGCAGGTTGCCCCAGGGCTCGGCCAGCAGCTCGGCCACCGCGGCCGCGGCCTCCTCGCCGAGGGCCGCGTTGCGGATGGACACGACCGGACCGGTGCGCGACGTGAGCTGCAGGTGCGGCCCGGACCTCAGGGCGACCGGTCGGACCTCGACGCGTTCGGCCGATGGCGGTTCCTGGCCCCGCCGTCGCCCCGCCGCGACCGCGCGGACCAGGGAGTCGCCGTCGAGCAGCAGGTCCCGGACGTCGTCGAGGGCGGTGGTCAGGTCGGTGGGCACCCGGTCATTGTCCCGCCTGCGGCCGGGCCCGGAGCCCGACCTACTTCAGCGGGTCGTTGCCCCAGTTCATCAGGCTGTACCGCCACTTGGTGTCGCGGACGTCGCCGTCGGGACGCTGCTTCGCGTGCCGGGCGACGTAGCCCGCGACCTTCTGCATGTGCTGGTAGTCGTCGTCGGAGAGGTCGGCCTTCTTCGTGCGGAGGATCTCCACGATGCGGCGCCCCGACTCGTGGCCGACGGACTCGCCGCCCTCGGAGCCCTTGCCGCCGGACTTCTGGCCGACGTCGCGCGATTCGTCGGTCTCCAGCCAGTCCTCGAGCTCCTTGGGGGTCATGTTGACCGCCTCGGAGAACCGGTCGTGGATCTCGCGCTGCTCGTCGCTCTCCGTGCCCGCCATGACGACACCCTGCCCGGGGTCGGTCGGGGGCGCAGGTCGGGGGCGCAGGTCGGGGGCGCAGGTCGGGGGAGCGTGGCTCAGGCCGCGGCGGCGTCGCGTTCGTCGCGCCCGGCGACCGGGACGAGCTGGAGGTGGGGGGTGCCGCGCAACCGGTAGCTGACCCGGACCCGTGCGTGCCGCAGCAGGTAGACCCCGGCCAGCACCGCGATCGCCATCGAGGGCAGGGACCCGACGAGGATCGACCACGGGGCCCCGGCCACGGTCCCGACCCAGCCGACGACCGGGCCCCCGACGACCGTGCCGCCCTGGAACAGGCCCATGTAGACGGCCATGACCCGACCGCGCATCGCCGGGTCGGTGCCGAGCTGGACGCTGGCGTTGGCCGCGGTCATCAGGGTCAGCGACGCCAGTCCCATCGGGGCCAGGACCAGGAGGTACCAGCCGTAGGAGGGCATCAGCGCGGCGAGCGTCGCGAGGACCCCGAAGGCGAACGCGGCCCCCACCACCAGGCGGAAACGGGGTCGTGCCCGTCGGGCCGCGACCAGGGCCCCGGCCAGCGAACCGACGGCCAGCACGGTGCCGGCGAGCCCGTAGGCGGCGGAGTCGCGGCCGAAGTGGACGCCGATCATCAGGGCGCTGGTGAGCTGGAAGTTCAGCCCGAACGTGCCGACCACGCCGACCACCGCGAGCAGGGCGATCAGGTCGTGGCGTCCGCGCAGGTAGCGGAGGGCCGCCAGCATGCCGCCCCCGCCCTTGGCCGGGCGGGGCCGGGCGACGGGGACCGCCGGGCGCAGCAGGTGCAGCATCAGCAGCGGGGCCGCGAAGGTGGCCGCGTTGATGAGGAACACCGGGCCGGTGCCGACCCAGGCGATGAGCAGCCCGGCCAGCGCCGGTCCGATCAGCCGCGCGGAGTTGAAGCTGGCCGAGTTCAGCCCGACCGCGTTGGGCAGGTCCTGCGGGGGCACGAGGTCGGCGACGAAGGTCTGCCGGACGGGTCCGTCGATCGCCGAGGCCACGCCGAGCAGGGCGGCGAAGACGTAGACGTGCCAGAGCTGGGCGTGACCGGAGACGACCAGCAGACCGAGGGCCGCCGCGAGCACGGCCATCGCGCTCTGGGTCGCCATCAACGTCCGACGACGGGGGAAGCGGTCGGCGATGCGCCCGGCCAGGGGGGCCAGCAGGAGGATCGGACCGAACTGCAGGCCCGTCGTGATGCCCCCGGCGGTGCCCGACCCCTCGGTCAGGACTTTGATGACCAGCCAGTCCTGGGCGATGCGCTGCATCCAGGTGCCGGTGTTGCTGACGATCGCCCCGGCCGCCCAGAGGCGGTAGTCACGGTGCTGCAGCGAGCGGAAGGTGCGTCCGGGTCCTCGCTTCACCGCTCGCCCATCCGTCGGAGGATGGCGGTGGAGGCGGCCAGGGTCTCCAGCTCCTCGGGCGTGAGGTCGGCGAGCCGGCGACCGAGCCAGACGGTCCGCCGCCGACGGGTCTCCTCCACGGTCCGGCGACCGTCGGCGGTCAGGTCGACGAGGACGCGACGACGGTCCTCCGAGCTGCCGGTGCGGGTCACCAGACCCGCCTCGGTGAGGCCGGCGACGGTCCGGGTCATGGAGGGCGGGCGCACGTGCTCGGCCTCGGCGAGCTCGCCCGGGGTGCGCGGGCCGTGCAGGTAGAGCTGCGCGAGGACGCTGAACTGGGTGTCGGAGAGCTCGCCGTCGCTCTTCTCCGCCCGCAGCCGCCGGGCCAGCCGGAGCAGGGCCATCCGCAGGTCCGTGGCCAGCGCCTCGTGGTCGAGGGGGTCCGTCGGGCTCTGCGTCCCGTGGCCCTCGTCGTCGGGCGAGGCCGCAGCGGTACCCGGGACGGAGGTGGAGCCGGGGGCGAGGGGAGTGGTGCCGATCACGTCACGAGGCTACTCCTTAGCTTTGCTAATTGCCACATGCAACGAAGAGGGCGGCCGGGGGCTCCCCGGAATGCTCACGAAGGGTTACAGTTCACTCACACGTCGTTACGCCTGAGGGGGGCTTCCGGGTGCGCATCCAGCACGCCACAGCACTGACGGACGCCCGCTCGGCGGCGGCCCCCGCCGTCGCGGGCGAGGTGTCGCTGGTCGCCGGGGGGACGTCGGCCGCGGCGGGCCTGCTCTCCGCCCAACGACGCTACGCGGGGTGTCCCGACCACTCCGCGCTGCACGCGGCCCTCGTCGCCGACCTGTCCTCCTGCGGCTACCAACGGTTGCTCCTGCTGGGCCGGACCTCCCGACCGCGGCCCGGGTCGTTCCTGGTGCTCGGGGCGCACGGCGACCTCCTGCTGACCCCGGGCCGGGAGCTCACCGCGACCGACCTCGAACGGATGCGGCCCGGGGCCCTGGTCGAACTCGTCCCCGGCCGGGCCGACGCCCCCGTCGTCGCCGTGTGGGGTCTGGCCGGCGAGCAGCATCCGGGTGCGGAGGTGCTGGTCGCGCTGGCCGGCGCGGTCTGGCGGGCGCTGCGGGCGGAGCAGACGGCGAGCACCGCCGAGGACGAGGCCGAGCGGCGCCGACGCCTGCTCGAGGCCGCGTCCCGGCTCTCGGACTTCGGACGCTGGGTCTTCGACCCCGAGACCGGCGTGGTCACCCTGGACGACCGCCTGCGCGAGATGCTCGGACTGCCGGTCGGGACCTCCGTCGTCGACCCGGGCCCCTGGTTGTCCCGGATCCACCCCGACGACCGGGGGGCCTTCACGCCCCCGACCTCCCACGGCGGTTCCGGGTTGTCCCCGGCGCCCTACCCCTTCCGGTTGCGCCCCGCGGACACCGACGCCGAGGCGGCCGCCGACGAGGAGACGCGGACGTTCCTCGGCATCACCGTGCACGCCGGGCGCGGCACGATCTCCGGGCTGGTGAGCCCCGTCCGCGAGGGCGGCACCGACGAGCTGGTCCGCCTGGCCCAGAGCGACTCCCTCACCGGTCTGGCCAACCGGACCCTGCTCGACACCCGGCTGGCCGACGCCCTGCGCTCGGCGACCCCGAGCGCCGAGGTGGCCCTGGTGCTCATCGACCTGGACCGCTTCAAGCTGGTCAACGACACGCTCGGGCACCAGGTGGGCGACGTGCTGCTGCAGCGCACGGCCGCCAAGATCGTCGAGTGCGCGCCCCCCGGCGCCACGCTGGCCCGGCTCGGTGGGGACGAGTTCGTGCTCATGGTCCCGGGTGTGGACCGGCCCGAGGCCGCCCTGGTCATGGCCCGCAACCTGCTGCGACGCCTGCGGATGCCGGTGCTGCTGCCGGGGCTGGCCGAGCCGACCGTCTGCACCGCCTCGGCCGGGGTGGCCGTCGGGCACCACGGCAGCTCCGACGACCTGTTCCGCAGCGCCGACATGGCGCTCTACCGGGCCAAGGACGACGGCCGGGACCGCTGCGCCCTCTACGACGCGGCCATGCAGATCGACGCGCAGAGCCGCCGCGAGGCCGAGCACAAGGTGCGGCGGGCGTTGCGCACCAACGGGTTGCGGGTCCTCTGGCAGCCGATCGTGGACCTGCGCGACGACGACCGGCTGGTCGCGGCCGAGGCGCTCGTCCGCATCGACGACCCGGTCGAGGGGACCCTCGAACCCGGCACCTTCGTCGACACCGCCGAGGACACCGGGCTCATCGTGGACGTGGACACGTGGGTGCTGGGCGAGGTGCTGCGGCAGCTGCGGGAGTGGCGCGGCAAGGGGTCGGGCATCCAGGTCTCGTTCAACGTCTCGGGCAAGACCCTCGAGCACCCTGCCTTCGCGCACCGGTTGGCGCACAGCGTGGAGAGCACCGGGGCCTCCGGGGCGAGCCTGCTGGCCGAGGTCACCGAGCGGACCCTGATCGACCTGTCGACCACCACCCGGGCCAGCCTCGGGGAGCTGCGCAGCATCGGGGCCCGGGTCGGTCTGGACGACTTCGGGACCGGGTACTCCTCGCTGGCCTACCTCGACCGGTTCCCGCTCAGCTTCCTCAAGATCGACATGTCGTTCGTCCGCGACCTGGGGCGTTCCGACCGCGCCGACGCCGTCGTCGAGGCGCTCATCGGCCTGGCCCACGCGCACGGCATGGTCGTCACCGCCGAGGGCGTGGAGACCCGGTTGCAGGCGGAGACGTTGCGGCGCATGGGCTGCGACCGGGCCCAGGGCTGGCTGTTCGGGCGGCCGATGACCGCCACGAAGCTGCCCGTCCGCTACTCCTGAGACCTCCGGGACCCCCGGAACGCCCCGGAACCCCCCCGGAACCCCTGACGACCCTCCGCCGTCCGGGGGTCGCCGCCCTCAGCCGCGCAGCGGACCCCGGTGCACGTGGGCCGCGTCGGCCTGGGCGACCGGACGCAGCACCACGTGGTCGAGGTCGACGTGCGGCGGTCGGGTCACGGCGAAGGCGATGACCTCGGCGACGTCCTCGGCGCTCAGCGGGGTCAGGCCGTCGTAGACCTTGGCCGCGGCCTCCTCGCTGCCCAGCCGGACGAGCGAGAACTCGGTCTCGACCATTCCGGGCGCGATCTCGGTGACCCGGACCAGTTCGCCGTTCAGCTCCTGACGCATCGTGCGGCGCACGGCGTTCAGGGCGTGCTTGACCGCGGTGTAGCCCGCGCCGCCGGGGTAGACCTCGAAGCCGGCGATCGACCCCAGCAGGACCACGTGACCGTTCCCGCTGCGGCGCAACGCCGGGAGCAGGGCCTGGTGCACCCGCAGCACCCCCAGGACGTTCGTGTCGTACATCGTCCGCCAGCCCTCGACGTCGGCCTCGGACACCGGGTCGGTCCCGAGGGCCCCGCCGGCGGAGTGCACGACGACCGACACCTCGGGCACCGCCTCGGCGAGCGCGGCGACGGAGGCCGCATCGGTCACGTCGAGCTGGACGGCCCGACCGCCGACCTCGGCCGCGAGCTCCTGGCAGCGCTCCACCCGGCGGGCCGCGGCGACCGTGGCGAACCCGGCGGCGGCCAGCGCGCGCACGGTGGCCGCCCCGATCCCGCTGCTCGCCCCCGTCACCAGCGCGGTGCGCGGGCTCGTGGGGGCGGTGGGGCCGGGGACACCGGGGGAGGTCATGGCCTCATCCCACCAGACCCCGCGACCGGGGCGGCTGGCGGTCCTGGGGCCGCGGCCGCGAGACTGGACCCGTGCCCCTCTTCCTGCCGCCGTCGCGGGCCAAGACCCCGCCACCGCCGGTCGTCACCAACGACCGGCGGGCGGTGGCGGTGGGCATGGCGGTCTGGGCCGTCCTCCTCGTGCTCGCGCTGCTGGCTCCCGGGTCCGCCCCCGGCCCACGCGGTCTCGCCGCGTGGACCTGCGTCGCCGGGCTGGGCCTCGGGGCGCTCGCCCTCGCCTACCTGCACCGCCGGCGGCACCGCTCGACCGAATCGAACGCCGCCGACTAGGACCCCGCCCCCCCGGCCGGCCGGCCTCGGGCGTCAGGGCCCGGCCAGCGCCCCGAACCCGGGCAGCTCGGCGACGAGCGCGGCCGCCCTGCGCGCCGGGTCCTCGGCGAGGAGGTCGGCCACGGCGTGCCGACCCGCCCAGGCCCCCGCGGCCAGCGCGAGCCCCGCGGCCGCCCCCGCCCGGTCGCCGGCCCAGACCTCGGCCCCGCGACCGGTCCCGCGCACCCACCACCCGACCGGGACGCCGTCGACGCGCACCCCGTCGGCCCGGACCAGGGTCGGGGGGGCGTCGGGCAGCAGCAGCTGCACCTCCACGGGGACCTCGACCGGGCGGCCCCCGTGGGCCGCGACGTCGCCGTCGGCCCGGTCGGAGGTCAGGTCCAGGTCGAGCAGGTCGGCCAGCGCCTCGGCCCGCCCCGCCGCGACGGCGACGACGTGCCCGAGGTCGGTGCGCTGCGCCCAGGCGGGGGAGTCGGCCAGCACCACGTCCCCCGCCCGCACCAGCCGGCTGCCCGTCCCCTCGGCCACGGGCAGGTCCGGCGGCGGTCCGGGGGCGGGCAGGTCGTCGGCGTGGGCCGCCAGCGCCGCCCACAGCAGCAGCGTGTCGCGGGCCGGCACCGGGGTGCCCGAGCGCAACGCCGCGACGGCGGCCGCCAGCAGGTCGAGCACGTCGTGCGCCGCCGGTCGCCAGGGGCCGGGGAGGTGGCGGACCCCCAGCGCGGGTCGTACCGCGGCGGGCAGGTCCGCGGTCCAGGCCGGGGCGAGCGGCAGCCAGTCCGGCCCCCCGTCGGGGGTCCGTGACACCGCGGGCAACGGGCCGTGGCGGCGCCACCACCAGGCCGTCAGCCCCGGACGTTCCCGACCCGCCACCCGCCACGGGCGGGTCAGCGCCTCGACGCCGGCGGGGGTCGAGGCCAGGCGGAGCAGCGTCGCGGGGTCGGGGGAGCGCAGCAGGTCCAGGTCGCGCACCGCCACCGCGAGCTCCACCACCGCCTCCTCCGCGCCCGGGAGGGTCCGGTCCCGGTCCTCCAGGACGTCCGCCCAGACCGCGCGGGCGTAGGCGCCGACCGCCGCGAAGCCCTCGTCGCGGGCGGCGGCCAGCTCGTCGGGGTCGGCCAGGTCGAGACGGGCCCTCCGGACCAGGGCGGTCCCGCCGCGCACCCCGACGGCCTCCAGGACCGCCGCGCCCCGGTCCGCGAGCAGGTCCGGGGCCACCTCGGCCGTCTCGTCGGGGTCGAGGTCGTCGGCCGCGGGGGAGCCGGGCAGGACCAGGGCCGAGGCCGGGGCGAGGTCGTCGCCGGCGTCGGGGAGGGCCAGGTCGCCCAGCCAGGGTCGGTCGGCGGCGATCTCGCGGGCGGCCCGGGTGCGCTCCGCGTCCGGCACGGAGCCGGGCGCGGGCAGGGCGGCCTCGACGAGGCCGAGGACGGCGGCGACCACCGCGTCGGGGTCGTCGGCGTCGGGGGAGGCGAGGACCGCGGCCCGCACCGCCGGCTCGTCCAGCAGCCCGACCGCGCCGGGCCGGCGGGCGCCGAGGCGTTCCAGCAGGTCGCCGAAGTCCTGGGCCGTGCCCGGCTCGACCAGGCGCAGCCCGTGCCCGGCGAGCACGACGGCGTCCTCGGGGGCGAGGTCGGTGCCCGGTGCCGGGAGCAGGAGACCACGGGCCCCGTGCACGGTGCGACCGTCGGCCAGCGGGACCGGCAGCCCGCTCAGCGCCTCCCGGGCGGTGGGGTCGTGGGCGGTGCCGGCCAGCGCCCGGTACAGGGGCCCCAGGTCCTCCGGTCGGGTCGTGGGCAGCAGCTCCAGCGCCTCGGCCAGGCTCAGCCGGTTCACGCCCAGCCGGCGCAGCAACGGCTCCCGGTGCCGGGGGGCCGGGACCAACCCGGCGAGGACGGGGGCCAGGGCCGCGAGCAGGGCCGGGTCGTCGGCCCCGAGACCCTGCAGGGCCACGGCGTCGGCCGGCCGCACCGTCATCGGCAGCCCGTCGACCTCCTCGACCGCGCGCAGCAGGGGGACCTCCCGGGCGGCGTCCAGGACCAGCTCGCGCAGCTCGGCGTCGCGACGGTCGGCGGGGACCCCGTGCGGGAGCAGGTCGACCGCCTCCGGCGGGGCCCCGACGTCCGCGGTGCCGGTCCAGCCCTCCGCGGCCAGGCCTACGAGCAGGTCGACGTAGGCGCGTGCGGCCTCGCCGAGGACCGCGGTCGTCGCCGGGGAGTCCGCCACGCGGCGGCGGTCGGGACCCAACGGCACGGTGAGCAGCAGGGTGGCGGGCCAGGGGAGCGGGTCGTCGGTCGGGGTCGGCGCGCAGAGCACCCCGGCCGGGGTCGACCCCGTCTCGCGGGGCAGTGCCCAGGTCAGCTGCCAACCCAGGCGGCGACGCTCCTCGGTGGGGCGTCCGGCCAACCGTTCGGGGGGGTGCGAACCGCTGCGGCGCAACAGGTGCCACCGCTGCTCGACGGCCTCCAGCCGCCGCGGGGGCGTGCCCGGGACCTCGATCCGCACGGAGGCGAGCTGCGGGAGGGCGAGGAGCAGCACGTCGTCGGCGGCCGTCAGCAGTCCCTCGACCAGGGCGCGCGCGGCCCCGTCGCGCAGCGGCAGGACCACGGCGGTGTCGTACCCGGCCGGCACCGGCACCGGGTCCGTGGGGAACGGCAGGCGCAGGACCGGGACGTGCCCGCCGCGGGCGCGGACCTCGGCGTCCAGACCCGGGTCGGCCCGCCCGGCCACGGCCTGCCGGGTGGCGGCGGCGGAGAAACCCACGCTGCCGGTGCCCGAGCCGATCCGGACCTCCTCGGCGACCGCGAGGACGGCGGTGAACCCGACCCCGAACCGGCCGACCAGCCCGAAGGCGGCGGGGTCGCGCTTGTCGGAGGCGCGCAGGGTCGCGAGCCCCTGGACGCCGGCCGCGTCGAGCGGGGCGCCCGTGTTGGCCGCGAGCAGGGTGCCGTGCGGGCCGTCCTCGACCAGGCGCAGGAGCAGCTCGCCGACCACCCCGGCCCGCGCGGCCGCGTCGGCGGCGTTCTGGGCCAGCTCGACGACGAGCCGGTCGCGGTAACCGCCGACGGCCGCGTCCTCCTCGGCGTTGGCGTCCTCCCGGAACCGCGCCGGCGTGGCCGCCCAGGCCTGCAGGACCAGCGAGCGCCACCGCTCGGTCCCAAAAGGGTCCGCGGTGGGCCCGGGACCTTCCGCGCGCGCTCCTGCGACGCCCGGCACGGGCCCGGTCAGTCCTGCGGCTCGGCGGGGGCGTCCGCGGCGGCGTGGTGGGGGGCGTCGTCGGCGTCGGCGTCGGCGTCGGCGGTCTGGTCCGGGGCGGCGTCAGCGGGGTCGACGGGGGACGCGGTTTCCTCCGCATCGACCGCGGCCACGATCTCGACCGGGGCACCCGCCTCGGTCGTCGCGCCCTCGCTCGTGGCGCCCTCGGTCGTGGCGCCCTCGCTCGTGGCGCCCTCGCTCGTGGCGCCCTCGACGTCGTCCGCCGGGACCGCGTCCGCCCCGGTCGGGACCGCCGACGCGGCGACGGTCCCGCCGGGCCGGTCGTCGGCGGGGTCGGCGGGGTCGGCGGGGTCGGCGGGGTCGGCGGCGGTCAGGTCGGTGACGTCGTACTGGGCCGGGGCGAGGTCGTCGACCACCCGCGCGGCCGGGGTCTCCGGCTCGAACTCCACGTCGGTCTCGCTGTGGGCGCCGCAGCCGTGGTCCAGGGAGACGACGCGACCGTCGTCGGGGGACCACTCGTTGGCGCAGACGCCGAAGAGCTGGCGCATCGACCCGGCCAGCAGGAGCAGGTACCCGCAGCTGGAGCAGGGGGCCTTGGCCCGCTCGGCCCCCTCGGCACCCGGGCCCCGGTCGCCGGTGTACCAGCGCTCGGCGGCCTCGGCGCGGCCCGCCTCGTTGATGACCCGGGAGCGGCCCAGGCCCAGCTCGAAGAAGGCCAGCTCGTCGGTGTCGGCGTCCCCGGTGGCCTCGAACCCCTCGTCGAGCAGCGGGTCGTCGACCCGGCGGGGCAGCACGTCGAGCGGGCCGACGTCGCCCGGCGCGAGCCGCTCGGCCCACGGCAGCCACTGCGGCGGGCGCAGCGCCTCGTCGCCGGGCAGCAGGCACACCTCGCTGACGGTGACCACTTTCGCGCGCGAGGCGCGGGTCACGGTCACGCTCCAGCGCCACCCGCGGTAGCCGGGCAGCAGGCACTCGAAGGTGTGGGTGACGATGCGGTCGCCCTCCACGGCGGCGCCGGCGTACTCGCCCACGGTCCCGGGTTCGGCGATCTCCTCCGCGGCCGTGCGGGCGAGGTCGACCGCCCCGCCCGCCGCCGTGTCGAGCACCGCGCGCCGGGGCCGTCGGGCCCGGGTCGCGGCGGTGCCGCTCGCGGTCACGGTCTGCTCGCTCACGAGAGGCTCACGCCTCCAGGTCGTCGGCCACGGCGCGCAGCACCGCGGCGACCTTGCGGGCGGCCGCCTTGTCGGGGTAGCGGCCACGGCGGAACTGCCCGGACAGGCCGTCCAGGAGCTTGATGAGGTCCTCGACCAGCGGCGTCATGTCCTCGGCGGGCTTGCGGGTCGCGCGGGCCACCGACGGAAGCGGGTCCAGCAGGCGGACCTGCAGGGCCTGGGTGCCCCGTTCGCCCTGGGCCACGCCGAACTCGACGCGGGACCCCTTCGTCAGGGTCGTGGTGCCGGCGGGCAGCGCCGACGCGTGCACGAACACCTCCTTGCCGTCCTCGGCGGCGAGGAAACCGAACCCCTTGTCGGTGTCGAACCACTTGACCTTGCCAGTAGGCACTTGGAACCTTCTCGAGCTGCGGGCCGGTGCGGAGGTCCGGCCGGTGCGATGGATGTCTCTGGGTGGAGCGTCGGTGATCGGGTGGGGCGATCAGGATGTCTGCGGTCGGCGGGCGCCCTCGTGAGCGCCGCGGCCGACCTCCCCAGGTTAGACGCTCTGCCGGGCGGTGCGGCCCACCGCGTCGCGGGGATCGGGGACCACCGGCCCGCGCAGCTCCGTCGCGTGCCCGGCCAGCCAGGCCGGGAACTCCCCGAGGTCGGCCAGGACGACGTCGGCCCCCTCGGCCAGCAGCTGCCGGGCCGTGTGGGCCCCCGTGGCCACCCCGACCGCCACCGCCCCGGCGACCCGGGCGGCGCGGACGTCACCGGGGTGGTCGCCGACGTAGGCGGTGGCCCCGAGCTCGCCGAGCAGGACCCCCTTGGCCTCGGCGAAGAGGTCGCCCGCGACCTCCCCGTCCCCGAGCGCCGCGGTCAGCCCGGCCGCGGCCAGCACCCGGTGCACGTTGGGGGTGTGCTTGGCCGACACGACCACGCTGCGCCCGCCGTGCGCGTGCGGCCCGGCGAGGGCGGCCACGGCCCCCGGCAGCGCCGTCACCGAGTCCACGCCCGTGCCGGGGTACAGCTCGCGGTAGCGCTCGGCCAGGACGCGCACGGTCGCCGGGGCGGCGTCGGGGACGAGCCCGCCGAGGATCAGGTCCAGCGGCATGCCCGTCCAGGGCCACACGTCGGCGTCGGTGACCGTCACCCCCACCTCGGCCAGGGTCCGGCGGAGGGTCGCCGCGATGCCCTCGCGGGAGTCCACCAGCGTCATGTCCAGATCGAAACCGACCAGCGGCACGCGCGGGGGCACGGCGGGCGGGAGGTCGGAGGACGGGGTGCGGGCAGGGCCGGCGGGGGGGCCGGCGGGAGGGGTGGTGGGCGCGGTGTCGGGCACGGGACCACCGTAGGAGAGACCCCCGACACGAGCCGCCGATCTTGCGGTGGCAGGCTGCCCGTGGCCGGTTGCGCACCCACCCGGGCTGCGCAAGGGTCGACACCGGGTCCCACCCGCGCCGCCGCGTTCGCGCGCGGACGCCGGCGGGCCCGTCCGTTCGGAGACCGACGAGGAGACGATCAGACGCTCATGGCCGACTACGCGCTGCCGGACCTGCCCTACGACTACGCCGCGCTCGAGCCGCACATCTCCGGCGCGATCATGGAGCTGCACCACGACAAGCACCACGCCACGTACGTGGCGGGCGTCAACACCGCGCTGGAGAAGCTGTCCGAGGCCCGCGACTCCGGTGACCTGGGCGCGGTCAACCTGCACGAGAAGAACCTGGCGTTCAACCTCGGCGGGCACGTCAACCACTCGGTGTTCTGGCCGAACCTGAGCCCGGACGGTGGCGACAAGCCGACCGGTGAGCTCGCGGCCGCGATCGACGAGAACTTCGGCTCCTTCGACAAGTTCCAGAAGCACTTCGCCGCCACCGCACTGGGGATCCAGGGTTCCGGCTGGTCGATCCTGGCCTGGGACTCCGTCGGGCAGAAGCTGCTCAACGTCCAGCTGTACGACCAGCAGGCCAACCTGGCCCTCGGCCTCGTGCCGGTCGTCATGCTCGACATGTGGGAGCACGCCTTCTACCTGGACTACAAGAACGTGAAGCCGGACTACGTCAAGGCGTGGTGGAACGTCGTGAACTGGGCCGACGCCGCCTCGCGGTTCGAGAAGGCCCGCACCCAGACCGCCGGGCTGATCATCCCGTGAGCTGACCGGCGGCGTCCGTCGTCGTGCTGAGGGCGTCCCTCAGCACGACGAGGACGGCGCGGGTGGCCGCCGAGGAGTTCGCACCGGCGTGCACCACGCTGACCCGGCGCACGGGCGCGTCGGTCACCGGCACCGTCGTCACGTCCTGGCACACCAGGCTGCGGGCCAGCGACGCGGGCACGAACCCGAGCCCGACCCCCTGCCGGACGAGGTCCAGCAGGAGGACGCCGGAGGACGCCTCGACGACGACGTCGCGCGTCACCCCGGCCGCCGCGAAGGCCTCGTCGGTCTGGCGCCGCCCGCCGGTCCCGGCCACGAAGTCCACCATCGGCTCCCCGGCCAGGTCGGCCAGCCGGACGCGTCGCCGGTGCCGCAGCGGGTGCTCCGGCGGCAGCGCCAGCAGCAACGGTTCGGTGGTGAGCACGGCGATCTCGACCCCGGTGAGGCTCTCCCCGAGGCGGGTTCCGGTGAAGCCGAGGTCGAGCCGGCCCGCGGCCACGTCGGCCACCGTGCGTTCGCTGGCCTGCACGTGGACCTGGGCGCGCAGCCGGGGGTGCCGCACGCGCAGCGTGGCCAGCAGACCGGCCAGGTCGACGTCGACCAGCGTCGAGATGGTCCCGATCCGCACCAGACCCTCCACCTGTCCGCCGGCGGCGACGACGTCGGTCCGCAGCCGGTCCAGCTCGGCCAGGACCGTCCGGGCCCGGGGCAGGAAGGCGGCCCCGGCGGCGGTGAGGGAGACCGAGCGGCTGGTCCGTTCGAAGAGCCGGACCCCGAGGTCGGCCTCCAGGCGGGCGACCTGGGCGCTCAGCGCCGACTGCGCCAGCCGCAGCCCTGCGGCGGCCTCCCCGAAGTGCAGGGTGTCGGCCACGGCGAGGACGCAGCGCACCTGGGTCGGGGTGATGCCTTTCTCCATCGACCCAGCATGCGTGATCGATCGCTTCTCGCGATCGTCGGGGCACGTTCCTTCGCTTGGACAGGATGTAGATCGAGGCCCAGGCTGGCCGGGTGACCGATCGATCCCCGACCGCCCCGAGCGGGCGCCCCGTCCTCACCCGCGGCCTGCTGCTGGTCATGGCGGTCGCCACCGGACTGACCGTCGGCGGCAACTACGTCAACCAGCCCCTGCTCGACCTGTTCGCGCGGACCTTCGGGGTGTCCGAGGCCGCCGCGGGGGTCTCGGTCACGGTGGCCCAGGTCGCCTACGGCATCGGGTTGCTCCTGCTGGTGCCGCTCGGCGACGTGCTCGAGCGGCGCCGGTTGCTGACCGTGCTGACCCTGCTGGCCGCGGCCGGTCACGCGGTGGCGGCGCTCAGCCCGGACCTGGCCTGGTTACTGGTGGGGACCGCGATCGCGGGGTTGTTCAGCGTGGCCGCGCAGGTGCTCGTCCCGTTCGTCGCCGAGCTCGCCGAGGAGGGGCAGGCCGGTCGGGCCGTCGGTACGGTGATGAGCGGCCTGCTCGTCGGGGCCCTGCTCGCCCGCAGCGTCTCCGGCCTGCTCGCCGAGGTGGCGGGACGCCGGGCGCCCTACGCCGTGGTCGCGGTCGGTCTGGTGCTGCTCGCCGTGGTCCTGCACCGGCGACTGCCGGTGAGCCGTCCCGCCGGTGGGCGGACGTGGGGCGAGGCGCTGCGCTCGATGGGCCGGCTCGTGCGGACCCACCCCCGGTTGCGGACCCGGGCGCTGGTCGGCGGGCTGGCCTTCGCCTCGGTCTCCGCCCTCTTCGCCTCGACCACCTTCTTGCTGGCCGGGCCCGGGTTCGGACTGTCCTCGGCGCAGATCGGGCTCGTCGGACTGGCGGGCGTCGGCGGTGCCCTCGCCGCCGGGGCCGCCGGACGGTTGGCCGACCGCGGTCGGGTGCAGCTCGCGACCGCGCTCGGCGTCGGCCTGCTCGCGCTCACCTGGGTGCTGCTCGGCCTCTCGGCGCACTGGCTGGTCGGGTTCGTCCTCGGCTACGCCCTGGCCGACCTGGCCCTGCAGATGGCCCACGTCTCCAACCAGAACGTCATCTACGCCCTGGCCCCCGACGCCCGGGCGCGCATCAACTCCGTCTACATGACGACGTACTTCGCCGGCGGGGCCCTCGGTTCGGCGGTGGGCACGGTGGCCTGGGCGGGCGGGGGGTGGCCCGCCGTCAGCGGGGCCGGTCTGGTCCTCGCGCTGCTGGCGGGGCTCGTCTGGGGCGTCGACCGCCGCGTCGAGCTGCGGGAGCGGGCCGCGGCCGGGTCAGCGCCGGCGGCGCAGGTGACCACCTCGGTGCAGGGCCAGCACGACCGCGACGATCGCCAGGACCAGGATGCCGGCCGAACCGAGGGTCATCAGCAGGTCTGAGGAACCGGACGTCATCGTCCGACGGTACGGGGTGGGGCCCGCTGCCGCGGGACGACGGACGCGCCCGCCGCCACGGACCGGGCCACGGCCGGGGTCGGACCACAACTACGGCCAGGCAGGCCCGGTGCACCCGCGGTGAGGAAGCGGGAGGTCGGACGGACCACGACGCCGTGTCGGAGAGCTCGCGGATCGGCTTGACGCGACTCTGCGCACCGGGTTGGCTGCTCTCAGTCGTGACGTCGGCCGTCTGGGTGACGTTCACTCCATCGTCCGGCGGATGCCCGCGGGACCCACCCCGCGGAGGCGTCATGCTCTCTCGTCCCAGACCCGGCCGCACCACGCGCCGCCGCTTCCTCGGCACCGTCGCCGCGGTCACCACGATCGTGGTGGCCGGGGCCGGCGGGGCGGTCGCCGCCCCCGGCGGGCCGAGCCCGCTCAGCCCCGAGGTGATGGAG
Organism: Kineococcus gynurae; assembly: GCF_042433995.1. Classification (NCBI taxonomy): domain Bacteria; kingdom Bacillati; phylum Actinomycetota; class Actinomycetes; order Kineosporiales; family Kineosporiaceae; genus Kineococcus; species Kineococcus gynurae. Next base: position 276,238 of record NZ_JBHLUI010000008.1, read on the forward strand.
AAGCTGTTCCCGGCCGGCCGCTACGTCGTGGCGCTCGCCGGTGCGTCGATGGCCGACTACACGGGCGACGTCCCGGGCATCGCGCGCCTGCAGTCGGCCGACGGCTCCGTCACCACCAGCGGCTCCGACGCCGAGGAGTACCGCGCCCGGTTGCTGCGGGAGCAGTCCGACGTCGCGGGCAGCGCCGACGTCACCCCCGCGCAGCGCTACACGGTCGCCCTCAACGGCTTCTCCGCCGATCTGACCTCCAAGCAGGCGGCCGCGCTGTCCGGCGCCGACGGCGTCGTCTCGGTGACCCCGGACCGGCTCTACCACCCGCAGGCCGCGACGACCGCCGACTACCTGGGGCTGAGCGGTCCCGGTGGCGTCTGGGCGGGCCAGGGCGGGCCCGCCGACGCCGGGCGCGGCACGGTCGTCGGGGTCCTCGACACCGGGATCTGGCCGGAGAACCCGATGGTCGCGGGGGAGGCCCTCGGCTCGCGCGCCGACGCCGACGAGTACCAGGCCTACCGGACCGCGGACGGCGAGATCCACCAGCGCAAGGCCGACGGCGGCACCTACACCGGGGCCTGCGAGACGGGCCAGGACTTCACCGCCGCCGACTGCTCCACCAAGCTCGTCGGGGCCCGGGCCTTCAGCGAGGGCTTCGAGGCCGCGGCCCCGCTGGCCGAGGACGAGTACTCCTCCGCCCGCGACCAGGACGGGCACGGCACCCACACCGCGACGACCGCGGCCGGGAACGCGAACGTGCCCGCCACCATCGACGGCCGTTCCTACGGCCCGGTCTCCGGGGTCGCCCCCGGGGCCTCGATCGCCGCGTACAAGGTCTGCTGGGACTCCGCCGACGGGGAGTCCGGCTGCACGACGTCGGACATCCTCGCCGCGCTCGACGCCGCGGTCGCCGACAACGTCGACGTCATCAACTTCTCCATCGGCGGCGAGGGCGAGACCGTCGACGACCCGATCCAGCTGGCCATGCTCTCGGCCGCCTCGGCGGGCATCTTCATCGCGGCCTCGGCCGGCAACTCCGGTCCCGACGCCGACACCCTCAGCAACCTGGGCCCGTGGGTGACCACGGTCGGCGCGGCCACCGCGGTCGACCGCGAGGGCACCATCGTGCTCGGCGACGGCCGCAAGTTCGTGGGCGCGCGCCTGGAGCAGGTGCTGCTGGGCCGTCGTCAGCTCCGGTCGGCGACCACGCTCGGGTTCCCCGGCAAGACCGCCGACGAGGTCCGGCTGTGCGGTCCCGGGTCACTGGACCCGGTCCGCACCCGCAACCTCGTGGTCGTCTGCGACCGCGGCACCTACGACCGGGTCGCCAAGTCCGCCGAGGTCCGCCGAGCCGGCGGGGCGGGGATGATCCTGGTCAACCCCACCCCGAACTCCCTGGACCCCGACGCCCACACCGTGCCGACGATCCACGTCGACACCGCCGCCGGCGAGGCCATCAAGGCCTACGTGGCGCGCTCGCGGGGGGCCAACGTGCTTTTCCAGCCGGGGAACACGACGGGTACGCCGACGCCGACGCCGCAGATCGCCGGGTTCTCCTCGCGCGGTCCGACCACCGTCGCCGACGGGGACGTGCTCAAGCCCGACGTCGCCGCCCCCGGGGTCGGCATCATCGCCGGTTACTCGCCCGACGCTCTGCGCGGCAACGACTTCGCGCCGGAGTCCGGGACCTCGATGTCCTCTCCGCACGTCGCCGGGCTGGCCGCCCTCTACCTGGCGGCGCGACCCTCGGCCTCGCCGATGCAGGTCAAGAGCGCGCTGATGACGACGGCCCGCCCGCTGGTCGACGCGGCCGGGCAGGTCGTGGACGACACGTTCAGCGCCGGGGCCGGGTTCGTGGACCCGACGCGGTACCTGACCCCGGGGCTGACCTACGAGTCGACCCCGCGCGAGTGGCTCGCCTACCTCGAGGGGGCCGGGGTCCGTACCGGGACCGGTGCCCGCGCGGTCGACCCGAGCGACCTGAACCAGGCCTCGATCTCCGTCGGGGACTTCGTCGGGACCCGGACCGTCACGCGGCGGGTGACCGCGCGCACGGCGGGGATCTACAGCTCCTCGGCCGACGTGCCGGGCTTCGCCGTCCGGGTGTCCCCGGAGGTCCTCTACTTCGACCGCGCGGGTCAGACCAAGGAGTTCCGGGTCACCCTGACCCGCACCGACGCCCCCACCGGCCGGTGGAACACCGGGTCGCTGACGTGGCGCGGGGCCGGGCTGCGCGTCGACTCCCCGATCGCGCTGAACACGCTGGACTCGGCCGCCCCGGCCTCGGTCGGGGCCCCGCTGGAGCAGGGTGCGGTCGACGTCGACCTGGTGAGCGGGGTCGGCGGTCCGCTCGACGTCACCAGCACCGGACTGGTCGGCGCGGAGGCGCTCACGGGTGACCTGTCGACCCTCGGCATGGCCCAGTACGGCGTGGTCGTGCCGGAGGGCACCGAGGTCGCCCGCTTCGACCTGCGAGCCGACGCCGCCGACGCCGACCTGGACCTCTACGTCTACCGGATCACCGACGACGGCGAGGCGGTCGAGGTCGGCCGGGCCGCCTCGGCCGACCCGGGGGGCGTCGTCGACGTCCGCGCCCCCGAGCCCGGTCAGTACGTCGCCGCCCTCATCGGCTTCGACACCGACGGCGACCGCGGCGGCTACCGGTTCAGCGCGTGGACGCTCGGGCCCCAGGACACCGGGGTCGGCGACTTCGGGGTCTACCCGGACCCGGTCCAGGCCGGCGTCGGTCGCGCCGCCCAGGTCACCGCGACCTGGGACGCCTCGGCGCTGGACCCCCGCACGTCCTACCTGGGCCTGCTCCGCTTCGGCCAGGACTCCGACACCGTCATCGGCGTCGGCTGAGCGAGCCGCCCGCCCCTCCTCCCGCCGTGCCCCCCGTCAGGCCCCCGAGGGCCACCACGGGGGGCACGGCGGTGGCGCGTCCGGGGACCTCTGCGAGACTGCCCCCGGCCGCCGACGTCGGCGGTGGTGATCGGACGAGGCAGGGGTGAGGGACGCGGTGGCAGGTCGCCCGGAGCGGACCGAGGAGCGCGGCATCGGGGCCCTGATCTGCCTGCTGGTGGCGGTCGTGTCGCTGCTCTTCGGGTTGATCTTCGTGCCCGCGGCGATCGCGCTGGCCCTGGCCGCGCTCGTCGTGGCCGGGCCCCCGGCGCTGCGCGGCGGTGGCCCCGACCGCGGGTTCCACGTCGCGGCGTCGGTGGTCGCGATCGTGTCCCTCGTGCTGTCGGTCCTCTTCCTGGTGGTGCTGCGCTGACCCGCGCCGACCCCTGGGACCCGGCGGACCCCGACCCCCTCGTCCTCACCGCGATCCTGGACGAGGACACCCAGGACCTGCTCGACGGGTGGCGGCGGCGCTGGTTCCCGCCCGAGCGCAACCAGCTGGCCGCCCACCTGACCCTGTTCCACGCCCTGCCGCCGGACGTGCTCGGCACGCTGCCCGAGGACCTGCGCGAGGTGCTGCCGCCCGAGGCCCCGGTCGGGACCCTCAGCGGGGTGCGCTCGCTGGGTCGCGGCGTCGCCGTCGTCGTCGACGTGCCGGGTCTCGACGGTCTGCGTTCCGCGGTCGCCCACCGCTACCGCGACCGGCTCACCCGGCAGGACGCGCACGGGTTCCGCGCGCACGTGACCGTCGCCAACTTCCTGCCCCCGGCGCGCGCCCGGGCCCTGCTCGAGGATCTCGCCGCCGGTTTCGAGCCCCGCCCCGTCCGGGTGCCCGGGGTGGCCGTGCACCGCTACCGGGGCGGGCCCTGGGAGCTCGTCACGGAGGTGCGGATCGGGGAGCGACCGGCGGGGGAGCGGGCCGTCAGCGGCTGAGGCCGCCCCCGGCCGCGCCGACCGCCACCGGCAGCGCCGCGAGGACCGCGCTCACGTCCTCCTCGGTGGTGGTGCGACCCATCGAGAACCGGACCGCCGTGCGGGCCGTGTCGGCGTCGAGACCGCAGGCCAGCAGCACGTGCGAGGCGTCGTCGGCGTCGGCGGAGCAGGCCGAGCCGCTGGAGCAGAGGATCCCGCGGGCCTCCAGCTCGGCCAGGATCGTCTCCCCGCCCAGGCCCGCGAAGGTGAACGAGGCGTGCCCGGGCAGACGGTGCTCGGGGTGCCCCGTGAGGCGGGCCCCCTCGACCGAACCGAGGACGCCCGCGACCAGCCGGTCCCGCAGCGCGCGCAGGCGGGCGTGCTCGGCGAGCCGGTCGGCCTCGGCGTGGTGCAGCGCGACGGCGGTGCCCACCGCCCCGGCGACGTCGACCGTGCCCGACCGTCGACCGCGTTCCTGCCCCCCGCCGTGCAGGACCGGCGCCAACGGGACCGCGCCCCGCACGGCGAGGACCCCGTTGCCGCGCAACCCCCCGAACTTGTGGGCCGAGAGCGTCACCGCGTCGGCGCCCAGCGTGGGCAGGTCGACCGGGACGTGACCGGCGGCCTGGACGGCGTCGGTGTGGAACGGCACGCGGCGCTCGCGGCAGACCGCGCCGATCTCGGCCGTCGGCTGCAGCGTGCCGATCTCGTTGTTGGCCGTCATCACCGAGACCAGCGTGGTCTCGGTGGTGATCGCGCGGGCCACGTCGGCCGGGTCGAGGCGACCCGCGTCGTCCACGCCGAGCACGTCCACCCGGAACCCGTGCGCCTGCAGGGCCCGGGCGGTCTCCAGGACGGCCGGGTGCTCGATCGACGAGAGCACGACGTGCCGTCCGCGCGGGGCCGCCGTCGCGATCCCGGTCACGGCCAGGTTGTCGGCCTCGGTGCCCGAGCCGGTGAACACGACCTCCCCGGGGCGGCACGCGAGCACCCCGGCGACCAGCTCACGGGCCCCGTCGAGCGCCGCCTTCGCCGCCCGGCCCGCCTCGTGCGCGCTGGAGGGGTTGCCGGTGACCGTGGTCAGGTAGGGCCACACCGCCTCCAGCACCTCCCGGCGCGGGGGGGAGGTCGCCGCGTGGTCGAGGTAGACGCTCATGCCCCGAGGGTGCCACCGACCGCGACCGGCCCCTCGCCCGCCGCCGCCCGGACCTCGACGTCGAGGCCGAGGTCCAGGGTGGGCGCGTTCTGGGTGAGCGCACCGACCGAGACCAGGTCGACGCCCGTCGCAGCGATGGCGGCGACCGTGTCGAGACGGACCCCGCCGGAGGCCTCGACGAGGGCCCGTCCGGCGATCCGCTCGACCCCCGTGCGCAGGTCGGCCAGGGTGAAGTTGTCGAGCATGACCACGTCGGGCGCCGCGGCCAGCACCGCGTCGAGCTGGTCGAGCCGGTCGATCTCGACCTCGACGGCCGTGGTGTGCGGGACGCGGCGCCGGACCTCGCGCAGCGCCTCGGTGACGTCGGACCCCTCGGCCAGCAGCACGGCGAGGTGGTTGTCCTTGACCAGGACGGCGTCGGAGAGCGTGCGGCGATGGTTGTGCCCGCCGCCGGCCCGGACCGCGGCCCGCTCCAGGGTGCGCAGCCCGGGCGTGGTCTTGCGGGTGTCGACGACCCGGGCCCTCGTCCCCGCGACCCGGTCCACGAAGGCCGCGGTGAGCGTGGCGATCCCCGACAGGTGCTGCAGCAGGTTCAGCGCGATCCGCTCGGCCCGCAGGACGGCGTGGGCCGTCCCCTCGACCCGGGCCAGCACGTCGCCGGCCGCGAACCGGGTGCCGTCGGGGAGCAGGTCGCGGACCTCGGCGTCGCCGCCGACCAGGGCCGCCGCCTGGGCGAAGGCGGCCCGCACGCACTCCCCGCCGGCCAGCACCCCGGCCTCGCGCGCCCGCAGCTCGGCCACCGCCCGCGCGTGCGGGGGCAGCAGGGCCTCGCTGGTGACGTCCCCCCAGGGGGCGTCCTCGGTCAGCGCGGCGGCCACGACCGCCGCGGCGGCGGAACGGGTGGAGCTCATCGGGTCCTCCGGAGACTGCGGCGGCGGGGGGCCGCCGGGGTGGGGACGGCGTCGCTGCGGTGGTGCGCGCCGAGGCTGTGCGGGCGGGCCCGGGCCGCCGTGACGACGAGGCGGGCCACGGTCAGCAGGTTCGCGTCCTCCCGTTCGGCGGGGGAGGCGTCCGCGGGCAGCGGTCCGGTCGCCGGGTCCTCGTCCAGACCGAGGAGTTTCCCGGCCAGCTCCAGACCGGACCCCTCGCGCAGCAACCCGGCGTGCTCCCAGGCGATCTGCTGGATCTCGGCCCGCGGCAGGGGGGACCGTCGGGCGCTCGCCGCGGGGTCCACCACGTCCAGCACCTCGTCGTCGGCGCCGACCGCGGCCCGGTCGGCGCCCGGGTCGGCGAGCAGGTCGGCCACGGCGACGGCGGCGAGCACGGCGGCCTCCAGCAGCGAGTTCGACGCCAGCCGATTCGCGCCGTGCACCCCGGTGCAGGCGACCTCGCCCGCGGCCCACAACCCGGGCAGGCTGGTGCGCCCGGAGGCGTCGGTGCGGAGGCCGCCCATCAGGTAGTGCGCGGCCGGGGTGACCGGCAGGAGGTCCCGTTCGGGGTCGAGACCGGCGGCGGCGCAGTCGGCGGTGATCTGCGGGAAGCGCTCGGCGAAGGGTCGGCCCAGCCGCGCGGAGACCCCGCGGGCGTCGAGCAGCACCGGGCGGGCGTCCTGCCGGGCCATGACCGCGGCGATCGACCGGGCGACGACGTCGCGCGGGGCGAGCTCGCCGCGGGGGTCCACGTCGAGGGCGAACCGGTGCCCGGACTCGTCCCGGAGCACCGCGCCCTCGCCGCGGACGGCCTCGGAGATCAGCGACCGCGTCCCGAAGGCGGCGGTGGTCGGGTGGAACTGCACCATCTCCAGGTCGGCGAGCAGCGCTCCGGCCCGCCAGGCCGCGGCGAGACCGTCACCGGTGGCCACGGCCGGGTTGGTGGTCCGGGCCCAGACCTGCCCGGCCCCGCCGGTGGCCAGCAGGACCGCCCGCGCCCGGACGTCGACGCCGGAGACCCGGGCCCCGTGCACGCCCTGCTCGTCGAGGAGCAGCTCCTCCAGGAAGGCGCCCTCGACGACCGGCACGCCGGCCGCCCGGACGGCGGCCGCCAGCGCCGCGGCGACGACGGCCCCGGTCCGGTCACCCCCGGCGTGCAGGATCCGGGGCCGCGAGTGCGCGGCCTCCAGCCCCAGGGCCCAGAACCCGTCGGGGTCGGTGTCGAAGCGGACGCCCCGCCGCCAGAGGTCGCGGACGGCGTCCGCCCCGTGCCCGACGACCGCGGCCGCCACGGCCGGCGGGACGGTGGGGCCGCCCGCGGCCAGGGTGTCGGCGACGTGCGCGGCGACGTCGGCCCGGCCCACCGGCGCGGCCAGACCGCCCTGGGCCCAGCGGGTGCTGCCGTCGCCCAGGACCGTCTTGGTCACGAGCGCGACCCGGGCCCCCGCGGCGTGCGCCTCCAGCGCCGCGGTCAGCCCGGCCAGCCCGCCCCCGACCACGAGCAGGTCGAGGGCGGGACCCGTGAGGTCGGCCGGGCGGAGCGCGCCCGGGCCGAGGGGACGACTGGTCACGGCCGGACCGCGAGCATGCGCTCCAGGGCGACGGTGGCGGCCGCGGCGACCGACGCGGGGACCCGGACCTGGTTGACGACCTCCCCGGCGAGCAGGGATTCGAGCACCCAGGCGAGGTAGGCGGGGTGGATCCGGTACATGGTCGAGCAGGGGCAGATCACCGGGTCGAGGCACTCGATGGTCAGGTCGGGACGCGCGTCGGCGAGGCGACGGACCATGTTGATCTCGGTGCCGATGGCGAACGCCTCACCGGGGGCGGCGGCGTCGACCACCTTCTTGATGTACTGCGTGGAACCGGCCTCGTCGGCGGCCTGCACGACCTCCAGCGGGCACTCCGGGTGCACGACGACGCGGACGGCGGGGTTCTTCGCCCGGGCCTGCGCGATCTGGTCGGTGGTGAACCGCTGGTGGACCGAGCACCATCCGCGCCAGAGCACCACCCGCGCGTCGTTCAGGGTTTCGGAGTCGTTGCCGCCCAGCGGCTTGCGCGGATCCCAGACCGGCATCGCCGAGAGCGGGACCCCCATCGCCGAGGCGGTGTTGCGGCCCAGGTGCTGGTCGGGGAAGAACAGGACGCGCTGCCCGCGCTCGAACGCCCAGGCCAGGACCTGCTCGGCGTTGGAGGAGGTGCAGACGATCCCGCCGTGCTCGCCGCAGAAACCCTTGAGCGCGGCCGAGGAGTTCATGTACGTCACCGGGATCACGGGGACCCGACCCTGCTCGTCGGGTTCGGTGCCGTAGAGCGCCTCGAGCTGCTCCCAGCACGCGGTGACCGAGTCGATGTCGGCCATGTCGGCCATCGAGCACCCGGCGGCGAGGTTCGGCAGGATCACGGCCTGCTCGGGGGTGGAGAGCAGGTCGGCGGTCTCGGCCATGAAGTGCACGCCGCAGAACACGACGAACTCGGCCCCGGTGCGGGTCTGCGACTCGCGGGCGAGCTGGAAGGAGTCGCCCACGAAGTCGGCGTACCGCACGACCTCGTCACGCTGGTAGTAGTGCCCGAGGATCGTCAGACGGTCCCCGAGCGCGGCCTTGGCGGCGTCGATGCGGCGGGCCAGCTCCTCGGCGGGCATCAACCGGTACTGCGCCGGGATCTGCCGCTGGACGGGGGTGTCGGCGGGGGCGACGTCGGCCCGGCTGGCCCCGGCGCCGTAGCTCGGGGCCGGGGTGGGCAGGCCCGGGACGGCGTCGAAGTTCCAGGGCCCGCTGGGCAGGTCGGGGTCGCACACGGCGGCGCCGGCCCCTCCGGCGGAACGGGCCAGCAGGTCGATCTGAACGGGGACGGAGGCCATCTCGGGTGCCTTCCAGGCGAGGTGCGGGGGTGGTGCCCGCGGGACGGGGTCTTCGGGGTCTGCGGGTCCTGCGGGGTCTGCGGGGTCTGCGGGGGCGAGGGGGTGCGCGGTCAGGACGGGGGGCCGGCGCGGCCGAACGGTCCGGCCGACTCCGGGGTGAGGACCGCGCGGTAGAGCTGCGGGGGGCGGTGCCGCCCCCCGGTGAGCCGCTCGCCGGTCGGCACGACCGCCCCCGACCCCTCCACCTGACGGCGGAAGTTGGCCGGGTCCAGCGGTTTCTGCAGGACCGCCTCGTGCACCTCGCGCAGCTGCGCGAGGGAGAACCGTTCGCCCAGGAAGTGCTGGGCGACGTGCGCGTGCTGGACCTTGGACCGCAACCGCCAGATGGCGTAGCGGACGATCTCGTCGTGGTCGAACGCCAGCCCGACCGCGTCGTCCACCGGGCACCAGCTGACGTTGTCCACCGGAACCGGCCCGGCCCCCGTGCCGGCCGCCTCGTGGTTGCGGACCAGGGCGGAGTAGACGACGGAGACGACGCGTCCGCCCGGCGAGCGTTCCGGGTGCCCGAACGTGTAGAGCTGCTCGAGGTAGCTCGGGCGCAGCCCGGTCGTCTCGGCCAGGGTGCGCCGCCCGGCGTCGCTGAGGCTCTCCTGCGCGCAGACCCACCCGCCCGGCAGGGCCCACGCCCCGGCGTAGGGGTCCCGGGTGCGCCGCACCAGGGGCAGGTGCACGCGGATCTCGCCGTCCGGCGCGGGGAGCAGCGCGAAGATCACGGTGGAGACGGCGACGCGGATCTGCGGCGGTTGCGCGCTCACGGCCGACCTCCCCGGTGCCTCGTCGTCGCGGCGCGGCGGGCGCGCTGCGTACAGGTGCGAACGACAAGAAGTGTAAGGGTCAGATCAACCACAACTGCACGGCCCGCCGCACCGGATCGGCACAGGGGGACGTTGTGCTCGATGACCGGGCGCAGGGTCTCCCTGTGCCGTCCGGCGAAAAAAGGGGGTGACAGCTCCCGGGCGCCGACGTACGGTTTTTCCAGCACGAGAGAGGAGGTGGTCCGACCTTGATGACTCATCGGACGCGTGAGGTGGCTGCCCGCTAGCAGCCGCGTTGGACGCGGACCGCTCTGGTCGCCCCGCAGGCAGCGGCGAATCCACGGCAGTCACCGGGTCCCCGGGCGTCGGCCTGTCCAGCCGACCCACCGCCACGGCGGTGGAAGTGCCCGGGGACTTCTTCCTGTCCGGGTCCGGTCGGCCGGGGCGCGCAGCGCGGGTGCTTACCTCAACGAACCACTTATGCTGACGCGGTGCCCCCGACCCCGCGGACCCGCGACACGACGTCGGATCCCCGACCCGGCCGGTTCCGGGCCCTCCTCGCCGACACCACCCCGCTGCGGCGCAGCCCCGCCTTCCGTCGGCTGTGGATCGGGTTGTCCCTGGCCGGCGTCGGCCAGCAGATCGCGGTCGTCACGGTCGGGCTGCAGATCTACGACCTGACCCGGTCCACCTTCGCGGTCGGTCTGGTCGGCCTGGCCGCCCTCGTCCCGCTCGTCGTGCTCGGCCTCTACGGCGGGGCGCTGGTCGACGTGCACGACCGCCGCCGGGTCGCGCTGCTGGCCTCCAGCGTGCTGTGGGTGGTGTCCCTCGCCACCGCCGCCCAGGCCTGGCTCGACGTCGGCTCGGCCGGCCTGCTCTACGGCCTCGTCGCCCTGCAGAGCGCGGCCTTCGCCATCAACTCCCCGGCCCGCTCGGCCATCCTGCCGCGGCTGGTCGACGCCGAGCTCCTGCCCGCCGCCAACGCCCTCGTGTGGACGGCCCAGACCGTCGCCCTGACCGCCGGTCCGCTGCTGGCGGCCGTCCTCGTCGGCACCGGCGGCTTCGGGCTCGCCTACACCGTCGACGCCGTCATGTACGTCTTCGCGCTCTGGTCGGTGTTCCGGTTGCCGGCGATCCCGCCCGAGGTCGCCGCCGGGGAACGCCCCCGGGCCGGGTTCCGCAGCGTCGTCGAGGGACTGCGGTTCCTCGGCACCCGGCCCAACCTGCGCATGACCTTCCTGCTGGACCTCGCCGCGATGATCTTCGCCATGCCGCGGGTGCTGTTCCCGGCCCTGGGGGCCGTCGTCCTCGGCGGCGGAGCCACCACGGTCGGCGTCCTCACCGCCGCCCTCGCCCTCGGGGCGGCGCTGGCGGGACTGTTCTCCGGTCCGCTCGGCGGGGTCCGTCGTCAGGGGCTGGCCGTCGTCGTCTGCATCCTGGTCTGGGGGGCGAGCATCAGCCTCGTCGGCCTGGTGCTGCTCGTCCTCCCCGCCGGCGACGGCGGCCTGGACCACCGGCTGCCGGTGGTGGCCGTGCTGCTGGTGCTCGCCGGGGCCGCCGACTCCGTCAGCGCGATCTTCCGCTCGACGATCCTGCAGGTCGCCACCCCGGACGCGCTGCGCGGACGGCTGCAGGGGGTGTTCATCGTCGTCGTCGCCGGTGGACCGCGACTCGGCGACCTCGTGCTCGGGTCCTCGGCCGACGTCGTGGGTGAGGCGGTCACGGCGCTCGCGGGGGGCCTCGTGTGCATCGCGCTCGTGCTGCTGCTGACCCGGGCCCAACCGTCCTTCCGGGCCTACGACGCCCGCGACCCCCACGCCTGAACCGGTGACCCGGGCGGGCGGTGCTCAGGTCGGGTCCCGGTCCGGCCGATCCAGCGACGTGTGACCCGCAGTTCCCCCCGCGCCGGCGCCCGTTCCGGGGCGCCGCTGTCCTCGGCCGTCGCCGGGGCGGTGGCCACGGCGTGCGCGTTCACGGCGCTGGGAGCGCTGGCGGGGTCGACCCCGGTGCCGCCGGGGTGGGGCTGGACCATCTGGTTCGTCTTCGGGGTGCTGCGCGCAGACGTCCTGCAGGTGCGCCTCGGCGGGGGTGACCTGGCCGACCGCACGGTGCGCCGCATGCTGCTCGGGCTGGCCGTGGGCACGGCGGGCCTGCTCGCCACGGGCCTCGCGCCGCTGCTGCCCCTGCTGGGCGCCGTCGTCGCCGGGACCCACCTGCAGTGGAACCCCCGACGGGCGGCGTTCGGAGGCCTCGCTTCGGCGTTCGGCTGCTCCGCGGTGCTGGCGGCCGCGGCGACCCTCGGGCACCGTCCCGGTCTGCTGGTCCCGCCGGTCCCGGGGCTCGCCTGGGCGGGCGCGCTCCTCCTGGGTGGACTGCTCCTCTTCGGTCTCGTCGTCCTCAACCTCTTCGTGATCGCGGTCGAGGGCCGTCGGACCGCCGACGAACTCGCCCGGCTGCAGCGGCAGCGCGAGCACGACCTCGAGCAGACCGCCCGCCAGGACCCCCTGACCGGGTTGCTGAACCGCCGCGGTCTCGCCGAGGGGGTGGCCCGGCTCGGTCCCGACCTGCCGGCCGGGACCACCGTCGTCTTCGTCGACCTCGACGGGTTCAAGGCCGTCAACGACCGGTTCGGCCGCGCCGTCGGTGACGACCTGCTGTCCCGTGTCGCCGAACGGCTGCGCGCGGAGGCGGGGGAGCCGGCGCTGCTCGCGCGGTTGGGCGGGGACGAGTTCGTGGTCGTGCTCGGACCCGGGCGCGCCGGCGGTGACCCCGCCACGGTGGAGCGGTTCCGGGCGGCGGTCCCGGCCGCGTCCGGCCCGGACGGGGCTGCGGTGCGGTGCGGGGCGAGCGTGGGGGTGGTCGTCGCCGACGGCCGCACCGGCTGGTCGGAACTGCTGGGCCGCGCCGACGCGGCGATGTACGCCGACAAGCAGACGACCGGTCGGGACGGCCGGGCCTGACCCCGACCGGTTCCGACGGAGGTCGGGTCGTCAGTCCCGCACCGGGGTCGGTGCGGCCGTCACGTCCCTGGCCGCGACGCCGCCTTCGGGCGAAGAGGTCACCGTCGGGACGGGCGTCGTCGGTGGGGTCGCCGTGGGTCCCTCCGCCGCGCTCAACCGACTGAGGCCGAACGCCGCCAGACCGAGCAGCAGGAGCGCGAGCAGGACCAGCAGTTTCGGCCGGCGCGAGCGCCGCCGGCGGCGGATCTCCTCCTCGACCCACTCGTCCGGCACGAACAGCGGTTCCGCGCCCAGGACGCCGAGGGCGTCGGCCGGGAGGGGCACCTCGGTGGCCGACGGCGGCCGGTCGGGGTGGTCGATGCGGTCCGCGAGGTCGGCCGCTCCGGCCGGGAAACCGGCGGGGAACTCCGCCGTGGGTCCGGGATCGCGCCGACCCCGGGCCCACCCGTCCGCAGCGGCGAAACCCTGTTCCCGCAGGACGTCCTCCGGCGGGACCAGCATCGGGGGGAGGTCCAGGGCCGTGAGGACCGCCCGGGCCGTCGACAGCGTGAGCGGGAAGGGTTCCAGGGCGGCGAGGTCGAGGGGGAACCGCTCGGGGGTGGTGGTCCACGGCCCCGCGCCGGGCCCCGCCCCGGTCCCCGCCCCGGGACCCGCGACGAGGGGTGGTGCGGACGGGGGGCCGTAGACCACGGCCATCGCCAGGACGGGCCCCGCCTCCGGCGCACGGTCGGCGAGGACACCGGAGAGCCGACCCGCCACGTCGGAACCGGGCCGGGCCCGGCCCACGCCCCCGCCCGGGCGCGGAACCCGGTTCCCGGCGTCCTCGACGTCGACGCAGCGCAGACCGTCCGGCGTGATGAGGAGGGCGGTGCGGCCCGCTCGTGGACGGCCCTCGACCCCGAGCAGCAGCGCCACACCGGCCAGGACGGGGGAGCGCAGACGCTCCGCGAAGTCCTGCTCCGCCGCCGAGGAATCCTCGGCGGCGCACCCGATCACGAGCATGTCCTCCACCGCACCCCTTCGACGCCCGCGCGTCCGCCGACAGTAGACCGGAAACCTTCCCGACGATCACTGGTGACCCGGGCGAACCGTCGGCTCAGGACTCCCGCACCCGGCGGTAGTCCTCCAGCGCCCGCGTCCGTTCCTCGGCGTGGTCGACGATCCGCTCGGGGTACCCCTCCGGAACCCCGTCGGCCGCCTCCCACGGCCGGTGCGCCTGCTTGCCCGCCAGCCCCCGCAGTTCCGGTACGTACCGACGCACGTAGTCGCCGTCGGGGTCGAACCTCTCGCCCTGGGTGACGGGGTTGAAGACGCGGAAGAACGGTGAGGCGTCGGTGCCGGAACCGGCCACCCACTGCCAGCCGTGGTTGTTGCTGGCCAGGTCGCCGTCGCGCAGCCAGCGCATGAACTCCCGGGCCCCGTGCTGCCACTCCACGTGGAGGTCCTTGACCAGGAAACTCGCGGTGATCATCCGGACGCGGTTGTGGATCCACCCCTCCGCGTGCAGCTGGCGCATCCCGGCGTCGACGATGGGATACCCGGTGCGGCCCGCCGCCCAGGCGTCGAACGCCGCCCCGGGCCGCTCGTAGCGCAACCCGGCGAGTTCCGGTTTGTAGTACTCGCGGGCGGAGTCCGGTCGGTGCCACAGCACGTCGGCGTAGAACTCCCGCCAGGCGATCTCGGTCCGGTAGGTGTCGGCCCCCTTGCCGCGACGGGGGGCGAGGTCGGCGAGCAGCGTCCGGGGGTGGATCTCCCCCCACTTCAGGTGGGCCGAGAGCTGCGAGGTGCCCGCCCGGTCCGGGCGGTCGCGGTCGCCGTCGTAGTCGCCGAGGCGGTCCTCGAGGAACTCCGCCCACCGGTCCTTGGCGGCCTGCTCCCCGGCGGGGGGCAGGCCGAGGTCGCCGAGGTCGGGCTCGGCCGGCCAGTGCGTGCCGTCGACCCCCTCGCCGGCGTCGGCCACGAAGGTGGTGCGGCCGGGGGAGTCGGCCGGGGTGGGCCACCCGTGCCGGGCCCAGGCGCGGGAGAACGGGGTGAACACCTGGAAGGGTCTGCCGCTGCCGTTGAGGATCGTGCCGGGCCCCACGGCGTAGGCGGTGCCGGTGCGGTGCAGGGGCACGTCGCGCCCCGCCAGCTTCTCCTCCACCGCCTCGTCGCGGCGCCGCCCGTAGGGACCGGTGTCCGCGGTGACGTGGACGCTGTCGGCGCCCACCCGTCGGGCGAGACGGGGCAGCACCGTGGTCGGGTCCCCGCGCTCGACGACGAGCCGACCGTCGAGGCTCTCGTCGAGGGCCCGCAGCGAGGCCAGCAGGTAGGCGCGGCGCACGTCGCCCGCGGGCTTCCAGAGGGCGGGGTCGATCACGAAGAGCGGGACCACCTCGTCCGCGGCGGCCGCGGCGGTCAGCAGGGCCGGGTGGTCGCCCAGGCGGAGGTCGCGGCGGAACCACAGCACACTGCGTCGTCCGGGCACCGTCCGACGGTAATGACGATCTCCCCGACCCGCGATCCGGACGCCACCCCCGGACCCCCACCGCGTCCAGGTCCGCCCTCGGGTCCGCCCTCGGGTTCGACGTCGGGCCCCGATGCCCGAAGATGACACCGTGAGCGACCTCATCGACACCACCGAGATGTACCTGAAGACGGTCTTCGAGCTCGAGGAAGAGGGCATCCCCCCGATGCGGGCCCGCATCGCGGAGCGCCTGCACCACTCCGGTCCGACGGTCTCGCAGACGGTCGCGCGGATGGAACGCGACGGGTTGCTCCACGTCGGCGAGGACCGGCGCCTGGAACTGACCGAGAACGGCCGCAACAAGGCGATGCGCGTGATGCGCAAGCACCGGCTGACCGAACGGCTGCTGACCGACGTCATCGGTCTGCCGTGGGAGCTCGTGCACGAGGAGGCCTGCCGCTGGGAGCACGTCATCTCCGAGCACGTCGAGCGACGCCTCGTCGACATCCTCCACCACCCGCACTTCGACCCCTACGGGAACCCGATCCCGGGGTTGGAGGAGCTGGGGGAGACCCCGACGCAGGAGGAGTTCCGCGAGGGCGTGCAGCCGCTGACCACCGCTGGGCTGGAGGGACGGACGGTCGTGGTGCGCCGGCTGGGCGAACCGCTGCAGACCGACGTGGAGCTGATGGCCCGCTTCGGGGCGGTGGGGCTGCGCCCGGGCGCCGAGGTGACGATCGCGGCCTCGGGCTCCCTCGTGGCGGTGACCGTCGACCAGGGGGAGCAGGTCGAACTGCACCCGGGTGAGGCATCTCACATCTTCGTGGCCCTGGAGTCGGCGAGCTGACGCCCGTCCGGGCCTGCGACCTGCGGCGACGGTGATCTTGTCGTCGGGCGGGTTCCGGGTCGCGGTGGTGACTCGTCACCCGGACGCTCCGCGAAGATGAACGGAGAGTGGCGCGATCGCCGCTCTCCGTTCGTTTTCTGGGGGAGAACGGAGCGGAGTCTGTGCTTCGCGTCACCTTCCCGCCACATCGTCGTGACCGAGGCGTGACATCCGCGAACGCCCTGGGTTAGTGTCCAAGCGCTACCCCGGCAGAGGTCGGGGCAGTCCTCACGCGGACGCCGAGTCCTGCCACCGCGACGAGGTCCCTCGAGTCAGTCATGGCAGGAGTGGGGGAACCACGTTTCCCGGGCTCGTCCCCGTCCGCACCTCGTGCGCGGAGCAGGGCGAGTCCTCGGGGTGAAGCCGGCGCGAGCCGGCCGGGCGAGACCTTCCGCCCGAACCCGACAGCTCACCTCGTAGGCGTCGGAGAGGTCAACACCTTGAGCACTCGCGCTCTGGCGCGCCACCGCGCCTCTGCACGCCCGCTTCCCGTCGCCCGGTTGAGCCGTGCCGCCGCTGCCGCGGTCGTCGCCGGTGGTCTGACCGTCACCCTGGCCGGCCCCGCCGGTGCCGCCCCGACCGTCGTGCCCGCGACCGTCCCGGCCGCCGTGCCCGCCGCGGTCGGCACCGCGGTCGACGCGGCCTTCGGCGCCACCCCGGTCGGCGTCATCTCCGCCCCCGCCGCCGGTGCGACCGGGCTGGCCACTCCCGCCGCCTTCTCGGCCGTCCCCACCCCGGCCCCGGTCGTGGCCCGCCCGACCGTGAGCCTGAGCCAGTCGGCCGTCGCCCGCGCCGGCGCCTCCCGCGCCGCGGCGGCCGCTCCCGCCGCCGAGGCCGCCGGTTCCGCCGCGCCCGTCGCGGTGAGCAGCAACGCCTCCGGGCTGGGCGAGCGGATCCTCTCCATCGCCTCGCAGTACGCCGGGATCCAGTACGTCTACGGCGGCACCACCCCCGCCGGGTTCGACTGCTCCGGGTACACCAGCTACGTCATGCGCCAGGTCGGCATCGAGCTGCCGCGCACCTCCCGCGCCCAGCGCGCCGCCGCGGCGAACATCTCCCGTGGCGAGGCCGTCCCCGGCGACCTCGTGTTCTTCTCCAACGGCGGCCGCGTCTTCCACGTCGGCATCTACGCCGGTGGCAACCAGATGTGGGACTCCCCGCGTACCGGCAAGCCCGTCGCCCTGCGCAGCATCTGGTCCGACGCGGTCTCCTTCGGCCGGGTCGCCCCCGTCGCCTGACCCGGCCCCCCGCCGGCAGCCGCCGAACCCCGTACGACCTCTCCTGCGACCGACCCGGTCCCGCTCCGGCGGGGCCGGGTCGTCGTCCGTTCCGCGTGCCCTCACCGAGAATTCGCTGACGATCGCGATTTCCGGTCGTACAGTTCCCGTGAACGGTGAGGACGAGCCACGCGAGAGGCCGGAGATGCATCGACCGGGACGACGGAGCGGAACGGGTCCCCAGCCCGGTCCCGCCCGCGCGCGCCGGTCGAGCGCCTCCGGTGCGGTGCAGATACCCGGACGCCCCGACCAGCACGGTGCCGCCGTGCCGGTCCGTGCGCCGGGTCGTGTCCCGGGTCACGAGCATGGCCACGTCGTCGCCGACAGAGGCGCCCTCCCAGCCGGGGAGGGCGCCTTCTGCGTTCCCGGAGGTGGAAGATGCGCACGTTGGTCCTGAACGCGGGGTACGAACCGCTCGCCGTGGTCTCCTTCAAGCGGGCCGTGGTCCTGGTCCTGTCCGGGAAGGCATCGGTCGTCGTGGCCGATCCCGAACCGGTCGTCGGCGCATCGATGAGCCTGGAACGGCCCTCGGTCATCCTGCTCGCGCGCTACGTCCGGGTCCCGCGCGGTTCGGTCGTCCCGGTGAGCCGGCGCGGGGTGCTGCGCCGCGACCACCAACGGTGCGCCTACTGCCGCGGGCACGCCACCACCGTCGACCACGTGCAGCCCCGCAGCCGCCGCGGCCCCGACAGCTGGGAGAACCTCGTCGCCTGCTGCATCCGCTGCAACAACCTCAAGGGCGACCGCACGCCCGAGGAGATGGGCTGGTCGCTGCGGTTCCGCCCCGGGCCGCCCCGCGGCGCGTCCTGGGCGGTGCGCGGGGCCGAGCAGCCCGACCCCCGCTGGGACTCGTTCCTGGCCCAGGCGGCGTGAGGGCCGGGGGCCGGTGAGCCGGGCCCGGCGGTCCGGTCCCTCCCGGGTGCGCCGGGCCACCGACGCGCTCGGCCTCACCCGCGACCCGGACGCCCCGCCCCCCACCCCGGGCACGTGGCCCGAGCGGGCGGTCGCGTTCGTGGCGGTCCTGCTCCTCGCCGGCCTCGTCGCGCTCGGGGCCCGGGCTCTCGGGTGGGTGGACCGGGGATCGGCGGTGGTGCCGGCCGTCGTCCTCACCGTCGGTTGCTGCCTGCAGCCGACGGCCGAACGCCGGGGCTTCCGGCTGCGCCGTCGTCTCCGCCGCCGCTGACGTCCCCCGCCCGCCCCTCGGCCCCGCCCCTCGGCCCCCCCTCCTCCTCGACCGTGATCAAGGAATGTGTTGCCCGCCGCCCCACCCGTCCCCGCCGGGACCCGTACGTCGTGTGACGACAGGGGCAGGAGCGCACTCATTCCTTGATCACGGTCAGAGTGGGGGGTGGGGGGCGGGGGAGGTCGGGGTCGTCGGGGACCGCTGCGGGGAGGGGTGGGCGGCGGAAAAGGTGAGGCGGACGGTCGCGGGCGCTCACTACCGTCGAGGACGTGCTGTTCGCCCGACCCCGTCTCCGTCCCGCCCGCCGTCCCGCGTCCGCCACCGCGTCCGCCGGGGCGGCCCGACCCCTGACGCTCCGCCGGTTGGCCGGCCCGCCCACGACGATCGCCCTGGTCGTGGTGGTGCTCGCGGCACTGGCGCAGACCCTGGCGACCGTCGTCGTCGGGCGGATGGCCCAGGACCCGACGACGCAGCTGCTGAGCCTGCTCGCGGTCCTCGCCCTCGGCGGATCGGCGCTGGACACGGTCGGGCGGGCGTCGTTCGCGACGGCGGTCGGGCGGGCCGAGGGGGAGCTGCGGGCCGACCTGCTCGGGGCGGCGCTGCAGCAACCCCTGCCCACCCTGGCCGAGCAGGCTGTCGGGGAGGTCATCGACCGCGTCGACGACGACCCCCGCCAGCTCGGGCAGCTCCTGCGCGACACCTTCTGGAGCCTGTTCGGCGCGATCGTCCGCTCGGCGCTCGCCTGGGTCGTCGCCGGGCTGACCTGGTGGCCCGCCTGGTTCGCCTTCCCGGTGGTCGCGGCCCTCGCCCTGCTCGTGGCCCGCCCGCTCACCGCCGAGCTGGCCCGGCGCAAGGTCGTCGAGGAGAGCGCCTGGACCGACCACGCCGCCCAGCTCGAGGAGGCCGTCGCGGGCCGCGACGACGTCCGCTCCAGCCTCGGGCAGGCCCACGTCGTGCGCCGCTACGCCGGCCTCGGGGCCCGTCTGCTCACCGCGGTCCGGGCCACGACGCGCCTGGCCTCCCTCGTCGGCTGGCGCACCGGCATGGTCCTCTCGACCCTGCTGCTCGCCCTGGTGCTCACCGGCACCGCGCTGGTCGGGGCCGGCAACCTTCAGGTGGCGGCCCTGGTCACGGTGTGGCTGCTCATGTCGGGGTTCGTCGGCGACCTGACCGAGGTGGCCAACCGGTTGCCCGACGTCCAGGCCGGACTCGGTGCGCTGCAACGGATCCGATCGCTGCTGCGGGCCGAGCCCGAACCCCGCGGGGGGCAGGGCCTGCCCGCCGGCGACCTCGACCTGCGCCTGGACCACCTCGACTTCCGCTACCCCGACGACGAGGTCGGCACCTACGCCCTGCGCGACGTGACCGTCTCCGTGGGCGCGGGGCGCACGGTCGCGCTCGTCGGGCGCAGCGGGTCGGGCAAGTCGACCCTCGCGGCCCTGCTCTCCCGGGCGGTCGAACCCCCGCGCGGCACCGTGCTGCTCGGCGGGGTCGACATCCTCGACCTCGACCTGCAGGAGCTGCGCCGGGCCGTCGGCGTGGTCACCCAGCGCACCGAGCTGCTGGCCGCGAGCCTGGCCGACAACATCACCCTCACCGAGCCCGTGGCGCGCGACCGGGTCGAGACCGCCATCGCCGCCCTCGGCCTGCAGGACTGGGTGGCCGGGCTGCGCGACGGGCTCGACACCCCGCTCGGTCCCGGCGGGGTGACGCTGTCGGCCGGGGAGTCGCAGCTCGTCGCGTTCGCCCGCCTGCTCGTGCGCGACGTGCGGCTCGTCGTCCTCGACGAGGCCACCGCCCGGATGGACCCGCTGACCGAGGCCCGGGTCACCCAGGCCGCCGAGCGGCTGCTCGCCGGTCGGACCGGGGTGGTCATCGCCCACCGGCTCGGCACCACCCGGCGCGCCGACGACGTCGTCGTCCTGGCCGGCGGGCGGGTCGTGCAGAGCGGTCCCCGGGCCGACCTGGCCACCCGGCCCGGCCCGTTCGCCGAGCTGCTGGCCGCCTCCGCCCTGACGCCCGTCACCATCCCGGGGGCCCGCGACCCGTTGGGCGAGCAGCGCCCCCGGAGCCGGCGCACGCCCGTCCCGGCGCCCGCCCCGCGGCCGCGGCTGGCCCGCACGGTCCTCGCCGCGATCCGCTGCTACCCGCGGTGGGGTCTGGCCGGGGGCCTGCTCTTCGGCACGCTCTCCCTCATCGGGGCCTACGGCGTCCTGACCGGCTGGGCCTGGGGCCGACTCGTGCAGGCCCTGGCCGACGGCCGCGACGGGACGACGACGTGGGTGCTGGCCGCCACCGTCGGGGTCAGCCTGCTCGCCCTGCCGTTCGTGCTCGCCGGTGCCCTGCGCCTGTACCCGTTGTGGTGGAACGCGATCACCCTCCGGCTGCGGCTGTCGGTGCTGCTCGGGCAGACCCGCCAGCGGCGGCTGCCCCGGACCCCGCCCGGCGAGGTCACCGCCCGGGCGCTGGACTCCGAACGGTTCGTCCTCTACGTGGACCGGTGGGTGGACGTCGTGCTCGGGGCCGTCACCGTCGTGGTGACCGCCCTGGTCGCGCGCAGCCTCGTCGCCGGCGGGATCATCGCCGTCGTCATGCTCGGCTCGGCCCTGGTCTCCACCCTCGGCGCCCCCGTCGCCGGACGCAACGGCCGCCGGGCCGGGGACGCCCGCGTGGCCTACGGTCGCGCGCTCGGCTCGGCCGTCGACGCCGTCCGGACGGTGAAGCTCGCCGGGGTCGTGGGTCCGGTCACCGCGCACCTGCACGCCGTCGACGCCGTCCGCGTGCGGGCCTCGATCCGGGAGTTCCGGGTCCGGGCCGTGCTCGACGGGGTGCCGGGACTGCTCGTCCAGGCCGGCCTCGTGCTGACCTGGGGCCTGCACCTGGGGGGCGCGTGGAGCCTGGCGACGGCGTTGCTCGTCTCCACCGCTGTGGCCGGGACGTCCTACTTCGGGACCGTCGCGGGGGCCGTCGTCACCGAGGCCCCCGTCGCCCGGGAGTGGTTGCGCCAGACCGCGGCGCTCGCGGGTCGCTCCGACGTCCTGGCCGCCCCCGACGACGTCGACCTCGTCGCCGGGGCGGCCCCGGCACCCGCCCCGGTGGGCAAGGAACCGCTGCGCACGTTGCGGTTGCGGGGGTTCACGGCCGTCCACGACGACGGGACCGTCGGCGTCGCCGGCGTGGACCTCGACGTGCGGGCGGGTGAGCTGGTCCTCGTCGTCGGCGGCGTGGGGGCGGGCAAGTCCTCGCTGCTCGCCGCCCTGGCCGGGCTGGTCGACCACGAGGGCCGGCTGCTCTGGAACGGGCGCGAGGTCGCCGACGCCGAGACGTTCCTGCGCCCGGGCCAGGTCGGCTACGTCGCCCAGCTGCCCCGGGTCCTCTCGGGCAGCTTCGACGACAACGTGGCCCTGGACCACCAGGGCGCCCGGGGCCGCTCGGGGGCGGCGGTCAGCACCGCCCGCCTCGACGTCGACGTGGCCGCCGCCGGCGGGACGGCGGCCCTCGTCGGCCACCGCGGCGTCCGGCTCTCCGGGGGGCAGGTCCAGCGCCTGGCGCTGGCCCGCGCCCTGGCCACCGGGGCCGAGCTGCTCGTGGCCGACGACGTCTCCTCCGCCCTCGACGCCCGCACCGAGCTGGAACTGTGGGAGGCGTTGCGGGAGAGCCGGACCACCGTGCTGGGGTCGACCTCCAAGCGGTCGGCCCTGCTGCTGGCCGACCGGGTGCTGGTGCTGGCGGGCGGCCGGGTCGCGGGGTTCGACCGGTGGAGCGAGCTGGAGGGGGAGTGGGGCCACCTCGCGGGTTGAACCGGCCTGAACCGGGCTTCGCCGGTGCAGGCAGGCAGGCGGGCGGGCGGGTCGCGGGCGGGGCGTCAGAATGGGGGCATGACCCAGGACAACCGGGAATCGTTGGACGCCCTGCTCCGCTCGCTGCTGGCCCAGGGGCGGATGAGCACCGACGCCGAACGGCTGGCCCGCGACGGGGTGGACAGGCTGCGGGCGTTCCTGCGCGACGGTTCCGCCGCGGGGCGCGAGGACCCGGCCGGGTCGGCGGTCCCGGCCGAGGACGAGGCCGCCGACGCCGAGATCGTGCACATCGCGGTCGAGGACGTCGAGACCACCCAGGTCCACACCGTCCCGCTCGCCGGGGGACGGACCGCGACGCTGGAGCTGCCCACGCGGTTCGGCAGCGCGGACGCCGACCGGGTCGCCGCGGTGCTCACCGCGCTCGCCCTCGACGAGGAATGAGCGTGGCCGCCACCGACGTGGAGGTCACCGGCGTGGTCCGGCTCGGGCAGTTCCTCAAGCTCTGCGGGGCGGTCGACTCCGGGGGAGAGGCCCGGGAACTCATCGCCGACGGGGACGTCCTGGTCAACGGGGAACCCGAGGACCGGCGCGGTCGGCAGCTCTCCGACGGCGACGAGGTCGAGCTGCGCGGGCGGGTCTGGCGGGTCCTCGTCGAAGGGTGATCCGCGGCCCCCCCGGAACGGCCCGGGTGCCGCTCGCGGAACCCGTGCCTAGGGTCGAGGCATGCCCCTCGAAGACGGAACGCTCGTTCCCTCCCTGACCCTGAACGACGACCGCTCCATCCCCCAGGTCGGCCTCGGCGTGTTCCAGGTGCCGCCGGAGAGCACCGCCGAGGTCGTCGGCGAGGCCCTGGCCGCGGGCTACCGGCACATCGACACCGCCGCCGGGTACGGCAACGAGGCCGGGGTGGGCGACGCGCTCCGGACCGCGCAGTCCACCCTCGGGCTGAGCCACGAGGACGTGTTCGTGACCACGAAACTCGCCAACGAGGACCGGGCCGGGGGGCGCGACCAGGCGCTGCGCGCGTTCGACGCCTCCCTGGGCAAGCTGCAGCTGGAACGCCTCGACCTCTGGCTGATCCACTGGCCCGGTCCCGACCAGTCCACCTACGTCGAGGTCTGGAAGACGTTCGCCGAACTCAAGGAACAGGGCCGGATCACCTCGATCGGGGTCTCGAACTTCCAGAAGACGCACCTGCGCGCCCTGTTCGACGAGACCGGGATCGTCCCCGCGGTGAACCAGGTCGAACTGCACCCGTGGCTGCAGCAGGAGGACCTGCGAGCCTTCCACGCCGAGCACGGGATCGTCACCGAGGCCTGGAGCCCCATCGGCCAAGGGGGAGACCTGCTGCAGGACAGCACGATCGGCGAGATCGCCGCGGCGCACGGGAAGGAGCCGGCCCAGGTCGTGCTCCGGTGGCACCTGCAGCTCGGCAACGTCGTCATCCCCAAGTCGGTGACGCCGTCGCGCATCCGTTCCAACATCCAGCTGTCCTCCTTCCAGCTCACCGACGACGAGATGGCGGCCATCGCCGGGCTGGAGCGCGGGGAGCGCATCGGCCCGGACCCGGACGTCTTCGGCTGAGCGGGCGGCGGGGCCGCCGGACGGGTGATCCGTCCGGTGGCCCCGCTCCTCGTCGTCGGACGGAGGGTTCGACCGGACGGGGAACCGTTCGGCGCAGGCGATCACGGACGGGTGCGGCGCGGGCGGCGCCGTTCACCCGGACGGGGGAGCGACCCGCCGCCGACGGACGGGGTGCGTCCCGAGCGACGGGACGGGGCGGTGCCGACGGCGGGTAACGACCGCCGCGGAGGTCGCGATCGTCCGGTGCCCCGTCCCGGTCGTCCCGTGGTCCGGGTGGGGCCGAGACCCGCCCGAGGAACGGTGCGGGCTCGACGAGCCCCCTGGAGTTCCCGATGTCGCTCGCCGTCCGGTTGCCCGGTCGCGCCGTGGCCGCGCTGGCCACGATCGCCCTCACGGGCTCGGCCCTGCTCGGTCTGGTCGGCCCCGCCCACGCCGACGACCTCACCGCGCGGGCGCTGCCCAGCGGTCCGTTGTCGGCCGACGCCCTGCCGACCGTGCAGATCGACGGCGTCGTGTGGGCCCAGCTGGTCGTGGGGGACCGCGTCTACGTGACCGGCGAGTTCACCTCGGCCCGCCCGGCGGGCGCCGCCGCGGGCACGGGCGAGGTCCCCCGCTCCAACATCCTGGCCTACGACGTCACCACCGGGGCCCTGATCTCCTCCTGGGCGCCCAGCCTGAACAGCACCGGGCTCGGGCTCGCGGCCTCGCCCGACGGGTCGCGCGTCTACGTCGTCGGGAACTTCACCAGCGTGAACGGGGTCACCCGCAACCGGGTCGCGGCCCTCGACGCCGCCACGGGCGCGGTCGTCACCTCCTTCGCCGCCGGTGCGGACTACCGGGTCCGGTCCGTGGTCGCGACGGCCGACACCGTGTACCTCGGGGGGGCGTTCTCCTCCGTCGGCGGTGCCCCCCGCAGCCGGCTGGCCGCGGTCAGCGCGAGCACGGGCGCGTTGCTGCCCTGGGCCCCGACGGCCGACGCCGAGATCATGGCCATGGTGCGGCCCGCCTCGACCCCCGACCAGCTCGTCGTGGCCGGGCGGTTCAGCACGTTGAACGGTTCCCCCGCGCTGGGTTCCGGTGCCCTCTCGGCCACCACCGGGGCGACCCGGCCGTGGGCGGTGCAGGAGCGGGTCAACGACTACGGCGCGAAGGCCGCCGTCTACAGCCTCTCCAGCGACGGTTCCACGGTCTACGGCACGGGGTACAACTACTACGGCACCGGGAACCTGGAGAACACCTTCGCCGCCGCCGCCGACGGCGGGACCCTGAAGTGGGTCAACGGGTGCTTCGGCGACACCTACTCGTCGTTCCCCACGAACGGGGTTGTCGTGGTCGTCGGCCACGCCCACAACTGCGCCCCGGTGGGTGGGAACCCGCAGCAGACCCCGTGGACCTTCCAGCGCTCCTACGCGTTCGGGGCGGAGGCCTCCACGACGAACGTCGGCGGGAACTTCTCCGGCCTGCCCGGTTCGAAACCCCGGGCCTGGCTCCCGACGCTCACGGTCGGCAGCTACACCGGGCAGTCGCAGGCGGCCTGGTCGGTCAGCGGCGACTCCCGCTACGTCGTCCTGGGCGGGGAGTTCCCGACCGTCAACGGCAAGGCCCAACAGGGGCTCGTGCGGTTCGCCGTGCGCTCCCTCGCACCGAACAAGCAGGGTCCGATCGGGAAACTCTCGACCGACCTGAAACCCACGCTCACGGTGCTGCCCTCGGGGACCGTCCGGGCCACGGTGACCGCGGCGTGGGACCGCGACGACGCGATCCTCACCTACGAGCTCCTGCGTGGTTCCTCGGCCGCGTCGTCGACGGTGGTCGCCACCGGCCGGCAGACCTCGACGTGGTGGAACCGGGCCGGCGTCGCCCTGGTCGACCCGAACCCGCCGGTCGGGACCACGCCCACCTACCGGGTCCGGGTGAGCGACGCGTCCGGCAACGTCCTGACCGGCAACGGGGCCGTCCTGGGCGTGCCGGTGCCGGCGGCGGGCGCGCCCAGTAGGTACGCGGCCGCGGTCGCGGCCGACGGGGCCGACCACTTCTGGCGCCTCGACGAGGCGTCGGGGAACCTCGGGCTGGACACCGCGGGCGCCGACGACCTGTCCCTGGACCCCTCGGCCGGACGCGGGACCGCCGGGGCCACGGGGGACGGCGACACGGCGACGACGTTCACCGGGTCCGCACCCGTCCCGGCGACGACCACCCGCGCCGCGACCGGACCCCAGGTGTTCTCGGTGGAGGCGTGGTTCCGGACGACGAGCACCACGGGCGGCAAGATCGTCGGCTTCGGCACCGCCTCGACGGGGGCGAGCAGCGGTTATGACCGTCACGTCTACCTGACCAACGACGGGCGCCTCGTGGCCGGAACCTACTCCGGCGGGGTGCGGACGGTGACGAGCGCCGGGCGGTACAACGACGGCCGGTGGCACCAGGTCGTGATGACCGTCGGCTCCGGTGGTCTGACCGCCTACGTCGACGGGATCGCGGTGGGGCGCAACGCCTCCGCCACGGGAGCACAGCCCATGACCGGATTCTGGCGCATCGGCGGGGACTCCCTCGCCGGGTGGCCCGCGCAACCCGCCACGACCGCCTTCGCCGGGCGCGTCGACGACGTGGCCACGTACCCCACGGAACTCACGGCGGCGCAGGTCGCGCGGCACTTCACCGCGGCCGGGGGGAACTCCGTCAGTCGCTGAGGACGGCTCCGGGATCCGCGGTCCCGGAGTTCTCGATCCCGGGATCCGGGGCGGCGAGGTGGTGGGCGGTGTCCAGGTCGGTGACCAGGGTGTTGACCCACCCGCCCAGCAGGGCGGCCCGGACGGCGGCGTGCTTGTCCGGGCCGCCGGCGACGCCGACCCGCCGGGGGACCGCCTTGAGCGCTTCGGGGGAGATGCCGAGGACCCGTTCGTTGAGGGCCGACGGCACCAGGTTCCCGGCCTGGTCGAAGAACCGGAAGCACACGTCGCCCACCGCCCCGAGCTCGTGCAGCTCGACCTGCGCGTCCCGGTCGAGCCCGTTCCCGCTGCGCTGCACCAGGGGTGAGGGTTCGACGTTGCCGATGCCCACCAGGGCGACGGTCAGGTCCGACCAGGCCCGCTGGACGTCCAGGACGGCCGGGTCGCGCAGCAGGGCCCGGCGCACCGTGGCGTCGGAGACCAGACCGGGCGTGGGCAGGAAGATGGCCGTCGCGTTGGTGATGGTCGCGAACCGGTGCAGCAGGCGGGTCGCCTCCACCTGCACCTGCGGGTCCCCGACCCCCCCGATGAGCTGGGTCACGCGTTCGACGGCGAGCCGGCTGCCGGGGCGCATGGCCTCCACCGCGGCGAGCAGGGTCGAACTCCACGAGGAGATGCCGACGACGTCGCGCGCGAACAGCGTGTCGTTGAGGTAGACCGCCGTGGCCGCCCCCAGCGCCGGGGTCACGTCCCCCCGCGAACCGGCGGTGTCGACGACCAGGCAGTCGAGCAGCCCGAACCGCTCCTTGAGCTCGTCCTCCAACCCCGTGTGGACGCCGGGGGGCAGGGTCACGGTGGTGCGGACGATGCCCTCCTCGACCGCCTGGCTGAGCAGCCGGGACACCCGCGATTGCGAGATGTGCAGCTCGGCCGCGATCTGCGGCTGACGGATGCCCCGCTCGTGGTACATCCGGGCGACCTTGGCCAGCAGACGGAGCTGGTCGGGGTTCTGGGGCGGGGCCATGCCGACAGCGTATGGGTAGACATTCATCGTTGACAAGCCATTCAGTCCCGGCCTAGATTTGCATCGCTGTTCAAGGATGAATGGGGATGCATCATGAGGGACGGAGCTCACGCCGTCGACGGACCCGCCGCCACCGGCACGTTCGTCCTGGCGATCGACCAGGGGACCAGCGCCACCAAGGCCGTCGTCATCGACGGCTCGGGGGCCGTGGTCGCCCGCGCCACCTGCGCGGTCGGCCAGTCGTTCCCGCGGCCCGGGTGGGCCGAGCAGGACGGCCACGAACTGGCGGACTCCGCGCGCCGCGCCGTCGCCGACTGCCTCGCCGCCCTCCCCGCCGGGACCGGTCCGGACCAGGTCGCCACCCTCGCCCTGAGCACCCAGCGCGAGTCGGTGCTGCTGTGGGACCGCGCCACCGGGGTCCCCCTCGGGCCCGTCCTCGGCTGGCAGGACATCCGCGCCGCCGGGGTGTGCGCCGAGCTGGTCGCGGCCGGGCACGGCCTGCGGGTCCGCGAGCTGACCGGACTGCCGCTGGACGCCATGTTCTCGGCGGCCAAGGCCCGCGCGCTGCTCGACCTCCACGACCCGGAGCGCACCCGCAGCCGCGCCGGCGAGCTCTGCCTGGGCACGATCGACTCCTGGCTGGTCTTCACGCTGACCGGTGAGCACCGGATCGAGACCGGGTGCGCCGCCCGCACGCAGCTCCTCGACATCGCCCGCCGGGCCTGGGACCCGTGGCTCCTCGACCTGTTCGGCGTTCCCGCCGAGATCCTCCCCACCGTCACCGCCTCCACCGGCCCGTTCGGGACCGTGCGCGGCCTGCACCCCGACCTGGACGGGCGGGCGGTCACGGGTGTGCTCGGCGACTCCCACGCCGCCCTGTTCGCCCACGCCGGCTGGGTCCCCGGCCGGGTCAAGGCCACCTACGGCACCGGTTGCTCGGTCATGGGGGTCGCCCCCGGGCCGGTGACGACCGGCGGGGGCATCGCCCGCACCCTCGCCTGGGAGCTCGACGAACCCCGCTACGCGCTGGAGGGCAACATCCGCTCCAGCGGGGCGACCCTGGTCTGGCTGGCCCGCCTGTTCGGCACCACGGTCGAGGAACTCCTGTCCACCGCGGCCGACGACGCCGAGGGCGTCACCCTGGTCCCGGCGTTCACGGGCCTCGGCGCCCCCTGGTGGGACGAGAACGCCGCCGGCCTCGTCGCCGGGCTGAGCGAGTCCACCGGCCCCGGGCAGCTGGCCCGGGCCGCCCTGGAGTCCATCGCGTTCCAGGTGGCCGACGTGGTCGCCGCCGTGGAGGAGAGCGCCGGACCGGTCGAGGTCGTCCTCGCCGACGGCGGTCCCTCGGCCAACCCCACCCTCATGCAGCTGCAGGCCGACCTCGCCGGTCGACGGGTCGAGGTCAGCGCCGTCCGGGAGCTCTCGGCCGTCGGGGCCGCCCAGCTGGCCGGGGTCGGGGCGGGGCTGTGGACCCTCGCCGACCTCGAGCGCCGCGCCGCCGCGCGGACGCCCTACCTCCCCGCCGACGGCACCGACCGGGAGTCCCGCCTGTCCGCCTGGCACGCCGCCGTCGACGCCGCCCGCCGCACCCCCCGGAGGAACCCGTGACCGACCAGCACACCGACCAGTCCCACGACCGGGTCGCCCGGTTCCGCGGCCAGGTCGTCGCGATCACCGGGGCCGCCCAGGGTCTCGGACGCGGCATCGCCGCCCGCTTCGCCCGGGAGGGCGCGACCGTCGTCCTGCTCGACCGGTCCGAGACCGTGCACGACGCCGCGGCGACCGTGGCGACCGAGACCGGGGCCAGGACCCGCGGTCTGGTCTGCGACGTCACCGACGAGAGCGCCGTCTCCTCGGCCTTCGCGACGATCGGTTCGGAGTTCGGGCGCCTGGACGTCCTGGTCAACAACGCCGGGACGATCACCATCGCCCCGCTCGCCGAGCTCACCCTGGAGGCCTGGAACCGGGTCCTCGCCGTGAACACGACGGGGGTCTTCCTGTGCGCCAAGGCGGCCGCGGCCCTCATGCAGGAACGGGGCGAGGGCGGGCGCATCCTCAACGCCGCCTCCGGGCAGGCACGGCAGGGTTTCATCTACACACCGCACTACGCGGCCAGCAAGTTCGGCGTCGTGGGCCTGACGCAGAGCCTGGCCAAGGAGCTCGCCCGCGACCGCATCACGGTCAACGCCTACTGCCCCGGGATCGTCGGCACCGACATGTGGGCCTACAACGACCGCGAGTGGGGTCGCCTCCTCGGGGACTACGCCCCCGGAGAACTTATGGCCGAATGGGTCGCCGGCATCCCGCTGGGCCGGGCGGGCACCGAGGACGACGTCGCCGACCTGCTGCTGTTCCTGGCCTCCGCCGAGGCGGGGTACATCACCGGGCAGGCCGTGAACGTCGACGGCGGCATGTTCATGAACTGAGGGCCGCCCCGCCCGCCCCGCCCCGCGACCCGACCCGAACCCCTCCGCCGACCCGTCGGCGAACCCTCCGTCACCCCCTGCGAAGGAGCAAGAGTGAGCACCACCGCCGCGCCACCCGCCCCGACCGATCCCGCCCCGAACCCCCTCTCGACCCGCCTGCGCGCCGTGCTGAGCGGGACCGGCGGACCGCTCGTCGGCCTGGTGCTGCTCGCGATCGTGCTGTTCATCGCGACGCCCTACTTCCTCACCGTCAACAACCTGCTGAACATCCTCGACCAGGTGACGATCCTCGGGATCCTCGCGCTGGGCATGACGTTCGTCATCGTGACCGGGGGCATCGACCTGTCCGTCGCGGCCGTCCTCGCCCTGTCGATGATGGTGCTGGGCTGGACGTCCCACAACGCGGGCTGGCCCCTGGGGCTCAGCATCGTGGCCGCCGTCGCCGTCGGGGGGTTGTGCGGGCTGCTGAGCGGTCTCGGGGTCACGGTCGCGAAACTCCCGCCGTTCATCGCCACCCTGGCGATGCTGTCGGTGGCCCGCGGGACCGCCAACGTCATCACCGACGGCCAGCAGATCGTCGGTTACCCGGACTGGTTCACCGCCCTGCCCACCGAGCGGTACTTCGGTTTCCTCACCGTCACCGCCGTCGTCCTGGTCGTGCTGCTCGCCGCCGGCTGGGCCTACATGCGCTATCGCGGTGGTGGTCGGGCGCTCTACGCCATCGGCGGCAGCGCCGAGGTGGCCCGGCTCGCCGGCATCCGCGTCAAGCGCGCCACCACCGGCGTGTACGTGGTGATGGGGCTGCTCGCCGGGCTGGCCGGCGTCGTCCTCGCCGCCCGGCTCGACTCCTCGCAGCCCTCGGCGGCCGTCGGCCTCGAGCTCGACGTCATCGCCGCGGTCGTCATCGGCGGCGCCAGCCTCTCCGGCGGGGTGGGACGCATCCCCGGGACCGTCGTCGGTGTCCTCATCATCGGCGTGCTGCGCAACGGGTTGAACCTCCTGTCGGTCTCGCCCTTCGTCCAGCAGATCGTCATCGGGGTCGTCATCGCCCTCGCCGTCATGGTCGACGTGCTGCGCCGCCGCCGCGACCACTGACCCCCACGACCAGCCGGCCCCCGTCGGGAACCCCGCACGACCCACCACCCTCACCACCCAGAAACCCGAGAGGCACCCTCATGCCGTTCCGCCGCATCACCGCCGCTGCCGCCGTCGCCCTCGTCGCCGTCAGCCTGACCGCCTGCAACCGGGAGTCCGCCGCGCCCGGCGCCGCCGCCGGGACCGACGGGCAGGCGATCACCATCGGCCTCGCCGTCGCGAACCTCCAGGCCGACTTCTTCAACCAGATCAAGCAGTCGGTCGAGGCCGAGGCGAAGGCCAAGGGCGTCACGGTCCAGGTCTCCGACGCCGGTGGCGACTCGGCCACGCAGGTCAACCAGATCCAGGACTTCATCACCCGCCAGGTCGACGCGATCATCTACATCCCCGCCGGGGCCACCGCGGCCGGCGTCCCGGTCAAGGCGGCCAAGGCCGCCGGCATCCCCGTCGTCAACGTCGACCGCAACGCCGACGACCAGCCGGGGGACACCTTCATCGCGACCGACTCCGTCGCCGCGGCCCAGGAACTCGGCGAGTACGTCGTGCAGCAGACCGGGGGCAACGCCAATGTCGCCATCCTGCAGGGGCAGATCGGCACGACCCCCCAGGTCGACCGCGAGAAGGGTTTCCGTACGGCGATGGACGCCGCGCCGGGCATGAAGATCGTCGCCGAGCAGTCCGCCGACTGGAGCCAGGACAAGGGTTTCGCGGTGGCCCAGGACATGATCCAGGCCCACCCCGACATCTCGGTGTTCTTCGGCCAGGCCGACGCCATGGCGCTCGGGGCCGCGCAGGCCGCCAAGAACGCGAACCTGGACCCGGCCCCGGTCGTCGTCGGGTTCGACGGTGACGCCGCCGGCATCAAGGCCGTCTCCGAGGGCGGGATCGACGCCACGATGGTCCAGCAGACCCAGCTCATGGGGCGCCTGGCCGTGGACTCGGCGATCAAGCTGGCCAAGGGCGAGGACGTGCCGGCCGAGCAGCTGCAGACCGCCACCCTGCTGACCAAGGACGACAAGGCCAAGGCGCAGGAGTTCCTCGCCGAGCACCCGTGAGCCGTCGCGACCCGTCGTGACGACCCCCACCAGCCAGTCGACCCACCCGAGGACCCAGGGAGCAGGGATGAGCACCACCCACGAGCGCGGACTGAGCGTCCGCGGTGTCTCGAAGCGATTCGGGGCCACGCAGGCGCTGCACAGCATCGACCTGGACGTCCGTCCCGGTGAGGTGGTGGCGCTGCTCGGCGAGAACGGCGCCGGCAAGTCCACGTTGTCCAACATCATCGCCGGGGTGTTCGGCTCCGACACCGGACGCATGACCTGGGACGGGCAGGAGTACGCGCCGGCCGCCCCGCGGGACGCGCTGGACGCGGGCATCGCGCTCATCCACCAGGAGATGCGGCTGCTGCCCGACCTGTCGATCTCGGAGAACGTGTTCGTGGGTCGGCAGCTCATGAAGGGCGGTCGGCTGGACCGCAAGGAGATGGACCGCCGGACCGCCGAGGTGCTGCACCGCCTCGGTCTGGACATCTCCCCGCGCCGGCTGGTGGGGTCGTTGCGGGTGGCCGCGCAGCAGCAGGTGGAGATCGCCAAGGCGCTCACCCTGAACGCGCGGCTGCTCATCCTCGACGAGCCGACCGCGGCGCTCGGGGCCGAGGAGACCGAGCACCTGTTCGCCCAGGTGGACGCGCTGCGCGCGCAGGGCGTCTCGTTCGTCTACGTCTCCCACCGCCTGGAGGAGATCGCCCGGATCTGCGACCGGGTCGTCGTCCTGCGCGACGGTCAGGGCGTGGCCTCCCACGACACCGCCCAGGTCCCCGTCCGCCGCCTGGTCGAGGACATGGTCGGACGCAGCATCGAGAGCGTCTTCCCCGACCTGACCCCGCCGACCTCGGAGGTGGCGCTGCAGGTCGACGGCCTGACCGCCGCCGACGGCTCGTTCCGTGACATCTCGCTGACCGTGAACCGGGGCGAGATCCTCGGGATCGCGGGCATCGTCGGGGCCGGGCGCACCGAGCTCGTCCGGGCCATCGCCGGGGCGGACCCGGTGGCGCGGGGGACCGTGACGGTGGACGGCCGGACCCTGCGACCCGGGGACACCCGCTCGGCCATCGCCGCCGGACTGGTCCTCGTCCCCGAGGACCGCAAGGCGCAGGGGGTCGTGCTGGACATGTCCATCGCCGACAACGTCGCCCTGGCCAACCTGGACTCCGTCTCCGACGGGGCCGGGTTCATCGCCCCCGCGCGGGTGGCCCGGATCGCCCGGGAGGCCTGCCGCACGATGACGGTCAAGGGTCGGGTGGACCAGCCGGCGCGCACCCTCTCCGGTGGCAACCAGCAGAAGGTCGTCATCGCGAAGTGGTTGGAGCGCAAGCCCCGGGTCGTGATCCTGGACGAACCCACCCGGGGGATCGACGTCGGCGCCCGGGCCGCGATCTACGACGTCATCGTCGGTCTCGCCGCCCAGGGGATCGCGGTGGTGGTCGTGAGCTCGGAGCTCGAGGAGGTCCTCGGGCTGTCGCACCGCGTCATGGTGCTGGCCCGCGGCACCGACCGCGGGGTCCTGGACCGAACCGAGGCCACGGACGTGGCCGTCATGCACCTGGCAGCGGTCTGATGACCCGCGCCGCAACGGAAGGAGAACGACCCATGGACGCACCCGACTTCCGCCTGGACGCCCGGGTGGCCCTGGTGACCGGGGCCGGCAGCGGGATCGGTCGGGCCGTCGCCCTCGGCCTCGCCGCCAGCGGCGCCGACGTCGCCTGCCTGGACCTGGCCGGGGAGGGGCTGAGCGCCACCGTCGCCGAGATCGAGGCCGGGGGGCGCCGGGCCGTCGCGGTCCCGGCCGACGTGACCGACCCCGAGGGGCTGGCCGCGGCCGTCGCCCGCACCGAGGAGGAGCTCGGCGAGCTCACCCTCGCGGTGAACTGCGCCGGGATCGCCAACGCGGCCCCGGCCGAGGAGATGTCCCTGGCCCAGTGGCAGAAGGTCGTCGACATCGACTACACGGGCGTCTTCCTCTCCTGCCAGGCCGAGGCGCGGGCCATGCTCGCGCACGGTCGGGGTTCCATCGTCAACATCGCCTCGATGTCGGGTTCCATCGTGAACCGGGGCCTGCTGCAGGCCCACTACAACTCGGCCAAGGCCGCGGTCATCCACCTCAGCCGGTCGCTGGCGATGGAGTGGTCCGACCGCGGGATCCGGGTGAACTCCATCAGCCCGGGGTACACCGCCACCCCGATGAACACGCGTCCCGAGGTGGCCGAGCAGGTGCGGCAGTTCGAGGCCGACACCCCGCTGGGCCGCATGGCCGGGGTCGGGGAGATGGTCGGCCCCGCCGTCTTCCTGCTCTCCGACGCGGCCAGTTTCTGCACCGGTGTCGACCTGGTCGTCGACGGCGGCTTCACCTGCTGGTGAGCGGACCCAACCCCAACCCCGAGAGGAAAACTCCCATGTCTGCACTCGCAGCGGAGCACGCCACGATGCCGGTCCTCGGCCGGCTCGCCCCCACCGCCCACCGCGACGAGGTCGTGGCCCACGTGGCCGAGGCCGCCCGCCAGATCCGCATCCAGGACCTCAAGCTCGTCCACCACGCCGGCGCCGGGCACATCGGCGGCGACTTCTCCGCCATCGACGTCCTCGCGACCCTGTACGGGGCGGTGCTGGACATCACGCCGGAGACGGTGGAGGACCCCGAGCGCGACCGGTTCATCCTGTCCAAGGGGCACGTCGCCGGTGCGCTCTACACGACGCTGGCCACGTTCGGGTTCCTGCCCGTCGAGGAGCTCGCGACGTTCCTCAAGCCGCTGTCGCGGCTCAACGGTCACCCCAACCGCAACAAGGTGCCCGGGGTCGAGGCGAACACCGGTCCGCTCGGCCACGGCCTGCCGATCGCCGTCGGTCACGCGCTGGCCGCCAAGCTCGACGTGTCCCGCCGCCGCACCTTCGTCCTGGTCGGCGACGGCGAGCTGCAGGAGGGGAGCAACTGGGAGGCGATGATGGCCGCCTCGCAGCACGAGCTCGACCGGTTGACCGTCATCGTGGACCGCAACCGGCTGCAGCAGGGGGCGACCACCCGCGAGACCAACGACCTCGACCCCCTGGACCAGAAGGCCGCCGCGTTCGGCTTCGCCGTCGTCGAGGTCAACGGGCACGACCACGGCGAGCTGCTGGACGTCCTCTCCGCGGTCCCGCACCGCCCCGGCAAGCCGACCTTCGTGATCGCGCACACCCACAAGGGCCACCCGATCTCGTTCATGAGCAACAACGTCGCCTGGCACCACAAGGTCCCCAGCCGCGACCAGTTCGACCTCGCGCTGAGCGAGCTCGAAGCCCTCGTCCGGAACTGAAGGAGACCGACATGACCACGAGCACCGTGGCGGCGACGCCGATCGCCGACCGCCCCCGCTTCGACTGCCGCGACGCCTACGTCGCCACGCTGGCCGAGCTCGCCAGGACCGACCACCGGATCGTCGGGGTCGTCAACGACTCCGTCGGCTCCTCCAAGCTCGACGCGTTCAAGAAGGCCTTCCCGGACCGCCTGATCAACGTCGGCATCGCCGAGCAGGACATGGTCGGCGTGGCCGCGGGGCTCGCCAACGGCGGGCGCATCCCGTTCGTCTCCGCCGCCTCGTGCTTCCTCACCGGACGGGCGCTGGAGCAGATCAAGGCCGACGTCGCCTACTCCAACCGCAACGTCAAGCTGTGCGGTATGAGCCCGGGGATGGCCTACGGCGAGCTCGGCCCGACGCACCACTCGATCGAGGACATCGCCTGGCTGCGGGCCATCGACAACATGGTCGTCGTCGTCCCGGCCGACCCGGTGGAGACCGCGGCGGCCATGCGCTGGGCGGCCGCCACCGAGGGACCCGCCTTCATCCGGGTCAGCCGGATGGCCGTGCCCGAGATCCACGACGCCGACCACGAGTTCGTGCCCGGCCGGGCCACCACGGTCCGCGAGGGTGACGACGTCACGATCATCAGCAACGGCACGGTCCTGTGGCGGGCCCTGGCCGCGGCCGAGCAGCTGGCCGGCGAGGGCGTCTCCGCCCGTGTCGTGTCCATGCCCACGGTCAAGCCGCTCGACGTCGAGGCCGTCGTGGCCGCGGCGCGGGAGACCCGGGGCATCGTCACCGCCGAGGAGTCCACGACGGCCGGCGGTCTGGGCGGGGCGGTCGCCGAGGCGGTCGTCCAGCACCACCCCACCCGGATGACCATCCTCGGGGTGCCCGAGTTCGCTCCGACCGGGTCGGCCGGGTTCCTGCTCGACCGTTACGGGATGTCCCCGGAGGGCATCGCCGACGCGGCCCGGAACCTGGCCCGGGCCTGACGCCTCCCGCATCCCCCGACCGGGTGCCGACCGCGTGCGGTCGGCACCCGGTTCTCGTTGTGGGAGGCAACTACTAAGAGTTGCGAGGAAACACTCTGAGTTCTCATCGCCGGCGAACGGTGGTCGATCCCACGGTCGGTGACGACGGTTTCACCGGTCCGGCGGATTGACCGCCGGCGACAATCCCCTCCGGCCCCAGATACGTTGTGTCACTGGTGATGACGCCACCCGTTCGGCCGTAACGCGTTCGGCTCCGCACTCGATTGATTCTTCACTTGGCTGCATCGAGCATCTAAGTGTTGAGCACGGCCGGTCCGACCGGAAACCGTGCCCCCCGCGCCGTGAGGCGCTCGAGTCAGGAGCACGGATGTCTTTCTCCACGAAGTTCTCGCGCCGCATGGTCTCCGGCGCCGTGACGTTCGCCATGGCGACCACCGCCTCGCTCGCCCTGGCCGCGCCGTCGCAGGCCGACGACCTGGCGGCCCGCACCCTGCCCAGCACCACCGTCTCCGCCGACGCGCTGCCCACCGTCCAGATCAACGGTGTCGTCTGGTCGCAGGTCGTCGTCGGCAACCGCGTCTACGTCACCGGCTCGTTCACCTCGGCCCGTCCCGCCGGCTCGCCCGCGGGCACCAACGAGACCGCCCGGTCCAACCTCCTCGCCTACGACATCACCACCGGCAACCTGATCTCGTCCTGGGCCCCGACCCTGAACAGCACGGGCCTCGGCATCACCGCCTCGCCCGACGGCTCGCGCATCTACGTCGTCGGCAACTTCACGTCGGTGAACGGGATCAAGCGCTACCGGGTCGTCGCCCTCGACGCGACCACCGGCGCGGTGATCACCTCCTTCAACGCCGGCGCCGACTACCGCGTCCGCGGGATCGTCGCGACGAACGACACCGTCTACCTCGGTGGGGCGTTCTCCTCGGTCGGCGGTCAGGCCCGCAGCCGGCTCGCCGCGGTGAGCGCGGCCACGGGGGCGGTCCTGCCCTGGGCCCCCGCCGCCGACGCCGAGGTCATGGCCATGGTCCGCCCGGCCGCCACCCCGAACCAGATCGTCGTGGCCGGTCGCTTCAGCACCCTGAACGGTGACTCCTCGCTCGGTTCCGGGGCGCTGGACGCCACGACCGGCGCCACCCAGCCGTGGGCCGTGCAGGCCCAGGCCAACGACTACGGCCCCAACGCCGCGATCTACAGCCTGTCCACCGACGGCTCCACCGTCTACGGCACCGGGTACAACTTCTACGGGACCGGCAACCTCGAGAACACCTTCGCGGCCACCGCCGACGGCGGGAACCTGAAGTGGGTCAACGGGTGCTACGGCGACACGTACTCCTCCTTCCCCTCCGCCGGGGTCGTCTACACCGCCGGGCACGCCCACAACTGCTCCGCCGTCGGCGGGCACCCGCAGACCCAGCCGTGGACGTTCCAGCACGCCCTGGCCTTCACCGCGGACGCCACCACCACCAACAACGGCGGCAACTTCAACGGCATGCCGGGTGCCAAGGTGGTGCAGTGGCTCCCCGAGCTCGCCGTCGGCACCTTCACCGGTCAGTCCCAGGCCGCCTGGAACGTCACCGGTGACTCCCGCTACGTCGTCATGGGCGGGGAGTTCCCGAAGGTCAACGGCACCGCCCAGCAGGGTCTGGTCCGTTTCGCGGTCAAGGACCTCGCACCGAAGAAGTCGGGCCCCATCGGCAAGCTCTCCTCCGAGCTCAAGCCGACGCTCGTCGCGCTGCCCACCGGCGCCGTCCGGGCCGGCGTGACCGCGGCCTGGGACCGTGACGACGCGACCCTGAAGTACGAGCTCCTGCGCGGCACCAACGCTTCCACCGCCGCGGTGGTCGCCACCACCGTCCAGGCCTCGACCTGGTGGAACCGCCCGACGACGACCCTCTTCGACAAGTCCGCGCCGGCCGGCAGCTCCCAGACCTACCGGGTCCGGGTCACCGACGGCAACGGCAACGTCCTGGTCGGCAACCCGACCACGGTCACCGTCAGCGCCGCGGGCGCCAACAGCGCCTACTCCTCGGCGGTCACCGCCGACGGCGCGGAGCACTTCTGGCGGCTCGACGAGTCGACGGGGGCCACCGGTCTGGACTCCGTCGGTGGCGACGACCTCACCCTCGACGCCTCCGCCACCCGCGGTGCGGCCGGGGCCACCGGGGACGGGGACACCGCGACCACGTTCGCCGGGACCGCCGAGGTGCCGGCGGGCACGACGAACGCGACCACCGGTCCGCAGGTGTTCTCCACCGAGGCGTGGTTCAACACCACCAGCACCTCGGGCGGCAAGATCATCGGCTTCGGCGACTCGGCCACCGGCACCAGCGGCGGGTACGACCGGCACGTCTACATGACCAACGACGGGAAGCTCGTCGGCGGGGTCTACGTCAACGGCATCCAGACCGTCACGAGCAAGCGCAGCTACAACGACGGCCAGTGGCACCAGGTCGTCATGACTCAGGGCGACAACGGTCTGGCCCTGTTCGTCGACGGCGTCCAGGTCGGTCGTAAGAGCGACGTCCGCGGGGCCCAGCCCTTCTCCGGCTACTGGCGGATCGGTGGCGACAACCTGGACTGGTGGCCCAACCAGCCCGCCGCCCGGGCCTTCGCCGGCAGCATCGACGACGTCTCGGTCTACCCGAACGAGTTGACCGCCACCCAGGTCGCGAACCACTTCACCGCCAGCGGCCGGACCCCGGGCGCCGGCGTCCCGGCCCCCACCGATGCCTACGGCGCCGCGGTGTTCGCCTCCAAGCCGCAGAGTTTCTGGCGGCTGCAGGAGACCTCCGGGACCAGCGTCAAGGACTCCGGCCCCGAGGGCGGCAACGACGCGACCGTGTTCGGCGGCGTCACGCTCGGCACGGCCGGCGCCCCCGGCATCAGCGGGAGCACGGGTGCGACCTTCGACGGTCAGTCCGGTTCCGGGATCGGCGCGAACGACGGCCAGCAGGGGACGAACACGTACTCCATGGAGCTGTGGTTCAGCACGACCACGGACCGCGGGGGCAAGCTCGTCGGGTTCGGCGGCTCGCAGAACTGGTACAGCGGGGCCTACGACCGGCACGTGTTCATGCAGCGCGACGGGTCGCTCCGGTTCGGGGCGTGGACCGGCCAGGAGAACCTGGTGACCACGTCCGGATCGTTCAACGACGGCAAGTGGCACCACCTGGTCGCCACCCAGGGCGCGGACGGCATGGCGCTCTACGTCGACGGGGTCCTGCAGGGCACCAACCCGCAGACCCAGGCCCAGGACTACTACGGGTTCTGGCGCGTCGGTGGCGACAGCAGCTGGGGTGACTCGGAGAACGGCTACTTCGCCGGCAGCATCGACGACGTGGCGATCTACGACCGCGCGCTGAGCGCCGACGAGGTCACCGCCCACCAGCAGGCCGGCAACCGCTGACCCGCGACCCCGGGCCGACCCGCTGAGCGGATCCGCTCCCGGGTCCTCCACGAAGGCCGGTGCCACCGCCCCCACGGGCGGTGGCACCGGCCTTCGTGCGTCCCGGTGGACCCGGAACGCACGATCGCCCACGACAGGTGCGGTCGTGGGCGATCTGGTGGGTGGTGCGGTCGAGCGGTGGGCCCGGTTCAGTCCGTGGTGCCGAGGCGCTGGTTCATCCAGCGCAGGGTGGGCCACCCGGCCCGACGGTCGGCCTCGACGAACAGCGGGAACTCGTGCTCCAGGGGAAGCCGCTCGTAGGGGAAGTCGATCCCGTTCTGCCGGAACAGGTCGACGACCTGTTCGACGCGGTCGCCGTTCAGGTTCCCCCCGACCAGCCGCAGCTGCGGGTCGCCCGGGTACACCGCCCGGACGCGGTCGAGGAACTCCAGGTAGTCCTCGGGCGAGCGGGCCATCGCCCCGTCGACCGACCAGACCGCGGCGAAGTCCTGCGGGTGCTCCAGCGCGAACCGGAACGCGCCGTGCCCGCCCATCGAGAAACCCACGAGGAGCCGGTGCGCGGGCCCGGGCGTGACCCGGTAGGTCCGCTCGACGTGGGGGATCAGCTCGTCGACGAAGTCCGTGTCGTAGCGCCCCTCCCACCGCCCGTCCCGGTTGCTGTCCGCGGTGACGATCACGGCGTCGGCGAGGGCCCCGTCGCGGACGGCGGCGCGCACCGACTCGGCGTCGTCGAGGAAGGTGGCGTTGCTCTCGTCCCGACCGTGCAGCGCGTACAGCACGGGATAGGTCGAGCAGCCGTCGGCGTAGTCGGCCGGCAGGCTGACGCTGTAGGGCACCTGGTGCCCGTCGGCCGCGGTCAGCGCCGTATCGAAACGCAGGTCGCTGCTGCTCGGGCAGCCGGCGGAGGTCGTGGGGGCGGTGGGGGCCTCGGAGGGCCCGGCGACGGGACCCGTGCGCACGCTGTCGTCGGCCCGCAGCCGGCGGACGGCCAGCGCGGCCGCCCCGACCGCGAGGACCGAGGCGCCGACCCCGGCCGCGACCACCGCCCGCCGGGGGAGGCGGGGCCGGTCGGCGTCCTGGTTCGGGTCGAGGTAGGTGCGCGAACGATTCACCGCAGCAGTCTGGGCACGTTCAGCCGTCCCCGGGTACCGGACGTGAGCGGTTCCACCCGACCGGACCGTCTGCTCCGCCCGCCCCGGAGCAGTCGCGCGACCCGCGGTGCCCGGCCCGTCGCCCCCCGTGGTGGTGGCACCATCTCGCGGGTGGACCAGGCAGGGATCGGGCACGCGCGCGGAGCGGGCACGGCGGTCGTGACCGGGGCGGGCGGCGGCATCGGTGAGGCCCTGGCCCGTGCGGTGGCCCCGCTGGTGGACGCGGTCGCCCTGGCCGACCTCGACGGGACGGCGGTCGAGCGGGTGGCGGCCTCGATCGGACCGGCGGCCGGCGCCCACCGGGTCGACGTGGCCGACCCCGCCCAGGTCGAGGCCCTGGCCGCGGCCGTGCCCGGCGTGCGCTGGGTCTTCCTCAACGCCGGAATCGTGGGCGAGCACGTCGGCGCCCCCTGGGAGGTGCCGCCCGCGGAGTGGCGCCGCGTCCTCGACGTGAACCTCGGCGGGGTGGTCAACGGTTTGCGGTCCTTCGTGCCGCGCCTGCTGGCGGCGGGCGGACCGGCGCACGTGGTCGTGACGGCATCCCTGGCCGGGGCGGCGGTGTTCGGCGGCGGTGGGGCCTACGGCCCCTCCAAGCACGCGGTGCTGGCGGTCGCCCGGCACGCCGCCCTGGCCCTGGAGGGAACCCCGGTCCGGGTGCACGTGCTCTGCCCGGACCTGGTGCGCTCCGGGATGTCGGAGCAGGGCCGCGAGCCCGCCGAGATCGCCCGCCGCGCGCTCGACCTCGTGCGGGAGGACCGTTTCGCCTGGGTGCCCGAGGAGTGGACCGACGCGGTCCGCGAGGGCGCCGTCCGGCTCGGCGCGGGGGAGTGGCCGCTCACCCCGCGTCCGCGGTGAGCGCGTCGACGAGGGCCCGGTAGGCCTCCTCGGGACCCTCCGCGCCGTTCACGTGACGCACCCCGGGGCGGCGCGCCACGGACCGGGCCGGTCACCGGGCCAGTCGCCGGGCGGTCTCGTGCAGCACGACCGGTCCACCCGCCCGACGCAGCAGCTCGGCCGCATCGACGTGCTCGACCCGCCGCGCCTCGAGCGGACGCCGCTCGACCCGGGCGGTCGCCACCTCGACGGGCACGCCGATCACGACCTCGCCGAGCACCGCCCCCACCTCCTGCGCGAGGGGCACCAGCTCGGCGACGAAGGCGTCCCGGGCACGCCGTCCGGCAGGATCGACCGGGTCACGGGGGAGCCCTCCCAGGGCCCGGGCCGGTCGGGGGAACACCGGGGCGGGGGCGACCGGGTCGAGGCCGCCGGCCGCGACCAGGTCGTCGTCACCGGGGTGGAGCCCCTGCCCGTCGCCGGATGACCCGCGCAGCCCCCGCTCGCGGCGAGACCGTTCCGACGGCCACGCAGACCTGGCATGCTTGCTCCTTCCGTTGGTCGGAAAGGATGCGATGTCGCGCAACGAGTCGCCGGGGCGCTCGGTGACCAGCAAGGTGCTCGCCGTGCTCGGGGCGTTCGACCCCGGGGCGCGGGAGCTGACCCTGTCCCGGCTGGCCGAGCGGGCCGGCCTGCCCGTCTCGACGACGCACCGCCTGGTGGCGGAGCTGGCGGAGTGGGGTGCGCTGGACCGGACGACGGACGGGACGTACACCGTCGGCCGGCGCCTCTGGACCCTGGGGTTGCTCGCCCCCGTGCACTCCGACCTGCGCAGCGTCGCCGCCCCGTTCCTGCAGGACTTCCACGCCGCCACGCGCGCCACGGTGCAGCTCGCGGTCCGCGACGGCGACCAGGTGCTCTACGTGGACCGGTTGTCGGGCAACGTCTCCGTCCCCGTGGTCTCGCAGATCGGGTACCGGCTGCCGATGCACGCGACCGCGGTCGGGAAGGTGCTGCTGGCCCACGCCCCGGACGACG
Source organism: Kineococcus gynurae (assembly GCF_042433995.1). Classification (NCBI taxonomy): domain Bacteria; kingdom Bacillati; phylum Actinomycetota; class Actinomycetes; order Kineosporiales; family Kineosporiaceae; genus Kineococcus; species Kineococcus gynurae. The sequence continues at coordinate 318,918 of NZ_JBHLUI010000008.1, forward strand.
TCGTGACCCGGGTGATGGGGCGGCTCACCCGGCACACGCCGTGGACGATCACGTCACCGGCGATCCTCGACGGGCAGCTGCGTCGGGCCCGCTCCGAGGGGTTCGCCACCACGGGGGAGGAGATGAGTCGGGGTGCGTCCTCGGTGGCCGTGCCGGTGGTGCGCGGGGACGAGGTGATCGCGGCCCTGGGGGTGGTGGTGCTCGACCTGCGGCGCGGCCGCGGTGAACTCATCGCCGGGCTGCGGGTGGCGGCCCAGGGGATCGGGCGGCGGCTGTCCAGCCTGGACCGGGACTGAAACCCCCATGCTTCCGGCCAACGGAAAGCCGGGCTCGGTCGCGGGAGGCGCGGCGGTCACCCTAGGGCCATGACCACGACGACGACGTCCCCGGCCACCCGCACCACGACCGCGGTCGGCATCGTCGGCGGTGGCCCCGCCGGACTCATGCTGTCGCACCTGCTGGCCCGGGCCGGGGTGCCGTCCGTGGTGGTCGACGCACGCTCGCGCGAGGAGATCTACGCGACCGTCAGGGCCGGGATCCTCGAGCACCGCACGGTCCGGTCGCTGGTCGAGGACGGGGTGTCGGACCGGGTGCTCCGCGAGGGGTACGAGCACTGCGGGATCGAGCTCGCCTTCGCCGGGGCCCGGCACCGCATCGACTTCGCCGACCTGGTCGGCGCCTCCGCGTGGCTCTACCCGCAGACCGAGGTGTTCAAGGACCTCGCCGACGCCCGCGAACGCGACGGCGGCGACGTCCGGTTCGGGGTGAGCGACACCCGGGTGGTCGACCTCGAGGGGCCGAACCCCGGGATCCGCTACCGCGACGCCGCCGGCGACGAGCACGAGATCCGGTGCGCCCACCTCGTCGGGGCCGACGGGTCGCGCAGCACGTGCCGGCGTCAGGTCCCCGCCGACGCCGCCACCCAGATCGGACGGGAGTACCCCTTCGCCTGGTTCGGGTTCCTCTGCGACGCCCCGCCGAGCGCCGAGGAACTGGTCTACAGCCACTCCCCGCACGGGTTCGCGCTGGTGAGCCAGCGTACGGAGACCGTGCAGCGCATGTACTTCCAGTGCGACGCGGACGAAGACCCCGCCGCCTGGGATGCCGACCGGATCTGGGCCGAGATGGACCGGCGCACGCGGGTCAACGGTCTGGAACTGCGGACGGGGACGATCCGCGACCCCGCGGTGCTCCGGTTCCGGAGTTTCGTGCACACCCCCCTGCGGCACGGGCGGATGCTGCTCGCCGGGGACGCCGCCCACACCGTCCCGCCCACCGGGGCCAAGGGTCTCAACCTCGCCCTCGCCGACGTCCGCCGCCTCGCCCCCGCCCTGGTCCGGGCCGTCCGCGACGGGGACGAGACCGGCCTGGCGGAGTACACCGAGCGGGCATTGGAGCGGGTGTGGCGGGCCCAGCACTTCTCGTACTGGATGACGACGATGCTGCACACCGGCGCCGACGGCAGCGAGTTCGACCGGCGCCGTCAGGAGGCCGAGCTGCGGACCCTCGTCGCCTCCCGCGCCGGGCGGCAGTTCCTGGCCGAGGGGTACACGGGCTGGCCCGCCGACGAGGACTGAAGCCCGCCACCGCACGCCGACGGATTGACCCGGGTGGGTGACACGGGCGCCCGCCGACCGATTCGCTGCCCACCGGTCTCCCGGGTAGGTCACAGTGCTCTCGTGGAGAACGACGGTGGCACGGTCGGACGATTCATGGAGCGGTCGGTCTCGCGGCGGGCCCGCACGGTCTCGGCACTGATGCTGGCCGTCCTGATCACCCTGACGGTCGGGGTGGCGCCGGCCTCGGCCAAGCGCTACCCCGGGCCTGACGGCCCCCGTTCCGTGATCGGGGAGATCGAACGGGCCTGGCTCCGGGCCGGGGGAGCGTCCGGATTCTTGGGCGCGCCCCTCACCGACGAATGGACCGCCCCCGACGGGGTGGGGCGCTTCACGCACTTCGAGCGCGGGTCGATCTACTGGACCCCGGCCACCGGGGCGCACGAAGTGCACGGGGCGATCCGGGACCGTTGGGCCTCCGAGGGGTGGGAGCGGTCGTTCCTCGGCTACCCCATCAGCGACGAGACCTATGAGCGACTGGGTGAGCGGTGGGCCAAGATCAGTCGGTTCCAGTACGGGGACCTGTTCTGGTACCCGGACACGCAGATGGCCGTGGTGCGCGGCGCGATCTCCGAGGCCGCCCGACGATCGGACTGGAGCCTGGGTCTCGCCTTCGGGGACGAGTTCCCCGCCGCTGATGGTGGTCGGTGGCAGGCGTTCTCGGGTGGCTCCGTGCATTGGCACCCCCGAGTGGGGGCCCACGTCGTCCCGGGGCCCATCAGCCGGGTGCATGCCCCGTCGACGATCATGGGATACCCGATCGCCGACTTCCGTCGCATCAGGAACCCGAGAGTGTACGAGGGGTACCTGACCCAGCGGTTCGAGAACGGGGTCCGATACGCCCCCGAATGCTGCAACCTGACCGCCTACTTCGTCTACGGAGCCATCTACACGCGATATCGCGAACTTGGCTCCGAGGAGGGTCCATTGGGTTGGCCCATCGCGATGGAGTTGGGTGACTACGGGCGGTCCCAGGACTTCGATCACGGCGAGATCATGTGGCGGCCGCACCTCGGTGCCCACGCCGTCCTCGAGCCGTTCGTCTCCTGGACAGGGCTGCGTTACAGCGATCGGGGTTTCCCTGTGGACGACGCGCGCGGAGCTCCGGACAGCACCTGGCAGGTTTTCGAGGGCCTCACTCTTGTCCGCAGCGCTCGGGACGGGGTGGTGCGGGACAGTGCCCGCTACTACCGGAACTGCGTCGCGGTGTGGGACACCGTGGAGGCACCGGTCCGCCGTGGACAGCAGGGATACCGCGCCGGATTGGACCCCGACGGTGACGGGGTGGGTTGCCCGACGGATCCCCGACCGGTCCGCTGACGTCGCCGAGGGGTGCGCGTCAGTCATCCCCTTCGAGCGCCGTCAGGATGGGCGGGTGAACCGCGCGCAGACCGTCCTGACCGCCCTCGTCGCGGCGGCCGAGGAGGACGGGTTCGGCGCTCACGGTCTGCACGTGCGGATCGGGGACGAGACCGCCCGCCACCTCTGGAGTCCGGACGACGCCCGGGACGTGCACTCGGTGGCCAAGGGGGTCTGCGTGCTGGCCTGCGGGATCGCTGCCGACGCGGTCGGGTTCGACGTCGACGCCCCCGTGGCCCGCTACCTGCCCGACCTCGCGACGGGACCCGGGGTCGACGGGGTGACGACCCGGGAACTCCTGGGGATGCGCAGCGGCGTCGACCTGCCCTGGTCGTCGACCCTGCTCACCGACTGGCCGGACCTCGCCGCGGAGTTCCTGTCCCGCCCCGCCGACGGCACCACGTTCCAGTACTCCAACGCCAGCACCTACACCGCCATGCGGGTGCTGGCCGCGGTGGTCGGCGACGTCGTCGCGTTCCTCGGTACCCGCTTGTTCCTCCCGCTGCTCGGCCGCGTCCCCGTCTGGGACCGGTGCCCGCTGGGGTTCGTCGCGGCCGGGGAGGGCCTGCACCTGCACCTCGACGAACTGGCCGAGCTGGGGCGGTTCGTCCGCGACGGCGGCGTCCACGGGGGGCGGGTGCTCGTCTCGCGACGATGGATCGAGGCCCTGCACACGAACTGGACCGAGCGCGAGGCCGGCCCCGGGTACACCCGCTACGCCCTGGCCGGCTGGGGCGGTCCGGGGGCGGCCTGGCGGCTGCACGGGGCCTATGGACAACTGCTGATCTTCCTGGGCGAGGCCGTGGTGACGATCACCGCCGACGACCACGTCCGCGCGGACCGGATGGCCGAGCGCGTCGTCGCCGAACTCGGGAGGGCCGGGGTCGACGCCCGCTGACGGGACCGGTCAGCTCGGACGGAGCGCCTCGGCCAGCATGACGATGATCCCGCTGGGGCCTCGCACGTAGGTCAGGCGGTAGAGGTCCTGGTAGGTCGAGATCCCGCGCAGCGGCCGGCAACCGTGCCGGGCGGCGACGCGAAGTGCGTCGTCCAGGTCGTCGACGGAGAACGCCAACCGGTGCATCCCGATCTGGTTCGGGCGGGTGTCCTCGGTCTCGATCGCGGCGGGGTGGACGTACTCGAAGAGTTCCAGCCGCGCGCCCCCGTCCGGGGTCTGCAGCATCGCGATGCGGGCGTGGTTGTCGTCGAGGTCCACCGCGGCGTCGCTCCAGCCACCGCTCACCTCGTCGCGGCCCAGGACCTCCAGGCCCAGGTCGGTGAAGAACGCGACCGTGGCCTCCAGGTCGCGGACCGCGATGGCGACGTTCTCGAACCGGATGCCCATCGGGTCACGCTACCGACGCGACTGCGCCGCCAACCGCACGGGGGCGTTGCCCGCCCCGTACCCGGCGTACCCGGGCGAGCGCTGCACCAGCTCGACGAAGACCTGCCCGACCGTGGGGCAGTAAGCGTTCAGGTACTCGCCCTCGGCGTCGCGGTCGTAGAGGACGTGGAGGTCGCGCAGTTCCGCGAGCAGCTCCGGGTCGAGGTCGAAGCGGGCGTCGAGGTCGTCGTAGTAGTTCTGCGGGACCGGCAGCATGACCAGGCCGCGCTCGCGGGCCCGTCGCACCACGGCCCGGAGATCGGGGCAGGCCAGGGCCACGTGCTGCAGGGCGGGCCCGGTGTCCAGGGTCGGGGACACGTTCAGCGGCACCCGGACCGCACCGTCCTCCGACGTCATCACCTGGCTGCGGACGAGGCCGCGGGGCCCCGGGACGTGCGTCGCGGAACCGGCGGTCAGGCCCAGCACCGAGGTGTAGAACAGCACCGCCTCGTCGAAGTCCTCCCAGGCCCCGGAGAGGTTCACGTGGTCGACCCCGGTGATCCCCCCGGTCGGTGCATCCGCATCCTCCGGGCCCTCCGTCCCACCGAGGTCGCTCCCGCCGGCGAACTCCGCGACCCAGGCCGCCGTGGTGGCGTCGCCGAAGAAGATCTCGGTCCCGTCCGGGGCGAGCACCGCCTCCAGGGCGACCTCGGCGCTCAGGGTGCGCCGGTGCACCGGAGGAGCCTTCAACCGGTGGGCCCGTACGGTCGCCGCCGTGAGGTCGGGAACGGTGATCCCCACCGCCGACAGGTGCGGTTCCGCACCGTGGGCCTGCTGCTGGTTCACGATGATGCGCGCCGCACCCGACGTCCACAGACCGACCGGTTTCGAACGGTGGACCCCGCGGAACGTCAGGCCGAGCCGGTCCAGCACCATCTCGACCGACGACGGGTCCTCGCAGCGGATCTCGACGAAGTCGATACCGGTGGCCGCGGTGGCGGGCAGCAGGGAAGAGGCGTCGAGAGCCTCGCCCGGACCGGTGTCCGGGGTCTGTGCGCCCGCGGGGAGTGCCCGCCGCGCCTGGTCCTCGACCCAGATCAGCGACCGCAACGCGTGCACCGCGGTCCGGTGGACGTCGGTCTGGCGGAACACGTCGTTGAACACCTCCAACGACAACGGACCGGTGTAGCCCGCGCGCAGCAGGTGCGCGGTGAATCCGGGGAGGTCGAAACCCCCCTCGCCCGGGAAGACGCGGTGGTGCCGGCTCCAGGAGAGGTAGTCGAGGCTCAGCAGCGGGGCGTCGGCGAGCTGGACGAAGAAGATCTTGTCACCGGGGACGTCCTCGATCGCCGCCGGGTCGTGCCCGCGCGACAGGATGTGGAAGGAGTCCAGGCAGATGCCGACGGCCGGATGGTCGGCGAGCTCGACGATCCGCCAGGACCGTCGGTAGTCGTCGACGAAACGACCCCAGGCGAGCGCCTCGTAGGCGAGGCGGACCCGGTAGCCCTGGGCGAGGTCCCCCAGCCGTCGCAGCTGCCCGGCCGAGACCTCGTCGTCGTCGACGCTCGCGGTCGCGACGTTGCTGCACACCAGCATGGTCGTGATCCCGAGACGCTGCATCAGGCGAAACTTCGCCTCGGCCCGGCGCAGGACGTCGGCGAACTCCGGCTCCGTCACGCCCTCGGCGTCGCGGAAGGGTTGGTAGAGGTCGAGCGTCACCCCGAGGCGGTCGGCCAGGGCCTTCACCTCCTCGGGCGACATCTCACCGGCGACCAGGTCGGGTTCGAACAGCTCCACCCCGTCGAACCCGGCCGCGGCGGCAGCCCGCAGCTTCTCGGCCAGGTCTCCGCTCAGGCAGACGGTCGCGATGCTGCGGCGCACGGGGGGCTCCTCGGGGTCGACGGGTAGGGGACGAACCGGACGGCCCGGACGGGTCTCCGGGGTGGCGCGGCGTGGCCGCTAGGGTCGGGACATGGTCAGGGCACCGGTCCCCGCCGCCGGGGCGGCTCCTCGGCAGCGCGACGCCGAGCGGACGAAGGCCGAGATCCTCGAGGTGGCCACCACGGTCTTCGCCCGCGACGGCTACTCCGGCGCCCGCGTGGACGAGATCGCGAGCATCACCAGCACCACCAAGCGGATGATCTACTACTACTTCGGCGGCAAGGAGCAGCTCTACCTCACCGTCCTGGAGAACGCCTACAACGGGGTCCGCACCGCCGAGCAGGCGCTCGAGGTGGACGACCTCGACCCGGTCTCGGCGATCCGCCGGCTGGCCGAGCTCACCTACGACTACCACCACGAGCACCCCGACTTCATCCGGCTGGTCTCCATCGAGAACATCCACCGGGGCGAGTTCATCCGCCGGCTCGACACGCTGCGGACCGTGGCCCACCGCGCCCCGGCCCAGATCGCCCGCATCCTGGCGCGGGGTCGGGCCGAGGACCTGTTCCGCACCGACGTCGACGAGATCGACGTGCACATGGTCATCAGCGCGTACTGCGTCTTCCAGGTCGCCAACCGGCACACCTTCGAGCACCTGTTCGGCCGTGACCTCGCCGACGAGGACGCGCGATCGCACCACCGGACCATGATGGGCGACCTCGTCTCGGCCTGGCTGACGCGGCGCTGACGCCACGGGGCCGCGCCCCTCAGTCCGCCGGGTGCAGCGGGACGGGCAGCCGGGTGGCGAGCTCGGCGACGGTCGTCCCCCAGGTCTCCAGGACCACCACCTCCGGACCGCCGACGTCGAAGATCGCGACCTCGGTGTACACCCGGCTCACGCACCCGACACCGGTCAGCGGGTAGGTGCAGGTCGGGACGAGTTTCGCGGAGCCGTCCTTGGCGAACAGGTTCATCATCACCAGGACGTCCTTCGCGCCCCCGGCCAGGTCCATCGCCCCGCCGACCGCGGGGATCGCGTCGGGGGCGCCGGTGTGCCAGTTCGCGATGTCCCCCCCGGCGGAGACCTGGAAGGCGCCGAGCACGCAGACGTCGAGGTGACCACCGCGCATCATCGCGAAGGAATCGGCCTGGTGGAAGTAGGCCGCCCCGGGCAGTTCCGTGACCGGGACCTTGCCGGCGTTCGTCAGGTCCGGGTCGACGTCGTCCCCGTGCGCCTCGGGACCCATCCCGAGCATCCCGTTCTCGGTGTGCAGGGTGATCCCGCTGCCCGGGCGCAGGTGGGCCGCGACGCTCGTGGGTTGCCCGATCCCGAGGTTCACGAAGGAACCGTCGGGGATGTCCCGGGCGACGATCGCGGCCATCTCGGTGCGGGACAACGGTCCCCGCTCGACGTGCTCGACGGTGCTCATGCGCGCGACTCCACTCCGGCGGGGTTCTCGGACAGGTCGACGACGTGGTCGACGTAGATGCTGGGCGTCACCACGGCCTCCGGGTCCAGCTCACCCGGTTCGACGACCTCGTCCACCTGCACCACGGTCACCGCGGCCGCGGTCGCCATGACCGGTCCGAAGTTCCGGGCCGTCCGGCGGTAGACGAGGTTGCCGAAACGGTCGGCGCGATGCGCCCCGATCAGGGCCACGTCCCCGCGCAGGGGGAGTTCCAGGACGTGCTCTCGCCCCTCGATCACGCGGGTCTCCTTGCCCTCGGCCAGCAGCGTCCCGACGCCGGTGGGGCAGTAGAAGCCGCCCAGACCCGCCCCGGCCGCGCGCATCCGTTCCGCGAGCGTGCCCTGCGGGACCACCTCCAGTTCGATGCGCCCGGCGCGGTACAACCCGTCGAACACCCACGAGTCGGCCTGCCGGGGGAAGGAACAGACCACCTTGCGCACGCGTCCCGCGGCGAGCAGCGCCGCCAGCCCCGTGTCCCCGTTGCCGGCGTTGTTGCTGACCACGGTGAGGTCGTCGGCCCCGTGCCGGATCAGCGCGTCGACAAGGACGACCGGCATCCCGGCCATGCCGAAACCCCCGACCAGGATCGTCGACCCCGTCTCGATCCCGGCCGCGGCCAGCGCCGCATCGGCGGCGGCGGCCCGGTCGGGTCCCGCGTGCACCCGGGTGCGGCTCATCGCGACGCCTCCTGGTTCTCCAGCACGACCGCCAGGCCCTGCCCGACCCCGATGCAGAGCGCGGCGACGCCCCAACGGGTGTCCCGTTCGCGCAGGACCGCGGCGAGGGTCCCGAGCAGACGCGCCCCCGATGCCCCCAGCGGGTGCCCCAGGGCGATCGCGCCGCCGCGGACGTTGACCAGCTCGGGGTCGACGTCCCAGGCGTCGATGCAGGCCAGCGACTGCACGGCGAAGGCCTCGTTGAGCTCCACCGCCCCCACGTCCGACCAGTTGATCCCCGCCCGCGCCAGGGCGGCGTTCGCCGCCTCGACCGGGGCGAACCCGAACTCGCGCGGGTCCAGCGCGTGGGCCCCCCGTCCGGCGATGCGGGCCAGGGGAGCGGTGCCCAGCCGGTCCGCGGCCGCCTCGGAACCGATGACGAGGGCCGCGGCGCCGTCGGTCAGCGGGCTCGCGTTGCCGGCGGTGATGGTCCCGCCCTGCGCCGGGCTGCGGAAGGACGGCTTCAGACCCGCCAGGCGTTCCGGCGTCGACCCGTCGCGGATGCACTCGTCTCGGGGGAGGTCCCCGGCCTCGACCCCGGTGATCCGCCCGGCGGGCACGACCAGGTCGTCGAAGAACCCCTCGGCCCAGGCCTGCGCCGCCAACCGGTGCGACCGGGCCGCGAAGCCGTCCTGGCGTTCACGGGAGATGCCGAAGCGTTCGGCCAGCTGCTCGTTGCACTCGCCGAGCGAGGCGGTCCACTCCGCGGGCATGGCCGGGTTGACCAGGCGCCAGCCGAGGGTGGTGGAGGCCGCGGTCACGTCGCCCGCGGGATAGGCCCGTTCCGGTTTCGGCAGCACCCACGGGGCCCGCGACATCGACTCCACGCCGCCGGCGACGACCACGTCGGCGTCACCGACCTCGACGGCGCGAGAGGCCAGGGCGGCGGCGTCGAGGGAGGAACCGCAGAGCCGGTTGACGGTGGTGGCGGGGACCGACGTGGGCAACCCGGCCAGCAGCACCGCCATCCGACCGACGTTGCGGTTGTCCTCCCCGGCCTGGTTGGCGCAGCCCCACACGACGTCGTCGATCGCGGCCGGGTCCAGCGCGGGCGTGCGCTCGAGCACGGCGGTCAGGGCGGTGGCGGCGAGGTCGTCCGGACGGACGCCGGCCAACGCTCCGCCGAAACGACCGAAGGGGGTCCGGGTGCTCGCGTACAGGTGGCTGGAGGGCATGCGTCAACGCTAGGCGTCCGATCCATCGGCGTCCAAGACGAATTCGACGTTGATTGATAAGGGCGATGCATAAGATGCCGTGGTGGAGACCAGGCTGCTGCGTTCCTTCGTCGTCCTCGCCGAGGAGGAGCACTTCGGCCGGGCCGCCGCCCGCCTGCACATCGCGCAACCGGCGCTCTCGCAACAGGTCAAGTCGCTGGAGCAGCAGGTGGGCACCCGGCTGCTGGACCGTTCGACCCGGCGGGTCGAGCTCACGGCGGCCGGGCGTCTGCTCCAGGAGCGGGCGCGTCAGGTGCTCGCGGTCCTGGAACGGACCTCCGGCGACCTCGCGCTGCTGGGGGCCGGCCGCGGCGGGCGGGTCCGACTGGGCTTCGTCGGGACGGCCACCTACGAGCTGCTGCCGACCGTGGCCCGTCGGGTCCGGGCGGAGCTGCCGGGGATCGAGCTCGACCTGCACGGTGAGCTGCTGGGCCCAGCCCTGCTCGACCGGGTCGTGGCCGACGAGCTCGACGTGGCCGTGCTGCGGCCGGGGGGTGGGCCCACACCCACCGGCGTCGTCGTCGAGGAACTGCGGCGGGAACCGCTCGTCCTCGCCCTGCCCGCCGGGCACCGGCTCGCCGGGCAGGAGAAGGTGCGGCTGTCCGATCTCGTGGGGGACCCGCTGGTGGCGCACCCCTCCGGTCGACGCTCGACGATGCAGCCGATGGTGCTCGCCGCCTGCCACGCCGCCGGGTACGAGCCGGAGGTCATCGAGGTCGGGGAGACCGGGACGCTCGTCGCCTTCGTCGCCGCCGGTCTCGGGGTCGGGCTGGTCCCCGCGGCGGTCCGGGCGCTGCGGTTGGACGGAGTCGTCTACCGCCCGCTGGCCGGTCCGCCCGTGCCGGTGCCCCTGGCCCTCGCCCTGCGGGAGGGGGCAGGGCCCGCGGTGCACCGGGTGGCGGACGTGGTGCGCGCGCTGACCCGCTGACCCCCCGCCGTCCACAGGTCGACCGTCGTCGGGGGGCTGTCCACAGCCCGTGGCGGCCCGCCCGCGGGCGGGTCGGGCGGTGGGCAGGATCGGCGCATGGACGAAGGGGGGCGACGGTGCTGACGAACGAGAAACTCCAGGCCGCCCTCCACCTGCTGGAGATCACCGGGGGTGAGCAGCAGGCGGATCCGGGTCCGTCCGAGGCGGGGCTGGTGGACCTCATCGCCGGGGCGGAGACCCTCAAACGACTCCTCTGCGCGCACCAGGCCCTGGCCACGGCCGCCCTCGCCGCCACCGTGGAGGCGGCCGACGCCGAGCGCGGGGTGCCGACCGCCCGCCGGGGACGTTCCGTGGCCCCGATGGTCGCCCGCGCCCGCGGCCTCTCCGAGAGCCGAGGAGGGCGGCACACCGCCGCCGCCACCGTCCTCGTGCGGGAGATGCCGCAGACGTTCGACGCGCTGCGCGGCGGGCGGATCGAGGAATGGACCGCCCATCAGCTCGTCGCCGCCACCAACGACCTGACCTCCGCGGACCGGCGGCGGGTCGACGAGGCCCTCACCCGCCAGCTCACCGCCCCCGGGGAAGGCGGACGTCGGCTCGTGGGGTCCGCGCGCGCCCTGGCACAGCAGTTGGACCCCGCCGCCGCACTCACCGCGGCTCGGCGCGCGGCCGCCGACCGGCGGGTCACCCTGCGACCGGCGCCCGACTGCATGACCTACCTCACCGCGGTGCTGACCGCGGAGGACGGGTACCGGGTCCAGGCCTCCCTCAACCACGCAGCCGCCACCCTGGTGGCCGCCAACGACCCGCGAGCCGGGGAGGCGCGGACCCACGCCCAGCTGACCGCCGACCTCCTCGTCGACCTGATCACCGGGGCCGACCCGGTCACCGACCCGGTGCCGACGAAACTCCACCTCGTCATGACCGACAGCACCCTCTTCGGCACGGACGGTCCGGCCGGCGACGCGCCGGCCACCATCCCCGGCGTGGGACCGGTCCCCGCCGACCTGGCCCGCCAGATCGCCGCCACCGCGGCGACGAACGACCGGCTGTGGATCCAGCGGCTGTTCCTCAGCCCCGACCGGTCCCGCCTGGTGGCCATGGAGTCCGACACCCGCTTGTACCCGTCCGGGTTGGCCCAGCTGATCCGCCTGCGCGACCAACGGTGCGCGGCCCCGTTCTGCGACGCCCCGATCCGCCACCTCGACCACGTCACCCCGGTCGCGGAGGGTGGGAGGACCTCGTTCGCGAACGGGGAGGGACTCTGCGTCCGCTGCAACCACACCAAGGAACTCCCCGGGTTCCGCGTCGTCCGGGACGACGCGGCGGGGACGACCACCTGGACCATCCCCACCGGGCACACCCTCACCCGCAACGATCCGCCGCCGCTCGGCTACCCCGAACTGCTGCCCGCCCTCATGGACATCCCGCCACCGGAACCCGAGGAACCCGACGAACCCGCCGCCTGAGCGGTCCCGTCAGCGACCCGTGTCCACCCCCAGTTCGTCGAACACCGTCTGGGCGATCTGGAACGCGTGGTTCGCGTCGGGGACGCCGCAGTAGATCGCCGACTGCAGCAGCACCTCCTTGATCTCGGCCACCGTCAGGCCGTTGCCGAGCGCGGCGCGCACGTGCATCGCCAGTTCTCCGTGGTGGGCCCGCGCGATCAGCGCGGTCAAGGTGATCATCGAGCGCGAACGTCGGTCCAGTCCCGGTCGGGTCCAGATCCCACCCCAGGCGTACTCGGTGATGAACTCCTGGAACTCCCGCGTGAACCCGGTGATGCCCGCGGTGGCGCGGTCGACGTGCGCCTCGCCGAGCACCTCCCGGCGAACGGCCATCCCGGCGGCCCGCACCTCGGCGACGGTCGCGTCGTCGCGGGGACCCGCCGTCCCCCGGCGGGCAGTCTCGCGCACGAGATGGGCGACCTCGGCCGGGGACTCGATCGGGGCGAGGTGGGCGACCTCGTCGAGGACCACGAGGCGCCCGCGCTGCACCCCGTCGGCGATCTCGCGCAGGTTCGCGGGCGGGGTCGCGACGTCGTGCGCACCGGCGACGGCGAGGACGGGCGCGGTGATCCCGCCCAACCGGTCCCGGACGTCGAACGCGGCCAGCGCGCCGCAGACCGCTACGTACCCGCGGTCCTGCACGCTCGAGAGGGCGTGCAGGAGAGCCGAACCCCGTGCCGGCTCTCGGTCCAGGAAACCTGGACCGAACCAGCGTCCGGCGGAGGCGGACACCAACGACGGGGTCCCGGACGCGGTGACGGCTTCGGCGCGGGCCGACCAGGCGTCCTCGTCGCCGATCCTGGCCCCGGTGCACAGCAGGGTGGCCGAGCGGATCCGCTCGGGGGCGTCGAGCAGCAGCTGCAACCCGACGGCACCGCCGACCGAGTCACCCGCGTAGTCGAAGGCCGCCCCGGGCCCGGTCAGTTGGTCCACCGCGGCGAGCACGTCGGCGGCGAGGTCGGCCATGACGAGGTCGCCCTCGGGAACCCAGGCGTTGCGGCCGTGCCCCGGCAGGTCCCAGCCGACGACGTGGAAGTGCGCGCCCAGCAGGTCCGCCGCGGTCGACCACAACGTCTCGGCGCTCGTGCCCAGCGACGGGCCGACGACCAGCAGGGGACGGGTGTCGTCACCGGCCAGGTGGACGAGGGTGGTGCTCACGACGGGTCCTCCTCAGGACGGGGTGACGGGTGGAGTTCCAGGTGCGTCCTCGTCCGGGCCAGGGCTTCGTCGACGAGGTCCGCGGTCAGCCCGAGGTAGTCGGCCGCGGGGGCGCGCCCGGTCAGGCGGCAGATCGCGACCTGCTCGGCGAGCACGTCCTCGGCGAGCTCGTCGACCCGGGCGGCCATGCGTGCCGTGTCGACCTGCAGGCCCGCCAGCAGGTCGCCGACCTGGGCGGCGGCGACGACCGTGCGCCGCAGCAGCAGGGCCAGGGTTTCCCATTCGACGTGCCACCCGCCGTCGGCGCGTTCGTCGACCTGTTCGGCGGAGGCGAGGTGGAGGGTCCCCCCGAGCGGGGGAGCGGCGAGAGCGGCGCGACGGACGAGGACGGCGAGGGTCGGGTTCGCCTTGTGCGGCATGGTCGAGGACCCTCCCGCCGATCCGTCGCGCAGCTCGCCGACCTCGGGTCGGCCGAGGGCGAGGACGTCGTTGGCGATCCGTCCCCACGCGTCGGTCGCGCTCACGGCGGCGTCACCGATCCGGGTGATCGGCCCGCGGCGGGTGTGCCACGGGGCGACGTCGTCGAGCCCGAGCGCGGCCGCGAACGCGCGGCGCAGAGCGCGGGCCCCCTGGACCCCGGCCAGCTCGACCGGGGCGGCGAGGGTTCCGGCCGCCCCGCCGAGCTGCACCGGCCAGCGCAGGGCGGCCAGTTGCTCGTCGGCGTCGAGGACGCCGTGCAACCACCCCGCGGCCTTGGCGCCGAACGTCGTCGGCACGGCGGGCTGGGTCAGGGTGCGGGCCAGCATCACGCTCGTGCGATGCTCCGCGACCAGGGCGGCCAACCGTCGCGCGTGCCCGCGCAGGTGGGCCCGGACCGCGCCGACCGCGTCGCGCGCGCAGAGCACCAAAGCGGTGTCGACGACGTCCTGGCTGGTCAAGCCCCGGTGCAGCCAGGTGGCTGCGGGTTCGGGCAGCACCGCCCGCAACGCCCCGACGAGCGGGACGACGGGGTTGCCGCTGGACTCGGCGGCCATGCCCAGGCTCTCGACGTCGAGCTCGCTCCGCAGCGGGTCGAGGTCGACGGCCGCGCCCGCCGGCGCGACGCCCGCGCCGACCAGGGCTCGGGACCAGGCCTGCTCGACGCCGAGCAGGGCGTCGACGAACGAACCGGTCCCCATCAGGGAACCGGCACGGTGCCCGCCGGGCCACCACCACGCGTCGGTCATGCCGGAGATTGTGCGTCGGGGCCGGCGTCCGCGGGCCCGCGCCCCTCACCGGGCCACCTCAGGAACACCGTCTCGTCGCTCCCCTGCAAGGAGATGTCGAAACGCAGACCCTCCTCGTCCTCGACGCAGATCAGGGTCTGCGCCCGGTCCCCGACGGCGCGCAGCAGCGCATCGGGCTGCGCGCCGTCGAGCGGCAGGTAGGCGCGGGTGAACAGCCGGTTCAACAGTCCGCGCGCGAACACGGTCACCGCGAAGAAGGGCAACGACCCCTCGACCGCCCCGGGACGCAGCGTCGTGAAACCGAACCGTCCGGTCCGGTCGGTGCTGCACCGGCCGAAACCGGTGAAGGCGTGCCCGTCGCGGCGCAGCGAACCCTGCCGCTGCAGGACGCGCCCGTCCGGTCCCGCCTGCCAGATCTCCACGAGCGCGTCGCGTACCGGACGGCCCGCACCGTCGGTCACCGTGCCGTGCAGCAGGAAGGCGCCGGGCATTCCCGGGGCGACGAGGTCGCGGTCGCCCGCGTAGGGCAGGGCGTAGTGGAAGAACGGACCCACCGTCTGCCCGGGGGTCGGGGACAACCGGTCAGGTCGCGCCGTCGGGGCAGGGAGGGTGCTCACTGCTCGTCCCCCTCGTCCTCGACGTCGGCCTCGAGCGGGGTGCGGTGGCTGCCGGTCAGCACGATGTCCCACCGGTACCCGGTGGCCCATTCGTGCTGGGTGACGTCGTGGTCGTAGGTGGCGACGAGGCGTTCACGGGCGCGCGGGTCCACGATCGACTGGTAGATCGGGTCCAGCGCGAACAGGGGGTCGCCGGGGAAGTACATCTGGGTCACGACGCGCTGGGTGAAGTCGGTCCCGAACAGCGAGAAGTGGATGTGCGCCGGCCGCCAGGCGTTGTGGTGGTTGCGCCACGGGTACGGGCCGGGCTTGATCGTGGTGAACCGGTAGGTCCCGGTGTCGTCGGTCAGGCAGCGGCCGACCCCGGTGAAGTGCGGGTCCAGCGGGGCCGGGTGCTGGTCGCGCTTGTGCACGTAGCGCCCGCCCGCGTTCGCCTGCCAGATCTCGACCAGCTGCCGCCGCACCGGGCGGCCCTCGCCGTCGAGCACCCGACCCGTGACGACCATGCGCTCGCCGACGGGCTCGCCCCCGTCCTGGATCGTCAGGTTGGACTCCAACGGGTCGACGTCGCGCTCGCCGAAGCAGGGGGCCCAGAGTTCCACGCCCTCCGGGTCGGCGTGCTGCAGGTCCTTGGTGGGGTGACGCAGCTGGCTGGACCGGTAGGGCGCGTAGTCGAGGCGGGGCTGCTCCTCGACGGCCCCCGAGCCCTCGTAGGCGCGGCTGACGGCGGCCATCTCGGCGTCGATGACGCGCTGGAACGGAAGCCCGCTGCTCGGGTGGCGCAACGGTGCGCCCTGGTCGACTCGGGAGCTGCTCATGGCGTCGACGCTAGGCCCGTCGACCCCCACCTGTACCGCGTCCCCTTCCGTCCAGCAGAAGTCCATCGCGTCGGAAGGACGTTGCCCGCACCGACCGGTCCGAGCACACTGGGCACCGTGGCGGGCGGCAGCGGGGCACCGGGGCGGAGCGTCACCTCCCGCGCGCTCGGTCTGCTCGCGGCCTTCGACGGTGAGCACCGTCGGCTCGGCCTCACCGCGCTGGCGGAGCGGGCCGGGTTGCCCCTGCCGACCGCGCACCGCCTCGTCGGCGACCTCGTCGCGTTCGGGGCCCTGACCCGCACCGAGGCCGGTGACTACGTGATCGGCCGGCGCCTCTGGGACCTCGGTCTGCTGGCCCCCGTCCAGTCCGGGCTCCGCGAGGTGGCTTCGCCCTACCTCAACGACCTCCACGGGGCGACGCGGGCCACGGTCCACCTCGCGGTCCGTGACGGGACCCGCGCCCTCTACGTGGACCGGTTGCGGGGCAGCACGACCCTGCCGATCGTCTCCACGGTCGGGTCCCGCCTGCCCCTGCACGCCACCGGTGTCGGCAAGGTGCTGCTGGCCCACGCCCCCGCCGACGTGCGCGAGGAGGTCTTCCGCGAGCTCACCCGGGTGACCCCGTACACGATCACCCAGCCGGGCAGCCTGCGCCGGCAGCTCACGCTCGTCCTGCGCGACGGCTGGGCCAGCACGGCCGAGGAGATGGGGCTCGGCGCCTGCTCGATCGCGGTCCCCGTGCTACAGCGCGAGCGCGTCGTCGCGGCCCTGGGCGTGGTCGTGCCGTCGCTGCGTCGGGACCGCCCGCAGCTCGTCGCCGCCCTGCAGGTCGCGGCGCAGGGGATCGGACGGTCGTTGACGGCCCTGCCCGCGGTCGGTGCGGGGGAGCGGGCGTCGGGCTGACCGGTGGCGTGCTCGGGCGACCCGGCCCCACCCGACCCACGATGGGGGTCCGCCGTCCCCGGCCCCAGGAGTCCCTCATGTCGTCCGTTCCCCCGGTGGTCGTCTTCGACGTCAACGAGACGTTGTCCGACCTGGCCCCGCTGGCCGACCGCTTCGAGCAGGTCGGCCTCCCCGCCCACGCGGCGTCGTTGTGGTTCGCCCGCGTCCTGCGGGACGGGTTCGCGCTGACGGCGGTGGGGGCCTCGGCCACCTTCGCCGAGCTGGGCGGTCACCTCCTGCGTGAGCTGCTCCTCGTCCACGACGTCGACGCGTCGGCCGCGGGAGGCACCGTCGAGGACGCGGTCGGGACCGTCCTGGACGGGCTCGCCCGGCTCCCGCTGCACCCCGACGTCGTCGAGGGGGTCCGGGGTCTGCGGACCGACGGCTTCCGGTTGCTGACGTTGAGCAACGGGTCCGCCGCGGTCGCCGAGGAACTGCTGACCAGGGCCGGGGTCCGGGCGGAGTTCGAGGCGGTGCTGTCGGTGGAGGACGCCGGCGTCTGGAAACCCGGGCGCGGCGCCTACGAGGACGCCCTGCGTCGGGTCGGTGTCCCTCCTGCGGACGCGGTCCTGGTGGCGGTCCACCCTTGGGACGTCGACGGGGCGGCGCGCGCCGGGCTGCGGACCGCGTGGGTCGACCGGACGGGAGGTGGGCGCTCGCCGTACCCGGGGTCGTTCACCGCCCCCACGTGGCGGGTCGGCGATCTCCGCGACCTGCGGCAGCAGCTCGGCGCCGCCCGCTGACGACCCCGGGGCGGGGTGGTCGGCCCACCCCGCCCCGCACCCACGGATCAGAGCGGGTACTGCCCCGGTTCCCGCCGCAGGGTGATCCAACGGGTCTCGGTGAACGCGTCGACGTTGGCCTGCGCACCCCCGTGCCGCGACCCGGTCCCCGAGGCGCCGACCCCGCCGAAGGGGGTGTTGGCCTCGTCGTTCACGGTCTGGTCGTTGATGTGGACGATGCCGGTCGGGATCCGACGCGCCAGGTCGAGCGCCCCGAGCGCGTCGCGGCTGACGATGCCCAGCGAGAGCCCGTACTCCGTGGCGGAGGCGAGTTCCACCGCCTCGTCGTCGTCGGCGTAGGAGACCACCGATGCCACCGGGCCGAACACCTCCTCGCAGTACGCCTGCGCGTCGCGCGGGGTGTTCGCCAGCACGGTCGGGCGGTAGAACAACCCGTCGTAGGTCCCGCCGGCACGCAGCTGCGCCCCCTGGGCGACGGCGTCCTGGACGAGCGTGTGGACGCGGTCGCGCTGCACCTCGTCGATGAGCGGGCCGAGGTGGCAGGGACCGGCGGCGGGGTCGCCCACGTGCATGGACTCGGCCTTGGCCGCGAGTTTCTCGACGTACTCCTCGAACACCGACTCGTGGACGATGTGCCGCCCGACGGTCATGCAGATCTGCCCCTGGTGCAGGAACGAGCCCCACGTGGCGAGGTTCACCGCCTGGTCGACGTCGGCGTCCCCTCGCACGATGAACGCGGAGTTCCCGCCGAGTTCGAGGTGGGCCCGCTTGAGGTGACGGCCGGCCAGCTCGCCGACGGCCCGTCCGGCCCGGGTGGACCCGGTGAACGCGATGACCCGGACGTGCGGGTCGGTGACCAGGGCCTCGCCGACGTCCGCGCCGCCCGGGACCAGTTGCAGCAGACCGGCGGGCAACCCGGCCTCCTCGAAGACCCGGACCATCGCGACACCGCCGGTGACCACGGTCCGGGGGTCGGGCTTGAGCAGCACCGCGTTGCCGAGGGCGAGGGCCGGCGCGACCGCACGGATGCCGAGGATGAGCGGCACGTTGAACGGGGAGATGACGGCCACCACCCCGACCGGGACCTGCTCGGCCAGCGACAGGCGCGGCGACTCGCTGGAGAGCACCGAGCCCAGGGGAGCCGAGGGGAGGGCCGCCGCCTCGTAGCACTCGGCGGCGGTCACGTGCAGGGCGAAACCGGCGAGCGGGGGGATGGCCCCGACCTCCCGGACGTTCCACCCCATGATCTCCTCGGCGTGCTGCTCCCACAGCTGACCGGCCCGGCGCAGCACGGCGGCGCGGGCGGGGTGCGGTGTCGCGGCCCACTCCTTCTGCGCACGGGAGGCCGAGGCGGCGGCCCGGGCCACGTCGTCGGGACCGGCGAGACCGACGGTGGCGATGGTCTCGCCGGTGGCCGGGGCGACGGAGGCGATCCGGGTCGCCCCCGGCACCCAGGCCCCGTCGATGAAGATCTTTCCGCTGAAGTCGGCCTCGTCGATGAGGCGGGCGGTGCCGGCGTCGGTGCCGGTGTCGGTCGCGGTGGCGGTCATCGGTGCTCCTCCTGCTCAGGACTGCATGGACGGTACGTCGAAGCGGTCGGTGACCGCACGGATGAGACGGACGGCGCTGCGGGCGAGCGCGAGTCCGTCGTCGTAGGGGGAGCGCCAGATGGCGAGGGCGTCGGCGACGGGCGACGGCAGCAGGCGCCGGGAGAAGGCCTCGACCCCCACCCGTCCGCGGTAGCCCGCGGTGAGGGCGGCCTCGAGGACCCCGGCGACGTCGATCGCGCCGGTGCCGAGGTCCCCCCGGCCGGACTGGCCGAGCTCGAGGTAGCGCAACCGGGGGAGGGCGGTGCGGACGGCTGCGGCCAGGTCGGACTCCTCGATCCCCATGTGGAAGGTGTCGAGGTGGATGCCGAGGTGGGCCGAACCGCTGGCCGCCACGTAGTCCATGGCCTGGGCCGCGGTGTTGACCAAGCCCTGCTCGTAGCGGTTGAGGACCTCGAAGGTGAGGTGCACCCCGCGGTCGGCGGCCCGGTCGGCGACCAGTCCCACCTCCCGCGCGCTGCGGTGGAAGGCGCCCGCGTCGGGGACCGTGCCGGGTTTCCCGAACAGACCGTACGGGACGCCGTTGAGCTGGTCGGCGCCGAGCGCGGCGGCGAACTCGACCGCCGCCAGCAGTGCCGCGCGTCCCGCCGCGCGCTCGTCGGGATCGGTCGAGGAGACGTCCTGCCCCGGGGCGAGCCCGACCATGGCGACGGGTTCCACCCCGGCGTCGCGGAACGCCCTCCCCAGGGCCCGGGCGTCCGTCGTGGTGGGATCCAGCGGGGGGAGGACCGCCCGGTCGTACCCGATCTCCCGCAACGCCTCCAGGGCGGGTCTGAGGGAGGCGGGGTCGGGTGCGACCGGGAGGGCGGCGAGGTGGAACGCGAGGTCGGTGCGCACGGGTTCAGAACGCCGGCAGGTCGAAACGCTGCTTGAAGACGGAGTACCCGTCGTCGACGCTCACGACAGTGCCGTTGATGACGTTGGCCGCGTCGGAGGCCAGGAAGGCGACCACCTCGGCGACCTCGTCGGGTTCGGTGAGCTTGTTGCGCAGCAGTTCCGAGGCGAACAGCTCCTGCAGTTCGGGGCTGAACTGGCGGATCATCGGGGTGGCGATCCGACCCGGGGTGATCGCCACGACCCGGGTCCCGTGCTCGGCCAGTTCGTAGGCGGCCGAACGGGTGAAGGAGATGACCGCCGCCTTCGCCGCGCTGTAGGTGAAGGCGAGTTCGGCGGCCTGCTCCCCGTAGATCGAGGAGGTGTTGATGATGACCCCCCCGCCGCCCTGGTCGCGGAACTGCCGGCCCGCGGCCAGGATCCCGAAGTACACGCCGTCCTGGTCGATCCGGATGATGGGGTCGTAGTCCTTCTCCGGGTCGTGCTCGAGCAACGGCTTCCCCCCGGCGATCCCGGCGTTGTTGAACATGACGTCGAGGCGCCCGAACACCTCGACGGTCCGCGCGACCGCGGCCGCGACCTGGGCGTAGTCGGCCACGTCGACCGCGACGCCCGCCACCGAGCCCTCCGCCACCGAGTCGTCGGCCGCGAACTCGGCCGCGACCTGCTCGGCGGCCTGCTGCGCCCGGTCCTGGTCGAGCTCGGCGATCATCACCTTCGCGCCCTGACGGAGGAAGGCCCGGACCGTGGCCAGTCCGATGCCCCCGGCCCCCCCGGTGATGAGCGCGACCTTGTCCTGCAGCGCCGTGCTGCCCGTGTTCGTCACGTCCGGTCCCGCGTCAGTTGCCGAGCTTGTCGGACGGGGTGATCGAGGCGGCGTTCGCCGCGGTGACCAGCGTCGTCCCGACGGCCTCGTAGTTGGTCGAGGGCAGCGTCTTGTCCTTCTGGTAGGCGGCGACGGCCTCGTCGAGGGAGTCCAGGATCGTGGGCCAGGGCTGCTCGACCGTGGCCAGGAACGGGCCTCCGGCCTCGACCGCGGCGAGGGCCTCGCTGGTGGCGTCGACCCCGGTGACCTTGGCCGAGGAACCGGCCTCGGTGATGGCCTTGGTCGCTCCGAGGGCGGGGTCGTCCCAGCCCACCCAGACCGCGTCCAGACCGTCCGGGTTGGCCGACAGGTAGTCGCTGACCAGCGCGAGCGCCTCGGTGCGGCCCGTGGCCGGGGACTTGATCTTCTGGACGTCACCGCCGGCGATGGTCGCCCCCGCCTTCTTCAGGGCCTCCTCGGCCAGGCCGGCCCGCATCCGGATGCCGGGGTGCGGGTCGTGCCCGATCACCATGACGGTCTTGCCCTGCAGGCCACCGAGGGACTTGTCCAGTTCGGCGACGGTGCTGTCGGCGATGCCCTGCTGGTCGGTGGTGATGTTCAGGGCGAACGCGTCGGAGGGTTCCGTGGCGCTGTCGATCGCGAAGATCGGGATGTCGGAGTCCTTCGCCGCGGTGACGATCGAGCTGATCGAGGCGACGTCGGTGTACCCGTCGAGGATCACGTCGGCGCCCTGACCGATCGCGCTCTCGACCTGGGGGTTCATCTTCTGGAAGTCGAAGTCGCCCTGGATCATCGTGAGGTCCCAGCCCTTGGCCTCGGCCTCGGCCTCGACGGCCTTGACCCACCACGCGCCGATCGGGGTCTGGTTCCCCGAGGTGAAGGCGATGACCTTGAACGTGTCGCCGTCGGTGCCGGCCGATCCGGCGCCGCAGCCGGTGAGGCCGATGGTGGCCGCGAGGGTGGCCGCGGCGATCGCCGTGAACCGAGTGCGCATGATGACTCCTTCGTCGGGGAACGTGCTGGGGTGTGCTGGGGGTGTGCTGCGGGGACGTGCGGGGGCGTGCAGGGGCGTGCAGGGGGGACCGACCCCGCGGCGGGTGCCGCGGGGGCGGGGTGAGCCGGGAGGGGGTCAGCGACCCCGCGTCTTCAACGACGACAGGGTGACCGCGGCGATGATGATGATCCCGGTGACGACCTGCTGGACGTAGCTGTTGACGCCCAGGATGTTCAGGCCGTTGCTCATGACGCCGATGATCGCGACACCGATGATCGTGCCGCCGAGGTTGGCCGCACCGGAGCGGATGACCGTCATGCCGAGGAAGACCGCCGCGACCGAGAACATCAGGTTGTCGCTGCCCTGCACCGCGCTCGCCGAACCGAGGCGGGCGGCCAGGAGGACCCCACCGGTGGCGGCCACCAGACCGGCCACCGTGAAGGCCAGCAGGCGCGAGCGGCGGACCGAGATCCCGGAGAGCCGGGCGACCTCGACGTTGCCGCCGATGGCGTACCAGCTGCGACCGAGCGTGGTGAACCGGAGGACGGCCCACGCGGCCAGGGCGATGAGCGTGGCGAAGTAGACGGGCATCGGGATGGCGAGCAACCGGCCCTGGCCCAGTTCGGTGAAGGCCGGGGGGAAGTTGAACAGGGTCGTGCCCTCGGTGACGAGGTAGGCGCCGCCGATGATCGACGTCATCGAGGCGAGGGTGGCGACGAACGCGGACAGGTTCAGGTAGGCGACCAGGACGCCGTTGATCAGCCCGATCCCCAGACCGACCGCGAGCGCGGTGAGGATCGCGACCGGCACCGAGCTGCCGCCGGTGAGCAGCGCCCCGGCCACCGACCCGGCCAGGCTCGAGGTCGCGGCCACCGAGAGGTCGAAGTCGCCGACGACCATGACGACCGTCTGGGCCACCGCGATGATGGCCAGGATGGACACCTGGTAGAGGATGTTGCGCACGTTGGTGAAGGTGAGGAACACGTCCGGGCGCATCGCGAAGAAGAACACGACGAGCGCCAGCAGGGCCAGGATCGTTCCGGCGGAGAGGATCTGCTGCCCGAGCGAGCGGCGGGGCACCGCGCGCAGGCCGGTCGGGTCCTCGATCCCCGGGTTGGTCGTGGTGGTGCTCATCGCGCGTCGGCCTTTCCGTAGCAGTAGGAGAGCAGGATCTCTTCGTCCGCCTCGGCGGCGTCGACCTCGCCGGAGACCCGGCCCTCGTGCATGATCAGGATGCGGTCGCTCATCCCGATCAGTTCCGGCAGCTCCGAGCTGACGGCGATGACGGTGGTCCCCTCGGCGGCGAGCCGGCGGATGAGCCGGTAGATCTCGGCCTTGGTGCCGACGTCGATCCCGCGGGTTGGTTCGTCCATGAGCAGCACCGAGGGCCTGCGGGCCAGCATCTTGGCCAGGACGACCTTCTGCTGGTTGCCTCCGGAGAGTTCGCCGACCGGTTGGCGCGGGCCGTGGGCCTTGATCTGCAGGTCGCGCATCCCGCGTTCGACGATGGCGCTGATGCGCGCCCCGGAGACGACCCCGGCGGAACTCACCGTGGGAATGTTGGCGAGGGCGATGTTGTCGCGGATGGTGGCCGCGAGAACCACCCCCTGGCTGCGTCGTTCCTCGGGGACGAGGGCGATGCCCGCGGCGAGCATCTCGGGCACCGCGGCCCGGTGCGGCAGGACGGTGCCGTTGACCGCGACGGTCCCGCCCGTCTGCTTCTGGGCGCCGGCCAGGATGCGCAGGAGTTCGCTGCGCCCGGACCCGGCGAGCCCGCCGATCCCGAGGACCTCCCCGGCGTGCGCGCGGAACGACACGTCCTTGACGCGCCGGCCGTGCAACCCCTCGACCGCGAGGCTGACCGTCGAGGTGGCCGTTCCCCGGTCGGGGAACAGCGAACCCGGTTCGCGGCCCACCATGGTCGAGATGACCTCGTCGATGGTGGAGTCGGCGACGTCCTTGGTGGTGATGGTCGCGCCGTTGCGCATGACGGTGAGGCGGTCGCAGAGCTCGAACACCTCCTCCAGCCGGTGGGAGACGTAGAGGATCGCGACCCCCTCGTCCCGCAGGGAGCGCAGGACGACGAAGAGTTCACGGATCTCGGTGTCGGTCAGCGACGCGGTGGGTTCGTCGAGGATGAGCACCTTGGCGTCGGTGGCCAGGGCCCGGGCGAAGGACACCATCGTCTGCTGGACGGGGGAGAGCTCCCCGGCGAGCCGGTCCAGCGGGATCCGCTGGTTCAGGCGTTCCAGGTGGACCCGGGCCCGCTGCCGCATCCGCCGCCAGTCGACCACACCCCCGCGGGCGGGCATCTGCTCACCCAGCAGGACGTTCTCGGCGACGGTGATGGAGGGGATGATGGAGAGTTCCTGGTACAGCGCGACGACACCGGCCCGGTTGGCCGCGCGGACCCCGGCGAACTGCACCTCCTCCCCGTTGCGACGGATCGTGCCCCCGTCGGGGGCGTAGACGCCGGTGACCACCTTGATGAGGGTGGACTTCCCGGCGCCGTTCTCCCCGAGCAGGGCATGGATCTCTCCCGGTCGGACCGAGAGGTGGGCGCCGCGCAGGGCGTGGACGCCGTCGAAGTGCTTGAGGACGTCGTGGGCCTCCAACGCCGGCTGCACGGTGCCGCCCGCGGCGGTGACGGCTCCGACCGGTCCGGCGGGTTCGGTCATGGCGCTCACACCAGCTCCTCGAACTCGTTGCAACGCAGCACGACCTTGGGGTACCGACCGCTGAGGTGGACCTCGAAGGCCTCGGCGGCCTGCTCGAGGGGGAACACCGCCCGGGTGAACTCGTCGAGGTGGAGGTGCGGCAGCAGCTGCACCGCACGCGGGAACGCGTAAGGGGAGACGAACAACCCGGTGAGCGTCAGTTCCCGCAGGTAGAGGTAGCGGGAGAGGTCCAGGGGGAGTTCGTGACCGGTCGGGTACATCGCCCCGTAGACGACGGTCCCGCCCTGGGCGGCGAGGTCGAGGAGGCCCCGCGTGGCCCGGGGGGAGCCCGAGGCGTCGATCACCACGTCGAACCCGCGTCCGTCCGTGATCTCCCGGGCTCGACCCTCCTGGTCCTCGGTCACCGGGTCGATCGTGTGCTCCGCCCCGCAGCGGCGGGCCAGCTCGCGCCGCTCGGCGATCGGCTCGATCATCGTCAGCGACGTGGCCCCGTAGCGGGCCATGACCTGCAGGGCGAGCTGCCCGATGGGGCCGCCCCCGCAGATCGCGACCCGGTCGCCCACCCGGACCCGGGTCTTGTCGGCGATGCGGACCGCGACCGACACCGGTTCGAGCAGGCACCCGTGCAGGAGGGACACGGAGTGGGGCAGCTTGTAGAGCTGGGACTCGTGCCAGGTGATCGTCTCCGACATCCCGGGCCGGTTGTACTCCTGGATGTGCTCGCAGAACTGCTGCCGCCCCTGCTGGCAGGGTCGGCAGGAGCCGCAGAACCGCAGGAAGTTCCCCGAGACCCGGTCGCCGACGGCGAGGTCGGTCCGCCGCAGCCCGGGGCCGAGCGCCTCGACGACGCCGGAGAGTTCGTGGCCGAGTCCGATCGGGACGTCGGTGCCGAAGAACCCCTCGGCCAGGTGGGGGTCGGAACCGCAGATGGCGGAGTAGGCGACCCGGACCCGGACGTCCTCGGGGCCGAGGTCCGGCTCGGGGAGGTCGATGACCTCGATGCGGCCGCGGGCGGCCTCGTCGGTGGCCTTCAGGCTGCCGATGCGGGTGACGGCGACGGTGCGGACGCTCATGCCGCGAGGACCCGGCGGGCGGCGGCGACGGTGGCGGTCAGGCCGTACCCGTGCTTGTCGCGCAGCTGCTCGTCGTCGCCGAAACCGGCGTAGACCTGCGGGATCCCCAGCCGCTCGAAACCGGTGAGGTGGATGCCCCGGTCGGCGACGACGTCGGCGACCCGGGTGGCGAGCCCGCCGTAGGCGAGGTGGTCCTCGAGGACGACGAACCGGCCACCGGTCTCCTCGGCGCAGCGGGAGACGAGGTCGGCGTCGATGGGCTTGAGGGTGAACATGTCGACGACCCGCACCGACCGGCCGTCGAGGGCCAGCTGCTCCGCGGCGTCGAGGGCCTGGGCCACGGTGGTCCCGTGCGTGAAGATCGTGGCGTCGGTGCCCTCCCGCGCGACGATGCCCGTGCCGATGCGGATGTCGTGCTCGCCCGGCTGGTAGAGCACCTTGTCCTTCTTGCCGACGGCCAGGCGGATGTAGATCGGGCCGGGCATCGACATCGACTGCCGGATGACCTCGCCCACCAGCAGCGGGTCCCCGATGGAGGTGACCGTCATGTTGGTGAGGGCGCACATGAGGGCCAGGTCCTCGACGGCGTAGTGCGTCGAACCGCCGTTGCCCACCAGGCCGCCGTGCGTACCGATGATCTTGACCGGCAGGTTGGGGTAGCAGACGTCGGTGCGGACCTGTTCCAGGGCGCGCATGCTGAGGAAGGGCAGCATCCCCGAGACGACCGGGACGTTGCCGTCGTAGGCGAGGCCGGCGGCGATGCCGACGCAGGCCTGCTCGGCCAGGCCGACGTCGACGAACCGGTCGGGGAACCGGTCCCGGAACTCGACCAGGGTCGCGCCGATGTCGGGGGTCAGGACCCAGAGGTTGTCGTGCGTCTCCCCGAGCTCGGCGAGCGTGGAACCGATGACGGAGCGGGCCGACAGCATCTCGTCGAAGGTGAAGGTGACGGGCATCAGACGTTCTCCTTGGTGGCGGCGCGCGAGGCGGCCAGGGCGGTCAGGGCGCGGTCGAGATCGGCCGCGCCGAGGGAGCCGGCGTGCCAGGCGAGGTTGCGCTCCATGAAGTCGACACCCTTGCCCTTGACGGTCTCGGCGATGACGACGGTCGGGCGGTCGCTCGTGGCCGGGGGCAGGTCGTCGACGGCGCGCACCAGTTCCGCCATGTCGTGGCCGTCGACGTGCACGACGTTCCAGCCGAAGGCCCGCCACTTGTCGGGGTAGGGCTCGAACACGACACGCTCCTCCGCGAAGCTCGTCATGAGCTGGCGGTTGCGGTCGACGACGGCGACGAGGTTGCCCAGTTCGTTGCTGCGGGCTGCCATCACCGCTTCCCAGACCGACCCCTCACCGGTCTCCCCGTCGCCCAGCAGGCAGAACACGCGGTGCTCCTCACCGCGGTGGCGTGCCCCGAGGGCCATGCCGACCGCCAGCGGCAGCCCGTGCCCGAGCGACCCGGTCGAGGCCTCGACCCCGGGCAGCTGCACCTTGCAGGGGTGCATGCCGTAGGCGCTGTCGAGCTGGCCGTAGGTCTCGACGATGCCCTCGTAGGAAAAGAAACCCCGGATGGCCATGGCGATGTACATGCAGACCGCGGCGTGCCCCTTGCTGAGCACGAAGCGGTCGCGGTGCGGGTTGCGGATGTCGTCGGGGTCGACGTCCATGCCGTACTCGAAGAGGACCGTGAAGACGTCGGCGGCGGAGAGGTCCCCGCCGATGTGGACGGCTCCCTCGTAGGTGCCGCAGAGCTCCAGGAGCTTGGTGCGCAGCTCGTAGGCCAGGTCCTCGAGCTCGGCGACGCTGCGCCGGCCGGTGGCGGTCAGGGGTTGGGCGCTCATCGCGTGTCTCCTCGTCGACGTCCACGGATGGGGCGGCCGCGTCGGTGACGCGCCGCCGGGGCGGAAGGGGTGTGCCGGGTGCAGCGGGGGGAGTGGTGGGAGGACCGGTCGACGTCCGTGTCGGCGATCACTGGGCCGAAACGTAACAGCCGCGTGTTGACATGTAAACAGCTTCACCGGGAAACTCGTTCACGAGGATGATGGCCGCGAGGAGGCGGCCGTGTGCCACCCTCGTTCCGACAGGCGGAAACCCCTGAGGACCTGCCACGCAGCGTTCGCCCGATACCCCCGAGGTGCCCATGACCGTCGTCCACGCGTGGCCCAACGGTGGCCGTGCCGCCGAGGAGATCGTCACCGAGCCGATGTCGACCGCCCTCGACATCGAGGAGTTCACCCCCCGGCTGCTGCACCTGCTCTCCAACGCCCTCGTCTGGCGGGAGTCGCACGAGCTGCGCCACCGCTTCGGGCTGGGCACCAACGACTGGCGGGTCATCTCGACGTTGGCCGGGTCCCCGGGGTTGTCGGCCACCCAGGTGGCGCAGTTCCTCGGCGTGAACAAGGCGATCGTCTCCAAGAGCGTGGCCGTGCTGACCCAGCGCGCGCTGGTCGTCCTGCTGGAGGGACCCCGGGGTTCACGGCCGATGTACCTCACGGGTGCGGGGGCGGCGGCCCACGACGAGATGCTGCCCGTGTCGGCCTACGGTCAGGAACTCGTCCTCAGCCGGTTGGACCCGGAGCAGCGGGCCCAGGTCAACGAGCTGCTGCGCACGATGCTCAGCGGGTTGCGGGGTCAGCGGGTCGACGGCGACGGGCCGGTGCCCGTCGGCGACATCGGCTGACCCGAGCGGGGGGAGCGCGTGACCCTGACCACCCGGACCCTCGACGTCCTCGGCGCCTTCACCGCCCGTCACCCGCGGCTCCGGCTCGTGGAGATCGCGGCGGCCACGGGACTGCCGCTGACCACCGTGCACCGCATCGTGGCCGACCTCGTCGGGTGGGGTGCCCTGGAGCGCGACGAGGACGGGACGATCTCGGTGGGCCTGCGGCTGTGGGAGCTCGCCTCGTTGGTCCCCCGGGGGCCGGAACTGCGCAACGTCGCGCTGCCGTTCCTGGAGGATCTCTACACCGCGACCCGGGAGAACGTGCAGCTCGCGGTCCGCGAGGACCTGCAGAGCGTCTTCGTGGAGCGGTTGACCGGCCCGGACGCCGTCGACGTCATGACCCGGGTGGGGACCCGGTTCCCGTTGCCCGCCACCGGGGTCGGCCGGGTGCTGCTGGCGCACGCCCCGCCCGAGGTCCAGGAGGCCGCGCTCGCGGCCCCGATGCGACGCTGGACGGACCGGACGCTCGTCGACCCGGATCGGCTGCGGGCCGTCCTGGCCGAGGTCCGTCGGGCCGGTGTGGCCTTCAGCGACCAGCAGGTGACCCTCGGCGCCGCCTCCGTGGCCGCTCCCGTGCGCCGCGGCGACGGGGAGGTGGTGGCCGCGATCTCTGTCGTCTACGGCGTCGGCCGGACCGCCGCGACGGCCCTGGTGCCCGCCGTGCGCACCGCCGCCCTGGGCATCTCGCGAGCGCTGGGCGTCCGGTCCCTGACCTCCTGACCCCCCGGGGGGTCGTGGCTTCCGGCCACCGGAATCTTCACCCCGCCCTGCTTCCGACAGTCGGAATCGCGGCTGCCGCGCGAGCGCGGTCCCGGGTCAGGCTGCGGTCCCACGACGACGTGGTCCCCCGGTTCCCCACGGGTCACCGGGGCGGACACCGCTGGATCGCCCCCCGAGGATGCGGAGCACCTTCATGACCGACGTGCACGCCGGCCCGCTCGCCGAGCCCGGCCAGGTCAACGCCAAGATCTTCCCCTTCCCCCTGAACGCCTGGTACGTCGCGGCCTGGGACCACGAGGTCACCGCGAAGGGGGTCCTGGCCCGGACGGTCGCCGGTCACCCGCTGGCTCTCTACCGGACGCAGGACGGGCGTCCCGTGGCACTGGCCGACGCCTGCTGGCACCGGCTGGCACCGCTGTCGATGGGCCGCCTGGTCGGCCGGGACGGGATCCAGTGCCCTTACCACGGCCTGCGGTACAACTCCGCGGGTCGGTGCACGTCGATGCCGGCGCAGGAGACGGTGAACCCCAGCGCGCTGGTCACCTCCTACCCCGTCGAGCAGCGGTACCGCTACGTCTGGGTCTGGCCGGGGGACCCGTTGCTGGCCGATCCCGCGAGCATCCCCGACATGCACCAGATGGATTCCCCGGAGTGGGCCGGTGACGGTCTCACGATCGAGGCGCCCTGCAACTACCAGCTGGTGCTGGACAACCTCATGGACCTCACCCACGAGGAGTTCGTCCACGGGTCGAGCATCGGGCAGGACGAGCTGAGCGGGTCGGAGTTCGTCACGCGGCGGGAGGACGACGGCAGCGTCACGGTGACCCGCTGGATGCGCGACGTGGTCCCACCCCCGTTCTGGCTGAAGAACATCCGCGACCGGTTCCCGGGGTTCGAGGGACGGGTCGACCGCTGGCAGATCATCCACTACTACGCGCCCTCGACCATCTGCATCGACGTGGGGGTCGCCCCCACCGGGACCGGCGCGCCCGAGGGTGACCGCAGCCAGGGCGTGAACGGGTACGTGATGAACACCATCACCCCGGAGTCCGAGCGGGCGTCGCACTACTTCTGGGCGTTCATGCGCAACTACCGGTTGGACAGCCAGCTCATCACCACCCAGTTGCGGGAGGGGGTGCACGGGGTGTTCGGGGAGGACGAGGCGATGCTCGCCGCCCAGCAGCGGGCCATCGACGCCAACCCGGACAAGCAGTTCTACAGCCTGAACATCGACGCCGGGGGGATGTGGGTGCGCCGCATCCTCGACGGGATGCTGCGGGCCGAGGGACGGGCGTGAGCACCACGAACGACCCGCTCCACCGTGCCCGGGTCGTGGAGGCGCGCGACGTCGCCCGCGACGTCCGCCGGGTGGTGCTGCAGCACGCCCCGGGTCGCCCCGCCGAACCCGGGAGCCACCTGCAGCTGGAGGTGGTCGTGGACGGGCGTCCGGAGCTGCGGTCCTACTCCGTCGTGGAGTCGAGCCCGACGGGGGACCGTTCGGTGATCTCGGTCCTGCTCACCCCGACCTCGCGCGGGGGCGGACGGTTCGTGCACGCGCTCGAGGTGGGGGACGAGGTGCGGTGCAGCGGACCCCGGCAGGGTTTCCCGCTGCGACCCGGCGCGGCGCGCTACGTGCTCGTGGCCGGGGGGATCGGGATCACCGCGCTGCTGGCCTCGGCCCGCCTCCTGGCCGCGCGGGGCAGGGACGTCCGACTCCACCACGTCGTGCGGGAACGGGCCCGGGCCGCCTACGTCGACGTGCTCACCGCCGAACTCGGCGAGCGGTACACCCTGCACGTGGATGCCGAGGGGAGCGGCCTGGACGTGGACGCGCTGGTGGCGGGCGTCGCGTCCGGACCCGACGCCGGGGGCACCGAGGTCTACGTGTGCGGCCCGATCCGGTTGATGGACGCGGTGCGGCGCAGCTGGGAGCGGCATGGTCTGCCCGCCGGCACGCTGCGGTTCGAGACGTTCGGCAGCTCCGGCTGGTACGCGCCGCAGGAGTTCGTGGCGAGCATCCCCGAGATCGGGCTGCGCACCACGGTCGGTCCGGACTCGACCCTGCTCGAGGCCCTGCAGCGGGCCGGTGCCGACCTCATGTACGACTGCCGCAAGGGCGAGTGCGGGTTGTGCCGCCTGACCGTGGCCGACGTCCGGGGCACCCTCGACCACCGCGACGTGTTCCTCAGCCGACGGCAGCAGGAGGCCGGGACGGCGCTGTGCGTCTGCGTGTCCCGGGTCGTCGCGGGGGAGGGGGGAGGACCGGCGGAACTCGTGCTGCGCCTGCCCTGAGGGGCGGTCAGGAACGGTCGCGGAACTCCCGGGCCCACTCGGCCGCGGCCCGCACCCCGCCGAAGGTGTAGAGGTGCAGCGCCACGTCCCCGTGCACCGCGGGGTCCAGCTGCTGGGCCAGGGCCCGGACGAACCGGTCCGGGCCGGCGGTGCCGAGCAGGTTCGTCAACGACAGCCCGTACTTCCGGGCGATGCCCGCGCTGGTGCTGACCCCGAGCCGGGCGGCGTAGCTCGTCAGACGCCGGATCCCGGCCGGCCCCGGGACGCCCACCCGGACCGGCAGGTCGATCCCGCGGGCGCGGGCGGCGGCGAGGAACGCGAGGACGGTCTCGGCGTCGAAGCCGAACTGGGTGATCACGTTCCCCGCCAGCCCCTGTTCCCGCAACGCCGCCGTCTTGGCGGACAACGCCTCCCACAGCACCGGGTCGGTGATGCCCGGGTGGCCCTCGGGGTACGCGCTGATCCCCACGCGTTCCACGCCGTGCTCGGCCAGCAACCCGCTGCCGATGACGGCCAGGGAGTCGGCGAACGGCCCTTCCGGGGTCGTCGGGTCACCCCCGACGACGAAGACCTCCCGGTTCGCGCCCACCGCCGAGAGTTCCTGCAGAAACTCGGCGAGCTGCGCGGAGGAGGTCAGCCGCCGGGCGGAGATGTGAGGTACGGCGACGTAACCCCGCTCGACGAGGGCGCGGGCGGCCGACACCCGCAACGCCTGGTCCTCGCTGCCGAGGTGGGTGACGTTGACCCGGGTACCGGCCGGCAGGGCGGGGCCCGCCTCGGCCAGGGCCGCGAGGTCCTTCCCGGTGATCTCCAGCGAGAAGTCCGC
The DNA here is from genome assembly GCF_042433995.1 of Kineococcus gynurae. Classification (NCBI taxonomy): domain Bacteria; kingdom Bacillati; phylum Actinomycetota; class Actinomycetes; order Kineosporiales; family Kineosporiaceae; genus Kineococcus; species Kineococcus gynurae. Next base: position 351,005 of record NZ_JBHLUI010000008.1, read on the forward strand.
GAGGAGATCGCCGGGACGGACGCCGGTCGTCATCGCGGCGCCGCCGCTCGTCGCAGAACCGTCACGGGGGAACCCTAATGCCGGGTCAGGGGCTCCAGGTCCCGACCTCGGCCGTGGAGTGCGGCCGCAGGAGTACCGCAGGCCGTAGGTTCCGGCCATGGGGAGCTGGCAGGTCGGGCGCCGGTCTAGGCCCCCGCCCGGTCCGTGGCCGACGAGTCCCCCGTCGGGGGCGGGGTCGTGGCGCCCGAGACGAGGCAGGTGTTCTCGGGCCGGCGCAGGTGTTCGGCCCGGCGGCGCTGCAGGGGACGGGCAGGGTCGTGCCGTCCAGCGTGGAGCGGCCCACCGTCGCCACGTCGTCGATGAACGCCGTCGACGTGCGCCCCTCGACCGTCACCCGCACCGGGGTGGTGCGGGCGACCGGGAACGTCCCGACCCGGGCCTGCGTGCAGGCCCCGGAGCAGGAGCACCGCAGGGCTGGAGTTCGTCCGCGACCGGGAGACCCTGGAACCCGCCACCGCGGAGACCGCGGCGATCTGCGACCGGTTGCTCGACCTCGGCATCGCCGTGCAACCCACGGGGGACCACCTCGACGTCCTGAAGATCAAACCCCCGCTGTGCATCGGCCGAGGTTCGGTCGACCGGTTCGCCGACGCGCTCGGGCACGTCCTCGCGACGGGGTGGTGAACCGGTGGGCCCTTCACGCGGGCGCGCCGCCGCGCGGGACGTAGGCGCGGCAGAACGCGGCGGCCCCGCTGCGCGCCCGGTCCCGGACCCGGGCGGGCGGTGGCGGGGGGCGACCGAGCATCCCCCGGTCGAGATCGGCACCCATGACCAGGAAGGCGAAGTGCTCGGCGGCCACGGCGGGATCCGGGACGTCGAGTTCCCCGCGTCCGTGGAGGTCGGCGAGGCACCCGGCGAGCGCCCGCAGGACCGCTTCGGGGGCACCGCGCCGGTAGTCCTCGAGCAGGTCGGGGAACCGCTCGCCCTCCCGGGCGAGGAGTCGGCGCAACGGCACGACCGGGCCGGTCAGCACGGTCGTGGCCAGGTCCAGCGCCAACTCCTCCAGCGCGGTGCGGAGGTCGCCCCGCCCGGGGACCAGGTGGACCCGCTCGGTGAGCGAACCGGTGAACCGCTGGGCGGTGGCGACCGAGCGCCCGAGGGCGGCCCGGAAGAGGGAGTCCTTGTCCGCGTAGACGTTGAACGCGGTGCGTCGGGACACCCCTGCGGTCTCGGCCACCTGCTCGACCGTGGTCCCGTCGTAACCCCGGGCCAGGAAGCAGGCGGTGGCGGCATCGAGCAGGCGCGCGCGGGAGCGGGCCACCCGCGGGTCCTCCTCGTGGGGCGGTCGGGCGTCGCCGTCCTGCGCCACCGCACCCACCCCCGATCCCGGACGAACCCTGGTCCGCCCGTCAGCCTAGGGAGTGTCCGGCCGGTCTCGGTCCTGCCCCTCGCCGTCCCGGTGGTGACCCACTGCGTTCTTCGTCCGGGACGGACCCGCCCGACCCGGCCAGGGCTTACAGTCGTGCACCAAGGAGTGCATGATCCTGGGAGGTGCCGAGGTGGGACGCGAGGGTTTCGACAACGGTGCGGCGGTGACCCGCAGCCTGCTGGGCTGGGGGGTGGTCGCCGGCCCGTTCTACGTGGTGGTCGGTCTGGTCCTGGCGTTCTCCCGGCCGGGTTTCGACCTGTCCCGGCACGCGCTGTCCCTGCTGACCCTGGGGGAGCACGGGTGGGCGCAGCGCGCCAACCTCGTCCTGACCGGTCTCATGGTCCTGGCCGCCGCCGTCGGGGCGGCCCGGGCGCTGCGCGAGGGGCGCGGCGGGGCGATCGCCGCGGCCCTGGGCATCTTCGGGATCGGCCTGGTGGGCTCGGCGATCGCCCTGCCCGACCCGGTCGCGGGTTTCCCCCCGGGCAGCCCCGCCCCCGACGGGGTCACCACCCACGGCCTGCTGCACCTCGCCCTGGGGGCGATCGGGTTCCTCGCCCTCGCGGTCGGTGCGCTGACCGCGAGCCGGTGGCGGGCGGGACGGGGTGAGCGGGCCGGAGCCCGGGTTTCGCTGGCCCTCGGGCTCGTCGTGCTCCTGGGTTTCCTGGGCGGGGCGGCGCTGGCCACCTCCGGGCTCGGGGTGGCCCTGCTGTGGCTCGCCGTCCTCGCCGGTTTCGCCTGGGTCGCCCTGATCAGCGTCCGGTTCTACCGCCACGTCCCGCACCCCGTCCTGGCCCGGCGGACGGGGACGACCTGACCGATCCCCTCTTCCCACGACGAATCGGAGTTTCCCGTGCCCCCGTCGCCGCCGACCCCGTCGCCATCGACCCCGTCGCCGCCGACCCCGTCGCCATCGACCCCGTCGCCATCGACCCCGTCCGCCGACCGACCCGTCGCCCTCGTCACCGGGGCGGGCAGCCCCACGGGGATCGGGTTCGCCTGCGCCCGCCTCCTCGCCCGGACGCACACCGTGGTCGTGACCGCGACGAGCGACCGCGTCGAGGAGCGCGCGGCCGAGCTGCGTCGGGACGGGGCCCGGGCGGAGGGTGCCGTCGCCGACCTGACCGACCCGGTCGCGGCGACGGGCCTCGTCCGCGGGGTCGTCGAACGGTTCGGACGCCTCGACGTGCTGGTCAACAACGCGGGCATGGTCTCGGTCTCCGGTGCCGAGGACCCGGAACCGGCGGCGTCCACCACCGACGAGACCTGGCGGGCCGGCATCTCCCGGAACCTCGACACCGCGTTCTACGTCACCCGCGCCGCGATCCCGCACCTGCCCCGGGGTGGGCGGATCGTCATGATGGCCTCGGTGTCGGGGCCGGTGATGGCCTACGCGGCGGACGCGGCCTACCACGCCGCCAAGGCGGGTCTGGTCGGGTTGACCCGCTCCCTGGCCGTCGACCTCGCCCCGCGCGGGATCACCGCGAACGCCGTGGCTCCCGGGTGGATCCGCACGACGTCGTCGACCGCGCACGAGGTGGCGATGGGGGAGGCGACGCCCATGGGTCGGCCCGGACGCCCCGAGGAGGTGGCCGCCGTCGTCGCGTTCCTCGCCTCGCCCGGCGCCTCCTACGTCACCGGCCAGGTCCTCGTCGTCGACGGTGGGAACTCCGTCGCCGAGGAGCGTGGGGGGCACCCCGTCGGACCTGCCCCGGAACCCGGCCCACCCCGGCCCTAGGACCGACGGGTCGTCCTCGACTCAGCCCACCCCGAGGCCGGTCCAGGTACCCACGACCGCGCGCGTGTACACGGATCCGCACGAGTACTGCAGCGTCCAGGTCCCCGGGCCGGGCAACCGGTAGGTGAACGAGCCGGCGAAGGCCCCGGCCGAGTCCGCCGACAGCACGGTCGAGACCGGGGTCAGCGAGGTGGTCCCGTCGCTCAGGCAGGTGCCCTCGGGCCGGCGGAGATCACCGGGTCCCTTGGCGGAGAACGGCACGGTGAGCGTGCGACCGGACAACGTCGCGCGGCCGAGCGTGGCCGTGTACCCGCCGACGGCGGCCGAGACCTGACCGGACGTCGCGGCCCAGCCCGAGGTCGCAGCGGTCGTCGGCGTCGAGGTGGTGGTCACGCCGAGGGGATCGCTGACGCGGACGGCGTAGGTCGCTCGTCGGTCCGACGGGGGGTTCGCATCGCCCATCGCGACCAGGGGCAGTCTCCAGAACGAGGAACCGACGGTCCGGGTGTCGACCACGGTTGCCGAACTCGTCCCCGGGTCGCGCACCAGGCGGTAGGTGAGGTCGGCGTTGTCCGGGTCCCACGTGGCCCGTGTCGTCATCGAGACCACGGCCCGACCGTTCGCCCCCCGGGCGTTCGCGACCAGGGGGGCCGGGTTCAGCGCGCGCGGCCCCACGGCGTTCGGGGCGGAACCCTTGACCGCGAACCGGACCAGACCCTGCTGCGCCCGCCCGCCGACCGTCAGGAACTCCCCGCCCACGACGACGAACTGCCCGGTGCTCTCGACGCTCCACCCCGCCTGCGACTGCCCGGTGTAGGTGCCGGCCGTCCACCGCGGCGACCAGTGCAGCAGCGACGAGGTGCGGTAGGCGGTGAAGTCCTGGCCGTACTGGTCCGGCCGGACGTTGTTCCTCCCGCTGTCGGTGGTCGTGTACGCCAGGCTGTGCCAGTGCTGCAACGTCCCCGCGGTGTCCGGGGCGTTGTCGAACCATCCGGGAGCCGAACAACTGTGGGTGTGTCCGACGGTGTAAAGGACCCCGCCGACGGTGGTGGTGGCGTAGGTGTCCCCGGTGCAGTCGTTGATCCAGCGGACGGCCCCGGTGCTCGGTTCGGCCGCGAACGTCCCCTCCAGCGAGGGGCGACCGGTGGTCCCGAAACCGTAGGCCGAGGCGAAGATCGATCGACCGTCCGTGGACAACGACGTGATGCCGCTCACCGGGTACGTGGCCCCGGAGGGGATGCCGCCGTTGCGCACGACCTGGTTGGCCGCCCACGGCAGCGAGCGCCCGGTCTGTGCGTCCAGCGACGCCGAACCGTAGGTCTCGACGCCGTTGATGCTGCCGAAGGAGCCACCGACGATCACCCGGGAACCGTCCGGCGACACCAGCAGGGCGGCGACCCCGCCGTTGCGGACGGGAGCCGTCCACGCCTGCAGCGCCCCGGTGGTGGGGTTCACCGCTGCCAGCCGCAGCCGGGCCTGGTTGTTCACCGACGCGAACGAACCCCCGACGTAGACGCTGCCCGCCGAGACGGCCAGGGCGGAGACGGTCCCGTCGGTCCCGGCCGTGAACGTCGTGATCCGTTTCCCGGTGGCGGTGCTGAAGGCGGCGAGCCGGTAGGCGGGACGCCCGTCGATCGCGGTGAAACTCCCCCCGACGTAGACGGTGGACCCGTCGGGCGACGCCGCCACGGTCCGGGCCTGCGCGTTCAGCCCGGGGGCGAAGGAGGGGAGGAGTTCCCCGGTCCGCAGGTCGTAGGCCAGGGCGTTGCTGCGGACCGTCTCACCCTGCCCCGGAGGGGAACCGGCGGGGCGGGCCGAGCTGAAACTGCCGACCGCGTAGACCGTCGTGCCCACCACGACCTGGTCCCAGACCACGCCGTCGATCTGGACGGTCGGCAGCGGGTCTGCGCTCACCGTCGCCGGGGTCGTCCCGGTCGGCACCGTGTCGGCCCCGGCGGGGCTCGCGAGCGCCGCCGGCATGAGAACCGCCAGGACGGCGGACGCCGCGCGCAGGGCTCGGGACGGGCGGCGGGGCGCGGGGCGGGCTGGCGGCATCGGCCGATCGTAGGGGGGCGGCGAGGGCCCGGTGGTGTCCCCGGCCGGACCGGATCGGGCCGGACCGGGGGCGACGGGGGTCGGCAGCACCGGCGACGATCATCGTGTCCGATTGACTTTCGATAGGTACCTACCGATACTCGGGACATGGCCGTGACTCCGTGGGTGATCCGTCCCCTCCAACTCCTGCTGGTCACGCTGTTCGTGGCCTTCGTCGGGGCCCAGGTGCTGCTGATCCTGGGGTCGACCATGCTCGTGCCCGCCGGATCGCCCGAGCTGGAACGGTTCCGGTGGGCGGTGCTGCTGGCGGCCGGGCTCGGTCTGGTCTGCCTGCAGGTGGTGCTCGTCGCCACCTGGCGCCTGCTGGGCCTGGTGCGCAGCGACCGCATCTTCCGCCCCGGTGCGCTCCCCTGGGTGGACGCGATCGTCGTCGCGCTCGTGATGGCCTGGGTGATCCTGCTGGCGGCCGCGATGCCCGTGCTGCAGTTCGCGCAGGCCGACGACGCGCCCGGCCTGGGGGGCCTGCACCTGATGCTGCTCCTGGTCGCCGCGGTGCCGGTGCTCATGATGCTGGTGATGCGGACCCTGCTGCGGCGCGCCACGGCCCTCACCACCGACCTCGAGGGGGTCGTCTGAGTGGCGATCGTGGTCCGCATCGACGTGGAGCTCGCGCGGCGGAAACTGTCGGTGGGCGAGTTCGCCGAGCAGGTCGGTCTGACCCCCGCCAACGTGGCCGTCCTCAAGAACGGCCGGGCCAGGGCGGTCCGGTTCTCCACCCTCGAGGCGATGTGCCGCGTCCTCGGCTGCCAGCCCGGTGACCTGCTCGAGTGGGTTCCCGACGAGGAGGTCGGATCCGCTGCGGCGCAGATCAGGGAGAGCGGGTGAGGTCCACGAGCCGGGTCGCCGTCGACCAGTTCCTCGTGGTCAGCACCACGTCGGTGCGGGCCCGGGTGAAGGCGGCCTCCAACGGGGAACCGGTCGAGGGGCCGGCGTAGGACAGGTACAGCACCCGCCGCCCGACCGCGACCTCGTCGTCACCGTGGCGCGTGCCCAGGCGGTCGACCTCCTTCGTCGACAGCGGCCGGTCCAGGTAACCGACGTGCACCTGTTTCGGCGACGTGCGGGCCCGTTCCGACCAGGGGCAGTTCTCCACCGCCTCCCGCAGCTCCGCGGCGGTGAAGACCACCACGGGAACCCGCACGGGCAGTGCCGCCGCCACCCGTTCCGCCAACCCGTCCGGGTCGGCCGTCACCACCGCGTTGCCGCTGTTGAGGTGCGTGGTGACGTCCCGGCAGCCGAGGTCGGCGAGCAGGACGCGCAGGTCCGCCATGGCGAGCCGGTTGTGCCGGCCCACGTTGATCCCGCGCAGCAGCACCGCGCACCTCGATGTCCCGGTCGGGCTCATCGCGGTGCCGATCCGTCGGTGGGCCGGTCATCGGACCCGTCCCGGCGGACGCGGCCCGGGGTCCGGCCGGTCGCCCGGGTGAAGGCCCGGCTGAAGGCCGACTCCGACCCGTAGCCGAGGGACGTCCCGACGGCGGCCACCGTCTCCCCGTCGGCCAGGCGCCGGTGGGCGGCGAGCATCCGGGCCCTGGTCACGTACCGCATCGCCGGGACACCGACGAGGGCGGTGAACCGCGCCGCGAACGACGAGCGCGACATCGCCGCCAGCGAGGCCAGCTCGGGGAGGGTCCAGGCGTGCCCGGGTTCGCGGTGGATCGCGACGAGCACCCGGCCCAGGTGCGGATCGCGCAGACCGGCCAACCACCCACCCGTCGCCGCGCCCTCCGTGGCCAGCCAGGAACGGATGGTCTCGACGACGAGCACGTCGGCGAGCCGGGTGGCCACCGTCTCGCCGCCGGGGCGGGGATCGACGAGCTCGGCGACGATGAGGGCGACGAGCTGCGCCGTGGTCGCGCTCCACCCGGCCCGGGTCACGACGGCGGGCGGCAGGACGGCGAGGAGTTCCTGGGCCTGCGGGGTGTCGAGTTCCACGACCCCGCAGAGGGTCGAGGCCTCGGCTCCCTCCGTCCCCAGGGTGAGGACCGAGAAACGGTCGCCCAGCATCACCTGCTCCAACTGGTCGGCCCGCCCCGTCGGGGCGATCCCGGGCGCCGCGCTGAGCCGGTGCCCGAGGCCCCTCGGCACCAGGGCGACGTCACCCGGCCGCAGGAGCACCGCGTCGTCCTCGTCCCCCTCCAGCCACACCTCGCCCCGGGCCACGACGTGGAAGCTCAACGTCCGGGGCAGCCGCGGCATCTCGACCGACACCTCGCCGCGGGTCCGGGCCCAGCAGTAGAAGGAACCCCGGAGACGGACGTGGTAGAGCGCCTCCGCGAGGGGTTCCGGGGCGGCCCAGGGGGCAGGGGGACCGGGGTTCGTCGGGTCGGTGGTTCGCTGCACGGTTCTGGACTTCCGGTCAAGGACGGCGGATCTCGGACGCTAGTACGTCCGGCCGTCCCTGGCGAGGGTGGAGGTCCACCCACCACCGGAGGAGTTCTCATGGACGTCATGGTCATCGGTGCGAGCGGCGGGTCCGGCCGCGCCGTCGTCGAGGAACTGCTGGGACGCGGGCACCGGGTCACCGCCCTCGCCCGCCGTGCCACGACGGCGTTGCCCGCCCGGGCCGGCCTGCGCTCCGTCGACGGGGACGCCACCGATCCCGCCGTCGTCGCACCGCTGCTTCCCGGGCACCAGGCCGTCGTGGTCACCCTCGGCATCAGCGAACCGGCCTGGCGGGTCCGGCTGCGCGGGGCCGTCGGCACCGCCGACGACGTCCGCTCGCGCGGCACGGCCGTCCTGGTCGACGCCGCCCGCCGGGCGGGGGTGCGGCGGGTGGTGGTGCAGACGTCCTTCGGGGTCGGACCGACGCGGCACCTGCTCCCGCTGGGGGCCCGGGTGGTCTTCGCGCTGCTCCTCGAGCCGCAGATGGCCGACACCGAGCGCCAGGAGGCCGTCGTGCGTGGCAGCGGCCTGGACTGGACGCTGGTCCAGCCCGTCTACCTCGCCGACGACGAGGCCGTCGCGTCAGGACGGACCACCCCGCCGCCCGCCACCAGCACCGACGGGGCCGTCCGCGCGATGCGGGTGGGCCGACGCAGCGTCGCCCGGGTCCACGCCGACCTCCTCGAGGGGGGTGGTCAGGTCCACGAGACGGTCACGGTCTCCGGCTGAGCCGGTCAGCCGGGGTGGCACACCGCCAGGGAGGTCCCCACGACCGGGAGTCCCAGGGCCCGCACCGGGCCGGACAGCTCGGCGCGGGGCTCGCCCTCGACGACCACGACGAGGTTGCAGGAGCGGGCGCTGCGGACGAAGAGGGTCAGCACCCCCTCGTCGGGCAGGTCCTCGGCCCGCAGCAGCAGGGCGCTCGCGGGCAGCGCCGCGAGATCACCCAACCGGGTGGTCTGGGCCGTGAGGCCCTCGAGGACGACGCCGACGCCCAGGTCGCGCAGTGCCCGCAGGGTGGTGCGCAGCCCCGGTGCGCCCAGCACCTCGGGGCCGCCGGTGAGGACGCCCAGCGTGAGGGGTGCCGTGCCGTGGGTGTCCAGGGCGGCGGTCACCTCCTCGACGAAGCGGGCGTCGGCCGCGTGCGCGGGCGGGACGGAGACCCACACGGCGGGGTCGTGCGGGCCACCCCCGTGCCGGCGCAGCGCCTCGGAGAGCGCCCACCGCCCGAGGTCGTGCGTCCGCCCGGCCTTCTCCACGGCCGCGACGAGGGCGTCGGGTCCGACGTCACCCTCCGGCCGCGCCCAGGCGACGCGCCCGAGGAGAGCGATCGGCGCCGGCGCGGGGGAGCTCGGGGAGGGGAGGACCACGGGGGCCAGGGGCAGGGTGAGCTCGGCCTCCGGCCAGGTGCGGCGCAGGTCGTCCTCGACGGCGGCGCGCGCGGCGTCCGCGGCGCGCAGCTCGTGGTCGTAGAACTCCACGCGGCCACGTCCGAGCGCCTTGGCCCGGTAGACGGCGGTGTCGGCCTCGTGCAGCAGCGCGGCGGGCTCGGACCCGGCGCCGCTCACCACGGCCCCGACGCTGGCCCCGACCCGCACCACGTGACCGTCGGTGACGATGGGCTCGGTCACCCGGGCGACGACGCGCTGGGCGACGGTGAGCACCTCCTGCACGTCCTGGACCTCGACGAGGACCACGACGAACTCGTCACCCCCGAGCCGACCGGCGACGTCGCCGTCGCGCACGGCGTCGGTCAGGCGCACCGCGACCTCGCGCAGCACGTCGTCACCGGCCCGGTGCCCGTGGGTGTCGTTGACGCCCTTGAACCCGTCGAGGTCCACGAACAGCAGTGCGACGGCAGGGTGGCCCTCCCGGGCCGCGTGCAGCACCCGGGAGAGCAGTTCGGTGCTGGCGGCCCGGTTGACCAGCCCGGTCAGGGCGTCGTGGGTTGCCTGGTGCTCCATTCCCCGACGCATCTCCTCGCGCGCGGCCAGGCTCGCCGCGACGGCCCGCAGCGCCATGCCCATGCGCAGGACCACGAGCACGGACATGACGGTGGAGGCGGCGGCGACGGCCCAGTCGGCCTCCTGGTGGAGGAGCTGCAGGACGACCAGGGTCGCGGGACCCAGCAGGACGGCCACGAGCAGCACGGCGGTGCGGCGCGTCGTCATGCCCCCGGCGGTCGGCTGGTCGCGGTCGGAGACCGCGGCCATGGTCGGGTGGAGCGCGGCCGCGCTCCACGCCACGTTGCTCAGCAGCCAGCCCACGCTCAGGGCCGTGAAGGCCCAGCCGGGCAGTACCGCCCCCCCAGACGTAGGTGGAGTCGCCGACGAGGAGGAGCAGGATCGCGGTCAACGCCAGCCAGGCACCGGGGGGCAGGCGGCGGGAGGTCGCGACCAGGTGGGCGCCCAGGGCGACCAGGAGCACGTCGGCGCCGAGGTAGACGCCGCCGGTGAGGTGGCTGAGGAACCCCTCGCCGCGAGAGGCGATCACCGGCCCCACGAAGAGGACGTAGCCGAGCAGAACGAGACCGGTCGCGACCACGGCGCCGTCGACCAGGCCGCCGAGCTGCCGCAGGGACCGGCTGCGGTGCACCAGGAGGGCCACGCCCGCCAGGAGCGGGGCGTACCCGGCCACGTAGAGGACGTCGGCGGCGGTGGGGAACGTGATGTCCCCGAAGGCGGCGAGAAGGTAGTAGGTCGTGTCGGCCAGGCTCCAGATCGCGTGCGAGGCCGCGATGCACCACCAGGCGGCGGCGTGGCGCGGACGGTGCCGCCGGATGCCGACCACGGTGGCGGCCACGCAGAGGAGGCCGACGACGCTGTAGGGCACCCCCGACCAGGCGATCGACCCGACGGGTCCTGCCAGCAGCACGAAGGCGACCGCACCCAGCCCGCCGAGCACGCCGAGCGTGCGTCCGTTCCAGCCCACACGACCGGATCGGCGCGGAGTGGACCGGCTGAAGGGCGAGGGGCGACCTTCCCCCGTCCGCCCCTCTCCCGCCTACCCGGCGTGCGTCGCGTCCAGCGCCGCCGCGACGTCGGCGAGCAGGTCCGCGGTGTCCTCCAGCCCGACCGAGAGCCGCAGGTGGCCGAGGCGCCGGAACGGTTCGGGGTAGGCCCGGGCGCGGGGACCGTCCCCGCCGACGTGGACGATCAGCGAGTCCTCGTGCCCCAGGGAGAAGGCCGAGGTGATCAACCGGAGGTTGGCCACGAAGCGGTTCTGCAGCGCCGGGGGTCCGTCGAGGGCGAACGCCATCATGGCGCCGAACCCCCGGTCCCCGAACTGGCGGCGGGCCAGGGCGTGCTGGGGGTGCGAGGGCAGGCCGGGGTAGGCGACGAAGGCGATCCGCGGGTCGGCCTCGAGCCGCTCGGCGAGGGCGGCGGCCGAGGCCTGGTGCTGGCGCAGCCGCAGCGGCAGGGTGACGGCCCCGCGGTGGATCTGGGCCGCGTTGAAGGGGGAGATGACCCCGCCGACGTCGACCATGGCGTCGGCCTTGATCGCCTCGACCAGGTCGCGCCGTCCCGCCACGGCGCCACCCATGGCGTCGCCGTGGCCGTTGACGAACTTCGTCAGCGAGTGCACGACGAGGTCGGCACCGTCGGCGAGGGGGCGGTAGAGCGGGGGCGGGGTGAAGGTCGAGTCGACCATCAGCAACGCCCCCGCCGCGTGCGCGATCTCGGCGACGGCGGCCACGTCGGTGACCCGCGTCGTCGGGTTGGCAATGGCTTCGACCGCCACGAGCCGGGTGGTCGGACGGACCGCCCGGCGCAGCGCCTCGAGGTCGGTGCTGTCCACGAACGAGGCCTCGATGCCGTACTTGCGGGGGAGCAGGTCGCTCCAGAGCCGCCAGGTCGCCTCGTAGACCACGTCGCTCACGATCACGTGGTCCCCCGACCGCAGGTGCGTGAAGAACACCGCGTGCAGGGCGGCCACCCCGCTGGCGAGGGCCACCGCGGCCTCGGCGCGTTCCATCGCGGCGATGCGCCGCTCCAGCGCCAGCTGGTTGACGCCGGTGTTGCGCGTGTAGAGGTGCGGTGCGGTGGCCGACCAGCTGATGGCGCTGGGGTCGTCCGGCAGTTCGTAGGAGTTCGCCATGACGATCGGCGTGCGCAGCGCACCGCTGCCCGGGTCGGGGCCGAGACCGGCGTGCACGGCCAGGGAGAGGTCACCCAGGCTGCCCGGGTCGCGGCGGTCGGGCCGGGGCTGTCGGTGCTCCATGCCCGACACCTTCTCGTCCGCACCCGTCCGGGATTGCACCGGGCGGAGGCGGAGGGGCCGATCACCCGGAGGTCAGGAGAACCACATCCCGCCGTCCACCACGAGGGACTGGCCCGTGATGTAGGCGGCGTCCCGCGAGGCGAGGAAGGAGACGACCCCGGCGACGTCGTCCGGAACCTGCAACCGGCCGAGCGGGATGCTCGCCACCATGGCCGACATCTCCGACCCGACGGGCGTGCCGTGGCGGCTGGCGAGGGCGGCGTCGATCGATTCCCACATCGGCGTGTGGACCACACCGGGGCTGTAGCAGTTCGCCGTGATGCCGTGCTCGGCCAGTTCCTGCGCGACCGCCTGGGTCAGCCCGCGGACGGCGAACTTCGACGCGGAGTAGGCCCCCTGGAGTTTCCCGGCCCGGTGGGCGGCCACCGACGCCGCTCCGATCAGTCGACCCGGGGTCCCGTGCTCCACCATCTGCCGGGCCGCCGCGGAGTAGCAGTTGAAGACCCCCCGCACGTTCACGGCCATCGTGCGGTCCCACTGCTGCGTCGTCGTCTCGAGCAGGCCGGCGGTGATGGCGATCCCCGCGTTGGCGACCATGACGTCGATCGCGCCGAACGCCTCGACGTGCGCGGCCACGGCCGCCTCGACGGCGGCCCGGTCGGTCACGTCCGCGGAGCACGCGCGGGCGAGGGCGGGACCGTCGAGGGTGGTCGCCAGGTCGTCGAGCCGCTCCGCCGTCGACGCCAGGTCGCACAGGGTGACGTCGAGGCCGTCGGCGTGCAGGCGTCGGGCGATGGCGGTGCCGATGCCCCCGGCGGCCCCCGTCACGAACGCCGATCGTCGTCGCGGCGTGGCTTCGACCTCCATACGTCCCACCCCTGTCGTCCCGGTTGCTCGTCTCGTATGAGCGCTACGCTCTCGTATGAGGCAGTACTGTGACGCCTTGACCCCGCCGACCGCAAGCACCTGCGGTCCGGTCGAGGGAGCGGCCGGTGCCCGCCGTCGTGGGCCGGAGTGAGGAGCGACCGATGGGTCAGCACGCGGAGCACGCGACACCCGGGGTGGGACTGGTCTGCATCGGCGAGGCCCTGATGGACCTGACCGAGGTCACCCCCGGCCCCGGCGCGGCCGGGCTCTACCAGAGCCATCCCGGTGGGAGTCCCTTCAACGTCGCGGTGGGGGCCGCCCGGTTGGGCGTGCCGACGGCCTTCCTCGGATCGTTGGGCGGGGACGCCCTCGGACGGCGGCTGCGGGGCTTCCTGGAGGAGAACGGCGTGGACACGTCTGCCGCCCGGGTGGGTACCGCGCCGACCCCGGTCTCGATCATGTCCCTCAAGGCGGGGGAACCCTCCTACTCCTTCTACGGATCCCCGGCCTCGCTGTGCGACCTGCGCGTCCAGGACGTGCCCGAGGCGCTGGTCCGGGCGGCCGGGGTGGTGCACGCGGGGTCGATCGGGCTGCTGCACCGCCCGGCCCACGAGGCGGCGGTGCGGGCCTTCGAGACCGCCCCCGGCCGGACGACCTTCGACCCGAACGTCCGACCCGGCCTGGTGGCCGACCGGGCGGAGTTCCTCAGCCGCACCGAACGTCTGATGGCGCTCGCCGACGTGGTGAAACTCAGCGCCGAGGACGCCGAGTACCTCTACCCCGATCTCGACCGGGAGGGGGTGGCCCGCCGGGTCCTCGGTCTCGGGGCGGTCGCGGTCGTCCTGACCCGGGCGTCGCAGGGCGTGCAGGCGTGGACGCCCGACGGGGTCGTGACCGTGCCGACGGCGGGGCTCGCGCCCGCGGTGGACACGACGGGCGGCGGGGACTCCGTGATGGCGGCGATCGTCTCGCGCCTGGTCGGACTCCCCGAGCTGCCCGGTCCGGACGGGTGGGACGACGTGCTCCGCTTCGCCATGCGGGTGGCCGCGTCGACCTGCTCCCGATCGGGTGGTGCCGAGGCGATGCCCCGTGCCGACGAGGTCGCGGTCGCGTCCTGACGCTCGTGGCACCCCCACGGGCCCGCCGTCAGGACAGGTCCAGCACGGTCTCCGCGGCGGCGCTGTCGGTGATCAGTCGGTGCACCAGGCCGGACCGGGCCACGGCGCGCAGGGCCGCCGCCTTCTCGACGCCCCCGGCCACGGCGGTGACGTCCGGGACGCGGGCCAGTTCGGCCCGGCCGATGGCGAGGCAGTGCGCCTCCACGTCCTCGCCCGCCACCGGTCGGCCGTCGGCGTCGACGACGGTGCAGCAGACGTCCCCGACGGCCCCTCCGGCGACGAGACGTCCCACGAGGTCGTCCGGGAGGACGTCGTGCAAGGAGGAGGTGCCGGCCGCGAACGCCCCGATGCCGACCAGGGCGTGGCTCACCCGCGAGAACGCCGACGTGGTCGCCGCGATCTGCGGATCCTCCCGCAGCCCCCGGGCGAGGCGCGCGTCGGCGACGGTGAGCGGGACGTGCAACGGGTGCACCACACCCCGGGTGACCTCGCCCAGCCGGCGGACCAGGTCCACGGAGGTGAGGGCGAGCTGGGCGCCGGGCGGGCTGCCCACCAGCTGGACGACCTCGGCGGCGCGCAGGTCGCGCAGGACGTCGACCACGGCGTACAGCGTGCGACCCCAGGAGACGCCCAGCACGGACTCCTCGGACAGGACCGCGGCGAGGACCTCGCGGGCCGCCAGGCCCAGCAACCGGTCCCGCTGCTCCCGCTCCTCCGCGGCCCCGCCGGCGCGGACCACGACGGCCTGCCGCAGGCCCAGGTGCCGGGCCACCCGGCTGGAGAGCTCCAGGTCGACGTCGGCGGGCGGCACCACCTCGATGCGGACGACGCCGTCACGCACGGCGTCCTCCAGGATCTTCGCCACCTTGAACCGGGAGACGCCGAGCTCGGCGGCGATCTGCGACTTGGTCGCCCCCTCCAGGTGGAAGCGCCGGGCGGCGAGGGCGGCGACGAGGTGGTCCACGGGGCTCACCCTGCCCCAGTGCCCCGCACGGTGCCACCACCCCCGCCGGTACCTCAAGCCCTTCACGGATGAGTGCTAGGCTCTCAGATGAGACGCCAGGCTGCACCTCGCCTGGTCGGCCCCGAGGATCGAGGGAGTTCGGATGAAGCTCTACGCCGACAGCGCCGACCGCGAGGCGGTGCTGGGCCTGCTGCGGGACAACCTGGTCCACGGGGTCACCACGAACCCGAAGATCCTGCACCGCGACGGTCGTTCGCAGGCCGACCTGCCGGAGCTGTACCAGGACTTCGTGACGGCCGGTGCCGCGGAGGTCTTCCTGCAGGCGGTCGGGGGCGACCTCGCCGAACTCCGGCGCAGCGGCGAGTTCATCGCCGGGCTCGGGGACCGGGTCGTGGTCAAGGTTCCGGCGACCACGGCCGGTTTCGCCGTGGCCGGATCCCTCGTGCGCGAGGGCGTCCCGGTCCTGCTGACCGCGGTGTACAGCCTGGCCCAGGCGACGGTCGCCGGATCCCTCGGGGCGGCCTACATCGCCCCGTACCTCGGACGGTTGAACGACGCCGGGGAGGACGGCCTGGCCACGGTCAAGGCCATGGACACCGTCCTCGCCCCGACCGCGACCAGGGTTCTCGTGGCGAGCGTGCGGACCCCCGAGGTCGCGGCGACCCTGGCCCTGGAGGGCATCAGCCACCTCACGGCCGACGTGCCTGTTCTGCAGGCGATGTGGCTCCACCCGGTCAGCGAGGAGTCCGCGGCGGAGTTCGAGGAGATCTCCAACTCCGGCCGGTGATGTTCCCGTGACCCGGCCGACCCGACGGTGTCGGTCCTCGATCACGGGGTTCTCCCGGGCCATGCCCTAGTTTGCCGACGACGACGTCGCGCGCCCGAGCGCGAGCATCGAGCCGATGGAGGATGAAGATGCGTGCAGCGTTCCTGCCCGGGGGTAGTCGGGTCGACCTGCGGGACGTGGAGGATCCCCGTCCGGGTCCCGGTCAGGTGGTGGTGGCCATGCGGGCCTCGACCATCTGCGGTTCGGACCTGAGGGCGATCTACCGCGAGCACCTGGGGGAGGGGCCCGAGGCCTACCAGGGCGTCGTCGGTGGGCACGAGCCCGCGGGCCGGGTGGTGGCGGTGGGGGAGGGCGTCGAACGCATCGGCGTCGGCCAGCGCGTCGTCGTCTACCACATCAGCGGGTGCGGGCAGTGCGACGAATGCCGTCACGGCTACCAGATCTCCTGCACCTCCTCGCGTCGAGCGGCCTACGGGTGGCAGCGCGACGGTGGGCACGCCGATCTCCTGCTCGCCGAGGAACGCGATCTCCTGGTCCTGCCCGACGAACTCACGTTCGTCGACGGGGCCGTGGTCGCCTGCGGTTTCGGCACCGCCTACGAAGCCCTTTGCCGGGTCGCCGTCTCGGGTCGGGACCGGGTCCTGGTCACCGGGCTCGGTCCGGTGGGCGGGGCGGTCGGCCTGCTGGCCAAGGCCCTGGGTTCCCCGCTGGTCGTGGGGACCGATCCGAGCCCGCAGCGGCGGGCGTTGGCCCTCGAGCTCGGGGCCGTCGACGAGGCCGTGGCCGGTACGCCGGAGGAACTCACCGCACTCCTCGGGGACGGGGCCGAGGTGGCGGTCGACTGCTCGGGCAACGGCCGGGGCCAGCTCACCGCGCTGCAGCACACCCGCCGCTGGGGCCGGGCGGCGCTGGTGGGCGAGGGCGGGCAGCTGTCGATGGACGTCTCCGAGACCCTCATCCACCGCCAGCTGACCGTGCACGGGTCCTGGGTCACCTCGGTGGGCCGCATGAGCGAGCTGCTGGACAACCTGGTGCGCTGGGACCTGCACCCCGAGCGGCTGGTGAGCGACACCTACCCCGTCGAGGAGGCCGCCCAGGCCTACCGGACCGCGGACGCCGCGGCGGGCGGCAAGGTCGGCATCGTCTGGCCCGACGGCGACTGACCCGGGTGGCCCGGCCGCCCCGACCCGTCCGTCCGGGTCCGGGGCCGGCTTCCGGTTCCGATTGTCGCGCAACGGGACCGCTCGTCGAGCGCTCCTGGGGAGGGCGGGGCGCGCCGAGGACGACCTGTGACGTCCCGGTGCAGGATCGCTGCAGCTGCTGTGACGCCATCGTTACGAAGCGGGCGTTGACAACGATTGCAGACTCGGGCCAAGCTACCTCTTGTCAGGACGACGTCGTTCGATGGGGGAGGCGAGCTGTGGCCGGTAGCACCTCCCGCGTCAGGCTCGTCGACGTGGCCACCGCGGCCGGTACCAGCCCCTCCACCGCGTCCCGCGCCCTGCACGGCGGGGCCGGGGTCACCGACGAGCTCGCGGCGCGGGTCCGTCAGGCGGCCCGTGAACTCGGTTACTCGGTCAACCGTCAGGCGCGTTCGTTGCGCCGCGGTCACGACACCGCCATCGGCGTGGTCGTGGAGGACTTCACCATCCCGTACTTCGGGACGATCGTGGCGCAGGTCGAGCAGGCCGCCCACGAACGGGGTTTCGGCGTGGTCATCACCTGCGCCGGTTCGGGACGATCGGAGGAGGAGGCCGTCGAACCCCTGCTCTCCCGCAACGTCGCCGGTCTCGTCGTGGCCACCGGGACCGCCGGTGCCCCCGAGGGTTTCCTGGCCGACCTG
Organism: Kineococcus gynurae; assembly: GCF_042433995.1. Lineage (NCBI taxonomy): Bacteria > Bacillati > Actinomycetota > Actinomycetes > Kineosporiales > Kineosporiaceae > Kineococcus > Kineococcus gynurae. The sequence goes on from NZ_JBHLUI010000008.1 coordinate 368,469, forward strand.
GCCAGTTCCATGCCGGTGGTCCAGGTCGACGCCCCGCTGGGCAGCCCCTTCTCCGACGCCGTCGGCATCGACAACGTCGCCGCGGGGCGGCGGTTGACCGAGCACGTCCTCGCCCACGGGCACGAACGTGTCCTGTTCGTCGGTTCGGGTCCCGCCGCCAGTACGGTGGAACTGCGCCGGGAGGGGTACGAGCAGGCCATGCGGGCCGCGGGTTTCGCCCCGCTCTCCACCCACCTGGGTTTCCTCCCGGTCGAGACCGCGGACCGGGCCGTCGTGGCCCTGCAGCAGTACCTCGGGGACGGGACGACCCCGGGGATCACGGCGATCCTCTCGGGGGTCGCCCGGGTCACCATGGGTCTGGTCTCGGCCCTGGCCCGCCTGGACCGGCGCGACGTGGCCTTCGCCGCCATCGACGACCTCGTCGGGGCGGACGCCTTCAACCCTCCGTTGACCGTGCTGGAGCAGGACGTCGAGACCATCGGCGCCCGTGCCGCCCAGCTGCTCTTCGCCCGCATCGAGGGCTGGGACGGACCGCCCAGCCACGAGCAGGTCCCGCTGCGCATGATCGAGCGCGGCTCCGGTGAGCTGGCCCCTGCGGGCCGGACCCTCACCGCCTTCTGATCCAGCACCGCTCGACGTCCGGTGGCAGCACGCCCCGGGTCTCACCCAAGAAAGAGGACAGTTCATGGCAGCACGACGACGTGTTCTTTCGCTGATCGCCGCCGGAGCAGGGCTCGCCGTGGTCACGGCGGGTTGCTCGGGCGCCGGTGGCGGGGGCAGCAGCGACGACGGGGAACGTTCCATCAACGTGGTGATGGTGAACAACCCGCAGATGGAGGATCTGCAGCAGCTCACCGCGGACAACTTCACCAAGGAGACCGGTATCAAGGTCAACTACACGGTGCTCCCCGAGAACGACGCCCGCGACAGCATCCAGACCGACTTCGCCGCGCAGTCGGGTCAGTACGACGTCGCCACGATCTCGAACTACGAGGTCCCGTTCTTCTCGAAGAACGGCTGGATCGCCAACATGGACAGCTACATCTCCGCCGACAGCGAGTTCAACCAGAGCGACATCCTCGAGCCGATCGCGGCGGGCCTGAAGGGTTCCGACGGCAGCATTTACGCCGAGCCGTTCTACGGTGAGAGCTCGTTCCTCATGTACCGCAAGGACGTGTTCGAGGCCAAGGGTCTGACCATGCCCGAGAAGCCGACCTGGGACGAGGTCGCCGACCTCGCCGCCCAGGCCGATGGCGCGGAGCCCGGGATGAAGGGCATCTGCCTGCGCGGGCAGGCCGGCTGGGGCCAGGTGTTCGCCCCGCTGACCACCGTCGTGAACACGTTCGGCGGCACCTGGTTCGACGCCGACTGGAACGCCCAGGTCGACGCCGCGCCCTTCGAGGAGGCGACCCAGTTCTACGTGGACCTGGTCCGGGCGCACGGTGAACCCGACGCGGCCAACGCCGGCTTCACCGAGTGCCTGAACGCCCTCACCCAGGGTGGCGTGGCCATGTGGTACGACGCGACCTCCGCCGCCGGTTCGCTGGAGGCCGAGGGGTCCCCGGTCGCCGGCAAGATCGGTTACGTGGCGGCTCCCGTCAAGGAGACCGAGTCCTCCGGCTGGCTGTACAGCTGGGCCTTCGGCATCCAGGAGGCCTCGCAGAAGAAGGACGACGCCTGGAAGTTCGTCTCCTGGGCCTCCAGTCAGGAGTACGAGGAACTCGTCGGGCAGCAGCTCGGTTGGGCCCGCGTCCCGGCCGGCAAGCGCACCTCGACCTACGCCAACACCGACTACCAGCAGTCGGCGCAGGCGTTCTACCAGGCGACCGAGGACGCGATCAACGCCGCCGACCCGAACAACCCCGGTGTCCAGCCCCGTCCGGCCCCGGGCATCCAGTTCGTGGCCGTCCCGGAGTTCGCGGGCATGGCCACCCAGGTCTCGCAGGGCGTGAGCGCCGCGATCGCCGGGCAGCAGACCGTCCAGGAAGCCCTCGCCGCCGGGCAGCCGCTGGCGCAGGCGGCCGGCGACGCCAACAAGGAATGACCTCCTCCCGGGGTCCGCGCGACGGCGTGCGGACCCCGGGCCGGGGCCCGGCCCGGACATGCGTCCCGCCAGGTCCGTGACCTCGAACCACTCCGCTGCTGCGTCCTCCGATGATGCCGCGGCGGGTTGCATCCCCCCACCCGCCCGGCGGAAGAAGGACCACATGAGCACCGCCTCCGCATCGCCCGGCTCCGGCCACGCCACCGACCTCACGCCGGAGCAGCGCACCACCTATCAGTCGCCTCAAGGCCAGGCCGCCCGCGACAAGCGCGAGGCCCGCCGCCGCCGCATCCCGCTGCTGCCCGCGTTGATCTTCACCATCGCCGCCACGCAGCTGCCGTTCCTGGTCACCATCGTGATCTCGTTCATGGACTACCGGGCCCTGCGCCCGGACCAGATCGGGTTCACCGGTTTCGACAACTACGTCCAGGTCTTCACCAACCCCGCCGTCCGCTCGGCGGTGCTCACCACGATTCTGCTGACCGCCACCGTCGTCATCGTCAGCCTGATCCTGGGCACCGGCATCGCCCTGCTGCTGGACCGGAAGTTCTTCGGCCGCGGAGCCGTGCGCACGATGATGATCGCGCCGTTCCTGGTCGTCCCGGTCGCCTCGGCCCTGCTCTGGAAGCACGGCATCCTGAACTCCGGCTACGGGTTGTTCAACGGGGTCCTCACCTGGATCTGGAGCCTGTTCGGCTCCGACAACCCCCCGCAGCCGGCCTGGTTGAGCGAGTACCCGCTGCTGTCCATCGAACTGTCCCTGATCTGGCAGTGGACCCCGTTCATGATGCTGATCCTGCTGGCCGGGCTGCAGTCCAAGCCGGGCGACGTCGTCGAGGCCGCCCGCATGGACGGCGCCGGGGCGCTGCAGATCTTCCGCTACATCACGTTCCCGCACCTGCGTCGCTACCTCGAACTGGGCGGGCTGCTCGGTTCGATCTACATCGTGCAGGCCTTCGACGCCGTCTTCATCATCACCGCCGGTGCGTTGGGCACGGCGAACCTCCCCTACACCATCTACGCCACCTTCTTCCAGCAGCAGAACTACGGGCTGGCCTCCGCCCAGGGCGTCGTCGTCGTGATCGGCACGTTCATCATCGCCACCTTCGCCCTGCGCACCGTGTCCAGCCTGTTCGACGAGGAGACCGGCCGATGACCACCCACACCAACCCCGCGATCGCCGCCACCTCGTTCAAGGGTGGGCGGGCCAAGAAGCGTCGCAGCGTGGAGAAGAAGTCGAACCCCGCCTGGGGCATCGCGGCCTGGGCCGTGGGCCTGCTGTTCGTGGCTCCTGTCCTGTTCATGCTGCTGACGTCGTTCCACTCCGAGGTCGACGCCGCCACCAACCCGCCCTCGGTCTTCGCCCCGCTCACGCTGGACGGCTACCGCGCCTTCTTCGGGGCCGACGGGGGCCGCACGCCGTGGCCGCCGCTGATCAACTCCCTCACCGCGTCGGTGGTCTCCACCATCCTGGTGCTGATCCTCTCCATCCCCGCGGCCTACGCGTTGTCCATCAAGCCGATCAAGAAGTGGACCGACGTCCTCTTCTTCTTCCTCTCCACCAAATTCCTGCCGATCGTGGCCGGGCTGCTGCCGCTGTTCCTGTTCGCGAAGAACACCGGTCTGCTCGACAACATCAACCTGCTCGTCCTGCTCTACACCTCGATGAACCTGCCGATCGCGGTGTGGATGATGCGCAGCTTCCTCGCCGAGGTGCCGGTGGAGATGATGGAGGCCGCCCAGATCGACGGCGCCGGCCTCATCCGGCTGCTCCGTTCGGTCGTGGCCCCGGTCGCCCTGCCGGGCATCGCGGCCACCGCGTTGATCTGCTTCATCTTCAGCTGGAACGAGCTGCTGCTGGCGCGGACGCTGACCAGCATCGTCGCCGGCACGTCGCCGGTCTTCCTCACCGGTTTCGCCACCAGCCAGGGCCTCTTCCTCGCCCAGGTCTGCGCGGCGGCGATGGTCATCTCCCTGCCGGTCCTGGCCGCCGGGTTCGCTGCGCAGGACAAGCTCGTCCAGGGTCTGTCCCTCGGCGCCGTCAAGTAGTCATCCGCCCCGAGGTCCGGTCCCGCCCGCCGCGACGGTGGTGGGGGCCGGACCCGGGGCACCCCGCCGGCACCCCTCGCCGGGTCGGGCCCGCTCCTCTCTGACAGCCTGTGACCAGGGTCCTTCCCCGTCGCCCGCTCGTTCCCCGCGCTCGTCGACCACCGCACCGCACAGGAGACGACCATGTCCGTCGAGACCATTCCGTTGACCGCTGCGAACCTGACCGCGGTGGGGGAGCGGGTCCCCGTCCCCGGCTACGACCGCGACGCGGTGACCGCGGGCGTCGTCCACTTCGGGGTCGGTGGTTTCCACCGGGCCCACCAGGCCATGTACCTGGACCGGTTGCTCGAGGAGGACTTCGAGGCGGCCAGGGAGTACGGCATCTGCGGGGTGGGGGTCCTGCCGGGCGACGCCCGGATGCGCGATGCCCTCGCCGCCCAGGACCGCCTGTACACCCTCGTCCTCAAGCACCCCGACGGACGGCTCGAACCCCGCGTCGTCGGCTCGATGGTCGAGTATCTCTTCGCGCCCGACGACCCCGAGGCCGTCGTGGAGAAGCTGGCCGACCCGGGCACCCGGATCGTCTCGCTCACCGTCACCGAGGGCGGGTACAACCTCGACGACATCACGGGGCAGTTCGTCACCGGGACACCCGCCGTGGCGGCCGACGCCGCCGCCGGGGCCGACGCCGGCCGCCTCAGCACCGTGTTCGGGTTCGTGGTCGAGGCCCTCGTGCGCCGGCGCGAGCGTGGCCTCGACCCGTTCACGATCATGAGCTGCGACAACCTGCAGGGCAACGGGCACCTGGCGAAGACCGCGTTCGCCGCGTTCGCCGCGCTGCGCGACCCGGCCCTCGGCGAGTGGGTGGGCGAGAACGTCCGCTTCCCGAACTCCATGGTCGACCGGATCACCCCGGCCACCACCCCCGCCGACGTCGACCTGGTCGCGCGCGAGTTCGGCATCGCCGACGCCTGGCCCGTGGTCTGCGAGCCGTTCACGCAGTGGGCGCTCGAGGACGCCTTCGCCGCCGGGCGCCCGCCGCTGGAACGGGTGGGGGTCCAGGTCGTGCCCGACGTGGAGCCCTACGAGCTCATGAAGCTCCGGCTGCTCAACGCCAGCCACCAGGGTCTGGCCTACTTCGGCCGGCTCCTCGACCACGAGCTCGTCGACGCCGCCGCGACCGACCCCGCCCTGGCCCCGTTCGTGCGCGCCTACATGGACGCCGAGGCCACTCCGACCCTCGCCCCGGTGCCCGGGGTCGATCTGGAGGAGTACAAGGACACGCTGATGGAGCGCTTCGGCAACCCGCACGTGCGTGACACCACCGCCCGGCTGGCCGCGGAGAGTTCCGACCGTATCCCCAAGTGGCTCGTCCCGGTCGCCCGGGCCAACCTCGAGGCCGGACGCGACGTCCACCGCGCCGCGGCGATCGTGGCCAGCTGGGCCCGCTACGCCGAGGGCGTGGACGAGCACGGCGAACCGATCACCGTGGTCGACCGGCGGCAGGACCGCGTCCTGGCCGCGGCCCGGCGCCAGCTCGGCGAGGACCCGCTCGCGTTCCTGCGCGACCGCGAACTGTTCGGGGATCTCGCCGAGAACGAGGAGTTCACCACCGCCTACCGGCGGGCGCTGGACGACCTGCACCGGGACGGGGCGCGGGCCACGCTGGAACGCCTCCTCTGACGGCTCCGAGCGTGCCTGGGCAGTACACCTAGCGGGCGGCGAGCTCCTCGCGCAGCAGGGCCGCTCCCGCGACGAGGGCGCTGAGCTTGGCGTCGGCCACGGACCGGGGCAGGGGCGCCATGCCGCAGTTCGTGCTCGGGACCAGGCGGTCGGCGTCGACGAACGCGAGCGCCCGGCGCAGGGTGTCGGCGACCTCCTCCGGGGTCTCCACGTCCTCGCTCGCGACGTCGACCGCCCCGAGCATGACCGTCTTGCCCCGCACCAGCTCGATCAGGTCCAGCGGGACGTGGGAGTGGTGCCCCTCGAGGGAGACGATGTCGACGGAGGACCGCTGCAGCAGCGGGAACGAGTGCTCGTACTGCCGCCACTCGGGCCCGAGCGTCGCCTTCCAGTCGTTGTTGGCCTTGATCCCGTAGCCGTAGCAGATGTGCACCGCGGTCTGCGCCCGCAGGCCCTCGACCGCCCGTTCCAGCGCCGCGACGCCCCAGTCGCGCACCTCGTCGTGGAACACGTTGAACGCCGGCTCGTCGAACTGGATGACGTCGACGCCGGCCGCCTCGAGTTCGCGCGCCTCCTGGTTGAGGATCGTGGCGAACTCCCACGCGAGCTTCTCCCGGCTGCGGTAGTGCCGGTCGTAGAGGGTGTCGACCATCGTCATCGGGCCCGGCAGCGCCCACTTGATCGGCCGGTCGGTCTGGCTGCGGAGGAACCGGGCGTCGTCGACGAACACCGGCTGCTCACGGGTGACGGCACCGACGACGGTCGGCACGCTCGCGTCGTAGCGGTCGCGGATGCGGACGGTCTCGCGCTGCTCGAAGTCGACGCCCGAGAGGTGCTCGATGAAGGTCGTCACGAAGTGCCGACGGGTCTGCTCCCCGTCGGTCACGACGTCGAGGCCGCGACGTTCCTGCTCGTGCACGACGGCCCGCAGGGCGTCCTGCTTGCCCTCGACGAGGGCAGCGCCCTCGAGGTTCCACGGCGCCCAGAGGATCTCGGGCTCGGCGAGCCACGACGGCTTCGGCAGGCTGCCCACGGTGGCGGTGGGCAGGAGGGTGGACGTGCCGGTCGACGTGGTCACGGGGCCGCCGCTCAACCGACGAGCGCCGGGTAGCGGGCGGCCCACTGCTGCAGCACGTCGCGGTGCGGCTCCATGAAGTGCTCCTCGGTGAATCGTCCCTGGGTGAGCGCGAGCCGGCTGCGTTCTTCGCGGTCGTACTCGATCTGCGGGCGGGTGAAGTCGGGGTGCGCGAGGCTCGGGGTGAAGGCGTCCCCGGCGGCCGTGTTCGCGGCGTAGATCTCCGGGCGGTAGATCTTCTGGAAGGTCTCCATCGTGGCGATGGTGCCGATCAGTTGCAGGTCGGTGTGGTCGTGCACGAGGTCGCCCCGGAAGTAGAAGGCGAGCGGTGCGGCCGCACCCGGCGGCATGAAGTACCGCACGTCGAGACCCATCTTCGCGAAGTACTCGTCGGTGAGGGAGTACGCGTCCTGGCGGTACTCGACGCCGAGGACGGGGTGCTGGTAGCCCGTCCGGTGGTAGGTCCGGCTCGTCGAGACGCTGATGCACACCACCGGCAGCTGCGCGAAGCGCGCCCGGTAGGCCTCGGAGTCGCAGAACTCCCGGAACAGCTTGCCGTGCAGGTCGCCGAAGTCCGCGGGGACCGTCGGTCGCGCCGATGCCGCGGTGAGCGCGGGCAGCAGCACGCTGAAGTCGTAGTCACGGACGTAGGAGGAGAAGTTGTTCCCCACGATGCCCCGGTGACGGTGCCCGGCCCGCAGGTCGACGATCGCCACGTCGAGCATCTCCAGCAGCGGGAAGCGCTGGTCGTCCCCCTCGCCGGCGAACCCCAGCTCGACGGAGACGATCTCGAGCTCCACCGCGTACCGGTCGCGTCCCGGTTCGTGGTGACCCGCGAGGTCGTTGCACCGGCGGTCGATCATCTCCAGCACCCGCCGCAGGTTCTCCTGACGGCGTTCACCCCGGGCCAGGTTGGCGAAGTTGGTGGTGGCCCGCGAGCTGGCCGACGGCTCGTACCCCTCGTCGAAGCGGGTGGTGCTGATGCTGAACCCGAACCCGTTCGTCATGCCTGCCCCCTCTGAGCCCCGACCGAGCCGGTGCGGTCGTCGACCTCTCCATCGTGGGGGCGGAACGGGGTCATCAGGTAATACGCAGTCGGGATGACGTCCTATAGTCGGTGGCTATGGCGCGACGGACGACCGGGGTGACCCTGCAGCAGCTCTCGTACTTCATCGAGGTGGCGGCGGAGGGATCGATCACCGCGGCCGCCGACCTGCTCTACGTCGCCCAACCGACGCTGTCGGCGGCCATGAAGGAGCTCGAGGCGCGCGTCGGCCGGGCCCTCCTCGTGCGCTCCCCCCGCGGGGTCACGCTCACCACCGACGGGGCGGAGTTCCTGGGGTACGCCCGCCAGGTCGTCGAGCAGGTCGCGCTCCTGGAGCAGCGCTACCTGGGCGGGGCTCCGTCGCGACGGCTGCTCGGGGTGTCGACCCAGCACTACTCCTTCGCGGTCGACGCGTTCGTCCGGATGGTCCGGCGCACGGAGGGCGAGCAGTACGAGTTCTCGCTGCGGGAGACCCGTACCTTCGACATCATCGAGGACGTCCGGACGTTGCGCAGCGAGCTCGGCATCCTCTACCGCAACGACTTCAACCGCAACGTCATCGACAAGTTGCTGCGCGACTCCGGGTTGGAGTTCCGGCCGCTCTTCCTCGCCGAACCGCACATCTTCGTCTCGCGCAAGAACCCGCTCGCCGCCAAGCCGCGGGCGACCCTGGCCGACCTCGCCGACCTGCCCCGCCTCACCTTCGACCAGGGCGCGAACAACTCCTTCTACTTCGCCGAGGAGATCCTCTCCACCCTGTCCAGCGCGCGGGAGATCCGGGTCTCGGACCGCGCGACGATCTTCAACCTCATGATCGGGCTCGACGGGTACACGATCTCGACGGGCATCATCAGTGACGACCTCGACCCGGCCATCGTCGCCGTCCCCCTCGACGTGGACGAACGCATCGAGATCGGCTGGATCGGCCACGACGCGATCCCGCTCACCGACCAGGCGGAGCGCTACCTCGACGAGGTACGGGCGGTCGTCGCCGGCTTCGGTGTGACGCTGCTGGGGGAGGAGCCCGGGTCGCGGCCGGCGCGGTCGACGCCCCGGCCCCGCAAGGAGGGGTGACGCCTCGGGGGCGGACCCGCGGGCAGGCTCAGGTCGGCCGCACCTGACGACGCACGGCGTCGACGTCGACCACGGACTCCACCGTCCGGATGCGCCCCCCGGCCAGCTCGTAGAAGGCGTGCTCGGCGAAACCCACCCGCTGCCCGCGGGTGTCGACCCCGCGGAAGGGGCGGACCGGCGTGCAGTCGAACCACAACCGCACCGCCAGCCGGTCCCCTTGGACCAGCAACCGGTGGACGTCGTAGTGCAGGTCGGGGATCGCGGCCAGGTCCTCGCGCAGCAGGTCGACGAACTCCGCCCGCGTCATCGTCCGGTCGTTGTGCGTCAGCTCGTCGTGGACCACGGCGGCCAGCCGGTCCCAGCGACGACCGTTCAGAATCCCGAGGTACTCGCGGTAGAGGGACTCGGCGCTGTCGATGCTCACGGCGGCGAGCCTGTCACCGCGGGTGCGTCACCGCCCTCGCGGGCGGACCGGATCCCCTGGCGTCCGGGGCGACCGCGGGTGCGGACGGGGCGGTCGCAGGTGCGGACGGGTCCCGCGGCCTCGACCCGACCCATCCACCCGTGATCAAGGAATCCGTCGGCGGATTCCTTGATCAAAGGTGGGTGGGGGCCGCCAGGGGAGGGGTCGGGCCCACGGGCCGGGAACCGCACCCGACCCCGTGGTCCCGGAACGTCGGACCGGGCGGCCCTGGCCCTGCCGACAACCGGGTGAAGCGCCGGCCGTCGGGTCAACCGGGCCCCGACACCGGTCGATGCCGGGGTATGGACGGGGGAACGACCCAGGACGACGGCGCCACCGCGGCAACCAGGTGGCGACCGCGCCCCGTCCCGGCTGCCCTCGCACCGGCTGAGTCCCTGACGGGCGCAGGCGCGAGATCGCCGGCACCTGAGCGCGCGGCCCGCACGCGGGTCCTGGCCTGGCTGGTCATCGCCGCCGTCGTCATCGGCGTCACCGCCGCCCTCGACCCGACGACGCTGCGGCCCGGCTGGTGGAGCCTGGGGTACGTCCTCGGTCTGGTGGTCGGCGCCGCGTCGGCCGTCGCCCTGCTGACGGTGGGCCGGTCGTGGCCCGACACCGTCCTCGCCGCGATCGTCGTCCTGCTCATGGGCGTGGTCGTGCTCTCGGTGCTGGCGAACCAGTCGCGCAGCGGCGGCATGCTCGACGTGGTCCTGCTGCTGCCGTTGGCGGTCTACGCCGCGGTGCACCTGGCGCGGCGGGTGTGCCGCGTCGTGTTGGCGGTGCTGGTCGTCGCCGTCGCGGTCGTCATGGGTGCCGTCGCCGACGGAGCACTCCAGTGGGCGACCCTCACCCTGCTGCCGTCCGTGGCGTTCCTGGGGACCGTCGAGGTGGTGCTGGCCCTGCGCAGCTCCGTGGAGGGCGCGGTCACGGCGTTGCACCGGCAGGCGCTCACCGACCCGCTGACGGGACTGCAGAACCGCCGGGCCCTGCAGGAGCGGGTCGACGGTGCGCTCGGTGACGTCACCACGTTCACCACCGTCCTCACGGTGGACGTCGACCACTTCAAGTCCGTCAACGACGCGCTCGGTCACGACGCCGGTGACGCGGTCCTCCGACGCCTCGGGGCCGGCCTCCGGGAGGGGACCCGGGGCGACGACGTCGTCATCCGGATGGGGGGTGAGGAGTTCCTCGTGCTCTCCTCGACCCCCGCGGACGACGCCGGCGCGTACGCCGAGACGTTGCGCGTGCGGGCCGCGGAGTGGTTGCGGGAGTAGGCGGTGACCGTGAGCGTCGGGGTCCTGACCGTCTCCCGACCGCCCGGTCGTGGGCTCCGGGCCGCGGAACTCGAGGCGGCCATCACCGCCGCCGACCGCTGCCTGTACCAGGCCAAGAACTCGGGCCGGAACCGCGTGGTGCTGTCGCTCCTCGCGGACGAGCACCTCGAGGTGGACCGGGTCCGGTCGGCGGCCTGATCGTCGTGGGATGGCGAGGCCGCGGTCGGCACCGTCGTCCCGGAGCCTGACCGACGGCCCGTCAGCGCGGCGAAGCTCCCCACCCGTGGTGGGGAGGGCTCAGCCCCGGTGCCCGACCAGCCGGTTCAACCGCTCGGACATGAGCAGACCCAACGCCACCAGCACGGCGAGGAACAACGGCAGCACCCACGTCCCGACCCAGGAGGAGACCAGCCCGAACGCCGGGGGCGCCAACGTGGAGCCGGTGTAGGCCGCCGCCATCTGGATGCCGATGATCGCCTGGGAGTTGTCGCGTCCGAAGTTCACGGGCGTGGAGTGGATGATCGCCGGGTAGATGGGGGCGCAGCCCAGGCCCGCGACGACGAGTCCCGCCAGGGCCGGCACGTCGGTCGGGACGGGCACGGCGATGAGCAGGACACCGGTGCCCACGGCGAGGAAACCGCCGCGGATCAGGGTCCGGTCCCCGACCCGGTCGGCGAAGAACCCGGTCAGGAACCGGCCGGCGGTGATGCCCAGCAGGAACAGGGAGGCGAAGGCCGCGGCGGTCGCGGGGACGACCTCCCGGGCGGTGACGAGGTAGGTGGAGGCCCAGAGGATCGTCGTGCTCTCCAGGGCGCAGTAGGCGAAGAAGGCGACCAGGATGAGTTTCACCCCGCGCACCCGCAGCGCCCGGGCGATCGGGACGTGACCCTGCGGGTGGAGCGGTTCCTGGCTGACGACCCCGTCGACGTCGTCGGTCCCGGAGCGGGGTGCGGTGGGGTTGACCTTGCCCCACAACGGCACACTGATGATCAGGGCGACGGTGAGGACCACCTGGATCACCCCGACGATCAGGTAGGCGCGCGACCAGCCCAGCCCCGAGGTGAGCGCGTAGCTCATGATGAACGGGCTGATCGAGGCCCCCACGCCCCAGAAGCTGTGCAGCCAGTTCATGTGCTTCGCGGCGTAGTGGAGGGCCACGTAGTTGTTCAGGGCCGCGTCGACCGCCCCGGCGCCCAGGCCGTAAGGGATCGCCCACAGGCACAGCGCCCAGAACGAGCCGGACCAGGCGAAGCCGATCAGGGCGGCCGCGGTGAGGGCGACGCTGACGGCGGTGACGACGCCGACGCCGACGCGTCGGGTGAGGCGCTCCGAGGACAGGCTGGACACGATGGTGCCCGCGGCGATGATCATCGTGGTGATGCCGGCGTAGGCGACCGGGACGCCGAGGTCGCGGTGCATGACGGGCCATCCGGCGCCGACCAGGGAGTCCGGCAGCCCGAGGCTGATGAAGGCGACGTAGATGATCGCCAGCAGGAGGGAGTACACGGCGCAGGCGGCCTTTCACGGAGGACGTGGGTGGGGCGGAGGGGGAGTTCGAGGACGGTGACGGTGAGTTCTCCGCGGGTGGACCTGGACCTCGACCCGCGAGGCCCTGTCGGGAGAACCGGTTCAGGGGGTGGGGGAACAACCCGGCCGCCGGGGACGTACGCAGGAGGCCAGGCCGGCCCCGACGAAGCAGAAGATCGCCGGGAGGACCAGGGCGGTGCTCAGGCCCGTGAACCGGGAGACCCAGCCGATGATGCCCGGCCCGGCCAGCAGCCCGACGTACCCCGCGCCCACGACCCGGGATATCACCACGGCGCGTCCGGCGACGGGCAGCGCCCCCGCGGCGGTGAACAGTTGCGGGACGATGCCGGACAGACCCAGCCCGAAGACGACCCAGCCCAGCAGGGTGAGGGCGAACACCGGAGCGGTGACGACGACGAGCATCCCGACGCCGGCGACCGTGGAACCGGCACGCACGAGCGCGACCGGGCCGATGCGCGCCACGAGGCGGTCCACGGTCAGGCGGCCGACGGTCATCGCCGCCGAGAAGGCGGCGTAGGCCAGCGCCGCCGCCGAGGCGGGCACCGCGAGGTGGTCCACGGCCTGCAGCGCGCTCCAGTCGTTGGCCGTCCCCTCGGCCAGCATCAGCAGGAAGGCCATGAGGCCCAGCAGCATCGCCTGACGAACCACCGCCGTGCGCGCCGGGGCGCCGGTGACGTCCGCGATCGCGGTGCTCGGCTGATGATGCGTGGGCTGCTGCAGGTGGCGCACGCTCCAGGTGCCCAGGGCCACGGCGAGGAGGCCGGCGACGGCCAGGGGCAGGTGCACCGAGGCGTCCAGGTGGCGCAGCAGCGCGGACAGGCCCGCTCCGGTCGCCCCGCCGATGGAGAAGAAGGCGTGGAAGCCGGCCATGATCGGGCGGGCGTAGGTCTGTTCCAGCACCACGGCCTGGTCGTTCGCGGCGACGCTCATCACCCCCCAGCCCAGGCCGAACGCCAGCAGCGCCGCTCCCAGCTGCCACCCCGACGTCGCCAGGCCCGGCAGGTTCACCGCGACGGCGGTCAGGGCGATGCTGACGGCGCACGCCAGGCGGCTGCCGCGGCGGTCGCTCAGGCGTCCGGCCCACTGCATGCCGGCGACCTGTCCGGTCCCGAGCAGGAGCAGCAACGTGCCCAGTTGAGCGTGGGAGACGCCGGTCTGACGCTGGAGGGTGGGGATGTTGGCCACCCAGGAGGCCAGCGCGAAACCGGTCAGGAAGAAGATGGCGGTGATCGCCGTCCGGCGTCGCCCCAGGTGCGGAAGGGGTCCCGTCCTGGTGGACGGCGGCGGGTTCGTCGCGGGGTTGGACGGAATGGTCATGGCTGCAGCAACCCGTGCCGCTCGAAAGCCGTCCGCAGGCCATCCTCGCCGACGGTGCCGGTCACGTCGTCGGCCGCCTGCATCACGAGGGCGGGGGCACCACCCATGGCGATGCCGGTCCCGCACAACCGCAGCATCTCGACGTCGTTGCGGCTGTCGCCGAGGGCAATCGTCTGCGAGAGCGGAATCCCGACGGCGGCCAGCACCGCGGGGATGGCTGCGGCCTTGTGGGTCCACCGGGAACTGACCTCCCCGCTGCCGGCGCCCAGGTCGGGCAGGGTGCCGGTGATGACGCCGAAGTTCTCCGCCAGTCGGCACGCCACCGCGGAGGAAGCGCCCGGGTGGGTGCCGACGAAGACGGCCTTGGCCACCCCGTGCATCTCTAGGCGCTCGGTGAGTCGGTGGGGCAGCAGGCCGGCGGGCCCGCCGCGGCCCGCGCCGGCGAAAGCCTCCAGCAGACCGGGAGCGGCGTAGACGCGGTCGCGGTACTGCAGGCAGTAGGGCAGGCCCAGGTCGACGAAGGCCTCGACCATCTGCTCGCACATCGAGGCGGGCATCACCTGCGCGTGGACCAGCCGGCCGGCGACGGTGGCGAACCCGCCACCGGCGGTGATCGCGCCGTCGAAGCCGATGCCGGTGACCTCGGGGCTGATCTCGGCCTGGCTGCGCCCGGTGCTCAGGAAGACCCGGTGACCCAGTCGGCGCGCGGTGCGGATCGCCTCGATGCCGGAGGCGGGGATGTGCCCGTCGTGGTCCGCGATGGTGCCGTCGAAGTCCACGAAGACCGCCCGGCGCTGCCGGACGTCCGGTCTGCGCCCCTGCTCGCACCGTGCGGCGGACCTCGCCGACGATCTCTGGTGGGGCGCCGCGGGCGGGGACATCGTCACGAGGGTGACCGTATGGACCACACTGATCAGGTGCAACGATCAGAACGGCACCAAGTGATCCTGCGGGCGGTCGAGCGGGAACAACGCTCGGTGCACGAGCTGGCCGCCCTGACCGGCGCCTCCACCATCAGCATCCGCCGGGACCTGGGCGAGCTGGCCGACCAGGGGATGCTGCGACGCGTGCGCGGGGGCGCGGCGCCGCTGGCCCGGCGCGGCACGCGCTACCCCTTCGCCCTGCGGCAGGACGATCAGGTCGAGACCAAGCGGCGGCTGGCCGCCGCGGCGGCGGCCCTGATCGGTCCCGGGGACAGCGTCGTGATCGACAACGGCACCACGGCCTGCGCGGTGGCGGCGGCCCTGGTGGGGCGCGGGGTGACCGCGATGGCCCTGTCGCTGCACGCGGCGGCGGCCCTGGCCGGCCGGCCGGGCAACCAGGTCATCGTCCCCGGCGGCCCCGTCGAGCCCGACGACCTGACGCTGCAGGGTCCCGGGGCCGCGGAGGCCGTGCGCTCGATGACGTTCGACGTCGCCGTCGTCGGAGCGTGCGCCGCCGACCCCGGCACGGGGCTGACCGTGGCCACCTGGGCCGACGCGCACGTCAAGCGCGCCGTCCTGGACAGCGCGCGCCGCGTGGTGCTGGTGGCGACGCCGGAGAAGTTCATGCGCACCGCCGCGCACCGCTTCGGTGCCCTGGCCGACCTGGACACCGTCATCACCACGAGCGAACTCCCGGGTGATGTGGTGCACCTGCTGCGCGCCGCCGGTGTCGAGGTCGTGCTCGTGGAACCGGAGAGCTGATCCGTCCCACGGCGCCTTCCGAAGCGGTGCCGTCGCGTCTTGACGGCGCGCGACTGGTCGGGCCGGACACGGTCGCGCGATCGTCCTGGTCGCCTCCGCTGCAGCGGGCAGCGATGCGGCGGGCAGGGCCCCGGCAGTGCGCAGCGGTCCGGCGGTGACGTAGGACCCCCCGCACGGCGGAGTCGCAGGTCAGGATGGGTGCCCCCGGCTGGATTCGAACCAGCGACCATCGGATTAGAAGTCCGGTGCTCTATCCACTGAGCTACGGAGGCGCGTCCCGCCGGCGGGGGGACGTTGAAGATTTTACCGGTGGGCGTCCGGTCCGGCAGCTCACGTGATCATCGACGCGCCGGGGGAGGGGGCGCGGGGTCGGCGCGGTCACGGCCCCGCCCGCCGGGCCACTAGCCTGGGGGCATGGCCGAGTTCATCTACACCATGCAGAAGGCCCGCAAGGCGCACGGGGACAAGGTCATCCTCGACGACGTCACGCTGGCGTTCTACCCGGGCGCCAAGATCGGCGTCGTCGGACCCAACGGCGCGGGCAAGTCCAGCGTCCTGAAGATCATGGCGGGGCTGGACCAGCCCTCCAACGGTGAGGCGCGCCTGTCGCCCGGCTACAGCGTCGGGATGCTGATGCAGGAGCCGCCGCTGGACGAGTCCAAGACGGTGCTCGAGAACGTCCAGGACGGCCTGGGCGTGCTCAAGACCAAGATGGACCGCTACAACGAGATCACCGCCTCCTTCGAGGACCCCGACGCCGACTTCGACGCCCTCATGGCGGAGATGGGTCAGCTGCAGGAGGACCTCGACCACGCCAACGCGTGGGACATGGACGCCCAGCTCGAGCAGGCGATGGACGCGCTGCGCTGCCCGCCGCCGGACTCCCCGGTCACCCACCTCTCCGGTGGGGAGAAGCGTCGCGTCGCGCTCTGCAAGCTGCTGCTCGAGGCGCCGGACCTGCTGCTGCTCGACGAGCCCACCAACCACCTGGACGCCGAGTCGGTGACCTGGCTGGAGCAGCACCTGGCCAAGTACGCCGGCGCCGTCCTCGCCGTCACCCACGACCGGTACTTCCTCGACAACGTCGCCCAGTGGATCCTCGAGCTGGACCGCGGTCGCTGCTACCCCTACGAGGGGAACTACTCCACCTACCTCGAGAAGAAGGCGGCCCGCCTGGAGGTCCAGGGCAAGAAGGACCAGAAGCTGCAGAAGCGGCTGAAGGACGAGCTCGAGTGGGTCCGCTCCAACGCCAAGGGTCGCCAGACCAAGTCGCGGGCGCGCCTGCAGCGCTACGAGGAGATGGCGGCCGAGGCCGAGCGCACGCGCAAGCTCGACTTCGAGGAGATCCAGATCCCGGCCGGTCCCCGGCTGGGTGCGGTCGTCATCGAGGCCAAGAACATCCAGAAGGGTTTCGACGGTCGCACGCTCATCGATGGTCTGTCGTTCTCGCTGCCGCGCAACGGGATCGTCGGGGTCATCGGCCCCAACGGGGTCGGCAAGACCACCCTGTTCAAGACCATCGTCGGCCTGGAACCCCTCGACGGCGGCGACCTCAAGATCGGGGAGACGGTCAAGCTCTCCTACGTCGACCAGTCGCGCGGCGGTCTGGACCCGAAGAAGAACCTGTGGGAGGTCGTCTCCGACGGCCTGGACTACATCCAGGTCGGCAACCAGGAGATGCCCTCGCGCGCCTACGTCTCGGCGTTCGGGTTCAAGGGGCCGGACCAGCAGAAGCCGTCGAACGTCCTGTCCGGCGGGGAGCGCAACCGTCTGAACCTGGCGCTCACCCTCAAGGAGGGCGGCAACGTCCTCCTGCTCGACGAGCCCACCAACGACCTCGACGTCGAGACGCTCGGGTCGCTGGAGAACGCGCTGCTCGACTTCCCGGGCTGCGCCGTGGTCGTCAGCCACGACCGGTGGTTCCTGGACCGGGTGGCGACGCACATCCTCGCCTACGAGGGCACCGAGGAGAACCCGGCGAACTGGTACTGGTTCGAGGGCAACTTCGCCGGCTACGAGGCCAACAAGGTCGAGCGACTCGGCCCCGACGCGGCCCGCCCGCACCGGGTCACCTACCGGAAGCTCACCCGCGACTGACCCGTTCGGGCTGGCACGGAGCGGTACGAAGGGCCCCCGTCGACACCGTCGACGGGGGCCCTTTCGCGTCTCCCCGGGACGAGCGGGTCAGCGACGGACGGGGTCCCCGCCGGCCAGCAGGTCCAGGTCGCCCCGACGGGGTAGACCCTCCCAGTCGCCCGGGACGGTGCAGGCGAACGCCCCGGTCGTGGTCGCCGTCCGCAGGCACTCCGCGAAGGGGCGACCCAGGACGAACTCGGCCAGGTACCCGGCGACGAAGGCGTCCCCGGCCCCCACCGTGTCCAGCACCGGGACGGGCACCGCCGGGGCCGTCGTCACGCGACCGTCCACGCAGGCCACCGCGCCGCGCTCGCCGCACTTCACGACCGCGGCCCGGGCGCCGAGCCCGACCAGGCCCCGGGCCAGCGCGGACGGGTCGCTCTCGTCGGGCAGCACCAGCCGGGCCTCGTCCTCCCCGGCGAAGACGAGGTCCACCTCGGGCAGGACCTCGCGCAGGTGCTCGGCCGCGGCCGCGTCGCTCCACAGGGCGCGGCGGTGGTTCACGTCGAAGCTGCGCGGGATCCCGGCCCGTCCGGCCCGGTCCAGCACGGAACGGACCGTGGCCCGCCCCGTCTCCGAGATCGCGGCGGTGATGCCGGACAGGTGCACCGCCGCGGCCCCGGCCACCAGCTCGTCGGTGACGTCGGCCGGGGTCAGGCGCGACCCGGCGCTGCCGGCCCGGTAGTAGCTCACCCGTTGCGCGGTCGGCAGGGGGCGTTCCTTGACCATCAGGCCGGTGGACGCATCGGGGTCGACGACCGATTCGACCCGGACCCCCTCGGCCCGCAGCTCGCGCCGCACCAGTTCACCGAGGGAGTCGGCCCCGGTGCGTCCGCACCAGACCACCTCGGTACCGAGCCGGGCCAGGCCGATCGCCACGTTGGACTCCGACCCGCCGATCCCGATCGTCGCGGTGGGGCAGTGGGCCAACGGCCCGGTCGTGGTGGCCGCGAACAACCCCATCGTCTCGCCCGCGGTGAGCACGTAGCGGCTCACGCGGCGTTGTCCAGCCGCAGCAGGTCCCGGCCCCGCACCTCGGGCGCCACGAGGGCGGAGAAGAACGCGATCGCCGAGTAGCCGATCATCATCGCCGCCAGCGGCCACCACGACCCGGTGGCCGCGGTGAGCGCGGCGGCCAGGACCGGACCGATCGCCGAGGCGGCGATCCCCCCGGCCTCCTTGGCCAGCGCGAGCTGGGTGAACCGGTTCCGGGCCCCGAACAGTTCGGCCAGGGTGACCGACTCGCCGGCGAACAACGACAGGACCGCGAGGTTGAGGCTCAGGGCGATGGCGACGGTGATGAGCACGGTGTCGCCGCTCTCCACCGCGAGCATCAAAGGCACGGCGATGATCGCGCCGATGGCGGAGAACACGAGGTAGATGGGACGGCGCCCGATGCGGTCGGACAGGATCCCGACGAGGGGGACGGTGGCGAAACCGATCACCGAACCGATGGTGATGGCGGTGGTGCCGATCGAGCGGTCCAGCATGAGGGTGGAGACCAGGTAGGTGATCAGCACCGTCTGGATCAGCCCGGAGTTCCCGGCCTGCCCGAACCGCAGCCCGACCGCGATGAAGAACGCCTTGCCCTTCTTCTCGTGCAGGGCCTGCTCGACGGCGGCCTGGCCGGCGACCTGGGTGATCTCGTCGCGCTTGACCGCGACACCGTCGACGACGTCGGCCCGCTGCTCGAACACCGGGCTCTCCTTCAGGTTGCGCCGCAACCAGAGGGTGAAGAGGAGCAGGCCGACGCTGGCGATGAAGGGGATGCGCCACCCCCAGTCGAGCAGCTGCTCCTCGCTGAGGACGGCCAGCAGCACGGCCCAGGTGCCGGCCGCAGCGAGGGTTCCCGAGTTGGTGCCGAGGGCGACGAGCGAACCGACGAGTCCGCGGCGTCGGCGCGGGGCGTACTCGGCGAGCATGACCGTCGCGCCGGCGATCTCGGCCCCGGCCCCGAAACCCCCGATCATCCGCAGCAGGACCAGCAGGAGCGGGGCGAGGATCCCGACCGAGGCGTAGGTGGGGAGGAAACCGATGAGCGTCGTCGACCCACCCATGAGGGCGATGGTGAGGAACAGGACCTTCTTGCGCCCCAACCGGTCACCCATGCGGCCGAAGTAGACCGCCCCGGCGAGCCGGGCGACGTAGCCGACGCCGTAGGTGGCCATCGCGAGGATGAACCCGATGCCCGGGGCGGTACCCGGGAAGAACAGCGGGATGAAGACCAGGGCGGCCCCGAAGGCGTAGAGCTGGAAGTCGAAGTACTCCAGCGCCGTGCCCAACCAGCCGGACACGGCCGCTCGGGACAGGTCCTTGGTGGAACGACGGGACTGCGGGTCGACCCCGTCGGTCGGTGGGGCGCTGCCGTTGCCGGGTTGCTGCATGGTGAGCTCCTTCGCTGCACGCGTCGGCGCCGGGGCGCGACGGTCCGGCGGAGCGGCCGATCGGCCGTCCGTGGGGGTTGCGGTTCTGCGGTGGGCCCGCGGGTGGTTCGCGGGGGGCTGTCGCGGTGGGTGCTGTCTCAGGGGGTGCGGAGTCGGGTGACCGCGTCCCGGGCCAGCTGGGTGATGCGGGTGGTGTCGTGGGCGAGGACGGCGTCGCGCGGGGTGAGCCAGCTGCCGCCGACGCACCCCACGGTGGGCAGGTCCAGGTAGCGCCGGGCCGACTCCGGCCCGATCCCGCCGGTGGGGCAGAAGCGGGCGTGGGGGACGGGGGCCGCCCAGGCGGCCAGCAGTTCCGGCCCCCCGCTCTGCTCGGCGGGGAAGAACTTCACCGCGCGGTGCCCGTGCTCCAGGGCGGTCAGCACCTCGGACAGGGTCGCGGTCCCCGGGAGGAACGGCAGGCCGCTGCCGGCGACGGCCTCGTACAGGGCCGGGGTCGCCCCCGGGCTCACGAGGAACTGCGCGCCGACGGCCCGGGCCGCGTCGACGTCGGCCGGGGTCAGCACCGTGCCGAGCCCCAGCACCACCTCGGGGACCTCCTCGCGGATGCGTCGGGCGCACTCCAGCGCCGACGGGGTGCGCAGGGTGAGTTCCACGACGCCCACCCCGCCCGCGGCCAGCGCCCGGGCCAGGGGGGCCGCGAACTCCGGGTCGTCGAGCACGACGACGGGGACGACGGGCGACAGGTCGAGGATCCCGGCACCGTCCAGGACCGGGGTGCGCTCAGGCATCGTCGACCACCCGGGGATCGATGAGGACCTTCATCTCGGTCGGGGAGGACGTCGGGGCGCGCAGGGCGTCCGCCGCCCGGTCCAGCCCGAACCGGGTGGTGAGGATGCCCCGCAGGTCGACCTGCCCCGACGCGGCCAGCTCGATCGCCCGGGGGAACGCATGGGCGTAGCGGAACGCGCAGACCAGGTCGATCTCGTAGCGCTGCAGGTGCCCGAGGGGGATCCCGTCGACGGTCGGCCGGGCCTGCCCGACGACCGTGACCCGCCCGGCCGGTCGGACGCCGGGGATCGCGGCGGCCAGGGCCGGGACGACCCCGGAGCACTCCAGCAACCGGTCGAACCCCTGACCGGGGGCCTCGATGTCGGCCTCGCGGGTGTTCACGACCGCGTCGGCGCCGAGGCGGCGCGCGGTCGCGAGCCGGTGGTCGTTGACGTCGGTCACGACGACCCGGGCCGCGCCCACCGCCTTGGCGACCTGCAGGACGAGGAGCCCGATCGGCCCGGCCCCGGTGACCAGCACGGTGTCCCCGGGACGCACCTCGGCCCGTTGCACCGCCCAGACGGCGACGGCCAGCGGTTCGATCGCCGCACCGATGTCGGTGGGGATCTCCGCGGGCAGCTCGTGCAGCCGGTCGGCGGCGATGACGAGGTGCTGGGCGAACAACCCGTGCGTGGGCGGGGAACCGAGGCACCGTCCGTGCGGGCAGACGTTGTAGCGGCCGCTCGCGCACGTCTCGCACGACCCGCAGGGGGTCGCGGGTTCCACCACGACGGAACTGCCGACGGGCAGGTCGACGTCGGGCCCGGCGGCCAGGACCACCCCGGCCCCCTCGTGACCGAGGACCATCGGCTCGCGCAGCACGTTGGTGCCGTTGCGCCCGTCGGCGAAGTAGTGCATGTCGGACCCGCAGACCCCGCCGGAGTGCATCTCCAGCAGCACCTCCCCGGGGCCGGGTTCGCGCAGCGGGATGGTCTCGACCCGCAGGTCGAGGGCGGCGTGCAGGACGGCGGCACGGGTGCTGGTGGGGATCATCGGGTCTCTCCCAGGACGGGGGCGGGGGCCGCGAGGGCCTCGGCGGTGGCGGCGGCCGGGCCGGCGGTGTGCAGGAGGTCGACGAGCTCGCCGACCCGGCGGGTGAACTGCTCGCGCCCGGCGAGGTCGTCACCGAGCAGGTGGAAGTCGGTGAGGGCCAGGGCCGCGAGGTCGGACCCGCCGGTGCACGACCGGGCGGCCTCCCGCAGCCGTTCGGCGACGGGGTCGCCCATCCGGGCGGCCACCGGCCCGGGGTCGAAACCCCCTAGGGGGGCCAGGCAGGTCAGGTACCCCGCGACGGTCAGGGCGAGCAGGTGGGGTACGGCACCGCGGTCGAGCGCCTCCAGGGCCGGCACCGGGATCCGTTGCCGGAGCTTGACCGACCCGTCGCTGCCGACCTGGTGGCACCGGTGGCCCAGGGCCGAGTTGTCCCAGCGCTCGAAGAGTTCCCGTTCGTAGCGGTCGACGTCGACACCGTCGGGCACCCGCACCGAGGGCAGGTACTCCTCGCGCAGGACCCGGTGCGCGGCCTCGCGGATCTCGCTGCGGGCCGCGGCGTCGGGGATGGTCGGGCATCCGGTGAGCGCTCCGAGATAGGCCAGCAGCGAGTGCGTCCCGTTGAGCAGCCGGAGTTTCAGCTCCTCGTAGGCGTGCACGTCGTCGCTGAGCACCGCGCCGGCCCGGTCCCAGGCGGGACGACCGGCGGCGAACCGGTCCTCCAGGACCCACATGCTGAACGGTTCCGCGGGGACGGGGATGCGGTCGGCCCACCCGGTCCCGGCGGCGACCAGGTCGCGCTCGGCGTCGGTCGTCGCGGGGACGATCCGGTCGACCATCGAGTTCGGGAAGGTCACCCGCTGCTCCAGGAAACCCAGGAGTTCCTCGGCGTCGGGCAGCTCGGCGGCGAACTCGCGGACGAGGCGTCCGGTGTGGTCGCCGTTGCCGCTCAGGTTGTCGCAGGACAGCACCGTGAGCGGGGTGGCGTGCTCGGCCCCTCGTCGCCGCACGGCGGCGACGATCCGGCCGAGCACCGACCGCGGGGCCCCCGCACCCCGCCGCAGGGTCTCCAGGTCGGCGACGATCGTCGGATCCTCGACGTCGAGGCGGCCGGTGCGGGGGGAGTAGTGGTACCCGTGCTCGGTCACCGTGAGGGTCACGACCCGGGTCGTGGCCGCCGCGAGGTCGGTGACGACCCGTTCGGGTTCTCGCGCGGCGACGTAGGCGTCGGTGTGCACCGCGGGGACCGAGAACCGGGCCCCGTCGGGGGAGAGTTCCACGACCGTGTAGCGGAGGTCCTGCTCGCGCAGGGCGTCGACGACGCGGGGGGAGTTCGAGGCCACCCCGACGATCCCCCAGTTCCCGGGTTCGGCGGTCATCGCGTGCGCGGTGTAGACCGCTTGGTGGGCCCGGTGGAAGTTCCCCAGCCCGAGGTGGACGATTCCCGCTGCGGGGCGGGTCTTCTCGATCGGCATCGTGCTCACCAGTCCTTCACCGAGCCGTCGCGGTTGCGGGCGACGGGCAGGTACGCGGGCTCGTAGGCGAACGCGGCGGCCGCCTTCTCGTCGACCTCGACGCCCAGGCCGGGGGCGTCACCGGGGTGCATGTACCCGTCGCGGATGCTCCACCCCGGCCGGAACACCTCGTACGTCTCGGCCGGGTACCCCATGAACTCCTGCACGGCGAAGTTGTGGGTGGCCAGGCCGACGTGCAGCGAACCCGCCAGGCTCACCGGGGACACGTCCGAGGGTCCGTGCGGCCCGGCCTTCACCTGGTAGACCTCGGCGTGGGCGAGGATCTTGCGGTAGTGCGAGATCCCGCCGACGTGACCGACCGCGACCCTGAGGTAGTCGATGAGCCGTTCCGACACCAGGTCCAGGCTGTCGTAGACGGAGTTGAAGACCTCGCCGATGGCGAGCGGGACGTGGGTCTGCGCGCGGACCTGACGGAGCAGCTGCTGGTTCTCCGCGGGGAGGACGTCCTCCAGCCAGAACAGGTCCACCCCCTCCAGCGACTTGCCCAGGCGGATCGCCTCGGTGGGGGTGAGCCGGTGGTGGGCGTCGTGCAGGAGGTGGAGGTCGGGCCCTACGTGGTCCCGGACCGCTTGCAGGGCAACGGGTGCGTGGCGCAGGTAGGCCGAGGTCTCCCAGACCTCGACCTTCGGGCCGACCCCGCGTCCGGCCGGTTCGTAGGCCGCGCCGGAACGACTGACGCCGTAGACGGTGTCGAGCCCCGGGACCCCGAACTGGGCGCGGACCGCGAGGAAACCCTGCTCCCGCTTGGCGTCGACGGCCTCGAGCAGTTCGGGTACGTCCCACCCGGTGGCGTGGGTGTAGATCATCACGCCGTCCCGGACGGGTCCGCCCAGCAACTGGTGGACGGGCACCCCGAGGGCCTTGCCGTTGATGTCCCACAGCGCGAGGTCGACGGCGCCGATCGCGGCCATGGTCACCGGCCCGCGGCGCCAGTAGGCGCCTCGGTAGAGGTACTGCCAGGTGTCCTCGATGCGGTCGGCGTCGCGACCCACGAGCAGCGCGCACAGGTGGTCGCGCAGGTAGCTCGCCACGGCCAGCTCCCGGCCGTTCAGGGTGGCGTCACCCCAGCCCACGAGACCGTCGGAGGTGGTGACCTTCAGGGTGACGAAGTTCCGGCCGGGACTGGTGACGATGACGTCGGCGGCGACGATCGTGCGGGGCATGGTGGGTTCCTCACGGGAGGGTACGGGCGGGCCCGGGTTCTCGAGCGGTGGGCCCGTGACGGGCGGACGGACGGGTTCAGCGGGGGGCGGGGCCGGTGGAGCCCCGGACGACGAGCTGGCTGTCGAGGTGGAGCGTGGACGGAGCCGAGGGACGGCCGGAGAGCCGGTCGAGGAGCAGGTCGACGGCCGACCCGCCGCTGCGGGTGACCGCGACCTGGACGGAGGTGAGGCCGGGTTGCACGGCCGCGGAGAGGTCGAGGTCGTCCATCCCGACGACGCTGAGGTCGTCGGGGCAGCGGACGCCGAGCGCACGGGCCCCCGACATGACGCCCACGGCCATGAGGTCGTTGTAGGCGATGACCGCGGTGGCGCCGGTGGCGACGACCGAGGCCGCCGCGGCGAGTCCGCCGGTGACGGTGGGGGCCTGCCGGCCGGTCACCGTCAGCTCCAGACCGGCGCCGGCGCACAGGTCGGCCAGCACCTCCTGGCGCCGGCGGGAGGCCCAGGCGGCCTGCGGCCCCGGGACGTAGGCCACGTGCCGGTGGCCCAGGGCCCGCAGCTGGTCCACGGCCTGTCGCAGACCGTCGCGGACGTCGGTGAGGACCGTCGGCGTACCCGGCACCAGGCCGTTGATGACGACGAGCGGGGTGTCGCCGACCGCGTCGAGGACGTCCTCGGCGGGCAGCCGCGGCGAGCAGAGCAGGAGCCCGTCGACGTCGGGGGCGAGGTCGCGCAGCGCGGTCCGCTCCGACGTCGGGTCCTCGTGGGTGCTGGCCAGCAGCAGGCGTCGTCCGGCGGGCAGGGCCCGGTCGTGCACGGCCCGGACCAGGTCGGCGAACACCGCGCTGCCGATGTCGGGGACCACCACACCGAGAGGACGGGTGCTCGTCGGGGAGGTGCTGGGAACGGTCGGGTAGCCGAGGTCCCGGGCGATCGCGCGGACCTTGTCCCGGGTCCCGGCCGACAGTCGTTCCGGCTCCTTGAAGGCGCGCGACGCGGTGGCCAGGGAGACACCGGCGGCGGCTGCCACCTCGGTGAGGGTCACGGCCACGGGGTCACCTCCTGGTCTCGTCCTCGAGCGTGTGGAGACGATGATGCAAGTCTTGTACAAGACTTGTCAACACCTTGCACGGCCTCTCCGACGTCAGCCCAGGACGCGGACCGGCGCCCCGGCCAGCCAGGCCTCCACGTCGGCGACCGCGTCGCTGAAGAACCGCTCGTAGGTCTCACCGGTCACGTAACCCAGGTGGGGGCTGAGCAGGGTGTTCGGGGTCGCGCGCAGGGGGGAGTCGGCGGGCAGGGGTTCGACGTCGAAGACGTCCAGCGCCGCACCCCCGAGCCGGCCCTCGTGCAGGGCCGCGACCAGAGCCGCCTCGTCGACGATCGGGCCGCGTGAGGTGTTGACCAGGTAGGCACCCGGCCTCATCAGCGCGAGTTCGGCGGCCCCGATCAGCCCGCGCGTCCGATCCGAGAGCCGCTGGTGGATCGTCACGACGTCAATGCGCCGCAGCAGCTCCTCCTTGCCGACCGGTTCGCAGCCGAGCCCGCGCGCCTCGTCGGCGTCGAGGTTGGCCGACCAGGCCAGCACCGTCATGTCGAACGCCTGCGCGACCCGGGCCACCCGGCGGCCGAGCCGGCCGAGGCCGATCACGCCGAGGGTCCGCCCGGCCAGGTCGGTGCCGACCCCGAGCTGCCACCCACCCGCGCGCACGTTCGCCTCCTCGGCGGCGAGGCCCCGGGCCAGGCCGAGGATGAGTCCCCAGGTCAGCTCGGCGGTGGGGTGCTGGGTGATGCCCGTCCCCGACACGATCACCCCGTGCGCGCGGGCCGCGTCCAGGTCGACGGCTGCGTTCACGGGGCCGGTGCTGACCAGCAACCGCAGATCGGGCAGGCGGGCGAACAGAGCGGCGTCGAAGCGGGTCCGCTCCCGCATGGCCAGCACCACGGCCGCACCCTGCAGCCGGGCCACGAGCTCCTCGCCCTCGAGGTGGCGGCGCTCGACGTCCAGGTCGACGGTCCCCGCGACGCGGTCCCAGGGACCGTAGCGACGGGCGGCGTCCTGGTAGTCGTCGAGGACGAGGAGACGAACGCGGTCGGCCATGCCCGCGAAGCTACTCCTCGCGCAGGTCCAGGGTCGGGGCCGGGCGGCGGAACCCGCGGGTGAGGAGGACGAGGTAGACGAGGCCCACGGCCACCCAGATCAACCCGACCGTGAACGTCGTGCGGGACAGCGACGTCCACAACCAGAGGGTCAGGATGAGGCCCACGGCCGGGATCAGCCCGTAACGGACCAGGTCCGCGGGACTCCGGTGATTCTCGTCGACCACGTAGACCTTGACCACCGAGGCGTTGACGACGCTGAACGCGACCAGGGCCCCGAAGCTGACCACGGCGGCGGCCAGCGTCAGGTCGACGAACAGTGCGCTGCACGAGATCAGGCCGACCAGCAGGGTGGCCAGCACCGGGGTGCCGAAACGTCGCGACAACCGCCCGAAGAAGGCCCGGGGGAGCGTGCCGTCGCGGCCCATGGCGAACAGGATGCGGGACACCCCGGCCTGCGAGGCCATGGCCGAGGCGAAGCACCCGGCGACGTAGGCCGCGGTGAAGAACGTGGTGAGGAAGTCGCCCCCGACCCGGGCCATGACGTCGAGCGAGGCGGAGTCGACGTTGCTGAAGGTCTGCCACTCGGGGAAGACCAGCGCCGACACCCAGGACAGCAGGATGTACAGGATCCCGCCGGTCAGGGTGGCGATGATGATGGCCCGCGGGATGGTCCGGCGCGGGTCGCGGGTCTCTTCCGAGAGCGTGGAGATGGCGTCGAACCCGAGGAAGGACAGCGCCAGGACGGCGGCGCCGCCGAACAGCAGACCCGGCTCGGCGCCGGTGAAGAACGGTTCGGTGAGCGAGGGGACCTCGTTGCCCGACAGGTGCCGCACCGAGAGCAGGACGAAGACCGCGATGAAGACGAACTGGATCCCGACGAGGGCCACGTTGACCCCGGCCAGGAGTTTCACCCCCAGGACGTTGAGGAGGGTGACCAGCACGATCGAGCCGACGACCCACACCGGGGCGGGGATCCCGGTCGCGTCGGCCATGTAGATCCCGATGACCAGGTAGTTGACCATCGGCAGGAACAGGTAGTCGAGCAGCAGCGACCAGCCGACCATGAAGCCGGTGTGGCCCCCGAACCCGCGCTGCGCGTAGGAGTAGGCCGACCCGGCGACGGGGTGGATCGCCACCATGCGCCCGTAGCTGTAGGCGGTGAAGAGCATCGCGGCCAGCGTGATGACGTAGGCCCCGGGCAGGTGGCCCTGGGTCGAGTCCGTCACGATCCCGTAGGTGGTGAACACCGTCAGCGGGACCATGTAGGCGAGCCCGAAGAACACCAGGGCCGGTAGGCCCAGCACCCGTTGCAGGTGCGGTCGGGAACCGGTCGCGGTCTCGTTGGTCACCGGCTGCGCCATCAGCTGCCCTCCGTCGGTCGGGCGACGGAGGGGGCCCGCCGCGGAACCGAATCATGCACGGTTCCGCGGCGGGGCGGAAGCTAAACGACGGAATTCGTCCGGTTCAGCGCGAGGACGGAGAGGATCTCGTAGGCGACGTGCGCCGCCGCCACGCCGGTGATCTCGGCGTGGTCGTAGGCCGGGGCCACCTCCACGATGTCGGCCCCGACGACGTTCAGGCCCAGCAGCCCCCGCAGCGTGTGCAGCAGTTCGCGGCTGGTCAGTCCGCCGGCCTCCGGGGTGCCGGTACCGGGGGCGGCGGCCGGGTCGAGGACGTCGATGTCGACCGAGACGTAGACCGGGGCACCCTCCAGGCGCCGCCGCATCCGCTCGACCGCCCGGGCGACCCCGTCGGTCTCGTAGTCGTCGGCGCGCACGATCTGGAAACCGAGCACGCCGTCGTCCTCGAGGTCCTGCTGGGAGTAGAGCGGGCCGCGGGTGCCCATGTGCAGGCTGCGCTCGAGGTCGATCAGCCCCTCCTCGCTGGCCCGGCGGAACGGGGTCCCGTGGGTCCAGGGCGCCCCGAAGTAGGAGTCCCAGGTGTCGAGGTGGGCGTCGAAGTGCAGGACCGCGATCTTGCCGTGCTGCTTGGCCAGGGCCCGCAGCGCGGGCAGGGCCAGCGTGTGGTCCCCGCCCAGGCAGAGCAGGCTCGAGCCGTCCTCCGACAGCGTGGTCAGGTCGGCCTCGACGCCTTCCAGGGCGGCCTTGATGTCGAAGGGGTTGATCCCGAGGTCACCCGCGTCGGCCACCTGCTGGGTCGTGAACGGGTGGGCGGCGTTGGCCGGGTTGAACGGGCGCAGCAGTTTCGAGGAGTTCCGGATGTGCCCCGGTCCGAAGCGCGCGCCAGGGCGGTAGCTGACCCCGGAGTCGAAGGGGAGTCCCACGACGGTGACGTCGGCCCGGGAGACCTCGTCCAGGCGGGGGAGGCGCGCGAAGGTGGGCAGCCCGCCGTAGCGGGGGACCTGGGCCGCGTCGACCGGGCCGAGGAACTCGCCCGCGTTCACACGGGCGGGAGGACGGAGGGGCATCAGGACTCCTTGCTGGGGCGCGCGGCGGGGGCCGGGCGGTCGGCGTCGGTGAGGTCGACGGTGCGGTCGGTTCTGCGGTCGGTGCTGCGATCGGTGGTGAGGTCCACGGTGGAGTGCCCGGCGGAGCGGGCGGTCCACTCCCGGAGCACGGCGGCGGGAGTGGGCGGGGTGAGCAGGCTGACGGCCACGTAGCTGACGGCGGAGACGAGCAGCCCGACGTAGACCGGTTCGTTGGCCAGGACGTCGGTGAGCGCCATGGTGACCAGGGTGGCCACGGTCCCCAGCGCCATGCTGACCAGCGCGCCCGCCCGGGTCCCGCGCCTCCAGACCAGGCCGCCGACGATGGCCACGAGGAGGCCGCCGACGAGGATGTCGTAGGCCACGGTCAGCGCCGCGACCACGTCGTCGAGCAGGCTGGCCAGCACGATCATGACCAGACCGAACCCGAGGATGTACAGGCGGCTGCCCCGCACGTCGTGGGCGTCGGCCGAGTCCTCGGCGTCGGGCTTCGCCCCGCCCCGGTGGCGCCAGGCGGCGACGAGGTCCTGCTGCACGACGGTGGAGGTCGCGATGAGCGCGCCCGACGAGGTGGACATGACCGCCGCCAGCGCCGCGGCGATGACCAGCCCGGCCAGCCCGACCGGGAGTTCGTTCTCCACCACGGTCGCGAAGGCGTCGTCGGAGTTGGCCAGGTTCGGGGCGAGGACGGCGGCGCACATTCCGACGAGGGCCCCGGCCACGGCGTAGGCGAGGCAGTAGACCCCGGCCACGGTCCCGGCGGCCCGGGCGACCGCGTCGCTGCGGGCGGTGAAGACGCGCTGCCAGATGTCCTGACCGATGACGAGGCCGAAGAAGTAGATGACGAAGTAGGTGACGATCGTGTCGCCACCGATGGCGAAGGGCTGGAAGAAGCTGTCCGGCAACGACTCCCGCAACCCGGAGATCCCACCGACCCGCCAGAGCACGACCGGCAGGAGGACGGCGAAGATCCCGACGGTCTTGACCAGGAACTGCACGAAGTCGGTCAGGGTGATCGACCACATCCCGCCGAGGCAGGAGTAGAGGACGACGACCCCGCCGCCGAGCAGGATGGCCGGGACCTTGCCGATGTCGAAGAGGACGGAGAGGATCGTCGCGTAGGCGATGGTCGAGGTGACGGCCAGCATGAGCGTGTACATGGCCATGACGACCGAGGAGACCAGCCGGGAACCGTTGCCGTAGCGCAGGTCCAGCATCTGCCCGACGGTGAAGACCTTGAGCCGGTTGATCCGGGCGGAGAACGCCAGCGACAGCAGGAGGATGCCGCAGCCGATCGCGAAGACCAGCCACATCCCCGAGATGCCGTAGGTGTAGCCGAGGCCGATGCCGCCGATCGTCGAGGCGCCCCCGAGGACGACCGCGGCCATGGTCCCGGAGTACAGGAGGGGGCCGAGGCGACGCCCGGCGACCAGGAAGTCGGTCTGGGTGCGGGCGCGGCGCTTGGCGTACCAGCCGATCCCGACCATGGAGAGGATGTAGAGCAGGACGATCGCGGTGTTGACGACGTGCGCGGTCATGCGGGCACTCCTCGGCTCGGGCGTCGTTGCCACCCCATCTTTCACCCAAGGTTTCCCCTAGGTCAACACCTGTTTCATGTCGCTTCCGACCAGGCAACAGACGTTTCCGGTCCTGCTAGCCTCCGCGGGATGAGCGCCGACGCACCCATCGGAGCCCGGCTGCGCGCCGTGCGGCAGGCCCGCCGGATGACCGTGGAGGACGTCGCCGCCGCGAGCGGGGTCACCAAGGGGTTCCTGTCCCGCCTCGAACGCGACCGGACCGGCGCCTCGGTCGCCGCCCTCATCCGCATCTGCGAGACGTTGGACATCGGGGTGAGCAGCCTCTTCGAACCCGCCCCGGCGGGGGAGGTCGTCCGCGCCGGCAACCACCCCCGGGTGAACTTCGGCGGCACCGACATGACGGAGTACCTGCTCACCCCCCGTGGGGAGCAACGCATCTCGGCCCTGCTGTCCGAGATCGCCCCGGGCGGCGGGGCCGGCCTGGAGCTCTACGAACTGCCCGGTGACGTCGAGTTCGCCTACGTCCTCGAGGGCACCCTCGACCTGCACTTCGAGAACGAGCCCTCGGTCGAGCTCGCCACCGGCGACGCGTTCACCTTCTCCCCGACGCGTCCGCACACCTTCGTGGCCGGGACCGGTGGCTGCCGCGTCCTCTGGGTCATCAGCCCCGGAACCCTCGACGTCACCCGCGGCTGACCCCCTCCGCCCGGTCTCCTGCTCCACCCCCCCGCCTCCCGCCCCCATCCTCCCGTGATCAAGGAATCCGGGCGCCTCGGGACGCGCGAATTCCTTGATCACGGGAGAGAAGGGGGTGGGAGGGGGGAGGTGTGGGCGTGGTGGGCGAGGGTGCGCAGCAGGGTGCCGGGGCCGTCGAGGTCGAGCCGCGTCACCGCTCCGGTGCCGGGTTCTGGGGTCGCCGGGGTCGCCGGGGTCGCCGCACCCTCGCGAACTTCGGGGAGGCGGCGGCCGAGGACGGCGAGGGTGTCGACGCAGCGGTACGGACCGAGGACGGCGGGGCTGCGGCGCACGGCCGGGTCGGTGAGGTCGAGGTCCTCGACCAGCAGCGGTCGCCCGTCGCGGGTGACGTGCAGCGCCGAGCGCAAGCGACCCCCGTCCTCACCGGTCCGGCCGAGCACCAGGGTCTCCCGCAGCTCGGCGACCGCGTCACCGGTGAGCTCGACCGAGGTCGACCGGGTGACCTCGGCCCCGTCGGCGACGACGAACGGCTCACCGGCCCAGGTCAGCGACCCGCCGTCGCCGACCCGGATCCGGGCGTGCCAGGCGGCGGGGGGACCACCGCGCTGGTCGTAGGCCACCGTCCCGGCGACGTCGCGCAGGTCGAGGGAGCAGCCCGGCCCCACCTCGACGTCGATCTCGACGGTGTCCCCGGCCAGCAGCAGGGCCCGGGCCCCGACGAGGGCCACCCGGGCGAGCGTCGCCTCCCGGGACAGCAGTTTCGGGACCAGCAGCGCCCCGGACAGTTCGACCCGGACCCCGGACGGACTGCGGTACAGGGCGATGCGGGTCACGCGTGGGTGTGCGGGTGGTCGTGCTCGTGGGTGTGGGAGGTACCGTCGGCGTGGAAGTGCGGAGCCATCGGGCCCGGGTCGGACGGTTCGTGACGTCCACCGCGGAACTCGGCCAGGACCCCGCGCAGCCACCCGGTGAGGTCGGCGATCGAGGCCTCGTCGGTGCGCGACAGCGCGACGACCGGGCGTCCCCCGCGGGCCGCCGTGGCGTCGGCGCGCATCCGCTCGACGTCCACCCCGACGTAGGGGCCGAGGTCGGTCTTGTTGACCACCAGCAGGTCGGCCCGGGCGATCCCCGGTCCCCCCTTGCGGGCCACGTCCCCGCCGCCGGCGACGTCGAGGACGAAGATCTGGGCGTCGACCAGGGCCGGGGAGAACGTCGCGGTGAGGTTGTCCCCGCCGGACTCCACCAGGACCAGGTCCAGCGGGTCGAAGTCGGCCTCGAGGTCCTCGACCGCGAGGAGGTTCATCGTCACGTCGTCGCGGATGGCGGTGTGCGGGCAGGCCCCCGTCTCCACGGCCCGGATGCGTTCCGGTTCCAGGACCCCCGCCGAGCGCAGGAACCGCGCGTCCTCGTCGGTGTAGATGTCGTTGGTGACGACGCCGATCCGGAGTTCTTCGCGCAGCCGCGAGCAGAGCAGGGCGATGAGGGAACTCTTCCCCGTGCCGACCGGGCCGGCGACGCCGAGGCGGAACGAACGGGTGGGGTTCTCAGGCATGGAACAACCTCTGGTCGGTGCGGGTGTGCAGGAGGGAGAACTCCTCGAGCAACGGTGCGGAGGACGCGGGGATCTGCTCGGGGTCGGTGAGCCGGGCCAGACGCGGGACCAGGGCCTCGATGCGGTCGTGCGTCTGCAGGGTCCAGCGGGCGGCCTCGACCGGGTCGGCCGGGTCGAGTTTCAGGGCCGCCGCGGTGACGGTCGCGACGTCGTCGTGGGCGACGAGACGGACGAGGCGCGCCGCGTCCAACCCGGCCAGGGCGGCCAGCACGCCCAGCACGACCGGGCGGGCGGGTTCGCGGCCGAGCGCGGCCCAGAGCGGGTCCGGCCACAACCGGCTCGCCATCCGGAGGTAGCCCCGGCCCTGCACCCGGGCCGCGGCCCGCAGCGGGGCGCTCGGCGTCCGGGCGGCCCAGGCCTCCTCCACCGCGGGCAACCCCACGGGGTCACCCAGCCCGCGCGACCGCGCGACCACCGCGGTTCCGGCGTCGACCGGGACGCAGGTCGCCAACCGCCCGACGAGGAACCGCGGGACGTCCGCCGCACGGAGACCGCCGTGGGTCATGGCCGGTTCCAGGCCCCCGGACTGGGTGTGCGCCCCGACCGGCAACCGGGCGTCGGCCAGCAGGGCGAGCAGCAGGTCGGCCGCCATCAGAACAGCTGGTACAGCTGGGCCAGGGGCAGTTCCTCGGCCGGGGCGGGGACCACCGGTTCCCCGTCGATGGTGATGGCGAACGTCTCCGGGTCCACCGCGATCGCGGGCAGGGCGGAGTTGTGCACCATGTCGGCCTTGCCGACCGCCCGGGTGTCGGCGACCGCGTGCAGTTGTCGGCGCAGGCCCAACCGGTCGGCCAGTCCGTCCGCGATCGCGGCGGGGGAGACGAACGACACCGAGACGTCGGCCCCGTTCGGGTGCATCAGGGCCGGCCGCAGCAGCACCGGCTGCGGGGTGGGGATGGACGCGTTCGGGTCGCCCAGCGCGCCGAGCACGAGCGATCCGCCCTTCATGACCACCGCGGGGCGGACCCCGAAGAACATGGGTTCCCAGAGGACCAGGTCGGCGAGCTTCCCGATCTCCACCGACCCCACGAGGGAGTCGATGCCGTGGGCGATCGCCGGGTTGATCGTGTACTTGGCGACGTAGCGCCGGGCCCGCTCGTTGTCGGCCGGGAACGTCCCGCCGAGGGGACCGCGGCGGGCCTTCATGACGTGCGCGACCTGCCAGGTCCGGGTGATCACCTCGCCGATCCGGCCCATCGCCTGCGCGTCGGAACTGGTGATGGAGAGGGCCCCGAGGTCGTGCAGGACGTCCTCGGCCGCGATGGTCGTGGCCCGGATGCGGGACTCGGCGAAGGCCAGGTCCTCGGGGACCGCCGGGTTGAGGTGGTGGCAGACGATGAGCATGTCGAGGTGCTCGGGCACGGTGTTCACCGTGTGCGGCAGCGTCGGGTTCGTCGAACCGGGGATCACGTTGGGCAGCCCGGCCACGGTGATGATGTCCGGCGCGTGCCCGCCACCGGCGCCCTCGGTGTGGAACGCGTGGATCGAGCGTCCGCCGATCGCGGCGATCGTGGAATCCACGTAACCGGCCTCGTTCAGCGAGTCCGAGTGCAGGGCCACCTGCAACCCGAACTCGTCGGCGGCGCGCAGGGCCGCGTCGATGGCCGCGGGGGTCGAACCCCAGTCCTCGTGGACCTTGTACCCACCGGCCCCGCCGAGGGCCTGCTCGGCCAGGCCCGCGGCACTCACGGTGTTCCCCTTGCCCAGCAGCAGGACGTTCACCGGGAGGGCGTCGAGCGCGCGGTGGGCCTGGGCCAGGTGCCAGGGACCGGGGGTGACGGTGGTCGCCTTGGTGCCCTCGCTGGGGCCCGTCCCGCCGCCGGCGATCGTGGTCAGCCCGGCGGCCAGCGCCTCGTGGACCTGGCTGGGGGAGATGAGGTGGACGTGGGTGTCGATGCCGCCCGCGGTGAGGATGCGGCCCTCGCCGCTGATGACGTCGGTGCCCGGCCCGATCCGCAGGGCCGGGTCGACCCCGTCGGCCACGTCGGGGTTGCCGGCCCGGCCGATCCCGCAGATGCGACCTTCGCGCACGCCGACGTCGGCGCGGTAGATCCCGGTGTGGTCCAGGACGACGACGTTGGTGACGACGGTGTCCGGGGCCCCCTCCGCGCGGGTGGTGACGCCCTGGGCCATGGACTCCCGGATCGACTTGCCGCCCCCGAACACCGCCTCCTCCCCGCCGACGGTGAGGTCGTGCTCGACCTCGATCCACAGGTCGGTGTCGCCGAGCCGGATCTGGTCGCCCGTGGTGGGGCCGTAGAGCGCGGCGTAGGCGCGGCGGTCGATCTCAACCATCGAGGCGGCCCTCCTCGGGGCGGATGCGGAGGCCGGGGACCCGTCGGCGCCCGCGCAGGGCGACCGCGGCGACGCGACGCGACACCCCGGGTTCGAAGCGCACCGACGTGCCCGAGGGGACGTCCAGGCGGAACCCGCGCGCGGCGGCCCGGTCGAAGGCCAGGGCCGGGTTGGCGTCGGGCAGGTGCAGGTGCGAACCGATCTGCACGGGACGGTCCCCGGTGTTCTCGACGACGAGCTCGAGACGCTCCGCCGGCGTCCGGTCGCCGTTCAGGACGATCGTGCCCGGCGCCACGCGGATCGCCCCCGGGCCCTCGCCGCCGACGCCGGCGCTCATGCCTCCCCCTCGGGGTCCTGGATCGGGTGGTGCAGGGTGACGAGCTTGCGCCCGTCGGGGAACGTGGCCTCGACCTGCACGTCGGCCAGCATGTCGGCGACCCCGGGCATGACCTGGTCGGTGGTGAGGACGCGGCGACCGGCGTCCATGAGGTCCAGCACCCGGGCCCCCTCCCGGGCCCGCTCGACCACCCAGGTGGAGAGCAGGGCCACCGCCTCGGGGTGGTTGAGCCGCACCCCGCGGGCCAGGCGGTCGCGGGCGACCATGCCCGCGACCGCCAGCAGGAGTTTCTCGGTGTCCGCCGGACCGATGTGCACCGTGCGGATCTCCTCTCAGGTCCCGGCCGTCACGCCTGTGCGGGCAGCACGTGGTCGGAGACCTTATCCGTCGAGAGGCAGAGCGAACAGACGACGTCGTCGTGGGTCTCGCAGCGGGCGACGTCGGGGCGCTCGTAGTCCTGACGGCAGACGTGGCAGGTCAGGACGACGCCCGAGGGGTTCCCGTGCTCGTCGGTCATCGGCAGGTCCAGGCCGTCGTCGGTGCGCCGCAGGTAGTACCTGCCCTCGGTCGCGATCGCGATGACCGGGGGCAGGACGACCGCCAGGACGATGGCGACCACGGGGGAGTACGGCTGGATGGCGGGACCGAACGCTCCGAAGAACACCGCGATCGAGGCTCCGGCCGAGACCAGGACCGAGACGAAGCCCACCGGGTTGACCGCGTAGAGCATCCCGCGGCGGAACTCCGGACGCATGGGCGAGATCTTCAGCAGGTGCTTGTTCACCACGATGTCGGTGGCGACGACGCAGACCCAGGCCATGGCGCAGTTGGCGTAGAACCCGAGAATCGTGTTGAGGAAGTCGAACATGT
This sequence comes from Kineococcus gynurae, assembly GCF_042433995.1. Taxonomy (NCBI): domain Bacteria; kingdom Bacillati; phylum Actinomycetota; class Actinomycetes; order Kineosporiales; family Kineosporiaceae; genus Kineococcus; species Kineococcus gynurae. The sequence continues at coordinate 404,659 of NZ_JBHLUI010000008.1, forward strand.
TGAGCTCCATCAGCGCCAGGGCGATGAGGAGGTTGACGATGACGAAGACCATGCGGCCGGGGTAGCGCTTGGTGACCCGGGTGAAGGAGTTCGTCCAGGCCAGCGAGCCGGAGTAGGCGTTGGTGACGTTGATCTTGATCTGGCTGATGACCACCAGGATCACCGCCAGGGTCATGGCCAGCCAGCCCGGCATCATCTCCTGGTACACGCCGAGGAACTGGTGCACCGGTTCGTTCGCGGTGGCCGAGGCGAGCGGGTCGGCGCTGGCGATGAGGTACACGGCGATGAAGAGGCCGACCGCCTGCTTGACGGCCCCGAAGACGACCCAGCCCGGGCCGGCGGTGATGACGGCGGTCCACCAGCGGCGACTGTTCTCCGGGGTGCGGGGCGGCATGAACCGCAGGTAGTCGATCTGCTCGGCGATCTGGGCCATGAGCGAGAGGCACACCCCGGCGGCGAGCAGGGCGGAGGACATCGAGAGGGAACTCCCGGAACCGTCGGCACCGGTGTAGGCGAAGAACTCGCTCACCGAGCTCGGGTTCGCCCACACCAGGTAGACGAAGGGGATCACCATGAGGACCAGCCAGAGCGGCGTGGTCCACACCTGCAGCTTGGACAGGGCGGCCATGCCGTAGATGACCAGCGGGATGACCAGGATCGTGGAGATCGCGTACCCGAGCCAGACCGGGATCCCCAGACCGAGTTCCAGGCCCTGGGCCATGATCGAACCCTCGAGGGCGAAGAAGATGAACGTGAACGACGCGAAGATGACGTTGGTGACGACGGACCCGTAGTACCCGAACCCGGAACCCCGGGTGATGAGGTCGAGGTCGACGTTGTAGCGGGCGGCGTAGTAGGCCAGCGGGAAACCGCTGAGGAAGATGATGACCGCGGCGATCCCGATGCCCAGCAGCGCGTTCGTGGTCCCGTGGGCGATGCCGATGTTGGCGCCGATGGCGAAGTCGGCCAGGTAGGCGATCCCACCCAGGGCCGAGGTGGCGACGACCCCGGGTGCCCAGCGCCGGTAGTGCCGGGGGGCGAAGCGGAGGGTGTAGTCCTCGAGGGTTTCGCTGGTCGCGGCGCTGACGTGCAGGCCGGGGGCGAGGCTGTCGCCGGCGGGTGGCGTCGCGCCGGGGGCGGGGGTGCTCATGGCGGACCTCTCGGGGGGCGGAGGGGGATTGCTTCCATCTGGAAGCACTTCGGACGCTAGGGGCGCCCGCTTCCGAGCGTCAAACGGTTCGCGGCGGAGAGTTCCGGGATCGGCAAGATTTGACGCGCTGGAAACATCCCCGAAACGTCAGGGGCCCGGAGGGGTTCGGGGCGGTGTCCCCGGTCCGCTCACCCGGGCCAGGACGTCGAAGTCCACCCCGTCGGCCACCGCGATGTGCACGGGGTGCCCGGCGCGCCCCCGGTGGAGCTCCACCGTCCCGTGCGGGGAGTCCCAGGCCGCCCCGCCCAGGGCGGCCCGGACGTCGAGGACCGTCGGGACCCGGCCGCGTCCCAACCGGGCCAGCAGGTGCAGGGCCGAGTAGGTCGTCTCGGCCATGGTCCCCGGGGCGGGCGCCGCCGCGAGGGTCCCGGCCCCCGCGACCAGGTCGAACGCGTGCGCGAAACCCCGGGAGAACTCCGCGGCCGAGGCCGACGTCAACCCCGCGAACCAGCCGGCCGAGGCGAACAACCCGCGCGTCGCCTCCGGGCCCGAGGCCAGCAGCATCGTCTCGTCCATGAACGGGCTGAAGCGGAACAGCTCGGCATCGGCCCCGGCGGCGGCGAACGCCCGGTTGAAGCGGACCCCGTCGCTGCCCACCAGCAGCATGACCACGCCGTCGACCCCGGCCCGGCCGATCCGGGCGACGACCTCGTCCAAGGCCGCGTCGGTCACCGTCCCCAACGGCACCCAGTGCTCGGACGACACCTCGATCCCGCTCTCCCGCAGCACCTGTCGGGCCCGCCGCGCGGTCCGACGCGGCCACACGTAGTCGTCACCGACCAACGCCCAGCGGTGCAGCCCGAACTCCGCCCGCAACCAGGTGAGCGCCGCGACCACCTGGTCGGCGGGCAGCTCCCCGGAGCAGAGCACGCCGTCGTGACGCTCACCGCCCTCGTAGGCCGTGGCGTAGACGTAGGGCACCCGGCCCGCCGCGACCGGCGCCACGGCCTGCCGGACGCTGGACAGGTGCCACCCGACGAGGGCGTCGACCCGGTTCTGCCGCAGCAACTCCGCGACCGTGGCGGCGACCCGTTCCGGGGCGGCGCCGGCGTCGACGTCGTGCAGCTCCACGCGCCGCCCCCCGAAACCCTGCGCGACCTCGATCTCGGTGGCGGCGAGTTCGGCCGCCGCCCGGCAGGACAACCCGAACATGCCCGCCGGCCCCTGCCGGGGGAGCAGCAGGCCGACGCGCACGACACCCCGCGCGGGTCGTTCTGGCATGCTGTGCAGATTCCCACACCCGCCGTCCCGGCGGGAGTCGGTTCCGGGGGAGGACGAGCGTGAGCGCAGCCGAGGTCCGCGAGCTGCTCCGGCAGGCCGCCCTGGTCTCCGCGCGGGTCTCGACCGCGCTGCAGGACAGCGGGTTGACCGTCGACCGGTGGCGGGTCCTGGCGCACGTCGCCGGCTGCGCGGAGCGGCCGCCGGCCATGTCCGAGGTCGCCGAGGAACTCGGGCTGAGCCCGGCGACGACGACCCGCACGGTCGACGCCCTCGTCGAGATCGGCGCGGTGTTCCGCGAGGTCGCCGTCGGTGACCGACGGCGGGTCGTCCTGCGTCCCTCCCGTCCCGGGATCGCCCTGCTGGCCTCCGTGGATCCTCTGGTCGCGGTGGCCGCCGCGGACGGACCCGTCGCCGCCGGACGCGGTGCCTGAGGGGGAGCACCCCGGCGGTGGCAGGACGGACCGGGCACGGTCCTGGCGGGCCCTGCTGGTGGCCCTGGCGCTGGACAACCTGGGGTCCGGGGCCTTCCTCCCGCTGACCGTCCTCTACCTGACCCGGGTGGCCGGGTTGTCGCTGGCCGTCGCCGGAACGGTCCTGGGAGCGGCGACCGCGCTCGGACTGCTGGTGCCCGTCGTCGTCTCCGCGGTGATCGACCGGGTGGGGCCCCGTCGCCTCGTGCTGCTCTCCCAGCTCGTGCAGGGGTTGGCCATGCTGGCGTACCTGACCGCAGGGGTCCTCGGGACCCGGGGTGCCGCCCCCGGGCTCGTCGTCGCCACGGCCGGCGGCGCCGCGCTCCTCGGGGCCGCCGGGACGCAGGTCTTCTACAGCTCACTGTTCACCCTGGTGGGGGCGACCGCACCGGCGGGCGCGCGCGACCGCCCCTTCGCCCAGGTCGAGGCGGTCCGCTCGGGCGCCTTCGGCCTCGGGGCTTTGCTGGCCGCCGGAGCGGTCGCGACCGGGGCGGGGGCGGGGTTGGTGGCCGCGGTCGTCGGCAACGCCGCGAGCTTCGTCGTCGCCGCGACGGTGCTCACCCGGGTCGGCGTCGACCCGGTCCCCGTCGCCCGACCGGGGCCGGAGCGGCCGGTCCCCCCGTGGCGGCACCGCCCGTTCCTGCTGCTGCTCCTCGTCATCCTGCTCACCGGGTTGGCCACCGACGTCTTCCTGCTGGGTTTCGCGGTGTTCGCGGTGGAGGGACTGCGGGTCGCGGCCTGGTTGCCCGGGGTGGCGGTGGCCCTGCTCACGGCGGTGTCGGCCGCGGGGACCCTGGCCGTGGTCCGGCTGACCCGGACGTGGGCCCGCACGGTGACCGTCGGCGTCGGCACGGTGCTGCTGCTGGGGTGGGCGGTCTCCCTCGTGCTCGCCCCGGTCCTGCCGCCCGGGCTCCGACCGGCCTGGTTGCTGGCGGGTGCCGTCGTCCTCGCGGTGGCGGGCCTGTTCGTGGGGACCCGGGTCCTCACGATGGCCGAGGCCACCGCGCCCGCCGCGGCCCGGGGCCGCTACCTGGCGACGGTGCAGTACGCCTTCAACGCCGCCCAGGTGCTGGCCCCCGCGCTCGTCGCCCTGCTCGCGGTGCGACCCTGGTTGCCGTGGGCGGCGGTCGCCCTCGCCGCGCTCGTCGCGCTGCTGCTCCTGCCGTGGTTGCACCGGATCCTGCCGACGGCCGCGGTGCGGCCGCCGGACGACGTCGGGAGGAACCCATGATCATCGTCGCCGGATGGCTCGCGGTCGCCGCGGACCGGCGTTCCGCCTACCTGGACGAGGCGGCCGAGGTGGTCCGTCTGGCCCGGGCGGCCGAGGGCTGCCTCGACTTCTGCCTCAGCCCGGATCCGTCGGAACCTGGCCGCATCCGCGTCGACGAACGCTGGGCGGACCGCGCCACCCTCGACGCCTTCCGCGGCGACGGCGTCCAGGGCGAGCAGGCGGCCGCCGTGCAGGCCGCCGACGTGGCCGAGTTCGAGATCATCGGGGAGCTCCGCCCGGGTTGACGTCGGGACCCCGGAGGTCGGTCAGGAGGGCGAGGTCGTGCCGGTCGACCGCCCGGGGCTCGTAGCCCTCGTGGAACGCGAGCTGCCGGCGCACGGACAGGCAACCGACCTCGACCCCGGCCAGTGACCCCGTGACGAAGCAGTCGGCGGGGTAGGAGAACTCGGCCCCGTCGAGACCGGCCTGCACGGCGGCTCCGACGGCGTCGAACCGCAGCGGGTGCACGTCGACCCAGCCCCGCCCGGGGGCGACGAGTTCGACCCGGACCGGCCGCCAGTCGGTCTCGACGGCGTAGCCGAGACCGTCCAGGGCGGCCAGGACCGCGCGCTCGTCCTCCGCCCGGACCAGCAGGTCCAGGTCCCGGTGCGGACGGGTCACCCGCCCCACCAGGGCATCGACACCCCACCCCCCGGCCACCCATACCGGTCCGACCGGGACCAGGGCGTCCAGGACGGCCCGGACCTCGTCCAGTTCCACGCCCGCTGCGTCCCCGCGCCCTCAGAACGAGGAGCGGGGAACCCCCTGACCCGGGTCGATGCGGACGGGTCCGGCGGCCGAGGGCCGGATGTCGACGTCGAAGATCGAGGTCGGCAGGTACACCGTCGCGCAGCTGTTCGGGATGTCGACCACCCCGGACAACCGGCCTTCGATCGGTGCGGCCCCGAGGATCATGTAGGCCTGCTCCGGGGTCCAGCCGAACGTCGTCAGGTAGTCGATGGCGTGCAGGCAGGCGCGCTGGTAGGACAGGTGGGAGTCGAGGTAGCGCTGCTCGCCGTCGAGGGTCACCGAGGTGCCGGAGAACGCCAGCCACTGCTCGAAGCGCGGGTCGGTCGTCCCCGGCATGAAGATGGCGTTCTCGGCGACGCCGTAGGTGTCCATGCCCCCACGGATGAGGTCGACGTGCAGGTCGATGAACCCGCCCATCTCGATGGCCCCGCAGAACGTGATCTCCCCGTCGCCCTGGGAGAAGTGGAGGTCCCCGAGCGAGAGGTTGGCCCCGTCCACGAAGACCGGGTAGAAGACCCGGGTCCCCTTCGACAGGTTCTTGATGTCCTGGTTCCCGCCGTTCTCGCGCGGCGGGGCGGTGCGGGCCGCCTCGGCCGCCACCCGGTCGAACTCGCTGCCCGACAACGTGCCCAGGATCGCCGAGTCGGGTTGGGGGGGCAGGGCGAGCGGGGGGACCCGGTCGGGATCGGTGGCGATGAGTGCGCCCTCGCGGGCGTTCCACCGCGACAGCAGGTCGGCGGACGGGGCGGTCCCCATCAGGCCGGGGTGGACGAGGCCGGGGAAACTCACGTGCGGGACGTGCCGCGACGTCGCGACCTGACCGGAGAAGTCCCAGACGACCTTGTAGGCGTCGGGGAACTGCTCGGTGAGGAAACCCCCGCCGTTCTGCGTCGCGAAGATCCCGGTGTACCCCCACCCCTGCCCGGCCAGCGGGCCGGAGTCCTCCTGCGGGATCGGCCCCACGTCGAGGATGTCGACGATCAGCAGGTCCCCGGGCCGCGCCCCCTCCACCGCGATCGGACCGGAGAGGACGTGGACGGAGTTCAACGGCGCGTCGCGGATGTCGTCGGCGGAGTCGTCGTTGCGGATCGCGCCGTCGAACCACTCGCGGGCGTGGACGCGGAAACTGTCTCCCGGCCGGACGTGAACCTGGGCCGGGATGTCCGGGTGCCAGCGGTTGTGCCCGACCAGCGACTGGTCGGTGAACGACCGGGTGGAATCCAGCGGGAAGACGACCTCGGGCATCGGACATTCCTTCCGTTCAGGATCCGGGTGGTGGTCCTAGGGGCGGGGCAGCCTGCGGTGCAACGGGTTCGTCGAGACCGGCGGGCGACGGGACGAGGTGGGCAGAGCGCTCGTCACGAACGGTTCCGCGGCGCTGCGGGCGGTCCGGTCGAGCAGGGTCCGGGCGGCCGGGTCACCCAGCGACAACCGCGGGGCCAGGATCCGGCGAGGGGAGGGGCCGCTGCACGCCGGGCAGTCCTGCTCGGGCTCGGCGGTACCGATCGGGGCCCGCACGTCGAAAACCCCGTCGACCGGGCAGAGGTACGTGTAGACCGCCACCTCGGTGAAACTAAACCCGAGGCCGAGGCGGGGTCAACGGGTTCCCGCGGCGGAGGGGGTCACGGGCGGGGCAGCCGGAGCATCCCTTCCTGCGCCACGGTCGCCAGCAACCGTCGCTCGCGGTCGTAGAGCCGGCCGGTCGCCAGGCCCCGGGCCCCGGAGGCGGCCGGGGAGGCGGTGACGAACAGCAGCCAGTCGTCGGCGCGCGCCGGGTGGTGCCACCACATGGCGTGGTCGAGGCTCGCGACGCTGATGCCCGGGGTCGCCCAGGCCAGGCCGGAGCGGCGCAGCACGGGTTCCAGGATCGTCACGTCGGAGGCGTAGGCCAGGGCCGCCCGGTGCAGCACCTGGTCGTCGTCGCGGCCGGGCAGGTCCAGCGGCAGGCGCAACCAGACCGACTGCCGGTCGACGGGGTGCGGGTCGGGGGTCAGGTACAGCGGGGGCTCGACGTGGCGGATCTGCACCGGCCGCGCGGCCAGGTGCTCGAGCAGGCGGGCGGGGGTCGCCCCGCCCATGGCCTCCTCGTCCGGGGCCAGGTCCTCGGGGTCGGGGACGTCGGGGGCCGCCTCGGCGTGCTCGAGGCCCTCGGCGGCGGTCTGGAACGAGGCGATGCCCGAGAGGATCGGCACCCCGTCCTGCAGCGCCTGGACCCGGCGGGCGGAGAAGGACCGACCGTCGCGCAGCCGCTCCACCGCCAGGTGCACGGCGACGTCGGGGTCGCCGGGGCGCAGGAAGTAGCCGTGGAAGGAGTGCAACGCCCGGTCGGGGTCCACCGTGCGGCCCGCGGCGACCGCGGCCTGCCCGAGCACCTGGCCGCCGAACAGGCGCGGTCGCCAGTCGGGGAGGTTCGCCCCGGAGAAGGTGTCGGCGGTACCGGGCACCGGACGCACGTCCAGGACGTCGAGCAGGGTCGGGGCGTCGGTCATGGGGCGAGGCTAGGGGGTGCCGCGCAGCCACCGGGGCGGTGAGGGGCCGGGCGCGGACCTGTGCGGCAGGCCCCCGCGACGGGGGTTCCCGCGCGCGCCGGAGCCGGGGGCGGGTAGCGTCGCGACGGTGTTCGCCGCCAGAGCCGTCCGCGCCTGTCCCGACGATCCGTTGGCCGCGCTCGAGGTCGGCGAGGGGGAGGCGGGCGCGCCGCCCGCGGGGTGGGTCCGGGTCCGGGTTCGCGCCGCCGCGCTCAACCGTCACGACCTGTGGAGCCTGCGCGGGGTGGGCTTGCCCGCCGGAGAACTACCGATGGTGCTGGGGTGCGACGCGGCCGGCGTCACCGACGACGGCTCCGAGGTGGTGGTCCACGCCGTCGTCACCGACGACGACGTGCGCGACGACGAGACGCTGGACCCACGCCGGACCCTGCTGTCCGAGCACCACCCGGGGACCCTCGCCGAGGAGGTCTGGGTCCCGGCCCGCAACGTGCTCCCGAAGCCCGCCGGGTGGACCTTCGAGCGGGCGGCCTCGGTGGGGACGGCATGGTTGACCGCGTACCGGATGCTCTTCACGCAGGCGCGAGCCGTGCCGGGGCAGACCGTGCTGGTCCAGGGCGCAGCGGGTGGGGTCGCGAACGCGGCCGTGGCGCTGGGTGCGGCGGCCGGTCTGCGGGTGTGGGTCGCCGGGCGCTCCCACGAACGGGTCGAGCGTGCGCTCGCCTGGGGGGCGGCGCAGGGTTTCGCGACCGGGGAACGGTTGCCCGAGCGCGTGGACGTCGTGGTGGAGACCGTCGGTCGCGCCACCTGGAAGCACTCCGTGCAGTCGTTGGTCCCGGGGGGCTGCATCGTGGTCGCCGGGGCCACCAGCGGCGGTGACCCGTCGGCGATGCTGGAGAACGTCTTCTTCCGCCAGCTGCGGGTGCTCGGCTCGACGATGGGGACGCTGGCGGAGTTCCGGCGCCTGCTCCGGTTCTGCGAGACCGCCGACCTGGGGCCGGAGATCGACTCCGTGCACCCGCTGACCGAGGCCCGGGAGGCCTTCGCCCGGTTGGAGTCCGGTGACGCCGTCGGGAAGGTCGTCTTGACGCTCCCCGGGACGAAGGGGTAGGAGGAAGACGTGTTCCTGGACGCACCGCGCCAACTCGTCGGAGATCGACTGGACGAGCGGCGTCAGCTGCTCGAGACCCGCGAGGAGGTGCAACCCCTGCGGGAGTGGCACGCCCGGTGGGTCGGGGAGGGGATGCCCGAGTTCGACCCGGCGGAGGCCGGGGTCGGGGCCCAGGTGCTGTTCGTGATGGACCGGCCCCAGGGGGCGGCCAAGCCCGACGGGTCCGGGTTCGTGTCGGTCGACAACGACGACGACGCGGCCGAGCTGACCTGGTCGTTCCGGCACGAGGCCGGGCTGGACGAGACCCGGGTCCTGATGTGGAACGCGTACCCGTGGTGGTCGGACAAGGCCCCGGACGCGGCGGGCCGCATCCGCGGGCTCAAGGCGTTCAAGGACCTGCTGCCGCTGCTGCCACGGTTGTGCGTGGTGGCCTTCTGCGGCACCGAGGCCCAGAAACTCCGGAAGAACCCCACCCTGCACCTGGGGCACACCGTGGGGGTGGACCTGCCCCAGTTCGCCGCGCGGGCGTTGCGTCAGGCCGGTCGTGAGGACCAGATGCGGCAGGGTCTGACCCGGATCCGCAACCTCGTGGCCTGATCCGCCGGCACCGCCCTCCCGGGACGGCGGCCCCCGGACGACCGACGGCCCCCGCACGCCAGGCGTGCGGGGGCCGTTCGTCTCCCCGGGGGAGGGTCAGCCGCGGGGGAGGCGGTCGCGCAGGGTCTGCAGCTGGGTCGGCAGCTCGGCGGGCAGCCGCTCGCCGAACGTGGTGAACCACTGCTCCAGCTGGTCGAGCTCGGCGTTCCAGGAGGTCGGGTCGACCGAGAACAGCTCCTCGAGGTCCCCGACCGGGACGTCCAGACCCTCGAGGTTCAGCGCGTCGACCCCCGGCACCAGGCCGAGCGGGATCTCCTCGGCCCCGGCCGAGCCCTCCACGCGGCGGCAGATCCACTCCACGACGCGGGAGTTCTCGCCGAACCCGGGCCAGAGGAACCGGCCGTCGTCACCGCGACGGAACCAGTTCACCCCGAACACCTTGGGACGCTTGTCGTCCGGGAGGGACGAACCGACCGAGAGCCAGTGCGCGAAGTAGTCGGCCATGTTGTAGCCCGCGAACGGGAGCATCGCGAACGGGTCGTGCCGCAGTTCCCCGACGGTGCCCTCGGCGGCCGCGGTCTGCTCCGAGGAGATGGTCGCGCCCAGGTAGACGCCGTGCTCCCAGTCGCGCGCCTCGAGGACGAGGGGGACGTTGCTGCGGCGACGACCGCCGAAGAGCACCGCGTCGATGACGACGCCCTCGGGGGCGTCGAAGTCGTCGGCGATCGAGGGGCACTGGGCCGCGGAGACGGTGAACCGGCCGTTCGGGTGGGCCGCGGTGGTCCCGGACTCCGGGGTCCAGTCGTTGCCGCGCCAGTCGGTGAGGTGCTCGGGCACCTCGTCGGTCATGCCCTCCCACCACACGTCGCCGTCGTCGGTCAACGCGACGTTGGTGAAGATGGTGTTCTCACCGATCATCTGCATCGCGGTGGGGTTGGTGGACCAGCCGGTGCCGGGCGCCACGCCGAAGAACCCGGCCTCGGGGTTGATGGCGCGCAGCGTGCCGTCGGGGCCGGGGCGCATCCAGGCGATGTCGTCGCCGATGGTCTCGACCTTCCACCCCGGGATGGTCGGCTGCAGCATGGCCAGGTTGGTCTTGCCGCAGGCCGAGGGGAACGCCGCGGCCAGGTGGTGCACGCGGCCCTCGGGGGAGGTCACCTTGATGATGAGCATGTGCTCGGCCAGCCAGCCCTCCGAGCGGGCCATCACCGAGGCGATGCGCAGGGCGAAGCACTTCTTGCCGAGCAGCGCGTTGCCGCCGTAGCCGGACCCGAACGACATGATCTCGCGGGTATCGGGGAAGTGGGCGATGTACTTGTGCTCGTTGCACGGCCAGGCCATGTCCGGACGGGAGCGGCCGAGCGTGTCGACCAGGGGGTAGCCCACCGAGTGCAGTGCGGGGACCCACGCGGTGTCCTCGGTGATGGCGTCGAGGGCGGCCTGGCCCATCCGGGTCATGATGCGCATGCTGACGACGGCGTACGGGGAGTCGGTGAGCTGCACCCCGAGCTGCGAGATCGGGCCGCCGACCGGGCCCATCGAGAAGGGCACGACGTACATCGTGCGGCCGCGCATGGAGCCGGAGAAGACGCCGTTGAGCTCCTCGCGCAGGGCGTTGGGCTCGCGCCAGTTGTTGGTCGGGCCGGCCTCCTCCTGGGTGGCCGCGGCGATGAAGGTGCGCGACTCCACCCGGGCGACGTCGCTGCTGGAGGAACGGGCGAGGAAGCTGCCCGGGCGCTTGGGGACGGGGATCAGGGTGCCCGCGGCCACCATCTCGGCGGTCAGGCGGTCGAACTCCTCCTGGCTGCCGTCGCACCAGACGACCTGGTCGGGCTGGGTGAGGCGGGCCACGTCGGAGACCCAGGCCAGCAGCCGCCGGTTGCTCGTCGGCGCCGCGGAGAGCGTGGGCCGGTCGGAGGAGTCCTCGAAGGACTGCTCGCGGTCGGTACGGGCGGTGGTGCGCTCGGCCATGGTCGTCACGTCAGCGGGTCCCCTCGGTCGGTTGCCTGGTCGTTCGGGCGGTCGTTCGGTTGCTTGACTTCAACGTTGACGTCAGCGCAAGCCCCGAACAAGGCGGATGGGGGGTGAAGATCGACCGATCTTCACTTATCGTGAAGCCATGCCGTTGCGCGTCGCCGCCCTCGAGAGCCTGACCGAACCCCCGGACCGGGAGGTGGTCGCGCCTCCCACCGACGTCGACGCCCTCAGCGTGGGGCGGCGCATCCGGCAGCACCGGCAGGCGGCGGGGTTGACGCTGGCCGAGCTGGGCGACCGCATCGGCGCGGCGCAGAGCCGGCTGTCGCAGATCGAGAACGGCAAGCGCGAACCCCGGCTGTCCCTGATCACCGCCGTCGCCCAGGCCCTCGGGATCACTGCCTCCGACCTGCTCGACGCGGCCCCGCCGACCGACCGCCGCACGGCGCTGGAGCTGGAGCTGGAGCGCAGCCAGCGCAGCACCCTGTTCCGCACGCTCGGCATCCCCGAGGTGCGGTTGAGTCGCAAGCTGCCCACCGACGCGCTGGAGGCCCTGGTGGCCCTGCAGCGGGAGCTGGTCCGCCGGCACGACGCGGCGAACGCGACCCCGGAGGAGGCCCGACGGGCCAACATCGAGATCCGTCAGCTCATGCGCCGGGTGGACAACTTCCTCCCCGAGATCGAGGAGGTCGCCGAGGAGCTCGTGCGCAGCGCCGGCTACACCAGCGGGGCGCTGACCCACCGCACGGTCGCGCGGATGGCGGCCGACCTGGGGTTCACCATCGTCCACGTCGAGGACCTGCCGCACTCCGCCCGGACGGTCACCGACCTCGCCCACGGGCGCATCTACCTCCCGCCGGCCTCGATCCCGGGCGGCCACGGGCTGCGTTCGCTCGCGCTGCAGGCCCTGGCCCACCGGGTGCTCGGCCACGAGCGTCCGAGCAGCTACACGGACTTCCTGCGGCAACGGCTGGAGATCAACTACTTCGCCGCGTCCTGCCTGATGCCGATGTCGGCCTCGGTGGAGTACCTCTCCAACGCCAAGGCCGAGAAGGACCTCGCCGTCGAGGACTTCCGCGACGCGTTCGGCGTGACCCACGAGGCGGCGGCGCACCGGCTGACCAACCTGCTGACGTCGCACCTCGGGATCCCGGTGCACTTCCTCCGGGTCAACGACGACGGCGTCCTCTACCGCGGCTACGAGAACGACGGCGTCCCGTTCGTCGAGGACAACGACGGGGCGATCGAGGGACAACCCGTGTGCCGCCGGTGGACCGCGCGCGAGGTGTTCTCGGTGCGCAACCGCACGACCGAGAACTACCAGTACACCGACACCCCGGCCGGGACGTTCTGGTGCTCCTCGCAGACCGGGGCCACCCGGGAGGGCGAGTTCTCGATCACGATCGGCGTGCCCTACGTGCACGCCAAGTGGTTCCGGGGCCGCGACACCCGGGTCCGGGCCAAGAGCTCCTGCCCGGACGCGAGCTGCTGCCGCCGTCCCGACGGCGAGCTCGCCGCGCGGTGGGCGGGTCGGTCCTGGCCCAGCGCGCGGCTGCACAGCCAGATCCTGGCGCCGCTGCCCTCGGGGTCGCACCCGGGTGTCGACGACAACGACGTCTGGACGTTCCTGGACTCCCACGCCCCGCGCTGAGGGCAGGTCCTCCTAGTCCTCGAAGGTGTTCAGCAGCGAGTGCGCGGCCCGGTCGAGGTAGTCCCAGAGCACGCCGTGGGCGGCGGGGGAGAGGTCGAGGGAGTCGACCGCCGCCCGCATGTGGGTCAGCCACCGGTCGCGCGCGTCGGGGTTGACCTTGAAACCCCCGTGACGCATCCGGAGGCGCGGATGTCCGCGCTGCTCGGAGTAGGTCCCCGGCCCGCCCCAGTACTGCTCCAGGAACATCCTCAGACGCTGCTTCGCGGGTCCGAGGTCGGCCTCGGGGTACATGGGGCGCAGGACCTCGTCGGCCGCGACCCCGCCCTCTCCGTCCACCCCGTCGTAGAACCGGTCGACCAGGGTCACGAAGGTGTCGTGCCCCCCGACCTCGTCGTAGAACGAGACGGTCCGGCCCCCGGCGCCGCCGGGCGTGCGGCCGAGGAGGTTCTGCGGGCGGGAGGGAAGGCTCACCCGGCCATTCTCGCCGACCGCTGCCCCGCGTCGGTGGCGCCGGTGGCCAGCGCGCGCGACCGGGCCTCCGCGGTCTTGGTGATGTTCGCCTGCATGCCCCCGAACACGATGCCGTGGAAGGGGGTGACCGCCGCCCAGTAGGCCTGACCCGCGAGTCCACGGGGGTGGAACAGGGCCCGCTGGCGGAACAGGGTGCGCCCCAGCGCGTCCCGCTCGACGTGCAGCTCCAGCCAGGCGAGCCCGGGGACCCGCATCTCGGCGCGCAACCGGATCATCCGGTTCTCCACCCGCTCCTCGACCCGCCACCAGTCGACCGCGTCGCCCACGATGAGGTGCTGGGGGTCGCGGCGGCCGCGGCGCAGCCCCGGCCCACCGGCGTAGCGGTCCATGATCCCGCGCAGCGACCAGGCGGTGGGCCAGGAGTACCAGCCGGACTCCCCACCGATCCCCTCCAGCACCGACCACAGCACCTCGGGCGGGGCGTCCACCACCGTCGTGCGCTCGTCCACGTAGAGGTTGCCGCCGGCCCAGTCGGGGTCGGAGGGCAGCGGGTCGCTCGGCGCACCCGGGACCGAGGCGGAGGACCAGCGGGTGACGACCTGGGCCTCGGAGATCTTCTGCAGGGCCAGCCCGACCGCCTCCTCGAAGCCGATCAGCCCGTCCGGCGGGTCGGCGACGTAGCGGGCGACGTCGTGCTCCTTGCAGACCACCTCGTGGACCAGGCTCTCGACCAGCGGCTGGGCGATCTCCTTGGGCACCGGCGTGACCACGCCGACCCAGTGGCTCGACAGGCGGGGGGTCAACACGTTGATCGGCAGGATGTAGCGCTTGGGCAGGCCGGCCACCGCGGCGTAGCCGCGCATCATGTCCAGGTACGTGACGACGTCGGGACCCCCGATGTCGAAGCCCCGGTTCACCTCTGGCGGCATGTCGGCCGAACCCACCAGGTAGCGCAGCACGTCGCGCACGGCGATGGGCTGGATGCGGTTCTTCACCCAGCGCGGGCAGATCATCGCCGGGAGCCGCTCGGTGAGGTAGCGCATCATCTCGAAGCTCGCCGAGCCGGAGCCGAGGATGACCGCGGCCCGCAGCACGGTGGTCGGCACCGGGGAGTCCAGCAGGATCTCCCCGACCTCGCGTCGCGACTCCAGGTGGGTCGAGAGCTCCTCGCCCTCGGGGTAGAGCCCGCCCAGGTAGATCATCCGGCCGACCCCGGCCTCGGCCGCCGCGCGGGCGAACGTGCGCGCGGTCCGCCGGTCGCGGGAGGAGAAGTGGTCGCCCCCGCTCATCGCGTGGATGAGGTAGTAGGCGACGTCGACCCCCTCCAGCGCGGGACGGAGCTGCTCGGGGTCGGAGGCGTCGCCCTGCACGACCTCGACGTCGTCGATCCACGGCCGGTCGCGCAGGGACTCCGGGCGCCGGGCGAGGGCCCGGACCCGGAACCCGTTCTCGAGGAGCACGGGGACCAGACGGCCCCCGATGTAGCCGGTCACGCCGGTCACGAGCGCGAGACGGCCGGCCCCGTCGACGAAGGGTTCCAGGCTGGCGGTCCGGGACGAACTCATGCCGGAAGTCTCGGCCGCGCCCGCGCGGGGCGCGAGCCGAGACGATCAGCGGCGACGGGGGACGGTCCTCACCCGTCGCGGCCTCCGGTGGCGCCGCTCAGCCGCGGCGTGGCGCCGGGGTCTCGCGGTCGGCCGTCGGGGTGCTCGCGCCCGCCGACCCCGCGCCCGCGGCAGGACCCTGGCCGCCGGGGGCCTGGGCGGACTCGGCCGCCACGTCGGCCTCGCTGGGCGGCGGCGGGTGGCACTCGTCGTGCACGGTGCTCGCGGCGCGCGCGCCGGCCCGCGGGGCCCGCGGCGGGTGACGCTCCTCGTTGCGCAACCAGACGGTGCTCTGCAGGTAGGGGATCTCGATGCCCTCGGCGTCGAAGACCGCCTTGATGCGCCGGCGCAGCTCCCGCTGCACGGCCCACTGCTGCAGGGGGGCGGTCTTCACGACCAGGCGCAGGACGACCCCGCCGGTGTCCATGGCCTCCACGCCCCAGACCTCGACCGGGCCGATGACCAGGGCCTTCCACTCGTCCTCGGCCGCGAGCTTGTCCCCGACGCGCTGCAGCACCTCGTGCACGTGGGAGAGGTCGGACTCGTAGGTCACCGAGACGTCGATGACCGCGCGGGCCCAGCCCTGGCTCTGGTTGCCGACCCGCAGGATCTCGCCGTTGCGGACGTACCAGACGGTCCCGTTCACGTCGCGCACCCGCGTCACCCGGAGCCCGACCGCCTCGACGGTGCCCGAGGCGTCCCCGAGGTCCACGACGTCGCCGACGCCGTACTGGTCCTCGGCCAGCATGAAGATGCCGGACAGGAAGTCCTTCACCAGGCTCTGCGCCCCGAACCCGAGCGCGACCCCGACGATCCCGGCCGAGGCGATGAACGGCGCGATGTTGAGGTCGAGCTGGGCCAGCACCATGAGGACCACGAGCACCCCGATGACGAGGGTGGCCGTGCTCTTCAGGACCGAGCCCAGCGTCTCGGCGCGCTGGTGGCGGCGCTCCGAGAGCAGCGGGGAGCTCTCCATCAGACCGTTGCGGCGCCCGGCGTTGCGGGTCACCCGCGCCCCGCCGGCCGCGATCCCGGCCACCGTGCGGTCGATGACCTTGAGCAGCAGGTAGCGGGCGACGAAACCGATCACGAGGATGAGCAGGACCTGGACCAGGACCGAGGAGATCAACCCGGCCCAGCTCGATCCGGTCCAGCCGTGGACCACCCCGCAGATGTTGGGCGAGTCGGTGGTGCAGACGTCGTTGGCCAGCGGACTGGCGGTCCCCGTGAGGACTCCGTCGGGCAGGGTCAGGCCGAGCACGGTCGAGGGTTCTCCTTGGTGCGTCGTCGGTTCGGTCGTGCGTGCGTGCGTGCGGTCGTGCGTGCGGTCGTCCGGTCGTTCGGGGGTGGCCGGCTCCCGGCCCGCTCAGTCCCGTCGGACCGAGAGGTCCAGGCCGGTCCGGTCGGCCGCGAAGCACAGGGTGTCGCGGACCAGGCGGGCCCCGCGAGTCAGGGACCGGGACCCGTGCCCCACGTCGGCCTCGCGCCGGAGCAGGACGGGCGCCTCCTCGGCCGTGGCCGTGGTGGCGTGCTGCAGGGCCGCGCACATCTTGCGCGCGTGCAGCGGGTCGACCCGGCTGTCACCGTCGAAGACCGTGAACAGCACCGCCGGGTAGCGGACCCCGGGCCGGACGTGGTGGTAGGGGGAGTAGCCGAGCAGCCACCCGAACTCCTCCGCGTCCGCGGCCCGACCGTACTCGTCGTTCCACGTCGCGCCCAAGCCGTGCTCCTCGTAGCGGAGCATGTCGAGCAGCGGCGCCGAGCACAGGACGGCCCGGTACAGCGCGGGCTCCTGGACGCAGACGGCCCCCACCAGCAGCCCCCCGTTCGAGCCGCCGGAGACGCACAGCTGCTCGGGCGTCGTCCAACCGCCCGCGACCAGCGCCCGGGCCGCCGCGTGGCAGTCGTCGAACACGTTCTGCTTGTGCTCGCGCATGCCGGCCCGGTGCCACTCCTCCCCCTCCTCGCCGCCGCCGCGCAGGTTGGCGACCACGTAGACCCCGCCGGCCTCGACCCAGGCCAGCGCGTCGGGGGCGTAGTGGGGGGCCAGGCTGATCCCGAAGCCCCCGTAGCCGTAGAGGATGGTCGGGGCGGGTCGGGGGGGCCCGCCCTCGGCCGTCAGGGCGTCGGCCCGGGCCACCACGCGCATCCGGACCACCGTCTCGTCGCGGCTGCGGAACTCCACCAGTCGGCTCACGACGTCCGGCACCCGCACCGCCCCCGGCGGGCGGGCCACCACCTCGAGCACACCGGTCCGGGCGTCGAAGCGGTGCACCGCGGCCGGGGTGGTCGTGTCGCTCCAGCCGAACCAGAGCTCGGGCCCGCCCTCGGGCCGGGTGAGCAGACCGCCGACCGATCCGGCCCCGGGCAGCGCGACCGTGCCGGCGCGACCCGGACGGCGCTCGCCGGTGGCCAGGTCGTGGACGGTCAGCTCGGCCACGGTGTGCCGGGTCCAGGCCGCGACCAGCAGCGGCTCGGGGAGGTCGGGACCGTCGAGCACGGCGACGTCGTCGAGGACGGCCGCGGGGTCGCGGTCGGGGGCGTCGGCGGCCAGGACGTCGCGCCAGTGCTCGGGACCGGGGCGCTGCGGGGTGGCCACGGCGAGCCGCCCGCGCGGTGCGTCGAGGTCGGTGACGACGTAGAGCCGACCGTCGCGGCCCACCCAGGCGCCGGTCTGGGCGTCGCGACCGACCACCACCTCCGTGAGCACGGGCTGCGCCGCGTCGCCCGCCCCCAGGTCGGCGATCCAGACGTCGTTGCGCGGGGCCGTCCCGTCGGAGGCGCTGACCACGAGCCAGCGTCCGTCGCGCGAGGTCCAGACCCCGTAGTAGGTGGTCATCGGCCGCCCGGCACCGAAGACCTCGGTCTCGGTGGCCTCCTCCGGGCGCTGCGGGTGGAAGCGGCGCAGCACCACCCGACGGTGGTACTGCCGCTCCGCCTCGGGCAGCTCCTCCGGGGGTCGACGGCGCACGTAGAAGAAGGCCCGGGTGCCGTCCGCGGCCACCGGCAGCCAGGCGACGGGGGAGTAGCGGGCCCGGTCCAGCGCGGGACCCACGTGCTCACCGGTGGCCACGTCGAGGACGCGCAGGACGCTCTCCTCGCTGCCGCCCTCGGAGACCTGGTAGGCCAGCAGGTCGCCCTCGACGTCGGGCCGCCAGGAGTCCAGCGTGGTCGTGCCGGCCGGGTCGATCGCCATCGGGTCGACCAGCACCCGCGAGTCGCCGTCGGCCTCCTCGACGTGCAGCACCGCGTGCTCGGCCTGCGGTTCGCGCCGGGTCCGGAACACGCGTCCGCCGCGGTGCACCGGGGCGCCCACCGACCCGGTCGCCATGAGGTCGAGGACCCGGCGTTCCACGGCCTCGCGGGCGGGAAGGCCCTCCATCGCCCGCGCGAACCGCTCGTCCTGCTCCTGCGCCCAGGCGCGGGTGCGGGGACCGGTCGCGTCCTCCAGCCA
Organism: Kineococcus gynurae; assembly: GCF_042433995.1. Lineage (NCBI taxonomy): Bacteria > Bacillati > Actinomycetota > Actinomycetes > Kineosporiales > Kineosporiaceae > Kineococcus > Kineococcus gynurae. Next base: position 422,928 of record NZ_JBHLUI010000008.1, read on the forward strand.
CCGGTAGGGGTCGGCCACCGCGTGCCCGTGCCGTTCCTCGACGAGGTCGGAGCGCGGTGCGAGGGGGGTGTCCTGCGGTGCGGGGGTGTCCTGGGGCTGGCTCACCCCGGTCACTGTAGGCAGGGGGCCCGACACCACGGCCGCGTCCGGTTCCCTCACCGGGGACACGCCCGGCCGCCGCGCGGGCTGGGCGCGCCGCTGCGGGGTCGCTCTGGCAGAGTCGTCGCGTGTCGCACGCCTGGTCCGGATCGCCGTCCGCCGCCGACGTCTCCGAACGTCCCTCCGCCCAGCTCAGCGCCCTGGCCGAGTCCCTCGGCGTGGCCACCTCCTTCACCGACTGGCAGGGCCGCACCACCGAGGCCTCCCTCGGCACCGTCACCGCCGTGCTCACGGCGATGGGCCTCGACGTCTCGGACCCGGCCGCGGTCGCGGCCAGCGCCGAGGAGGTCCGGTTGCGGCCCTGGCGACGCACCCTGCCGCCGATCGTCGTGGTCCGGGAGGGACAGCTCGCGCTCGTCCCCGTCCACGTGCCGCACGGGGATCCGGTGGAGCTCGTCGTCGAGATCGAGGACGACGAGGGGTGGGCTCCCCTGCGCCAGGTCGAGCGCTGGGTCGACCCCGTCCACGTCGACGGACGACTGACCGGCCGGGCGACCTTCGAGGTCCCCGACGACCTGCCCCTGGGCTGGCACGTCCTGCGGGCGCACTCCCCGGCCGGGGAGGTGACCTGCCCGCTCGTGGTGACGCCCGACGTCCTGGAGCTGCCGGACCTGCTGCAGACGCGCCGCGTCTGGGGGGTCCAGGCCCAGCTCTACTCCGTCCGCTCCCGGGCCTCCTGGGGCGTCGGCGACCTGGCCGACCTGGCCGACCTCGCCGCCACCGCGGCCGGTCAGGGAGCCGGATGGGTCCTGGTCAACCCGCTCGCCGCGGCCCAACCGGTCCCCCCGATGGAGTCCTCGCCCTACCTGCCCACCACCCGACGCTTCGTGAACCCGCTCTACCTGCGGGTGGAGGACGTGCGGGAGTACGGCTACCTGCGACCCGAGGACCGCCGCGCCGTGGAGGCGCTGGCCCGCGAGCTGCGTCCGCTCAACGCCGATCCCGGTGAGATCGACCGGGACCGGGTCTGGACGGCGAAGCGGGAGGCCCTGCAGATCCTCTTCGACCACGGTCGCAGTCCGGCCCGGGAGGCCGCGTTCCGTCGTTACTGCACCTCGGAGGACCCGGGGCTGACCGGGTTCGCGCAGTGGTGCGCGCTGGCCGAGACCCACGGGCTGTCCACCGCCGACTGGCCCGCGACGGCCCGGACCCCGGAGGCCGCCGCGGCGTCGGGGGCGCTGGACGACCTCGCCGACCGGGTCGACTTCTACCGGTGGCTGCAGTGGCAGTGCGACGAGCAGCTGCGCGACGCCCAGGACTCGGCCACCGCGCCCGGGACGGGACCGGGCATCGTGCACGACCTCGCCGTGGGCGTGCACCCCGACGGGGCGGACGTGTGGACGCTGGGTCCGGCCCTCGCCCGCGGGGTCACGGTCGGCGCGCCGCCGGACCCGTTCAACCAGCAGGGGCAGGACTGGTCGCAACCGCCGTGGCGGCCCGACGCCCTGGCCGAGCAGGCCTACACCCCGTTCCGGGACATGGTGCGCACCATCCTCCGCCACGCCGGGGGCCTGCGGGTCGACCACGTCATCGGCCTGTTCCGGCTCTGGTGGATCCCCGAGGGCGCTCCGCCCACCGAGGGCACCTACGTCCGCTACGACCACGACGCGCTGATCGGCATCCTGGCCCTCGAGGCGCAGCGGGCCGGGGCCGTCGTGGTCGGGGAGGACCTCGGCACGGTCGAGCCGTGGGTGCGGGACTACCTGGCCGAGCGCGGGGTGCTCGGGACCTCGGTGCTGTGGTTCGAGTTCGACGGCGACGAACCCCGTGACCCCCGGCGCTACCGGGAGCTGGCCCTGTCCACGGTCACGGTCCACGACCTCCCGCCCACCGCGGGATACCTCGCCCAGGAGCACGTGGCCCTGCGCGAACGGCTCGGGCTGCTGACGCGACCCGTCGAGGAGGAGCGCTCGCGCGATCGCGCCGAGCAGGAACGCATCCTGGAACGGGTGCGGCGCAGCGGCTTCCTCGACACGCTCCCGGACCCGGACGGTCAAGGGGGGCCGGACGAGCAGTCCGTGGTCGAGGCCCTGCACCGGTACCTGGCGACGTCACCCTCGCTGATGCTGGGGGTCTCCCTGGTCGACATGGTGGGTGACCACCGCACGCAGAACCAACCCGGGACGGCGCTGGAGTACCCGAACTGGCGGATGCCGCTCTGCGGCCCCGACGGCGCGGTCGTCCTGCTGGACGACCTGGGGACGGACGCCCGGGCCCGGTCGCTGGCCAAGGCCGTCGACGAGGCGGTCCGGCCGGCCTGACGGCCCGCGCCCGACATCCGGCTGACGACGCGGCCGGCGACGCGGCCCACGACGCACCCGGCCCGCACCTCCTTCCGGAGGTGCGGGCCGGTGTCGTTCAGGTCAGACGTCGCGTTCCTGGGCCCGCAGCGCCCGGGCGACGCCGTCACGGTTCTCGAGGACCAGCCGGCGCAGGGCCGGCGCGGCGTCGGGGTGCTCCTCCAACCACGCGTCCGTCCGGTCCAGCAGGTCCGCGTCGGCCAGTTCCAGCGGGTAGAGACCGGTCACGATCTGCTGGGCCATCTCGTTGGTCCGGTCCGCCCAGACCCGGGTCAGGGAGGCGAAGTAGGGCTCGACGAAACCGCGCAGCAGCTCGGGATCGGCGACGCGGGTGAACCCGGCGATCGCGCTGGCGGCCATGGCGTTCGGGAGGTCCCCCCGCTCGACGACCCGGTCCCAGACGGCCTGCTTCGCCTCGGCCGTCGGCATCGCGGCGCGGGCGGCCGTCGCGGCCCGCGCCCCGTTGGCCGTGTTGTCGGCCGCCTGCTCGGCAGCGATCTCCGCCTCACCCATCCGCCCGGCGGCCACCAGCGAGGTCAGCAGCACCCAGCGCAGGTCGGTGTCGACGTCGAGCCCCGGCAGGCTGGTCGTCCCGGCGAGCAGCCCGGCCACGGTGTCCAGCGGCTGCCCGTCCCGGGCCGCCGCCGCGAGGGCCCGGACGAACTGCAGCTGCGTGTCGCTGCCCGGCTCGGCCGTCCGGAGCAGCTCGAGCAGGGCCTCGGCGCTGCGGGCGGAGACCTCGGCCCGGGCGGCCGGGGCCACGTACAGGTCGACCGTCGTCCGCAGCTGGCGCAGCAGCACCAGGAGCACCGTCGAGTCCGGCCGGCTGCCCGGGTCGCCCGGCAGCAGCGTCGACAGCAGCAGGTCGACGTAGGACCGGGCGGGGGACTCCCCGTCGCGCGTCATGTCCCACAGGGCCGCCGCCACCAGGGCCCGCGGCAACGAGTCCTCGAAGGCGTTGAGCCGGTCGAGCGCCGTGGTCAGCGAGGCGGGGTCCAACCTGATCTTGGCGTAGGCGAGGTCGTCGTCGTTCACCAGCAGCAGGTCCGGACGCCGGGTCCCCACCAGGTCGGGCAGCTCGGTCACCGCCCCCGCGACGTCCAGCTCGATGCGCCGCGTCCGGTGCAGCCGACCGTCCTGCAGGTCGTAGGCGCCCAGCGCCAGCCGGTGCGAGCGCAGGTGCGGGTGCGCGGTCGGCGCGGTCTGCTCCAGACGGGCCGCGGTGATCACCCCGTCGGCGTCGACCTCCAGCACCGGGCGCAGGGTGGCGACCCCGGCCGTCTCCAACCACTCCTGCGACCACACGCCGAGGTCGCGGCCCGAGGTGGCCTCGAGCTCGACCAGCAGGTCGCGCAGCTCGGTGCTGCCGTAGGCGTGCTTGCGGAAGTAGGCGCGGACCCCGCCCAGGAACTCCTCGCGGCCCACGTAGGCCACCAGCTGGCGCAGGACGCTGGCGCCCTTGGCGTAGGTGATCCCGTCGAAGTTCACCTCGACGTCCTCGAGGTCGTTGATCGCCGCGACGATGGGGTGGGTCGTCGGCAGCTGGTCCTGCCGGTAGGCCCACGACTTCTCGAGCGAGGCGAAGGTGGTCCAGGCCCCGGTCCATTCGGTGGCCTCGGCCGTGGCCAGGGTGCTGGCGAACTCCGCGAAGGACTCGTTGAGCCACAGGTCGTTCCACCAGCGCATGGTCACCAGGTCGCCGAACCACATGTGGGCCAGCTCGTGCAGGACCGTGACCACCCGACGTTCCACCGTGGCCTCGGGAACCTTGGACCGGAAGACGTAGGCCTCGGTGAAGGTGACCGCGCCGACGTTCTCCATCGCCCCGGCGTTGAACTCGGGGACGAAGATCTGGTCGTACTTGGGGAAGGGGAACGGCAGGTCGAACTCGCGCTCGTAGAACGTGAACCCGGCACGGGTCGCGTCCATGACCGCCTCGGCCTCCAGGTGCGGCAGCAGGGAACGACGGCAGTAGACGCCCAGCGGGACGGTGCGACCGTCGGCGCTCGTGAGCTCCCCGGTGCGGCCCTCGTAGGGCCCGGCCACGACCGCGGTCACGTAGGAGGACAGGCGCGGCGTGGGGTCGAACCGCCACCGCCGCGCGTCCCCGCCGTCGCGGGGGCCGACAGTCTCGACGGAGGCGACCGGCATGCAGGAGAACACCTGCCAGTGCGCGGGGGCGGTCACGTCGAAGCGGAACTCCGCCTTGAGGTCGGGCTGCTCGAAGACCGCGAACACCCGCCGGGAGTCGGCGACCTCGAACTGGGAGTACAGGTACACCTCGTCATCGACCGGGTCGACGAACCGGTGCAGCCCCTCCCCGGTGTTCATGTAGGCGCAGTCGGCCACCACGACCAGCTCGTTGTCCTGGGCCAGGCCCTCGAGCGAGATGCGGGCGCCGTCGAACACGGCCGCGGCCTCCAGCTCGGTCCCGTTGAGCCGGACCGTCTCGACGCGCGGGGCGATCAGGTCGACGAACGTCGCCGACCCCGGGGTGGCCGAGAAGCGCATCGTCGTGCGGGAGCGGAAGGTCTCCGCCCCCACCGTCAGGTCCAGCTCGACGTCGTAGGACTGCGCGCGCACGATCCCGGCGCGCTGGCGCGCCTCCTCGCGCGTCAGATTCTCCCCGGGCACACCCACGTCCTCTCCTCCGACCGGCACCGCCCTGGAGGTCGGTGCCGCCACCTCTCCTCGGCGACAGCTGCGCACTCTGCCACGCCCCTGCGACACGTGCTCCGGCCCGGGGTGTCCCCCCGCGCGGGCGGGGGCAGGATGACCCTCATGAGTGCTGCCACCGCCGACTTCTGGTTCGACCCGCTGTGCCCCTGGGCCTGGATGACCTCCCGCTGGATGCTCGAGGTCGAGAAGGTCCGCGACGTCGAGGTGCGCTGGCACGTGATGAGCCTGTCGGTGCTCAACGAGGGGCGTGACCTCCCCGAGGAGTACCGCGAGCTGATGACCAAGGGCTGGGGCCCGGTCCGCGTCGTCACCGCGGCGCGCGCCGCGCACGGCGACGACGTCGTCCTGCCGCTCTACACCGCTCTGGGCACCCGCATCCACCCCGGTGGGGACAAGGACTTCGACCGGGTCGTCGCCGAGGCGCTGGCCGAGGTCGGCCTGCCCGCCGAGCTGGCCGCCGCCGCCACCTCCGAGGAGCACGACGAGGCCCTGCGCGCCTCCCACCAGGAGGGCATCGACAAGGTCGGGCAGGACGTCGGCACCCCCGTCGTGGCCTTCGACGACGTCGCCTTCTTCGGCCCCGTCGTGACCCCCGCCCCGAAGGGCGAGGCGGCCGGGCGGTTGTGGGACGGCTGCCTGCTCGTCGCCGGGACCCCCGGTTTCTTCGAGCTCAAGCGCACCCGCACGCAGGACCCGATCTTCGACTGACACCCCGCCGCAGGGCGGGGGCCCGCGCTCTGGGAGGCTCCCGCCATGCGCGTCCACATCGGCACCGACCACGCCGGATTCGAGCTCAAGGAGCACCTCGTCGCCCACCTGCGGGGGCTGGGGCACGACGTCGTCGACCACGGCGCCCTCGTCTACGACGCCGTCGACGACTACCCCCCCTTCATCCTGCGCACCGCGCAGGCGGTCGTGGACGAGCCCGGCAGCCTCGGCCTCGTGCTCGGCGGTTCCGGCAACGGCGAGCAGATCGCCGCGAACGCGGTGCCCGGCATCCGGGCCGCCCTGACCTGGTCGGTCGAGACGGCCCGGCTGGCCCGGGAGCACAACGACGCCCAGGTCGCGGGCATCGGGGCGCGCATGCACACTCTCGCCGAGGCGGCCCTGATCGCCGAGGCGTTCGTGACGACCCCGTTCTCGGGCGAGGCCCGGCACCAGCGCCGCATCGACCTGCTCACCGCCTACGCCGAGACGGGGGAGCTGCCGCCGCTGCCCCAGCCCTGACCCGGGCGGGCCCGACCCGCGAGGGGTGCCATGCCCGAGGGCCACACCGTCCACCGTCACGCCCGGGAGCTGGCCCGGCGCTTCCGAGGTGCCCCGGTCCGGGTGAGCAGTCCGCAGGGCCGCTTCGGCGACGGGGCCCGGGCGCTGGACGGCAGGGAGGTCGTGGGCACCGACGCCCACGGCAAGCACCTCTTCCTCGACGTGGCGCACGAGGCCGACGAGCCGGCCCGCACGCTGCACGTCCACCTCGGGCTCTACGGCAAATGGACCTTCGGCACGGGGGAACCGCCCGCCCCGCGCGGTCTGGTGCGTGCCCGGCTCGAGAACGGCGAGCACTGGGCCGACCTCCGCGGTCCCACGGCCTGCGAGGTGCTGGAGCCCGAACAGGTGTCCGCGGTCCACGAGCGCCTCGGTCCCGACCCGTTGCGCGGGGACGACCCGGGGCCGGCCCTCGCCCGGATCGGACGGTCGCGGGCCCCCGTGGCCGGGCTGCTCATGCAGCAGGAGGTCGTCGCGGGCGTGGGGGTCGTCTACCGCGCCGAAGCGCTCTTCCGGGCGGGACTCGACCCCTACCGTCCCGGTCGGGCCGTCGGCGAGGAGACCCTCGGTGAGCTCTGGTCCGACCTGCGCGAGCTGCTGCGCACCGGGGTCCGGGCGGGGCGCATCGTGACGACGCGGCCCGAGCACCGGTCCCGCCCGACGGGGCGGGTCACCCGCGCCGACGCCCACTACGTCTACCGACGCACGGGAGAGCCGTGCCGGGTCTGCTCGACCCCGGTGGCGCACGCCGACCTGGCCGGTCGCCACCTCTACTGGTGCCCGCGCTGCCAACCGGGGTGACCGCCGGACCACCCCGCGGACCGATCGCGGTTAGTGTTCAGATGTGCACGCAGAGCGATGGCGCCCGGTGGTGCGCCAGGTCCGCGCCTGGGGTCGTCGGGGCCGGCGCGTGCTCGCCCGACCGCCCCAGAACCCGACCGTCGTCGTCCTCGCCGTCCTGACGGTCCTCATCGGTCTCGGCGCGAGCCGCACCCAGCTGGTCCCGCTCACCGCGCTCATCCCGGTCGTGCTGCTCGGCGCCTCGCTCCTGCGGTTGGAGCGCATGCTCCTGCTCGTGGGCGTCGCCCTGCTGGCCCTGGCCCTCGTCACGCACGGTCGGTGGGGAACCGCCCGTCCGGTGCAGCTCAGCCTCATCGTCACGCTGGTCCTGACGTTCGGGTTCGCGCTGGCGTTCGCGCGCAGCCGGGGCCGGCTCGGGCTGGCCGGGTTCCTCGGCGAGGCGATGCTGGTGGAGCTGCGCGAGCGTCTGCTCGACCAGTCCGCGCTGGAGGCGACCCCGCAGGGCTGGTCGGTGGAGGGGCTGCGCCGTCCGGCCCACGGGGACGCGTTCTCCGGTGACGTGCTCCTGTCGACCCTGGCCCCGGACGGACGGACCCTGGAGATCTGCCTCGTCGACGTCTCGGGCAAGGGGCAGGACGCGGGGGTGCGCGGCCTGCTCCTGGCCGGGTCCTTCGGCGGGTTGCTGGGAGCGGTCGCCCCGGGATCGTTCCTCACGGCCGCCAACCGCTACGTCCTGCGCCAACGCTGGACGGAGGGCTTCGCGACCGCCGTGCACCTCTCCGTCGACCTCGATCGCGGTGACGTCGTCGTCTCCACCGCGGGCCACCCGCCCCCGGTCCGGTTGGTGTCCGGACGGCCCTCGGTGCTCGAGCTGCCCGGTGCGGGGCCTGCCCTCGGCCTGCTGCCCGACCCGCCCTTCCCGGTGACCCGGCTGCACCTGGACCCGGGCGACGCCCTGCTCGTCTACTCCGACGGGGTGGTCGAGCACCGCGACGCCGACCTGGAGGAGGGCATCCGACGACTGGCCGTCGAACTGGGTCGCCAGCCCGACCCGCGGGACGGCACCTTCCTCGCCCGCCTCGTCGACGACTTCGCCCCCGGGGAGTCGGACGACCGCACGGCCTGCCTGGTCCGACGCCAGGAGCCGCGCCCGGTCTGAACCGACCGGGTCGGCGCCGGTCCGGGGCGGGCCTCCGGCCGGAGGGGTCAGGGCCGCAGCAGGTCCCGGGCGAGGTCCAGGGCCACCCGGTGCAGCAGCGGGCGCGCCTGCGCCACGCACGTCTCGGCGGGTTCGCCCAGGTCGGTGAGGGCGATCGCGGCGGCGAACCCCGCGGCCCGCCAGCGGTCCTCGGTGAGCGCGCGCCGCCCGCTCAGCACCACCACCGGCGCGCCGGCGGCCGCCGCGGCCCGGGCCACCCCGACCGGTGTCTTGCCGCCCAGGGACTGCTCGTCGAAGGAGCCCTCGCCGGTGACGACGAGGTCGGCGTCGGCGGCTCGTCCGGCGAAACCGGCCAGTTCCAGCACCACGTCGATCCCGGGGCGCCGCCGGGCGCCGAACAACCCGAGGGCCGGGAGCCCGAGACCTCCGGCCGCCCCCGCCCCCGGGAGGTCGCGCGCCTCGGGCACCCCCGCTGCGGCGAGGGCGTCGGCGAGGCGGGCGAGACCGGCGTCCAGACGTTCGACGTCGCGGGGGTCGGCCCCCTTCTGCGGTCCGAAGACGGCGGCCGCCCCCCGGGGCCCGAGCAGCGGGTTGTCGACGTCGGCGGCCAGGGTCCACCCGACCCCCGCCAGTCGCGGGTCGAGACCGTCGAGGTCCACCCGGGCCAGGTCGAGCAGGGCGCCCCCGCCCCCGGGCAGCTCGCGCCCGGCGGCGTCGAGCAGCCGGGCGCCGAGCGCCTGGAGCATCCCGGCGCCGCCGTCGGTGCTCGCACTGCCCCCGACGGCGAGGACCACGCGGCGGGCCCCGTCGTCGAGGGCCGACCGGACGAGCTCCCCGGTGCCCCGGGTCCCCGCGGTCAGCGGCGCGAGCCCGTCCGGCAGCCGGTCCAGGCCGTCGGCCTGGGCCATCTCGACCAGGGCGTCCTCGCCCCGGCGGGCGAGCACCGCCTCGTGCACCCGGCCGGTCGGGCCGCTCACCACCCGGGTCAGCGGGCGCCAGCCGGCGGCGAGCGCCGCCTCGACCGTCCCCTCCCCGCCGTCGGCGACCGGGACCTCGGTCGTCCGGACCTCGCGTCCCACCTCGGCCGCGGCCTGCGCGAACGCGTCGGCGACCGTCGCGGCGACCTCGGCGGCGCTCAGCGAGCCCTTGAACTTGTCGGGGGCCAGGACGACGTGCGGGACGCGGTCGGCGGGGAGTCTCAGCACCCGCGCCAGCCTAGGCGGGCGATCCAGCCTGGCGGGGTGCGATCACGGGACGTGCGGGCACCGGACGGCACGATCTGGTCGGTCCGGGTCGAGTTCCTGCCCCGGTGGCGGTACCTGTCGGCCCGCTTGTCGGCCTGGAAGCGGCGGCGCCGGGCCGAGAGCGAGGGTGGGGGGCCGCTCGGAGACCTCGACGACCTGCTCGTCGGTCTCGCCCTGATCCTCGGCGCGCTCACGGTCGGCCTGCTCGGCTGGTTCGTCGTCGTCCCGCTGCTGCTGCTGCTGGTGACCGACGCGGTGGTCGTCACGGTCCTCGTGGTCACGGCGGTCCTGGCCCGGCTCGTGCTGCGGCGCCCGTGGACGGTGCGCGCCCGGCCCCTCGTCGGGCCGCGGCTGCGCGAACCGGGCTTCGCCAAGGCGGTGGTCGGTCTGCGGGCTGCCAGGCGGCTGCGGGAGGAGTTCACCGCGCAGCTCGCCGATCCCCTCGCCCCGGGAACGACGAAGCCGGTCCGCGCGAGGCGGACCGGCTCCGGTGGAGCGGGTGACGAGAATCGAACTCGCGTAGCTAGTTTGGAAGACTAGGGCTCTACCATTGAGCTACACCCGCAGACGGCCCGGCCCCCTCGCGGGCGCCGGACGCATCGGTGCCAGCTTAGGGCATCGCTCGACGGTCTCGACCCGGCCCCTCCCCGCCCTGGCGGCGCCCCGCGGCGCTCTCCTCGGGGCCGATCCGACGACGGGATCGGACCCCGTCGTCGGCCTTGCGGGGCATCCCCAGGACGGCGATGGACGCGGGATGGACCGTCGAGCGACGCCCGGGAGCATGGTCGGCGGTAGCCTGCTCCGGTACCCGTGGCCGCGTGCGGTCCAGGGTGCGCGGGGTGTGGCGCAGCTTGGTAGCGCGTCCGCTTTGGGAGCGGAAGGCCCCCGGTTCGAATCCGGGTACCCCGACGGACGTGCACGGGTCGACCGTGCGTGCCGGACCGACCGACCGACGACCTCGACCTCCGCGAGCAAGCGGAGAGATCCCTGGAGAGACCGACTGTGAAGAGCGACGTCGAGACCCTCAACCCGACGCGGGTGAAGCTGACCGTGGAGGTCGGCTACGACGAGCTGAAGCCCAGCCTCGACGCTGCCTACAAGTCCATCGCCGGACAGGTGCAGGTGCCCGGCTTCCGCAAGGGCAAGGTCCCCCCGCGCATCATCGACCAGCGCTTCGGGCGGGCCGCCGTGCTCGAGGAGGCCGTCAACGACGCGCTGCCGAAGTTCTACCAGCGCGCGGTGGAGGAGTCCGAGATCCAGCCGCTGGGCCAGCCCACGGTGGACGTCTCGCAGGCCCCTGACCCGACCAGCGGCGGCGACCTGAAGTTCTCCGTCGAGGTGGACGTGGTCCCCACGCTGGAGCTGCCCACGCTGGAGGACCTCGCGGTCTCCGTCGACGACGTCACCGTCGGCGACGACGAGGTCGGCACCCGCCTCGACGCCCTCCGCGAGCGCTTCGGCACCCTGACCGGGGTCGACCGTCCGGCCGGCGACGGTGACTTCGTCTCGATCGACCTGCGCGCCGAGATCGACGGCGAGGAGATCGAGTCCGCCAAGGGCATCTCCTACCAGGTCGGCCAGGGCAACATGATCGACGGCATCGACGAGGCCCTGACCGGGCTCTCCGCAGGTGAGGACGCCACCTTCGTCGCCCCGCTGGCCGGGGGTGAGCGCAAGGGCCAGGACGCGACCGTCAAGGTCACCGTGCAGTCGGTGAAGGAGCGCGTGCTGCCCGAGGCCGACGACGACTTCGCCCAGCTCGCGAGCGAGTTCGACACCCTCGAGGAGCTGCGCGCCGACCTCGCCACCCAGGCCGAGACCGCGGCCAAGTTCCAGCAGGGCCTGCAGGCGCGCGACCGCGTCCTGGAGAAGCTGCTGGAGATCGTCGAGGTCCCGGTCCCCGCCTCCCTGGTCGAGGCCGAGGTGCACCGCCACCTGGAGCAGGAGAACCGGCTCGAGGACGACGAGCACCGCGCCGAGGTCGTCGAGAGCACCACGAAGGCCCTGCAGAGCCAGCTGCTGCTGGACGCGCTGGCCAACCGCGAGGAGCTGACCGTCGAGCAGGGCGAGCTGGTCGAGTACCTCGTCGGGCAGTCGCAGCAGTACGGCATGGAGCCCGGGCAGTTCATCCAGATGCTCGACGGTTCCGGTCAGATCCCGGGCATGGTCGGCGAGGTCCGCCGCCGCAAGGCGCTGGCCGTCGCCATGGAGAAGGCCACCGTGACCGACGCCTCGGGCAACGTCGTGGACCTCGAGGAGCTCGTGGGCGGCGAGGACGAGGACGAGTCCGCCGACCCCGCGGACTCCGACTCCGAGGTGGCCGACGACAACGCCGCCCCGGCCGGGTCCGAGGGCGAGACCGTCGACCCGACCGGTGACGACGCCCAGCAGGCCGCCGACGCGGCCCAGGACGGCGAGGGCTCCAAGGCCTGAGTCCACGCAGCACCACGACGGCCGGTCCGGGGGTCCCCGGGCCGGCCGTCGTCGTCCGGGGACCGGGTCGGAAGGGACCTCCGGCGGCCCGGATGCGCCCACAGCGAAACGGCCGCCCTCCGCCGCGGTGGTGTCGGGGGTGCGCGTTAGGGTCGACGGACCGGCGTTCCCGCCGGACCTGTCGCTCGACGACAGGCCGACCAGATCCAGGCAGACCGAAGAGGTCGAGACGGTCGTCCCCCCGGGGCCGGCCCGTCCGTCAAGAGAGGCCAGGAGACAGCGTGAGCCACATCAAGAGCGCACCGGGACTGGTGACGCCTCGGGCCGGGGACGGTCTCGTCACGACGGGTCCGTCCGCACGCACGGGACAGCCCGGCCCCGGGCTGGACGACAACGTCTACCAGCGCCTGCTCCAGCAGCGGATCATCTGGCTCGGTTCCGAGGTCCGTGACGACATGGCCAACGCCATCTGCGCGCAGCTGCTGCTGCTCGCGGCGGAGGACCCGGACGCCGACATCTTCATGTACATCAACTCCCCCGGGGGATCGGTCTCCGCGGGCATGTCGATCTACGACACCATGCAGTACATCAAGCCCGACGTGGCGACGATCGCCACGGGCATGGCCGCCTCGATGGGGCAGTTCCTGCTCTGCGCGGGCGCCCCGGGCAAGCGGTCGGCCCTGCCCCACGCCAAGATCATGATGCACCAGCCCCTGGGCGGGCTCGGCGGTTCCGCCAGCGACATCAAGATCCTGGCCGAGCAGATCATCATGACCAAGCGGCAGATGGCCGAGCTCATCGCCAAGCACTCCGGGCAGTCCTTCGAGACCATCACCCGCGACTCCGACCGCGACCGCTGGTTCACGGCCGAGCAGGCCCAGGAGTACGGCCTGATCGACCACGTGGTCGGCCACACCAGCGAGGTCGAGGGGGGCGGCGGCACCGGTGCGTGAGCAGTTCCCCTTCCCGGCCGGTCGACCCGCCCAGATTGGAGCCCCGTCCATGGAGCAGCGCAGCCGCTTCGACACCTCCCTCGCCCCGTCGGCGCGCTACGTGCTGCCGCAGTTCGAGGAGCGCACGTCCTACGGGATGAAGCGGTCCGACCCGTACACCAAGCTGTTCGAGGACCGCATCATCTTCCTCGGCGTGCAGGTGGACGACGCCTCGGCCGACGACATCATCGCCCAGCTGATCGTGCTGGAGTCCCAGGACACCGAGCGCGACATCATCATGTACATCAACTCCCCCGGGGGGTCGTTCACCGCCCTCACGGCGATCTACGACACGATGCAGTACATCCGTCCCGACATCCAGACGTACTGCATGGGCCAGGCCGCCTCCGCCGCCGCGGTCCTGCTGGCCGCCGGGACCCCGGGCAAGCGCTTCGCCCTGCCGAACTCCCGCATCCTCATCCACCAGCCGGCCATGGCCGGCGGGGACTACGGGCAGGCCTCCGACCTGGAGATCCAGGCCCGCGAGATCCTGCGGATGCGGACCTGGCTGGAGGAGACGCTCGCCCTGCACGCCAAGCGTGACGTGGAGAAGGTCCGCGAGGACATCGAGCGCGACAAGTTCCTCACCGCGGCCGAGGCCGCGGAGTACGGGCTCATCGACGAGGTGCTGGTCAGCCGCAAGGCGTCCGTCACCATCCGGTGACGACCGCCCGCCGACCTCACGCGGGTCACGCCCCGGGGCCGGTCCGGCACCGGCCCCCGGGGTGTCCGCGGCGGGCGCCCCGGCGGCGGGGTGCGATGATGGTCGACCCGGAGGGTGCAGCCCCGCCCGGGCCCCGCCCCGATCGGCACCGACGCCCACCGGCGGAGGGGTAGCGTGGAGGCTCGTGGCGGTACGCGGGCCGCACCAGGGTGTGGCCCCGACGGGGCGGTTCGGCGCAGCACGAGGAAAGGGATTCGTCCGTGGCACGCATCGGAGACGGTGGCGACCTGCTGAAGTGCTCGTTCTGCGGCAAGAGCCAGAAGCAGGTGAAGAAACTCATCGCCGGCCCCGGCGTGTACATCTGCGACGAGTGCATCGACCTCTGCAACGAGATCATCGAGGAGGAGCTGGCCGAGGCCAACGACCTGGGCCTGGTCGAGCTCCCCAAGCCACGGGAGATCTTCGACTTCCTCGACCAGTACGTGATCGGGCAGTCCTCGGCCAAGAAGTCGCTGGCCGTGGCCGTCTACAACCACTACAAGCGCATCCAGGTGGGCGAGCCCACGGGCAAGGGACGCGACGAGGCCGTCGAGATCTCCAAGTCCAACATCCTGCTGGTCGGTCCGACCGGGTGCGGCAAGACCTACCTGGCCCAGACGCTGGCCAAGATGTTGAACGTCCCGTTCGCGATCGCCGACGCGACCGCCCTCACCGAGGCCGGCTACGTCGGGGAGGACGTCGAGAACATCCTGCTCAAGCTGATCCAGGCGGCCGACTACGACGTCAAGAAGGCCGAGACGGGCATCATCTACATCGACGAGGTCGACAAGATCGCCCGCAAGTCGGAGAACCCTTCGATCACCCGTGACGTGTCCGGCGAGGGGGTCCAGCAGGCCCTGCTGAAGATCCTCGAGGGCACCACGGCGAGCGTGCCCCCGCAGGGCGGCCGCAAGCATCCCCACCAGGAGTTCATCCAGATCGACACGACGAACGTGCTGTTCATCGTGGGTGGGGCCTTCGCCGGGCTCGACCGGATCATCGAGGCCCGGGCCGGCAAGCAGGGGCTGGGCTTCGGGGCGCAGCTGCGCAGCAGCGCGGGTGCACGGGCGGTGGCCCTCGGCGACGTCATGCCCGAGGACCTGATGAAGTTCGGGCTGATCCCGGAGTTCATCGGCCGGCTCCCCGTGATCACCTCGGTGGACAACCTCGACCAGGAGGCCCTGGTCCGGATCCTCACCGAGCCCCGCAACGCGCTGGCCAAGCAGTACATGCGCATGTTCGAGCTCGACGGGGTCGAGCTGGAGTTCACCGAGGACGCCCTGCAGGCCGTCGCCGACCAGGCGATCATGCGCGGCACCGGGGCGCGGGGGCTGCGGGCGATCATCGAGGAGGTGCTCCTCCCGGTGATGTTCGACGTGCCCAGCCGTGATGACATCGCGCGCGTCGTGGTGACCCGGGAGGTCGTGCTGAAGAACGTGAACCCGACCCTGGTCCCGCGCGAGTCGCCGCAGCGCAAGACCACGCGCGAGCGCCGCGACAAGTCCGCCTGATCCCGGCCGCCGTCCCCAGGGCGGCAGACCGGACGACGAAGGGCCCCGCGCACCGAGCGCGGGGCCCTTCGTCGTCGGCGGGCGGAGGTCAGGCCTGCCGGACCGCCTCGACGTCGATCGCGACCTTGAGGGTGGTGCCGACCATGGCCACCCCGACCGCGACGGCCTGGTTCCAGTTCATCCGGAACTGGTCGCGGTGCAGCTCGGTCCGGGCGGTGAACGCCGCCCGCCGCCCGCCCCACGGGTCGGGGCCGACGCCGGTGCAGCTGAGGGCGAGGGCCACCGGACGGGTCACGCCGAGCAGGGTGAGCTCGCCGTCCAGGACCCAGCCCTCCGGCCCACGGCGGACCCCGCTCGCCACGAAGGTCAGCCGGGGGTGGTGCTCCACGTCGAGGAAGTCGGCGCTGCGCAGGTGCGCGTCGCGATCGGCGTGACCGGTGTCGATCGAGGCCGCCGCGATGGACACCTCGACCCGGGACGCGGTGATCTCGTCGGCGACGGTGATGACACCGGCGAGATCGCTGAACCGCCCGTGCACCGCGGCGAGCCCGAGGTGGTGGGCGGTCGCGGTCACCGAGGAGTGGGCCGCGTCCAGGACCCACACCCCCGGTTCGGGCAGGTCGGGGGCGACCCCCGACTCGTCCTGCCGCCGCAACCGCAGGTCGCCCAGGGCCCAGCCCCCGGAGGCGGGGACGTCGACCGCGCTGGCCGACGGTTCGTGTCCCGCCGCCGACAGCAGCAGCGTGGCCGGACCGGCCGGGACGGCGCCCAGGTCGAACCCGCCGTCCGCCCCGGTCGTCGCCCGGGCGAGCTGGCGCCCCTCCACCGAGAGCAGCGTGACCGCCGCCCCCGGGACGGGCCAGTCGTCGCGGGTCCGGATCCGCCCCGTGGCGCGGGACGTCCCGGTGGTCCCGGTCGTGGGGGTGGGGCTCACCGGGCGGCCCCGACCTCGGCCCGCTCCGGCCGGGCCTCGCCGAGGGCGACGGTCTCGCGGGTGACGGTGTCCTCGAGCACGTCCACCGTGCTGACGACGGGGGCGTACCCGGCCACGGTCAGGGTGTAGCGGCCCGCGGCGAGGTCGTCGAAGGCGTAGTGCCCCTCCTGGTCGGAGCGACCGGCCGCGACGACCTGCCCGTCGACGTCGAGCAGGGTGACGGTCGCCTCGGGGAGGCGCCGACCGTCGCTGGCGGCCACGACGGTCCCGTCGAGCCGGCCCCCGCCGCTGAGCTGCAGGTCGGCGGCCAGGGCCCCGGCCTCGGGGACCTCGATGCCCTTGGCGACCGGACGGTGCCGCCCGCTCTGCGCGGTCAGGACGTAACCCCCCGCCATGAGCTTGTCGAAGTGGTAGGTGCCGTCGTCGTCCGTGCGGACCGCCCCGATCACCTCACCGGTGACGTCGGTCAGCGTCACCAGCGCGCCCCCGAGCCCCTCGGTGTCCGGACCGTCGCCGGACCCCGAACGGCGGGCCAGCACCCGGCCGGTGATGGCCGAGCGTCCCGACAGGGTGACGTCGAGGGCGACGTCGGTGCTGCCGACCGCGACCAGGCGCGCAGTGGGGGCCGCGTGCGCGGCGGCGACGATCAGCAGGTAGGTCCCGCCGGTCGGCAACCCCAGGCGGTAGGTGCCCTCGGTCCCGGTGGCCGTGCGGGACATCTGCCGTCCGGTCTGGTCGGCCAGGGTCACCACGGCCCCCGCCAACGGTCGGGAGTCCGGGAGGCGGACGGTGCCGGACAGCGTCAGGTCGGCGTCGCTGCGCCGGGACGCAGGGGCGTCGTCGGCGATCGGGGACGCGGGGTCGCCGGCCACGGAGTCCTCGGGGGCGGCGCCGGTCGTGCCGCGCAGGGCGACCTCCTTGAAGAAGACCGCGATCACCAGGGCCAGCAGCGCGAACGGGGCGGCGATGAGGAAGACGTCGGCGATGCCGGAGCCGTAGGCCGACTGCACGACCTCGCGGATGCCGTCGGGCAGGGTGCCCACCTGCGGCACACCGCGGGTGTCGAGGCTGCCGGCCGGTGCCCCCACCGCCTGCAACCCCTCCACCGCGTAGTGCTCGACGCGGTGGGCCAGCACCGCACCCAGGGCCGAGACCCCGATCGCCCCGCCGAGGGTCCGGGTGAAGGCGATCAGCGAGCTGGCCGAACCCAGGTCCCGGGGGTCGGTGACGTTCTGGACCGCGAGCACGAGGTTCTGCATCATCATGCCGACACCGAGGCCGACGAGGGCCATGTACACGGCGACGATCCAGTACTCGGTGTCCCACTCCACGGTGCCCATGAGGCCGAGCCCCGCGGTGAGCAGCACGCCGCCGGAGAGGATCCACGCCTTCCACCGACCGGTGCGGGTGATGACCTGCCCGGCGATCGTGGAGGAGAGGAACAGCCCGACGATCATCGGGATGGTGAGCAGCCCGGCCATGGTGGGGGTCTCACCCCGGGCGACCTGGAAGTACTGGCTCAGGAAGATCGTCGCGCCGAACATCGCGATACCGACGAACAGGCTGGCCAGGGCCGACAGCGACACGGTCCGGGAACGGAACAGTCGCAGCGGGATGATGGGTTCCGGCGACCGGCTCTCGACGAGCACCGCGACGGCGAGGACGAGGATCCCCCCACCGACCAGGGCGCCGGTCTGCCAGGACCACCAGTCGAAGTTGTGCCCGGCCAGCGAGACCCAGATCAGCAGGGCCGAGATGCCGGCCGCGAGCAGAGTCGCTCCGGCGTAGTCGATGTGGACCTCGCGCGGCGGCGAGGCGGGCAGCTTCAGCCGGAACTGCAGGACGAAGAACGCGGCGATCGCGAACGGGATCCCGACGTAGAAGCACCAGTGCCAGGAGAGGTGCTGGGTCAGCACCCCACCGATGAGCGGGCCGCCGACGGTGGCGAGGGCGAACGTCGCCCCGAGGTAACCGGAGTACCGGCCGCGCTCGCGCGGGCTGACCATCGTGGCCAGGATGACCTGGGCCAGCGCGATGAGCCCGCCGCCGCCGATCCCCTGGAACACGCGCGTGGTGATGAGCATGCCCATCGAGTTCGACAACCCCGCGACGGCCGAGGCCACGACGAACAGCACCAGGGCGATCTGCACCAGGAGCTTCTTGGAGAACAGGTCGGAGAGCTTGCCCCAGATGGGGGTCGAGATGGTGGTCGCGAGCAGCGCCGCGGTCACCACCCAGGTGTAGCCCGACTCCGACCCGCCCAGCTCGGGGACGATGGTCGGCAGGGCGTTGGAGACCACCGTCGAGGACAGGATCGCCACGAACATCCCCAGCAGCAGGCCCGACAGGGCCTCCAGCACCTGCGCGTGGCTCATCGTGGTCGGGGCGGGACCGGGGGTCGCGACGTGCGCGGCGCGGGTCTTCTGCAGGGGGACGGTGCCCGGTGCGGCGTCTGGGGAACTCATGCCTTCCTCGGTTCTCGGGGGTCCGGGCTCGCGAAACGGGCGAGCAGGGTGGTCAGGGCGCTCACGTCGGCGTCGTCCCAGTCGTGGAGCCGGTCGGCCAACCGGTCGACCAGGTGCCGGCGGTGCTCGCGGAGCACGTCGAGGCCGGTGGGGGTGGGGGAGCAGCGGTGCGAGCGGCGGTCCTGCGGGTCGGGGTCGACCAGGACCAGTCCCTGGCTGCGCAGCTGGGCGACCTGACGGCTGACCGTGGACAGGTCCAGACCCAGCCGGCCCGCGATGTCGGACACGCTCAGCGGACCCTGCACGGCGGTCAGTCCGAGCAGGGCGAGGGTGCTCGGGGTGTCGCCGGTCATGGTCCGACGCGCACGGATGAGCTGGGGGAGGACGTCCACCAGCTCGGCGCAGACTGCGGGGGAGGCCATGGGCGTCCTCTCCGGACGGGCGGTTGCTGTACTCAAGCAACTATGTCACCAGTGCTTGCCCCATGCAACTTGTTGGGGAGAGCGCGACGTCGCGGAGGGTGCCGTCGGGGCAGGGAAGGAGACCGGGAGGGGAGCCGGTCAGCCGTGGGTCAGAGCGGGATCTCGTCCGCGGTCGTGCCCGTGGCCCGGATGGCGACGTTCAGCCGCCCGAGGAGCGTCGCGAAGGTCGCGATGTCGTCGGTGGTCCACGACGACAGCAGGTCGTGCAGACGGTCCCGGCGGGCCTTGCGCGCCGCGTGGACCTGCTGGGTGCCGAGCGGGGACAGCATGAGCCGGACCGCCCGCCCGTCGGAGGGGTCGGCCGCCCGGGCGACGAGGCCGAGGCGTTCGAGGAGCTGGACCTGCCGGCTCAGCGTCGGTTTGCCGATGCCGAAGAACGCCGCCAGGTCGGAGGGGCGGGCCTCGCCCACGTCGTCGAGGCGGACCAGCAGGCTGTAGGCCTCCGGCTCGAGGTCCGGGTGCACCGTCCGGGCCGTGTCACGGGAGATGGCCCGCGACCGTCTCAGCAGGACGGCGAGCTCGCTCTCGAGCTTCTGGGCAGCACTCGACATGGCCCGACCGTATCCCCTCCGACGCCCGCCACGACATGGACCGGTCCAGATGATCCACGTGTCGTCCGCCGGGCCCCGGACTCCCTAACGTCCGGGGGACGACCGCGGGACCGCACCGGTCCCGGGCATGATCCAGGAGCTGATCTGTGAGCATCCGCGTGGCCATCGTCGGGGTCGGCAACTGCGCCGCCTCCCTCGTCCAGGGCGTGCACTTCTACGCCGACGCCGAGGACGACCAGCACGTCCCCGGCCTCATGCACGTCCGTTTCGGCGAGCACCACGTCGGCGACGTCGAGTTCGTCGCGGCCTTCGACGTCGACGACAAGAAGGTCGGCACCGACCTCGCCGACGCGATCGGGGCGAGCGAGAACAACACGATCCGCATCTGCGACGTCCCGACGACGGGGATCACGGTGCAGCGGGGGCCGACCCTGGACGGCCTCGGGCGCTACTACCGCGAGACCATCACCGAGTCCGCCGCCGACCCGGTCGACGTGGTGGCGGCGCTGCGCGCGGCCCGCGCCGAGGTGGTCGTCTGCTACCTGCCGGTGGGTTCGGAGGACGCGGCCCGGTTCTACGCCGGGTGCGCGATCGAGGCCGGCTGCGCCTTCGTCAACGCCCTGCCCGTCTTCATCGCCGGGACCCCGGAGTGGGCCGAACGGTTCCGGGTCGCCGGGCTGCCCATCGTCGGGGACGACATCAAGTCCCAGGTGGGGGCGACCATCACGCACCGCGTCCTGGCGAAACTGCTGGAGGACCGCGGCATCACGCTGAAGCGGACCTACCAGCTCAACGTGGGCGGGAACATGGACTTCAAGAACATGCTGGAGCGCGACCGGCTGGAGTCCAAGAAGATCTCCAAGACCCAGGCCGTCACCAGCAACGTCCAGACCGACCTCGGGTCGCGCAACGTCCACATCGGGCCCAGCGACTACGTGCAGTGGCTCGACGACCGCAAGTGGGCCTACGTCCGCCTCGAGGGCGAGGCGTTCGGCGGGGTCCCGCTCAACCTCGAGTACAAGCTCGAGGTGTGGGACTCCCCGAACTCCGCGGGCGTCATCATCGACGCGATCCGCGCGGCCAAGATCGGGCTGGACCGGGGGGTCGGCGGACCGTTGCTGTCGGCCTCGGCCTACTTCATGAAGTCCCCGCCCGAGCAGCGCGACGACGAGACCGGCCGGGCCCGCCTGGAGGAGTTCATCCGCGGCGAGATCGAACGCTGACCGCAGCGCGCCCCCGGGACGGTCTCCCGGGGGCGCGGTGCTCGGGACGGATCAGTCCGTCGCGGCGATCTCGGCCGTCGCCGTGAGGGCGCCGCTCTCGCCCCCGTCGGACGGGGTCGTCCCCACCCAGCGGATCGAGGCCGCGCGGGTGGCGGCGAGGAGGTCGTCCTCGGCCGCGGCGGCAGCCCGGACCGTGGCGGCGGGGCCGCTGACCACGGCCTCGCCGAGCGCCGTCTTCTGCGACACCTTCGCCTCGCTCTTCACCTTGCGCAGCACCGTGAGGACCTCCCCGGCGGCGGCCAGGACGTCACCCGTGGCCTCGCCCGAGCGGTCCGGGCCGAGGTCGGCCACGGTCGGCCACGCGCTGGTGTGCACGGACCCGTCCTGCCACCAGGACCAGACCTCCTCGGCGGCGTAGGGCAGGAACGGGGCCAGCAGCCGCAGCAGGGTGCGCAGGGCGATGGCCGCGGTCGCGCGGGCCGAGGCCGCGCCCTCCTCGCCCCGGGTGGCGTAGGCGCGGTCCTTGACCAGTTCGACCCAGTCGTCGCAGAAGGTCCAGAAGAACCGTTCGGTGACGTTCAGCGCGGTCGCGTGGTCGTAGCGCTCGAACGCCTCGGTGGCGCTGCGGACGACGCCGGCCAGGCCGGTCAGCACGCTCACGTCGAGAGGGTGGGTGACGGCCGTCGGGTCGGCCACGTCCCCGCGTTCGACGCCCAGCCCCAGGACGAACTTCGAGGCGTTGAGCAGTTTCATCGCCAGCCGTCGGCCGATCTTCATCTGCCCGGTGTCGAAGGCCGCGTCGGTGCCCAGGCGCGCGGTCGCCGCCCAGTAGCGGACCGCGTCGGAGCCGAACTCCTCGAGCAACCCCAGCGGGGTGACGACGTTGCCCTTGGACTTCGACATCTTCTTGCGGTCCGGGTCGAGGATCCAGCCCGACAGCGCCGCCCGCCTCCACGGCAACCCACCGTTCTCCAGGTGCGCGCGCACGACGGTGGAGAACAGCCAGGTGCGGATGATGTCCTGGCCCTGGGGACGCAGGTCCATCGGGTAGACCCGGGAGAACAGGTCCTCGTCGCGTTCCCAACCGCCGGCGAGCTGGGGGGTGAGCGAGGACGTCGCCCACGTGTCCATCACGTCGGGGTCGGCCGTGAACCCGCCGGGGACGCCGCGCGACGTCTCCGCGAAACCGGGGGCGGGCTCGGCGGCCGGGTCCACCGGCAGGGCCGACTCCTCGGGCAGGATCGGCGCGTCGAAGACCGGGCTGCCGTCGGCGTCCAGCGGGTACCAGACGGGGAACGGGACCCCGAAGAATCGCTGGCGCGAGACGAGCCAGTCGCCGTTCAGCCCCGAGACCCAGTGGTCGTAGCGGTGCTTCATGTGCTCGGGCGACCACTGCAGCTCGGCCCCACGGGCCAGCAGCTCCTCGCGCAGACCGGCGTCGCGCCCGCCGTTGCGCAAATACCACTGCCGGGTGGTGACGATCTCGAGGGGACGGTCACCCTTCTCGTAGAACTTCACCGGGTGGCTGATCTTCTTGGGCTCGCCGACCAGGTCCCCCGACTCGGCCAGGGCCGCGACGATGCGTTCCTTGGCCGTGTGCACGGTGGCACCGGCCAGGGACTCCCAGAGGGTGGCGCCGGGACCCCCGGCGATCCACTCCGGCGTCTCCCGGGTCAGCCGGCCGTCGAAGCCGATGACGGCGCGCGTGGGCAGCTGCAGCTCGCGCCACCAGGTCACGTCGGTCACGTCGCCGAAGGTGCAGATCATCGCGATGCCGGAACCCTTCTCCGGTTCCGCCAGGCGGTGGGCCAGCACCGGCACCTCGACGCCGAACAAGGGCGAACGGACGGTGGAGCCGAACAACGGCTGGTAGCGCTCGTCGTCGGGGTGGGCGACCAGGGCCACGACGGCGGGGATCAGTTCCGGACGGGTCGTCTCGATGAACACCGGACCGGCCCCCGTCGGGTCCTCGGTGCGGGCGAACCCGATGCGGTGGTAGGCGCCCTCACGGTCGCGGTCCTCCAGCTCGGCCTGGGCGACGGCGGTCCGGAACGTGGTGTCCCACAACGTGGGCGCCTCGGCCGCGTAGGCCTCGCCGCGGGCGAGGTTGCGCAGGAACGCACGCTGCGCCGTGGCCCGGGCGGTCGCGGAGATGGTGGAGTAGGTGTGCGACCAGTCGACCGAGAGCCCGAGGCGGCGCCACAGGGACTCGAAGACCTGCTCGTCCTCGGCGGTCAGCCGTTCGCAGAGCTCGACGAAGTTCCGCCGGGAGATCTGCAGGAAGTCGCGGTCGTTCTTGGGTGCCTGCGCCGGCGGCACGAACCCCGGGTCGTAGGGCAGGTTCGGGTCGCAGCGCACCCCGAAGTAGTTCTGCACGCGCCGCTCGGTCGGCAACCCGTTGTCGTCCCAGCCCATCGGGTAGAAGACGGACTTCCCGCGCATCCGCTGGAACCGGGCGACGACGTCGGTGTGGGTGTAGCTGAAGACGTGGCCCACGTGCAGCGAGCCCGACACCGTCGGCGGCGGGGTGTCGATGGAGTAGATGTCGCCCCGCTCGGCGGTGCGGTCGAACCGGTAGGTGCCCTGCTCGGCCCAGGCGGCGGCCCAGCGCTCCTCCAGACCGTCCACGGTCGGACGGTCGGGGACCGAGACCCCCGGGGCGGTGGGGGGCGGGGTGAACGTCGGGGCACTCGCGTCGGGCATGGGGTCATCATCGCAAAGACCACCGGTCCTCCCGCCGCACCTCCCCGGGGCCGGGCGGGCTCAGCCGGTCGGCTCGAGCGCGCCCGGGTCCAGCAGGTCGAGCAGGTGACGGGTGGGGGCGCTGCGCCCCCGCGGGTCCACGACCAGCGAGACGACCCACTCGGGGGCGTCGGGCGGCAGGGCCACCCGGCCGAGTCCGGCGGCCTGCGGCTTCTGCCCGACGTGGCGCGGGACGATCGCCGTGCCCAGTCCGCGCCCGATCAGGTCGAGCAGCGTGTGCACGTCACCCACGGTGAACCGGACCCGGCGGTGGATCCCCGCCCCGGCGCAGGCGGCGTCGGCGACCGTCCGCATGGCCCAGCTCGGGTCCACGTCGATGAAGGCCCGGTCGGCCAGGTCGTCCCAGCCGACCTCGGCGCGGGCCGCGAGCGGGTGCCCGGGCGGGGTCAGCAGGATGAGCGGCTCGCGCCCGACCTCGGTGCGGGGCAGGGCCCCCAGGTGCTCGGTGGTCGCGACCACGGCGAGGTCGAGCTCGCCGTCGCGGACCAGCTCCAGCAGCGCGTGCGACCCGGCCTGCCGGAAGGTGATCTCGACCTCGGGGTGGCGGCGGTGGAAGCGTTCGAGGGCGGAGGACACGTCGAGCAGCCCGAGGCACTGCTCGGCGCCGACCCGCAGGGACCCCGACAGGGCCTGGGTGGCCTGCACCACCGCGTCGCGCGCGGTCCCCGCCCGGGCCAGCAGCTCGCGCGCGTGCGGCAGCAGGGCCAGGCCCGCCGGGGTCGGTTCCACCCGCCGCGAGGTGCGATGGAACAGCTCGGTGCCGAGCTCGGTCTCCAAGGTCCGGATCGCGGCCGACAGGCCCGACTGGGAGACTCCGCTCAGCGCGGCGGCCCGGGTGAAGTGCCGCTCGTCGGCCAGGGCGACAACATAGGCCAGCTGTCGAAGGTCCATGCATCCATCTTGCTTCTCAATCCCATGAGAATCAATCGTTGGACTTCTCAACCCGGCGTTCCTAGGGTCGGGGTCATGCAGCAACGACGCCTCGGATCCCAGCCGTCCTCCCCGTCGGTGTCCGCGATCGGACTCGGCGCCATGCCGATGTCCATCGAGGGCCGCCCCGA
Source organism: Kineococcus gynurae (assembly GCF_042433995.1). NCBI lineage: Bacteria > Bacillati > Actinomycetota > Actinomycetes > Kineosporiales > Kineosporiaceae > Kineococcus > Kineococcus gynurae. The sequence goes on from NZ_JBHLUI010000008.1 coordinate 447,654, forward strand.
CCGGGAACGCTCCATCGCCACCATCCACGCGGCCCTCGAGGCCGGCATCACCCTGATCGACACCGCCGACGCCTACCACCGCGACGCGAACGACGTCGGCCACAACGAGGAGCTCGTCGCGGAGGCCCTCAAGGGACACCCCCGCTCCGGGGACGTGATCGTCGCCACCAAGGGCGGGCACCTGCGCCCCGGTGACGGGTCCTGGACCCAGAACGGCGACCCGGCCCACCTCAAGCGGGCCGCCAAGGAGTCCGCGCGCCGCCTCGGGGTCGAGGCCGTCGGGCTCTACCAGTTCCACCGACCCGACCCCGCCGTCCCGTACGCGGAGTCCGTCGGTGCGCTCGCGGAACTCCTCGACGAGGGCGTCATCGTCCTGGCCGGGATCTCCAACGCCACCGTGGCCCAGATCGCCGAGGCCGACGCGGTGCTCGGGGGCCGGCTCGCCTCGGTGCAGAACCAGTTCTCCCCGGCCTTCCGCTCCAGCCTGGAGGAGCTGCAGCACTGCGCCGAGAACGGCATCGCGTTCCTGCCCTGGAGCCCGCTCGGCGGGATCTCCAAGGCCGCGGACCTCGGCAGCAACCACCAGGCGTTCCAGGCCGTCGCCGACGCCCGCGGGGTCTCCCCGCAGCAGGTGACCCTGGCCTGGGAGCTGGCCCTGGCCGACGTCGTCGTCCCGATCCCGGGCTCCTCGCGCCCGCAGAGCATCACCGACTCCGCGGCCGCCGCCGAGCTGGAACTCACCCCCGCCGAGATCGAGGAGCTGTCGCGCGCATGAGCACCGCACCGACCACCCCCACCCCCGTCCGCAGCGTCGCGCTGGGGTCCAGCGGCTTGCAGGTCCCCAACGTCGTCCTCGGTCTCATGCGCATCGCCGACCTCGAGGACCGGGCGATCCGCGACCTCTGGACCGCGGCACGCGAGTCCGGCATCACCTTCCTCGACCACGCCGACGTATACGGCGGGGCGTTGCACCGCAGCGAGGAACGCTTCGCCGAGGCCGTCCCGCTGAGCAGCTCCGAACGGGCCGAGGTGATCATCCAGAGCAAGGCCGGGATCGTCCCGCCCCAGGACGGGGACCCGGGCAGCGGACCCTACTTCGACTACAGCTACGAGCACCTCGTCGAGGCCGTCGAGGGCTCCCTGCGGGCGCTGCGCACCGACTACCTCGACGTGCTGCTCCTGCACCGTCCCGACGCCCTCGTCGAACCCGACGAGGTCGCCCGGGCCTTCGACGAGCTGCACGCGGCCGGCAAGGTGCGCCACTTCGGGGTCTCCAACCACACCCCCGCGCAGATCGAGCTGCTCAGGCGCTCGGTGCGTCAGCCGCTGGTCGCCAACCAGCTGCAGCTGTCCATCACCCACGCCTCGCTCGTCGCGCAGGGCGTGGCGATGAACATGACCGGCCTGGACCAGTCGATCTCCCGCGACGTCGGGACGCTGGACTACTGCCGGCTGAACGACCTCACCGTGCAGACGTGGTCGCCGTTCCAGGCCGGGTTCTTCGACGGGGTCTTCCTCGACAACCCGAAGTACCCGGAGCTGAACGCCGTCCTCGACCGGCTGGCCGCCGAGTACGACGTCCCGGCGCTCGCGGTCGCCACCGCCTGGATCACCCGCCACCCGGCGGGCATGCAGGTCGTCCTCGGCACCACCAACCCCGACCGGGTCCGGGCCGCGGCCCAGGGTTCGGACCTGCGCCTCACCCGGGCGCAGTGGTACGAGCTGTTCCGCGCCGCCGGCCACACCGTCCCCTGACCGCCCGCCCCCGCTGACCACCCCCCCCACCCCACGCCCTACACCCCCGTGATCAAGGAATTCTGGCCGCAGGATTCCTTGATCACGGAGGGGTTCTGGGGTGGGGTGGGTGGGGGCGGGGATCAGGTGAAGGCGCTGATGCCGGTCAGGTGGCGACCGACGATGAGGGTCTGGATGCTCTCGGTGCCCTCGTAGGTGTGCAGGGCCTCGACGTCGGCCATGTGCCGGGCGACGCGGTGCTCCAGCAGGATCCCGTTGCCGCCGAGCAGGTCCCGGGCCAGGGCCACGACCTCGCGGGCCTTGCGGGTCCCGTTCACCTTGGCCAGGGAGGCCTGCGTGTCGGTGAGCCGACCCTGCTCGGCCAGCCGGGACACGCGCAGGCAGTAGAGCTGCATCGCGGTGACCTCGGCCAGCATCCGGACGAGCTTGTCCTGGACCAGCTGGAACGAGGCCAGCGGTTGCCCGAACTGCTTGCGCTGCACCGCGTAGGCGAGAGCGGTCTCGTAGGCCGCGGTGGCGTGCCCCAGCGCCCCCCAGGCGATGCCGGCGCGGGTCGCCGACAGCACCCGGCCGGTGTCCTTGAACGAACGCGCCCCGGGCAGCTTGTTCGCCGCCGGCACCCGCACCCCGGTCAGGGTGATGTGCGCGTTGTGGATCGAGCGCAGCGACGCCTTCCCGGTGATCACCTCGGCCTGGTAGCCCGGGGTGCCCTTCTCGACCAGGAAACCCTGGATCTGCCCGTCCTCGCCGCGCGCCCAGACGACCACGACGTCGGCGACGTCACCCAGGCCGATCCAGCGCTTCGCCCCGTCGAGGACGTAGTCGTCGCCGTCGCGCACGGCGCGGGTCTCCAGCGCCACCGCGTCGGAACCGTGCTCGGGTTCGGTGAGCGCGAAGGCCCCGAGCAGTTCGAGGCGGGCCATCGGGGGGAGCCACCGCTGCTTCTGCTCCTCCGACCCCAGGAACTCGATGGAGCGCATGGCGAGTCCGGCCTGCACCCCGAGCAGGGTCGCGAAACTGCCGTCCCCGCGGGACAGCTCCATGGTGATCAGACCAGCGGCGGTGTGGCTCAGCCGGGGGATCCCCGGCCCCTCCAGCCCGTCCCCGACCAGACCCAGCCGCCCGTACTCCTGCAGGACGTCGAGCGGCATCTCGGCCCGCTCCCACCAGCCGCCCGCCGCGGGCAGGACCCGGGCGTCGACGAACTCGCGCACCGAGGTCCAGACCCGCAGCTCCTCGGCGGTGAGCTCGGCGGCGATGTCGAAGTAGTCGACCCCGGTGGGGGCGGCGGTCGGGCGCGGGGTCCCGGTCACGGTGGTCACGGCTTGATCTCCCTCTTGAGGATCTTCCCGGTGGGGCCCTTGGGCAGGTCGTCCACGAACCAGATGCGGCGGGGGTACTTGTAGGCGGCCAGCGCGGCGGCGACGTGCTCGCGCAGCTCCTGCTCGGTGGCGGTGTGCCCGGCGCGCAGCACGACCGCGGCGCCGATCTCCTCGCCGTGCTCGTCGTCGGGGATCCCGACGACCGCGGCCTGCTCGACCGCGGGGTGCTCGTAGAGCACCTCCTCGACCTCGCGCGGGTAGACGTTGTACCCGCTGCGGATGATCATGTCCTTGGCGCGGTCGACGATCGTGTAGTAGCCGTCCTCGTCGCGGCGGGCCAGGTCGCCGGAACGGAACCAGCCGTCCGCGTCGATGGCCGACCGGGTGGCCGACTCGTTGCGCCAGTAGCCCTTCATGACGTTCTCGCCGCGGATGACGATCTCGCCGACCTCGCCCTCGGGGGTCGGGGCACCGTCCGGCGTCCGCAGGTCCATCTCGCACCCGCGGACGGGGACCCCGATGCTGCCGGGTTTGCGGACCCGGTCGGGCAGGTTGAACGAGGCGACGGGGGAGGTCTCCGACAACCCGTAGCCCTCGAGGATCGCGCAGCCGTAGCGCTCCTCGAACGCCTTGAGCACCTCGACCGGCAGCGAGGCACCCCCGGAGATGCACCGGGTCAGCGAACTCGTGTCGGCGGGGGAGTCGGGGGCGTGGACCAACGCGACGTACATGGTCGGGACACCGAGGAACCGGGTCACCCGGTCGCGTTCGACGACCCTCAACGCCGCCTCGGCGCTGAACCGCGGCAGCAGGGTCAACCGAGCCCCGCCGACCAGGGCGGTGTTCTGCGCGCAGGTCTGGCCGAAGGCGTGGAACAACGGCAGGGCCCCCAGCACCACGTCGTCCGGCCCGAGCTGGATCAGCGTCTCGTGGGAGGTGACCGCGTTGCTCAGCAGGTTGCGGTGCGAGAGCTCCGCGCCCTTCGGCGACCCGGTCGTCCCCGAGGTGTAGAGCAGGACGGCGGTGTCGTCGTCGCCCGCCGGGTGGATGGCGTCGTCGCGGTCGACCCCGGCCAGCAGCGCCCCGCCGTCGGTCGGGTCCACGACGACGACCCGGGCGCCGGTCCCCTCGGCCCCGGCGGCCACCCGCTCGGCCACGTCCTTCCAGGCGAACACCCACGTGGCGCCGGAGTCGGTGAGGTGGTGGCGCACCTCCCGCTCGTGCAGCAGCGGGTTCATCGGGACCACCACCGCCCCGGCCCGCAGCGCCCCGAAGTACACGACCGGGAAGTGCGGGAGGTTCGGCAGGACGATCGCGACCCGGTCCCCGGGCTGCAACCCCCCGCCCCGCAGGAGCCCGGCGACCCGGGCGGTCCGGTCGTCGAGGTCGGCCCAGGAGAGGACCGCGTCGTCGAGGCTGACGGCGGGGGCGTCCCCCCGTTCCGCGGCCCGTCGCGGCAGCAGGTCGGCCAGCGTGCTCATGTCGGCTCCAGACGTCGTCGTCGTGGGTGGGTGGATCAGAACCGGTGGCCGATGACGCGTTCGGCGGCCCCGGTGCGGTTCAGGTAGGGCGTGAGGCCGCCGGTGAACAGCGGGTGCCCGGTGCCGAGGATCATGCAGACGTCCACGTCGGCGGCCGTGGCGACCACGCCCTCCTCGAGGACCCGGGCCACCTCGTCGGCCAGCGCGTCCTGCACCTGCCGCAGGATCTCCGCGCCGTCGGGGCCGGTCCCGGTCGCGGTCAGCACCTCGGCCGCGGCGTCCGTCGGGACCGGATCGCCCTTGGGGGCGACCAGGTCGGGGGAGCCGGCCTCGACCCAGCGGGGCAGGAAGTCCGGGACCCGGTAACGCTCCGGGAAGGCCGCGGCCAACGTCTCGTGGACGTGCAGCATCACCGCGGGCCCGACGAACTTCGCCAGGCGGAACGGGGTCATCGGCAGTCCCAGCGCGTCGACCGACCGCTCGACCACCGGCAGCGGGGTGCCGGCGTCCACGGCCCGGGCCACGACGTCGAAGAGCCGGGTGGAGATGCGGTTCACCACGAACGCCGGGGCGTCGCGGACCAGCACGCAGGTCTTCTTCAGCCGGGCCCCCACGGCGAAAGCGGTGGCCAGCGTCGGGTCGTCGGTCCGCCCGGTCCGCACCACCTCGACCAGCGGCAGGACCGCGACCGGGTTGAAGAAGTGGAACCCGGCGAACCGCTCCGGGTGCTGCAGGACGGAGGCCATCTCGGTCACCGACAACGAGGAGGTGTTGGTGAGGATCACCGCCTCCGGCGAGAGCACCGGTTCCAGTTCGCGCAGCACCTGCTGCTTGACCGACAGCTCCTCGAACACCGCCTCGACCACGACGTCGCAGTGCGCCAACCCGGCCTTGTCCACGGTCCCGGACACGTTCGCGCGCAACCGGTTCGCGGTGTCGGGGTCGAGGCGCCCCTTGCGGAGCAGGTCCTCGACGCCGGAGCGGACCCGCTCGACGCCGGCCTCGACCCGGTCCGCGTCGAGGTCGGTGAGGACCACGGGGACCTTCAGGCGGTGCAGGAACAGCAGGGCGAGCTGGGAGGCCATCAGCCCGGCCCCCACGACCCCGACCGCGGTGACCCTGCGGGGTTCGACCCCCTCCGGGGCGCCGACGGGACGGCGGGCGTAGCGCTGGACGAGGTCGAACGCGTAGAGGCCGGCGTGCAGCTCCTCGGAGACCACCAGATCGGTCAGGGCGTCGTCCTCGGCGGCGAAGTGCGCGTCGCGGGAGTTCACCCGGGCGGCCTCCAACAGGTCCAGCACGCGGTAGGGGGCGGGCGCGGCGCCGTGGACCCGGGTGTCGGCCACGGACCGTCCGCGGGTCAGGGCCGCCTCCCACTCGTCGGCCGGCGCCGGTCCCCGACGCTCGGGCGTCACCTCGCCGCGCAGCACGGAGCCCGTCCAGCGCAACGACTCCACGAGGAAGTCGGCGGGCTCCAGGGCCACGTCGGCGATGCCCGCGGCCAGGGTCTGGGGTCCGTCCAGGGTCTTGTTGTTGGCCAGCGCGTTCTCGATCGTGACCCGCACCGCCACCTCGGGCCCGGCCAGGTGCGGCAGCAGCCAGGTCCCGCCCCAGCCGGGGACGAGACCGAGGTAGGCCTCGGGCAACCCCAGGCCGCGGGCCGCGGTCGAGACCGTGCGGTAGCTGCAGTGCAGCGCGAGTTCCAGGCCGCCGCCCAGCGCGGTGCCGTTGACGAACGCGAACGTGGGGACGGCCGCGTCGGCGAACCGGCCCAGGACCGCGTGGCCGAGTTCGGCCACCCCGCGCGACTGCTCGCGGGTGGTGACCGAGGCGACCTGCTTGAGGTCGGCGCCCGCGCAGAACGCGCCGGGGACCCCGGTCACCGCGATGGCGACCAGGCCCTCCTCGGTGACCAGACGTTCGGCCTGGTCGAGCGCGGAGTCCAGCTCCCGCAACGGGTCCGGGCCCAGGACGAAGGGTCGGCGCGGGTGGCCCGGGTCGAGCGTGAGCAGGGCGGCGCGGCCGGGGCCGCCGGGCAGGTCGACGGTGCGGACGTGGACGGGCATCAGGCGACCGCCATCTCGTAGTCGGAGTGGTGGGGGTTCTCCCAGACGACGGTCCCGCCCTGGCCCAGACCCACGCAGAGCGCGGTGAGGCCGTAGCGGACCTCGGGGTGCTCGGCGAACTGCCGGGCGAGCTGGATCATCAGCCGGACCCCGCTGGCGGCCAGCGGGTGGCCGATGGCGATGGCTCCGCCGTAGCGGTTCACGCGGGGGTCGTCGTCGGCGATGCCGAAGGCGTCGAGGAACGAGAGCACCTGCACCGCGAACGCCTCGTTCAGCTCGAACAACCCGATGTCGTCGATCCCGAGCCCCGCGGTGCGCAGCGCCTTCTCGGTCGAGGGGACCGGGCCGAGGCCCATGACCGAGGGTTCGACGCCCGCGAACCCGAAACTCACCAGCCGCATCCGGGGCGCCAGGCCGAGGTCGGCCGCGGTCTCCTCGGCGGTGAGCAGGCAGGCCGTGGCGCCGTCGGTCAACGGGGACGCGTTGCCCGCGGTGACCCGGCCGTGCGGACGGAACGGGGTGCGCAGGTGGGCGATCTGCTCGACCGTCGTGCCCGGTCGGGCCAGCTCGTCGCGGGTCGCGAGCCCCCAGGCGCCCTCGGCGTCGCGCACGGCGACCGGGACGAGGTCGGGCTCGACCCGGCCCTCGGCCACGGCCCGGGCGAACTTCTGCTGGCTGGCGACGGCGTAGGCGTCGGCCCGCTCCTTCGTCAGGTGCGGGAAGCGGTCGTGCAGGGCCTCGGCCGTGCGGCCCATGTCCAGGGCGTCCGGGGGCACGATGCGCTCGGTGAGGAAGCGGGGGTTCGGGTCCAGGCCCTGGCCGAGCGGGTGGTGCCCCATGTGCTCGACCCCGCCGGCCAGCGCGACGTCCAGGGCGCCCACGGCGATGGAGGCCGCGGTCGTGGTGACCGCGGTGAGGGCGCCGGCGCACCAGCGGTCGATCGCGTACCCGGGGGTGGTCACCGGCAGCCCGGCCAGCAGCGCGGTGCTGCGGCCGAGGACGAGCCCCTGGTCGCCGCTCTGGGTGGCCGCCGCCATCGCGACCTCCTCGACCCGCTCGGGGGCCAGGGTGGGGTTGCGGCGCAGGACCTCGCGCAGGCAGGCGACGGCGAGGTCGTCGGCCCGGGTGCCCGCGTAGAGACCGTCGGGGCGGGCCTTGCCGAACGGGGTGCGAACCCCGTCGACGAAGACGACCCCCCGTCCGTGCGTGGATCGGCGGGGGACTGCGGAACGGCTCACCGGACCTCCTCGTCGGGTTCAACCCGGTCACCATAACCGTTGCCGACCGGTAGCCGGTACTCCGGAGTCCCGCATACTTGGGCGGCCCGGCCGGGGAGGCGCCGGCGGTCCCGGAGGAATCCGGGAGGCTCGCGCCGGCGCGGCTGCCCTAGACTCGCGGCAACAGGGCGAGGACCCGGCCATCACCGGCGAGCCTCCGGAAGAACGCCGCGGCGAGCCACGTCGCGGTCAGTAGAACCGGGCGGGGCCGGCCCGTCACAGCCGGACTGACGAGCGGTCGTCGTCGCGACCCGGGGTCCGCCCCGTGGCCGGGAGGGCGGCAAGCGGGGTGGTACCGCGGCGCCGCCGACCCCGGCGGACGTCGTCCTCGCGGTGAGTGCGCGCCCCCGGGTGCGCGGAACCGAGGAGAGTCCGCCGGTGAGCGAGCAGCCGACCCCACCCCCGACCGGGCCCGGTTTCCCCGAGCTCGAGGCGCGCGTCCTGGAGTCCTGGGCGGGCGAGGACACCTTCCGCCGCAGCATCGAGGCCCGCCGTCGCAGCGGCGCGGAGGAGTTCGTCTTCTACGACGGTCCGCCCTTCGCCAACGGGCTGCCGCACTACGGCCACCTGCTGACCGGGTACGTCAAGGACGTCGTGCCCCGCTACCAGACCATGCGCGGCCGGCAGGTCGAGCGCCGGTTCGGCTGGGACTGCCACGGCCTGCCCGCCGAGGTCGAGGCCGAACGCCAGCTCGGCATCACCCACAAGTCCGAGATCGAGGACATGGGCATCGCGCGGTTCAACGACGCGTGCCGGACCTCGGTGCTGCGCTACACGCGCGAGTGGGAGTCCTACGTCACCCGGCAGGCCCGCTGGGTCGACTTCGAGGGCGACTACAAGACCCTGGACACCGACTACATGGAGTCGGTGATGTGGGCGTTCAAGACGCTCTACGACAAGGGCCTGGTCTACGAGGGGTTCCGCGTCCTCGCCTACTGCTGGCGCTGCGAGACGCCCCTGTCCAACACCGAGACCCGCATGGACGACGTCTACCGGCAGCGGCAAGACCCCGCCGTGACCGTCGGCTACCCGCTGACCGTGGACCCGGCCGACCCGCGGGCCGGGCTGGACGGGGTCCTCGCGCTGATCTGGACCACGACGCCCTGGACCCTGCCCAGCAACCTCGCGATGGCGGTCAACCCCGAGCTGGACTACGTCGTCGTCGACGGCACCGGTGACCACGCCGGGCGCCGGTTCCTGATCGCCGAGGCCCGCGTGGGTTCCTACGCCCGTGAACTCGGCGAGGACGCGGCCGAGCGCATCTCGGCCCGGTGGACCGGCGCCGACCTGCTGGGTCTGGCCTACACCCCGCCCTTCGGGTACTTCGCCGGTCGGGAGAACGCGTTCCGGATCCTGTCCGCCGACTACGTCACCACCGACTCCGGCACCGGGCTCGTGCACATCGCCCCCGCCTTCGGCGAGGAGGACAAACTCGTCACCGACGCCGCGGGCATCGTCCCGGTCGTGCCGGTCGACTCCCGCGGGGAGTTCACCTCCGAGGTCGGCGACTACGCGGGTCAGCACGTCTTCGACGCGAACAAGCAGATCATCCGCGACCTCAAGGCGGGGGTCGCGAGCGGTGCGCTGCTGCTGCGCCAGGAGACCTACGACCACCCCTACCCGCACTGCTGGCGCTGCGGCAACGCCTTGATCTACCGGGCGGTCTCGAGCTGGTTCGTCGCCGTCACGACGTTCCGCGACCGCATGGTCGAGCTCAACCGCGAGATCACCTGGGTGCCCGAGCACGTCCAGGACGGCTCGTTCGGCAAGTGGCTCGAGGGCGCCCGGGACTGGTCGATCTCGCGCAACCGCTACTGGGGCAGCCCCATCCCGGTGTGGGTCTCCGACGACCCGGCCCACCCGCGGGTCGACGTGTACGGGTCGCTGGAGGAGCTGGAGCGCGACTTCGGCGTGCGTCCGGCCGACCTGCACCGCCCCTACGTCGACGAGCTCACCCGGCCCAACCCGGACGACCCGACCGGCCGCTCCACCATGCGCCGGGTCCCGGAGGTCCTCGACTGCTGGTTCGAGTCGGGGTCGATGCCCTTCGCCCAGGTGCACTACCCCTTCGAGAACGCCGAGTGGTTCGAGAGCCACTACCCGGGCGACTTCATCGTCGAGTACATCGGGCAGACCCGCGGGTGGTTCTACACGCTGCACGTCCTGGCGACCGCGCTGTTCGACCGTCCCGCGTTCCGCACCTGCCTGGCCCACGGGATCCTGCTGGGCGACGACGGCCGCAAGATGTCGAAGTCGCTGCGCAACTACCCGGACGTGTCCGAGGTGCTGGACCGCGACGGGTCCGACGCCATGCGGTGGTTCCTCATGGCCTCCCCGGTCCTGCGCGGGGGCAACCTCATCGTCACCGAGACGGGGATCCGGGAGGCGGCCCGGCAGGTGATCCTGCCGCTGTGGAACACGTGGCAGTTCTTCCTGCTGTACTCCACGGCCTCCTCGCACACCCCCCGCTGGCGCACGACCTCGTCGGACGTGCTCGACCGCTACGTGCTCGCCAAGCTGCACGACACCGTCACCGAGGTCACCGCGCAGCTGGACGGGTACGACATCTCCGGGGCCTGCCTCAGCCTGCGGGAGTTCCTCGACGTCCTGACCAACTGGTACGTGCGCCGGTCGCGGTCGGCGTTCTGGGACGGGGAGTCCGAGCGCGCCCGCAACGCGCTCGACACGCTGCACACGGTGCTGGAGACCACGACGCGGTTGCTGGCCCCGCTGCTGCCGCTCATCGCCGAGGACGTGTGGCGCGGGCTGACCGGCGCGGGCGGGGCCGGGGTCGACTCGGTGCACCTGACCGACTGGCCCGACCCGCTCGACCTGCCCGCCGACGACGACCTGGTCGCGGCGATGGACGTGGCCCGCGGCGTCTGCTCGGCGACCCTGTCGCTGCGCAAGGCCGGAGGCCTGCGGGTGCGCCTGCCGCTCGGCACCGTGCAGGTCCTCGTCGAGGACCCGGCGGCCCTGGAACCCTTCGCGCAGCTCATCGCCGAGGAGGTCAACGTCCGCGAGGTGACCCTGGGGCGCACCGACCGGATCGCCGAGTTCGGCGTCACCGAGCGGCTGAGCGTCAACGCCCGCGCGGCGGGTCCGCGGATCGGCAAGGACGTGCAGACCGCGATCCGCGCGGCCAAGGCCGGGGACTGGACCGAGGACCCGGACGGCACCGTCGTCGCCGGGGGGATCCCCCTGGTGGCGGGCGAGTTCGAGCGCAGCCTCGTCTTCGACGACGCCGAGGGTTCCTCGGGCCGGGCCGTCGCCGCGCTCGGCGGGGTCGCGGGTGGTGGTTTCGTCGTCCTCGACACCACGGTCACGCCCGAGCTGGCGGCGGAGGGCCTCGCCCGCGACGTCATCCGGCTCGTGCAGCAGGCCCGTCGCGACGCCGGTCTGGACATCTCCGACCGCATCCGGCTGACCGTGGCCGGCGACGGCCCGGTGTGGCAGGCCCTGGTGACGCACCAGAACCTCGTGGTGGAGGAGACGCTGGCCCAGCAGTTCGGGTCGGCCGGGTCGGCGTCCGCGCTGCCCCTGGAGCAGGCGACGGTGACGGGTTCGGTCGACGGGCACGAGGTGCGCGTCATGGTGGAGAAGGCGGAGCAGCGATGAACCATCCCGGCACTCCTCGACCCGACGGGCGCGAGCCCGACGAGTTCGACCGTTTCGAGGACATCGTCCTGAACTCCTGGGGCGGGCCCGCGCCGGGAGCGGAGGCGGAGGCGGACGAGCAGACCGGCCCGGGGGACGAGGATCCCGCGGACGCCTACGGCAGCGCCGGCCTGCGCCGCGGGCGTGTGCCGCAGGACCACCGCCCGCCCACCGCGGCGCTGCGGCGCGCCCGGCGCGAGAAGGCCCGCGCGGACGAGGACCCGCGCTTCGAGGAGGTCGTGGCCGCGATCCTGGCCCGCAACCCCGAGCACCGGATCCACCCCACCCTCGACCGGGTGCGCGAGGCCTGCTCCTTGCTCGGCGACCCGCAGCTCAGCTACCGCGTCGTGCACCTGGCCGGGACCAACGGGAAGACGTCGACGACCCGGATGGTGGAGCGGTTGGTGCGCGAGCACGACCTGCGCACCGGGCGCTTCACCTCCCCGCACCTCGTGGACATCACCGAACGCATCGCGATCGACGGGGAACCGGTCTCGCACGCCGAGTTCGTCCGGGCCTGGGACGACGTGGCCGCCGTGGTCGGGATCGTCGACGCGCACGCGGCCGACCGCGGGGAACCCCGGATGTCGTTCTTCGAGGTCCTCACCGTCATGGCGTTCGCCGTCTTCGCCGACGCCCCGGTCGACGTCGCGATCGTCGAGACCGGCCTGGGCGGGTCGTGGGACACCACGAACGTCGTCCAGCCCGACGTCGCCGTCATCACCCCGATCTCCATGGACCACGAGACCTGGCTCGGGTCGACGATCGAGGACATCGCCGCCCAGAAGGCCGGGATCATCAAGCACGGGGCGACCGTCGTGGTCTCCGGCCAGGTCGAGGAGGCCGCCTCGGTGCTGCTGGCCAAGGCCGCCGCCGAACGCGTCACCGTCGTGCGCGAGGGGGTCGACTACGGGGTCGCCGAGCGGCGGCTGGCCGTCGGGGGGCAGGTCGTCTCGATCCGGACCCGCGGCGGGCTCTACGCCGACGTCGTGCTGCCGCTGCACGGGGTGCACCAGGCCAGCAACGCCTCGACGGCGCTGAGCGCGGCCGAGGCCCTGCTGGCGGTGCCGGGGGAGACCCTCTCGGCCGAGGTCGTGGAGGCGGCGTTCGCCGACGCGTCCTCCCCGGGGCGCCTGGAGCTGCTGCGTACCTCCCCGACGATCCTGGTCGACTCCGCGCACAACCCGGCGGGGGCCCAGGTGCTCGCCGAGGCGGTGAGCGAGGCCTTCACGTTGTCCCGCCTGGTGGGGGTGGTGGGGGTGATGGGCGACAAGGACGCCGACGGTCTGCTGCGGGCGCTGGAACCCGTGCTGGCCGAGATCGTGGTGACCCGTCCCTCGGGGGACCGGGCGCTGCCGGTCGCCGAGCTGGCGGAGGCGGCCGAGGACCTGTTCGGGGAGGACCGGGTCCACGTGGCCGAGAACCTCGCGGACGCGATCCAGCTGGCCGTCGACCTCGCCGAGTCCGACGACGCCGCCGGCGGTCTCGGGGACCTCGGCAGCGGTGGCGGGGTGCTGATCGCGGGATCCGTGGTGCTGGCCGGGGACGCCCGGGCGCTGCTCGTCCGGGACGACCGCGCATGAGGAACCCCAAGCGGATGATGGCCGCCACCACGCTGCTCGCCGAGGCCTTCGTGGTGTTCTTCGCGACGCTGGTCGCCGCCCGCCTGTCCGAGGTGGAGCAGAACACGGCCCTGATCGCGGGCGGGGTTCTGCTGCTCCTCTGCCTGCTCTGCGCCGGGATGCTGCGTTCGCCCCGGGGCTACGCGTTCGGGTGGGTGCTGCAGGTCCTCATCGTGGCCTCCGGCTTCGTCGTGCCGGTCATGTTCGCCGTCGGTCTGGGGTTCGCGGTGATCTGGTTCTTCGCCGTGCGGATCGGCGACCGGATCGAACGGGAACGGGCCGAGTTCGTCGCCCGGCAGGAGGGCGGGGAGCCGACCCCCTGAGGGGTGGCTACGACCGGCGTGTCGCGGTCAAGGTGGGGGGGACGCGTGCCGAAGGAGGGGGAGCGGCGCCCGTCCGGGGCGCCCGGCCGCGGGATCGCCCGCAGAGGGGATCGCCGACATGAGGCAGCTGCGCGACCTGAAGGTCTCGACCAAACTGTTCGGGGCCTTCGGCCTGGCCGCCGCCCTCCTCGTGCTGGTCGGCTCGATCGGCATCCTCAAGTTCCACCAGGCGCAGCAGCGCCTCGACGACCTCTACTCCCAGCGCATGACGGCCCTGCACGCGGCCGACTCCGCCCAGGTCGTCATGACCAACGTCAGCAAGGACCTCGCGGACCTGCTGCTCGCCGACCCGGACGACAAGGCCGACGTCAAGACCCGGATGGACGGTCACGACGCCGAGCTCGACCAGGCGCTCGCCGCCTGGCAGCAGGCCGGTCCGGTCGACGCCGCCGCCGTCAGCGCCATCACGACCGACCTCGCCGCCTTCCGGGCCGCCCGGGTCGGTCTGATCCCCTTCGCCGAGAGCAGCGACATCGAGGGCTACAAGGCCTACCGGGTCGTCCAGACCACCCCGATCCGGCAGAAGATGCAGAAGGAGCTCGACGCGGCCCAGGCCGGCGAGGTGGAGGCCGGGGCCGCGGCCGCGGCGGCGGGACGGCAGGCCTACCACCGCGGGGTCGTGGTGCTCGTCGCCCTGCTGGTCGGCGGGGTCCTGCTCTGCGCCGCCGTCGCGACCATGCTGTCGCGCAGCATCCTCGGTGCGCTGCGCCGGGTCGTCGAGGTCGTGGCCGGCCTGGCCGAGGGACACCTGGACCGCCGCGTGAACCTCGACCGCAAGGACGAGTTCGGCGAGATGGCCACGGCCCTGGACGCCTCCCTGAGCAGCCTCGGGCAGGTCATGGCGAAGATCGTCGACCACGCCCGGACGCTGCGCGGTTCCTCGGAGGCGTTGAGCATCAACATCTCCACGGTGGCCGCCGCCGGTGAGGAGATGACCGCGGCGATCCGCGAGATCTCCTCCTCGACGACCGACGCCTCCGCCGTCGCCGCCCAGGCGGTCGACGTCACCGCCACCACCAACGACACCCTGCAGCGGCTGAGCGCGTCGAGCCGCGAGATCGGCGACGTGGTCCGCCTCATCACCTCCATCGCCGAGCAGACCAACCTGCTGGCCCTCAACGCCACCATCGAGGCCGCTCGCGCCGGCGACGCCGGCAAGGGTTTCGCCGTCGTCGCCGGTGAGGTGAAGGAACTGGCCCAGCAGACCGCGCGGGCGACCGAGGACATCACCTCCCGCGTCTCCGCGACCCAGTCCGACACCGCCGCCGCCACCGAGGCGATCAGCGAGATCTCCGAGGTCATCGCCCGCATCGACGCGTTGCAGACCACCATCGCCGCCGCCGTCGAGGAGCAGTCGGTCACCACCGCCGAGATGGTCCGCAACGTCACCGAGATCTCCGCGGGAGACGGCGGTCGGTCCTCGGCCGCCGGCGGCACCAGCACCGCGCAGCAGGTCCAGACCGTGTCCTCCGAGCTCGGCGACCTGGTCTCCCGCTTCCGTTACTGAGCCCGTGGGGCCCCCACCCGGACCCCCGCCGCCCGGGCGGGGGACGGGGACGGCCCGCGGGTGAGACCGTCACCCCGCGCGGGCGCAGGTCCTCACCGGGTCGCGGCGAACGCGTCGCGGAACCGCTGCACGGCGACCGCGTCGTCCCCGGACGCCCACGCCTCCAGGCCGATCGTCCCCGCGTACCCGAGGTCGGCCAGCACGGTGGCCAGGAACGGGTACCCGATCTCTCCCGTGCCGGGTTCGCACCGTCCGGGCACGTCGGCAACCTGGATCTCCCCGATGTGGGTGATGCTGCGGCGCAGCAGGTCGGCGAGATTCCCCTCCCCGATCTGGGCGTGGTAGAGGTCGAGGTTCATCCGCAGGTGCGGGCTGCCGACGTGGGCCACCAGGGCCAGGCAGTCGGCAGCGGAGGCGAACGGCGTCCCCGGGTGGTCCACGGCGAGGTTCAGGTTCTCGAGGGTGAACACGACGTCGTGCCGTTCGCCGAGAGCGGCCAGCCGTTCCAGGGTCCGTCCGGCGGCCAGCCACATGGACCCGGTGACGGGCCCGTGGTGCGGGCGCACCGGCAGACCCTGCGGTCCGAGACCGGTGCCGTGCAGGTTGAGGTTCGGACGGCCGAGGACGCGGGCCGCCGCGATCGACTCCTCCGCCGTCGCCAGCAACCGGTCGGCCCCGGCCGGATCCACCAGTTCGCCGTCGAGGTAGCCGGTCATCGAGGTGAAGGTCGCCCCCGTCGCGGCCAGGGCGTCGAGGTCCTTGTCCGACCAGTCCCAGATCTCCACCGCGAAGCCCCACGCGTGCAGCTGCGCCACGCGGTCGACGACGGGGAGGTGGGTGAGCACCATCTCGGCGCAGACGGCCAGGTTCGCGCTCATGCGCCCACCCCGCCAGACACCCCGCCGGCCACCTTGGCCGGAACCCCCGTGCGCACGGACTCGATGCACGCCTCGGCCACCCGCAGCGCGCGCAGCGCGTCCCGGCCGCCGACCCGGGGGGCGCGCCCGAACCGGACGGCCTCGGCGAAACTCCGGAACTCGGCCGTGTAGGCCCCGGCGAACAGGGCGACGTCCCCCCGCGGGGTGTCGCTGCGTCGCCCCCGCGCGTCGGAGCGGTGGACGGCCGCGGCCGCGGTCTCGACCGTGACGAGGCCACCGGAACCGAAGACCTCGGCGCGGACGTCGTAGCCGTAGGTGGCCGAGAAGCTCGCCTCCGCGGTGGCGATGGCCCCGTCGGAGAACCGGATCGTGACCACGGCCGTGTCCAGGAGGCCGGCCGCCTTCGCCTCGGGGGCGACCAGGGCGTCGGCGACCGCGTGGACGGAGACCGGGTCGGCGTCGGGGTGGAGCCACAGCAGGGTGTCGAAGTCGTGGATCAGGGTGAGGCGGAAGATCGCCCACGCGGGGACGGCGAACGGGTCGGCGAGGCCGGGGTCGCGGGTCAGGCTGCGCAGCAGGTAGACCCGGCCGACCTCACCGGCCTCCACCGCGGCGCGGGCCGCCACGAAGTCGGGGTCGAAGCGACGGTTGAAACCCACCTGGAAGACGACGCCGGCCCGGTCGGTCGCCTCGATCCCGCGCTGCACCTCGGCCGTGGTCGACCCGGCGGGTTTCTCGCAGAAGACGGCCTTGCCGGCCTCGGCGGCGGCCACGACGAGGTCGGCGTGGGCCTCGGTGACGGCGGTGACGACCACCGCCTCGACCGCGGGGTCGGAGATCAGGGCCTGCGGGTCGGTGGACGCACGGACGCCCCACGGCCCGGCCACCGCCTCGGCGGCCCCCGGACGGGGGTCGGCGACGGCGACCAACCGCGCCCCCCGCACCTCACCGGCCAGCAGGCGGGCGTGCGCCGACCCGATCCGTCCGGCACCGACGACCCCCACCCGTACCGGGTCCCGCGTCAGCAGCACGGTCTCCTCCACGTCCACCACGGCCTCCTTGCCTAGAGCGCTCTAGTTAGCGCGCTCTAGGGTGCGGGGCGGTTAGGCTGCTCGTCAAGCGGTCGGTGCGCGGACGGAGGACGGATGGGGCGGGCGGTGACGATGGCCGACGTCGCGCAGCGCGCGGGGGTGAGCCGGGCCCTGGTGTCGATCGTCATCCGGGGCGTGCCGGGGGCCAGCGAGGCCAACCGGGCCAGGGTCCTGCAGGCTGCGGCGGACCTCGACTTCCACCCGGACCAGCGGGCCCGCCTGCTCGGGTCCAGCCGCAGCCGGACGATCGGCGTCGTCCTCGGCATCGACCACGCCTTCCACGCCCAGCTCGTCGCCGACCTCTACGCGTCCGTGGCCGCGACGGGCGGTGGCGGGGCCGGGTGGCGCCTCGCCGTCGAGCCGGTCGCGAGCTCGCGTCCCGAGCGCGAGGCCCTGCGGGCGCTGGTCGACCAGCGGTGCGAGGCTGCCCTGCTGCTCGGCCCCGGCTCGTCGACGGCGGAGCTGGCCGCGCTCGCCCGGCGGCTGCCCCTCGTGCTGCTGGCCCGCCGGGTCACCGATCCGGAGATCCGGACCGTGCGCACCGACGACGAGGCCGGGGCCCGGCTGGCCGTCGAGCACCTGCTCGCCCTGGGGCACCGACGCATCGCGCACCTGCACGGGGGACGGGCCCCCGGCGCGGCGGAACGGCGGGCGGGCTACCGCCGCGCCATGGCCGCCGCCGGGCTGGAGCCCGAGCTGCTGGCGGGCGGGCTGGACGACGCGGCCGGGGAACGGGCCGCGCCGGAGGTCCTCCGCCCCGGCGGGCCGACGGCCGTCCTGGCGTTCAACGACGCCTGTGCGCTCGGGCTGCTGCTGACCGCGCGGGCGCAGGGGGTCGAGGTCCCGCGGCGGCTCTCGATCGTGGGGTTCGACGACAGCGTGGTGGCCCGTTCCACGACGGTGGCCCTCACCACTGTCGCCCAGGACTCGGCCGCCATCGCGGCCCACGGGCTCCGCCTCGCCGTCGAGGCCGCGGACGGGGAACCCGGCGTCGGGGAGGCAGGGGGCGGAAAGGCAGGGAGCGGGGAGGTGGCGCGCCCGGGGACCGACGGGCGGGCCCGTCAGGTCGTCATCGCGCCCCGTCTGGTCGTCCGACGCACGACGGCCCCGCCACCCGGCCCCGACGAGACCGGGTGACGGGGCCGTCGATCAACCGTCGATCAGGCCGTTGCGCACCGCGTGCTGCACGACGAGGTCGCGCACGGCACGGATCTGCGCCGCGGTGAGGGAGTCGACCCCCTCGACAAGGAGGTCGGTGATGTCGTCGCGCAGGTTGGCCGCGCTGGGGGACAGCTGCTCCCGACGCGCGGGCCCCCGGTCGTCACGGCGGTCGTTGTCGCGGCGGGGGTTGGCCCGGGGGGCCGACCGGGCCACGGGGGCCCCGGGGGAGAGCAGGCGCACCCGGGTGGCCTTGGGTCCGCGGTCGCCCGCGGCCGGCGTGAACTCGACGCGGGCCCCGATCCCGTACCCCTGCTGGTCGTCGAGGAGGTCGTTCACGTGGACGAACACGTCGTCGCCGCCGTCCTCGGTCTCGATGAACCCGAAACCCCGGTCGGTGTCGAACCGAACGATCTTGCCTGTCGCCTGCTCCACGGGAACCTCCTCACCGGGTGCGCGCACCCGTCCTGACGTCAGCCCTCAATCCTGCACCAGGACCACGGCCGGGTCCCCCCGGGGGACCCTGACCACGCTGCGCCGCGCCCCGTGTGCGACTGTCTGCCGACCGAGATGTCGAGATCGTGGGGAGCCACGCATGGGCCTGGTGCACGACGTGTTCGGCAAGGCGATGGGGCGGTGGCGCACCAGCGGTCACGTCCTCGACGCCGCGGGCGAACCCGTGGCCGACATCACCGGCAGCGACGTCTACGAGGACGGCCCCGGCGGGAACTGGATCGTGCACCACGTCGACGTCAGCATCGGCGGGGAACCGGTCAGGACGCTGGAACTGATCGGTGAGGGCGACCACGGGGTGCTCCTGCGCGCGTTCGAGGCGACGGGGGAACTGCACACGTCCACCGCCCACCGCCTCGCCGACGGTTCCATCCGGATCGACGGCGGGGACTCCCGGGCCACGTTCCGGATCGCTCCCGGTCGGGCCAGCGGGAGTGCCCTGTGGGAGCGCCGCAGCGGCCGCGACTGGGTGCGTTGGATGGACCTGCGCTTCGAGCGGGAATGACGCGGGGCCCGACCCGTCGGGTGGTCCCGGCGGGTCGGGCCCCGGACGGTCGTCGCCCGCGGGGGGTGCGCGGGCTCAGGTGCGGGCGGGGGTGTCCGCGCCCATGTCCTCCAGCTCCATGCCCTTGGTCTCCGGAACGGTCCTGAGCACGAAGACCAGCGAGAGCAGCGCCAGCACGGCGTAGAGGCCGTAGGCGAACTGCAGTCCGACCTCGGCGAGGGAGGGGAACGAGGTGGAGATGGCGAAGTTCGCCAGCCACTGCGCGGCCGCGGCGACCGCGAGGGCGGCGGCCCGGATCCGGTTCGGGAACATCTCCCCGAGCAGGACCCACACGACCGGCCCCCAGGTGGCCCCGAAGCAGACCACGTAGACGTTGGCCGCCACCACGGCCACCGGGCCCCAGGCGCCGGGCAGGGTCAGGTCCTCGCCGCTGCCGCTCGCCTGCGAGAACGCGACGGCCATCACCGTGAGCGCGGCGAACATCCCGGTGGACCCGGCGATCAGCAACGGTTTGCGCCCGATCCGGTCGACGGTCGCGATCGCGATGAGGGTCACCGCCACGTTGGTCACCGAGGTGATGACCGAGGTCGTGAACGCCTGCGACTCGTCGAACCCGACCGACTGCCACAACGACGTCGAGTAGTAGAAGATCACGTTGATGCCGACGCCCTGCTGGAAGAACGAGAGCAGGATCCCCACCCAAACCACCGGGTGCAGCCCGAACCGCGGTCCGCGCAGGTCGCGCAGGCTCGGCCGGTCCTCCCGGTGCAGGCTGGTCTGGATCTGGGAGACCTTGCGCTGCAGCGCCTCGCGGTCGGTGACCCCGAGGACCTGCCCGAGCACGTCGGAGGCCTTGTCGAGCTGGCCGCGGGCGACGAGGAAGCGTGGGGACTCGGGCACGCCCAGGGCCAGCAGCCCCCAGACGACGGCGGGGACGACCCCGACCAGGAACATCCAGCGCCAGGCCTCCCAGCCGAACCAGGTCTCGTTGGCCGCACCCCCGCCGGAGTCGGCGATGACCGCGTCGGAGAGCAGGGCGGCGAAGATGCCGATGGTGATCGCCAGCTGCTGCAGCGAGGCGAGCCGACCGCGGATGCGGGCCGGTGCGACCTCGGCGATGTAGGTCGGGGCGATGACCGAGGCCAGGCCCACGCCGACGCCGCCGACGACCCGCCAGAGCACCAGGTCCCACACGGCGAAGGCGAACGCGGAGCCGATCGCGCCGATCGCGAACATGACCGCCCCGGCGACCATGACGGCCTTGCGACCGCGGCGGTCGGCCAGGCCGCCGGCGAACCAGGCACCCGCGGCCGCGCCGAGCAGGGCGCAGGAGACCGCGAACCCGGAGAGCGCCTCGGAGAGGCCGAACTGCTGGGTGACGGCGTCGACCGCGCCGTTGATGACGGAGGTGTCGAAACCGAAGAGGAAGCCGCCGATGGCGGCGACGACCGAGATGAGCACCACCTTGGCGGTGGCGCGTTCCCCGGCGACGGGGGAGGACTCAGGCATGCCGGTGACTCCGAACCAGACGGTGCGCCGGCCCGGTCGGGTCGGACCGAGGGAGCCTGCCACGCCGCGTACGGCCCCGCCCGTCCAGATCCGGACCCGCCCCGCCGGGCGGGTGGGCCACCGGCTAGGGTCGCCGCCGTGAGCGAAGCGCAGCGGACCCTCGTGCTCGTCAAGCCGGACGGCGTCCGGCGCAACCTCGCGGGGGAGGTGCTGGCCCGGATCGAGGCGAAGGGGTACACCCTCGTCGCGCTGGAGCTGCGCAGCGCCGACCGCGAGCTGCTGGCCGGGCACTACGCCGAGCACGAGGGTAAGCCGTTCTACGAGCCCCTGGTCGAGTTCATGCTCTCCGGGCCCGTGGTGGCCGCCGTCGTCGAGGGCCACCGGGTGATCGAGGGTTTCCGGTCGCTGGCCGGGACGACCGACCCGACCACCGCCGCCCCGGGCACCATCCGCGGGGACCTCGGCCGCGACTGGGGCCTCAAGGTCCAGCAGAACCTCGTGCACGGGTCGGACTCCCCGGAGTCGGCGGCGCGCGAGATCGGGCTCTGGTTCCCGAACCTCTGAGCCACCGATGAGTTCCTGAGCCCGCACCGGTCCACCGGGCGAACCCCTCGACGGGAGGGGCCGACGGAAGGCAACGACATGGCGCGCATGATCTTCGTCAACCTGCCGGTAGCGGACAAGGAACGGAGCAAGGCGTTCTTCACCGCGCTCGGGTTCGCCCTGAACCCCGGCTTCGAGGACGAGGGCACGGCCTGCGTCGTGCTCGAGGAGAACATCGTCGTCCTGGTCCACACGCCCGAGAAGTGGCAGCAGTTCCTCAAGGGCGAGCCGGCCCCGTCGGGCACCGTCGAGGTCATGCTGGCCCTCTCGGCGGAGTCCAAGGACGAGGCGGTGCAGCTCAAGGAGAGGGCGCTGGCCGCCGGCGGCTCGGCGTTCGCCGACGACATGGACTTCGGGTACATGTACGGGACCAGCTGGCGCGACCCCGACGGTCACGTCTGGGAGGCGTCCTGGATGGACCCGGCGGCCATCCCGGGCTGATCCGGCCCGGGGTCGGCCGCGGCGCAGGAGACCTCGACGGTCTCGCCCAGCGGTTCCCCGTCGCGCCCGCTCGTCAGGACCTGCCCCGGACCCGGGGGGCTGTCACCGCCGGGAGTAGGCCTGCCAGGCGTGCTCGACGTGGGTCAGGGCGTCGGCATCCTGCAGGGAGGTGACGTCGCCGCCGGTCCGGCCCCCGCAGAGGTCGGCCATCAACCGCCGCATGATCTTGCCCGAACGGGTCTTCGGCAGGTCCGGCACCAGCACGACGTCGCGGGGCCGGGCGACCGGCCCCACCTGCTCGGCGACGTGCGCCTTGAGCCGGTCGGGCAGCGTCGCGTCGCTCGGGTCGTCGGCGGTCGCCGCGCCCCGGGTGATGACGAAGGCCACGATGCGCTGACCGGTGGTGTCGTCGGGGGCCCCGACGACGGCCGCCTCGGCCACCCGCGGGTGGGAGACCAGGGCCGACTCGAGCTCGATGCTGGAGAGCCGGTGGCCCGAGACGTTGAGCACGTCGTCGATCCGCCCGCCGATCCAGATGTAGCCGTCCTCGTCCTTGGTCGCGGCGTCCCCGGCGAGGTACCAGCCCTGGGCCGCGTAGGGCTCCCAGTAGGACTTCACGAACCGTTCGTGGTCGCGCCAGACGGTGCGGGCCATGCCCGGCCACGGACGGGTGATGACGAGCACGCCCTGCTCCCCGGGGGCGGTCTCGCGCCCGGCCTCGTCGACCACGGTCGCCGACAACCCGGGCAGGGCGACCGACCCCGATCCCGGTTTCAACGGGGTCACCCCCGGAAGGGGCGCGACCACCGCGGCCCCGGTCTCCGACTGCCACCAGGTGTCGACGATGGGGCAGCGCTCACCCCCCACGTTGCGGTGCAACCAGAGCCACGCCTCGGGGTTGATCGCCTCGCCGACCGTGCCAAGCAGCCGCAACGAGCTCAGGTCGAAACCCGCGGGCAGGTCCGGGCCGTACTTCATGAACGTCCGGATGAGCGTCGGGGCGGTGTAGTAGATCGTCACGCCGTACTTCTGGATCACCTCGAAGTGCCGACCCGGGTGCGGGGTCAGCGGGGACCCCTCGTAGATGACCTGGGTCGTGCCGTTCGAGAGCGGGCCGTACATCTCGTAGGTGTGCGCGGTGACCCAGGCCAGGTCGGCCTGGCACCAGTAGACGTCGTCGGGTTTCACGTCGAAGACGGCCCAGTGCGACCAGCTGGCGTGGGTGAGGTAGCCGCCGCTGGTGTGCACCAACCCCTTCGGTCGCCCGGTGGTCCCCGAGGTGTAGATGATGAACAGCGGCGTCTCGGCGTCGAAACCCTCGGCGACGTGCTGCGGGCTCTGCCGGTCGACCAGGTCGTGCCACCAGACGTCGCGGCCCTCCGTCCAGGGCACGTCGGGGGTCTGCTCCCCGGTGCGGCGCAGCACCAGCACGTGCTCGACGTGGTCCAACCCGGCCACGGCGGCGTCGGCCGCGGCCTTCACCCCGACCGCGCGGCCCCGGCGGAACTGCCCGTCCGTCGTCACCAGGAGTTTGGCTCCGGTGTCGGCGACGCGGAAACGCAGGGCCTCGGCCGAGAAGCCGCCGAACACCAGGCTGACGACCGCGCCGATGCGGGCGCAGGCCAGCGTCGTGACGATGGTCTCGGGCAGCACCGGCAGGTACAGCACCACGCGGTCGCCCTGCTCGATCCCCAGCTCCTGCAGCGCGTTGGCGAGCCGGCAGACCTCGTCCTGCAGATCGGCGTAGGTGATCCGGCGGCTGTCGCCGGGCTCGCCCTCCCAGAACAGCGCGACCTTGTCGCCCCGCCCGGCCGCGACGTGCCGGTCGACGCAGTTCACCGCGACGTTCAGGCGCCCGCCGACGAACCACTGCGCGGTCGGCATCGTCGAGTCGTCGAAGACCGCGCGCCACGGTTCGTCCCACTGCAGCCGCGCGGCCTGCTCGGCCCAGAACGCCTCGACGTCGGCGGCGGCGCGCTCGTGCTCGCCGGCGCCGACGTTGGCCTGGGCCCGGAACGCGTCGGAGGGTTCGAAGACCTCGGCGGGGACCCCGGGGGAGACCGTGGCGGAGCCGTCGTCGGGGGTGGCAGGCATGAGCCGGACCCTAGTGGACGAGGAACACTCCCAGGGAACACCCGCAGGGAACACCGGCAAGGAACACCCGCAGGGAACACCCGCGGCCGCGGTGGTGCTGCACCCGCCGTGCCTGACTTCCTGCTCGGACTCCAACCCGTGACCGTCGGCGCCGAACCCGCCGAGGCGGTCTCGCCGGACTTCTGGGTGCGCGTGGCGACGCGCGCCGAGGCGGTCGGGGTCGACCTGCTGCTGCTGGCGGACTCGTGGGTCCCCGGTCCCGGGCCGCGTCCCGACGCGGTCGCCGTGGCCTGCCGGGTCGCGCCGTCGACCCGGCGGATCGGCCTCGTCCCGACCGTCACGACGACGCACACCGAGCCCTTCCACACCAACAAGGCGATCGCCACGCTCGACCTGGTCAGCGCGGGGCGGGCGGGGTGGCAGGTCGCCGTCTCCACGGGGCCGGTCGAGGCCGCGGCGTTCGGCCGTCGCCCCCCGGCGCCGCCCGGACGGCTCTGGGGCGAGGCCGCGGACACCGTGACGGTGGTCCGCAAGCTCTGGGACAGCTGGGAGGACGACGCGGTGGTCCGCGACGTCGCGACCGGTCGCTACGTCGACCGCGACAGGCTCCACCACGTCGACCACGTCGGGCCGGAGTTCTCGGTGAAGGGCCCCTCGATCACCCCGCGCTCGCCGCAGGGCCAACCTCCGGTCGTCGTGTCCCTCGCCGCCGACGACCCGACGGATCCGGCCCCCCTGGACGCCGTGCTGCCGGTCGCGGCCGAGCACGCCGACCTGGTCCGGGTGCCCGCGGGGGAGGGCGCGCCCGCCCTCGCGGCCCGGGTCCGGGCCGCGGCCGCCGACCGGGGCCGGCCCGCGCCGCTGCTGCTCCTCGACGTCGGGGACCTCGGGGACGGGCCAGGGGCCGCGGTGACCGGTGCGGCCGCCGACGGCTGGGACGGGATCGTCCTGGTGGCCGGGCCCGCCGGCCCGGACGACCTGCTGGACCGCCTCGCCGCGACCGGTGCGCGCCCCGCCGGCACGGCCGGGCCGCGGACCCTGCGCGAGCGACTGGGGCTGCCGCGGCCGGTGAGCCGCTACGCCACCGACCCGACGCCCTCCGTCGAGGGAGAGGACCGATGAGCCGGCCGAGCGGTGCGCGCCGGGAGATCCACCTCGCGGCGCACTTCCCCGGGGTGAACTCGACGACCGTGTGGCGCGACCCGCGGGCCGGGTCGCAGACCGACTTCGCGTCCTTCGTCCACCTCGCCCGGACGGCCGAGCGCGGACTCATGGACTTCTTCTTCCTCGCCGAGGGACTGCGGCTGCGCGAGCACCGGGGGCAGATCGTCGACCTCGACGTGGTCGGCCGCCCCGACACCTTCCCGGTGCTGAACGCGCTGGCGGCGGTGACCGAACGGCTGGGGCTGGTCGGCACGATCAGCACCACCTTCAACGAGCCCTACGAACTGGCCCGGCAGTTCGCGACGCTCGACCACCTCTCGGCGGGTCGGGCCGGCTGGAACATGGTGACGAGTTCCGACGCCTTCACCGGGGAGAACTTCCGCCGGGGCGGGTACCTGCGGCGCGAGGACCGCTACGTCCGGGCTCGCGAGACGATCGAGGCGACCCGGGTCTTCTGGGACTCGTGGGCCCCCGGTGCCCCCGCCCGCGAGGTCGCCTACCGGGGCGAGCAGTTCGACGTGGTGGGTCGGTCCCTGCTGCCGCGCAGCCCGCAGGGCCATCCGGTCCTGGTGCAGGCCGGGGACTCGCCCGACGGCCGCGGTTTCGGCGCGGCCCACGCCGACGCCATCTTCACCATCCACGGATCCCTCGAGGCGGGGCAGGCGTTCACCGCCGACCTGCGGGCCCGGGCCGAGGCGGCCGGGCGGGACCGGGACGACGTCAAGATCCTGCCGGGGGCGAGTTTCGTGCTCGGCGACAGCGCGGCCGACGCGGCCGAACGGGCCCGGGAGATCCGGTTCCAGCAGGTCGGTCCGGAGCAGGCCGTGGCGTTCGTGGAGCAGCTCTGGGGCGTCGAACTGCCGGGTCTCGACCCCGACGGGCCGCTCCCCGCGAGCGATCCCGTGGCCGAGCCGGGCGTGACGCAGGGACGGGTCCGGCACGTCCAGGACGGCGCCGCCACCGCGAACGCGTGGCGGGAACTGCAGCAGCGGCACGGCTGGGGGGTGCGGGAACTCGTGGTCGAGGTCTCCCAGCGGCAGCAGTTCGTCGGGACGCCGCAGCACGTCGCCGACGAGATCGACCGGTACGTTCAGGCCGACGCCGCCGACGGATTCATCCTGATCCCGACGCTCACGCCGACGGGCCTGGACGAGTTCGTCGACCGGGTGGTGCCGTTGTTGCAGGAGAAGGGGACCTACCGCCGCGCGTACACGGGGCGGACCCTGCGCGAGCACCTGGGGTTGCGCCCGGTCTGACCCGGGCCCCGGTCAGGCCCGGGTCTGCAACCGCCGGAACGCGGAACCGTGGAACACCAGCGGCTCGACGTCCTCGGGTGTGGTCAGCGCGTGCACGTCGAGCAGCACGATCCCGTGGTCGCCCGCGGCGACCACCTCACGGACCGAGGTCTCCAACCAGCAGGCGGCACCGTCGATGAAGACGGCCCCCTGCTCGCTGGAGCGGGTGGTCAGCCCGGCGAACCGGTCGCGCCCCTTGGCGGCGAGCGCCTTGGCGGTGGCGTCGTGGCTCTCGCCCAGCACGGAGATGCCGATGCGGGGCAGCTCTTCCAGCACCGGCCAGGTGCCCGACGTCCACTGGATGCAGAAGGCGACGATCGGCGGGTCGAGGGAGACGCCGACGAAGCTGGAGGCGGCGAACCCGATCGGCGATCCGGTCGTGGGGTCGAGGGCGGCCACCCCCACCACACCGGTCGGGAAGCGCCCGAAGGCGGTCCGCAGGACGGTCGCGTCGAGCTCGTCGCGGTCGTGCTGCAGCAGGGGCGCGGTCACGGTGCTCACCTTCGTGTCCTCCTCAGATCCCGCGCGGGGCGCGGGTCTCACGTCCTTGTCCGACGGCGGTCGCCGCAGGACCTGGTCTTCACCCGGGGCACCCCATCGCGTGACGGAGGGTTGCCGGCCGACCAGCCGGGGCTCGATGTCGGCGCTCGTGACCTTCAATCGAAATCTACTGTCGGCCCGCAACCGGTGCAACGTGGCTGCGCCGTCCGGGGGTCCGGCCCGGCGGGTGCGGTTGACATCGCGTCGCGGGCCGGGCACGGTTCTCGGCAACGCCATCCAGAGCGGCCGAGAGACCCGGATCGACGACGCCGCAGCAACCCCCCGCAGGTCGGGAGCGGGTGCTACCGCCGGGGACGATGGAGGAAGTCATGTCCACGAGCACCCGGACCCCTCGGGTCGCCCGCCCGCGTGCCGTCACGGTCCCGCGCCCCCTGCTCCTGCGCTCGCGCCGGCACATCGACCTGTGCCGCTGCGTCGCCGCCGCCTGTCGCGGCTGACCTCTCCTCGCCGGGTCCCGCTGCGGGCTCGTCCGGCCCGGACGACGGGCGCCCACCGGCGTCCGCCCCGTGCGGCACCCTGCCGCGACAACCCGACCCGGCCGACCCTGCCGACCCGGCCGACCCTGCCTCGTCGCGCCCCGGTCCGTCCGGCCCGTGCGCGCGCCCTCCCCGACCGACCCACCCTCGAACGGAAGAGAACCCCGATGACCAGCTCCACCGACACCCGCCCCGACGTCGACACCTCCCAGGCCCGGTTCGCCGAGTACGCCCATCCGGAGCGCCTGGTCAGCACGGAGTGGCTCGCCGCGAACCTCGGCCGGGAGGGGCTCGTCGTCGTCGAGAGCGACGAGGACGTCCTGCTCTGGGACACCGGCCACATCCCCGGCTCGGTCAAGGTCGACTGGCACACCGAGCTGAACGACCCCGTCACGCGTGACTACGTCGACGGCGAAGGCTTCGCCGACCTGCTCTCGCGCAAGGGGATCCGGCGCGAGGACACCATCGTCCTGTACGGGGACAAGAGCAACTGGTGGGCCGCCTACGCGCTGTGGGTGTTCACCCTGTTCGGTCACGAGGACGTGCGCCTGCTGGACGGGGGCCGGGCCAAGTGGGTCGCCGAGGGCCGCGAGCTCACCACCGACGTCCCCTCGCCCGAGCGCACCGAGTACCCCGTGGTGGAGCGTGACGACGCCGCGATCCGGGCGTTCAAGGACGACGTCCGGGACTTCCTCGGCGGTCAGCTCATCGACGTCCGCTCCCCGCAGGAGTACACCGGTGAGCGCACCCACATGCCCGACTACCCGCAGGAGGGCACCCTGCGCGGGGGCCACGTCCCGGGTGCGGCCAGCGTCCCGTGGGCGAAGGCGGCGGCCGAGGACGGCACCTTCCGCAGCCGGCGCGAGCTCGAGGACCTCTACCTGGGCGAGGCCGGGCTGGAGCCGGGCGAGCCCACGATCACTTACTGCCGCATCGGTGAGCGCTCGAGCCACACCTGGTTCGTGCTCACCCACCTGCTGGGGCTGTCCGACGTGCGCAACTACGACGGCAGCTGGACGGAGTGGGGCAACGCCGTGCGCGTCCCGATCGTCACCGGCGGCGAGCGCGGCGGGAGTCCCGCCTCGCCCACGGCATGAGCCGCGGGCCGGCGACGCTGCTGCGGGGCACGACCCCGCCCACGTGGCGCTACGACCGGCTCGTCGAGGCCCTGACCCCCGTCCTGCGGGGGTTGGGGTCGGCCCCGCTCCGGGTGCTCGACGTCGGGGGCGGCGCCGGGCGCGACGCGGTCGCGCTCGCCCGGTTGGGGCACGAGGTCCTCGTGCTCGACACCTCGGCCCGGGCGCTGGCCCAGGCCCACGAGGCGGCCGACCGGGCCGGCGTCGCCGACCGGATCCGGACCGTCGACGCCGACCTGGAGGACCTGACGACCCTGGCCGAGCTGACCCGCTACCGGGCGGGCGGCTCGGGCTCCTTCGACCTCGTCTGCTGCCACGACGTACTCGGGGGCCGGGGCAGCGCCGAGCAGGTGCTGCTCGACCTCGCGACCGTGTCGTCGTCGGTGCGGCCCGGCGGGGTGCTGTCCCTGCTCGGGCCGGTGCGGCCCGCGCGGGGCGAGCTGGGCCTGGACCCTGACGTGCTCGGGGTGGCCCTGCTCGACCTCGGTCTCCACGAGGTCTCGCCGGGGGAGCTGCTCGCCCCCGTGGGCGAGCGCGGGACGCCGTTCTGGCACCTCACCGCCCGCCGCGCCTGAGCGGCCGACCCACCGACGACGAACGGCCGTGCCCCTCGCGGGGCACGGCCGTCCGTCGTCATGACGAGGTCAGGAGCGGGCCTTGTCACCCTCGTAGATGTCGGTGTTCTGGGCCGCGGTGATGAGCGCGTCCTCGGAGCGGGTCTGGTTGATCGCGACGGCCTGGACCGGCAGCACCGCGTGCCAGAACCAGTCGGTGAGCACCCGGGCCCGGTTGGCCATGCTCGGCAGGGCGTAGAGGTGGTAGCCGCGCGCCACGATCTTGGCCGGGAGACCGGTCAGCTCGATCCCGAGCGGCTTGGCCACGGCGGTCAGCCCACCGAGGTCGGCCACCAGGCCGAGGTCCTTGTGGACGTAGTCCTGGGCGACGCCGACCCCGAGCGAGGCGGCGATGTTCTTGCCGACCCGGGTGCCCTGACGCTGCGCGTGCTGCGCCGTGGGCGGGGTGACCGGGGCCGGGCCGTCGGCGGGCTTCTCCTTGGCCAGGTCGGGCGTGGCGGCGCAGTCGCCGACGGCCCAGACGTCCTCGGCCGCCCGGCCCTGGGCGTCCACGACGAGACGACCGCGCTCCAGCGGCAGCCCCAGCGTGCCGACCAGCGGGCTCGCGGCGATGCCGGCGCCCCAGATCAGCGTCCGGGAGGGGACGGGCGTGCCGTCGGTCAGGGTGACGACGTTGCCCTCGACCTTCTGCACCGAGACGCCGAGGCGGACGTCGATGCCGCGGTCCTTGAGCGCGGCGAGGGCGTACTGGCCCAGCCGGGGCCCGAGCTCGGGCAGGACGGCCGGGGCGACGTCGATCAGCAGCCAGCGCACGTCGCGGACGTCGATGTTCGTCCAGCGCTCGGCCACGCGGGTCAGCCACCGATGGGTCTGGGCCACGATCTCGGTGCCGGTGTAGCCGGCCCCGACCGCCACGACGGTCATGCGCTCGGCGCGCTCGGCGTCGAAGCGGGGGTCGTCCGGGAGGGCGTCGGCCGCGTCGAGCTGGGAGAGGAGGTGGTCGCGGACGAACACGGCCTCGGTGATCGTCTTGACCCCGCGGGCGGACTCGGACACGCCGGGGATGGGGAAGCGACGGGTGATCGAGCCGGGCGACAGCAGCAGGCGGTCGTAGGAGACGACCTGGGTGTCCTGGTCGATCTGACCGTGCTCGGAGCGCGAGACGGTGACGGTCTTGGCCTCGACGTCGACCGCGGTCGCGTGGCCGATGATGATCTTGGTCTTGGGGAGCGCCTGGCGCAGGGAGACCGCGATGTGGCGGGGTTCCAGCACCGAGGCGGTGACGTCCGGCAGCAGCGGCGCGTACGTCAGGTGGTCGGTCGGATTGATCAGGACGAGCTCGGCGGTACCGGGAGGCAGCAGCTTCTCGAGCTTGCGACCCGCGTAGAGACCGGCGAAGCCGCCCCCGACGATCACGACACGTTGACGAGCGTCCACGCTTTCCACCCTTTCGGCCTTGCCAGGTCGTCCTTCGGTGCCGACGGCTGCGGTGGACGCCCGTGGCCACCTCGTCGTCGGTTCAGGCCTCAAAGATAGCCGCTCCCGGGGGCACCGCGGCGGTACCCCCGGCAAACCCCGGACCCGTCCCGCCCGCGCGTGGGCGGGGAAGATCCCCGGGGTCGGCGCGGTGGGGCCGGTGCCGAGTAGGCTCCCCCCACCATCCAGAGCGGCCGAGAGACCCGGCTCGACGACGCCGCAGCAACCCCCGCCCGACGCGGGGGTGCTCATGCCGGGATCGATGGAGGAGACGAGCACGATGACCGACCCGTCCACCGACGCCGCCGCCGGGCGGCCGACCGGGTACGCGGGGGACCTCACCCCGCGCGAGGCCTACGACCTCCTCACCCACGACCCCGCCGCCGTCCTGGTCGACGTGCGCACCGAGGCGGAGTGGACGTTCGTGGGCGTCCCGCAGCTGCCCGGCCGCGGCCCGCTGCTGGTCTCCTGGGCCCCCCGCCCCGGGGAGGTGCCCGGCACGGAGTTCCTCGCCGAGCTCGCCCGCCAGGGGGTGCGCCCCGGCCCGGACCCGGTCGTGTTCCTCTGCCGCTCGGGGAAGCGCTCGGTGGCGGCGGCCACCGCGGCCACGGCCGCCGGGTACACCGCCGCGCAGAACGTGCTCGACGGGTTCGAGGGCGACCTCGACGCGTCCGGGCACCGCGGCGGCGCGGGCTGGCGGGCCGAGGGCCTGCCCTGGCGGCAGTCGTGAGCGCCGACGCGACGCCGCCCCCGCTGCGACCGGACACCCTCGCCGTCCGCGGTGGGCTGGCCCGGTCGGGTTTCGAGGAGACGGCCGAGGCGCTCTACCTGACCTCGGGCTACGTCTACTCCTCGGCGGGCGCCGCCGAGGCCGCGTTCGCGGGCGAGGTCGACCGGTTCGTCTACTCCCGCTACGGGAACCCGACCGTGGCCGTGTTCGAGGAACGGCTGCGGCTGCTGGAGGGGGCCGAGGCCTGCTTCGCCACGGCGAGCGGGATGTCGGCGGTGTTCACCGCGCTGGCCGGGTTGTTGGGCCAGGGGGACCGGGTCGTGGCCGCCCGCAGCCTGTTCGGCTCCTGCTTCGTGATCCTCGACGAGATCCTGCCGCGGTGGGGTGTGCAGACCGTGTTCGTGGACGGCGAGGACCCCACCCAGTGGGAACGAGCCCTGTCCGAACCGACCACCGCGGTGTTCTTCGAGACCCCCGCCAACCCCATGCAGACGCTGGTCGACATCGAGCACGTCAGCCGACTGGCCCACGCGGTCGGGGCCACGGTCGTCGTCGACAACGCGTTCGTCTCCCCGGTGCAGCAGAGACCCCTGGAGTTCGGGGCCGACGTCGTCGTCTACTCCGGGACCAAGCACATCGACGGGCAGGGGCGGGTCCTCGGGGGCGCGATCCTCGGCTCGAAGGAGTTCGTCGACGGACCCGTGCAGAACCTCATGCGGCACACGGGCCCGTCGCTCTCGCCCTTCAACGCCTGGACCCTGGTGAAGGGTCTGGAGACGATGTCGTTGCGGGTCAGGCATTCCGCCGCGTCGGCGCAGCGCATCGCCGAGGAGCTGGAACGTCACCCCGGCGTCGCCTGGGTGCGCTACCCGACGCTGGCCTCGCACCCCCAGCACGAGCTCGCCGCCGCTCAGATGACCGGGGGCGGGACCGTGCTGACGTTCGCGGTGGACGCGCCCGAGGGGCGGGGCAAGGAGCGGGCCTTCGCGACGCTCGACGCCCTGCAGGTGGTCGACATCTCCAACAACCTGGGCGACTCCAAGACGCTCGCGACGCACCCGGCGACCACGACCCACCGACGCCTGGGGGTGGAGGGCCGCGCGGCCATCGGGCTCACCGACGGCGTCATCCGGGTCTCGGTCGGCCTCGAGGACGTCGAGGACCTGCTCGAGGACCTCACCGGGGCGCTGACGCGAGCGCGGGGGTAGCGACCTCCTCGAACCGTCGGGTCGCGGCCGCCAGCAGGTCGGCCGCGACCCGCTCGTTGAGCCGGAAGAACCCGTGGTCCAGGCGTGGCCGGGCGAAGGCGGCGGCCCAGCCGTCGCCGGCCACGGCCGGGCCGACCGCGAACCGGCGCGGGTGGACGCTCCCGTCGGCGTGGTGCAGCCGGTGCTCCGGGTCGACCGCCAGTCGCCCGCTGCGGTGCACCGCGCCCGTCGCCCCGTCCTCGGGGAACTGCTGCGCCACGGCCTCGCCCCGCCGGTGCAGCGCGGCGAGGAGCGGATCGGTGGTGGCGGTCACGTCGGCCGCGGGCAGGCGCGCGTCGACGAGCACGCGGGCCCGCACCGGGGCCGGGCCGCCGTCGGTGCCGGCGACCCAGCAGCCGTGCTCCTCGTCCAGCCCGACCGTGGTCCCGGCCCCCAGGAAGCGGACCAGCCCCGCCTCGGCGAGCGCCAGCAGCCGGGTCAGCCGGGCCGGTGGCGGTCCGCTGGCCGCGTAGCTGAAGAAGCCGTGCCACCACCCGTCGACGTCCAGGGCGGCCGACCGGGCGCTCAGCACCCCGCGGTGCACCAGCCCGGCGGTCACGGCGTAGGCGTGCAGCAGCGTCACGAAGACGGCCTGGTCGGCGGAGTGGCGCGGGTCGCCCCGGCGCAGCAGGTCGGCGCCGATGTGCTCGACCACCCGTCCGTGCACCCGGTCCGGGTCGGCGGGGGCGTCCCCGTCCAGCGGACGGTCGAACCGGGCGAGGTCCAGGCGGTCCTCCGGCGCGGGGACGGCCGCGGCGACCAGTGCCGCCAGCTCGGCCGAGCCCCACGGGGTCCGCTCGAAGGCCTCGGCGAAGGCCGCCCACCCGCCCCGCGTCCGGCCCGGGTGCGCGGCGAACAGCTCGCGGTAGTGGGCGAAGGCCAGGTCGCGTGCGATGAGCGGCCACACGTCGCCGCGCAGGTCGAGGGGTCGGCCGAGCTCGGCCCGCAGGCGTTCGACCCGTCCGCCCGAGTACCAGCGCAGGCCGGCCCGGACGTCGGCCTCGTAGGTGAGCTTCGAGCGGTAGGGCACCCCGCGACGGGTCCCCACGTGCAGGACCGGCTCGTCCCCGGACGGGTGGTAGACCAGCCGCCCCGACCCGGAGTCGTCCGCGGGGGAGAAGCGTCCGCCGCGGCCCTCGGTCACCAGGGTGACCAGGTCGACGAAGGCCAGTCCCATGCCCAGCACGAGCACGTCCTGCCCGGCCGCGAGCGGCGAGAGGTCGGCGTCGTTGGTGTAGGCGGGGGCCACGTAGTCCAGGTCGTGGGCGGCCGCGATCCGGGCGAGCTCGTGCTCCCGCCCCGAGGCCACCACCTCGAGGTGCCCCTGGGCGAGCAGCACCACGTCGGCGGTGAGCGTCGGACCCGCCTCGGTCCGCACGAGCTGGCGACCGTCGGGGGCGTCGACGAGGTCGACGGCCCGCCCGCGGTGCAGCCGGACCGCGTCGGGACCGGCCAGCTCGCGCAGGCGGGTCAGCACACCGTCGAACTGCTCCACCAGGTAGGCCCCGGCCAGCGTGCGCGAGGGGAAGCTGCCGGGGGTGAGTCCCTCGACCTCCGCGGCGGCCCCGGGGGTCCCCGCGGCCCGCAGACCGGTGGCGAGCCGCTCCCGGTTCGCGGCCACCCAGTCGTAGAGGGTCGGGGCCGCACCGCGGCTCCCGCGCAGGGTCGAGGACTCGTCCGGCAGCACGGCCACGTCGGCGGCCCGGGAGTTCATCCAGAGCAACGGGCTCTGCTCCCGGCGCCAGACCCGCCCGGCCCCGGGCGGGTAGGGGTCGAGGACGTCGACCCGCACCCGCCGGCCCTGCCCGAGGTCGGGGTCGACCGCCAGCAGTCCCGCCAGACGGTCCAGGACCCCGAGCGTCCGGGGACCGGCCCCGACGCAGACCACCCGCAGCTCGTCGTCCGGTGCGCTCGCCATGCCGATCACAACCTCCCGGGGCCCCGTCCGCCTTCCCGACCCGCGCCCCGGGTCCGCGCCCCGGACCCGGGGCGCGGACCGGACCCGGGGGCGACCGGACTCAGGTGTAGAGCGTGAAGCCCGGGTACTCGCCGGTGAGGAAGTGCCGCCCCACCTCGCGCGCCTTGTACTGCACGGGGTCGTGCAGCGTGTGCGTGCGCACGTTGCGCCAGAACCGGTCGAAGCCGTACCGGTTGCTGCTGGCCCGGGCGCCGGTGACCTCGTAGATCGCCGACGTGGTCTCGATCGCCAGGTCGGAGGAGACGACCTTGAGGGCCGCGATCTCCTCGGCCACCTCTCCGCGCTCGGCCCAGGTCAGGTCGCACCCGCGCGCGTGGGCCTGCGACAACGACTCGCCCACGCTGCGGCCCAGGGCCTCGGCCGCGCGCAGCCGCGCCACCAGGCGGCCGTAGGTGGCCAGGATGTAGGGGTCCTCGGTCGCGTCGGTGACGTCGGAGAGCAACCACGGCCGGGTGGTCGTCCGGG
Source organism: Kineococcus gynurae (assembly GCF_042433995.1). Classification (NCBI taxonomy): domain Bacteria; kingdom Bacillati; phylum Actinomycetota; class Actinomycetes; order Kineosporiales; family Kineosporiaceae; genus Kineococcus; species Kineococcus gynurae. The sequence continues at coordinate 482,619 of NZ_JBHLUI010000008.1, forward strand.
TGTAGTCGGCCGCGGTCTCCAGCGCGCCCCGGGTGACCCCGAGGTAGAAGTGGCCGAACGCGGCCTGGATGGCCGGGGTGACGAGCGAGCCGTAGACCCCGGAGTCCTCGGCCGAACCGAGCACCGCGTCCGGGGTGATGCGCACGTCCTCGAACCGCACCGACCCGCTGGCCGAGAGGCGCTGCCCCAGGTTGTCCCAGTCGCCGCCCTTGACGAAGCCGGGGGTCTCCCGGGGGACGACCACGAGCAGGTTGCGCTGCGTGTCGTCGGTGACCGCCCCGACGACGGTGACATCGCCGACGCTCGCCCCGGTGGAGAAGTTCTTGGTGCCGCGCAGCAGGTAGTCGTCGCTGCCCGGGACCCGGACGAGCTGCAGGTCGGGGTCGACGGGGTTGACCGAGTCGCCCCACAGCCACTGCGACCGCACCGAGGGGACCCCCCAGCGCTGCCGGCCCTCGTCGTCGGCGACCCAGACGAGGTTGTGGGCGTTGACGTAGTGGTAGGCCACGAGCTGCGAGATGGAGCCGTCGGTGCGGGCGATCTCGCGCACGACCTCGAGGGCCACCGACCACGGGTGCCCCCCGCCGCCGATCTCGGTCGGCAGCAGGATCGAGGGCAACCCCGCCCTGCGCAGCTGCTCGGCCTCGGCGAACGGTTCGGCGTTGGCGCGGTCGCGTTCGAGCGCGTCGAGGCCGAGGGTGTCGGCGACCTCGCGGGCGGCGGTCAGGACCTCCTGGACGGACGTGGGCCCGGACGTCCCGGACGTCCCGGACGTCTCGGACGTCTCGGACGTGGCGGTCGCGGGGGACGCGGGGGACGTGGCGGGTGCGGACGTGACGGTGCTCATCGGGCGCCTCCGCCGTGGACCCGGGCGGCGGCGAAGCGGGCCGCCGGGTGGTCGTCGCGCAGGCGGGCCTGGCCCTTGCCGAAGATGTTCTCGCGCAACGTCTCTCCTTCGTAGTCGGTGGGGTAGACGCCCCGGCGCTGCAGTTCGGGCACGACGTGCTCGACGATGTCGGCGAAGGTGCCGGGGGTGATGGCGTAGGCGCAGTTGAACCCGTCGACGTCGCCGACCTCGATCCAGCGCTGCAGCTCGTCGGCGACGGTCGTCGGGGAACCGACGATCACCGCGCCCATCCCGCCGATGCCGACCCAGTTGGCGATGTCGCGCGGGGTCCACCTCCGGTCGGGGTCGGCCGTCGAGAACGCCTCGACCGCCGACCGCACGGCCTCGGTCTCGGCGTACTCCAGCGGTTCGTCCGGCGGGTAGCTCGACAGGTCCAGCCCGCTCCAGCCGCCGTAGAGGTTCAGCGCGCCGTCGTAGCTGACGTAGCTCGCGTACTCCTCGTACTTGGCCCGGGCCTCCTCGTCGGTCGCCGCGGTGATGATGGTGACCAGCGTGAAGACCTTGATCGAGTCGCGGTCGCGGCCCTCCGCCTCCGCGGCGTCGCGCAGGCGGTCGACCCAGGGGCGCATGATCTCGGGGCGGGTGGCCGTGTTGAAGACCGCCTCACCGTGCCGGGCGGCGAACCCGATGCCGCGCGCCGAGGCGCCGGCCTGGAAGATGACCGGCGTGCGTTGCGGGCTCGGGGCGCTCAGCGCGATCCCCGGGACGTCGTAGAACTGCCCGTGGTGCTCGATCGGGTGGACCTTGGCCGGGTCGGTGTAGACCCCGGTCTCGCGGTCGCGGACCACCGCGTCGTCCTCCCAGGAGGACTCCCACAGCTGGTAGACGACGTCCATGAACTCCTCGGCCAGCTCGTAGCGCTGGTCGTGGCGGATCTGGGTGTCCAGCCCGAGGTTCCTGGCCGCGCTCTCCAGGTAGGAGGTCACGACGTTCCACCCCACCCGGCCGTTGCTGTAGTGGTCCAGGGTGGCCATCCGGCGCGCGAAGGCGTACGGCTTCTCGTAGGTGGAGGAGACCGTGACCCCGAAACCCAGGTGCTCGGTGACCGCGGCCATGGCCGAGACCGCCATCGCCGGGTCGCCCACCGGGACCTGGGTGGACTCCCGCAGCGCGGTCTCGGGTCCCGCCTTGTACACGTCGTAGATGCCGAGCACGTCGGCGATGAACAACGACGTGAACCGTCCGCGCTCCAGCAACCGGGCCAGCTCGGTCCAGTAGCGGATGTCCTCGAAGCGCCAGGACTCGTCCTGCGGGTGCCGCCACAGCCCGGGGGACTGGTGGCCGACGCAGGTCATGTCGAAGGCGTTGAGGTGGATGCGGCGGTCGCTCATGCAGGGTCTCCGATCACTTCACGGCCCCGGCGGACAGTCCACCGACGAGCCATTTCTGGGCGAGGACCGCGAGCACGTACATCGGCACGATGCCGACGAGCGAGGCCGCGGCCTGCTGGCCGAACTGGACGGTGCGGTCGCCCTGGAACAGCGACAACCCCACCGTGAGGGTCTGGCTCGCGGTGCTCTGCGAGAAGGAGACCGCGAACAGGAACTCGTTGTAGGAGAGGAAGAGGCAGATGAGCAGCGCGGCCACCAGCCCGGGGGCCAGCAGGGGCAGCACGAGCCGCAGCAACCCGCCGGAGGTGGACAGCCCGTCCACCCAACCGGCCTCCTCGATCTCCAGGGGGATCCGCCGGACGAAACCGTCCAGCAGCCACACCGCGACCGGGACGTTGGCCAGACCGTTGACCAGGATCAGGCCGACCACGGAGTTCGTGAGCCCGCCCGTCTTGAGCAGGTAGTACAGCGGCAGGACGGCCACGACCGGCGGGGCGCAGTAGCTGGCCAGCAGCAGGGTCTGCAGCCGTTCGCCGCGCCGGCCGGCCCGCGCGGTGACGTAGGCCGCGGGGACCGCGACCAGCGAGGTCAGCAGCGTGGCGCCGATCGCGACCACCCAGGAGTTCGCCAGCATCGTCGTCAGGGGGACGGTGCCGAAGGCGGCCGGGAAGTTGTCCCAGCGCACGGTGGAGGGCAGCCAGCCACCGTTGGCGATGTCGTCGACGCTGCGCAGCGAGAGCGACACCAGGAACAGCACCGGGACCAGGGCCAGGAACGCGACCAGGGCCAGGACGACGCGGACCGTGCTGCGCTGCAGCACGCCGGCGTTCACTGCTCCGCCTTGACGGCGCGGGCGCGCAGCAGCGACACGACGGTGGTCAGCACCCCGACCAGCAGCCCGAAGACCAACGTCATGGCCGCCGCGGTCCCGATCTCGTAGGAACCGCGCAGACCCGTCCGGAAGATCTCGAACCCGGTCAGGATGGTCGACACTCCCGGCCCGCCCTGCGTCACGACGACCACGAGGTCGAAGACCTTCAGCCCGATGACGAGTTCGAGCAGCAGGACGGAGAGCACGTTGGGCAGCACGACCGGCCACACGACGTGGGTGAACGTGCGGACGGCGCCGGCCCCGTCGAGGGCCGCCGCCTCCCGCAGTTCGTGGTCCACCCCGAGGAGGGCGGCGAACACCAGCAGCGTCACCAACGGCGTCCACTGCCAGACGTGCATGACCAGCAGCGAGGAGAACGCCCCCACGCCGTCGCCGAGAGGGTTGGCCCCGGGGAACCCGAGGGCCGAGAACACCCCGCCGAAGGCGCCGCCGACCGGGGCGAGCATGAGTTTCCAGGCGACCCCGACCATCACCGGCGGGGTCACCAGCGGCAGCAGCAGGATGGTTCCGACCACGCCGAACCGGGTCCCCCGCGCGTGCAGCAGGAGGGCCAGCGCGGTGCCGAGCGCGGTGGTGGCGAGCGCCGCGCCCACCGCGAAGACGGTCGAGCGGACGAGCGAGCCCGCGAACGCCAGCGACTCCCACGCCTCGACGACGTTCTCCGTCCCCGTCCAGCGGACGAGGGGGTGGGCCAGGGTCGACTTCGTCAGCGCCAGGGCCACCACGAAGAGCGTGGGGTAGAGCAGCATGACCGCCAGGCCGGCGAGGCTCGGGGCGGCCAGCCACGTCGAGACGTGCCCGGGCCGGTGCCGACCGGGCACGGCCCGGCGCGCCGTCCGCGCGCGCCGGGCCTGCTCGGGGATGGTCACCGTGGCCGTGGGGGTGCCGACGTCCGTGGGGGCGCTCATCCGAGCTCGTTCTCCCAGGTCTCGGCGGCGTCGTCGAGCGCGGTCTGCGCGTCCTTGTCGCCCTGCATGGCCAGGGCCAGCTGGTCCACCAGGTCCTGCAGGAGCTTGGGTGCCCCGGCCTCGCGCGGCCAGGCCAGCGGGGAGCCGAGCAGCCCCTCGCGGATGACGTCCACGGCCTTGCCCGCGGCGGTCGCGTACTCGGCGCTCTCCAGGACGCTCGTGCGGGCCGGGTCGATGCCGGAGCCCGCGGTCGAGGACAGCAGGAAGTTGTGCTCCTTGTCGGTGGCCCACTTCACGAAGGCCGCGGCGACGCCCTGCTGGCTCGACCCCGCCGAGACGCCGAGGCCGAAGCCCGCGTTCAGGGCGGTCCGGGGGGTGGTGTTGGACCCGCCGGTCGGGAGGGTGACGACACCCCACTTGTCCACGATCTTCGAGCTGGACGGGTCCTGGGCCTTGAGGCCGAGGTCGGTCCACGTGTCGAGCATGGCGCCCTGGCCGGAGAGGAACGCGGAGTTGGCCTGGTCGAAGCCGGTCTGCAGGGGTGTCGGCAGCGCGGCCGGCTGCACGTCGATGAGGTGCTGCAGCGCCGCGAGGCCCTCCGCACCCGCGAAGGCGACCTTGCCGGACTCGTCGAGCAGCGTCCCGCCGTACCCGGCGAGGCGGTTGATGAAGGAGCAGCCGAGGATCATCGGGACCTGCTGCGCCTCGACGATGGCCCCGTAGACGCTGCCGCCGGAGTCCTGGGTGATCTTGGCCGCGGCCGCGTCGTACTCGTCCCAGGTCGTCGGGGGCTGGACGCCGTAGCGGTCGAAGACCTCGGCGTTGTAGTAGAGGACGTGGGTGTCCCCGTCGAAGGGCAGGCCGTAGCGCTTGCCGTCCAGCAGCGTGTACGGGTCGTAGATGCTGGCGAGGAAGTCGTCGGGCTCGATGCCGTCGGTGCCGCCGGAGTTGGAGGCGATCCAGTCGGTGAGGTCGACCAGGGCGCCGGCGTCGACCAGGTCGCCCAGGCCGAAGTAGAAGTAGTCGAAGACGTCGAACTCGCCGTCACCGGCCTGCACGTCGAGGATCTGCTTGCTCGTCAGCTGGTCGTAGGGGATCGCGGTGACCTCGAGCGTGCCGCCGAAGTCGTCCTTGAACTTGGGGCCGAGCAGGTCGGTGAAGGCCAGCCGGTGGGGCTGGTTGACCATGAGCTTCAGGGTCGCGCCCTGCAGGCTCGCCTTCTCCTCGCCGGACAGGGCGGCCGAGTTCGAGCCGTCGCCGCAGGCGCTCAACGAGCCGAGCGCGGCCAGGGAGCCGAGCCCCAGGGCCGAGGACAGGACCCGACGACGGGTGGCGAGGATCGGACGGTGGGGCGTGAGCACGGGTTCTCCTCGGAGACGGTGAGCGGGGTCGCTCGCAGGGGTGGGTGGTGCCAGGGGAGGCGGAGCGGGTCCGGCGGGCGCCTCGGACGCTGGACCGGTCCAACCGGTCCAACCGGTCCAACCGGTCCAACCGGTCCGCGGGGACCGGGGTCGCGAGGCGTCGCGGGGCGAGGGGCGTCAGTGCGTGAGCGGGTGCCGTCGACAGCCCGGACGGGCGGGCCCGTGCGGGGTGGACGCGGTACAGATCCGGATCATGGAATCCTCCATCGATCCTGGCGGGAGCACCTGTCGCGGTTCCGAACGCGATGGTTGCTGTGGCGTCGTCGAGCCAGGACTCTCGGCCACTCGGGATGGTGTCGAGGGGGAGCGTAGCGCAGGGCGACGGCCGCTCGGACCACGTCGGCCGGTTCGGGTCGAGGAACCGGATGGGGTGCCCGATGATCCGCCGCGACGGCACTGCCCTCTGCCGCGCCCCGCCTCCTCCGTCGCGCGAGAAGCTGCTGTGCGACACTGGCCGGGATCGAGCGTTCCTCCACACCGGGCGCCCGATCCGTCGACGGATCCGCCGCGCACGCGGTCCGTCCGGGCAGCGCCGCGGTCCAGTGGAAGGACCGGGCCGGCGCACCGGGCGAGCCGAGGCCGGACGCCCGTCGACGCGACCGGCGGGGGCCAGCGCGAAACCGCGAGCCCCAGCCGGACGACCCCAGGACTTCCGCCGGTCCGCGGCTACCGCAGACCGGTGAGCCCTACGAGCACGCCCGCGCGGCAGTGGGCACCGGTGTGACTGCCGCCGCGGGCGACGGGAGAGACCCGTGACCACGTCCGACCTGACCGGAGCCGACTCGGCGCCGGAGAGCACCAGCACGACCGGCGGGGCCCAGCGCCCGCGCCGTCGCCGGGCCGCGAGCCGACCGGCCGGCCCCCCGACCGCCGTGGCGGAAACCCCCGTGGCCCCCACCTCGGCGCAGCCCCCCGCCGCGTCGGCCGCCGACGACCGGCCCGCCCCGGACGCCCCGGCGCCGACCCCGGTGCCCGAGGCGTCCGCGCCGCCCGCCGCGGAGAGCTTCGACGCCGCCGCCGGCCGTCCCCGGACCCGGCGCAGCCGTCGGGCCACCAGCGCCCCGGTCGACGCGAGCGTCGCGCCGACCCCGGTCGCGGCCGAGGCCGCTGCGGGAGACCCGGCCGAGACCCCGGCGGAGACCCCGGCGGAGACCCCCGCCGAGACCCCGGCCGAGACCCCCGCCGTCGAGCCGGCCGAAGCACCGGCCGCGGCCCGGGACGAGTCGCCGGCCCCCACGACGTCCTCCGCCGCCCCGCGGTCGGAGACCTCCGGCACGGACGACCTGATGGACGACCCGGTCCTGCTGCGGGCCCGCGGACTCGCCCGGGGCGCGTCGGCCCCCGTGGCCGACCAGGACCGCGCGGCGGCCGCCGCGGCCCGCGCCACCGCCCTGTTCTTCCAGGCTCCCGAGTCCGAGGAGTCCGACCGGCCGCGCCGGCGGGCCTCCGCCCCGGCGGGGCCGCCCCGTTCCTTCTCGCCGTTCTCGATCTTCGAGGACGGCGACGACGCCGACGACGAGGACGACCAGGACGTCGAGGACGACCAGGACGACCAGGACGTCGACGCCGACGACCTCGAGGACGCGGACCGGGACGACGCCGAGGAGAGCGACGACGAGCCGGAGGCGCGCCCGGCCGGACGTCGCCGGTCTCGCGGCTCCCGTCGCCGCGGCGGACGGGTCGACGCCCGCGAGGACGACGCCGAGGACGACGACTCGGACGATTCCGACGGGTCGGACGCGGCGGACGAGGCCGACGGATCCGAGGACGACGACGAGGGTGCGCCGCGCCGCCGTCGGCGTCGCGGTGGCCGCGGCCGCCGTGGTCGCAACGGCCGCGGGGAGGACGCCGACGACGAGCGCGAGCAGGACGAGGACGGGCCGCGCCCCGAGCGCTCCGGTGGGAACGGTCGCGCCGACTCCGACGCCCAGGGCGAGGAGGACGACGCCGCCGACACCGGGGACGACTCGCAGGGGGACCAGGGGGGCGAGGAGGACTCCGGTTCGGGCTCCTCGCGCCGTCGGCGTCGTCGCCGCCGCCGTTCGGGATCCGGCGAGGGTGACGACGTCGCCGCCGACGACCCGCCGAACACCGTCACCCGGGTGCGCGAGCCCCGTCGGCCGCGCGAGCGCGGGACCGGAGAGGACGAGATCACCGCGCTCAAGGGCTCGACCCGGCTGGAGGCCAAGAAGCAGCGTCGCCGCGAGGGGCGCGAGCAGGGCCGCAAGCGGGCCATCCTGACCGAGGCCGAGTTCCTGGCCCGGCGCGAGAGCGTCGAGCGGGTCATGGTGGTGCGCGAGTCCGACGGCCGCACCCAGATCGGCGTCCTCGAGGACGGCATCCTGGCCGAGCACTACGGGGCCAAGAAGGCCCAGACGACGATGGTCGGCAACATCTACCTGGGCCGCGTCCAGAACGTCCTGCCCAGCATGGAGGCCGCGTTCATCGACGTCGGCAAGGGCCGCAACGCGGTCCTCTACGCGGGCGAGGTCAACTGGGACGCCGCCGGTCTGGAGGGACAACCCCGTCGCATCGAGGCCGCGCTGAAGTCCGGCGACCCGGTCCTGGTGCAGGTCACGAAGGACCCGGTCGGGCACAAGGGCGCCCGGCTCACCAGCCAGATCAACCTGCCCGGCCGCTACCTCGTCTACGTCCCGCGGGGCTCGATGGCGGGGATCTCGCGCAAGCTGCCCGACACCGAGCGGGCGCGGCTGAAGAAGATCCTCAAGCAGGTCGTCCCCGAGGGGGCCGGCGTGATCGTGCGGACCGCCGCCGAGGGGGTCGCCGAGGAGGAGCTGGCCGCGGACGTGCAACGGCTGCAGGCCACCTGGGAGTCGATCCAGGCCCGCATCACGGCCAAGAACGCCCCGGTGCTGCTGCACGGCGAGCCGGACCTGACCGTCCGCGTCGTCCGCGACGTCTTCAACGAGGACTTCACCAAGCTCGTCGTCGCGGGGGAGTCGGCCTGGCAGACGGTCTCGGACTACGTCCGCGACGTCGCCCCCGACCTGCAGCCCCGGCTGGAGCGGTGGGACTCCGAGGAGGACGTCTTCGCCGCCCACCGCATCGACGAGCAGCTGCAGAAGGCGCTCGGTCGCAAGGTGTACCTGCCCTCGGGTGGTTCGCTCGTGATCGACCCGACCGAGGCCATGCACGTCATCGACGTGAACACCGGGAAGTTCACCGGGGCCGGCGGGACGCTGGAGGAGACGGTCACCCGCAACAACCTCGAGGCCGCCGAGGAGATCGTCCGCCAGCTCCGGCTGCGCGACATCGGCGGGATCATCGTCATCGACTTCATCGACATGGTGCTCGAGGTGAACCGCGACCTCGTGCTGCGCCGACTGGTCGAGTGCCTCGGCCGGGACCGCACCAAGCACCAGGTGGCCGAGGTGACCTCGCTCGGGCTCGTCCAGATGACCCGCAAGCGGACCGGTCAGGGGCTGGCCGCGGTGCTGGAGGAGCTGGAGGCCGACGAGGCCGAGCAGGCCGCGGCCGCGCCGGGCGGGAGCCGCCCGGGCGGTGCCGCGGGCGGCGCGGGGGAGTCCGAGGACCGCTCCGGCGCGAACGGGTCCGGGGGCAACGGGTCCGGGGGCAACGGGTCCGGGGGGTCGGGCGGTCGCTCGCGGCGCAGCCGCGGCGGCAAGAACCGCACCGAGGAGAAGGCGCCCCCGGTGGCGCCCGCCCCGGCGCGTCAGCCGTTCCCGATGCCGCCGCCGGCGGCCTTCGCCAAGCACGACGAGCCGGCTCCCGGCGACGGTCCGGCCCCCGAGGACTCCTGACGGTCGGGCGCGGGCGTCGTTTTGACCCCGCCCGCGCCCGCCCCGTAGGATCGACCCTCGGTGTGCCGAGCACACCCCCGCGCTCCGCGCTGCTGGTCTGACGGTCCTCGAGACCGACGGTCTGATGGTTCCGAGGGCGCCCAGTACGTTCGACGAGAGAAACGGGTTCGTTGTGGTTTACGCCATCGTCCGCGCCGGTGGCCGGCAGGAGAAGGTCGCGGTCGGCGACGTGCTGACCATCGACCGCGTCGCCGGTGCCAAGGGGTCCTCCCTCGACCTGCAGGCGCTCCTCCTCGTCGACGGGTCCGAGGTGACCACCGACGCCGCCAAGCTCGCCGGGGTCAAGGTCACCGCCGAGGTCGTCGAGGACGCCAAGGGGCCCAAGATCACGATCCTGAAGTACAAGAACAAGACCGGGTACCGGAAGCGGCAGGGTCACCGCCAGAAGTACACCCGCGTCAAGATCACCTCGATCGGGGAGTGACGTCAACCCATGGCACACAAGAAGGGCGCGAGCTCCTCGCGCAACGGTCGTGACTCCGCCGCGCAGCGTCTCGGCGTGAAGCGCTTCGGCGGCCAGGTCGTCAGCGCCGGCGAGATCCTCGTCCGCCAGCGCGGCACCCACTTCCACCCCGGGGCCGGCGTCGGCCGCGGCGGGGACGACACCCTGTTCGCCCTGGTGGGCGGCGCGGTCGAGTTCGGCACCAAGCGCGGCCGCAAGGTCGTGAACGTCGTCGCGGGCGAATGATCCGCACGACCACCAGTTCAGCGTGACCGAGAGGGCGGGCCGGGACACCGGCCCGCCCTCTCGTGCGTCGGCCCTCCGGCCGGCGCTCCCGGCAGCACCCCTCTGACAGACCGGAGACACCCCTCATGACGTCCTTCGTGGACCGCGTCGTCCTGCACGTCGCGGGCGGAGACGGCGGCAACGGCTGCGCCTCGGTGCACCGGGAGAAGTTCAAGCCGCTGGGCGGCCCCGACGGCGGCAACGGCGGCCGTGGCGGCGACGTCATCCTCGAGGTGGACCCGCAGGTCACGACGCTGCTGGAGCACCACCGGCGACCGCACCGCCGGGCCACCCACGGCGGTCGCGGCGAGGGGTCGCACCGCAACGGCGCCGACGGAGAGGACCTGGTCGTCGGTGTCCCGGACGGCACCATCGTCAAGACCCCCAAGGGCGAGGTGATCGCCGACCTGGTGGGTCCCGGGACCCGTCTCGTCGTCGCCCAGGGCGGTCGGGGTGGTCTCGGCAACGCCGCGCTGGCCTCCAAGGCGCGCAAGGCGCCCGGGTTCGCGCTGCTGGGGGAGGCGGGGGACCTCGGCGACGTCGCCCTCGAGCTCAAGACGCTCGCCGACATCGCCCTGGTCGGGTTCCCGAGCGCGGGCAAGTCCTCGCTGGTCGCGGCGATGTCCGCGGCCCGTCCCAAGATCGCCGACTACCCCTTCACCACGCTCGTGCCCAACCTCGGGGTCGTCGAGGCGGGCTCGACCCGCTTCACCGTCGCCGACGTGCCGGGTCTGATCCCGGGCGCCAGCGAGGGCCGCGGGCTCGGTCTGGACTTCCTGCGCCACGTCGAGCGCTGCGTGGCCCTGGTCCACGTGCTCGACGGGGCCACGCTGGAGACCGACCGGGACCCCGTGGGCGACCTCGAGGCCATCGAGAAGGAGCTCGCCGCCTACGCGGTCGAGGACGGCGACGTCCCGCTGCAGGATCGCCCGCGGCTCATCGTCATCAACAAGGCCGACGTGCCCGACGCGCGCGACCTCGCCGACATCGTGCGGGCCGACCTGGAGAAGCGCGGGGCGCCGGTCTTCGTGGTCTCCGCGGTCGCCCACCACGGTCTGCGCGAGCTGGCCTTCGCCATGGCCGAGGTCGTCGAGGCCGCCCGGGCCGCCGCCCCGCCGCCCGCCCCGACCCGCACGATCATCGTCCCCCGGGCGATCGACGACAGCGGGTTCACCGTCACCCGTGAGGTCTACGGCGACGTCGAGACCGGTGGGGTGCGCTTCCGGGTCCGCGGGGAGAAGCCCACCCGCTGGGTGCGCCAGACCGACTTCAGCAACGACGAGGCCGTCGGCTACCTGGCCGACCGGCTCGCCCGTCTCGGGGTCGAGGACGAGCTGTTCAAGGCCGGGGCCGTCCCCGGTTCCGAGGTGCTCATCGGGGCCGACGAGAACGCCGTCGTCTTCGACTGGGAGCCGACCATGTCGCCGGGCTACGCCGGGCACGCGGTCATGGGCCCCCGCGGCACCGACCTCCGCCTCGACGAGTCCCAGCGCCCGACCCGGGCCACCAAGCGCGAGGAGGAGCGCGACCGCCGGGCCGCCAAGGCCGCGGCCCGCGCCGAGCTCGAGACCGAGCGCCGCGCCGGGCACTGGACCGGGGACGACGAGCGGTGAGCGCCGCGGTGGCCCGGTGGTGAGCGTCGGGGGTCGCGCCGGGCTGGCCTCGGCCCGACGGGTCGTGGTCAAGGTCGGTTCGTCCTCGCTGACCACGGCGGTCGGCGGGCTCGACGCGAACCGGCTCGACGAGCTCGTCGACGTCCTCGCCGCCCGCCGTCTCGCGGGCGGGGAGGTGGTCCTCGTCTCCTCCGGGGCCATCGCCGCGGGTCTGGCCCCGCTCGGGATGCACCGGCGACCGCGCGACCTGCCCTCGCAGCAGGCGGCCGCCAGCGTCGGACAGGGGTTGCTGCTGGCCGAGTACACCCGTGCCTTCGCGGGCGCGGGACTGACCGTCGGACAGGTCCTGCTGACCGCCGACGACGTCGTGCGGCGCACCCACTACGGCAACGCCCAGCGCACGCTGGAGCGGCTGCTGGCCCTCGGGGTCGTCCCCGTGGTGAACGAGAACGACACCGTCGCCACCCACGAGATCCGCTTCGGCGACAACGACCGGCTGGCCGCCCTGGTGGCCCACCTCGTCCGGGCCGACGCGCTCGTCCTGCTCTCCGACGTCGACGCCGTCCACGACGGTCCGCCCGACCGGCCCGGCACGCGCCGGATCGCGCACGTCGCCGGACCCGCCGACCTCGAGGGCGTCACGATCGGCTCGACCGGGGCCGCGGGGGTCGGCACCGGGGGCATGACCACCAAGATCGACGCCGCCGAGATCGCCGTGGCCGCCGGCGTCCCCACCCTGGTCACCGCGGCCGCGCTGGCCCGGCCGGCGCTGGCCGGGGAGGACGTCGGGACGTGGTTCTCGGTGCCGGGCACGGCGGTCAGCGCCACCCGTCGCCCGAGCACGCGCCGGCTCTGGCTGGCGCACGCCGCCACCCCCGCGGGCCGTCTCGTCCTGGACGAGGGAGCGGTGCGCGCGGTGAGCGAACGACGGTCCTCCCTCCTGCCGGCCGGGGTCACCGGGGTGAGCGGCACGTTCGGGGCCGGCGACCCGGTGGAGCTGGTCGACGCGTTCGGCCACGCGCTGGCCCGCGGGCTGGTGAACTACTCCTCGGACGAGGTCCCCGACATGCTCGGCCGCTCCACCCGGGAGCTGGCGCGGCAGTGGGGCCCGGCCTACGAGCGCGAGCTGGTGCACCGCGACCACCTGGTCCTGCTCCGGCCGGGGGCTCGGCGGGCCTGAGCGCCGGACCGGGACGGGCACGACGGAGGGTGGGGGCGACGGTGGGGGATCCGCACGAGGTGGAGCTGCTGCCGCTGTGGTCGGTCACGCTGACGGTCGCCGGGGAACGTACCGACCTCGGCGGTCTCCGCTCGGCCCTGGACGCGTTGGTCCGCGAACGACCGCTGCTCTCCCGGGTCCGTTACGCCGCCGACCGGGTCGAGCTGCACTACTGGGACGAGGCCGAGGACGCCGACGACGCGGCGGCGCTGGCGCTGCGGCTCTGGCCGGAGCACCGGCGCAGCACCGGTCTGCCCGACTGGCGGGTGGCCGGGGTCGAGGTCGTCGACCGGGCCACGGTGGAGCACCGCCTCGCCCGTGCGGCCCGCGACGCCGCTCCCCGTCCCGGGGGACGGCCCCGGTGGCGGCACGGCGGCCGTCCCCTCGACGTGGTCGGTGACGTGGCGCCCTGGTGACCCGGGTCCCTCGGGCGGGAATCCCCGGGAGCGGGGTGGGCGCAGACCGTACGATCGGGGCATGACGCTGCTCGCCGACTCCGCGACCCCGTCCGACGCGACCACCGCCGGGGCGGGCACCCCGGCCGCCGCGCCGGACCCGGCCGTCGCCGAGGCCGTGCTGGCCACCTGCCGGGCGGCCAAGGAGGCCTCGCGCGCCCTGCGGCTGGCCTCGCGCGCGGACAAGGACGCGGCCCTGCTGGCCGTCGCCGCGGCCATCGAGGCGGCGACCGAGCGCGTCGTCGCCGCCAACGCCGAAGACCTGGCCCGGGGCGAGGCCGAGGGCACCTCGGCCTCGCTGCTGGACCGGCTCCGGCTGGACGCCCCCCGCGTCGCGGCGCTCGCCGCCGCCGTCCGCGACGTCGTCGCCCTCCCGGACCCGGTCGGGGAGGTCGTGCGCGGTTCGACGCTGCCCAACGGGCTGCGGCTGCGGCAGGTCCGCGTGCCGATGGGCGTGCTGGGCGTGGTCTACGAGGCACGACCGAACGTGACGGTCGACGTCGCCGTGCTCGCGCTCAAGAGCGGCAACGCCGTGGTCCTGCGCGGCGGGTCGGCGGCCCGGTCCAGCAACGCGGTCCTCGTCGAGGTCATCCGCGACGCGCTCGCCGCCTCGGGGCTGCCCGCCGACGCGGTCACCACGATCGACGAGCACGGTCGCGACGGGGTGGGGGTGCTGCTCACCGCCCGCGGCCTGGTCGACCTGCTCGTGCCCCGCGGTGGGGCCGACCTCATCCAGCGCGTCGTGCGGGAGGCGACCGTCCCGGTGATCGAGACCGGGGTCGGCAACTGCCACGTGTACGTCGACGCCTCCGCCGACCTCGAGCAGGCCGTCGAGATCGTGCTCAACGCCAAGGTGTCGCGCCCGAGCGTCTGCAACGCGGCCGAGACCGTCCTGGTGCACTCGGCGCTGGCGACGGACTTCCTGCCGACCCTGCTCGGTGCCCTCGACGCCGCCGGGGTCACCCTGCACGCCGACGCGACCGCGGCCCGGGCCGCGGAGTCGGTGGGCCTCGCGGTGCAGCCGGTGACCGACGCCGACTGGGCCGCGGAGTACCACGGCCTGGAGATCGCGGTCGGGGTGGTCGACTCGGTCGAGGAGGCCGTGGCCCACATCGCGCGGTGGTCCTCGGCCCACACCGAGGCCGTGCTCGCGACCGACGTCCGGGTCACCGACTACTTCACCGCCGCGGTGGACTCCGCCGTGGTGGCGGTGAACGCCTCGACCCGCTTCACCGACGGCGGGGAGTTCGGGCTGGGGGCCGAGGTCGGCATCTCCACCCAGAAGCTGCACGCGCGCGGACCGATGGGGCTCGGGGAGCTCACCACCACGACCTGGCACGTCCTCGGCGCCGGGCACGTGCGGGTCTGAGCGGCCTCCCGGGGCCCGTCCGGGGACGTCTCAGCGGCGAGCCCGGACGAGGCGGCGGCGCACGCGGCCCACGAGCCGCCGGGCGCGGGCCACGACGCGCTGCAGCGCCGAGGGCGTCTCGTGGTTCGGGATCTGCCCGTTCCGGCGGCGGTCGAGCACCGTCGCCCGGTGGCCCGCGAACCACGAGGCGACCTCCTCCCGGGTGACGTCCATGCCCCGGGCGTGCTCGAAGGCGCTGCCGCTGCGGCCCCCGAAGTGGTGGACCCAGCGTTCGTGCTCCCCGTAACCCTGCACCGTGAAGCCCTGCGTCAGGAGCGCGGCCTGCTGCTTGGTCACGCCCCACCACCACTGGTGGCTCTCGTCCAGGGGGTTGGCGGCGTAGAGGTCGGCGTCGATGAGCAGGCAGTAACCGTCCACGCGCAGGGGGTCGAGGGCGACCCCGTAGGCGGTGACCCCGCGACGGTGGACGGCCAGCAGGTGCTCGAGCCAGTCCGCGCCCGTGACCTCCACGTCGCTGTTCAGCAGCAGGTGGTGCGTCGCCCGCCGGTCCGCCAGGCGGGAGGCGACCTTGTTGCCCTCGGCGAACAGGGAGTTGTAGGGCATCAGCTTCAGCGTGTCGATCAAGCCCTCGCGGTGCAGGCGTTGCACCAGCTGCCGCGTGGGGGCGTCGGAGGCGTTGTCGACGACGACGAGCTCGTGCTCGACGCCGGTCGTCCTCTCCTTCACCGAACGGACCGCCAGCTCCACGTACTCGGGGGCGTTGTAGGTCAGCATCAGGATGCTGAAGAAGGGCGTGCTCACGGTGGCCTCCACGGCTCCTCGGACGGCTCGCGGCCGGCAGCGGCCGCCAACCGCGTGCCGATCTCCTGCTCCGCGAACCGATCGTGACAGCTCGGTCACCCCGCCCGCGGGGAAACGACCGAGCGTCCCGTCCCGGACGGGACGACTCCCGTCGTCAGTGATCGGGGCCGGGGTCCGTCCGCTGCTCCCGGAGGCTGTCCGCGGCCACGAGGTAGCTCGGCCGGTTCTGCGCCTGGACGTAGAGCCGGCCGAGGTACTCGCCGAGGATCCCGGTGCACAGCAGCTGCAGGCCGCCCACGCCCGCCACCACGGTCACGGTGGAGGTCCACCCGGGCACGGTCGCCCCCAGCGCGAAGGATCCCAGGGCGTAGACCAGGAGCAGGAAGGACGCCGCGGCACCCCCCAGCCCGAACACGGTGGCGAGCCGCAACGGGGCGGTCGAGGACCCGGTGATCGCGTCCAGGGACAGTCGCAGCATCCGGTGCAGCGGGTACTTCGTGCGCCCCGCCGCCCGGGGGGCCCGCCGGTAGGTGACGGCGCCGGAGCGGAAGCCGAGCTCGGGGACGACCAGCCGCAGGACCCGGTGCTGCTCGGGCAGCGCCAGCACCGCGTCGACGACGACCCGGTCCATCCACCGGAAGTCGCCCGCGTGGGCGGGCAGCGTCGCCCCGAGGGAGCGCAGCACCCGGTAGAACCACTCGGCGCTGACCCGCTTGAAGCGGGAGTCGCTGGAACGGTCGCCCCGGACGGCGTAGACGACCTCGTTGGTCTCGGCCGCCCAGACCAGGTCGGGCAGCACCTCGGGCGGGTCCTGCAGGTCGGCGTCCATGGTCAGCACGCCCCGGGTCCCGCGCGCGAGGGCCAGCCCGGCGGAGAGCGCGGCCTGATGACCGCTGTTGCGCCGCAGCCTGACCACCCGCAGCTGCGGCCAGTCCCGCCGCAACCGCGCCAGCACCACGGGCGAGCGGTCCTGGCTGCCGTCGTCGACCACGAGCACCTCGTAGCTCCCGACGTGCTGCGCCGCACCGGGGGCGTCGAGCACGGCCCGCAACCGCCCGGCGAACTCCTCGAGCACCTCGGCCTCGTCGTAGACCGGCACGACCACCGAGACGTCGACGGCGGGCCCGAGACCTTCAGGTTGTCGCGACACCCCCCGATCCTCGCGCACGACCCCTGCGCCGGAGCGCAGGCTCTCGTGCGAGACTGCTCCCAGACGCACCACGCCCCGGGAGGACGACATGCTGTACGCCCTGGCCGCCTCGGCCGCCAACCAGGCCGAAGAGGCCCACGCCGGCGTCGACCTGCCCATGGCGCCCGTCGCCTTCGGCATCGTGGCCATCTGCATCCTCATGGGCATGCTCATCGCGACCATGGGCTTCCGCTCCGTCGGCACCCGGCACTGAACACCCGCACCTCGCCCCGGCACCGCCTCGGGGTGATGGGCGGCACGTTCGACCCGATCCACCACGGTCACCTGGTCGCGGCCAGCGAGGTCGCGGCCCGGTTCGACCTGGACGAGGTCGTCTTCGTCCCGACGGGGCGCCCGTGGCAGAAGTCGCGGGGCGACATCGCCCCGCCGGAGCACCGGTACCTGATGACCGTCATCGCGACGGCGTCGAACCCTCGCTTCACGGTCTCGCGCATCGACATCGACCGGGGCGGTTTCACCTACACGATCGACACCCTGCGCGAGCTGGCCGAGGCCCAGCCGGACTCGGACCTGTTCTTCATCACGGGCGCCGACGCCCTGGAGAAGATCCTC
Source organism: Kineococcus gynurae (assembly GCF_042433995.1). Lineage (NCBI taxonomy): Bacteria > Bacillati > Actinomycetota > Actinomycetes > Kineosporiales > Kineosporiaceae > Kineococcus > Kineococcus gynurae. Next base: position 499,866 of record NZ_JBHLUI010000008.1, read on the forward strand.
ACCTGGAAGGACGCGCCGGACCTGTTCCACCTGGCGCACTTCGTCGGGGTCACCCGCCCGGGGCACCAGCTGCGGGCCGACGGGCTGCCGATGGACCGGGTGTCGCTGCTCGAGGTCCCGGCCCTGTCCATCTCCTCCACGGACTGCCGGCGCCGCGTGCGGTCGGGTCTGCCGGTCTGGTACCTGGTGCCCGACGGCGTCGTGCAGCACATCACCAAGCACCGGCTCTACGCCGGCGGCGTGGGAGACTAAGGACTCCACCGACAGTTCAAGGAGTCCCGTGCCCGCATCCGAGCGTGCCCTCGAGCTGACCCGGACGGCCGCGGCGGCTGCCGCGGAGAAGCTCGCCACCGACGTGGTGGCGCTCGACGTGTCCGATCAGCTCTTCATCACCGACGCCTTCCTGCTGGCCTCGGCGCCCAACGAGCGCCAGGTGCGCGCCATCGCCGAGGCGGTCGAGGAGCAGCTGCTCCCCCTGGGGGCCAAGCCCGTCCGCCGCGAGGGCGAGCGCGAGGGCCGTTGGGTCCTGCTCGACTTCGTCGACGTGGTGATCCACGTGCAGCACTCCGAGGAGCGCGAGTACTACTCGCTGGAGCGCCTCTGGAAGGACTGCCCGCCCATCACGCTCCCGGTCGCCGAGCCCGCCACCTCCGCGGAGTCCTGAGCCGTGCCCGCAGCGCGGGTCGTGCTCTGGCGTCACGGACGCACGGCCTTCAACCACGAGCGCCGGTTCCAGGGGCAGCTCGACGTCGCCCTCGACGCCGTGGGGGAGACCCAGGTGAAGGCGGCCGCGGCCGAGCTGGCCCCGCGGTTGCGGGGCGGTGGTCCCGTCGTGCTGGTGACCTCCGACCTGCGGCGCGCGGCGTCGACCGCCGCGGCGCTCACCGCCGAGACGGGCCTGCCGGCCGTCCCCGAGCCCGGGGTCCGCGAGGTCCACGCCGGGGTCTGGCAGGGGCTGACCCATCCCGAGATCCAGGCCGCGCACCCCGCCGACTTCGACGCCTGGCGCCGGGGCGAGGACCTGCGCCTCGGCGGGCCCGGGGGGGAGAAGCGCTCCGAGGTGGCCCGGCGCGCGGCCGTGGCGATCGAGCGGCACGCGGCGACGGTGCCCGACGGCGGGACCCTGGTGGTCGCCTCCCACGGCGCCGCGCTCAAAGGGGCCGTGCTCGAGCTGACCGGACTCGGGCTGGCCCACTGGGACCGGCTCGCCGGCTTCCGCAACGCCCACTGGACGGTCCTGGAACCCTCGCGACGCGGGGGCTGGGTGCTGGTCGAGCACAACGTCGGCGCCGCCGGTGACGAGGTCGGGGTCGAGGGCTGACCCGCACCGCTGCCGTGGTGTCCCGAGCACGGCCCGGGGTGGGGTAAGGTTGACGACGTCGCCGCGGGCCGGAAGGCCTGGCGGAGACGGGTAAGGGGCTGTGGCGCAGCTGGTAGCGCACCTCCATGGCATGGAGGGGGTCAGGGGTTCGAGTCCCCTCAGCTCCACCTCGAGAAGGGCCCGGACGTCGTCCGGGCCCTTCGTCGTTGCCGCCTCCGCGTTCGTCCGGCGGCCGCCCGCCGGCGTCGCGGACCCGGGGTGCGGCGGGCATGGGGACGGTCGCGGTTGGTGGTGGTCGGTCGCCTGCGTGCTAGGCTGATCGCAGTCGCAGTTTCTCGTCGTGCTCATGTGCCCGGGGATCTCTCGAGGTACGCATGCTTCCAGTCCGGAAGCGCCTCGGGCGGCGAGCTCTTCGGAGCGATCACCCGAGGAGGCCAATATGGCTCAGGGAACTGTCAAGTGGTTCAACAGCGAGAAGGGCTTCGGCTTCATCGCTCCCAACGACGGTGGCGCTGACGTCTTCGTCCACTACTCCCAGATCACTGGTGGGGGCTTCAAGTCCCTGGACGAGAACGACCAGGTCGAGTTCGAGATCACGCAGGGCCAGAAGGGGCCGCAGGCCTCCAACGTGACCCGCCTCTGATCTTCTCGATCACGCCCCCGGAACTCCCCGTCGCTCTGCGGCGGGGAGTTCCGTCGTTCCGGGGAGTTCTGCGGGTGCAGGTTCCCGGAGGCAGGTTCCCGGGGGCAGGAGTTCAGCGGGTGAGCAGGTTCGTGGCGGTGCGGACGGTGAGGTTCCCGACGTCGCCGTCGACCTCGACCGTTCCTGCCACGGGACGCCAGCCGGCTCCCGGCACGAGGTAGTCCGCGGTCCAGGTCGTCGTGCCGCTGACGGTGAAGGTCCCGCTGCGGGAGTAGGTGTGCGTCGTGGTCATGGCGGGCCAGGGGTGGCCCGGGTCCGCGGTCGGGCCGAGCGTGGCGCCGTCGCCGAACCGCCAGGTCCACCGGCGCGGGACGGCGCGCACGGTCACCGGGACGCCGAGGACGTCGACGGTGCGCAGCACCGGGACGGGTCGGGTCCAGACGTTCACGGGCAGGCCGACGACGGCCTCCCCGGTCGGGGGTTCGAGCCGGACCTCCGCGGCGGGCAGTCCGACGGACCGGAGATCGGCCGCGGTCACCACGGGGGTGGCCGCCGCCGCGACCCCCGGGTCACCCGCCGCCACGCAGGTGCTGCGCCGCACGGCGTTCTCGGGTCCCGCCCCGGCGACCGTGGTGGTGACGGAGGCGCGGTCCAGGCCGGGTGCGCACGGAGCCTGTGGTCCGTCGCACCCCGCGTTCCCGCACGTGCCGACGGCGACGTCGACGAGGCTCGCGTGCCGCTCCGCGGCGGGCCGGCGGCCCCCGTCACGGGCGGGCCGGTCGCCGTCGCAGGTCCGGGAACCTCCCACCTCGAAGGAGCCCCGGCCCGCGCTCGCCCCGGTGGACCCGGTGCAGGCGGTGGCCAGGGTGGAGGTGGCGGCGACCCCGACGCCGATCGTCGTGAGGGCGAGGAGCGTGGCGAGGGCCGGACGGGCGGCGCGTCGGGGTCGTCGAGGCATGGCGCCACCGTGCCAGGAACGCCGCGGCCGTCGGCCCCCTCGCCGCCGGCCTGTGGACAAACCGGGTCGCGGCGACGCGACCCGGGAGCCCCGTCAGTCGAGCGCGGGTTTCACGTACCGGACGACGGACTCCAGCAGGTGCGCGTTGTAGTCCACCCCGACCGCGTTCGGGACGGTCACCAGCAGGGTGTCGGCCTCCCGGACGGCCGCGTCCTTGGCGAGTTGTTCCGCGACCACGTCGGGTTCCCCGGCGTAGGTCTTGCCGAACCGGGCGAGTCCGGGTTCGCCGAGCGACCCGACCTGGTCGGCCGACCCGCGCTCGCGACCGAAGTAGGCCTCGTCGAGGTCGTTGGTGATGGGGATGACGCTGCGCGACACCGAGACCCGCGGAGTGAAACCGTGCCCGGCCGCGGCGAACGCCGCCCGGTAGATCCCGATCTGCTCGGCCTGCAACTCGTCGAAGGGGATCCCGGTGTCCTCGGTCAGCAGCGTGGAACTCATCAGGTTCATACCCTGCTCGCCCACCCAGCGAGCCGTCTCGCGGGTTCCTGAACCCCACCAGACCCGTTCGCCCAACCCCGGCGACTGCGGCATGACCGGCAACCGGAAGGAGCGTCCCGTCATGCGCGGGTTCGACTCCGCGACCCCCACCCCGGAGACGGCCGCCCGGAACTCGGCCAGGTGCCGGCGGGCCAGGGCGCCGCCGTCCTCGCCGGGCCGGGGGACGTGACCGAAGGCGGCCGGGCCGTCGAGGGCGGGCTCGGGTGATCCCCGGCTCACGCCGAGCTGCAGCCGTCCGCCCGAGAGCAGGTCGACCTGGGCGGCCTCCTCCGCCATGTAGAGCGGGTTCTCGTAGCGCATGTCGATGACGCCGGTCCCGATCTCGATGCGGGAGGTGCGGGCCGCCATCGCCGCGAGGACGGGGAAGGGGGCGGCCTGCTGCCGGGCGAAGTGGTGGACCCGGACGTAGGCGCCGTCGACGCCGAGCTCCTCGGCCGCCTCGGCCAGCTCGACGGTCTGACGCAGGGCGTCGGCGGCGGTGCGGGCGGCCGAGCCGGGGACGGGCTGGTAGTGCCCGAACGAGAGGAACCCGATGCGCTTCATTTTTCCTTGAACCGTCAACCTCTCGGGGATGTTCCCGGACCCGTCCGGGCGGTGGTGGGCATGTCCTACGGTGACCGCGTGCCCGAGCCCACCCCGACCCCCGCCGTCCCCGCCCCGTCCCCCGGAGGGCCGCGGCGCATCAGCAAGGACACCACGCTGTGCCTGTCCCTGTCCGGGCGGCCCAGCAACATCGGGACCCGTTTCCACAACCACCTCTACGCCGAGCTGGGCCTCGACTTCGTCTACAAGGCGTTCACCACCGACGACATCGCGGCCGCGGTCGGTGGCATCCGCGCGCTCGGCATCCGCGGTGCGGGCATCTCGATGCCGTTCAAGGAGGCGGTCATCCCGCTGGTCGACCACCTCGAACCCTCGGCGGCGGCCATCGGCTCGGTCAACACGATCGTCAACGAGGGGGGACGGCTCGTCGCCCACAACACCGACTACGTGGCCGTGGCCCGGTTGCTGGCCGAGCACGGCGTCGCCGACGTCGTCGGGACGGACGGCCCCGTCGTGGTCGTCGGCAGCGGGGGCATGGCCAAGGCGGCCCTGGCCGCGATCCGCGACAGCGGGTTCACCGACCTGACCGTGCTGGCCCGCAACGGTTCCAGCGGACCGGCGCTGGCCGGGCAGTACGGCGCGCGGCACCGCAGCAGCCTGGACGGGCTGCGTCCCGCGCTGCTGCTGAACGCGACCCCGGTCGGCATGGCGGGGGGCCCGGAGGCCGACGCGCTGCCCGTCCCGGCCGAGGTGGTGGCCACGGCCCGCGTCGTCTTCGAGGTGGTGGCCGTCCCCGAGGTGACGCCGCTGGTCCGGACCGCCCGCGAGCACGGAGTCCCGACCATCACCGGGGGCGAGGTCGTGGCCCTGCAGGCCGCCGAGCAGTTCGTCCTCTACACGGGGGTCCGTCCGAGCGCCGAGCAGGTCGCCCGGGCCGCGGCGGCCTCCCGGGACTGAGCCCGGCGCCGATCCGGCCAACGGGTGAATCCCGCCCGCCTCACCCGTTGGCCGCATCCAGGCCGGTGCCGGCGGGGTCGATCACCGCTGCGTGAACACTCCAGCACATCACCCTCCCGTCGGTGAGACCCGTGGTCGGGGGGCGCACGCCGCCCCGCGCACCCGCGGTCAGCAGTACTGGCCGTGGCTGGCGGGGGTCGGGGCCGCGGTCGTCCTGACCGTGGCCGTCCTCCTCTCCGCGGTCCTGGCCGGTGGACCGCGGGCCCTGGTGCCCGCGGTGCTGCTGGCCGTCGCCTTCCTCGCGCTCGGGGCGCTGACGGTGACCCTGGGGCTGCTGGGCGGCGCCCGGCGGTCCCTGCGCTCCTCGGAGGAGCTCTGCGGGGAGCTCTTCGCGACCCTGGCCGCGGCGCGCGGGCAGAGCGTCCACGACGACGAGACCGACCTGCTCAACCGGGCCGGCCTCGACCTCATCGGCACCCAGGTCCTCGAGGCCGCCCGGCGTTCCGGGGGTGCGGTGCACGCCTGCGTCGTGGAGATCGGGGCCGGCACCCCCGCCGACCCGACCGTCCCGGTGCCGACGCCGGAGCAGCGCCGGGCCGACCGGGTCGCCACGGCCGAGGTCCTGCGCCGGGCCACCCGCAGCTCCGACGTCCTGGCGCGCGACGGCGGGGACCACTACCTCGTCCTCGGCCCCGGTTCCGGGCTGCACGCCCAGGAGCTGGAACGGCGGGTGCGGGTGGGACTGGCCCAGCACCGGCTGTCCCAGCGCAGCACCACCGCGGTCGAGGGCGGCGTGCGTCAGCTGCGCCCCACCGTCGAGGTCGGCACCTCGATGCTCGCGCCGTGGGACGAGGGCGGGGTCGCCGAGCTGGTCGCCGGCGCCGAGCTGGCCCTGCAGCGGCGGCGCGCGCTGCGGGCCGAACCGGGGGCCGGGACCTCGGCCGCGGGCCGGCGCCGCGGGGACGCCGCCGAGGAGTCCGGTCCGCTGCCCGGTACGGGTCGTCCCGAGGCGGGCGGTCGGGCCGGCGCCTGAGGCCGATGCCCTAAGCTCGACCGGGTGCGGACGCCGCCGCCCTCGTGGGAAGACCCCTCCTGAGTGAGGGGTCTTGCCGTGTCGGGGGTCGGCGGTCTCCGGCCGGTTCGCGAGCGGAGGACGACGAGATGAGCACGGGCACCGACCACCCCGGTCAGGCGGCGCGCGAGGAGCACGGGTCGCGGGAGGAGCAGGGCGAGCGCTACGACGCGCACGCGCTGCAGGACAGGTGGTTGCCGGTCTGGGACGAGCTCAAGCCGTTCCGCGCCTCCGACGACCCGGCCGACGGTTCCGAGGGTTCGGGGCGCCCGAAGAAGTACGTGCTCGACATGTTCCCCTACCCCTCCGGGGACCTCCACATGGGTCACGGCGAGGCCTACGCGCTCGGTGACGTCATCGCCCGGTACTGGGGTCAGCGGGGCTACGACGTCCTGCACCCCATCGGGTGGGACGCGTTCGGCCTGCCGGCCGAGAACGCGGCGATCAAGCGGGGGCTGGACCCCCGGGGCTGGACCTACGACAACATCGCCCAGCAGCGGGCGTCGATGCGTCGCTACGCGTGCTCCTTCGACTGGGACCGGGTCCTGCACACCTGCGACCCGGAGTACTACCGGTGGAACCAGTGGCTGTTCCTCAAGATGTACGAGCGCGGCCTGGCCTACCGCAAGGACTCCTACGTCAACTGGGACCCGGTCGACCAGACCGTGCTGGCCAACGAGCAGGTGCTGCCCGACGGCACGTCCGAACGGTCCGGCGCCCTGGTCGTCAAGAAGAAGCTCACCCAGTGGTACTTCCGGATCACCGAGTACGCCGACCGCCTGCTGGACGACCTCGACACCCTCGAGGGGCAGTGGCCCTCCAAGGTCATCTCCATGCAGCGCAACTGGATCGGGCGGTCCTACGGGGCCGAGGTCGACTTCACGATCGAGGGTCGCGACGAGCCGGTGACGGTGTACACGACCCGCCCGGACACGCTGCACGGGGCGACGTTCATGGTGGTCGCGGCCGACTCCGACCTGGCCGCGGAACTGGTCGCCGACGCGCCCGCCGAGGTGCAGGAGCAGTTCTCCGCCTACCTGACCCAGGTCCAGGCCTCGACCGAGATCGACCGGCTCTCCGCCGACCGGGAGAAGACCGGGGTGTTCCTGCAGCGGTACGCGCTGAACCCGGTCAACGGCGAGCGGCTGCCGGTGTGGGCCGCCGACTACGTCCTGGCCGACTACGGCACGGGCGCCATCATGGCCGTGCCCGCCCACGACCAGCGCGACCTCGACTTCGCCCGTCGTTTCGACCTGCCGGTCCGCGTCGTCGTCGACGTGCGCGACGCCGACGGTGCGCCCCTGCCGGATCCGGCCGTGTCGGGCGTCGCCACCGCGGGGGAGGGTTCCCTGGTCAACTCCGGCCCGCTGGACGGGCTGGACAAGGCGGCGGCCATCGCCCGCCAGACCGAGCTGCTCGCCGCCGAGGGGCGGGGCCGGGCGGCCAAGAACTACCGGTTGCGCGACTGGCTGATCTCCCGGCAGCGCTACTGGGGCACCCCGATCCCGATCGTGCACACGGCCACCGGCGAGGTCCCGGTGCCGGAGTCGGAGCTGCCCGTGCGGCTGCCCGACAGTGCGGGCCTGAACCTCACCCCGAAGGGCACCTCGCCGCTGGGGGCGGCCGAGGACTGGGTGAACGTGCCCAGCCCGCTGGACGGGTCCCCGGCCCGGCGCGACGCCGACACCATGGACACCTTCGTGGACTCGTCCTGGTACTTCCTGCGGTTCGTCTCCCCGAACGACGACACCCAGGCCTTCGACCCCGAGCTCATCGGCCGGTGGGGCCCGGTCGACCAGTACGTCGGCGGGGTGACCCACGCGATCCTGCACCTGCTCTACGCCCGGTTCATCACCAAGGTGCTCTTCGACATGGGGTACCTGACCTTCCAGGAGCCGTTCACGCGGCTGCTGAACCAGGGCATGGTCCTCATGGACGGCTCGGCCATGAGCAAGTCCAAGGGCAACCTCGTCCGCCTCTCCGAGCAGCTCGACGAGCACGGCGTCGACGCGGTGCGGCTGACGATGGCCTTCGCCGGTCCCCCGGAGGAGGACATCGACTGGGCCGACGTCTCCCCGGCCGGGTCGGCCAAGTTCCTGGCCCGCGCCTGGCGCCTGGCCCGGGACGTGACCAGCGCGGCGGGGGCGGACCCCGCGACGGGGGACCAGGCCCTGCGCCGGGTGACCCACCGGACGGTCCACGAGGCCGCCCAGCTGGTCGAGTCGTTCCGGTTCAACGTCGTCGTGGCCCGGGTCATGGAACTGGTCAACGCGACCCGCAAGGCGATCGACTCCCCGAGCGTCGGCCCGGCCGACCCCGCGGTGCGCGAGGCCGTCGAGGCCGTCGCGGTGCTGCTCAGCCTGTTCGCGCCCTACACCGCCGAGGACATGTGGGCCCACCTCGGTCACCAGCCCTCCGTCGCCCGGGCCGGCTGGCCCGCGGTCGAGGAGTCGCTGCTCGTGCAGGAGTCCGTGACCTGCGTGGTGCAGGTGCAGGGGAAGGTGCGCGACCGCCTCGAGGTGGCACCCGACGTCGCCGAGGACGACCTGCGGGCGTTGGCCCTGGCCAGCGAGAAGGTCCGGGCGGCGCTCGCCGGGCGCGAGCTGCGCACGGTCGTCGTGCGCGCCCCGCGCCTGGTCAACATCGTCCCCGCCTGACCGGTCGCCCGGTCCCCGTGCGGCCCCGTTCCGGGGCCGCACGGGGCTGCTCGGGGGCCGCACAGCAACCGGCCACACGCCCGTCACGACGACGAAACATCGGAGGTGCTCGGGGGTTCTAGGGTCCGTCCCGCCGGACGTCCCCAGTGCCCAGGAGCCCCTCATGAGCGGTAGTGCCGCCCGCCTCGACGCGATCAACGCCGTCATCGCCTACCAGGCCCCCTCGCCGACCTGGACGGCCGCCGAGGCCCCCGGGGAGGTCTTCGGGCGCAACGTCTTCACCAAGGCCGTCATGCAGAAGCGGCTGCCCAAGGCCGTCTTCCGCTCGGTCATGGCGACCATCGAGAAGCAGATGCCGCTGGACCCGGCCGTCGCCGACGCGGTCGCCTCGGCGATGAAGGACTGGGCCCTGGAGATGGGCGCGACGCACTACGCCCACGTGTTCTACCCGCTGACCCACTCCACGGCCGAGAAGCACGACAGCTTCTTCGAGCCCGACGGCGAGGGCGGCTCCATCGCCGAGTTCGCCGGGAAGACCCTCGTGCAGGGCGAACCCGACGCCTCCAGCTTCCCCAACGGCGGTCTCCGCTCGACCTTCGAGGCGCGCGGGTACACCGGTTGGGACGTCACCAGCCCGGCCTACGTGCTGGAGAACCAGAACGGGATGACCCTGTGCATCCCCACCGTGTTCGTCTCCATGACCGGCGACGCGCTCGACCACAAGACGCCGCTGCTGCGCTCCCAGGCCGCGATGGCCAGGCAGGCGGCCCGCGTGCTCAAGCTCTTCGGCCACGACGAGCCGGGCACGATCGTGTCCTACGCGGGCCCTGAGCAGGAGTACTTCCTCCTCGACCGGCACTTCTTCCTGTCCCGCCCGGACCTGCTGAACGCCGGGCGCACCCTCTTCGGGGCCAAGCCGCCCAAGGGCCAGGAGTTCGACGACCACTACTTCGGCGCCGTCCCCGACCGGGTCCTCGCGTTCATGCTGCACGCCGAGCGCGAGCTGTTCAAGCTCGGCATCCCGGCCAAGACGCGGCACAACGAGGTGGCCCCCGGCCAGTTCGAGATCGCGCCGATGTTCGAGGCGTCCAACCTCGCCGCCGACCACCAGCAGCTCCTCATGGTGACCATGAAGAAGGTCGCCCGCGAGCACGGCCTGGAACTGCTCTTCCACGAGAAGCCGTTCGTCGGCGTCAACGGTTCGGGCAAGCACGTGAACTTCTCCTTCGGTTCCTCCACCGTCGGGAACCTGCTGCTGCCCGGGGACACCCCGCACGAGAACGCGCAGTTCCTGGTGTTCTGCGCCGCGGTCATCCGCGCCGTGCACAAGTACGGCGGGCTCCTGCGCGCCTCCGTGGCCTCGGCGACCAACGACCACCGGCTCGGCGCGAACGAGGCCCCGCCGGCGATCATCTCCATCTTCCTCGGCGACCAGCTGGCCGACGTGTTCGACCAGGTCGCCAAGGGCGGGGCGACCTCGTCGAAGGAGAAGGGGACGATGACCATCGGCGTCGACACCCTCCCCGTGCTGCCGACCGACCCGGGCGACCGCAACCGCACCAGCCCGTTCGCCTTCACCGGCAACCGGTTCGAGTTCCGGGCCCCGGGGTCGATGCAGTCCATCGCGTCCCCGGTGTACACGATCAACACCATCGTCACCGAGGCGCTGGACCACATCGCGACCGAGCTGGAGAACCGGGTCGAGGCCGGCGAGGACTTCAACCACGCCGTGCAGAAGGTGCTCGAGCAGATCATCACCGACCACGGCGCGGTCGTCTTCAACGGCGACGGTTACTCCGAGCAGTGGCAGGTCGAGGCGGAGGCCCGCGGGCTGAAGAACCTGCGCACCACGATGGACGCCCTGCCCGAGGTCGTCAGCCCGGAGGCCGTGGAACTGTTCAGCCGCTACGGCATCTTCTCCGAGCGCGAGCTGCACTCCCGCTACGACATCGCCGTGGAGCAGTACGAGCTCAGCGTCGCCGTCGAGGCGCGGTTGACCATCGAGATCGCCAAGACGAGCATCCTGCCCGCCGCCATCCGGTACCAGACCCTGCTGGCGCAGAACGTGGTCGCCCTGCGCGAGGCCGGGATGGAGGCGGACACCGCTCTGCTGCAGACCGTCTCGGCGCCGATCGCGGCGCTGCGGGCGGGCATCACGGCGTTGAAGAAGGCCGTGTTCGAGGACGCCCCGCACGAGCCCGAGGCCGCGGCGTTCTACGCCCGCGACGTGCTGCTGCCGGCCATGGACGTGGTCCGGACCGCCGCCGACGAGCTGGAGACCCTCGTCGCCGACGACCTCTGGCCGCTGGCGACCTACCAGGAGATGCTCTTCATCCGCTGAGGGCGGCCCCGTCCGACCCGTTCCGCCCGTCCGACCCGCACCCTCCCGGCGCCACCGGGAGGGTGCGGTGCGTGGGGCCCGGGTCGCGTCGGAGCCGGACAGTAGACTCCGTCGACGTGTCCGCCATCTCCCGCTCCGAGGTCGAGCACCTCGCGCGCCTGGCCCGCATCGACATGACCGACGAGGAGCTGGACCGGATGGCCGGCCAGCTCGACGCGGTCCTCGACGCGGTCGCCCAGGTCGCCTCCGTCGTCACCGACGACGTCCCGGCGACCTCGCACCCGGTGCCGCTGACCAACGTGACCCGCCCGGACGTCGTGACGCCCGGCCTGACCGCCGAGGAGGCGCTCGCCGGCGCCCCCGCGGCCGAGGACGGCCGGTTCCGCGTCCCGCAGATCCTGGAGGAGGACGCATGAGCGCCGACCTGATCCGGCGCGACGCCGCCGACCTGGCCGCCGCGCTGGGCGCCGGGGAGGTCTCCAGCGTGGAGGTCACCCGGGCCCACCTGGACCGCATCGCCGCCGTCGACGGGGACGCCGACGGCGGGGTGCACGCGTTCCTCCACGTCGCCGCGGACTCCGCCCTCGCCCGCGCCGCCGAGATCGACGCCGCCCGCGGCCGGGGCGAGGAGCTCGGGCCGCTGGCCGGGGTGCCGATCGGGGTCAAGGACGTCCTGACCACGATCGGGCAGCCGACCACCTGCGGGTCGCGGATGCTCGAGGGCTGGGTGCCGCCCTACGACGCCACGGTCGTCCGCCGGCTGCACGAGGCGGGTCTCGTCGTCCTGGGCAAGACCAACATGGACGAGTTCGCCATGGGGTCCACCACCGAGCACTCCGCCTTCGGCCCGACCCGCAACCCCTGGGACGCCGAGCGCATCCCTGGGGGTTCCGGCGGGGGGTCGGCCGCGGCCCTGGCCGCCTTCGAGGCCCCGCTGACCGTCGGGTCCGACACCGGGGGTTCGATCCGGCAGCCCGCGGCGCTCACGGGCACCGTCGGGGTGAAACCCACCTACGGCGGGGTCTCCCGCTACGGCCTGGTGGCCCTGGCCAGTTCGCTGGACCAGGCCGGCCCCTGCGCGCGCACGGTGCTCGACACCGCGCTGCTGCACGCGGTCATCGGCGGGCACGACCCGCTCGACTCGACCTCCATCCCCGCCCCCGCGCCCGACGTGGTCGCCGCGGCCCGGGCCGGGGCCACCGGTGACCTGACCGGGGTCCGGGTCGGGATCGTCCGCGAACTCTCCGGTGAGGGTTACGAGGCCGGTGTGCTGCAGCGGTTCGAGGAGTCCGTCGCGATCCTGCGCGAGGCGGGCGCCGAGGTCGTGGAGGTGTCGCTGCCGAACATCGTGCACGCGCTGGCGGCGTACTACCTGATCCTGCCCTCGGAGTGCTCCAGCAACCTGGCCAAGTTCGACGGCATGCGCTACGGCCTGCGGGTCGTGCCCGAGGGCGACGGGGTCACGGCCGAGCAGGTCATGCGGGCGACCCGCGCCGCCGGGTTCGGCGACGAGGCCAAGCGCCGGATCATCCTCGGCACCTACGCGCTCTCGGCCGGCTACTACGACGCCTACTACGGCAGCGCCCAGAAGGTCCGCACCCTGGTCCAGCGCGACTTCGCCGCGGCGTTCGGGCAGGTCGACGTCCTGGTCTCGCCGACCGCGCCGACCGTCGCCTACCGCCTCGGCGAGAAGCTCGACGACCCCCTCGCGATGTACGCCGGGGACGTCGCGACGATCCCGGCGAACCTCGCCGGGCTGCCCGGGATGTCGTTGCCCTGCGGGCTGTCCGACGGCCTCCCCGTCGGTCTGCAGATCCTCGCCCCGCAGCAGGCCGACGACCGGCTCTACCGGGTCGGGGCCGCGGTCGAGACGCGGTTGGTCGAGCGGTGGGGCGGGGCCTTCCTGGACTCCGTCCCGGCCCTGCCGGTGCAGGACCGAACGGACGGCGCACGAGAGGCGGCCACGGCGTGAGCGCGGAGCTGACCACGGAACTGGTCCCCTACGACGAGGCCGTCGCCCGGTTCGACCCGGTGCTCGGGCTCGAGGTGCACGTCGAGCTCTCGACGGCGACGAAGATGTTCTCCGGGGCGCCGACCGAGTTCGGGGCCGAGCCCAACACCCAGGTCGACCCGGTCTCCCTGGGGCTGCCCGGGGCGCTGCCGGTGCTCAACGCCGCTGCGCTGGAGTCGGCCATCCGCATCGGCCTGGCGCTGAACTGCTCGATCGCCCGCAGCTGCCGGTTCGCCCGGAAGAATTACTTCTACCCGGACATGCCGAAGAACTTCCAGACCTCGCAGTACGACGAGCCGATCGCCTACGACGGCTACCTGGACGTCGAGGTGCCGGCGAGCGAGGACGGGACCCGCGAGGCGTTCACCTACCGCGTGCAGATCGAACGGGCGCACATGGAGGAGGACACCGGCAAGTCGTTGCACGTCGGGGGTTCCACGGGCCGCATCCACGGCGCGGAGTACTCCCTGGTGGACTACAACCGGGCCGGCATCCCGCTCATCGAGATCGTCACCAAGCCGCTGACGGGGACCGGTGACCGGGCGCCCGACGTGGCCCGGGCCTACGTGGCCGCGTTGCGCGACCTGCTGCGGGCCCTGGACGTCTCCGACGTCAAGATGGAACAGGGTTCGCTGCGCTGCGACGTGAACCTGTCCCTGCGCCCGACGCCGGACTCCCCGCTGGGTACCCGCTCGGAGACCAAGAACGTGAACTCGTTGCGCTCCGTCGAGCGGGCGGTCCGCTACGAGGTCTCCCGGCACGCGGGGCTCCTCGACGCCGGCCACAAGGTCGTCCAGGAGACCCGGCACTGGCACGAGGACACCGGCCTGACCACCAGCGGTCGGGAGAAGTCCGACGCCGAGGACTACCGCTACTTCCCCGAACCCGACCTCGTCCCGATCGTCCCGGACCCGGCCTGGGTCGAGGAGCTGCGGGCCACGCTGCCCGAGCCGCCCGCCCAGCGGCGTCGACGGTTGACGACCGAGTGGGGTTTCTCCGAGCTGGAGATGCGCGACGTCCTCAACGCCGGCCTGCTCGACCCGGTCGAGGCGACGGTCGCGGCGGGGGCCTCGCCCGCGAGCGCGCGCAAGTGGTGGACGGGCGAGCTCTCGCGGCGGGCCAAGGCCGAGGGCACCGACCCGGCCTCGCTGCCGATCACCCCGCTGCAGGTCTCGGAGCTGCAGGCCCTGGTCGAGGCGGGGACGCTGACCGACCGTCTGGCCCGTGAGGCGCTCGACGGCGTCCTCGCCGGCGAGGGGTCTCCGAGCGAGGTCGTGGCCGCCCGCGGCCTGGCCGTGGTGTCCGACGAGACCGCGCTGGTCGCGGCCGTCGACGCCGCCATCGCCGCCAACCCCGGGGTGGTCGAGAAGATCCGCGGGGGCAAGGCCCAGGCGGCCGGCGCCCTCATCGGGGCGGTCATGAAGGAGATGCAGGGCAAGGTCGACGCGGCCCGCGTCCGCGAGCTCGTCGTCGAGCGCGTGGGGTCCTGAGCGCCGGGACCGACCCTAGAAGACGACCCGGGTGCCGGGGGTGAGCACGACGCCCTCGGCCTCCAGGGCCTTCTCCACCCCGCTCTCGATCTCGGCCGCGAACGTCGCCGAGTCGTAGGTGGCGTGCAGGCCGGCGGCGAGCTCGACCCGGAACCCCTGGGCGCGCGCGCCCCGGCAGGTGGCCGCCACGCAGTGCTCCGACTGCACGCCGGCGACCACGACCCGGTCCACCGCCCGGGCGGTCAGCGACCGGGCGAGCTCGGGGGTGGCCTCGAAGGCGTCGCGCACCCCGCAGCGCACCAGCAGCTCTCCCGGGGCGGGGGGGTGGTGCAGCTCCCAGCCGGGCGTCCCGGGCTCGTCGGGTGAGCCCGGCGGGCCCTCGTGCTGGACGTGGACGACGACGGCTCCGGCCGCCCGGGCCCGGCGCAGGAGGGTGTCGAGGCCGACGCGCAGGGCCGGGGCCGCGGGGACCGCGTGCGGCCCCTCGACCAGGTTGCGCTGCACGTCGACGAGCACGAGCGCGGTGGCGGTGCCTGACGTCCGGGTCATCGCCCTTCTCTACCAGGGCCGCCGGTCGTCAGGTCCGTCCCGCGCCGGGTGCCGCCACCGGCCGGGTCGCGGAAGCGGTCCAGTTCGCGCCAGGTGGGGGAGAGGACCGGGAGCAGGGTGACCGCCAGGTAGACCCCGGCCAGGGCCAGCAGCAGCGCGGTCATGGACCCGTGCTCCAGCCACACGCCGGCGACGAGGGTGCCCGCGGGCATCCCGGCCCAGGCCCCCGCACCCACCACCCCGGCGACCCGGGCCCGCAGGTCGGCGGGCACCCGCTCGAGCTGGGCCGCGCCCAGGACGGGGTTGATCGCCCCGGCGGCCAGCCCCGCCAGCCCCAGGGTCAGCAGCAGCACGGTCAGGCCCGGATCGGCGGCCATGACCACGAGCCGGGGGGCGCCGGCCACCAGGAAGCACCCGGCGAAGACGGCGCGTCGCGAGAACCGCCCGGCCACCCGGGCGAACAGCAGCGCCCCCAGGACCGCGCCCGCCCCGAACACGCCCACGAGCAGCCCGAACGCGGTCCCGCCGCCGAGACGGTCGGTGGCGTAGACGGGGAGCACGACCGAGGACCAGGCCGCGTCGAGGGCGTTGGTGACCGTCACCATCCCGACGACCGCGAGCAGCAGCCGGTCGGTCCGGACGAAGCCGAGCCCCTCCCGCAGCTCCCCGAGGTAGGAGCGCACCGCGGCGGCGGCGCCCGCGGCACGGGCTCGCGCCGCCCGGGTCGACGCGGGCAGGGCCAGGGCCACGAGAGCGGCCGCCGCCACGAAGGTCACCGCGTCGGCCACCAGCACGGCCGGGGCGCCGAACACCGCGACGGCGGCCCCGGCGGCGGGGGCGCCCAGCAGGCGGGAGGCCCGTTCGGCGGCGTCCATCGAGGCGGTCGCCGACTCCAGCGGGACCCGGGCCTCGCGGGCGAGCTCGGGCAGCAGGGCGTGGCGGGCGGCCTGCCCGGGGGTGTCGAGCAGGTTGGTGGCGACGACGAGGAGCACCAGCGCCCAGAACGGCAGGCCCGTGGTCACGTGCAGGACGGGGACGGCCAGGATCGTCACCGCCCCCACCGCGTCGGCGACGACGCTGGTCCGGCGGTAGCCGAACCGGTCGACCAGCACCCCGCCGAACAGCCCGCCCACGACGACCGGGACGACGGCCGCGGTGGCGACGACGCCGACCAGGACGGCCGACCCGGTCGTGGCCAGCACGTAGAGCGGCAGGGCGATCGCGGTGGCGGCGTTGCCCGTGGAGCTGATGGTGTGCGCGGCCAGCAGCCACCGCAGCCGCGCCCGGCCGGTCACGGCGAGGACGTCACGGTCGCCGGAACGCCGCGGTGAGCAGCACGACGGCCTCGCGGCCCTCGCCCCGTCGGGACCGGGCCTGCCAGCGCTCGCTGAGGTCGTCCAGCTCCGCGCCCAGCTCGGCGAGCTCCTCGACGCTCAGGTGCAAGGAGCGGTCGCCCTCGTTCGCGGCGGCCACCCAGGCGTCGTCCAGGGACGGTTCCAGGTCCAGGTAGCGCTCGTGCAGCTCGGCCCAGCGCCGGGCGAACTCCCGGCGCAGGGCCATCGAGGCGGCGGCGCGCTCGGGGTCGGCCCGGTCCTCGACGGGGTGGAACGAGGTCAGCTCGTGCTCGGCCCGCCACCACCGCTCCCGGGAGTCGCGGGCGAGCGTCGGGTCGGGGCTGACCAGGCCGATGCCGGCGAGCCGGGACAGGTGGTAGCTGATGGACCCCGGGGCCTCGTCGAGCGCGGAGGAGAGCCGCCCGACCGTGGCGGGGCCCGTGCTGCGCAGCTCCGCGAGGATCCGCAGCCGGGTGGGGTGGGCCAGGGCCCGCATGGCCGCGGGGTCGGTGAGGCGGGTCGAGGCTTCCACACCCTCGACCGTAGATGCACAAGAGACCTTGTACAAGGTCTCTTGTGGGAGTCAGTCGCGCAGCAGGGGGACGACGTCGCGGCTGAACTGCTCCAGGAACCGCGACTGGTCGGGCCCGGGGGCGTGGAAGACCAGGTGGGTGAACCCGGCGTCGACGTAGGCCTGCACGGCGCTCGCGACCTCGGCCGGATGGTCGGCGACGATCCAGCGGCGGGCCACCTGCTCGATGGGCAGCTCGTCGGCCAGCCGGGCCATCTCCACCGGGTCCTCGACCCCCGCCTTCTGCTCGGGGGTCAGCGAGAGCGGGGCCCAGAACCGGCAGTTCTCCAGCGCCCGGTCCCGGTCGGTGTCGTAGGAGACCTTGATCTCGATCGTGCGGTCGATGTCACCCTCACCGCGGCCGGACAGCTCCAACCCCTCCCGCAGGGCGGGCAGCAGCGTCTCGGAGTAGAGGTCCATCCCCTTGCCCGACGTGCAGATGTAGCCGTCGCCGGCCCGTCCGGCGTACTTGGTCACCCCGGGGCCGCCGCCCGCGACGTAGATCGGGACGGGTTGCTCCGGGCGGTCGTACACGGTCGCGTTCTCGAGCCGGTAGAACTCGCCCTCGAAACTCACCCGCTCCTCGGTCCAGAGGCGACGGATGAGGCGCACCGCCTCCCGCAACCGGGCGAAGCGTTCGCGCGCCTCCGGGAAGGCGACCCCGACCGCGTGCTCGTTCAGGGCCTCCCCGGTCCCGACGCCGAGGATGACGCGACCGGGGTGCAGGGCGCCCAGGGTGGCGAAGGCCTGGGCGATCACCGCGGGGTTGTAGCGCAGCGTGGGGGTGAGCACGCTCGTGCCGAGCTGCACCCGCGACGTGCGGGCGGCGACGTGCGGCAGCCACACCAGGGCGGACGGGGCGTGCCCGTCGACGTGGCGCCAGGGTTGGAAGTGGTCGGAGATCCAGACCGAGTCGAACCCGGACTCCTCGGCCTGCACCGCGAAGTCGGCCAGCGCCGCCGGGGCGAACTGCTCCGCGGACGCCTTGTACCCCAACCGCAACGGGCGTGCGTGCCGGTCGACCGCCATGTCCGCTCCTCCGTCCGCTCCTGGCCCCGGTGGTGTGCTCCCGGTCCCGTCGGCGACCCTACGCGCCCCGTCGCCGGGCGCCAGGGGGCGTCACGATCTACGGTCGAGCGACGCCGCACGGACGAGACGCCGAGCTGGACGAGACGCCGAGCCGAACGAGGAGACGCCCCGTGCCCGACGACCGTTACCCGCCCATCGCCGACCACGCCGTCGTCGGCGACGGGGAGACGGCCGCGCTCGTCGGGCTCGACGCCCGCATCGGGTGGGCCTGCCTGCCCCGGTTCGACTCCCCGGCGGTGCTGGCCTCCCTGCTCGACGCCGACCGCGGGGGTCGGTGGGACCTGCCCGTCGAGGGGGTGACCGGGACCAGCCAGCGCTACGTGGAGGACACCGCGGTCGTCGTCACGCAGCTGCGGACCGCGGACGGGGTGCTCGAGGTCACCGACGTCCTGGCGGTGGCGGGGGAGTTCGAGGAGAAGCGCAGCGCCGCCCGGCAGACCCTGCTCCGCCGGTTGCGGGTCGTCGAGGGGCGGGTGCGGGTGGCCAGCGACCTGCGGGGTTTCGACGGTGCCGCGGTCGACGGCGCCCGGGTCCCCCTGCCCGGCGGGGAGGGTGGGCGGACCCTCCGGCTGCGATCCTCGCGACCGGGTGCGGAGGCGCACGAGCTCGTCGCCGGAGACACCTGGACGTTGGCGCTGACCTGGGCCGAGGAACCCGAGGTGTGGACCCCCGCGGAGGTGGACGCCGCGATCGAGGAGACCATCCGGGTCTGGCGGTCCTGGGCGGAGCACGTCACCTACTCCGGGCCCTACGTGGACGCGGTCCGCCGCAGCGCGATCACCCTCAAGGTGTGCGACCACCACGTCTCCGGCGCCGTCGTCGCCGCGGTCACCAGCTCGCTGCCCGAGGCCATCGGCGGGGAACGGAACTGGGACTACCGCTTCACGTGGGTGCGCGACGCGGCCTACACCGTCTACGCCATGCGCCGGGTCGGCATGGTCGAGGAGTCCGATGGTTTCCTCGACTGGGTGCTCGACGCCTGCACCCACGACGACGGGCGCCCCGACGTGCTCTACACCCTCGACGGGCACATCCCGGGGGAGGAGCAGGACGACGACCGCTACGAGGGCTACCGGGGTTCCCGCCCCGTCCGCTGGGGCAACGGGGCGGCCGGGCAGCTGCAGCACGACGTGTACGGCGAGATCCTCGACTGCGCCTGGCAGTTCGTGCGTGCGGGCGGGCAGGTCGACGACCGGCGTTTCGACCGGTTGCGGCACCTGGCCACCCTCGCCCGCGAGAACGCCGAGACCCCCGACCAGGGGATCTGGGAGATCCGCGACGCGGGACGCCCCTTCACCTACTCCGTGGCGATGTGCCAGGTCGCCCTCGACCGTTTCGCGCGCATCGCCCGCGCCACCGGTCGCGAGGAGTCCGCCCTGGAGTGGGAGGAAGCGGCCGAGGCACTGCGCGCCGAACTGCTGGAACGGGCCTGGAGCGCGGAGGACGGGTGCTTCACCGAGCACCTTGACCAACCCGGCACCCTCGACGCCTCGCTGCTGGCCCTGCCGCTGCGCCGGGTCGTCGACGCCGCCGACCCGCGGATGGTCGCGACGACCGCCGCCGTCGTCGACAAGCTCCGAGCGGGCGAGGACCTGCTCTACCGCTACCTGCACACCGACTCCCCGGACGGGCTGGAGGGGGAGGAGGGCGCGTTCCTGCTCTGCTCGTTCTGGTGGGTGGACAACCTGGTGCAGTCCGGACGGGTCGAGCAGGCCCGCGACCTGTTCGAGAAACTGCTGCGGCGGCAGAACCACGTCGGGCTGCTCTCGGAGGAGATCGACCCGGAGAACGGGGAGTTCCTGGGCAACTTCCCCCAGGCCTTCAGCCACATCGGGCTGATCTCCTCGGCGGTGCTGCTGGACCGGGCCGCCGGCTGACCCCGGTGGTCAGTTCAGCGGGACCGACACCAACCGGTCGTCGCCCCCGCGGGGCTCGCCCCGGAACGTGTTCGACGTGAGCAGCCACAGGTCGCCGTCCGGTCCGAGCTCGACCGTCCGGAGCCGACCCAGGGTTCCCTCGAGGTAGGGCTCGGGAGACCCCGTCGGTCCCTCGGGGGTCAGCGGGACCCGCCACAACCGCTCGCCGCGCAAACCGGCCACGTAGACGGCGTCGGAGGTCACCGCGATCCCCGAGGGGGACGCCTCCGACGTCGGCCACGTCTGGACCGGGGCCACGAACCGTCCGCCGCCGTCCCCGGCCCCCTCCACCTCCGGCCAGCCGTAGTTGCCGCCGGGCCGGATGACGTTCAGCTCGTCGAAGCGGTCCTGGCCGAACTCGGCGGCGATCAGACGACCGGTCGAGTCCCAGCCCAGCCCCTGCGGGTTCCGGTGGCCGAGGGAGTAGGTGGGGGAGTTCGGGAACGGGTTGTCGGCCGGGATCTCCCCGGTCGCGGTGACCCGCAGGATCTTGCCCCCCAGGGAGTTCGGGTCCTGCGCGCTCGGGCGGTCCTGCGCGTCCCCGGTGGCGACGTACAGGTCGCCGTCGGGACCGAACGCGAGCCGACCCCCGTTGTGCGTGGAGTTCTTGGGGATGCCGGTCAGGATCGGGGTCGCCTCGCCCAGGCGCCCGTCGGTCAGCGTGTAGCGGACCACCCGGTTGTCCGTACGGGCGGTGAAGTAGAGGAACACGTGCCCGTCGTCGCTGAACCCGGGGGACACGGCCACCCCCAGCAGCCCGCCCTCGCCACCGGGCACGACGCCCTGGACCCGGCCGTCGTCGCCGTCGGCGGCCACCTGCTGCAACCGGCCGGGCCCGGCCTGCACGACCCGGGCCTCGTCCCGCAACGTGACGAGCGCGCTGCCGTCGGGCAGCAGGGCCATGCCCCAGGGCACGTCGAGCTGGGTGGTGACGTCGACCGGGTCGCCCGGCACGCCGAAGGCGCCGTCGCGCAACGCGGCCGGGGAGAGGTCGCGGGGGCCGGACGTCGGCGTCTCCGCCCCCGGCCCGGCACTGCTCGTCGGACCCGAGGCCGTCGAGGACGGCACCGGGGCCGGTGAGCCGGTGCCCGCCGGGGAGCAGGCGGACAACGCGAGCGCGAGGGCGCAGGCGGCGCCCGGGAGCGCGGCCGCGGTGCGGGCGGGGCGGGGCCGGGAGCGGTCCGTCATGCGGTCATCGTCTCCCGAGGTCCCCGGGCCCGCGATTCCCGCCCGCGCCGGCGAAGCCGCGGTCACCGGCGGGTGGGCCGGAGGGGTCGGGGGGCGGGACATGCCCTAGCTTCCTCGACCATGACGTCACGCGGACCCGAGACCCCGCCTGCCCCCGCCGGCGCGACGCCCCGCGGGGCGACGACGCTGCGGGTGACCCTGCCCAGCGCGGCGTGGGTCGCCGGCGTCGGTCCGCTGCCCGGCGTCGAGTTCTCCGTCTGGGACCTCGGCGCGGACTGGACGGGACCCGAACCGCACGTGGTCGTCCCGCCCTACATGGGTCGCCCGCCCTACGCCGAACGCCTCGCGGGACGGCTCGAGCTGCGGCTCGTGCAACTCCTGACCAACGGCTACGACGGGGTCCCCGAGCAGCTGCCCCCCGGGGTCGCCCTCAGCAACGCCGCCGGGGTCCACGAGGCCTCGACCGCCGAGCTCGCCCTGGGCCTCGTCCTCGCCTCCCGGCGCGGGATCGACGACGCCGCCCGGGGGATGGCGACGGGGGAGTGGGCCGCGGCCCGCCGCCCGGCGCTCGCCGACTCCTCGGTGCTGGTCGTGGGCTGGGGCGGGGTGGGGCGGGCCGTGGGGGCCCGGTTGCGCCCCTTCGAGGTCGAGCTGACCGCGCTCGCCTCGACCCCCCGCGTCGAGGACGGCGTGACCGTCCACGGACCGGAGGACCTGCCAAGGCTGCTGCCGGCGCAGGACGTCGTGATCCTGGCCTGCCCGTTGTCGGAGCAGACCCGTGGCCTGGTCGACGCGGGGTTCCTGGCGGCGATGCGCGACGGGGCGCTGCTGGTCAACGTCGCCCGGGGGCCGGTCGTGGACACCGGGGCCTTGCTGGCCGAGACCGCCGCCGGTCGCCTGCGGGCCGCCCTCGACGTCACCGACCCCGAGCCGCTGCCCCCCGCGCACCCCCTGTGGCGCACGCCCGGGGTGCTCATCACCCCGCACGTGGGCGGCAACTCCACCGCGTTCCGGCCGCGGGCCGTCCGTCTGCTGCGCCGTCAGCTCGCGACCCTGGCCGCGGGCGGGACGCCGGAGAACGTCGTCGCAGGCTGATCCCCGCCGTGCCCGTCAGCGGTTGCGGGCGATGCGGCGCAACGACTCGATGCCGTCGGCCATCAGGGCGACCTCGGTCGCGGTCCCGGCCACGGAGGCCGCGATCTCGCGCAGCGCGGTGGCCTGCTGGTCGATGGAGATCGAGAGCAGACCGTTGTGCTCGGACAGTTCCACCATGCTGGTCGAGATCTCGGCGACCCGTTCGACGGCGAGGGCCACGTGGCCCTGCACCTCGTTCACCGAGGAGGTGATCGAGTCGGCGTTCCCGCCGGACTGCCGGGCCAGTTCCTTGACCTCGGCGGCGACCACCGCGAAACCCCGCCCGGCCTCCCCGGCGCGGGCCGCCTCGATCGTGGCGTTGAGCGCGAGCAGGTTCGTCTGCTCGGCGATGCCCTGGATGACGTCGCTGGCGGTGTGGATGCGCCCGCTCGACGTCCGCAGCGACAGCATGGTCTCGGCGGCGTCGCGCGCCCGGCCGGCCACGCCCTCGGCGATCTGCTCGGTGGTCTGCGCGGTCTGGGTGAGGTTGGCCAGCGCGGCCGACATCTCCTCCACGGCCGCGGCGACCGAGGACGACTGGAGGCGGACCTGCTCGGCGGCCTCGGCCAGGGACTCCGACTGCCGCGAGATCTGCTCCTGGAACCGGACCCGCTCGGCGAGCTCGGCCGAGGCGGCCACGGCCCGCTCCGCGTCGGCCCGCTGCCGGGCGGCGGCGGACTCGGCCTGGGCGCGCGCGGCGTCCTGCTCGACCTGGACGGCCGCCGCGACGGCGGCGTCGACCCGGGCGCGGACCGCGAGCAGCCCGAGGCCGGCCATCAGCAGGACGCCGGCGTGCGCGAGCAGCTGCCCGGTCGCGGCGAGCGCGTCGGTGGCGCGGTACAGCGGGAAGGCCAGGACGGCGAGCGATCCGGCGACGGCCGCGAGCAGGCTCGGGACGCGCCCGTTGAACGCGGTCAGCACGACGGAGGCGACGGTCAGCGCGACGTAGACCGGCTCCCCGGCGGGGGCCAGCACGCCGAGGGCGGCCAGCACGGCCAGCAGCGGCCAGGGGGCGACCCGGTTGGCCCAGGGGCGGGTGACCCGTTCCCCGGTCAGGAACAGGACCGTCGCCACCACGAGCGCCACGCCCGCGGCGACGAGCAGCGGCAGCCGCTGCCCGGCCGCGACGCCACCCGTGATCGCCAGCGTGGCGGCGATCATGACCCAGGCCCACGGCAGCAGGCGCGCGGTGACGGAGCCGTCGGTGAGGCTGGACGACGCGGAGATGACCATGCGTCTCCTGTCGGCACGGGGGGCCCGCAGTTGAGCCCGCACCCCGTCCGGCCGTGGGTGGGCGCGGGTCGGCGTGGGTCCCGCTCAGGAGGTCGCGGGCTCCGCGGTGGCCAGCCGGTAGCCGCGCTTGACCACGGTCCGGACGAGGTCCGGTGCCGGCAGGGCCGCGCGGAGCCGGCCGATGGTCACCTCGACGGTGTGCGGGTCGGCGGCCCCGGGCAACCGCGCCAGCAGCTGCTCGCGCCCCACCACGTCCCCGTCCGCCTCGACGAGGGCCCGCAGCAGCGCCAGCGGTCCGGCCCCCAGCTCCACGACCTCGCCGTCGAGCACCGCCGCCCCCGCCCGGACGAGCAGGCGTCCCGCCGGGGTGTCCGCCGCGGCCAGCGGGTGCGCGGCCAGGTGCGCGGTCAGGGTCCGCAGCTGCGCCCCGAGTCGCCACCGCTCCGGGATCAGCGGGGCGAGCCCGTGCGCACGCAACGGTTCGGCGGTCACGTCGCCGACCGCGCAGGCGACGACGTCGTCGGCGAAGGCCGCCAGCACCGCCGCGAGCCGGTCGCGCTCCCGGGCGGCCTCGAGCAGGGCGACGACCCCGGGGGCGCTGGTGAACATGACCGCGTCCAGGCGCCGGTCGGCGATCTGGTCGACGAGGCGGACGACGGCCTCGGGATCGGCCGGCGGCTGCCAGCGGTAGACCTCGACCCCACGGACGCGGGCCCCCGCGTCGAGCAGCGGCTGCAGCTGGTGGGCGTCGGCCGCCCCGTGCAGCTGCACGACGACCGAGCGACCGGCCACCCCCTCGTCGAGGAGGCGCTGCACGGCCTCCGCCGTCTGCTCCGAGGCGGCCGACCACGCCTCGCGCAGGCCGTTGGCCCGGATCACCCCGGTGGCCTTGGGGCCACGGGCGACGACCCGGGCCCGGCCCAGGGTCTGCAGCAGGGCGGCACCCAGCCCGGCGGCGTCGGCGGTCTCGACCCAGCCGCGCAGCCCGATGCCGGTGGTCACCAGGACGACGTCGGGCGGGTCGGCGACGACGTCGCGGGTCTCGGCCAGCAGCTGCTCGTCCTCGCCGAGCGGCACGATGCGCATGGTCGGGGCGTGCACGAGCCGGGCGCCCTTGCGGGCCAGGCTGGCGATCATGTCCTCGGAGCGGCGGTCGCTGGTGATGCCGATGCTCACGCCGAGCAGTCCTCGGTCCTCGGTGGTGGCGGGGGCCTGCGTCTGGCTCACGCCTCGAACCTAGTGGGCGGCGTCGCGACCGTGGGCGGTCGTCCTACAGTGACCACGTGAGCGTGGACATCAAACCCCGGAGTCGCCAGGTCACCGACGGGCTGGAGGCGACCGCCTCGCGCGGGATGCTGCGGGCCGTCGGGATGGGCGACGAAGACTTCGCCAAACCCCAGATCGGCGTGGGCTCGAGCTGGAACGAGATCACCCCCTGCAACCTGTCGTTGGACCGGTTGGCCAAGGCGGTCAAGGACGGCGTGCACGCCGCCCAGGGCTACCCGATGGAGTTCGGGACGATCAGCGTCTCCGACGGCATCTCGATGGGCCACGAGGGGATGCACTTCTCCCTCGTCAGCCGCGAGGTCATCGCCGACTCGGTCGAGACCGTGATGAGCGCCGAGCGGCTCGACGGTTCCGTCCTGCTGGCCGGCTGCGACAAGTCGCTGCCCGGGATGCTGATGGCCGCGGCCCGTCTCGACCTGGCCAGCGTGTTCCTCTACGCCGGCTCGATCCTGCCCGGTCGCGCCAAGCTCTCCGACGGGACCGAGAAGGACGTCACCATCATCGACGCCTTCGAGGCGGTCGGGGCCTGCGCCCGGGGGCTCATGTCGCGCGAGGACGTCGACGTCATCGAGCGGGCGATCTGCCCCGGTGAGGGCGCCTGCGGCGGCATGTACACCGCCAACACGATGGCCGCGGCGTCGGAGGCGCTGGGCATGTCGCTGCCGGGCTCGGCCGCTCCGCCGGCCACCGACCGCCGCCGCGACGGGTTCGCCCGCAAGTCCGGCGAGGCCGTGGTCCGTTTGCTGGAGAAGGGGATCACCGCGCGGCAGATCCTCACCAAGGAGGCGTTCGAGAACGCCATCGCGGTCGTGATGGCCCTCGGCGGTTCGACCAACGCCGTGCTGCACCTGCTCGCCATCGCCTACGAGGCCGAGGTCGACCTGACCCTGGCCGACTTCGACCGGGTCGCCTCCAAGGTCCCGCACCTGGGTGACCTCAAGCCTTTCGGCCGCCACGTGATGGTCGACGTCGACCGCATCGGCGGCATCCCGGTGGTCATGCGCTGCCTGCTCGACGCCGGTCTGCTGCACGGGGACTGCCTGACGGTCACCGGGAAGACCATGGCCGAGAACCTCGCCGACATCGCCCCGCCGGACGTCGACGGCGTGGTGCTGCGGGCGCTGGACAACCCCATCCACGCCACCGGCGGGATCACGATCCTGTCCGGCTCGCTCGCCCCGGGCGGGGCCGTGGTGAAGAGCGCCGGGTTCGACACCGACGTGTTCGAGGGCACCGCCCGCGTCTTCGAGCGCGAGCGCGCGGCGCTCGACGCGCTGGAGGACGGCACGATCTCGGCCGGCGACGTCGTCGTCATCCGCTACGAGGGCCCCAAGGGTGGTCCGGGCATGCGGGAGATGCTGGCCATCACGGGCGCGATCAAGGGGGCGGGTCTCGGCAAGGACGTCCTGCTGCTCACCGACGGCCGCTTCTCCGGGGGCACGACGGGTCTCTGCGTCGGGCACGTCGCGCCGGAGGCGGTCGACGCGGGCCCCATCGCGTTCGTGCGCGACGGCGACCGGATCCGGTTGGACGTGGCGGGCAAGACGCTGGACCTCCTGGTGGACCCGGCCGAGCTCGAGGCGCGCCGCGAGGGGTGGGCCCCCCTGCCCCCCGTCTACACGCGCGGCGTCCTGGCCAAGTACGCCAAGCAGGTCCGCTCGGCCTCCGTCGGGGCCGTCTGCGGCTGACGCCTCCTCCGGACCGCGCCGGTGGCCGGGAACCGCCGCTGGGCCGGGGCGCTCACGCGCCCCGGCGCGGTGGTGGCCTTCCAGTTCGTCGTGATCGTCGGCTTCTGGTGCGTCCAGGGGCGCCTCGAACTGCCCCGGCCCCCGCTGCCCGTCGCCCTGGTGCTCTGGGGGGCGGCGAACCTCAGCTACGCGCACCCGGTCCAGCGGTGGTTGGCCGGACCGCCCGGGGTGGACCGGGGCTGGCTGCGGCTGCTGGTCCCGGCCGTGCTCACCGCCGTGGCGCTGCTGCCGGGCGGGTTGAACTTCCTGCTGCCCGCGATCTGCGCCGTGGTCGGCGCCCGCTGGCTGCACGAGGAGTCCAGCCGTCGCACGCTGGCCACGGGGATCCTCACCATCGTGCTGGGGACCGTGCTGACCCCCCTGGCCCACGTCCTGCCGTGGACGCCGGTCGTCCTGCCCCTGCGGCTGGACCTCCTGGTCGTCACGGTCATGGCCCTGATGGGGGTGTGCGCCTTCTACCCGCTGGCCCGGGAGGCGGCCGGGCGGCGGGCGGTCGAGGAGGCGCTGGCCGCGGAGCGGCGGCGGCGGCAGGCCGAGCTGGAGCACGCCGCCACGCACGACGAGCTGACCGGGCTGCTCAACCGACGGGGGTTGGGCGAGGCGCTCGGGCGGGCCGCGGCCCAGGCCCGGCCGGGGCAGGGGCTCGGTCTCGTCTACGCCGACCTCGACGGTTTCAAGCGGGTCAACGACCGCCACGGTCACGCCGCCGGTGACGACCTCCTCGTCGCCGTGGCGCGTCGGTTGCGGACGGTGCTGCCCGCCGGGGCGGTGGTCGCCCGGATGGGCGGGGACGAGTTCGTGGCCCTGCTGCCCGGGCTCGCCGCCCCCGCGGGGCTCGCGACCGTGGCCCGGGCCGTGGAGGACGCGCTGCGCGCGCCGGTGGAGACCGGGGAGCGTCGGCTGCGGGTCGGGGTCAGCGTCGGGACGGTCGGCACCGAGGTGCCCCAGGACGGGGAGACCCTGCTCCGGATGGCCGACCGCGCGATGTACGCGGTCAAGCACGCGGACGCGCCGGTCACCCTGGACCTGCGCGACGCCCACCTGGTCGTCCCCGGTGCGGGTGTCCGACCGGCGGACGGGGAGTCCAGCATGTGAGACGCGACCCACCCCTGGGTGACGCCCCCCGCGCTCGTGGTCTACCTTCAGCGTCATGCGGTTCCTCGTACTCATCGGACAGCGCGCCGGCTGAAGATCGTCAGCCGAGCGCGCGACCCCTCGTCTTGCCCACCGGCGGAGGGGTCTTTTCGCGTCCGGCAGCCTGCGGCCGGGCGCGTCGTCGAGGAAGCACCGCCGCACCGAGGAGGAGTCCAGATGGCCGAGCAAGCCGCCGCGCTGCCGTTCGACCCCAAGCTGCCCGTCGCGTCCCTGACCGGGGCGCAGAGCCTCATCCGGTCGTTGGAGGCCGTGGGCGTGGAGGTCGTGTTCGGCCTCCCGGGCGGCGCGATCCTGCCGGCCTACGACCCGCTGATGGACTCCCCGCACGTGCGTCACGTCCTGGTGCGCCACGAGCAGGGCGCGGGGCACGCCGCCGAGGGGTACGCGGTCGCGACCGGCAAGGTCGGGGTCTGCATGGCCACCTCGGGTCCCGGGGCCACCAACCTGGTCACCCCGATCGCCGACGCGAACATGGACTCGGTCCCGATGGTCGCGATCACCGGGCAGGTCAACGCGCACGCGATCGGGACCGACGCCTTCCAGGAGGCGGACATCATCGGCATCACCCTGCCGATCACCAAGCACAACTTCCTCGTCACCGACGCCGCCGACATCCCGCGCGTCGTCGCGGAGGCGTTCCACCTGGCGGCCGCCGGGCGGCCCGGCCCGGTCCTGGTCGACGTGGCCAAGAGCGCCCTGGTCGCGAAGACGTCGTTCGCCTGGGACCCGGCCTGGCCGGAGAAGGTCGACCTGCCGGGCTACCGCCCGAACGTCCGCCCGCACGGCAAGCAGGTCAAGGAGGCGGCCCGGCTCATCGCCGAGTCCAGCCGTCCGGTGATCTACGCGGGCGGCGGCATCATCAAGGCCGACGCGGCGACCGAGCTCACCGCCTTCGCCGACCTCACCGGCATCCCGTCCGTGACGACGCTGATGGCCCGGGGCGCGCTGCCCGACTCCCACCCCACGCACCTGGGGATGCCCGGGATGCACGGGACGGTCGCCGCGGTCACCGCGCTGCAGAAGGCCGACCTGCTCATCGCGATCGGCACCCGGTTCGACGACCGCGTCACCGGCGACCTGGCGAGCTTCGCGCCGCACGCGAAGATCATCCACGCCGACGTCGACCCGGCCGAGATCGGCAAGAACAAGCCCGTGGACGTGCCGATCGTCGGTGACGCCCGGCGGGTCCTGTCCGAGCTGCTGGTCGCGGTCGAGGCCGAGTTCGAGGCGGGGCACCGCGCCGACATCTCGGCCTGGCAGGACCTGACCCGGTCGTGGAGGGAGACGTACCCCCTGGGGTACACCGACTCCGACGACGGCAGCGTCGCGCCCCAGCACGTCATCTCCCGCATCGGCGCGATCGCCGGCCCGGAGGCGATCTACGCCGCGGGCGTCGGCCAGCACCAGATGTGGGCCGCGCAGTTCGTCCGGTACGAGAACCCGCGCACCTGGCTGAACTCCGGCGGGCTCGGCACGATGGGCTACTGCGTGCCGGCGGCCATGGGGGCCAAGGTCGGCATGCCGGACTCGGTGGTCTGGGCCATCGACGGCGACGGCTGCTTCCAGATGACCAACCAGGAACTCGCGACCTGCACCCTGAACCGCATCCCGATCAAGGTCGCGATCATCAACAACTCCTCCCTGGGCATGGTCCGGCAGTGGCAGACGCTCTTCTACTCCGAGCGCTACTCCAACACCGACCTGAACTCGGGGGCCCACCACGGCGAGCACTCCGGGCCGGTCCCGGACTTCGTCAAGCTGGCCGAGGCCTACGGGTGCGTCGGGTTGCGCTGCGACCGGCCCGAGGACGTCGACGCGACGATCGAGAAGGCCATGGCGATCAACGACGTGCCCGTCGTCGTGGACTTCCGCGTCCACCGCGACGCCATGGTGTGGCCGATGGTCGCCGCCGGCGTCAGCAACGACGCGATCCAGTACGCCCGTGACATGACTCCCGACTGGGACCGCGAAGAGGGCGGCGACAACGCCAGCGGTCCGGAACTGGTGGTTTCCTGATGAGCCGGCACACCCTCTCGGTCCTCGTCGAGAACCGCCCCGGGGTCCTGACCCGGGTGACCTCGTTGTTCGCCCGCCGGGCCTACAACATCCACTCGCTCACGGTCGGCCCGACCGAGCGGCCGGAGATCTCGCGGATGACCATCGTCGTCGACGTGGACGCCCAGCCGCTGGAGCAGGTCACCAAGCAGCTCAACAAGCTGGTCAACGTCCTGAAGATCGTCGAGCTCGACGACGACACGACGGTCCAGCGCGAGCTGCTGCTCATCAAGGTCCGCGCCGACGCCTCGGCCCGCGGCGACGTCCTCGACGCGGTGCGGCTGTTCCGGGCCCACGTCGTCGACGTCTCGCTGGACGCCGTCACGGTCGAGGCGACCGGGTCCCCGGAGAAGCTCGAGGCCCTGCTGCGGGTCCTCGAACCGTTCGGGGTCCGTGAACTCGTGCAGTCCGGTGCCGTCGCGCTCGCGCGCGGGGGCAAGGGCATCGCCGAGAAGGCCCTGCGCTCGGCCTGAGGCCCGCGCGGAACCGAACCGTCCCACCTGCCAGACCCCCGCTAGAGAAACCCCTGAGGAGAACCAGACGTGGCCGAGATGTTCTACGAGGACGACGCCGACCTGTCGAAGATCACCGGGAAGAAGGTGGCGGTCCTGGGCTTCGGCAGCCAGGGTCACGCCCACGCGCTGTCCCTGCGCGACTCCGGTGTCGACGTGGTCGTCGGCCTGAAGGAGGGCTCCAAGAGCCGCGCCAAGGCCGAGGAGCAGGGCCTGACGGTGCAGACCCCGTTCGAGGCGGCGGCCTGGGCCGACGTGATCATGGTCCTGGTCCCGGACCACCTGCAGCGCGGTCTGTACGCGGAGTCGATCGAGCCGAACCTCACCGCCGGCAAGGCGCTGTTCTTCAGCCACGGCTTCAACATCCGCTTCGGCTACATCAAGCCCCCGGCCGACGTGGACGTCGTCATGGTGGCCCCCAAGGGCCCGGGTCACCTGGTCCGTCGCGAGTACGTCGACGGCCGGGGCGTCCCGGTCATCGTCGCCGTCGAGCAGGACGCGAGCGGCGAGGCGTGGGCGCTGGCCCTGTCCTACGCCAAGGCGATCGGTGGCCTGCGTGCGGGTGGCATCAAGACCACCTTCACCGAGGAGACCGAGACCGACCTGTTCGGTGAGCAGGCCGTCCTCTGCGGTGGCGCCTCCGCCCTCGTGCAGACCGGTTTCGAGGTGCTGACCGAGGCCGGCTACCAGCCCGAGGTCGCCTACTTCGAGTGCCTGCACGAGCTCAAGCTCATCGTCGACCTCATGTACGAGGGCGGGATCGCCAAGCAGCGCTGGTCGGTCTCCGACACCGCCGAGTGGGGCGACTACGTCTCCGGCCCGCGCGTCATCGACGCCTCGGTCAAGGAGCGCATGAAGGAGGTCCTCGCCGACATCCAGAACGGCACCTTCGCCGAGCGCTTCATCGCCGACCAGGACGCCGGCGCCCCGGAGTTCAAGAAGCTGCGCGCCGCCGGCGAGCAGCACCCGATCGAGGCCACCGGTCGCGAACTGCGCAAGCTCATGTCCTGGGTGAAGTCGGACGACTCCGACTACGTCGAGGGCACCGCCGCCCGCTGACCCGCACCACCCCCCGAACGGCCGCGCGATCCGCGGCACCACCGAACGGCGCGTTCCCGCCGCCCCCGACCGGGGCTGGGGACGCGCCGTTCGCACGTGTCCCGTGCGTCCGGTCGCGGCGGGGGACGGGGGCGCCGTGCCGCTCGCGGGAGAGATGCGATCAGAGGTGTTGCGCGGCAGCAGATTCGTCTACAATAGAACACATGTACAGCGGGTGGGAAGGAGAGGTCTCGGCGGTCGTCGAGAAGCTCGCTGCTGCCCGCGCACTGGTCGGCGAGCTGAGCGTTCTCGTCGCCGCCGGAGTTCCGGACGTCGAGCTGATCGATGCCCTTGCCGGTCTGGAGAAACTCAAGCGGCAGAGTTCCGCGGTGCAGGCGGAGGTGACGGCCGCGTTCACCGCCTCGGTCCGCGCTGCGGACGCCGCGCGAGGAGTTGCTCGGGATCGGCAGGGGAAGTCCGTCGCCCCGCAGGTGGCGCTGGCCCGGGGTGCCTCGCCCTACCTGGGTGGGATGTTCGTCGGATCGTCGACCGGTCTGGTCACGGAGATGCCGAACACGTTCACCGCCCTGC
Source organism: Kineococcus gynurae (assembly GCF_042433995.1). Lineage (NCBI taxonomy): Bacteria > Bacillati > Actinomycetota > Actinomycetes > Kineosporiales > Kineosporiaceae > Kineococcus > Kineococcus gynurae. The sequence goes on from NZ_JBHLUI010000008.1 coordinate 531,820, forward strand.
AGGAGGGGCGGATCGAGGAATGGACCGCGCATCAACTGGTCCGCGAGACGGCCGCCCTCACCCTGGAGCACCGGGTCGAGGTCGACCGGGCCATGCGCAAGGAACTCGCCCGGGCCGGGGTCGGCCCGAAGCGCCTGGTCGGCTCCGCGCGGGCACTGGCGCAGAAGCTCGACCCGGCCGCGGCGGTGGTGAAGGCCGCCCGGGCGGAGTCGGGCCGCTACGTCTCCGTGCGTCCTGCCCCGGATTCGATGGCCTACCTCACCGCCTTGGTGCCGGTTCGTGCGGCCGTGCGGTGCGCCGCCTCGTTGAAGCGGGCGGTGGCGGCGATGGACCGGGACGACGGTGATGAGCGGAGCAAAGCTCAGCTCGAGGCCGACCTTCTGGTGGAACGCCTCACCGGCCGCGACCCGGTCACCGACGCCACTCCGGTCACCGTCGACCTGGTGATGACCGAGGAGACCCTCCTCGGTCGCGGTGACGGACCGGCCGGCGTGCCCGGGCACGGGCCGATCCCTGCCGCGATCGCCCGCGATCTCGTGGCGGCGGCGGCCGAGCAGGACGTGGCCTGGGTCCGCCGGGTGTTCACCGTCCCGGACCGCTCACGGTTGGTGGCCATGGACAGCACCGCCCGGTGCTTCCCCAAGGGTCTGGCCGATTTCCTCCGGCTACGCGACCAGCGGTGCGCGACGCCGTTCTGCGAGGCCCCGATCCGCCATCTCGACCACGTTCGACCGCATGCGAGTGGGGGTCCCACCACCGCCGCCAACGGTCAGGGGTTGTGCGTGCGCTGTAACCTGGCCAAGGAAGTGCCCGGGTTCACCTCGCACCGTGACGACGAGGCCGGGACGACCACGGTCACCACCCCGACCGGGCACACGTACACCACCGGTGACCCGCCCCCGCTGGGGTATCCCGACGACCGCGAACCGGAGCCTCCGCCCTTCCCTGGGGCTCGACGTCGCGGCCACGTCAGTTTCGTGACCTGGGGTGTGGCTGTCGACTACGTCTACGACCTTGCGTCCTGACAGCGCCGGCCCCCCGCCCGTCGGCGGTCGCTCCCCGGGTCAGGTCGTCGACTCCCGGCGGTAGCGGGCGGCTTCGTCGCGGGCGGCCACCTCGTCCCGCCCGAGGTTTCGCAGGTCGATGACGACATCCTCCTCCAGCGCGATCACGAGGTCGGTCAGGTCGACGCTTTCCTCACGCCGGAGCCGCCCGGCGATTCGCAGCGCCGCCAGGTCGTCGTCCAGGGCGGCCGTGTGGTCTCCCCGCACCGTGTGGATGTACCCCCGCTGACGCATCGAGGCGATGAGTTTCCCCCCATGGACTCGGGGCCGGGTGGCGGCCAGGTCTCGGCGGAGGGTGATGGCTTCGGTGATGGCGGTGAGGGCCTCCTTGTGGCGGCCGAGGGCGGCGAGGTGGTTGGACTGGTTGTAGAGGGACGAGGCGAGGTCGGGGTTGTAGGCGTCGGGGTGGGTGTCGGCCAGATTGCGGTAGAGGGTGACGGCTTCGGTGATGGCGGTGAGGGCCTCGTCGTGGTGGCCGAGGGCGGCGAGGTGGTTGGACTGGTTGTAGAGGGACGAGGCGAGGTCGGGGTTGTAGGCGTCGGGGTGGGTGTCGGCCAGGTCGCGGTAGAGGGTGACGGCGTCGGTGCCAGCGGTGAGGGCCTCCTCGTGGTGGCCGAGGTTGGCTAGGCGGATGGACTGGTTAGTGAGGGTCGTTGCGAGGTCGGGGTTATATGCGTCGGGGTGGGTGTCGGCTAGGTCGCGGTAGAGGGTGACGGCGTCGGTGCCGGCGGTGAGGGCCTCCCTGTGGTGGCCCATGGTGGACAGGTAATTGGACTGGTTGGTGAGAGATCGGGCGAGGTCGGGGTTGTAGGCGTCCGGGTGGGTGTCGGCCAGGTCGCGGTAGAGGGCGATGGCGTCGGCTATGGCAGTGAGGGCCTTCTCGGGGTGGTTGAGGTCAGCTAGGCAGGCAGACTGGTTGTTGAGGGATAAGGCGAGGGAGGGTATGTAGGCGTCGGGGTCGGTGGTGGCCAGGTCGAGATAGAGGGTGATGGCGTCGATGCTGGCGGTAAGGGCCTCCTCGCGGCGGTCGAGGGCGGCGAGGTGGTTGGACTGGTTAGTGAGAGCCGATGCAAGCCCGGGGTTGTAGGCGTCGGGGTGGTTGGCGGCTAGGTTGCGGAAGAGGATGACGGCGTCGGTGCTGGCAGTGAGGGCCTCCTTGTGGCGGCCGAGGGCGGCGAGGTGGTTGGACTGGTTGGAGAGAGATCGGGCGAGGTCGGGGGCGTGGACGTCGGGGTTGGTGCCGGCCAGGTCCCGGCGGACGGTGACTGCCTCGGTGATCGCGGTGAGGGCCTCTTTGTGGTGGCCGAGGGCGGCGAGGCGGACGGACTGGTCGTTGAGGGCTCCGGCCAGCATCGACCGCCCCTCAGCGTCGCCGGGCCAGGGAGAACCTGCCTCGCGGAGGATGTCGACGATCCGGGTGGCGACCATTCCTGCGGACCAAGCGAGGAGTCTGGTCTCCTGAGGCATGCGCCCGGCGGCGTCCTGGGCGAGGGCGAGGGATAACCGGGGTAGCACTGACTCGATGGCGGCGACCAGATGTTCTGGTGCGGGGGAACTGAGAGCCGCGTCCACCGCGGCGGGGACGAGGTGCTGATTCGTCGCGAGAAGTTCTTTGACCCGCACCCGCATACCGGGTTGGTGCACGCTGCAGCGCGTCAGGACGGTCAGGCCGCGGGTCACTTGCGCCTCGGAGGCGTTTCCGAGCACCGCACCGAGAAACTCCGGTTCCGCCTCCGACACCTGCGCGACGAGATGTTCGACCAACCGGTCCGGTTGTAGGCTGCCCCAGAACTCCTCTACCTCGGCTGGGTAGAGGCCGCGCAACCAGTTCGCGATGTCGTGCCTAGCCCGGTGACTGTCGTCGCCGGCGAACGGAGCGAGCCGCGACAACGTGGCGACGGCATCGGACCGGTCCCTGGCCCCGAGCAGGCTCGCGGTGGCGACGAGGGGCGCCCGGTAGTCGGCCGGGGCCGGGCAGGCGTCCCAGTAGCGACGCTCGTGGTCCAACAACCCCTGTTCCGGTGGGCCGGTGGGCCGTTGGGCCAGCGGGTGGGGGCCGTGCTGCAGGAGTTCCAGCAACGCCGACATCTGCAGGGTGAGGGCCGAGGAGAAGGTCGCGGCCGCCAGATCCGGGGGACGGCACGCGGCTGCGGCTGACGGCCAGTCGGTGCCGGGCTCGACGGACGTCAGGCGCCCCGCGAACGCGTCGACGGCGGTCCGGAACGCGAGCTCTCGATCCTCAGGGTCGGGCAGCAGTGGGGGTAGGTCGACCTTGCCGAGGTCGGCGGCCATAGGCCGGAGGTCGGCCTGCAGGTTCGTCCACCATTCACCGGCACTGCGGGCCAGCAGCAGCACGCGACTCGGCGCCTCGTCCGACCGGTTTTCGAGGATGCGGACGAGCCGACCGACCTGTTCGCGCCGCTTCTCGGCGTAGTCGACGAGGACCAGCAGCGGCCCGCGGGTTAGACCGAGTGGCGTGAGATCAAGGACTCCGCCGTCGGGGTCGTTGCGCAGCACACCTGCGACCCACTCCTCGGTTGGCAGTCCTCGGAGGAGTTCCTCGGCCAGGCGGGACTTTCCTTGGCCACCCGGTCCACTAACGAGCTGGACCTCGGTGCCGGGTTCTCCGGTGCACCAGTCGATGAGATCGTTCAGCATCGCTTCGCGACCGGCAAAAGGTACGACGCGCGCATCGGCTCGCAGGAGATCGGCAGGGCTCAGGCGGCGGGGTCGATGGCGGGAAACCCACAAGGGACCCAGTTCCACGGACGCCAGCGTGAGGTCGATACCTGCCTCGGTGAGAAGTTTTTGGAAGCCTTGGTCAGGCAGTGCGGTCGCGAGCGGGGTTGCCAACAAGCGCCCGCCTCCGTAGCGCACGTCGTCGTCGGCGACCACGCCCAGCAGCAGTCCACCCCCGAACACACCTGCCCCCGAAGCCCCGCTCCAACCGGACCCTTCGGCCCGGCCGTCGCCGGTCGGGAACGACGAGTGGACGTCCAGTGCCAGACGACCGTCGCGGACACCGGTGGCCGGGGCGATCGACGCGCTGGCCTGTTCGCTGTCCCGCCGCGTGGCCATCACGGGACGTGTGTCCCGGTCGTCGGGCTTTCCTCCGAGACGCTGCTGTCGCGGGAAGCCCACGAACTCCACGTCGTAGGGGGACGAGCCGGTGATCCGCCCGAGCCGGACGGGACGCCGCGGAATGAGGGGCGAGGTGTTGAGCCGCACCAGCGCGAGGTCGGGGGGCGTGTTCCCGGCCACCCGCCGCTCCGGTCCCGGATCCGTCCAAGCCCGCGGCCAGACGACCGTCCCCAAGAGCGGGTCTGCGGTCGCCGCCGAGCTGAGTGGGCTGATGCGGACCTCGGTGGACGGGACGCCGGCATCGAACACGACATGGGCCGCGGTAAGGATCAGGCCACCGCCGAGATCCGTCCCGGAACCGACCGCGCAACGAGGCCGACCCCGGGCAGCGGCCCCGGCGTCGCAGTCGACGAGGACCGCCCGCCCTTGCGCTTCACTCAAGGTCGCGTACCCGGACCGGGGACGTCTGCATCTGACCGTCCGACGCGACCACGCGCGGCGTCAGGGTCAAAGAGATGCGTTGCGACGAGGCGCGTGACACCCCGGCCTCGGCCCCCGCCTCGACGACGACCCAGAACTTCACCGAAGCCTTGGTGCTGGCCTCGGCCGTGATCGTGACGTCCAGGTCGACGGTGACGTCGCCGACCTCGAAGACGACGGTCGGCCGCCCGGCCGCCTGAGCGGTGGCCAGGTCGGTGAGGGCCGCGTCCTGGGCGTCCCCGAGTTGGCGACGCAACTGTCCCACGACCGCGGCCAGGTCGACCTTGCCTCCGCGGCTCGCGCTGTCGTTATCGTGCGCCATGACCCACCTCCGGGGCAATCCCACCACTCTGTGCAAGGGCACCCGACGCTAGCGTGCACTTCGCCCATCCGTCGGACGTTCGCCGACATCGAGGGCGCCGCTGATCGGCACCACTTGCCGGTCCCGGCGCGGGATGGTCCACTGCGGACCGGAACCGGGTCGGGGGGTGCGGGTGCGGACGAGGCGAGGCCAGGACACGGCCACCGGGTACGCGCTGCTGGCGCCGAGCCTGGTCGGGACCGTGCTCTTCCTGCTGGTCCCGGTCGCGGTGGCCCTCTGGTTGAGCCTGCAGCGCTGGGACCTCGTCTCCCCGCCCACGTGGGCCGGGTTCGACAACTACCTCGCGGTCCTGGCCGACGCCGGGATCCGGTCCAGCTTCGGCATCACCCTGCTGTTCACGTTGCTGGTCATCCCGCTGCAGACCGGTCTCGGACTTCTCGTCGCCGTCCTGCTGGCCCAGCGGCTGCCCGGGTCGACCCTGCTCCGGGTGCTCTTCGTCGTCCCCTGGGTCTGCGCCCCGCTGGTGGTCGGGCTGGTCTGGCGGTGGATGTTCGACCCCTCCACCGGGGCGCTGAACGCCCTCACCGGGGTGCGGGTCGAGTGGCTCAGCGACCCAGACCTGGCCCTGCCCGCGGTCGCGTTCGTGACGATCTGGAGCAACGTCGGGTACGTGGCCCTGTTCTTCCTGGCCGGCCTGGCCGGGGTGCCCGCCCAGCTGCTGGACGCGGCCCGGGTCGACGGGGCCGGCCCGCTGCGGACGTTCTGGAGCATCACCCTGCCGCTGCTGCGGCCGACGACGTCGTTCGTCCTGCTGACCGGGGTGATCACGAGTTTCCAGGTGTTCGACACCGTGTACGCGATGACCGGTGGCGGACCCGGCGGGGCGACCCAGGTCGTCGCGGCCAAGATCTACGACGAGGCGTTCACGGCGCTGCGAATGGGGCGGGCCGCAGCCATGTCGGTGGTCATGCTCGCCGTGCTCGTCCTGCTGAGCGTGGCCCAGCGGTGGTGGTTCGCCCGCCGTACGACCTACGAGGTGAGCGCATGAGGGGGACCAGCACGACCCGTCGTCCGCTCGCCGTCGCCCTCACCTACGTCGTCCTGCTGACCGGGGCGGTGCTCGCGCTCGCGCCCTACGCGCTGAGCCTGCTGACCTCGCTCAAACAACCCGTGCAGCTGGCCCGGCAGGCGACGCTGACCTGGCCCGCGCCCTGGACGGGGGAGAACTACGCGGCGATCCTCGGTGGGCAGTTCACGCTGATCCCGGCGCTCGTCGTCACCGTGCAGGTGGTGGCCGTCCTCCTCGTCGGACAGCTCGTCTGCTCGGTGCTCGCCGCCTACGCCTTCGCCCGGGTCGAGTTCCCGGGTCGGCAGGTGCTGTTCGGCGGGTACCTGACGACGATGATGGTGCCCCAGGCGGTCACCGTCGTGCCGCTGTACGTCATGTTCGCCCAGGCGGGTCTGCGGAACACGTTCTGGGGCATCGTCCTGCCGACCCTGTTCGGCTCGCCGTTCGCGGTCTACCTGCTGCGCGAGTACTTCCGGGGCATCCCCACCGACCTGGAGGACGCGGCCCGCATCGACGGGTGCGGCACGCTGCGCATCCTGCGGCACGTGGTCGTGCCGCTGTCCCGGCCGGTGCTGGCGACGCTCGCCGTCATCACCGTGGTCTCGCAGTGGAACAACTTCCTCTGGCCGTTGATCATCACCGCCGGTCCCACCTGGCAGACCCTGACGGTCGCGACCGCCAACCTGCAGGGCCAGTACAACGGGAACTGGACCCTGGTCACCGCCGCGACCACGTTGGCCATGGCCCCGCTGGTCGTCCTGTTCCTGCTGGTGCAGAAGCACGTCACCGAGTCCATCGCCCTCACCGGGTTCCGCTGAGCCCGATCCCCGAGAACCGCAGTCCGTCCGCCACCGTCCGAGGAGTCGTCATGGGAATCACGCGCCGCAGTCTGCTGCTGGGGGGCGCCGCCGCCGTCGGGCTGCCGGGAGCCCTGGCCGGATGCTCGATCGCCGACGACGGGTCCGGGTCGGGCGGGTCCGGCGGGTCGGGGTCGGCCCTGACCATGCGCATCTGGGACCAGACGCTGCAACCGGCGGTGCAGAAGAGCATCGACGGGTTCAAGGCCGCGAACTCCGGCGTCGACGTCCGGGTCGAGCTCGTGCCGTGGGCCAGCTACTTCGACCGGCTGCCCGCCGACGTCGCGGGCGGGACGCTCCCCGACGTCCTCTGGACCAACAGTTCCAACTTCGGGACCTACGTCGACGCGGGGACGTTCGTCGACGTCGGCGCCGAGCTGGGGGAGGCCACCTCCGGGTGGCAGTCCTCGGTCGTGGAGCAGTACACCCGCTCGGGGACGCTGTGGGGCGTCCCGCAGCTGTCCGACGCGATCGGCCTGTTCTACAACCGCGACCTCACGACCGCCGCCGGCGTCGACCCCGCGACCCTCGCCTGGGGCGGGACCATGGACACGTTCCTGCCCGCGGCCCAGGCCCTCACGGTGACCGGCGGGGCGCGGACGCAGTACGGGTTCAACGCGGCCTACGACCTGCAGGCCATCTACTACAACTTCGTCGGTTCCAACGGGGGGCAGTGGCAGGGCGAGGGGGACCGCTACGTCTTCGCCGACGACGAGCGCTCGGTCGAGGCCATCCAGTACGTCGTCGACCTGATCAACCGCTACCGCGTCGCGCCGAGCGCGGCGGACACCAACACGAACACCGACTTCAGCCGCGACCAGTTCACCCAGGGGAACATGGCGCTGTTCCAGTCCGGGACCTACAACCTGAAGAACGTCGCCGACGGCGCCCAGTTCGACTGGGCGCTGGCCCCCGGGCTGACCGGTCCGGCCGGCCGGGTGCTCGTCACCAACGGGATCGTCGCGGTCGGCAACGCCAAGAGTTCCCGGTTGGACGAGACCAAGGAACTGCTGCGCTGGTTGGGCACCGAGGAGGGCGCGAACCCGATCGGGGCCGAGGGGGCGGCCTTCCCGGCGGTCACCGCCGCGCAGCAGGGGTTCCTGGACTACTGGAAGGGGCAGGGGGTCGACGTCCAGCCGTTCCTCGACGCCGCGGCCGCCGAGAAGACCATGGGCGCCCCCCGCGGTCCCAAGGCCCAGATCGGTTCCACCGCCGCCGAACCGGCCCTGCAGGAGGTGTTCGCCGGGCGGCTGCCGGTGGCCGAGGGGCTGAAGCAGGCGCAGGACGCGGCGAACGCCGCGATCGAGGCGTGAACCGGGCGTGAGCCGCAGTTCCTCGCCGCTGCCGACCAAGGACTGCGCGGTCTGCGGCCGGGTGATCACCTGGCGCAAGAAGTGGGAACGGGACTGGGACTTGGTCCGCTACTGCTCCGACGCCTGCCGACGGCGGGCGAAGGGGGCCGGGGCCGCGGTCGACGCCGACCTCGACCGGGCCCTGGCCGACCTCCTCGACGCGCGCGGGACGAACAAGACCGTGTGCCCCAGCGAGGTCGCCCGCGCCGTCGGCGGCGACGACTGGCGCGACCTCATGGAGCCGGCCCGGGCCGCCGCCCGCCGCCTCGTCGCCTCCGGTCGGGCCGAGATCACCCAGGGCGGGAAGGTCGTCGACCCCTCGACCGCGAAGGGCCCCATCCGCGTCCGCCGGGTCTGACCCGACCGGGACCCGCACCCCTTCCCCCGTGATCAAGGAATTCTCCTCGGTCGCGGCCGACCCACCCAGCTCGGCCAGGAGAGGTGACAGGTGGGGCGGGCGAGAAAAATTCCTCGATCACGGGAGGGGTGGGGTGGGGGGCGGGGGTGGGGTGGGGGGTGACGGTGGGGCGGGGCTGACGCGGGGGTCGGGGCCGGGATCTGCGACCGTGAAGGGTTCGACAACCGACGGGAAGGGGATGACCGTGGCCGCTCGTGCCGTTCGCGGGCCGGACCCCGTGCAGGTCGACCTGCTCGACCGGGTCCGGGCCGCCCTGGCGGGTCGCGAGCTGCGCGAGGTGGCGATGTTCGGGGGGCGGGCGGTGATGGTGGACGGGGCGATGCTCGTCTCCGTCGGGCGCGGTGGGGACCTGCTCGTCCGCATCGACCCGGCCCGGCACGACGAGCTCGTCGCGCGTCCGGGAGCCGGTCCCGCGGTCATGGGGACCGACCGGCCCATGGGACCGGGGTGGATCACGGTGTCCGCCGACGCGCTGGACGAGGAGGCCGACCTCGCCTTCTGGCTCGGCGTCGCGGCCGAGCACCACGCCCGGCTCGGTCGCGGCTGACGCCGGACCTGCGGGTCAGCCGCGGCGGGCGAACTCCGCGCGGAGGTCCTCCGCTCGGGAACCACCGCGCAGCAGGACGGCCAGCAGCACGCGGGCCTGCGCGACGCGCAAGCGGCCGGCCGGCACGCCCCCGGCCGCGACCAGGTCGTGCCCGCCGCCCCCGCCTCCGTAGCTGGAGGCGGTGGGCCCGGCGGGGACCCGGGTGGTGAGGACGACGGGGACCCCGGCCGCGGTGGCCCGGGCCACCGACGCCACGACCGCCGGGCTGGCGTTGCCCGATCCCAGGCCGACGAGCACGAGCCCGTCGGGGGCCAGGCCCAGGCAGGCGTCGAGCAGCCGGCCGTCGTCGCCGGGGGTGAGGGCGACGACGTCGACCCGGGGCCAGGGGCCGGCCGCGTCGGGCAGGACGCCGGGACGCGGGAGGGCCCCGTCGGGGGTCCCGAAGGTGTCGAGGGCGGTGGTGTGCCGCTTGGTGACCCCGGCCGCGGCGAGGACGTACCCGCCGAAGGCGACGAGGACCCCCCGGCCCCGGGAGGCCGGGTCGGCCGCGGCCAGGAACGCCGTACGGACGTTGGCCGGGGCGTCGGAGTCCGCGTGGTCCGCGGTGCGCTGGGAGCCCGTGAGGACCACGGGGCGGGGGTCCTCGTGCAGCAGGTCGAGCAGGTAGGCCGTCTCCTCGAGGGAGTCGGTCCCGTGCAGCACGACCACCCCGTGCACCGTCGCGTCGGCGAGAGCGTCCCGGACGGTCCGGTGGATGCGGTCGGCGTCGGCCAGGGTCAGCGTGGCCGAGTCGACCCGGAGCGCCTCCCGGACCTCGACCTCGACTCCGACCTGCCGGGCGGTGCCGCCCAGCAGGTCGGAGCCGGTGAGCGTGGGGGAGCTGACCCCGTGCTCGTCGACGGTGCTGGCGATGGTCCCGCCGGTGGTGACGACGACGAGGCGCGTCCCCGCGACCCGACCATCCCCGCCGGTGACCCCGCCGACGACCGTCTCAGGCACGCGGGGCCCCGGACAGCGCCGCGACGCGCGGGGCGGCGAAGCGCCAACCGACCATCAGGGCCGGGACGATGACCACCAGGGAGGCGATGGTCCAGGTGCCGACCGGGTTGTCGAAGGCCATGAGCACCAGCACGCTGACGAGGAACACGAGGGTCAGGATCCCCGTCCAGGGCGCCCCGGGCATCCGGAACGAGGGCCGGGGGAGCTTCCCGGCCCGGCAGAGCGACCAGAGCTTGAGCTGGCAGAGCACGATGACGCCCCAGGCGCTGACGATGCCGATCGCGGCGATGTTCAGCACGATCTCGAAGGCCTGGTCGGGGACGAACGCGTTCAGCACGACCCCGAGCAGGGCCACGACCACGGTGAGGGCGATCCCGCCGTAGGGGACGCCGTTGCGGTTCATGCGCCCGGCGAAGGCGGGGGCCGACCCGTTGTGCGCCATCGAGTAGAGGATGCGGCCGGTCGAGTACAGGCCGGCGTTCAGCGAGGAGAGCGCCGCGGTCAGGACGACGAGGTTCATCACGCCGTCGATGCCGTCGACCCCGAGGCTGCCGAAGAACGTCACGAACGGGCTGACCCCGGCCTCGTACGCGGTGTAGGGCAGCAGCATCGCCAGCAGCAGGACCGAACCCACGTAGAAGACGACGATCCGGACGATCACGGTGTTGATCGCCCGCGGGATGACCTTCTCGGGGTGCTCGCACTCCCCGGCCGTGGTGCCGACCAGCTCGATGGAGGCGTAGGCGAAGACGACGCCCTGGACGACGACGATCGCCGGGAGCAAGCCGTTGGGGAGCCAACCGCCGTTGGCGGCGATGAGCGAGAACCCGGGTTCCTGCCCGTCGATGGGGGTGCCGAACAGCACGAAGTACGTGCCCACCAGGAGGAAGGCGACCAGGGCCGCCACCTTGATCAGGGCGAACCAGAACTCCAGCTCACCGAAAACCTTGACCGAGAGGAGGTTGAGCGCGAGCACGACGACGATCGCGGCCAGCGCCCAGACCCACTGGGCCACCGAACCGATGGGCGCCCAGTACTTGGCGAAGAAGTTCATGTACAGCGCGACCGCGGTGACGTCCACGACGGCGGTCGTCGCCCAGTTCAGCCAGTACAGCCAGCCTGCGGCGAAGGCCATCTTCTCGCCGAAGAACTCCCGGGCGTAGGAGACGAAGGACCCCGAGGTCGGGCGGTGCACGACCAGCTCGCCGAGCGCGCGCAGGATCAGGAACCCGAAGGCCCCGCAGACGGCGTAGACGACGACCAGGGCCGGGCCGGCCCCGGCCAGGCGGCCACCGGCCCCCATGAACAGCCCGGTCCCGATGGCGCCACCGATGGCGATCATCTGGATCTGCCGGGGACGGAGCGCCTTGTGGTACCCGGCCTCGGAGGCCTGGTCGACGCGGACGTGCGGGGCGGCGGTGGCCGTGTTCTCGAAACTCATCGCGGGCTCCGGTCGGAGGAGGTCTGGGGGTCGTGGCCGAGCTGGGGTTCGCCGCCGGGCGTGGAGCCGTCGAAGCGGGCGGGCAGGCGGAGGTCGCCGAGGTTCTCCGGGCGCAGCAGCTCGTCGAGTTCGGCCCGGTCGAGGAGGCCGGCCTCGAGGACGAGGTCGCCCACCCGGGCGCCGGTGCGGGCCGCGAGCGCGGCGATGCGCGTGGCGGCCTCGTAACCGATGCGCGGGTTGAGGGCGGTGACCAGACCGATCGAGTTCTCGACCCGCGCGCGCAACAGGTCGGCGTCGGTCTCGATGCCGACCACGCACCGGTCGGTCAGGACCGCCACGGCCGCGGTGAGGTGGCGGGCCCCCTCGCCCAGACGGTGGGCGATCACCGGTTCGAAGGCGTTGAGCTGCAGCTGTCCCGCCTCGGCGGCCATCGAGATCGTCACGTCGTTGCCGACGATCTCGAACGCCACCTGGTTCACCACCTCGGGGATGACGGGGTTCACCTTCCCGGGCATGATCGAGGAACCGGCCTGGACGGCGGGCAACCGGATCTCGCCGAGCCCCGCGCGGGGGCCGGAGGACAGCAGCCGCAGGTCGTTGCAGACCTTCGACAGCTTGACCGCGACCCGCTTCAGGACGCCGGAGAGGTGGACGAACTGCCCGACGTCCTGCGTCGCCTCGACGAGGTTCTCGGCACGGACCAGGTCCAGGCCGGTGATCTCGCGCAGGGCGGCGATGGCGCGTTCGCCGTACCCGGCGGGGGCGTTCAACCCGGTGCCGACGGCGGTGGCCCCGAGGTTGATCTCCAGCAGCAGGGCGCTGGACTCGCGCAGCCGGTCGAGGTCCTCGCCCAGCATGATCGCGTAGGTCGCGAACTCCTGGCCGAGGGTCATCGGGACGGCGTCCTGCAGCTGGGTGCGGCCCATCTTGACGACGTCGGCGAACTCGCCGGCCTTGGCTGCGAACGCGTCCTGCAGCCGGCGGAGCTCGACGGCGAGGTCCTCGAAGCAGCGGATCGTGGCGATGTTCACCGCGGTCGGGTAGACGTCGTTGGTGGACTGCGCGGCGTTGACGTGCTCGTTGGGGTGCAGGAACGCGTAGTCGCCCCGGGCGCGGCCGAGAAGTTCCAGGGCCCGGTTGGCGACGACCTCGTTGGCGTTCATGTTGCTCGAGGTGCCCGCGCCACCCTGGACGACGTCGACCACGAACTGCTCGTGCAGCGCGCCGTCGGCGATCTCGGCGCAGGCGGCGATGATCGCGTCGGCCTTGTCCCGGGGGAGCAGGCCGAGGTCGCGGTTGGCCGTGGCGGCCGCCCGCTTGACGTCCACCAGGGCCCGGACCAGGTGCGGGTCCGCACCGATGGTCCGCCCGGTGATCGGGAAGTTCTCCTGCGCACGCAGGGTGTGGACCCCCCAGTACGCCGCGGCCGGCACGTCCCGCTCACCGAGCAGGTCGTGCTCGCGCCGGGTGGCGGGGGCGGTGGCGGGGACGGTGGCGGCGGGTCCGGTGGGGGGCCCGGGTTCGGATGGTGCGGGGGGCGGTGGAGCGACGGTGCTCGGGGTCACGGTGACCCGTCCCTTCTCACAACCTGTCAGGCTGTCCGACAGATTCCGAGAGTGTGACCCCGGTCGGCCCCGGCGCGCAAGCCCCCCGCCGGGATCGGTCCGGGCGTGCGAGGATCGATCCGTGAGCGCCGCCGACCCCGACGTCGAGTGGGCCCGGCGCGCCCCCAGCACCGTGCGGATGAGTGCGGCCGAGGCCCTCTTCGCCGATCTGCGGGCCGCGATCCTCACCGGGGAGCTCCCCGTGGGGACCCGGTTGCCCTCGGAGGCGGCGCTGGCCGAGCGGCACGGGGTCAGCCGGTCGGTGGTGCGGGAGGCGCTGCGTTCGTGCCACGCGTTGGGGCTGACCCAGGCCCGGACCGGTGCGGGGTCGTTCGTCGTCAAGGACAGCCTGGGCCCGGACCCGGTGTTCGCGAACTACGCCGCCCACGAACTGCTGGAGGTCCGGCCCCTGGTCGAGGTCCCGGCGGCCGGATGGGCGGCGGCGCGGAGAACTCCGGAGCAGGCGCAGGAACTGCAGGACCTGTTGCAGCGCATGCGGGTCGAGGCCGACCCGGGGGAGTGGGCCCGGATGGACGCGCGGTTCCACGCCCTGATCGCGACCTGCGCCCGCAACCGGGTGCTGGAGTCGATGCTGGCCGAGATCCGGTCCGCGCTCACCGCGCAGTCGCAGACCCTCAACCTCATCCCCGACCGTCGCAGCCGTTCCGACGACGAGCACGCCCGGGTCGTCGAGGCGGTCGTCGCCGGCCGGGTCGAGGCGGCCACGGAGGCGATGCGCGCCCACCTCGGTCAGGTGAGGCAGGCCCTCTCCCGGCTCACCGGCTGAGGGTCCCCGGGGCTCAGCTCGCGGCGGACGGGTCCACCGGGACGGCGCCGAGCACGACCTCGAACTCCAGCAGGCTGGAGCCGGTGGCGACGGGGCGGGCCCGCTCCCCGGCGTGCGCCTCGCGGGCGCCGCCGTTCGCCCACGCCTGGAACGCCTCCTCGGTCTCCCACTTCGTGTAGACGAAGTAGCGCGTCTCGCCCTGGACCGGGCGGAGCAGCTCGAACCCCAGGAAGCCCGGCGTCCCCTCGACCGCACCCATGCGGTGGGCGAAGCGACGCTCCAGCTCGGGCCCCCCGTCGGCGGGAACCTCGATCGCATTGATCTTCACGACGGCCATGCCCGAAGCCTCGCACGCACGGTCGGACGCCTCGACCCCGGGCGGCGGTTGACAGCGGCGCCCGTCCTGGAGTCCACTGATCTCTCCCATCCAGAGCGGCCGAGAGACTTGGCTCGACGACGCCGCAGCAACCGCCCCGAACGGTGCTCCCGCCAAGGACGATGGAAGAGGTGTGCTGTGCCGCAGTTGAAGAGTCGCCACGTCGGAGTCCCGTCCCGGGTCGCGCACCGCTCGGTGCCGCTCGTGCGCCGTCGGCACGTGGACCTGCTGCGGATCGCCGCGGGGAGCTGTCGGGGCTGACGCCCCCGCACCCGTCCCCCGTCGTTCCCCGTCGTTCCGCCGGCGGCCCGTCGCCGCGCACCCGAGACCGAGGTCACCCGTGTCCGTCACCCTGCCCAGCCCCACCCTGCCCAGCCCCATCCTGCCCAGCCCCGCCCTGCCCGCGTTCGTCGAGTCCGTCTCGGCTGCGGGCGACCTCCCCCCGGTCGGCCCACCCGGGTTCAGCACCGCCCAGGTCCACGCCGGGGTGCTCCCCGACCCGGGCCACGGCGCCCGGGTGGCCCCCGTCCACCTCGGGGCGGGGTTCGTCTTCGCCGACTTCGACGAGGCCGCCGCCCGCTTCGCCGGGGAGACCGGCGAGGACGAGGGGTACGTCTACACCCGGATGGGCAACCCGACGACGGCCGCCCTGGAGCGCCGGGTCGCCGCGCTGGAGGGTGGCGCGGAGGCGGTCGCGGTCGGCAGCGGGCAGGCGGCGATCAGCACCGCGCTGCTGGGTCTGCTGCGCAGCGGTGACCACCTCGTCGCCGCCGACAGCCTCTACGAGGGGTCGCGCGGGTTGTTCCGGGAGAACTTCGCCCGGTTCGGCATCGAGGTCGACCTCGTCCGTGACGCGCGCGACCCGCGGGCCTGGCGCGACGCCGTCCGCCCCACCACCCGGGCGTTCTTCGCCGAGTCGATCCCCAACCCCCGCAACGACGTCCTGGACGTGCGGCTCGTCGCCGACGCGGCGCACGCCGCGGGGGTGCCACTGGTGGTCGACAACACCCTGGCCACCCCCTACCTGCTGCGCCCGCTGGAGCACGGGGCCGACGTCGTCGTGCACTCCGCCAGCAAGTTCCTCTCCGGCCACGGCGGCGCGCTCGGCGGGGTGGTCGTCACGGCCGCCGGTGCGCTGCCCGGGACCGTGGCGAACCTCGAGGAACAGACCGCGGTGCTCGGCGGCGCCTCCTACGCGCAGCGGTACGGCGAGCGGGCCTACCCGGGCTATCTGCGGGCGCTGGCCGCGCGCCTGGGGCCGACCCTGGCGCCCTTCAACTCGTTCCTCCTGCAGCAGGGCATCGAGACCCTCTCGCTGCGGATGGCCCGGCAGTCCGCGTCGGCCCTGGAGATCGCCTCCTGGTTGGAGGCGCGGGCGGAGGTGGACCGGGTCGACTACGCGGGCCTCGCGTCCAGTCCCTCGCACGCGCTCGCGCGGCGCTACCTCCCCCGGGGTGCGGGGGCGGTGCTGGCCGTGTCCCTGCGCGGGGGGCGGCCCGCGGCGCGCGCGTTCCTCGACGCGTTGCAGCTGTTCAGCCGGATGACCCACCTGGGCGACGTGCGTTCCCTGGCCCTGCACCCGGCCTCGACCACCCACGCCCACCGCGACCCGGTCGAGCTCGCGGCCGACGGCATCGGCCCGGGCGTGCTGCGGTTGTCGATCGGGGTGGAGGACGTGCCCGACCTGCTCGCCGATCTGCGCCTCGGCCTGGCCGCGGCCCGTGCGGCCACCCCCGTCTCTGCGACGGGGGTGGCCCGATGAGCCGGTTGCAGCACTTCGGCTGGTTCTTCTCCCGGGGTTTCGGCCCCCAGGGATGGGGCCGGCCCTACCAGCGCTGGGACCTCGACTGGACCGCGCCGCAGCTCTACCAGCAGTCGGCCCAGCTCCTGGAGCAGGCCGGTTTCGACCTCGTCATCGCCGAGGACGCGGTGTCGCTGGGGAACCCGGAAACCCTGGACCTCCGGGTCCGCGGGGGCTACGGCGGTCCCAAGCTCGACCCGTTGCTGCTGGCCCCGTACCTGTTCGCGGCGACCCAGCACCTCGGCGTCGTACCCACGATCAACGCCGGGATCACTCCGCCCTACCTGGCCGCCCGCCAGGCGGCCACGCTGCACCACCTCTCCCGCGGTCGCCTCGGCGCGGGACGGTTCGGGATCAACCTGGTGACCGACGTCGGCAGCGCCCGCCACGTCGGGGCCGACCCCCTCCCGCACGACCGGGCCTACGACCGGGCCGCGGAATGGGTCGAGGTCGTGCGCCGGCTCTGGCGGAGCTGGGGGGACGCGCTGGTCGCCGACCCGGGGACCGGTCACTACGCCGACGGCACCCTCATCGACGCGTTCACGCACCGCGGGGAGTTCTTCGACGTCACCGGTCCGCTCAACGCGCCCCCGTTCCCGGGGGGCGACGAACCGGTGCTGGTCTCCCCGGGCGGGTCCCCGCGGGGCCTGGGGTTCGCGGGTGCGTTCTCCGACGTCCAGCTCGCGCTGGCGCCGCTGAGCGCCGCGGCGGTGCGGGACTACCGCGCCCGGGTGGTCTCGGCCGCGGAGTCGCACGGGCGCAAGGCGTCCGACCTGCGGGTCCTGTTCGTGCTCAAACCCGAGATCACCCCGAGCGTCGAGGAGGCCGAACGCGTGGTCGCCGCCTCGGCCGACCCGGACGAGGCGGTCCTGCGGGAGGTGGCGTCGGCCTGGTCCAGCGACCTGGAGAGCGACCTGACCCGGTTGTCGCTGGACCGGCCCGTGCCCGAGGGGTTCTTCGGCGAGCACGTCTCGGCCGGGACGATCCGGGGCCTGCTCGGGGACACCCCGGACGCGCCGCTGCGGGAACTCCTGACCCGCAAGGCCCGCAAGGGACGCGTCGCCGACCGGACCGGTTCCGTGGGCACCGCCGAGGAGTTCGCCGACTTCGCCGAGGAGCTGGGCAGCGACGCCGACAACGACGGGTTCGCCCTCTCGGGCGACCTGCACCCCGTCGGCGTGCACCGGGTCCTGGGGGACCTGGTTCCGGTGTTGCGCCGACGGGGGTTGTTGCGCGACGGTTTCGGGTCCGGCGGGGTCCGCGAGAACCTGTTCGACTTCTGAGCCCGCCGGCCCCGCTCAGTCCTGGCCGAAGTCGTCGTCCAGCAGCTGCAGGTTGCCCCAGCCGTCGCCGACGATCGCGTTGGTCGGGGCCGACAGGGTCACGTGCAGGGTGGTGGTCGGGTCGGTCTCGGTGTTCCCGTCGACGGTGAGCGCGACGGAGGCGGTGCGCGCCCCGGCGGGGATCGTGACCTGCTTCCAGACGCTCGGGAACCGCGCGTCGTCGTTGTCCACGCCGGTGTCGACGTTCACCGTCACGGGGACCGTCGAGGGGTGGGAGAGCACCAGCGGCATGGACACCGTGGACGTCGCGTTCCCCTCCTCGACGGCCACGTCCCCGATGCTGACCGCGGGCAGGGTGCTCGGGGCACCGTGACCGGGGGCGGGGGAGTCCAGCGCCACGTCACCGAGGAACACGTCGCCCCGCGTGCTGGACGGGGTGAACGTCACGGTCCGCACCTTCCCGAGGTCGACCCCGGTGAACGCGGAGAGCGGCACCCGCACGGTCTGCATGACGATCTTGGCCGTACCGCCGAACTCCGCGGCCAGGGTCGGCAGCGGCGTCAGGGCGTCGGAGTACCGCGAGACCGCGACCGTCGAGCGACGTCCGGCGGCGTCGGTGAGCGTGACGTCGAGACCGTCGCCCGCCTTCGCGCTGCCGGTGGCGGCCCGGAAGGTCAGGGCCTGGTAGGTGCCGCGGATCGACCCCTTGGCCACGTCCACGGCGACCGACTGCTTCTTCACCGTGCGCGGGTTCCAGGTCAGGTGCAGGACGGGGTTCGTCGGGACGTTGGCCGCGAAGTAGGCCGGGGTCCAGTGCGGCAGGTCGCCGGCGGAGCGGTCGCTGCCCGCGCAGGGGACCGGCCGGCCCGCGACCGCCTCCCCCTGGCCGGCGCAGTACACGGCGCCCCCGGCGATCCGGACCGCGGGGGAGGGACCCGTCAGCGGCGCGAGGTCCACGCGGGCCGAACGCGGCTGCTGGGCCTGCACGTCGACCACGGCCCGCCCGGCCGAGGCGGCCCGGCCCCCGGTGCCGTCGAACAGCGGCAGGAACTGCTTCTCCCCGCCCAGGGTCAGACGGAAGAACCCGGAGACGTAGGCGGCGCCGACCGCCCGCTGCTCGGCGGCGCTGAGCCGGCTCTTCGCCGCGCTGCCGCAGACCGGGTCGGTGTCGTCGTACCAGTCGTCGCTCGAGGGAGCGGCCGACGTTCCGGGCGTCCACTCGGAGTTGAAGAAGTTGTGGTTGGCGCCCATCACCAGCAGCGACGAGCGCAGGACGTCGTCGCGCGCGGCGTAGCGGGTGTCGTCGTAGTAGTGCTGGCCCTGCTGGTCGGAGACGTCGCCGTCGCAGTAGGGCAGGACGACGGCCATCGCCGCCCCGGGCAGCGTCGTGCGGGCGAAGTCGGTGGGGGCCAACGGCAGCACGGCCTTGATCCCGTAGGGCGCCGGACGCTCGTCGTTCAGCAGGGCGGCCTCGACGACCCCTTCGCCCCCGCGCGAGTGACCCATCAGCCCGACGTCGTCGAGGTCGAGCCGGCCCTTCAGCGTGGCGGCGGCCTTGGCCGCGGCCGCCTGCGCGGCCTTGGACCCGCCCTTCACGCCCACCCGACCCGAGTTCAGCTGGGCGAGCAGGTCCAGGTGGGCCAGCACGAGTTCCCCGCGCGCCTGGGCCCCGCCGTCGGGGGCCGACCAGTCGAGCGCGTTGATGCCGTCGGCGGAGATCGAGACGACCGCGTAGCCCTGCGAAGCGAGGGCCTCGGCGGCCTGGCCGTACCCGAGGTGGGAGGGGACCGGTTTGCTGCCCCTGGCGCAGGGCCAGCTGTCGAAGGACTCGGTGTCGCCGTAGCAGGCCTGGTGGCGTCCGTGCAGGAACACGACGACCGGACGGGGGCCCGAGGCCTTCTGCGGCAGGTAGACCGCCGCACGCAGTTCCACGGCCTGCCCGTTCAGCCCGGGCAGGCGGACGGCGGTGTCACCCAGGTCGTAGTCGGCCCGGAGCACCGCGGAGGTGCCGCGCGCGGCCGGGTCCTGGGCCAGCAGGGGACCGAGGTTCGGTGCGGTGCGGGCCAGCAACGAGGCGCCCGGCGCGGCGTGCCGCAGCAGGCCGGTGCCCTCGTCGGCGACGAGGCCGTTCCAGGCGAGCTGCACGTCCGCGGCGCGCAGCACCCGGGGATCGCTGGTCCGCAGGGTCAGGGTGTGCCGGTCGGCCGCCTCGCGGGCCACCCCGAGGACCGTGCCGTCCACGGCGAGCTCCGGCTGGGCGGCGCGGACCGGCAGCGGGGAGTCCAGGGTGAGGCTGACCGTCCAGGAGTCCGCCCCCGCGGCGCGGACGCTCCACGCCCCGTCCGTCCCGCTCCCGGTGGGCAGCGGGGTGGTGGCCGCCTGCGCGGGTGCCCCCAGTCCCAGACCGAGGGTGGTGGCGCACGCCACCAGGAGAAGACGTCGAGACCTTCTACGACCCGTCACGAGCTGTTCGCTGCCCTTCGTTCCCGTCCGCGCGGTGCGCAAGATCATCCGCATTGTGGAGTTCGGCCGGTTCCGGCCGCAGGTGAACGGCCTGAACGAAAGTCGTGACTTCGGGACGCGTTTTCCACCCCTTCGGCGGGTACCCCCTTGCCCGCCGCTCGCTCCTCGGGTGGCTCGCAGCGGACGCACGGGTACGGTCGGGGGGTCCGGCGCCACCGGGGTCGTCGGCGACGGAGGGACCCCTCGTGGCGACCGGGACCAGCACCCAGGAGACGCGTCTCGACCGGATCGGCGTCCCGCACCCCCTGCGGTGGGGTTTCCTCGGCGTCCTGGTGTTCATGACCGGGCACGGGGTCGAGTCCAACTTCGTCTCCCCGCACGTCGAGGCGGTGGTCGGCAGCCAGAACACCGCCGGCACGATCCTCACCGCCTACGGCGTGGCGGTGATCGTCGGTTCGTACCTCTCGGGCGCCCTGTCCGACCTCTGGGGGCCGCGCCGGGTCATGCTGCTCGGCTTCGCGGTGTGGGTGGTCTTCCAGGCCGCGTTCCTCGCGAGCCTCGCCGCCGGCAGCACCGCTCTCATCGCCGCGAGCTACTTCTTCCGGGGCTTCGGCTACCCGCTCTTCGCCTTCGCCTTCCTCGTCTGGATCAACGCGATCGTCCCCAGTTCGCGCAACGGGAAGGCGGTCGGCTGGTTCTACGTGATGTTCACGGGTGGGCTGCCGACCCTGGGGTCGCTCTACGCGGTGTTCGCCATCCCCGCCTTCGGCGGGGGGTTCGACGGGGAGACGGGCGCCATGGTGTCCTCCTCCGTCCTCGTGCTGGCCGGGTTCCTGATCACCCGGTTCGGCGTCCGCGAACCCACGGGCCGCGGACGGTTGGCCCCGCCCGGGGAGTCGGCGGGCGGCGTGCTCCTCGCGGGTCTGCGCCTCACCGTCCGCCGACCCAAGATCCTGGCCGGGTTCCTCGTCCGGTTGATCAACACCTCGCCGCAGTACGGGATGTTCATCATCCTGCCCGTCGTGATCGCCGACCAGCTCGGCTACGGGCAGAGCCGCTGGCTGCTGATGACCGTGTGCGTCTACGCCGGCAACATCCTCGTCAACGCCGTGTTCGGGGCCGTCGGGGACGCGATCGGCTGGGCCCGCACCGTGCGCTGGTTCGGGATCGTCGGCTCGGCGGTGGGTCTGCTCGCCTGGTGGTACGTCCCGCAGTGGGTCCCGAACTCCGACTGGGGCTACGTGGCCTCGGTCGCCGCCGGGGTGTTCTTCGGCGTCATGCTTGCCGGGTTCGTCCCGATGGGCGCGATCATGCCCCACCTCGCGCCCGACCACGCCGGGGCGGCCATGGCCATGTACACGACGGCCGCCGGCGGTGCCGCGTTCTCCGGGGCCGCCGTCGTCGCCCTCGTGCAGGCCCTCGGCGGCTCGAACGCGGCGGTGGTCTGGGCCTTCGTCGGTCTCTACGCGGTGGCCTTCGTCCTCGTCGGGTTCCTGCGGGTCCCCGAGGACGAGCGCGGCGCCCGCCACCACTGAGACCACCCCCCCGACACCGCCCCGAAAACCCCTCCGTGATCAAGGAATGAGTCGACTCCTGCCCCACGACGGGTGGGGCAGGAGTCGACTCATTCCTTGATCACGGAGGGGTAAGGCCTGGTGCTGCCTGCGCCGGCGGGGTCAGTCGGCGATGGCGGCGACCGGAGGGGTGCGGGCGGCGTGGCGGGCGGGCAGGACCGAGGCCAGGGCCCCGGCCAGGCCGGAGACCACGACGACCGCGAGCACCTGCAGCCACGGCACGTCGACCACCACGTCCCCGGCCTGACCCAGCACCGCCTGGGTCCCGGCCAGTCCGTACCCGGTCCCGAGGGCCGCGCCGAGCAACCCGGCCACCCCGGCCACGAGCGCGGCCTCCCAGGCCAGGGTCGAGCGCAGCTGGCGGCGGGTCAGGCCGAGGGCCCGCAGCAGACCGGACTCCTGGCGTCGCTCGATCACCGACAGGGCCAGGGTGTTCCCCACCCCGATCAGGGCGATCAGGACGGCGACGGCCAGCAACCCGGTGACGATCAGCAGCATCGTTTTGACCAGTTGGTCCAGGGCGGTCCGTTCGGTCACCACCCCGGCGACGTCGCTGCTCGGGAGCAGGTCGGTCGTGGTCCGGGTGATCGCCTCGACCACCCGGGACTCCTCCGCGGGCGAGAGGTCGTCGGCGAGGCGGATCCAGAGCTGCGAGGCGGGGGCAGGCAGACCCTCGCGCCCGGCCAGGGCGGCGACGTCGGCGGTGGTCGCCGTCATCCCCAGGTGCGAGTCCGGGGCGAGGCGGATGCGCAACCCGGTGCTCAGGGCCGATCCGGCGGCGTCGGTCGTGCTCAGCGTCGTGCCGTCGGAGAGCCCCCTGCCCGCCGCCTCCTCACCGCCGACCACCACCTCACCGGCCGTGGGGAGGGGGGAGCGGTCCTGCGAGCGGACCACCGCGGCCGCCCCGGCGGGGTCGAGACCCAGCAGCCGGGTCCCGTCGGGCAGGTCGAGCACCGTGACCGGGGTCAGCGCGGCCACCCCGTCGAGCCCGGCCAGCTGCTCGCGGGCGGCGGGCGGGACGTCCTCCGACGCGCTGACCACCACGTCGGTGGGGTAGGCCGCGGCCAGACCGGCCGCGGCCGTGGTCCGGGTCGACTGCGCGCCGACCACCATGGCCGTCGTCAGGGTCACCCCGATGAGCAGCGCGGTCGCCGTCGCCGCGGTCCGGCGCGGGTTGCGCACGGCGTTGCCCGCGGCCAGGCGCCCCGGGACCCCGCCCAGCGGGGCGACCCACCGCCCGAGGCGTCCGACGACCCACGGCACGAGCGACTGGGCGAGCAGCAGGAAGCCGAGGAAGCTCACGGCCCCGGCCGCGACCGCCTCCAGGAACCGCCCGCTCCCGGCGCAGACGAGCATGAGCCCGGTCGAGGGGACGAAGACCAGCCACCCGAGGACGGCCCGCACCCGGTTCGGACGGGCCCCGAGGGGGACCAGGGCGGGGCGCAGCGCGGCCAGCGGGGCGATCCGGGTGGCCGACCGGGCCGGGACGAGGGCCGAGACGAGCGTGACCCCGGTGCCGACCAGGATCCCGGCCAGCACCGCCGATCCGGGGACCACCAGCCCGCCCAGCGGGATGGGGGAGTCGATCCCGGCCAGCACCCCCGAGACCACCGCTGACAACCCGACGCCTGCCGCGATCCCGACCAGGGAGGCCAGGACCCCGCAGACGAGGGCCTCCACCAGCACGCCCCGGGCGACCTGGGACCGGTTCGCCCCCACCGCGCGGAGCAGGGCGAGCTCCCGGGTCCGCTGGGCGATGAGCACCGCGAACGTGTTGGCGATGACCAGCCCGGCGACGAGCACCGAGATGGCGGCGAAGGCCAGCAGCACCGTGCCCAGCTCGGCGGCCGAACCGGAGTAACCCGCCGCCGCCTCCTCCGCGGCCGCGGTCCCGGTGAGCACCCTCGCGTCCGGGTCGGCCCGGACGAGGTCGGCGACCTCGGCCCGGACGGCGCCCGGGTCGGCCCCGGGGACCAGGGCGATGCGCAGCTGCGTCGGGGCGGCGGCCCCCCACGGGCCGAGCACCTCCGGCAGCGCGACCAGGCGGCCGGACACCCCCGCCGAGGGGTCGCCGGCGAGGTCGAGCAGGCCGACCACCCTGACTGGGGTGCGCACGGGTTCCGGGTCCGGCGGGGTCGTGCCGTCCGTGCCGTCCGTGCCGGTGGTACCGGTCGTACCGGTCGGGTCGACGGGCGGGTAGCTGGTGACGACCATCGTCGTCCCGATCCCGACGCCGACCCGGTCGCTGACCGCCACCTCGTCGGGGGCCTCCGGGAGCCGCCCGGCGGAGACCCGCTCCGCGCGCAGCGGTCCCGCCGGGGTGAGCGCGTCGACCCGGGTCCAGGAGTCGCCCGCGGCGTCCTCCCCGCGGGCCTGGACGTAGGTGGAGCGGTCGGCGACGACCTGCGCCACCCCGGTCAGCGCGCCCAGGGCGGGGACCGCGGCCGGGACGATCGTCCGTTCCTCCCCGGTCTCCGGGTCGTAGCCGGGGGTCTGGACCACGAGGTCGCTGTGCACGTAGGGGGCCCCGACCGCCGCGAGGACGGCGGCCCGGGAGGAGGCGGTGAGGGTGAGGGTCGCGACCACGAAGGCCACGGCGATGACGACGGCCAACCCGGAGGCCACCAGGCGGCCCGGGTGGCGCCGCATGCGGGCGAGGGCGACGCGGGCGAGAGGATCGTGCAGTCGGCGCGGCGCGGGGGCGGGAAGCGTTGCGGTGGCCACGGTTCAGCCGCCCAGGGTGCGGAGCGCGTCGATGATCTCGTCGCCCGTGGGGCGGTGCAGCTCCCCGGCCAGGCGGCCGTCGGCCAGCAGCACGACGCGGTCGGCGTAGGCCGCCGCCACCGGGTCGTGGGTGACCATGACCACGGTCTGCCCGAACTCCCGCACGCTGCTGCGCAGCAGGCTCAGCACCTCGGCCCCGACCCGGGAGTCCAGGTTGCCGGTGGGTTCGTCGGCGAAGACGACGTCGGGGCGGGGCAGCAGCGCCCGGGCCACCGCGACCCGCTGCTGCTGCCCGCCGGACAGTTCCGAGGGCCGGTGGCGCAACCGGTCGGTGAGACCCAGGCGGGCGGTCACGTCGGCGAACCAGGCCGGGTCCGGCGTGCGCCCGGCCAGCGAGAGGGGGAGCAGGATGTTCTCCTGGGCCGAGAGCACCGGCAGCAGGTTGAAACTCTGGAAGACGAACCCGATGCGCTCGCGGCGCAACCGGGTCAGCGCGGCGTCGGACAACCCGCTGAGTTCCTGCTCGCCCAGGAACACCTGGCCGGAGGAGACGTCGTCCAACCCGGCCAGGCAGTGCATGAGGGTGGACTTCCCCGAACCCGACGGGCCCATGATGGCGGTGAAGTCACCGGCGGCGAAACCGAGGTCGACACCGTGCAGGGCGGTCACCGCGGCGTCCCCCCGGCCGTAGGTCTTGCGGAGGGCGACGGCCCGGACGGCCGCGGTCGTCCGCGGGGCCCGGCTGGACATCTCGGTCTGGAGCATGTCCCGAACCTAGGTTCCGGACGTGTCCGCCCGCGTCGCCCCGGGAACGGATCCGTCCCGCGCCCGGGGGGGCCGACGTCCACCCGGAGGACTCATCCCGTGGGTGGACCGGGGACCCGGTCCCGGCGTTCTAGGAGCACCGCGACCTCGACGTGCCCGGTCTGGGGGAACATGTCGAAGACGCGACCCCGCACCGGGACCAGGCCGGGCATCCGGGCCAGATCGGCGGCGAGGCTCACCGGGTTGCAGCTGGAGTACACGACGTGGCCGATCCCGCTGTCCTGCAGCCAGTGGGCCAGTTCCGGGCCGATCCCGCGACGGGGCGGGTTGACCACGACCAGGTCCGGGACGGTCCCCGCCGCGCGGGCGAACGCCGTCGCGTCACCCGCGTGGAAGGTCACGTCGGGGCGGCCCGTCCGGCGCGCCGTCGACCGGGCGCTCTCGACGGCCTCGGCGCTGAGCTCGATGCCGGTGACCCGGCGTCCGGGGCCGGCGCAGCGCAGCGCGAAACCCCCGACCCCGCAGTACAGGTCCCACACCGACCCCGGGTCGAGCTCGTCGACCCAGGCGCCCACCTGCTCGTAGAGGGCGGCCGCGACCTCGGAGTTGGTCTGGAAGAAACTCTGCGGGCGGAGGTCGAGCTCCAGGCCGGCCAGCGGCATGCGGAGCGTCCCCTGCTCCGTGAGCACGATCTCCTCCGCCCCTTCGACCACGGCCTTGTGCTCGGGCAGCAGGTTGACCGAGACGACCCGCAGGGCGGGGAGTTCCCCGAGCAGGGCGGGCAGGTGCCGGCGCAGGACCCCGAGCTGGTTGCGGGACCGCAGGACGAACCGGACCATCAGCTCCCCCGACGGGGACCCGGTGACGTGGACGTACTTGAGCTCCCCCTGACGGGTGCGCACGTCGTAGGGCACGAGGCCGCAGCGGGTGACAAAACCGGCCACGGCCGGCAGGGTCGCCGACGGGGCGTCGGCGATCACCCCGCACCCGCGCAGGTCGACCCCGGCGCGGTGCTCGTCGAGGATCCCCAGGGTGGGGGCGGCCACCGTGCCCCCGACCACCATCTTGGCCTTGTTCCGGTAGGCCGACTCCCGGCTCGCGACGGTGGGTTCCCAGCGCAACCCGGGGTGGGGCAGCAGGGCGCGGCAGCGCTCCTCCTTGGCCGCCACCTGCTCGGCGTAGGGGACGTTCATGAGGGTGCAGGAGAGGCAGGTGCCGGCGTCGAAGTAGGCGCACCGCATCGGGACGGTCCCCGGAACCCGGTTCAGGACCCGTCGGACCCGGCGAGGATCTCCCCGGGCTGGACCAGGCCGACGGTGTAGGCGAGCACGACGGCCTGGACCCGGTCGCGGGAGCCGGTCTTGTGCAGCACCCGACCCACGTGCGTCTTGACCGTGGCCTCGGAGACGAACAACCGGGTCGCGATCTCGGTGTTGGTGAGGCCGTGGGCCATGAGCTCGAGCACCTCCCGCTCGCGCGGGGTGAGGTCGCTCGGGAGGTCGGTGGGCCCCGCGGTCGGGGTCCCCGACCCGGCGCCGGGGCCGGAACCCGTGCGCAGCAACGGCCCGACGTGCTGCAGCAGCCGGCGGGTGGAACTGGCCGCGATGACCGCGTCGCCCGCGTGCACCGTGCGCACGGCGGCCAGCATCTCCTCCGGCGGGGCGTCCTTGAGCAGGAAACCGCTGGCCCCCGCCCCGATCGCAGCGACCACGTACTCGTCGAGGTCGAACGTCGTGAGCACGACGACGCGGGGGAACTCCTCGGCCCCGGTGGAGGCGGCCGTGATCCGTCGGGTGGCCTCGATGCCGTCGAGCTCGGGCATGCGCACGTCCATCAGGACCACGTCGCACGGGGTGCCGGTGACGACGTCCACCGCCTCGGCGCCGTTGGCCGCCTCGGCCACGACCCGGAGGTCGGGCTGGGAGTCGATGACCATGCGGAACCCCGCCCGCACGAGCTGCTGGTCGTCGACGAGGACGACGCGGATGGTCATGCGGGGACTCCTCGGGTTCCGGTTCTCGGGGCCCGCCCACCGGGGGCGGCGTAGGGCAGTCTCGCGCGGACGGAGAAACCGCCGCCCGGTCGGGGTCGCGCCTCCAGCGTGCCCCCGTGCAGGCGGGCGCGTTCGGCCATGCCGATCAACCCCTGACCGCCCCCGCCGGAGGCCGCGAGCGTGCCCGCGCCGCGGCCGTCGTCCTCGACGTGCAGGTCGAGCGCGTCGGGACCCCAGTCCAGCCGCACCCGGGCGCTCGCCGCCGGCCCGGCGTGCTTGAGGACGTTGGTGAGCGACTCCTGCACGATCCGGTAGGCGGCGAGGCCCACCGCGGGGGGCAGGTCGTGCCGGCTCCCCTCCTCCTGCAGGGTCACGGGCAGTCCGCTGGCCCGGACCTGGGTGACGAGGTCGGCGATCTGGGTCGCGTCGGGCTGCGGCCGACGTTCGTCGGCCGGTCCGGCGCGCAGCACGCCCAGCAGGTTGCGCATGTCGGCCAGCGCCTGCCGTCCGGTCGAGGAGATGGTCTCCAGGGCGGTGGCCGCGGCCGTCGGGTCGGTCTGTGCGGCGTACCGGCCGCCGTCGGCCTGGGCGATGATCACCGACAGCGAGTGGGCCACGACGTCGTGCATCTCGCGGGCGATGCGCTGACGTTCGGAGACCGCCGCCATCCGCAGCTCCTGCTCCCGCTCGTTCTGCAGCAACCGCAGCCGCTCGCGTTGCGAGCGGGCGTTGCGCATCCCGGCCCGGCGCAACCGGCCGAGTGCCCACGCGGTCACGACGACCACCGCGATGAAGGTGGCGGTGAGGGCGACGACCGTCAGCCCCTCGGAGCCGAAGTAGGCGAGGGCCGCCACCCCGGCCCCGAACAGCCCGAGGAGCAACCCGCCCCGGGCGGCCCACGGGCGGGCGTAGGCGGCCAGGGCGTACACCGAGAACAGGACCGCGACGTTGGCCGCGGCGAAGCTCGCCAGCACGGGGACCTGGAGCAGGCCCACCGTGGCCACCAGCGCCCCGCTGAGCTCGGGATGCGTGCGGCGCAGGGTCAGCGGCGCGCAGAGCGCCAGCGCGACGACCAGGGAGACGCCGCCCTCGCTGCCCAGGGCGACCCCCGTGACGACGGCGAGCAGCAGCGCACCGATCCCGTCGAGGAGCATCCAGCGCCGTACCCGGTCCGGTTCGAGCGGCGCTCGCTCGTCGCGGGGCCCGCCCGGTCCCTCCACGGGTGGTCCGGGGGTCCCGCGGCCGGGCACCCGTTCCGGCCGGGACGGACGGCCGAGGGCCTCGTCGAGGTCACGGACCCGCGGGCCGTCGGGGCGACGGGCCCACACGTCCCGCGTGTCCTCGATGCCGCTGCCCACGTCCCCGACCCTAGGCGGAGGACGTGGCCGGGTCGTCCCCCTGCGGGCGGATCCTGGGCGCCGCCCGGTCGGGCCCTCCCGGGGCCCGTCGCCCCGTCTCGACGGGTGGGACGCCGTGCCCGCATGCTGGACGCTCGGGGTGGTGGCTCCGCTACTGTCGCCGACCATGAGCGACACCCTGCGGCTGGCCGTCGTCCCCGGGGACGGGATCGGTCAGGAAGTGACCCCCGAGGCCCTGAAGGTCCTGGACGCGGTGCTGGCGGGCAGCGGCACGTCGGTGCAGACCACCGAGTACGACCTCGGCGCCCGTCGGTGGCACGCCTCCGGGGAGGCGCTGCCCGACACGGTCCTCGGCGAGCTGCGCGAGCACGACGCGATCCTCCTCGGCGCGGTGGGGGACCCGAGCGTCCCGTCCGGGGTGCTGGAGCGGCAGCTGCTGCTGCGGCTGCGTTTCGAGCTCGACCACTACGTCAACCTGCGTCCCTCGACGCTCTTCCCGGGGGTCGCGGGCCCGCTGGCCGAGCCCGGCGAGATCGACTTCGTGGTCGTCCGCGAGGGCACCGAGGGGCCCTACGTGGGCAACGGCGGCGCGCTGCGGGTGGGGACGCCCGCGGAGATCGCCACCGAGGTCAGCGTCAACACCGCCTACGGGGTCGAGCGGGTCGTGCGCGACGCGTTCCGCCGCGCCGCGGGCCGGCCCGCGAAGAAGCTCACGCTGGTGCACAAGCACAACGTCCTGGTGCACGCCGGGCACCTGTGGCGGCGCACGGTCGAGGCGGTCGGGGCCGAGCACCCGGACGTGACGGTGGACTACCTGCACGTGGACGCGGCCACGATCTTCCTGGTGACCGACCCGTCCCGGTTCGACGTGATCGTCACCGACAACCTGTTCGGCGACATCCTCACCGACCTGGCCGCCGCCGTGACCGGGGGCATCGGGTTGGCCGCGTCGGGCAACGTGAACCCCGACCGGACCGCGCCGAGCATGTTCGAGCCCGTGCACGGATCCGCGCCCGACATCGCCGGGCAGCAGAAGGCCGACCCGACCGCGGCGGTGCTGTCGGCCGGCATGCTGCTCGACCACCTCGGACGGGAGGACCTCGGCGAGCGCATCCGCACCGCCGTCCGTACCGACCTCTCCCGTCGGGCCGAGGGCGCGGTGGGCGGACGCCGGACCGCCGAGGTCGGCGACGCCCTGGCCGCGCTGGTCTGAGCCGGCCGCGGCGTCCCGTTCCACCCGCAGTTCGACCCGCAGTTCGACCCGACCCCGACCGGGTACCGTCGGGGGACCACCGGTGGGTACCACCGCGATGCACCCGAGGAGAAGCCGATGAGCGCCACGACGACCGCGTTCGAGTTCCCGCTGACCCGGTCCGCGTCGCCCGTAGCCGCCGCCCGCCGGGCCGAGATCCTGGCCGACCCGGGTTTCGGGAACCACTTCACCGACCACATGTCGACCGCGACCTGGACGCGGGACGGGGGCTGGCACGACCTGGCCGTCGTCCCCTACGGACCCCTGTCGCTGGATCCCTCGGCCGCCGTCCTGCACTACGCGCAGGAGGTCTTCGAGGGCATGAAGGCCTACCGCTGGGCCGACGGGTCCGTGCACCTGTTCCGTCCCGAGGCGAATGCCGAGCGGCTGGCCCGGTCGGCGCGCCGGCTGGCCCTGCCGGAGCTGCCCGAGGCCGCGTTCCTGGAGTCGATCGCCGCCCTGGTGCGGACCGACGCCGAATGGGTCCCGACGGGTGGGGAGTCCAGCCTCTACCTGCGTCCGTTCATGATCGCCACGGAGGCCTTCCTCGGTGTCCGGTCGGCGCACGAGGTCCGCTACCTGGTGATCGCCTCCCCGGCCGGCAGCTACTTCCCCGGGGGCGTGAAGCCGGTCTCGATCTGGCTCTCGCAGGACTACACCCGCGCCGCGATGGGCGGGACCGGCTCGGCCAAGTGCGGCGGGAACTACGCCGCCAGCCTGGTCGCCCAGCAGGAGGCCGCGGCCCACGGCTGCGCGCAGGTGTGCTTCCTGGACGCCGGTGAACGTCGCTGGGTCGAGGAACTCGGCGGGATGAACCTGTTCTTCGTCCACGACGACGGGTCGATCGTCACCCCGGAACTGTCCGGGTCGATCCTCGAGGGGATCACCCGCTCCTCGATCCTGTCCCTGGCCGAGGACCTCGGGCACGCGGTGTCCGAACGGCGCGTGAGCGTCGACGAGTGGCGCGAGGGCGTGGCCTCGGGGCGGATCACCGAGGTCTTCGCCTGCGGGACCGCCGCGGCCGTGACCCCGGTCGGGCGCCTGGTCTCCCGCGACGGAGAACTCGTGCACGGGACGGGGGAGGCGGGGCCGGTGACGCTGGCCGTCCGCGAGGCGCTGCTGGACGTGCAGTACGGCCGCGCCGAGGACCGTCACGGCTGGACCACCCGGATCGTCTGATCGTTCGCGACCGCCTGCGCGATCGTTCCGCGACCCCCGCCCGTCGTCCGGGCGGGGGTCGCGGGCGTTTCAGGAGCGGGACGGGGTCGGACGCCGGAAGCGGCTGCCCGGGAACGAGTCCGGCAGCCGGTCGGCGCCGTCGAGGCGGACCCGGGAGCGCAGCGAGCCGGTCTTGACCCCCTGGGTGAACAGGCCCCGGTCGACGAGTTCCGGCACGAGGAGTTCCGCGACGTCGGCGAGCGTCCCCGGACTCGTCAGCGGGTTGATCATGTACCCGTCGAGACCCGCGGTCGCGGCGTGCTCGCCCATCGCCACGGCCACCTCCCCGGGGGTCCCGACGAAGAACAGGTCGCTGCCCCGGTCGACGTTCGCGAACCGGCGGCGCACGTCGCCCGCGGTCAGCGGGGGAGAACCGGGGCCCGCCTTCGGGACGTAGGAGGTCAACCCGTTCGTCACCGTGGAGAGCGGTTCGTCGTCGGCGTAGCGGGAGATGTCGATGCCGGAGTCGCCGCTGTAGGAGACGAGCTGGGCCTGCAGCCGGTAGGCGCTCTGCAGGTCGGCGAGCTTCTCCTGGGCCGCGGCCCGGGTGGGGGCGACCACGATCCGGGCCAGCGCGAGGGCGCGGACGTCCTCGGCTTCGCGGCCCAGGGCCGCGGCGCGGGAACGGATGTCGTCGAGCCCGGCCCGGATCTCGTGCGGGTCGGACTTGGGGAGCAGGACGACCTCGCCGTGCCGGGCCCCGAACTCCCGCCCGCGCGGGGACCACCCCGCCTGGAACAGCACCGGGGTCCGTTGCCGCGACGGCGAGGTGAGCGACGGTCCGGCGACCCGGAAGTGGGTCCCCACGTGGTCGATCGGGCGCACCGACCCGGTGCGCGCCCAGGTCGCCGACGCCTTGTCGGCCACCACGGCGTCGTCGGCCCAGCTCCCCTCCAGCAGCTGGTAGACGACGTCGAGGAACTCCTCGGCCCGCCCGTAGCGGTCGGCGTGCTTCAGCTGCCCGTCCAGCCCGAAGTTCCGCGCCGCGGACTCGAGGTAGCTGGTGACGACGTTCCAGCCGATGCGTCCCCCGGTCAGGTGGTCCAGGGTCCCGAACCGGCGGGACAGGCTGAACGGGTGCTCGTAGGTGGTGGACGCGGTCACGACGAAGGCGAGGTCGCGGGCGACCTCGGCCAGCGCCGGCACGTAGCCGAACGGGTCGTTGGCCGGGGCCTCGACGGCCTCCCGCACGGCCGCGTCGACCGATCCCTCGTAGACGTCGTAGAGGCCGAGGACGTCGGCCAGGAACAGGGCGTGCAGACCCGCCTGCTGGACGGTCAGCGCGACGTCGCGCCACCGGTCGAGGGAGTTCACGCCGACGCGGTCGTCGGCGGGGTGCGTCCAGAGCCCCGGCGCACCCCCGCATCCCACCGAGGCCTGCTCGTAGAGCGCGAGGATCAAGGGACGGGGGTCGGACATTCCTGGCCTCCGGAGGGCGGGACGACGGGGACTGCGGAGCGCGGCCGCGCCGGGGCGGGGCCAGGACGGATGATCCCGCGTCGCCCGGGGGCGCCCGTCACCGGGACGGTCGGGTGGCCCGCCGTCGCAGGGCCAGGAAGAACTCGACCACGTCGGGCAGGGCCGTCGGGTCGCGCCCGGTCAGCTCCTGGATGCGCCGCACCCGGTGGCTGACCGTGTTGGCATGCACGAACAGGGCGCGGGCGGTGGCCGACTGCGAGAGATCGTTGCGGAGCAGCGCCTCGACGGTCTCGACGAGGTGGGGGTGCGCGGCCAGCGGCCCGAGCACGGCGTCGTGCAGCTCGTCGGCCGCGCTCGGGTGCCCCCCGAGCACCACGTCGACCAGGGCGTCCCGGTACTGCACCACGGTGGGCCCCGCTCCCGGCCCGGTGCCCGAGCCGTCCCCCGGCGCGGCCACCCGGACCGCCTCCCGGGCCT
Source organism: Kineococcus gynurae (assembly GCF_042433995.1). Lineage (NCBI taxonomy): Bacteria > Bacillati > Actinomycetota > Actinomycetes > Kineosporiales > Kineosporiaceae > Kineococcus > Kineococcus gynurae. The sequence continues at coordinate 564,544 of NZ_JBHLUI010000008.1, forward strand.
GCCGGCAGGACACCGCGGCCGTGGCCAGCGCCGCGCAGTCCTCGCCGACGCCGCAGACCAGGGGCGTGCCCGCCCCCGCGAGGGCGGGGGCGGAGGCCAGGGTCCGCAGCAGCGCGGAGCGGGGGGAGTCGTCCTCGGCGGCGGACCCGGGCCCCGGCCCCGGACCGACGAGGACGAGCAGCGCGCCCTCGACGTCGGCGGCGACGACGTGACGGAACCGGGTCTGCAGGACCGGCAGCAGGAGCCGACGGGCGGCGCTGGTCACCGGGTCGACGGGGTCGGCCTGCGGTTCGGCCACGGCGAGGGCCACCCAGGGGCCCTCGGTCCCGATCCCCAGGGTCGAGGCCCACCGTTCGAGACGGGCGGCGCCGACGTCCACCCCGGCGGCCAGCGAGGTCAGGAGTTCGTCCCCGACCCGACGCCGTTCGGTCTCGATCGCGCTCGAGGCGTCGCGGTAGGCGTTGATCATCGCGTCGGTCAGCTCGTCGAAGCAGGAGATCACCGCGTCCGCGAAGCGCCCGGCGTCCGCCCCGGCCCGGGCGACGAGGTCGAGCACGAGCACGCGCTCGGTCTGCCGGTAGGCCTGGATGATCGACTCCAGGGGAACCCCCTGGTTGGCCCGGTGCGCTCCGAGTTCCCGCGCCGGTCGCAGTTCCGCCCCGGTCGGGCCCGAACCCCGGCGCAGCACCGTGGCGGCGAGGGCCACGTTCGCGCGGACCGAGGGCAGCAGTTCGGCGTGCGGGAAACGATCCTCGGAGTAGCCCGGGTAGACGTGCCACATCCGGTCGGCGGCCCGGACGGTGAGCGCGTCCAGGTCGGGTCCGTACCCGGGTTGTGGCGTCACCACAACATCCTAGGTCGGATGCGGGGGCACCGACCCATGGTGGTCGGGGGAAGGGCACTGCGAGGGTTGCCGGGTCGACGGCGACGAGGTCGTCGACGAGCCGAGACATCGAGGAGGGCCGACGATGGCCACCATCCCTGCAGACATCCCCGCGCTCGAGGAATCCCTGACCGAACCCACACCCGAGGTCGTCGCCGACGTCGCCCGGCTGGAGGGTGATCTCGTCGTCCTGGGGGTCGGCGGCAAGGTGGGACCGAGCGTCGCGGGGATGGCCGCCCGGGCGATCCGGGAGGCCGGGGTCGACAAGACCGTCTACGGCGTCGCCCGGTTCTCCGACCCGGCGGCCCGCGCGACGTTGGAGCAGTACGGGGTGCGACCCGTGCCGGCCGATCTCACCGACGACGGCCACCTGGCCGCGCTGCCGGACGCGGCCAACGTGATCTACATGGCGGGCAACAAGTTCGGCACCGTGGGCAACGAGCACTTCACCTGGATGATGAACACCTACCTGCCCGGCCGGGTCGCCCAGCGCTACCGGGAATCCCGGATCGTCAGCTTCTCGACGCTGGTGACCTACCCGCTGGCCGATGCTGCGACCGGGGGTTCCCGGGAGGCCGACTGGCCCGGGATCGTCGGGGAGTACGCAGCGTCCTGCGTGGGCCGGGAGCGGATGTTCGAGCACTTCTCCCGCCGGTTCGGCACGCCGGTCCTGCAGTTCCGGCTCGGGTACTCCATCGAGACCCGCTACGGGGTCCTGCAGGAGATCGCCCAGGCCGTCCACGACGGGATCCCGATCCCGTTGGCCATGGGGCACGCCAGCGTGATCTGGCAGCGTGACGTCGCCGCCTGGGCGATCCGTTCCCTGCACCTGGCCGACTCCCCACCCCGTCGGCTGAACATCACCGGACCGGAGATCGTCTCGGTCCGTCGGTTGGCCGAGATCTTCGGGGAACGGTTCGGCCGCGAACCCCGCTTCGAGGGGCAGGAGACGGGCACCGGGTACGTCATGGACGGGGCCGAGGCGCAGCAGGCCTTCGGTTTCCCGAGCACGACGCTGGCCGACATGGTCGAGACCGTGGCCGCCTGGGTCGCGGCCTCGGGCCCGACGATCGGCAAACCCACCAAGTTCCAGCAGCGCGACGGGGCGTTCTGATGACCTTCGCGACGGTGGCGGGGGCGGGGGCGATGATCAACTGGATCACCGTCGGGAACGCCGATCTCGCGCTCTTCGAGGACTGGTACAACTTCGAGCACCTGCCGGAGCGGGTCTCCACCCCCGGGTTCCGACGGGCCCGGCGGTTCCGGGCGGCCGGGGTCGGTGCGGGCCCCGCGACCGACTTCCTCACCGTCTACGAGACCGACGACGTGGACGTGCTCTCGTCGGCGGCCTACCTGGCCAAGCTCGACGCGCCGACCGAGCTGACCCGTCGGGTCGTGCCGCTGTTCACGGAGTTCCGCCGGTGCGCGGCGCGGACGACCCTGGTCCACGGGGTCGGCTCCACCGGGCGGGTCCTGGCGGCCGAGCTGGGTCCGGCCGCACGGCTGGACGCCCTGCGCGAGCGGGTGCCCGGACTCGTCGCCGACCACCGCCTGCACGTCGCGTCGGTCTACGAACCCGACGCGGCCGTCAGCGGGGCCAAGGCGGCCACCGCCGAGGGGCGCGGCACCGCCGCCGGCCCGACCGCGGGGGCCACGGTGCTGCTGGAACCCCAGACCGGGGTGGGCCCCGACGACCTCGGCCTGCCCCCCGACCTCGCCCTCGACCTCCGCGAGTTCGAGCTGGTGCTCGAACTGCGCTCCCACTGAAGGAGAACCCGTGCGCATCGCCACCGTCCGCGGCCGTCTGGCCGTCCTCACCCCCGACGGCGCCCTCGACGTCGCCACCGCCAGCGGGGGGCGGTTCGGCCCCGACCCGCAGACCGCGTTCGCGGACTTCGACGCGTTCCGGGCCTGGGCGGGGACCGCCGGAGGGGCGGCCGAGCCGTTCGCCCCGGAGGACCTCGGCCCGCCGGTCCCGCGCCCGCCGCAGGTCTTCGCCATCGGGCTGAACTACGTCCGGCACGCCCACGAGTCCGGGTTGCCGGTCCCCACCCAGCCCCTGGTCTTCACCAAGTTCCCCAGTTCGATCACCGGGCCGACCGGGGAGATCGAGCTCAGTGGGGACACCGTGGACTGGGAGGTGGAACTGGTCGCGGTGATCGGTCGACGAGCGCGCGACGTCTCGGTGGCGGACGGCTGGGCCCACGTCGCCGGGTTGACGGTCGGGCAGGACCTCTCCGACCGCACGCTGCAGAACGCCGGTTCCCCACCGCAGTTCAGCCTGGGCAAGTCCTGCCCGGGGTTCGCCCCCATCGGTCCCTGGCTCACCACCACCGACGAGCTCGCCGACCCCGACGACCTGCGCGTGGTCACCACCGTGGACGGCGAGACCCGTCAGGACTCCCGGACCTCGGACCTGGTGTTCTCCGTGCCCGAACTGGTCTCCCGGTTGTCCCGCAGCGTCACGCTGCTGCCCGGGGACCTCGTGTTCACGGGGACACCGGAGGGGGTGGGGCTCGGGCGGACCCCGCCGCTGTACCTGCGGGCCGGTGAGGTGCTGGAGACCACGATCGAGGGCCTGGGGAGCATGCGGCACACGCTGGCGGCCCCCACCGGGGAACGGGCGCGCGCATGAGCCCCCAGGTGGGACTGAGCGCCGCGGCGGTCACCGCGGCCAGCGCCTACACCTCGCGGCAACGGCGTCTCATCCTCTCGTTCGCCGTCATCGGTGCCCTCATCGAGAGCATGGAGCTGAACCTGCTGAGCTTCCCCCTGCGGGAGCTCGCCGGATCGTTCGGGGTCACCAACCAGGCCATCGTCGGCGTGATCACCCTGCAGTCGTTGGCCTCGATCGCCGGCGGGTTCCTGTTCGGGTGGTTGGCCGACCGGCGCGGCCGGCGCCTCACCTACGTGGTGTTCACCGGCCTCTACTCGGTCGCGGCGATCCTCGGGGCGTTCATCACCGACTTCGGCCTGTTCACCGCGACGCGGGTGGTCGCGGGTCTGGCCATGGGCGGGGCGTTCGGCGTGATCTTCGCGATGTTCGCGGAGAGCTGGCGTTCCCCCAAGCGCGGTCTCATGGGATCGGTCCTGCAGGGCATGTTCATCGCCGGGACCCTCATCACCCAGGTCGTGCTGTACGTGACCATCTCCTCCTTCGGCCCGGACGCCGGGTGGCGCAACGGGTTCGTCGGCATCGGGGTGGGGTGCCTGCTGATCGCGCTGGCCGCCTGGGTCTGGTTGCCGGAGTCCAAGGTCTGGGAGGCGGCCCGGGCGTCCGCTCCGACCCGGGCGGAGGGCGGGCCGCGGGTCCGCCCCGACGGCGCGCTCATCCGCGGCGGCGTCCTGCTGACGATCTGCACCACCGGGGTGTTCGCCGCCAGCTACTCCTACATCACCTTCGCGCCGACGTTCCTGCGCGAGGTCGCGGGGACCGACCTGCGCACCTCGACCCTGCTGCTGACGGTAGGGACGCTGCTGGGCATCGCCTCCTACGTGGTGGCGGGCGGACTGTCCGACCGGGTCGGTCGGCGTCGGGCGACGCTCGGCGCGGGGATCGTCGGCGTGGTGGGTTTCACGGCCTTCGCGTTGCTGTCCTCGGGCGGGCCGGTCCTTGCCGTCGTGGCGCTGATGGGCCCGGCCATCGGGTACGCCGGGTTCGGCGTGCTCGGCACCTGGATCTCGGAGTTCTACCCGACCCGGCACCGCGCCTTCGGCTCGGGCGCGACGTACTACGTCGCCCGCGGGATCGGTTCGGGGCTGTTCCCGTTGGCGGCGCTCACGATCGCGGGGGGCGACCTCCGGATCGCCCTGACCCTGGGCGGGGTGGGCGCGCTCGTCGGGCTGGTCGGGTGCCTGTTCGTGCCCGATACCGCCGACAAGATCATCACGGCCGACCGGTGAGGGGAAGACCATGACGAGCTCGATGCTGGCCGCCGTCTGGGAGCGGCCGGGAGAGCCGCTGCGGCTCGAGGAGATCCGGCGACCGGTCCCCGGTGCCGGGGAGGCACTGGTCCGGGTCGACGCGTGCGGGGTCTGCCACACCGACCTGCACGTCATGAAGGGGGAGGTCGCCTTCCCCGCCCCCGCCGTCCTGGGCCACGAGGTCTCGGGGGAGGTGGTGGAACTCGGTCCCGGGGTCACGGGGGAGCGGATCGCCGTCGGCGGGCAGGTGGTGGGGGCGTTCGTGATGCCGTGCGGGAACTGCCCGGCCTGCGGTCGGGGTCGCGACGACCTGTGCGCCGCGTTCTTCGCGCAGAACCGCCTGCGCGGGGTCCTCTACGACGGGACCACGCGCCTGCACCGCACCGACGGTCGGCCGCTGGCCATGTACTCGATGGGGGGTTTCGCCGAGTACGCGGTGGTCCCCGTCACCGCGCTCACCCCGTTGCCCGCGGGCCTGGACCCGGAGGCCGCCGCGGTCCTCGGCTGCGCCGGGCTCACCGCATGGGGGGCGGTCCGCAACGCGGCCCGCCTGCAGCCCGGTGAGACCGTCGTCGTCGTCGCCGTGGGCGGGGTGGGCTCCAGCCTGGTCCAGCTGGCCAAGGACCAGGGGGCGGCCACGGTGGTCGCGGTCGACGTCGACGACGAGAAGCTCGCCGGGGCCGGGCGGCTCGGGGCCGACCACCTGGTGAACTCGCGCACGAGCGACCCGGTGGCCGCGGTGCGGGACCTCCTCGGCGGGGGCGCCGACGTCGCGTTCGAGGCGCTGGGGCTGCCGCAGACGTTCGAGGAGGCCCTGCGGATGGTCGGCGACGGCGGACGCATGGTGGCCGTGGGCATCGCGGCCGGGGCGGCCACGGCGGCGGTCGAGATCACCCCGCTGGTCCGGCGCGGGGTGCAGATCACCGGCTCCTTCGGGGCCCGGACCCGCACCGACCTGCCCGCCGTGGTCGAGCGGGCCGCCGCCGGTGCGCTCTCGGTCACCGACACCGTGACCCGCCGCTACCCGTTGACGGACATCGAGCAGGCCTTCACCGACCTGCGGGCCGGCCGGATCCAGGGGCGGGCGGTCGTGACCCCGGGAGCCGCGGCCCGACCCTGACCCGTACCCGACCCCGACCGGTGGACCGCCGGTCGGGGCCGGTCCGGCCCGCCGGAGGCGGAGGAGCCGCCTCCCGTACGGTGGCGCGCATGCGCATCGCACGGTTCTCCGCAGGTGGCTCCGACCCGCGCTACGGCGTCGTGGAGGGTCCCGAGGGCGAGGAGGAGATCCTCGTCGTGACCGGGGACCCGCTGTACTCGCCGCTGAACCCGACCGGGCAGCGGGTGCCGCTGGCCGACGCGCGGCTGCTGGCCCCGGTGATCCCGCGCAGCAAGGTCCTCGGGATCGGGCGCAACTACGCGGAGCACGCGGCCGAGCTCGGCAACGAGGTGCCCGAGGAACCGCTGGTGTTCACCGTGCCGAACACCTCGGTGTCGGGGCCGGGCGACCCGGTGACCGTCCCGGACTGGGCGGGCGGGGAACTGCACTACGAGGGCGAACTGGCCCTGGTCATCGGCCGGATCTGCAAGGACGTGCCCGAGTCGCGCGTGGACGACGTGATCTACGGCTGGACGATCGCCGACGACGTCACCGCCCGCGCGCTGCAGGGCCCGGACAAGCAGTGGTGGCGGGCCAAGGGGGCCGACGGGTTCACCCCGCTGGGCCCGTGGATCGAGACCGAGCTGGACTACGCCGACGTCCGGATCACGACCCGGTTGGACGGCGAGGTCGTCCAGGACGGGCGCACCTCGCAGATGGTCCGCAGCATCCCCTCCCTGGTCGCGCACGTGACCCGCGCGATGACGTTGCTGCCCGGTGACGTGATCCTCACCGGGACCCCGGCCGGGGTGGGTCCGGCGCGGCCCGGGCAGCGGGTCGACGTGGAGATCGAAGGGATCGGGGTCCTGAGCAACCCGTTCGTGGCTGCCGAGCGCTGAGCCGCCCGCGGCCCCACCCGCGCGGTGCGGGTGGGGCGGGACGGAGGGGCCGTCAGTCCTGCGCGTCGGCGTCGGCGCGTCCGAGGACCCGCCGGCACCAGTCGACCAGCGCGTCGCGGTAGCGGTGGTCCGCGGCGTCCAGCTCCGGGACGACCCGGGCGCCGTGGCGCCACCACTGCAACAGGTCCCGGCCCCTCAGCTGCCCGGCCCGGGTGTGCAGGCAGAGCGCGTGGTCGGGGACCTGCAGGTGCAGCACCCCGGCGTCGGCGGCGGTCCGCACGTAGTCCGCCTGCTCGGAGCTGGTGCGATCCTTGGGGGCCGTCGCCAGGTGGCGGACGGCGTGCACCACCTGCATCCAGTCGGTCCCCCCGCTGTCCTCGTAGTCCCGCTGCAGTTCGCGCAGCAGCACCGGGGCCAGAGGGGCGCCCTGGCCGACGTCCTCGACGGCGATCAGCCGCAACCGCCGCCACAGGTGGGCGGCGACCTCGGGGGAGGTGGTGTGCATCTCGTAGGCGGCCAGGACGGCGGTGTCGACCTCGCTGCGGCGGATGGACTTCTGCAGGACGCTGACCAGCTGGTCGACGGGGACGCCGTTCGGGCTGAGCATCCGGGCGTAGGGGTCCGTGGCGAACGGCGGGGGCCCCGGGGGCGCACCGAGCCCGGCCGACGTCGGGATCGGGGGCAACGGTGTTCTCGCGGTCGTCATCGCGGGTGTCGTGGCGGATGTCGGCTGCGGTGGGGTGGCTGCGGTGGCCATGGTGGCGCCTCTCGACGGTTCGTCGGGCGCGTCCGGGAACGGAAGGGGCCTCGCTGCGGTCCACGCTGCCACGACCTCGGGCGCCCGACCAACCCCTGCACCCCGGACCGTCCCGGGTCGGCGGTACTAGCCTGGGGCGGCCATGTCTGAGACCCCCGCCGCGAGCCCCGCCGCCACCCCGCCCCCCGCGCCCACCCCGGACGAGACCACGCCGGTCCGGGTGCGGTTCTGCCCCTCGCCGACCGGGACCCCGCACGTCGGGCTGATCCGGACCGCCCTGTTCAACTGGGCCTACGCCCGGCACACGGGCGGCACCCTGGTGTTCCGGATCGAGGACACCGACGCGGCCCGCGACTCCGAGGAGAGCTACGGGCTCATCCTGGAGGCGTTGCGCTGGCTCGGGCTGGACTGGGACGAGGGCATCGACGTCGGGGGGCCGCACGGTCCCTACCGGCAGTCGCAGCGGCGCGAGATCTACGCCGACGTCGTGCGTCGGCTGCGCGAGGCCGGGCACCTGTACGAGTCGTACTCCACCGCGGCCGAGATCGAGGCCCGCCACGTCGCCGCGGGCCGCCCACCGGTGCTCGGCTACGACAACGCCGACCGCGACCTCACCGCCGAGCAGGTGGCGGCGTTCCGGGCCGAGGGCCGCGAGGCCACCCTGCGCCTGCGCGTGCCCGACCGCGACTACTCCTTCGACGACCTGGTGCGCGGCCGGATCGAGTTCAAGGCCGGCTCCTTCCCGGACCCGGTCCTGGTGCGGGCCAACGGGGAGCCGCTCTACACGCTGGTCAACCCCGTCGACGACGCCCTCATGGGCATCACCCACGTCCTGCGCGGGGAGGACCTGCTGTCCTCCACGCCGCGCCAGCTCGCGCTCTACGACGCGCTGGTCGACATCGGGGTCGCGCCGGCCGCCCCGCGGTTCGGGCACCTGCCCTACGTGATGGGGGAGGGCAACAAGAAGCTCTCCAAGCGCGACCCGCAGTCCAACCTGTTCCACCACCGTGACCGCGGGTTCGTGGCCGAGGGCCTGCTGAACTACCTGGCCCTGCTCGGCTGGGGGATCGCCGAGGACCGCGACGTGTTCAGCGTGGCCGAGCTGGTCGAGGCCTTCGACGTCGTCGACGTCAACGCCTCGCCCGCCCGTTTCGACCCGGCCAAGGCCGAGGCGATCAACGCCCAGCACCTGCGGCGGCTGGCACCGGAGGACTTCCGCGACCGGCTGGTGCCCTACCTGGTGGCGGCCGGGGTGCTGCCCGCCGAGCCGGACGAGCACCAGCGGGCCGTGCTCGCCGCGGCCGCGCCACTGGTGCAGGAGCGGATGACCCTGCTGGGGCAGGCCCCGGGGATGCTCGGGTTCCTGTTCGTCGACGAGGTCGTCGTCGAGGAGGACGCGTTCGCCGCGCTGCGCCCCGAGGCCGCCGCCGTCCTGGACGCGTCGCTGGCCGCGCTGGCGGACCTGCCGGAGTGGAGCACCCCGGCGTTGGAGGCGGCGCTGCGGGCCGCGGTCGTGGACGGGCTCGGGGTCAAGCCCAAGTTCGCCTTCGCGCCGCTGCGCGTCGCGATCACCGGTCGTCGCGTCTCCCCGCCGCTGTTCGAGTCGATGGAGATCCTCGGCCGGGACGTGAGCCTGGCCCGGTTGCGCGCGCTGCGTTCCCGGCTGGCCTGACGGTCACGAGAACGGCTCAGGTCCGGGCCCGCCCCGCCGATTTGGGAAGGGCCCGGACCTCCGTTAGAGTTCGGGACGCACCCGGGCGGTTCGCCGGTCGGGATCTCACCATGGGGTATGGTGTAATTGGCAGCACGACTGATTCTGGTTCAGTTAGTCTAGGTTCGAGTCCTGGTACCCCAGCTTCTGCGGCAAGACCCCGGTTCCGGCCGTGGTAAGGTTGCGGAGCGAAAAGCGCTGCAGGACAACGATTCTGAATCAGAGTCTCAAGCGTCAGCTAGGGCCCCGTTGTGTAGCGGCCTAGCACGCCGCCCTCTCACGGCGGTAGCGCGGGTTCGAATCCCGTCGGGGCTACCAGCAAGGCCCCCGGTCAGCGACCGGGGGCCTTCTTCGTGTTCTGGGACGTTCGCCGGGGCAGGTGCCGGTCGGTCGGAGGGGCCGACGAGCTGGTGGCCCTGGTCAGCCAGGGGCGTCGGTCGGGCGCAGGGCGGCGGTGAAGGCGGCCGCGGTGCGCAGCACGGCCTCGGCGTGCCGCCGGCCCGGGTGCCGGCCCAGCCGCTCGGCGGGTCCGGAGACCGAGACCGCCGCCACGACCCGACCCGAGGGGCCGCGGACGGGCGCGGAGACCGAGGCGACCCCCGTCTCCCGCTCGCCGACGCTGTGCGCCCACCCGCGTCGTCGCACCCCGGCGAGGGTGGCCGCGTCGAAGCGGGAGGCGTGCAGCTCGACGGCGAGGCGCTGCGGGTCGTCCCAGGCGACCAGGACCTGCGCGGCGGAGCCCGCGTTCATGGTCATCGAGGCCCCGACCGGGACCGTGTCGCGCAGCCCGTGCAGCCGTTCGGCGACCGCGATGCAGACCCGGTGCTCGCCGTGCCGGCGGTACAGCTGGGCGCTCTCGTTGGTCTCGTCGCGCAGGGTCACCAGCAGGGGTCCGGCGACCGCGACGAGCCGGTCCTCGCCGGCGGCGGCCGCGAGCTCGGCGTGCCGGTCGCCCAGGACGAAGCGGCCCTGCAGGTCGCGGCCCACGAGGCGGTGGTGCTCCAGGGCGACGGCGAGCCGGTGGGCGGTCGGCCGGGCCAGGCCGGTCGCGGTGACCAGCTGGGCCAGGCTGGCCGGACCGGCCTCCAGAGCCCCCAGCACCAGCACGGCCTTGTCCAGTACCCCGACGCCGCTGACTCCGGTACCCTTGTCCACGTACCGATACTGACGTCTCAACCAGTGAGACGCAAGTGACGACAGGACGGAGGCGGCCGTGGGACGCACGCTGGCCGAGAAGGTGTGGGACGACCATGTCGTCCGCAAGGGTGAGAACGGCGAGCCGGACCTGCTGTTCATCGACCTCCACCTCGTCCACGAGGTGACCAGCCCGCAGGCCTTCGACGGTCTCCGCCTCGCCGGTCGCCCGGTCCGTCGCCTGGACCTCACCATCGCGACCGAGGACCACAACACCCCGACGGTCGCCATCGACAAGCCGATCGCCGACCTCACCTCGCGCGTGCAGATCGAGACGCTGCGCAAGAACTGCGCGGAGTTCGGCGTGCGGCTGCACTCGCTCGGCGACGCCGAGCAGGGGATCGTCCACGTCGTCGGCCCCCAGCTCGGGTTGACCCAGCCGGGGATGACGGTCGTCTGCGGCGACTCCCACACCTCCACCCACGGCGCCTTCGGGTCCCTGGGGATGGGGATCGGGACCAGCGAGGTCGAGCACGTCCTGGCGACCCAGACGTTGCCGCTCAAGCCGTTCCGCACCATGGCGATCACGGTGAACGGCCGGCTCAAGCCCGGCACCACCGCCAAGGACGTCATCCTCGCCGTCATCGCCCGGATCGGGACCGGCGGCGGGCAGGGCTACGTCCTGGAGTACCGCGGCGAGGCCATCCGGGCGCTGTCCATGGAAGGCCGCATGACGATCTGCAACATGTCGATCGAGGCCGGGGCGCGCGCCGGCATGGTGGCCCCCGACGAGACCACGTTCGCCTACCTGCAGGGCCGCGACCACGCCCCGACGGGGGCCGACTGGGACGCCGCGGTCGAGTACTGGCGGACGCTCTCGACCGACGACGACGCCGAGTTCGACGCCGAGATCGTCCTGCAGGGCGAGGAGATCGAACCGTTCGTGACCTGGGGGACCAACCCGGGCCAGGGTGTCCCGCTGTCCGGGACCGTCCCGGTGGCCGAGGAGGTCGGCGACGACGGCGAGCGGCTGGCCGTCGAGCGCGCCCTGGAGTACATGGACCTGGCGGGCGGTACGCCGATGCGCGACATCGCGGTCGACGCGGTGTTCATCGGCTCCTGCACCAACGGCCGGATCGAAGACCTGCGCGCCGCCGCCGAGGTCGTCCGCGGCCGGACGAAGGCCGACTCGGTGCGGGTCATGGTCGTCCCCGGCTCCGCGCGGGTCCGGCTGCAGGCCGAGGCCGAGGGGCTGGACAAGGTCTTCCAGGAGTTCGGGGCGGAGTGGCGCTTCGCCGGGTGCTCCATGTGCCTCGGCATGAACCCCGACCAGCTCGCCCCGGGTGAGCGGTGCGCGTCCACGTCCAACCGCAACTTCGAGGGCCGGCAGGGCAAGGGGGGCCGCACCCACCTGGTGTCCCCGCTGGTCGCGGCCGCCACCGCGGTGCGCGGCACCCTGTCCTCGCCCTCCGACCTGGACGTCCCGGCCGTGGCCGGGGCCCTGGTCTGAGCGCGGCCCCGAGAGGAAGGCAGCAGTCCGTGAACGAGAAGTTCCAGGTCCACACCGGCGTCGGCGTCCCGCTGCGGCGCACCAACGTCGACACCGACCAGATCATCCCCGCCGTCTACCTCAAGCGGGTCACCAAGACCGGCTTCGAGGACGCCCTGTTCGCCGGGTGGCGAGGCGACGAGAACTTCGTCCTCAACCAGGAGCCCTACCGCGACGGCTCCGTCCTCGTGGCCGGCGCCGACTTCGGGACGGGGTCCTCGCGCGAGCACGCCGTGTGGGCGCTGCGCGACTACGGGTTCCGCGCGGTCCTCTCGCCCAAGTTCGCCGACATCTTCCGCGGCAACTCCGGCAAGCAGGGGCTGCTGACCGGGGTCGTGTCGCAGAGCGACGTCGAACTGCTGTGGAAGGCGCTGGAGGCCCACCCGGGCACCGAGGTCCGCGTCGACCTGGTCGAGCGGGTCGCCACCGTGCAGGACCTCACGGTGCCCTTCGAGGTGGACGACTACGTCCGCTGGCGGCTCATGGAGGGTCTGGACGACATCAGTCTGACCCTGCGCCACGCCGAGGCGATCAACGAGTTCGAGGCCGCCCGCCCGAGCTTCAAACCGCGGACGCTGCCGGTGCCCAGCGCCGGCTGAGTCGTCCTCGTGAGGGCCGGGAATCGTTGCGCGACAACGGTTCCCGGCCCTCGTCGCGTCCGGGGAGGGTGCGTCCGCCGGATGGCGGACCGGGTCCCGGGGGTCGGCACCCCCGTTGCGGCGCAAGGAGTCGCGACGCCGCTGCGTGTGGACGCGCGTGCCCGTCGGTCGTACCGTCGTGTCCTGTCGGGCTCCCGCTCGGCCCTGCGCATCGTCTGCGCGGCAAGGACAACCGGCAGGGGCGAGGCCGCCCCTTCAGGAGGAGCACCGTGAACAAGGCGGAACTGGTCGATGCGCTCGAAGGCCGTCTCGGCGGTCGCAAGCAGGCCACGGCCGCGGTCGAGGCCGTCGTGGAGCTCATCACGCTGACCGTGGCCAAGGGTGACAAGGTGGCCATCAGCGGGTTCGGCACCTTCGAGAAGCAGGCGCGCAACGCCCGCACCGGCCGCAACCCCCGCACCGGGGAGGCCGTCAAGATCAAGAAGACCTCGGTCCCGCGGTTCCGCCCGGGCACCGCGTTCAAGGAGGTCGTCTCCGACTCCAAGGCGCTGCGGGCCTACACGGCCTCGCTGAAGGAGAAGAACGGCGCGGCCGCGCCGGCCAGGACCGCGGCGGCCCCCGCCCCGGCGACGAAGACCGCCGCCACCCGCAAGACCGCCGCGGCGACCCCGGTGCGCAAGGCGGCCGTCCGCGCCACCACCGCCAAGACCGCGGCCGCACCGCGCCGCGCCAGCACCACGGCCGCCCCGGCGGCCAAGAAGGCGGCCCCGGCCCGCCGCACGGCCAAGAAGGCCTGAGCGCCGACCGGCCCCACGGGGGTCCACCACCCGAGACGCCCCGTCCCCTCCACGCGGAGGGGACGGGGCGTCCGTCGTTCGCGGGGCCCGTCGGGCCCGCGGGGATCAGATGTCGCGGAACGTCTCGATCCGCGCACCGACCTCGGAGAGCCGCTCGGCGAGCTGCTCGTAGCCGCGGGCGATGATGTCGACGTTGCGCAGCACCGAGGTGCCCTTGGCGGCCAGCATGGCCAGCAGCAGCACCACGGCCGGGCGCAGCGCCGGCGGGCAGACGACCTCGGCCCCGCGCCAGCGGGTCGGGCCCTCGACGAGCACGCGGTGCGGGTCGAGCAGCTTCACGTGGGCGCCGAGCCGGTTCAGCTCGGTCAGGTAGATCGCGCGGTTGTCGTAGACCCAGTCGTGCACCGTGGTCGACCCCTCGGCGCAGGCCGCGATGACCGCGAAGAACGGCAGGTTGTCGATGTTGAGCCCCGGGAACGGCATCGGGTGGATCTTGTCGATGGGCGCCCGCAGCTCCGAGGGGTGCACGGTGATGTCGACCAGGCGCGTGCGACCGTTGGCCGCGGCGTACTCCGGCGTCAGGTCGTAGCGCAGTCCCATCTCCTCCAGGATCGCCAGCTCGATCTCGAGGAACTCGATCGGCGCCCGGGTCACGGTCAGCTCGGAGTGGGTGACGATGGCCGCGGTCAGCAGGCTCATCGCCTCGACCGGGTCCTCGGAGGGGGAGTAGTCCACGTCGACGGCGATGTCGGGCACGCCGTGCACGGTCAGGGTCGTGGTGCCGATGCCCTCGATGCGGACGCCGAGCTGCTCCAGGAAGAAGCAGAGGTCCTGGACCATGTAGTTCGGGCTGGCGTTGCGGATGACGGTGACGCCCTCGGCCCGCGCCGCGGCCATGAGCGCGTTCTCGGTCACGGTGTCGCCGCGCTCGGTCAGCACGATGGGGCGCTGGGGGTGCATGCGCTGCACGGTCGCGTGGTACGCGCCGGTGGTGGCCGTGACGGTCAGGCCGAACGGGCGCAGCGCCACCATGTGCGGCTCGACGGTCCGGGTGCCGAGGTCGCAACCGCCGGCGTAGGGGAGCTGGAAGGTGTCGTAGCGGTGCAGCAGCGGGCCCAGCATCATGATGATGCTGCGGGTGCGCACCGCCGTCTCGACGTCCATGGCGTCGAGGTCGAGGGAGTCCGGGACGTCGAGGACCAGGTCGGCCTCGTTGATCCAGGTGTACTTCACCCCGATGCTGCCGAGCACGTCGAGGATGCGGTGGATCTCCAGGATCCGGGCCACCCCGCGCAGCGTCGTCCGGCCGCGGTTGAGCAGGGCGGCGCAGAGCAGCGCCACACCCGCGTTCTTGGAGCTCTTCACGGCGATGCTGCCGGAGAGCTGGGCCGCGCCCTGCACCCGCAGGTGGGTGGGGGAGGGACGCCCGATCGAGACGATGTCGTCCTGCAGGGCGTGCCCGACGCGCTGCAGCATGTCGATCGAGACGTTCTGCTGACCCTGCTCCATGCGGTGCACGGCACTCTGGCTGGTGCCCAGGCGTTCGGCCAGCTGGACCTGGGTCAGACCGCGATGCCGGCGGGCGTCGCGGATCAGGGCCCCGATCTGGGCGAGGTGGTCGGCCGTGGGCTCGGTGGTGACTGCCATGCCCCGACGGTAACTCACGCATGAGATAAATCGGGCATTCCCGTTTGCGCTGAGCACGGATGTCGGGCGTGTCGCGCCGCCCCGCCGTCGGCGTGGGCCACCTCCCGGGGCGCCGGGCCCACCCGGGGCCCGATCGATAGCGTGACACGCATGACCGCCGCGGCGCATCAGGGCGCACCCGTCCGTCCCCGCGTCGCCGTCCTCGGAGCCGGGGCCTGGGGCAGCGCGATGGCCCTGGTGCTGGCCGACGCCGGCGCCGACGTCCGGCTCTGGGCCCGCCGACCCGAGCTGGCCGCGCGGATCGGCCGCGACCCGCTGCGCCCGCAGAACCCCGACTACCTGCCCGGGGTCGTCCTGCCGCCGACCGTGTCCGCCACGGCGGACGTGGGCGTGGCGCTCGACGGTGTCGAGCTGGTCGTCCTGGCCGTGCCGCTGCAGCGGCTGCGCGAGCAGCTCACGGGCTGGGCCGGACGCATCCCGGCCGTGCCGGTCGTCTCGCTGGCCAAGGGGGTCGAGACCGCGACCGGACGGTTCGCCACCGAGGTCGTGCTGGAGGCCTCGGGCGTCCCCGAGGACCGCGTCGTCGCGCTGTCCGGGCCGAACCTGGCCGCCGAGATCGCGGCCCGCGACCCCGCCGCGACCGTCCTGGCCTGCGTCGACGAGGACGTCGCCCACCGGGTGGCCGACCTCTGCACGACCCCCGTCTTCCGGCCCTACCTGTCCACCGACCGGATCGGCGTGGACATCGCCGGGGCCTGCAAGAACGTCGTGGCGCTCGCCGTCGGGATCACCGAGGGGGCCGGGCACGGGGCCAACGCCCGGGCCGCGATCCTCACCCGCGGGCTCGCCGAGACCACCCGACTGGGACTCGCCCTGGGGGCCAACGAGTCCACGTTCGCCGGCCTCGCCGGGGTGGGCGACCTCGTGGCGACCTGCGCCTCGCCGCTGTCGCGCAACCACCGCGCCGGGATCGCGCTCGGGCGGGGTGCGAGCACGGCGGAGGCGCTCCTCGCCGCCCGCGGGACCGCCGAGGGGGTTGCCTCAGCCCCCGCCGTCCTGGCCCGGGCCCGCGCGGCCGGCGTGCGGATGCCGATCACCGTCGAGGTCGTCGCCCTGGTCGAGGGCCGGACCACCGCCGCCGAGGGCGCCGAACGTCTGCTCTCGCGCACCCGGACCCTCGACGGCCCCTGACCCTCACCCTCACCCCGTGATCAAGGAATCTCGGCCCCAGGATTCCTTGATCGCGGGGGCGTGGGGGGAGGGGGAGAGGTGGTCAGCGGATGGTGTCCAGGGCCCGGGAGAGGTCGCGCCAGAGGTCCTCGACATCCTCGACGCCGACCGAGAGGCGCAGCAGGTCCTCGGGGACCACGTGCGGTTCGCTGGCGTGGCGGCGGCGGCGCTCGATGAGCGACTCGACCCCGCCCAGGCTGGTCGCGGGGACCCAGAGGCGGACGGCGTCGACCACGGCGTCGGCGGCGGTTCGCGACCCCAGCACCTCGATGGACACGATCGCCCCGAAGCCGTCCATCTGGCGGCGGGCCAGCTCGTGCCCGGGGTCGTCGGGCAGGGAGGGGTGGCGCACGCGGGTGACCGCGGGGTGGTGCTGCAGTCGGCGGGCCAGCTCGGCGGCGCTCGCCTGCGACTGCCGCAGCCGCAGGGGGAGCGTCCGCAGCCCGCGCAGGGCCAGGAAGGCCTCCAGCGGCCCGGGGATCGCGCCGTGCAGCGTGCGGTGGCGCAGGACCACCGCGTGCCGCTCGTCGGCCCCGGGGGTGCCCGCGGGCGGCAGCACGACGGCGCCGAGCACCACGTCGGAGTGCCCGGAGAGGAACTTGGTCACCGAGTGCACGACCACGTCGACCCCCGCGGCCAGCGGTCGCTGCAGCAGGGGGGTCGCGAAGGTGTTGTCCACCGCCACGAGGGCCCCGGCCTCGTGCGCCAGCGCGGTCAGCGCGGCGATGTCGGCGACCTCCAGCAGCGGGTTGGTCGGGGACTCCACCCAGAGCAGGGTCGGGCCGGCGGCGTCGGCCAGCGCCGCGCGGACGCCGTCGAGGTCGGTGAGGTCGACCAGTCCGACGGCGAGGCGCTGCTGCTCGAGCAGGAGCTGCGAGAGGGCGTGGGTGCCGTTGTAGGCCCCGTGCGGCAGCAGGACCGTGCCGCCGGCCGGGACGAGGTGCAGGGCGGCCGCGACCGCGCCCATGCCGGAGGCGAAGGTCAGCGCCCGTCCGCCCTCGAGGACGCCGAGCGCCTCCTCCAGGGCCGACCACGTGGGGTTGCCGAAGCGCGCGTAGCCCAGTGCCGTGCCCGCCGG
Source organism: Kineococcus gynurae (assembly GCF_042433995.1). Classification (NCBI taxonomy): domain Bacteria; kingdom Bacillati; phylum Actinomycetota; class Actinomycetes; order Kineosporiales; family Kineosporiaceae; genus Kineococcus; species Kineococcus gynurae. The sequence goes on from NZ_JBHLUI010000008.1 coordinate 581,851, forward strand.
GTCGGTGAGCGAGCCACCGCCCATGTAGGTCGAGGTCAGCGAGACGGGGGTGTTCAGCTGCGCGTCGGCGCCCCGCGCGGGTCGTCCGGCCACGACGGCCAGCGTCTCCGGGGTGAGCGCGCGGTCGCGGCCGCCGTCCTGGGCGTCGGGGGAGGTGGGGGTGAGGTCCGGCACGGCAGAACCCAACCACACCGGGGCGACGGTAGGGTCACGCCCCGATGAGTCCAGGAAGCGGCGCGGCCCGTGAGCCGAAACCCCGGGTGGTCGTCCTCTTCGGCGGCCGCTCCTCCGAGCACGCGATCAGCTGCGTGACCGCGGCGGGCGTCCTCGCCGCGATCGACCGGGACGCCTACGACGTCGTCCCCGTCGGGATCACCCCGACGGGACGCTGGGTGCTGGTGGCCGACGACCCCGACGCCCTGCGGCTGCGCGGGCAGCAGCTGCCCGAGGTCCCTGCCGGCGGGCCCGAGGTGGCGCTGGCCCAGGAGGCCGGTTCCGGTGCGCTGCTGGTGCTCGCCGACCCCGCGCACCCCGCCGCGGGACGGGTCGACGTCGTGCTGCCCTTGCTGCACGGGCCGTTCGGCGAGGACGGGACCCTGCAGGGTCTGCTGGAGCTCTCCGACACCCGCTACGTCGGATCCGGGGTCCTGGCCAGCGCGGTCAGCATGGACAAGCAGGCCATGAAGGTGCTGCTCGCCGGGGCCGGGCTCGCGGTCGGCCCGTGGACCTCGTTCTCCGCCCGTCGCTGGGCCCTGGACGAGGCGGGCTGCCGGGCCGCGGTCGAGGCCCTCGGCTACCCGGTGTTCGTCAAGCCCGCCCGGGCCGGGTCGAGCATCGGCATCTCCAAGGTCCCCGGGCCCGACGCCCTGGCCGCCGCGGTCGCCGAGGCCGCCGCCCACGACCCCAAGATCGTCGTGGAGGCGCTGGTCACGGGCCGCGAGGTCGAGTGCGGGGTCCTCGACGACCCCGACACCGGACTGCGGGCCAGCGTCCCCGGCGAGATCGAGCTCCTCGGCGGGCACGACTTCTACGACTTCGAGGCGAAGTACCTCGACGAGGGGTCCGTCCGCCTCAGCTGCCCCGCCGACCTGCCCGAGGCGGTCTCCGACGCCGTCCGGGCCACGGCGGTCGCGGTGTTCGAGGCGATGGGCGCCGAGACCCTGGCCCGCGTCGACCTGTTCGTCGACGTCGAGCGCTTCCGGGCCACCGAGGGGGCCGAGGGGATCGTGGTCAACGAGATCAACACGATGCCCGGCTTCACCCCGTTCTCGATGTACCCGCGGATGTGGGCGGCGACCGGGGTCGACTACCCCGACCTGGTCGACCGGCTGCTACGCACCGCGCTGGGACGGCCCACCGGTCTGCGCTGAGGCCCGCGCGGGGTCCGTCGCGGGCCAGGACGCGGGCCGGGCTCACACGCAGGTGCGGGTCTGCCGGACCGTCGAGACCGCGTCGGCGAGGTCCACCAGGACCGAAGGGGCGTCGGCCACGGTCGTCCGCGTGACGCGGGTGTCCACGGTGACCTCCACGGCCGGGTCGCGGCCGAACGTGAGGAACCGGGCCGCCCGGTCGTTCTCGGCGTCCAGCACCCAGTCGACGCTGCGCGCGGCGTCCGGGCCGATCGGCAGGCACGGTTTCTCGGTCGGGCCGAGGACGGCCGCACCGCAGCGCAGGACGACGCCCTCGGCGCCCCAGACAGCGACCCCGGCCGCCCCCTGCGGGGTGCGGGGCAGGCCCGCCAGCGACCCCGGCAGCGCGGCCAGGACCTCGGCGCAGGCCGGGTCGGTGCCGTCGGGGGCCGCCTCGACCCCGCGCGAGGAGGACAGGAAGGCCCACGCGCCGACGCCCACGACGGCGGCCACGACCACCGCGACCGCGACCCGGGAGACCCCGGGCCGCGCGGTGGGGGTGGTGTCGTCGGCGGGGCGGGGCACGGCACGTAGTGTGGCCGACCGCTCCCGCGCGCCGGGTGAGGGGGCGAGGGAGGGGTGCGGCGGGTGCGGGTCGAGGAACTGGGCGAGGCCGGACTGCTGGCCCGGGTGATCCCGCTGCTGCCCACCGAGGCGCTGCTCGGCCCGGGGGACGACGCCGCCGTCCTCGCCGCCCCCGACGGCCGGGTCGTGGCCACGACCGACGTCCTGGTCGAGGGCCGCGACTTCCGGCGGGACTGGTCCAGCGGGGCCGACGTGGGCTGGAAGGCGGCCGCGCAGAACCTGGCCGACGTGGCCGCGATGGGGGCCACCGCCACCGGGCTGCTGGTCTCCCTGGGCCTGCCGGGGGACCTCCCGGTCGCCTGGGTCGAGGACTTCGCCGCCGGTCTCGCGGCGGCCTGCCGGCACTTCGGGACGGTCGTCGTCGGCGGCGACCTCTCCGGGGCGAGCGAGATCGTCGTGTCGGTGACCGCGCTCGGCGACCTCGCCGGCCGCCCGCCGCTGCTGCGCTCCGGGGCCCGGGCCGGTGACGTCGTCGTGCTCGCCGGGACCGAGCCGGGACGCTCGGCCGGGGGGCTCGCGGCCCTGCTGGCCGGTGGGTCCGGGGGAGCGCTCGTCGAGGCCCACCGTCGCCCCGCCCCGCCGCTGTCCCTCGGCCCGGCCGCCGCCCGCGCCGGGGCGCACGCGCTCATGGACGTCAGCGACGGGCTGCTGCGCGACGCCGGGCGGATCGCCGCGGCCAGCGGGGTCGTCCTCGACCTGCACCTGGGCGCCGGGCCCCTGCGCGCGGCCGCCGACCACCTGGCCGCGGAGGCGGGGGTGGAGGCGTCGACGGCCGAGGGGTGGGTGCTGACCGGGGGTGAGGACCACGGCCTGCTCGGCACCTTCGCCGCCGGGGCCGACCTCCCCGACGGGTTCCGCGTGATCGGGTCGGTGCGGGTCGGCCCAGGTGCCGTCCTCGTCGACGGGGTCCGGTGGAGCGGGTCCGGCGTCGGGTGGGACCACTTCGGGGGCTGACCCGCACCGCGACGGGCCGACCCGACCCCGGGAACCAGGAAGGGCCGCCTCCCGGGGGAGACGGCCCTTCCTGGTGGTGCGGGTACTACCGGCACAAGGGGTCAGCGCGTGACCTTGCCCGCCTTCAGGCAGGAGGTGCACACGTTGAGACGCTTCGGCGAACCGTTGACGGTGGCCCGGACCCGCTGGATGTTCGGGAGCCACATGCGGTTGGTACGCCGGTGCGAGTGCGAGACGCTCTTGCCGAAGCCAGGGCCCTTGGCGCAGACGTCGCAGTTGGCAGCCACGGGGAAACTCCTGGGGTCGATCCGATGAGGTGGTCGTCACCGCGGGCACGCCGGAGAGGCCGGACCTGACGGGGACGGGCGGCGCCCGTTCGGACACCGCGGACAACCATAGCCCAGCGGTCCGGGTGCGGGCGAACTGCGCCCGAGCGGGTGGTCCGGGCCCCTCCGGCGTCAAGCGGGGCCGATCATGCTCCGATGTTCCGGGCCATGAGGTGGTGGGCCCCCCGGGACCGGGCGACGACGAGCCGCGCGCTCGGCGCGGTCTGCCTGGTGGGCGCCTCGATCTCGGTCCTGATGGCCGTCTTCGACCACAGCGTCCTCGGCCCCGGCGGGGCGGGGGCGCGCATCGTCCTGGTGTCGCAGCTCGTCGTGGTCGCCTGCGGGGCCGTGCTGCTGCGCGTCGGCGCCCACGCGCCCGCCCCGCTCCCGCTGCTGGTGACGGTCCTGCTGGTCGGCGTCACCCTCGTCGCGAACCTCAACACGCACGACGTCAGCTTCGCCGCGCAGCTCTTCCTGCTGCTGCCGCCGCTGCTGACCGCGGCCCTGCTGCCCCGGGGGGCGTTCTGGACGGTCGCCGCGCTGGTGACCGTCATGGACGCCGTCCTGCTCCTGCTCGTCGCCGGGGGCGGCGGGCTGGGCCGCGACCTGCTGCCCTTCGCCGCGGTCGCCTGCGGGCTCGGGGCCTACCTGAACGTCGGCGTCGAGCGGGAGCAGGAGCAGGTCGCGCAGCTGCGCGAGCTCGCCGACCGGGACCCGCTGACCGGGTTGCTCTCCCGGGGGGTGCTGACCGCGGCCTTCGCCGTGCGGCCCTGCCCGCCCGGGGCGCTGCTGCTGGTCGACCTCGACCACCTCAAGCGCCTCAACGACACGCGCGGCCACGCCGCGGGCGACGCGGCCCTGCGAGCCGCCGGGGAGGCCGTGCGCGCGGTCGCCGGGCCCGCCGACCTGGCCGTCCGTCTCGGCGGGGACGAGTTCGCCCTGTTCCTGGCCGGCGGGGACGCCGACGACGCGGTGGTGGCCGGGGAGGCCGTCGGGCGCCGGGTCGTCGAGGCCGGGCTCGCGGTGAGCGTCGGCTGCGCGGTCTCCCGCCGCGAGGACACCCTGACCTCGCTGAGCCGTCGCGCCGACGAGGCCCTCTACCGGGCCAAGGCCGGCGGTCGCGGCCGGGTCGTGGGTCCCGCCGACGACCGGCGCCGCGCCGTGCCCGCGGCGGTGCCCCGATGACGTGGTGGGCGCCCCGGGAGCCCGTCGCGGCCGTCCGGCTCGCCGCCGCCCTCCCCCTGCTGGGGGCCGCCGTCTCGCTCGTGCTGCCGTGGGTGACCCCGGACAGCCTCGGCCCCTACCCGTGGATGCCGGTCGTCCTGCACGTCGCCGCCCCCCTGGTCCTGGTGCTGGGGGTGGTGCTCGTGGTCCGGGCGGCGCACGTCCCCGCGTGCACGACCCTGCTGCTGGACCTCGGGACGATCCTCGCCGCGCTGACGGCGAACCTGCTCACCCACGACACGAGCTTCGGCGGTCAGATCTACCTCCTGGTGGCGCCGGTCATCGCGGCGCACCACCTGCGGGGGCGGGCGGCCTGGCTGGTGACCGGCGTGGCCGTGTCCGCCGACGCCCTGCTGCTCGGCGTCCTGGAGGGCTCGGCGGGACTCGGACGCGACCTGCCCGCCTTCACGCTGCTCGCCGTCGGGGTCGTCGCGCTCGTCCTGCGCGCGCGTCGCCGTCACTTCGCGCTGCTGGAGGAGCTGCACCGGCGCGCGGGTCACGACGACCTCACCGGCCTCGCCACCCGCCGCGTCCTCGAGGCGGCGCTGGAGCAGGCGCTGGCCGGACCCTCCTCCTGCGCCGTGGTGCTCGCCGACGTCGACGACTTCACGGCGGTCAACGACCGGGGCGGGCACGAGGGCGGGGACGCCGCGCTGCGGGCGGTGGCCGACCGGCTGCTCGCCCTGCGCCTGGACCACCCGGAGCTGCTCGCGGCCCGCCTCGGCGGCGACGAGATGGTCCTGCTGGTGCCCGACAACGGTCCGGACGTGGCCGTGGGGCTCGCCCGGCAGCTGCGGGGCATGGTCGCGGGCGCGGCGGAGCTGCTCCGCACCGGCAACCCGGTGACGCTCAGCGTCGGGGTGGCCGGGTCCTGTCCCGGCGACGACCCGGCGACCCTGCTGGCCCGCGCCGACCGCGCCCTCTACGCCGCCAAGGCCGCGGGCCGCGACCGCGTCGAGGCCGGGACGGGGGTGCCGCCGCCGCGCTCCGCCGCCGCGTCCGTGACCCACCCGACCGAGGGTCGGGGCGTCGTCGCCGCGCAGTAGCCTGCGGGGGTGGACGAGCTGGACGCGCCGCTGTCCAGCTGCGGCATCGCGGCCCCCGAGGCCGCGCGCATCGCCGAGGAGATCGGCGTCGAGACCGTCCGCGACCTGCTCTGGCACCTGCCCCGCCGGTACGCCACGCGGGCCGAGCCGAGCGCCGTCAGCGAGCTCGAGGTCGGTCAGGACGTCACGATCGTGGCCCGGGTGCAGTCCAGCTCGCAGCCCCGGCAGTCCCGGCAGAACCTCGCCACCTGGCGCGTCGTCGTGGGTGACGGGCGCGAGGGGGTCTCGCTGACCTTCTTCGCCCGCCGTGTCGGGCAGTTCATCCCGCGCCAGCAGGTGCTGCGCCCCGGAACCCTGGTGCTCGTCTCCGGGCGGGCGACGGTCTTCAACGGTTCCTGGCAGCTGGCCCACCCCGACTACAAGGTCCTGGAGACCGAGGACGAGGACGCCGAAGGGGCTGCCGCGCAACCGATCCCGTTGTACCCGGCCACCGGCAAGCTGCCGCAGTGGAAGATCGAGAAGGTCGTCGCGACGGTCCTGTCGACCCTCGGCGACCTGCCCGAGACGCTGCCCGCCGAGACCGTGGCCACGGCCGGTCTGCTCGCCCCGCGGGCGATGTGGGAGGCGCTGCACCAGCCGCGCAGCCCCGAGCACCTCGAGGCCGGGCTGCAGCGGTTGCGGTTCGAGGAGGCCTTCGTCCTGCAGGTCGCGCTGGCCCAGCGACGGGTCGCCGCGGCCCAGGTGCCCGCCGAGCCGCGGCCCCGCGTCAACGCCGGGATCGCCGTCGCCTTCGACGAGCGCCTGCCCTTCACCCTGACCGGGGCCCAGCGGGCCGTCGGGGACGAGATCGCGGCCGACCTGGAGCGCGGGTACCCCATGCAGCGCCTGCTGCAGGGTGACGTCGGCTCCGGCAAGACCCTGGTCGCCCTGCGGGCCATGCTCCAGGTCGTCGACGCCGGGGGGCAGGCCGCGCTGCTGGCCCCGACCGAGGTCCTGGCCGCCCAGCACCTGCGCTCGGTGACCTCGATGCTCGGCGAGCTGGGGGCGGGCGGGATGCTCGGCGGCGACACCCGGGGGACCCGGGTGGTCCTGCTCACCGGGTCGCAGTCGACCGCCGCCCGGCGCGAGGCCCTGCTCGCCGCGGCCGGGGGCGAGGCCGGGATCGTCATCGGCACCCACGCGCTGCTGGAGGAGCACGTGCAGTTCGCCGACCTCGGTCTGGTCGTCGTCGACGAGCAGCACCGGTTCGGGGTCGAGCAGCGCGACCGGCTGCGGGCCAAGGGGAGTCGCGTCCCCCACCTGCTGGTGATGACCGCCACCCCCATCCCGCGGACCGTGGCGATGACCGTGTTCGGCGACCTGGAGACCTCGGTGCTGGACGAGCTCCCGCCCGGTCGGGCCGACGTCGCCACCCACGTCGTCCCGGTCGCCGAGAAGCCGGCCTGGTTGGACCGGACCTGGCGGCTCGTGGCCGAGCAGGCGGCGCTCGGTCACCAGTCCTTCGTCGTGTGCCCCCGGATCGACGCCGACGACCCCACCGGCGAGGGGGCGACCCTGCTCGACGAGGTCGACGGGTCCGACGTCGACCCCGGCACCGGAGAGGCCCCGGAAATGCCCGACGACGCCGCGGCCGCGCGTCGCCGCCCCCCGCTGGCCGTCGCCGACCTGACCCGGATGCTCGGCGAGCACCCCGCGACCGCCGGGTTGCGGACCGGGGTGCTTCACGGTCGGTTGCCGGCCGCCGAGAAGGACGACGTGATGGGTCGGTTCGCCGCGGGCGAGCTGGACGTGCTGGTCGCGACCACCGTCGTGGAGGTGGGCGTCGACGTGCCCCGGGCCACGGTCATGGTCATCGCCGACGCCGACCGGTTCGGGCTGTCGCAGCTGCACCAGCTGCGGGGCCGGATCGGGCGGGGCACCCTGCCCGGCAGCTGCCTGCTGCTGACCGAGGCGGGGGCGGGTTCCCCGGCCGGGCGCCGGCTCTCGGCCATGGAGAAGACGCGCGACGGCTTCGAGCTGGCCCGGCTGGACCTCCTGCAGCGCCGCGAGGGCGACGTCCTGGGGGCCGCCCAGTCGGGGCGGCGCAGCTCGCTGAAGGCGCTGCGCGTGCTCGAGGACGGCGACGTCATCGCGACCGCCCGCCGGGCCGCCGGCGAGCTGGTCGCCGCCGACCCCGACCTGACCGACCACCCCGTCCTCGCCGCCGCGGTCGCCGCCCGCGTGCAGGGCGGCACCGAGGCCTTCCTGGAGCGCGCGTGAGCCCTCGTCCCGAGACCCCCGCCCCCGCCGAGGGGCTCGGCATCCACCGGCTCGTCGTCGGCTACGCGGGGTCCCCGGTCTGCGCACCGGTCTCGGTCGACGTCGCCCCGGGGGAGGCGGTCTGCCTGGTCGGCGCGAACGGGGCCGGCAAGTCCACCGTCCTCAAGGCGGTCGCCGGGCTGCTGACCCCGCTCGACGGGACCGTCCGCTGGCGCGGGCAGGCCCTGGACGAGCGGACCTCGGCCTACCGCCGCGACGTGGCCACGGTCCTCGACGAGGACGCCTGGTTCCCGGAGCTCTCCGTGGCCGAGCACCTGGAGCTGGTCGCGCGCGGGCACGGGGTGCGCGACGTGGTCGACGTGGTCGACGCCGAGCTGGAGCGCCAGGCCCTCACCGAGCAGGCCGACCAGCTGCCCACCGCGCTCTCCTCGGGGCAGCGTCGGCGCCTGCTGCTGGCGGCGGCCCTCGTCCGGCCCCGCGCCCTGCTGCTGCTCGACGAACCCGAGCAACGTCTGGACCCGACCGGGCGCGAGGCCTTGGCCGAGCGGCTCGCGGCCGAGCGCGACGCGGGGACGGCCCTGCTGCTGGCGACGCACGACACCGTCCTGCTGCGCCGTGTCGCCGACCGGGCCGTCGTGGTCGTCGACGCCGGCGGGGCCGAGGACTGCCCCGTCGTCGACCCGGGCGAGGCGGCCCGGATCGTCACCGCGCCGGTGGCGCAGGGGTGACCCCGCCCCCTGTCCCGCCGCCGGCCCGGCCTCCCGTCCCGGTCACGGGGCTCGTCGGGCCGGTAGCCGACCGACCCCTGCCCAGCGGGCGCGAGCTCGTCGACGAGGCCGCGCCCAGCCGTCGGCTGCGCGGGCTGCGGGCCGCGGTCACCGACGCGTACACCGTCGCCCTGGAGATCGGCATCGGCGCGCTGCTGCTGCTCGGGGTCTCCGGTCGGTTGCGCCAGGCGCTGCAGGCCGGGGCCGCGGGCGGGGCCGGGGGAGGGACGCGGCTGAGCGAGGCGCTGATGGCCGCGGGTCTGGCGCTCGGTCTGCTGCTGCTCGGGCTCGGGATGCTGGCCCGACTCGGACCGGTGGGGCTGGACCTGCCCCGCACCCACTGGTGGCTGTCGCTGCCGGTGGAGCGCGGAGACCTCCTCCGACCCGTGCTGCGGCGCCGGACGGTGGCCGGGGCCGGGGCCGGAGCCGTCGTGGGCCTGCTCGCGGCCTGGATCACCCCGACCGCGACGACGCCGCTGCCCCTCGTCCTGGGTCTCGGGGCGCTGCTGGGGGCGGTGTGCGGGGCGGCCGGGGTGCTGCTGCTGGCCGCCGTCGTGATCCGGGCGGGGGCGGCCGCCTCGGCCCGCGTCGGGACGGTGCTGGACGCGGTCGCGCTCGCGGTCGTCCTCGCCCTGACCGTCGCGGCGGTCCTCGGGGTGGAGGCGGTGCCCCCCGGGGTCGGCCTCGGGGCGCTCGGGCTCCTCGCCCTGCTCGGTCTGCTGGTCCTGCTCGCCGTCGGGCCACGGGTCCCGGCGGCGGTCGCCCGGACGAGCACCCCCGCGCTGCGCACGGCGGCCGCCCGCCTGGGCCGGGCCTCGGGCTCGGTCCTGCAGGTCGACGTCCGCGAGTTCGGCCGGGCGGTCGCCGCCGAGCCCTCCGGTCCGCGGCGGCGGCGCGGTCGGGTGGGCGGTCGCTACCGCTGGGTGCGCACCCCGGAGTCGGCCGTGCTGGCCGCCGACCTCACCCTTCTCGCTCGCCAGCCGCGCCGGCTGCTCACCGCCCTCGCGCTCGGGCTGCTGCCCTTCGTGCTGGTGGCCGGGACCGGGGCGCCCCGGGGGGCCGCGGCGGTGCTGCTCTGGCTGGCCGGCTACGCCGCGGCGACGAGCCTGTCCGAGCCGGCCCGCGGGCAGGCCCTGGCCCCGGCGGCGTCACGGGCCCTGGGCGTCTCGACGGCGACGCTGCCGCTCGTCCGGCTGGTCCCCGTCGCCCTGGTGATGATGGTCTGGGGGGCGCTCACGCTGCCCCTGGTGGCCGCGGGCTTCGACGTGGGGGGCCGGTTCGTGGACTGGGCCTGCCTCGGCGCGCTGGCCGGGACCGGGTGGGCCGCCGCCGCCCTGCGCGGAGCCGTGCGCCCCGACCCGGACCTGTCCCGACCCGCGGTCAGCACCGCCATGGGCGCGGTGCCCCCCGGCGCCGTCGCCGCGGTGACGACGGGGCCGGACGTGGGCCTGCTCGTGACGCTGCCGGTGCTGCTCGCGCTGCTGGCCCGCGCGGTCCCCGAGCAGCTGCTGCTCGGCCAGCTCGTCGTCACCGCCGTGGCCGTGGCGATCGCCTGGGGGTACGCGGCCCACCGGGCGGGGGCCGAGCGGTGACCCGGATCGTCGCCGGCGCGGCCGGGGGACGCCGGTTGCAGGTGCCCGCGGGCTCGGCCACCCGCCCCACCAGCGACCGGGTGCGCGAGGCGCTGTTCTCGGCGCTGGACTCCGCGGGACTGTGCTCGGGCACGCGCGTCCTGGACCTCTACGCGGGGTCGGGGGCACTCGGTCTGGAGGCGGCGAGCCGGGGGGCGGCACGGGTCGTCCTGGTGGAGGCCGCCCGGGCGGCGGTGACCGCCGCGCGCGGCAACGTCCGCGAGCTCGGGCTGCCCGGGGTGTCCGTCGTGGCCGAGAAGGTCGAACGGTTCCTGGCCTCGCCCGCCGCCGTGGTCGGGGGCGGCTGGGACCTCGTGCTGCTCGACCCGCCCTACCCCCTCGGCGAGGACGAGCTGGCCGCGGTGCTGGCCCGGCTCGTCGGCCTGCTGGCGCCGGACGCGCTCGTCGTCGTCGAGCGGTCGGCACGCAGCCCCGAACCGACCTGGCCGTCCGGGCTGGTGCGCGAGCGCCGACGCGGGTACGGCGAGACCGCCGTCTGGACGGCCGGGCCGGCCGAGGAGCCCACGGCCCCCTGACCGCCCCGGCCGCGGCTCAGGCGACGCCGAGCAGCGAGCTGATCGGGTCGATGCAGAAGTAGACGACGAACAACCCGGCGACCACCCACATGAGCGGGTGCACGTCGGAGATCTTGCGGCGCACGATCTTCAGCAGCACGAAGGCGAGGAAGCCGGCGCCGATCCCGGCGCTGATCGAGTACGTGAACGGCATCAGGACGATGGTCAGGAACGCCGGCAGGGCCAGTTCCAGGTCGTCCCAGCTGATCTCCTTGACCTGGGTCATCATCAGGAACCCGACGACGACGAGCGCGGGGGTCGCGGCCTCGTAGGGGACCATCCCGACGACCGGGGCGAGGAACGTCGTGAGCAGGAACGCGACCCCGGTGACGACGCTGGCGAGGCCGGTGCGGGCGCCCTCGCCGACCCCGGTCGCGGACTCGATGTAGCTGGTGTTGCTGGAGACCCCGGCCGCCCCGCCGGCCGCGGCGGCCACGGAGTCGACGACGAGGATGCGCCGCATCCGGGGCGGGTTGCCCTCGGCGTCGAGCAGGTCGCCCTCCTTGCCGATGGCGACCATCGTCCCCATGGTGTCGAAGAAGTCGGCGAGCAGGAGCGTGAAGACCAGCAGCAGGACGCTGACGACGCCGATCCGGTCGAACGAGCCGAGCAGGTTGAACTGCCCGAGCAGCCCGAAGTCGGGCACGTCGACCCAGGAGTCCGGGATGGCGGGGACGTTGAGGCCCCAGGCCAGCGGGTCGCGGACCTGGCCGTCGGCGCCGACGCGAGGGCCGAGCTTCGCGACCGCCTCGACGACGAGGGCCAGCGCGGTGGCGGCGACGATGCCGCCGAGGATCGCCCCACGGACCCCGCGGGCGAAGAGCACGATGATCAGGACGAGCCCGACCACGAAGACCAGGGTGGGCCACCCGGCCAGGAAGCCGCCGACACCCAGCTGCAGGGGGGTGCCCGCGCCGGGGCGGACGATGCCGGCGTCGACGAGGCCGACGATGGTGATGAACAGCCCGATCCCCACGCTGATCGCGGTCTTGAGCTGGGCGGGGACCGCCCGGAAGACCGCCTCGCGGAACCCGCTGAGGACCAGCACGAGGATGAGCAGCCCCTCGAGGACCACCAGGCCCATCGCGTCGGCCCAGGTCATCCCGGGCAGCGCGGCGACCCCGAAGGCGAGGAAGGCGTTCAGGCCGAGCCCGGTCGCCAGCGCCAGCGGGTAGTTGGCGACCACGCCCATGAGGATGGTCATGACCCCGGCGACCAGTGCGGTGCCGGCGGCGACCGCGGCGAGGTCCGGGGCCGACCCGCCCCCGAGGTAGGCGCCCGTCCCGTCGGGCTGGGTGCCGATGATCAGCGGGTTGAGGACCACGATGTAGGCCATCGTGAAGAACGTCGCCAGGCCCCCGCGGACCTCCCGACCGACGGTCGAGCCGCGTTCGGTGATCCGGAAGTACCGGTCCAGGGCGGAGCGGGCGGGTGGCGTGCTGGTGACAGCCATCGAGGACCTCCGGGGCGCAGCGGAGAGGGGTGGGGGAGCGGCCGCGACGGCGGGGCCAGGGCGGCATCGTGCCACGGATCGCCGCCGTTCCTGCGCATTCCGACCACACCCCCGACCCACCCCGACCCCACCGTGATCAAGGAAGTTCTTCACTCCTGTCGCACCCCGACGCGGGGCGGACGGGGTGGGTGAGCACTCATTCCTTGATCACGGTGGGGAAGGGGCGGGGTGGGGATGGGAAGGGAAGGGAAGGGGAGGGGAGGGGGGGCTGGGGGAAGGGGCGGGGCCCGGTCGTGGGGGTGCACCTAGGCTCGGGGGGTGCCAGTCGAGAGGGGCCCGCGCCGGGCCGTCTGCCCGGGCAGTTTCGACCCGTTGACCCTGGGGCACCTCGACGTGCTGCTGCGCGCGGCCGACCTGGTGGACGAGGTGCACGTGGCCGTGGCGGCGAACCCGGCCAAGTCGTCGTTGTTCACCGCCGAGGAACGCGTCGCCCTGGTGCGGGAGGTGCTGGCGGGCACCGAGGACCCGCGGGCGGGGCGGGTGCGGGTGGCCCCGATGACGGCCGGACTGCTCGTCGAGCACTGCCGCGAGGTCGGGGCGGGGATGATCGTCAAGGGGTTGCGCAGCAGCACCGACTACGCCTACGAGGTCCCGATGGCCCTGATGAACCGTGACCTCAGCGGGGTGGAGACCGTCTTCGTGGTCGGCGACCCGCGCTACGGCCACGTCTCCTCCAGCCTGGTGAAGGAGGTGGCCCGGCACGGGGGTGGGATCGCCCACGCCGTCCCGTCCCTCGTCGAACGCGCGCTGCGGGAGCGTCTGGGCCGCTGAGGCGGGCCCGGGACCGACCGGTCGCGCACGGCGGCGCCGCGACGGTGGAGGATGTGCGGCGGAGAACACCCGGCGGGACCGTCGTGACGGTCCGAGACCTCGAAGGAAGTTGGTTGTCGTGGAGGTGCACGAGAAGCTCGGCGAGCTGGCCGCGCTCGTCTCGGGGGCGCGCAGCGTCCCCCTCTCGTCGTCGGTGATGGTGGACCGCGAGCAGGTGCTGCGGCTGGTGGCCGAGGTGCGTCGGCTGCTGCCCGCCGAGGTGCAGCAGGCCGGGGACGTCCTCGCCCAGCGCGACGAGGTGCTGGCGGCCGCGCGCGAGCAGGCCGAGCACGAGCTCGTCCGGGCCCGGGAGCAGGCCGAGCAGCTGGTCGACTCCCAGACCGTGACCCGCGCCGCGCGCGAGCGGGCCGACTCGATCATCACGACCGCCCGGGAGGAGGCCGCCCGGCTGCGGACCGACGCCGACGCGTGGTGCGACGGCAAGCTCGGCGACTTCGAGGAGGAGCTGGAACGCCTGCAGCAGCAGGCCCGCCGGGGCCGGGAGCGACTCAAGACGCCCAAGCCCGCGGCCGAGGCCCGGGCCGGGGAGGCCGCGGCGCCGACGACGACCGTGCCCCAGGGCGCGGTGGGCGAGGGGTCCGCGCCGGCCGCGCGTCCCTGAGGTCGGGTCGTCCCCGTCCGGCGGGTCCGCCGAGTCCCGGAGGCTCGCCCGCGGGGGCCTCGGGTCGCCGATTCGGTCCACGGCGCGCGCTCCGTTACGCTGGAGCGCGACCTCGACGCAGCTCTGCCCTCGGGCGGGGACCAGCGGCGGGGTCGTGGCACGACTGGTGATCGAAGGGTGGCGGCAGTGGGCAGGCAGAAGGTGCTGGAGGGTCAGCTCGACCCGAAAGCGCCCCTCGTGCTCTCCACGCACGAGCTGGGGCGGCGCCCCGGGTCGATGCGGACGTTGCAGCGCACGGTGCCGGCCCCGGCCGACCTGGGCATCGCGGTCATCGGGGTCCCCGAGGGGTCCGACCTGGTCCTGGACCTGAGGCTGGAAGCGGTCATGGAGGGTGTGCTGGTCTCCGGCACCGTCCAGGCCCGGGCCGTCGGTGAGTGCGTCCGGTGCCTGACCGAGGTCGAGCAGGACGTCGAGGTGGACGTGCAGGAGCTGTTCGCCTACCCCGGCAAGACCCCCGTCGAGCTGGGCCCCGACGACGACGAGATCCGTGAGGTCGCCCCCGGCGAGCTGGTGGACCTCGAACCCGCGGTCCGGGACGCGATCGTGCTGGAGCTGCCGTTCCAGCCCGAGTGCGACGGACCGTGCCAGCAGGACTACGAGATCGGGGTCGCCCCGGACCCGACCGTGGCCCACGCCGAACCTGAGACGGCCGACCCCCGGTGGGCCGCTCTCCAGGGTCTGCTCACCGAGCAGCCCGAGCAGAACCCGTCCGGAACAAGAGAGAAGAGCTGATCGTGGCCGTCCCGAAGCGGAAGATGTCCCGCAGCAACACGCGTTCGCGCCGTTCGCAGTGGAAGGCCGCCGAGCAGCCGCTCGTCACCTCCACCGTCCGGGGCCAGGTCGCCTACGCCCGCCCGCACCAGGCGCGCGTGGTCACCGACTCCGCGGGCACCCCGCTGTACCTGGAGTACAAGGGCCGCAAGGTCAAGGACCTCTGATCCCCCCGGCCGACGGCGTGCCGGCGGTCGAGGACTCGGGTCGAGAAGGTCCCCGGGCGGGCGAGGCCACGCGCCTCGCCCGCCTGGAGTCCGGGCTGGGCCTGACGATCGAGCCGGCGTTGCTGGAACGGGCGCTGACGCACCGCTCCTACGCCTACGAGAACGGCGGGCTGCCCACCAACGAGCGGCTGGAGTTCCTGGGGGACTCCGTCCTCGGCCTGGTCGTCACCGACGACCTCTACCACCGTCACCCCGACGTCTCCGAGGGGCGGCTGGCCAAGCTGCGGGCTGGGGTCGTCAACATGCGCGCCTTGGCCGACATCGCCCGTGGGCTCGGCCTGGGGGAGCACATCCGCCTGGGCAAGGGTGAGCTGGCGACCGGGGGACGGGACAAGTCCTCGATCCTGGCCGACACCCTCGAGGCCGTGATCGGCGCCGCCTACCTGTCCGCCGGGATCGACGCCGCCCGTGCGTTCGTGCTGCGGCTGGTCTCGCCGCTGCTGGAGGTGTCCGACCGCTTCGGTGCCGGCACCGACTTCAAGACCGCGCTGCAGGAGCTGACGGCCGCGGCCGGGCTCGGGGTGCCGTCCTACGTCATCACCGACACCGGGCCCGACCACGCCAAGGAGTTCGCCGCCGACGCCATGGTGGGCGGCAGCGTCCTGGGCCACGGCGAGGGCCGCAGCAAGAAGGAGGCCGAGCAGAAGGCCGCGGCGACCGCCGTCGAGCAGCTGCAGGCCGCGACCGAGGCCGCCGCCGTCCGGAAGGCCTGAGCGGCCGTGCCCGAGCTGCCCGAGGTCGAGGTCGTCCGCCGCGGGGTGGCCGACCACGTGGTCGGACGGCGCATCCGGCAGGTGGAGTTCCTGCACCCCCGGGTCACCCGCCGTCACGTCCCCGGGCCCGACGACGCGGCCCGCCGCTGCCGCGACCGGGTCGTGGGCGACGCCGTCCGTCGGGGCAAGTACCTGTGGCTGCCGCTGGTCGACGCCGAGGGCCACGCCCCCGACGCCCTCGTCGTGCACCTGGGGATGTCCGGGCAGCTGCTGGTCGAGGGCGCCGAGGCCCCCGACGAGAAGCACCTGCGGGCCCGCTGGACCTTCGACGACGACGGGGCGGAGCTGCGCTTCGTCGACCAGCGCACCTTCGGGGGGCTCTCGCTGGAACCGCTCCTCGACGTCGCCGACGGCGGGCCGGGCGGGCGCGGGACCACCGACGAGGCCCCCTGGTCGCGCACGATCCCGGCCGCCGTCGCCCACATCGCCCGCGACCCGCTGGACCCGGCCTTCGACGACGCCGACTTCGCCCGCCGGGTCCGGGCCCGCAGCACCGGGGTCAAGCGGGCCCTGCTCGACCAGGGGCTGGTCTCCGGCGTGGGCAACATCTACGCCGACGAGGCGCTCTGGCGGGCCCGGCTGCACTACGAGCGGCCCACGGGGTCCTTGCGGCGGGCGCAGGTCGACACGCTGCTGGCCGCCCTGCGCGAGGTCATGACCGCGGCCCTGGACGCGGGCGGGACGAGCTTCGACGCCCTCTACGTCAACGTCAACGGGGCCAGCGGGTACTTCGACCGCTCGCTGCACGCCTACGGTCAGGCGGGGCGACCGTGCGCCCGGTGCTCGACGCCCATCCGGCGCGAGTCGTTCATGAACCGGTCCTCGTTCTTCTGCCCCCGCTGCCAGACCCGCCCGCGGGTGGGCGCGAGCACCCCGGCCCGCTGATGCCGACCCGCCGCTCCGCCGGGATCCTGCTGCACCGCAACGGTCCGGAAGGCGTGGAGATCCTGATCGGGCACCTGGGTGGGCCGTTGTGGGCGCGCAAGGACGAGCGCGCCTGGACCCTGCCCAAGGGGGAGCCCGAACCGGGTGAGGAGCTGCTGGACACCGCCCGGCGCGAGTTCGCCGAGGAACTGGGGTTGCCGGTCCCGCCGGGTGAGCTCGTCGCGCTGGGCGAGAACCGGCAGTCCGGCGGCAAGGTCGTGACGATCTGGGCGCTCGCGGGCGACCTGGACCCGGAGACGGTGCTGCCCGGCACGTTCTCGATGGTCTGGCCGCCCCGCTCGGGGCGCGTGCAGGAGTTCCCCGAGCTGGACCGGGTCGTCTGGTCCACCCCCGAGCTCGCCCGGACCCGGCTCGTCGCCGGACAGGTCGTCTTCGTCGAGCGGCTGCTCGACCGGATCGGCACCGGGGGACCCTCGGCCCGGTGAACGAGCGCAGGGTCCCCCTGTGCCGTTCCCGCGGGCTGTTCCCCGACAGCGCTGACCGCTCAGGGTCGTCCCTGAGCCGACCCCGACCAGACCCCGACCAGACCCCGACCAGACCCCGATCCGACTCCGGTCCGACCCTGAACCGTCCCTGAAGACCCGGTCCGGATCGGTGACGCGGCCCCGGGGCCGACCTACGGTCGGGGCATGCCCCTCGATCTCGACCTCACCCCCGTCCTCCCGAGCGGTCTCCCGGGCCCCGGGACGCTCGACCGCCTCGGATCGTGGGCGAGCGGCCTCCTCGACCTCCGGCTCCCGTGGGGGGAGCGGCCGGGGCTCTCGCTGCTGCTGCTCGTGGTCGTCGTCCTGGTCGTCGGGCTCGCCGTGCGGGCCGGGTGGCGGGCCGGGGCGTCGCGGGTCCTGCTGACGCTGGCCGGGGTGGTCGCCGGGTTCGTCGCCGGGTTGCAGCTGGCCGCCTGGGCCGTCGTCCCGGCCGAGCGCGGTTACCTGCTCCTGCTGGTCGTGGCCGCGGCCACCGTCGTCGGGGCCGTCCTGGGCTCGGTGCTCGGGGCCCTGCTCGGCGGGCTCCTGCAGCGCCTGCACCTGCGGGTCCTCGACCGGGCCGCGGGCGCGGTGCTGCGTGGCGGGGTGGCCGCCGTCGTCGTGCTGGTGGCGGTCTCCTGGGTGGTCCCCGGGGCGCAGTGGGCGCCGGTGGACGGGTTCGGCGGGCCCGACCTCGGCCTCGGGAACCTCCAGGATCTGCGCGCCGCGCTCCCGCTGCCCCGGGGCTGAGTGCCCCCGACTCAGGGTGCCCGACCTCAGGGTCCCGACCGCAGGGGGCCCGACCGCAGGGGGCCCGCCCGTAGGGTGCCCGGCGTGGAGGAGCGCGCGAGCCAGGAGACGCAACGGGTCACCGCGTGGGTCAGCGGTGACGTGCAGGGGGTCGGGTTCCGCTGGTGGACCAAGGCCCAGGCCCTGGAGCTCGGGCTGGCCGGCAGCGCCACCAACCGCGACGACGGCCGGGTCGAGGTGGTGGCCGAGGGCCCCCGCCCCGCGCTGCTGGAACTGCTGCGACGGCTCGCGGAGCAGGAGAGCCGGTTCCGTCGTCCGGGGCGCGTCGTCGCCGTCGTCGAACGGTTCGCCGAGCCCCGCGGGGTGAGCGGGTTCGTCGAGCGCTGAGGGCCCGCGGCCGGGGCCCCGGCCCGCGCGGCTGGCCCGGGACGGGTGCCGGGCTCGTTAGGGTCGGTACCCGTGCACCTCAAGACGTTGACCCTCAAGGGCTTCAAGTCGTTCGCCTCGGCGACGACGCTGCGGCTGGAGCCCGGGATCACCTGCGTCGTGGGCCCGAACGGGTCCGGCAAGTCCAACGTCGTGGACGCCCTGACCTGGGTGATGGGTGAGCACAGCGCGAAGAGCCTGCGCGGCGGCAAGATGGAGGACGTCATCTTCGCCGGGACGACCGGCCCCTCGGGGCGGGCCGCGCTCGGGCGCGCCGAGGTCAGCCTGACCATCGACAACACCGACGGCGCCCTGCCCATCGACTACGCCGAGGTGACGATCACCCGGACCATGTTCCGCACCGGCGGCAGCGAGTACGCCATCAACGGCTCGACCTGCCGGTTGCTGGACGTCCAGGAGCTGCTGAGCGACTCCGGCATCGGCCGCGAGATGCACGTCATCGTCGGCCAGGGCCAGATCGACGCCGTCCTGCACGCCTCGCCGGAGGAGCGCCGGGCCTTCGTCGAGGAGGCGGCCGGGGTGCTGAAGCACCGGCGGCGCAAGGAGAAGGCGCTGCGCAAGCTGGACGCCATGGAGGGCAACCTCACGCGCGTCAACGACCTCGTGTCCGAGATCCGTCGGCAGCTCAAGCCCCTCGGGCGCCAGGCCGAGGCGGCCCGCCGGGCCCAGGTCGTGCAGGCCGACCTGCGCGACGCCCGCTCGCGCCTGCTGGCCGACGACCTGGTCCAGGCCGTGGCCGCGCTGCAGGCCGACGAGGCCGACGAGGCCGCCCTGAAGACGCGCCAGGCGCAGGTCGAGGCCGATCTCGGCGAGGCCGCCGCCCGGCTGGCCGCCGCGGAGGCCTCGGCCGCCGCGGCCGCACCCGACCTCGCCCGCGCCGTCGAGACCCACCACCGGTTGCAGGCGCTGGCCGAGCGGCTGCGCGGTGTGCAGGCCCTGGCCCAGCAGCGGCTGCGGATGATCGCCGACAGCACCGACGAGCAGACCGGCCGCCGTGATCCCGAGGAGCTACGGCGCCAGGCCGAACGCGTGCGCGCGGAGGAGGCCGAGCTCGCCGCCGAGGTCACCCGGCACCGGGCCGTCCTCGACGGGGTGCTGGCCGAGCGGTCCGCCGCCGACGCGGCCGCGAGCGCCGAGGACCGTCGGGTCGCGCAGGCCCTGCGGGCCGCCGCCGACCGGCGCGAGGGACTGGCCCGTCTCGGCGGGCAGGTCTCGGCCCGCCGCAGCCGCGTCGAGGCGGGGGAGTCGGAGCTGGAGCGGCTCTCCCTCGCGCTCGCCGACGCCGAGGCGCGCCGCGAGGCCGCGCAGGTCGAGTTCGCGGCGACCGAGACGCAGGTCGCCGGGGTCGAGGAGGGCGAGGAGGACCTGGACTCCGAGCACGAGGCCGCCGAGACCGCGCTGGCCGAGGCCGAGGCCGCCGACGAGGCCGCCCGCACCGAGGAGCAGACCGCCGAACGCGACCGGGCGACGTGGAGCGCGCGCAAGGAGGCCCTGGAGATCGGGCTGGCCCGCAAGGACGGGGCCGGCGCGCTGCTGGCCGCGGGGGAACGGCTCAGCGGGGTGCTCGGCTCCGTCGCGGCGCTGCTGAGCGTGAGTGCCGGGTGGGAGCAGGCCGTCGCCGCGGCCCTCGGTTCCGCGGCCGACGCCGTCGTGGTCGAGGGTCCGGCCGAGGCGGTCGCCGCCATCGAGCACCTCAAGGACGACGACGCCGGGCGGGCCGGGCTGCTGCTGGCCGGGGCCGGGGCCGGGCGGGCCGGATCGTCCGACGCGGATCTGCCCGCCGGTGCCCGGGCGGCGCTGGAGCTGGTCGAGGCCCCCGACAGCGTCCGCGGGGCCCTGACCCGGCTGCTGGGCGACGTCGTCGTGGTCGAGGACCTGTCGGCGGCCCGGGCCGTCCTGCAGGCCCGGCCGGACCTGGTCGCCGTCACCCGGGCCGGGGACCTGCTGGCCGAGCACCGGGCGGCCGGGGGGTCCAGCTCGGCGCCGAGCCTGCTGCAGGTGCAGGCCGCGGTCGACGAGGCCACCGACGCGCTCTCGGCCGCCGAGCACCGTGCGCACCGGGCGGCCTTCGCCCGGCAGGCCGCCGCCGCCGCCCGCGCCGAGGCCGCCGCCCGGGTCGAGGCCGCGCTGGAGCGCCTGCACGAGTCCGACGCCCGGATGAGCGCCGTCGCCGAGCGGTTGGCCCAGCTGGGCTCGGCCGTCCGGGCCGCCGCCGCCGAGACCGAACGGCACCGCGGCGCCCGCAGCGGGGTCGCGGAACGGCTCGAGACCGACCGGGCCGAGCTGGCCGACCTCGCCGAGCGCTACGAGGCGGCCGTGGCCGAACCCCTGGACGCCGAGGCCGACGTCAGCACCGACGAGCGCGACCGGTTGGCCGAGGTCGCCCGCGGTCTGGGCCGGGCCGAGACCGAGGCCCGGCTGGCGTTGCGCACGACCGAGGAACGCTCCCGCGCGCTCGCGGGTCGCGCCGAGGGGTTCGAGCGGCAGGCCCGCGAGGAGCTCGCCGCCCGCGAACGGGTGGCGGCCGCCCGGGCCCGACGGGAGCGCCAGGCAGTGGTCGCGCGCGAGGTCCAGGCGGGGGCCGAGCGGGCGCTGGCGGTGTGGGAGTCCTCGGCCGCCTCGGCCGCGACCCTGCGCGCCGCCGCCGAGGCCGCCCGGGCCCGCTTCGCCGAGGAGGTGTCCGGGGCCCGCGGCGTCGTGGACTCGCTGACCCTGGAGCAGCAGCGGCTGGGCGACTCCCGGCACGCCGACGAGGTGGCCCGGGCCCAGCAGCGGTGGCGCATCGACCAGTTGCGCACGCGTTCCTTCGAGGAGCTCGGCACCGACCCCGACGTGCTGCTGGCCGAGTTCGGCCCCGACCAGCCCGTCCCGCCGTCCCCGCCCGCGCCGGGCGACCCCGAGCCCGCGCCGGGCGAGGAGCCGCAGCCGCGGCCCTACGTGCGCGCCGAGCAGGAGAAACGGCGCCGGTCGGCCGAGCGGGCGCTCGCCCAGCTGGGCACCGTGAACCCGCTCGCGCTGGAGGAGTTCGCGGCCATGGAGGAGCGGCACACGTTCCTCGTCACGCAGATGGAGGACCTGCGCTCCTCGCGCAAGGACCTCCTCGACATCGTCAAGGAGGTCGACGAGCGGGTCGAGCGCGTGTTCTCCGAGGCCTTCGCCGACGTGGCCCGCGAGTTCGTCGGCGTGTTCTCCCGCCTGTTCCCCGGGGGCGAGGGGCGGCTGGTGCTGACCGACCCCTCGGACATGCTGACCACCGGGATCGAGGTGGAGGCCCGACCGGCGGGCAAGAAGGTCAAGCGGCTCTCGCTGCTGTCCGGCGGGGAGCGCTCGTTGACCGCGGTCGCGATGCTCGTCGCGATCTTCCGGGCCCGCCCCAGCCCCTTCTACGTCCTCGACGAGGTCGAGGCGGCCCTCGACGACGCCAACCTGTCCCGGCTCATCACCCTCTTCGAGGAGTTGCGGGCCTCCAGCCAGCTCATCGTCATCACCCACCAGAAGCGGACCATGCAGGTCGCCGACGCGCTGTACGGCGTGACCATGCGGGGCGACGGGATCAGCACCGTGGTCAGCCAGCGGCTGCGTAGCGCGGACGGGCCGACCACGACCCCGCCCTCGGAGGTGGCCCTCGACGCCGGGGAGTCGGGTCCGGTGGAGGTCGCGCGGGCCTGACCGCTGGGTCGACCGCCCGGTGTGACCAACGGCACGGGTCGCGGGTCGCCCGATCGGAACGTCCCTCCCGTCCCTCGCGTTGCGTGGGGGGCGGAGCGCTCCACACTGGGAAATGACAACGTTTCGTACTCGTGGAGTCACGGAGCGGCAACGAATGGGCGGGGCGGTGGCCCCCCGGGGGGAAAGAGGGGCAGGGTGTTCCTGTGCTGGTGACCACGCTGATCGTGACGTTCGTGCTCGTCGTCGGGCTGGCCCTGGCGGTGCTGTACTCGGTGGCCGCGCCCCCGCTGCGGGAACGCGGGAGCTCGGTGATCGCCCGCGTCGACCACGCCATCGGTCGGGCCGCCGCCTGGGGTGGTCGGCAGGGTCGGCACCTGCGCCGGGCCGGTTCCTCCACCGAGCGCACCGAGGCCCGGGAGACCCTGCACCAGCACTGACCGGGTGACCCGGTCCCGCTCCGCACCGGTCCGGGAGCGGGCCGGGGGCGGGTCGGGGCCTGCGCGGTCTGCAAGGATCGACGCTCGTGGAGCAGATCGAGATCGTCCTCGGACTCGTCGTCGGCATCGCCGTCCTGGTGGTGGGTGTCGTCGTCGGCCTCGTCCGTCCCCGTCGGCGCCGGAACTCCCTCGGTGAGGGCGAGGCGCCGGAGCTCGGGCGGCGTCCCGGCACCCGCACCGAGGACCCCGACGGGGACGTGCTGCCCGGCGTCGGGGACGACGCCGAGGTCCCGCGTGACTCGCCCAGCCGGAACGTCGACGTGGTCGACCTGCCCGAGGGGCCGGTCCTCGAACGCCCCGAACCCGTGGCGGGACGGCTGGTCCGGCTGCGCGAGCGGCTCTCTCGTTCGCAGTCGGCCCTGGGGCGCGGCCTGCTGGCCCTGCTGTCGCGCGACACGCTCGACGAGGCCACGTGGGAGGAGGTCGAGGAGACCCTGATCCTGGCCGACGTGGGCGTCGAGCCGACCATGGCCGTGGTCGAGCGGCTGCGCGAACGGGTCCGGGTGCTCGGCACCCGCGAGCCCGAGCAGCTCAAGGCCCTGCTGCGCGAGGAGCTGCTGCGCCTGGTCGGTCCCGACGTCGACCGCTCCCTCAAGCTCGACCGGCACCCGGGCGGGGTCGACGGGGCCGGGCGGCCCGCGGTCGTCCTCGTCGTCGGCGTCAACGGCACGGGCAAGACGACCACGGTGGGCAAGCTCGCCCGGATGCTGGTGGCCGAGGACAAGGACGTCGTCCTCGGCGCGGCCGACACCTTCCGCGCCGCCGCCGCCGAGCAGCTGGCCACCTGGGGCGAGCGGGTAGGGGTGCCCACCGTGCGCAGCGACAAGGACGGGGCCGACCCGGCCGCCGTCGCCTTCGACGCGGTCAAGGCCGGCACCGAGGCCGAGGTCGACGTCGTCCTCGTCGACACCGCGGGCCGGTTGCAGAACAAGGCCGGGCTCATGGACGAGCTCGGCAAGGTCAAGCGGGTGCTGGAGCGGCACGGCCCGGTCGACGAGGTGCTGCTCGTGCTCGACGCGACCACGGGGCAGAACGGCATGCGGCAGGCGGCGGTGTTCTCCGAGGCGGTCGCCGTCACCGGGATCGTCCTGACCAAGCTGGACGGCACCGCCAAGGGCGGCATCGTCGTGGCGGTGCAGCAGGCCCTCGGCGTGCCGGTGAAGCTGGTCGGGCTGGGGGAGGGCGCCGACGACCTCGCCGTCTTCGAGCCCGGCGAGTTCGTCGACGCGCTGCTCTCCTGACCCTCGGCCGGGGGGCCGACCCTGACCTCACCCGGGCGGAGCAGCGGCGATGGCCCCGGGTGACGTCCGGGTCACTGTCAGCGCCGTGTCACACGATGTTCACGCGACCGCCGTCCGCGTCACCTGACCGAAACACGAGACCGCCGCGGACGTAACACGCACGGGCGACGGTGGAGCCGCTCCCCGTCACGCCTCCCGTGCGTGATGCTCCCGCCCCGCCGACCCCGGTCGGCCTCGTGGAAGGCCCCCGTTGCCCATGGACACCGGTGACACCGCCTGGATCCTCACCAGCGCGTCCTTCGTGCTGCTGATGACCCCCGGACTTGCCCTCTTCTACGGCGGCATGGTCCGCGCGAAGAGCGTCCTGAACATGATGATGATGAGCTTCGGCGCCCTGGCCCTGGTCGGGGTCCTCTGGGTGCTCTACGGCTACTCCATGGCCTTCGGCCAGGACATCGGCCTCGGCCTGCTCGGCAACCCGTTCGAGTACTTCGGCCTCTCCGGCCTGATGGGCGAGGGCAACCTCTCCGGCACGCTGCCCGGCATGGCCTTCGTCGGCTTCCAGGCCGTCTTCGCCATCATCACCGTCGCCCTGATCTCCGGCGCCATCGCCGACCGCGCCAAGTTCGGCTCCTGGATGGTCTTCGCCGGCATCTGGGCGACGGTCGTCTACTTCCCGGCTGCGCACTGGGTGTTCGCGTTCTCCACCGACGACGGTTACGTCGGCGGTTGGATCGCCAACAACCTCGCAGCCATCGACTACGCCGGTGGGACCGCGGTCCACATCAACGCCGGCGCCGCGGGCCTGGCCCTGGCCCTGGTCCTCGGCAAGCGCGTCGGCTTCAAGCGCGACCCGATGCGCCCGCACAACCTGCCCCTGGTCATGCTCGGTGCCGGGCTGCTGTGGTTCGGCTGGTTCGGCTTCAACGCCGGCTCCGCCGTCGCCGCCGGCAACTCCGCCGCGGTCGCCTGGGTCAACACCCTCGCCGCCACCTGCGCCGCGATCCTCGGTTGGCTGCTCACCGAGAAGCTGCGCGACGGCCACGCCACCTCGCTCGGGGCCGCCTCCGGCGCCGTCGCGGGTCTGGTCGCCATCACCCCCGCCTGCGGGGCGCTCAACCCGGTCGGCTCGATCGTCGTCGGTGTCATCGCCGGCGTGCTCTGCGCCCTCGCCGTCGGTCTGAAGTACAAGTTCGGCTACGACGACTCCCTCGACGTCGTCGGCGTCCACCTCGTGGGTGGCCTCTGGGGCACCATCGCCGTCGGCTTCTTCGCCACCGCCGACGCCCCCAACGGGGTCGCCGGTCTCTTCTTCGGCGGCGGGGCGGGCCAGCTCGGCCGCCAGGTCGTCGGGGCCGCGGCCGTGCTCGTGTTCTCCTTCGTCCTCACCTACGTCATCGGCACCCTGATCCAGAAGACCATCGGGTTCCGCATCGACCCCGAGGACGAGGTCACCGGCATCGACCAGGTCGAGCACGCCGAGACCGGCTACGACTGGGGCACCCTGGGCGGGGGCCGCAGCGCCGGTCCCGTCGCCCAAGCCCGCCACGCCGCCCCTGGAACCTCGGAGGTGTCCGCATGAAACTGCTCACCGCGATCATCAAGCCGCACAAGCTGGACGACGTGAAGTCGGCGCTGGAGTCCTACGGGATCCAGGGACTCACGATCTCCGAGGCCTCGGGCTACGGCCGCCAGCGCGGTCACACCGAGGTCTACCGGGGGGCGGAGTACACCGTCGACCTGGTGCCCAAGGTCCGCGTGGAGGTCCTCGTCGACGACGTGGACATCGCCGACGTGGTCGAGGTCGTCGTCAAGAGCGCCCAGACCGGGCGCATCGGCGACGGCAAGGTCTGGACGGTCCCGGTCGAGGACGTCGTGCGCGTGCGCACCGGCGAGCACGGACCGGACGCCCTGTGACCATCCCGTTCCTCCCGCAGGAACCCGCTCGTGAGGGTGGGCGCTGAGCGCCGACCTGCGCACCGAGCGACTCGCGTGGGCGGTGCGGTCCGGACGACCCGGGCCGCACCGCCGCGCTGAGCTCGTCGAGCTTGTCGAGTCCCGGTTGCGCCAGGTGTGGGTCGAGGCCCTGACCCCGCTGCCGGGCCTCGCCGAGGACCCGAGCGGCATCGCGCTCGCCTGCGTCGGGTCCCTGGCCCGCGGCGACTGCGGTCCCGCCAGCGACGTCGACCTCGTCCTCCTGCACGACGGTCGCCGCCTCGCCCCCGAGGACCTCTCGGCGCTGGCCGACCGGATCTGGTACCCCCTCTGGGACAACGGGCTGCGCCTGGACCACTCGGTCCGCACGCTCAAGGAGTGCCGCAAGGCCGCCGCGGACGACCTGACCGCGGCCATCGGGCTGCTCGACCTGCGGGTGGTCGCCGGCGACGGCGGCCTCGTCGCCCGCACCCGCGGCCACCTCCTCGACGACTGGCGGGCCGGCGCCCGGCGCCGCCTGCCCGAGATCCTCGTCGCGCTCGAGGAACGGGCCACCCGCGCCGGGGAGCTCGCCTACCTGCTGGAACCCGACCTCAAGGAGGCCCGCGGCGGCCTGCGCGACGCCGTCGTGCTGCGCGCCCTGGCCGCCAGCTGGCTCACCGACCGCCCGCACGGCGCGGTCGAGGAGGCCCACACCGTCCTGCTCGACGTCCGCGACGGCCTGCAGGCCGCCTCCGGGCGCCCGGGGGACCGGCTGATCCTGCCCGAGCAGGACGCCACCGCCGTGGTCTGCGGCTACGCCGACGCCGACCTGCTGCTGGGCGCCGTCGCCCAGGCCGGCCGCACCATCTCCGCGGCGGTCGACCTCACCGCCCGCCGGGCCCGGCAGGCCGTCCCCACCACCCGGCGGTTCCGGGCGACCGGGCGCCGCCCGCGGCTGCGCCCCCTCGGGCACGGACTGGTCGAGCACGACGGCGAGGTGGTCCTCGGGGGTCAGACGACCCCGGCGGAGGACCCGGTGCTGCCCCTGCGGGCCGCCGCCACCGCCGTCCGCACCGGTCTGCCCCTGTCCCCGGTCACGCTGGAGCACCTGGCCTCGGCCTGCCCGCCGCTGCCCGACCCGTGGCCGGCCTCGGCCCGGGAGGCCTTCGCCGAGCTGCTCGCCGCCGGTCCGGCCGCGGTGCCCGTCTTCGAGGCCTTCGACCTCGTCGGGGTGCTCACGGCTTGGATCCCGGAGTGGGCCGGCGTGCGCAACCGTCCGCAGCGCAACGCCATCCACCGGTACACGGTCGACCGGCACATGGTCGAGACCGTCGTCGGCCTGCAGCCGTTCCTGCGCGACATCCCGCGTCCGGACCTGCTGCTGCTCGCCGGGTTGCTGCACGACATCGGCAAGCTGCCGGGCGTGCAGGACCACTCGGTCACCGGGGGGCCGCTGGCCCGTCGTGCCGTGGAGCGGATGGGTCTGGACCCGGCCGACGTCGACGTCGTGGTCCGCCTCGTCGTCGAGCACCTGACCCTGGTCGAGCTGGCCACCCGCCGCGACCCCGACGACCCGGGCACGGTCGAGGCCCTGGTCGCGGCCGTCGACGGCAGCGCCGAGACCCTGACGATGCTGCGCGCCCTGACCGAGGCCGACGCGCGGGCCGCCGGCCCGGCCGCCTGGACCCCGTGGCGGGCCCGGCTCGTCGACGACCTCGTGCGCCGCGCGCGCTCCAGCCTGGCCGGGGCGAGCGTGCCCGGCCCGACGCCGTTCGACGCCGAGGAGCAGGCGCTGGCCGCGGCGGTCGCCGCCGGGGCCGGGACCCAGGTGCGGGTCCGCGAGGTCGACGGGTTCGCCGTGGTCACCGTCGTCACCCCCGACCGGACGGGGCTCTTCGCCGACCTCGCGGGACTGCTGGCCGACCTGCGGCTGCAGCTGCGCTCGGCCCTCGTGCGCACCCTGGACGGCGTCGCGGTCGACTCCTGGTGGGTCGAGGCCGGCAGCGGCCGGGCCCCGGACGCCGAGGAGATCCGGCAGCGCCTGGACAAGATCGAGACCGCGCGCGAGGACCTGCTGCGGCGCCTGGCGCTGCGCGACGCGCAGACCCCGCGGGTGGCGGGCGGGCTGCGCTCGCTGGTCGCGCACCCGCGGGTCGTCATCGTCCCCGGGGCCTCCGAGCGGGCCAGCGTGCTGGAGGTCCGGGCCGCCGACCGGCCCGGGCTGCTGCACGCGCTCGGCCGGGCGCTCGCGGTCGAGGGCATCGACATCCGCTCCGCCCACGTGGCCACGTACGCGGCCCAGGCCGTCGACGTGCTCTACCTGGCCGAACCGGACGGGTCGAAGCTCTCCCCGCCCCGGGTGGCCATGGCCGTGCGGGCCCTCTCGGACGCCGCCGAGGTCCCGGGCGCCTGAGCTCCGGACAGTAGGCTGGGGCCGTGTTCGCCTCCCTCTCCGACCGGCTCACCGCGACCTTCAAGACCCTGCGGGGCAAGGGGCGCCTCAGCGAGGCCGACGTCGACGCGACCGTCCGCGAGATCCGCCGGGCCCTCCTCGACGCCGACGTGGCCCTGCCCGTCGTCCGCCAGTTCACCGCCGCGATCAAGGAACGGGCGCTGGGCGCAGAGGTCAACCAGGCGCTGAACCCGGCCCAGCAGGTCGTCAAGATCGTCAACGAGGAACTGATCGGGATCCTCGGCGGGGAGACCCGGCGGCTGCGCTACGCCAAGAACCCGCCCACGGTGATCATGCTCGCCGGGTTGCAGGGGGCCGGGAAGACGACCCTGGCCGGCAAGCTCGGGCGGCACCTGGAGAAGCAGGGCCACCGCCCGCTGCTGGTGGCCTGCGACCTGCAGCGCCCCAACGCGGTCAACCAGCTCCAGATCACCGGGGAGCGGGCCGGTGTCGCCGTCTACGCCCCCGAGCCCGGCAACGGCGTGGGCGACCCCGTCGCCGTGGCCCGGCAGGGCATCGAGCACGCGCGCAGCCAGCACTTCGACGTGGTCGTCGTCGACACCGCGGGCCGTCTCGGCGTCGACGCCGAGATGATGCAGCAGGCCGTCGACATCCGCGACGCCGTGCAGCCCGACGAGATCCTGTTCGTCCTCGACGCCATGATCGGGCAGGACGCGGTCGCCACGGCCGAGGCCTTCCGCGACGGGGTCGGCTTCGACGGGGTGGTGCTGACCAAGCTCGACGGCGACGCCCGCGGTGGTGCCGCGCTCTCGGTCCGCCACGTGACCGGGCGCCCCGTGATGTTCGCCTCCTCGGGCGAGAAGCTCGACGACTTCGACGTCTTCCACCCCGAGCGGATGGCCTCGCGCATCCTCGACATGGGCGACCTGCTCAGCCTCATCGAGCAGGCGGAGAAGGCGTTCGACGCCGAGCAGGCCCAGGCGATGGCGGCCAAGTTCGCCAGCGACGAGGACTTCACCCTCGACGACTTCCTCCAGCAGATCGCCGCGGTCCGCAACATGGGCTCGCTGAAGAAGATGCTGGGGATGCTGCCCGGCATGGCCCAGATGCGCGACCAGCTCGACGCCTTCGACGAGCGCGAGTTCGACCGCATCGAGGCGATGGTCCGCTCGATGACCCCCCTGGAGCGGCGGCAGCCGCGCATCATCAACGGTTCGCGCCGGGCCCGCATCGCCGCCGGGTGCGGGCGCAGCGTCTCCGCGGTGAACGACATGCTCGAACGCTTCGGCCAGGCCCAGAAGATGATGCGGGCCATGAAGTCGGGCGGCGGGATGCCGGGGATGCCGGGGATGCCCGGGCTGCCGGGCATGGCCGGCGCCTCGAAGAAGCAGAAGGCGCGTCAGGCCGCGGCGGCCAAGTCGCGCAAGGGCAAGTCGGGCAACCCGGCCAAGCGGGCCGTGGAGTCCAAGGCCGCGGCCGAGAAGCAGTCCGCCGCAGCGGGTTCGGCGTTCGGGGGTGCGGCCGGGGGCGGTTTCGACCCCAGCAAGCTCGACCCGTCCTCGCTGAACCTGCCCAAGGGTTTCGACAAATACCTCGGCCAGTAGCCTCCGTCCTGGTCATGTCCTGAGCAGTCGTGTCCTGGGCGGTCGTGTCCTGAGCAGCGGGTTCGAGGGGGAGCGCGTGGGTGAGGTCTGGCAGCTGTCCGGCCCGGTGCTGGTCGGGCCCGAGGAGGTCCGCGGCGGCGCCTGGGTCGTCGGCGGTCGCATCACGTTCGAGCGGCCGGCCTCGGTCGACGGGGTGCTCGACGGCTGGGTCGTGCCCGGTCTGGTCGACGCGCACTGCCACGTCGGGATCGGCGCGCACGGGGAGATCCCGGCCGCCGACGCCGAGGCGCAGGCGGTGCGCGAGCGGGACGTCGGGGCGTTGCTGCTGCGCGACGCCGGCTCCGCCTCCGACACCCGGTGGATGGACGAGCGCGAGGACCTGCCGCGCATCGTCCGGGCCGGTCGGCACCTGGCCCGGACCCGGCGCTACCTGCGGGGGCTGGCCCACGAGATCGAGCCCGAGGACCTGGCCGAGTACGCCCGGGCCGAGGCCCGCCGCGGTGACGGCTGGGTGAAGCTGGTCGGGGACTGGATCGACCGGGAGACCGGGGACCTGGCCCCCTGCTGGCCCGCCGACGTGCTCGCCGCGGGCGTCGCGGCCGCCCACGCCGAGGGGGCCCGCGTCACCGTCCACCAGTTCGGCGAGGAGGGTGTCGAGGAACTCCTGGCCGCCGGGGTCGACGGGATCGAGCACGGCACCGGCCTCACGGGGGCGACCGTCGCCGAGGCGGCCCGCCGCGGGGTCGCCGTCGTCCCCACGCTGGTGAACATCGCCACGTTCCCCGGCATCGCCGAGCGGGGCGAGGCCAAGTTCCCGCGCTACGCCGCCCACATGCGGGCCCTGCACGCC
Organism: Kineococcus gynurae; assembly: GCF_042433995.1. Classification (NCBI taxonomy): domain Bacteria; kingdom Bacillati; phylum Actinomycetota; class Actinomycetes; order Kineosporiales; family Kineosporiaceae; genus Kineococcus; species Kineococcus gynurae. The sequence continues at coordinate 612,200 of NZ_JBHLUI010000008.1, forward strand.
CGTCGGTTCGAGACGGTCGCCGCCCTGCACGACGCGGGCGCCCCGGTCTTCGCCGGGACCGACGCGGGCAGCGTGCTCCCGCACGGGCTGGTCGTCGACGAGATCGCCGAGCTCTCCCGGGCCGGCCTCGGCCCGACCGCGGCGCTCGACGCGGCCTGCTTCGCCGCGCGGCGCTGGCTCGGGCACCCGGGGCTGGAGGAGGGCGCCCCGGCCGACCTCCTGGTCCTCGACGGCGACCCGCGGGACGACCTCGACGTGCTGCGCCGACCCCGGGCGGTGGTCCTGCGCGGGCGGCCCTACCGCTCCGGCGGGCCGGTCGGAATCGCGGCCGGCGCCCCGGTCGGCGGCTGACCAAGGCGGGTCCCGCCCGGGTGGGGCGGGCGGCCGGTCGAGCCGGACCGGAGCGTCTGGCAGAATGTCAGGGCACTCGAACGCCCCGGACCCTCTCACCGCGGCGCTCGCGTCCATCAAGAGTCCACCGGTCGGCGTCCCCACACCGAGCGGTGTCCGCTCGACCGATCAAGAACCGGGAGACACCCCTCACCGTGGCAGTCAAGATCCGCCTGAAGCGGCTCGGCAAGATCCGCGCCCCGCACTACCGCGTCGTCGTCATGGACTCGCGCTCCAAGCGCGACGGTCGCGCGATCGAGGAGATCGGGATCTACAACCCGATGACCGACCCCTCGACCATCGAGATCAAGAGCGAGCGCGCCCAGTACTGGCTCGGTGTCGGCGCGCAGCCGACCGAGCAGGTCCACGCGCTGCTCAAGGTGACCGGCGACTGGCAGAAGTTCAAGGGCCTGCCGGGCGCCGAGGGCACCTACCGCAAGCCCGAGGCCAAGGTCCGCCCGACCGCCCCGGCGCCGGCCGCCAAGCTGGCCCCGAAGGACGAGGCCGCTGCGGCCCCGGCCACCGAGTCCGCCACGGACTCGGAGAGCTGATCGCCGTGCTGGCGGACGCGCTCGAGCACCTCGTCCGTGGCATCGTCGGGCACCCCGACGACGTCCGCGTGACCCCCAAGACCCTGCGTCGCGGAAGCCTCCTCGAGGTGCGCGTGCACCCCGAGGACCTCGGCCGGGTCATCGGCCGCTCGGGTCGCACCGCCAAGGCGCTGCGCACCGTCATCGGTGCCCTCGCCGGGAACCAGCCGGTCCGGGTCGACCTCGTCGACGTCGACCGCCGCTGATCCTCCGCACCACCCCGCAGCGCCGGGCCCGTTCCTCGGGTCCGGCGCTGCGTCGTTGCGGCCCCGCCCCCGGGGTCGTCCGAGAGAACGTCCCGCCGTCAGGAGAGTCGTCGTGGAGTACGTCGTGGCCCGGATCGGTCGCCCGCACGGGATCCGGGGCGAGGTGACCCTGGAACTGCGGACCGACACCCCCGAACGGCGCTTCGTCCCGGGCTCGGTCCTGCGCACCGACCCGCCCGCCCGCGGTCCGCTGACGGTGGAGTCCGCGCGCTGGCACAACCAGACGCTCCTCGTCGCCTTCACCGAGGTCCCGGACCGCGACGCCGTCGAGCGGCTGCGCGACACCCTGCTGCTCGTCGACGTCTCCGACGAGGCCGACGCACAGGCCGATCCCGACGAGTTCTACCCCCACCAGCTGCGCGGACTGACCGCCGTGACCGCCGACGGGACCGCGCTCGGCAGGGTCGTCGACCTGCTCACCGGCAGCGCCCAGGACGTCCTCGTCGTGCGCGACGCGCGGGGCGAGGACGTGCTCGTGCCCTTCGTGCAGCGGTTGGTGCCGACCGTCGACCTGGCCGGGGGCCGGGTCGTGCTCGACCCGCCCGGCGGACTCTTCGGCGAGCTCCCCGGCGACGGCACGGACGCCTGAGCCGTGCGGATCGACGTCGTCTCGATCTTCGGGGAGTACCTGCAGCCGCTGCAGCTGTCCCTCATCGGCAAGGCGCAGCGGCAGGGGCTCATCGAGCTGCGGGTCCACGACCTGCGCGACTTCACCCACGACCGCCACCGCACGGTGGACGACACCCCCTACGGGGGCGGCGCCGGGTTGCTGATGAAGCCCGAACCGTGGGGCGAGGCGCTCGACGCGATCCTCGCCGACCCACCGGCGGGACTCAGCGCCGAGCAGGCCGAGCGAGGGCCGGTCCTGCTGGTGCCGAGCCCGGTGGGGGAGGTCTTCCGGCAGGAGCGGGCCCACGCGCTGGCCGAGGAACCGTGGCTGGTCTTCGCCTGCGGGCGCTACGAGGGCATCGACGCCCGGGTCGTGGAGCACTACGCCTCCCGCATCCGGGTGCAGGAGGTGTCCCTCGGCGACTACGTGCTCAACGGTGGCGAGGTCGCCGTGCTCGTCGTCGTGGAGGCGGTGGCCCGGCTGCTGCCCGGCGTGGTGGGCAACGCCGCGAGCCTGGCCGAGGAGTCCCACGCCGCCGAGCACGACGGGTTGCTGGAGCACCCGGCCTACACCAAGCCCGCGTCGTGGCGGGGGCTCGACGTCCCCGCGGTGCTGGCCGGTGGGCACCACGGCCAGGTGGCCCGGTGGCGTCGGGACGAGGCGCTGCGGCGCACCGCGCGTCGGCGTCCGGACGTCGTCGCGGCCCTGCCCGAGTCGGCGACCGACGCCGCCGACCGCGCGGTCCTGGCCGAGGAGGGCTTCCGCGCGACCGGTCACGGATTCGTGACCGACCCGGACGCTGTGGCAGACTGAGCGGCTGTTCCACCGACCGGCCGTGACGTCCGGGACCTCCTCCGCCTCGAGCCTCCGGGCCCGTCCGCGGAAGCGGTGCGCCTGCCACAGGGGGCGCGCCACCCCGGTCACCGACCCGGCGGCATCCGCCGCCCGGGCTGCTCACGGCGCCAGACCCCGCGCCGGTGACCTGTGGCGCCCAGCAGGAGAGAAGAGTCTCACCATGCACGTTCTCGATTCCGTCGACGCCGGCAGCCTCCGCGACGACATCCCGGAGTTCCGCGCCGGCGACACCCTGAAGGTCCACGTCAAGGTCGTCGAGGGCAACCGCTCCCGCGTCCAGCTGTTCCAGGGCGTCGTCATCCGCCGCACCGGCGGCGGCGTGCGCGAGAGCTTCACCGTCCGCAAGGTCAGCTTCGGCGTGGGTGTCGAGCGCACCTTCCCGCTGCACACCCCGATCATCGAGAAGATCGAGGTGGCCTCCCGTGGTGAGGTCAAGCGCGCCAAGCTCTACTACCTGCGCGACCTGCGCGGCAAGGCCGCCAAGATCAAGGAGCGTCGCGACTCGCGCACGCCCCGCGGCTGACGCGAGCGACCGCACGACGAGCCGGGTCCCGTTCGGGGCCCGGCTCGTCCGCGTCCCGGGGGATGGATCGAGGCCGACAGGCCCCCGCGCGGCGGCCCGGGCCCGCCCGGCGTGCGCCGTAAGCTCGACCCCGGTGTCGCTCCCGGGGAGCACGACCGTCGGGAGCGTCGGCAGGTGGGAGTGGGCGAACGGTGAGGACCGAGCGGGAACCGGCGCAGGACGGGCCGGTGCAGGACGGGCTGGTCGGGGGGGCCGCGCGTCCCCGGGGCCCCGGGGTCCGGATCGTCGTCGCCCTGACGGTGGCGCTGGTCCTCGCGCTGCTGCTGCGCACCTTCGTCGTGCAGACGTTCTCGATCCCCTCCGACTCGATGGACCCGACCCTGCGCCCCGGTGAGCGCGTCCTGGTCTGGCGCTCCCTGGGCGACCCGGCCGCCGACCTGCGCCGCGGTGACGTGGTGGTCTTCGACGGCTCCGGCACGTTCGCGCCCTCGCCCCCGGAGCCGACCGGACTCGCCGCCCTGGGGGCCGCGATCGGTCAGGGGCTCGGGTTCCGTCCCGGGGAGGCCGACTTCGTCAAGCGCGTCGTCGGGCTGCCGGGGGACCGGATCAGCTGCTGCGACGCCCAGGGCCGCCTGCTGGTCAACGGCGAGCCCGTGGACGAGCCGTACCTCTTCGCGCCGGGTTCCCCGGCCAGCGCCACGGCCTTCGACATCGAGGTGCCGGCGGGCCGCATCTGGCTCATGGGCGACAACCGGGAGCAGTCCACCGACTCCCGCTCGCACCTGGGCAGCCCCGGCGGTGGCACGGTCGCCGTCGACGACGTCATCGGGCGGGTGGTCCTCGTGACCTGGCCGCTGTCGCAGTCCGGCCCGGTGCAGCGCGACGCGCCCCTGGCCGGGATCAGGAGGGCACCGTGAGCGACCACCGGGACCAGAGCCCGACCCCGGGGCCGGCCGAGGCCCCCGCCCGCGGCCGGGGTGGTGTCCTCGCCGCCGTGCGCGAGACCGTGCTCGTCGTCGCCGTCGCCCTCGTGGTGTCGCTGGTGGTGAAGACGTTCCTGCTGCAGGCGTTCTACATCCCCTCGCAGTCCATGGAGACGACGCTCGACATCGGTGACCGCGTGGTGGTCAGCAAGCTGACCCCGGGTCCCTTCGAGCTGCACCGCGGCGACGTCGTGGTCTTCCTCGACCCGGGCGGCTGGCTGCCGCCCGCGGCGGAGCCGGACCGCGGGCCGGTCGGCTCGGTCGTCGCCGACGTGCTCACCTTCGTGGGGCTCCTGCCGGAGGACTCCGGCGAGCACCTCATCAAGCGCGTCATCGGGCTGCCCGGGGACCGGGTGGAGTGCTGCGACGCCCAGGGCCGGATCAGCGTCAACGGCACACCGGTGGAGGAGTCCGCCTACGTCATCGAGGGCGCGGTACCCAGCCAGGTCCCGTTCTCCGTCACCGTGCCCGCGGGGGAGCTCTGGGTGATGGGGGACAACCGGCCCGAGTCGGCCGACTCGCGCTACAACCAGGACAAGCCCCACGGCGGGTTCGTCCCGCTCGAGAACGTGGTGGGCCGCGCCTACGTCGTCGTCTGGCCGCTGTCGCACCTCGCCTGGCTGGGGACGCCGTCGACGTTCGACGACGTCCCGGGTGAGGCGGGGGTGGAGTGAGCACCCGCTCCGACTCCCGCGGCCTGGCCCGGACCCCGCGCGGCCCGGGGGCCAAGGCGACCGCGACCCGCGGAGCCGCGCTGCCCCCGACCCTGCGCGTGGAGAAGGCCCTGCTGCGCGAGCGCGGGGTGGCCCTGCTGGCCGGGATGGACGAGGTGGGCCGGGGCGCGCTGGCCGGTCCGGTGACCGTCGGGGTGCTGCTCGTCGCGGCGAGCACCCGCACCGCCCCGACCGGGCTGCGCGACTCCAAGCTGCTGAGCCCCCAGGTGCGCGAGCAGCTCGCGCCCAAGGTGCGCCGGTGGGCCGTCGCCAGCGCGGTCGGGCACGCCGAGCCGGACGAGATCGACTCCGTGGGCATCATCTCGGCGCTGCGCCTGGCCGGACGCCGGGCCCTGGCCCAGCTGACCCAGCAGCCGGACGTGGTCCTGCTCGACGGCAACCACGACTGGCTCTCCGACCCGCGCGACCCCTCGCTGTTCGACCTGGTCGACGGCGGCCCGCCCGTGCCGGTGCTGCCCTGCGCGGCGCCGCCCGTGACGACCCGCGTCAAGGCGGACCTGACCTGCGCGGCGGTCGCCGGGGCCAGTGTCCTGGCCAAGACCACCCGGGACGCGATCATGATCGAGCGCGCTGCGGAGCACCCCCTCTACGGGTGGGAGGGCAACAAGGGCTACAGCGCGCCCGAGCACCTGCAGGCGCTGTCGAGGCACGGCACCAGCGCCCAGCACCGGCGCAGCTGGCGGTTGCCCGGGGTCCTGCCCGGGATCTCGCCCGAGGTACCGACCGGGCTGCCCCCGGTCGTCGGCTCCGACCTGCTGCTCCCGCCCGCCGTCGAGCTGCCCGCGCCCTGAGCGACCGCTCCGCCGCCGGGCCTCCGGCCCCGGGGTGTCCCCGTGGGGCGTCCCCGGGGACGGGCGCCCAGCAGGCATGATGGTCGGGTGAGCGCGGAGGACCTGGAGAACTACGAGACCGAGATGGAGCTGCAGCTCTACCGGGAGTACCGCGACGTCGTGTCGCTGTTCTCCTACGTCGTGGAGACGGAGCGCCGCTTCTACCTGGCCAACTCGGTCGACCTGCAGGTCCGGACCGCCGACGGCGAGACCTACTTCGAGGTGCGCCTGCACGACGCGTGGGTGTGGGACGTCTACCGCCCGGCCCGGTTCGTCCGCGACGTGCGGGTGGTGACGTTCAAGGACGTCAACGTCGAGGAGCTGCAGAAGCGCGACATCGAGGTCCCCGACACCCCGTGACCTGAGCCCGGGCCGCCCCGGTCGGCGGCCCGTGCCGCGGTGGTTCTCCACAGGTACCGGGTCGGACCGGGGTTCTCCACAACCGTCGCAGTGCGCCCCCGCGGTCGACGCCGCCTGCGCGAGCCTCGGCCCCGGAGGTGGTGCGCGATGGCCGCGAAAGACACGGTGGGCCGCTACGGGGAGAACGTGGCGGTGGCCCGCCTGAGCGAGGCGGGGATGACCGTCCTCGACCGGAACTGGCGGTGCGCCGGCGGGGAGATCGACGTGGTCGCCCGCGACGGCGACACCCTCGTCGTGTGCGAGGTGAAGACCCGCCGCAGCACGTCGGCGGGCACGGCGCTGGAGGCGGTGACCCCGCACAAGCTCGACCGGTTGCAGCGCCTGGCCGAGCAGTGGTTGGCCGCGCACCCGGGCGTGGGCACGGTCCCGGTGCGCTTCGACGTCGTCGCGGTGACCCCGGCCCGCTCCGGGGCCGCGCGCGTCGAGCACCTGCGCGGGGTGCTCTGATGGGCATCGCCCGGGCGCTGACCGTCGGGCTGGTGGGTCTCGAGGGCCACCTGGTCGAGGTCGAGGCCGACATCGCGGCGGGCCTTCCGGCGTTCGTGCTGGTCGGGCTGCCCGACGCCGCGCTGCACGAGGCCAAGGACCGGGTCCGGGCCGCGACCGCCAACTGCGGGTGGACGCTGCCCTCCGCGCGGATCACGGTCAACCTCTCGCCCGCGACCCTGCCCAAGTCCGGCTCCGCCTTCGACCTGGCCGTCGCCATCGCGGTGCTCACCGCAGCGGGGGTCGTCCCGGCGGAACCGTCGGCCGGGGTCGTGCACCTGGGCGAGCTCGGGCTCGACGGCTCCGTGCGCCCGGTCGACGGCGTGCTGCCAGCGGTGCTCGCGGCCGCCCGCGCGGGGGTCCGGCGGGTCGTCGTCCCGCAGGCCACGGCCGAGGAGGCGGCCCTCGTCCCCGGCGTGGTCGTGCGGGGGGTGCGCTGGCTCTCCGAGCTCGCCGCCGACTACCGCGGCGACCCGCCGCTGGACCTGCCCGACCCGCCCTCGATCCCGACGGCACCGGTGGGCCCGGCGCACGACCGGCGCGGGGACCTGGCCGACGTGGTCGGCCAGCGCGAGGCCCGCTACGCCCTGGAGGTCGCCGCCGCCGGTGCCCACCACCTGCTGATGAACGGCCCACCCGGGGCGGGCAAGACCATGCTCGCCGCCCGGTTGCCCGGGGTGCTGCCCGACCTGGACGAGGAGGCGGCCCTCGAGGTCACCGCCGTGCACTCGGTGGCGGGCCTGCTGCGCGGTCGCTCCGCCGCCCTCGTCACCCGCCCGCCCTACGAGGACCCCCACCACACGGCCTCCGTCGCCGCGATCGTCGGCGGCGGGACGGGGGTCCCGCGTCCCGGGGCGGTGTCCCGAGCTCACCGCGGGGTCCTGTTCCTCGACGAGGCCCCGGAGTTCTCCTCGGCCGTGCTGGAATCCCTGCGCCAACCCTTGGAGTCCGGCGACCTGGTCCTGCACCGCTCCCGGGGCAGCGCCCGCTACCCGGCCCGGTTCCAGCTCGTCCTGGCCGCCAACCCCTGCCCGTGCGGACGCGCCAACGGTCCGGCGCTCGACTGCTCGTGCACGTCGGTCGCCCGTCGCCGCTACGCCGACAAGCTGTCCAAACCGCTGCTCGACCGGATCGACCTGCAGGTCCAGGTCGAGGGCGTGAGCCGCGCCGACGTCGTCCAGGCCGTCCCCGGCGAGACCAGCGCGGTCGTCGCCGGTCGGGTGGCCGGGGCCCGGGCCGCGGCCGAGGCCCGGCTGCGTCCCTACGGGCGGCGGACCAACGCCGAGCTCACCGGACCCCTGCTGCGGGGGCCGCTGCGCCTGCCCGCGGCCACCACGGCCGACCTGGACCGGGCCATGGACCGCAACCGCCTCAGCCTGCGCGGGCTGGACCGGGTGCTGCGCGTGGCGTGGACGGTGGCCGACCTGCGCGGGGCGGAGCGTCCCGACGTCGACGACGTCGGTCGCGCCCTGGGGTTGCGCGGGGCGTTCCTGGCGGTGGCGGCGTGACCCCGCGCGACCCGGGACCGCTGCGGAGCGCGCTGGACGACGAGCGGCTGGCCCGCGCCGCGTGGAGCCGGCTGGCCGAACCCGGGGACGCGGCCGCGGCCGCCCTCGTCGCCGAGGTGGGGGCGAGCACGGCGCTGCACGGCGTCCTCGACGGCCGCGGCCCGCAACGGTGGCGCTCCCGGCTCGAGGTCACCGACCCGGAGGCCGACCTGGCCGCCCACGAGCGGCTCGGTGGGCGTCTCCTCGTCCCCGGCGACGAGGAGTGGCCCGACGGGCTGCAGGACCTCACCCCGGAGGTGGGGGACGCCTCCAGCGCCATGACCCGCCCCTTCTGCCTGTGGGTGCGGGGCCCGCTCCCGGTGGCGGAGACGTTGCGGCGCAGCGTCTCCCTCGTCGGTACCCGGGCCCCCACCGCCTACGGCAGCCACGTGGCCGCCGAACTCGGGGCGGGGTTGTCCGAGCGCGGCCGGGCCGTCGTCTCCGGCGGCGCCTTCGGTGTGGACGCGACGGTGCACCGGGCGGCGCTCGCGGTGGGCGGGGCGACGGTCGCGGTGCTGGCCTGCGGGGTGGACCGGGCCTACCCGGCGGCCAACAGCGCGTTGCTGGCCCGGCTGGCCGAGGAGGGCCTGGTCCTCGGTGAGGCGCCCCCGGGCACCTCCCCGACGCGGTGGCGCTTCCTGGAGCGCAACCGGATCATCGCGGCCCTGTCGGCGGGCACGGTGGTGGTGGAGGCCGCCTGGCGGTCGGGCGCGTTGTCCACCGCCGAGCGGGCCGAGCGGATGTCCCGCGTGGTCGGAGCCGTGCCGGGGCCGGTGACCTCCGCCGCCTCCGCCGGGTGCCACCGGTTGCTGCGGGAGCGCGGGGCGAGCCTGGTGACCGGCACCGAGGACGTCCTGGACCTGCTGGGTCGGGTGGGGGAGGGGGCCGGGCCCGGTCGCGAGGTCGAGCGGCGCCCCTTCGACGGGCTGCGTCGGGAGGAGCTGCAGGTGGCCGAGTCGCTACCGCGCCGACGCGCGGCCGGGGTCGAACGGATCGCGCAGGACGCCGGGCTGGACGTCGACCACGTGCACGCCGTGCTGGGCCGCCTCGAACTGGCCGGCATCGCGGTCCGCTCCGGGACGGGCTACCGGCTCGGGACGGCGTGAGGGACCGGGAGGCCGGCGGGCCCGGGGGTGGTCAGTGCCCGGCCTCGCGGTACCGGTCGACGACGTCCTGCTTGATCCGGCCCCGGGCCGGGACCTCGATGCCGTGGGCCCGGGCCCAGGCGCGGACCGCGGTGTTGTCCACCCCGGTGAACGCGACCGGTTTGGCCGGCACGCTGCGCCCGCCCGTGCGACGACCGTGCTCGACGTAGAGGCCGTAGGCGCGGCGGAGGGTCTCGGCGTTGTCGTCGCTGAGGTCGATCTCGTAGTCGACGCCGTCGAGGCCGAAGCGGACGGTCTGGTCGGCCGCACCTCCGTCGACGTCGTCGGTGAGGATCACGGTCGTGCGCTGCGCCACGTCGGGGCTCCTGTTCTCGGTCGGCGGGGGCCATCCTGGCACGTCCCGCGACGTCCTCCGGCGCGCCGATCCGCCGGCGGCGCGGGCAGGGGTGAGGGTGGCGGGGTGAGCGCCGCCCCCCCGCCGACCCCCGACCCGGGCCCGCGTTCGAACCCGTTGTCTGACGCGCGGCCGGACGCGCGGCCGAGGGCGGTGAGCGAGCTCCTGGACGGGTTCGCCCGTCACCTCGCCGCGGAACGGAACCGCTCGGCCAACACGGTGCGGGCCTACCGTCGCGACGTCCGCGAGGCGCTGCGGGTCCTGGCCGGGGCGGCGGGGCCGGAGGTCGACGACGCCGAGCTCGTCCTCGACCTCACCACGCTCACCCTGGGCGACCTGCGGGCCTGGCTGGCCCTGGGTGCCGACCGGCTGGCCCGTTCCACGCTGGCCCGCCGGACCGCGTCCGTCCGGGCCTTCACGACCTGGGCGCGGCGGGAGGGACTGCTGGGGGAGGACCCGGCCGCCCGCCTGCGCTCACCCCGCCCCCACCGCTACCTGCCGACCGTCCTGGCCGAGGAGCAGGTGGCCGAGGTCCTCGCCGCGGCCGGCCGGGGCGGGGACGCCGACGAGGCCGACGGTGCCGACGATGCCGACGACGTCGACACCGCCGTGGCCCCGGGGGACGGTGCGGTGGCGCGGCGGGACCGGGCGGTCCTGGAGCTGCTGTACGCGACGGGGTGCCGGGTCGCGGAGCTCGTCGGGGCCGACCTGACGAGCCTCGACCTGGGCGCCCGGACGTTGCGGGTGCTGGGCAAGGGGGACAAGGAGCGCGTGGTGCCCTTCGGGCGGGCGGCCGAGCTCGCGCTAGGGGACTGGTTGGACCACGGCCGGCCCGAACTGGCGACCGAGGAGTCGGGGACGGCGCTGTTCCTGGGGCGGCGGGGTGGGCGTCTGGACGCGCGGCGGGTGCGCGAGGCCCTCGACGCGGCGGTCCGCGACGTCCCGGGTGTCCCGCACGCGACACCGCACAGCCTCCGGCACTCCGCGGCGACCCACATGCTCGACCACGGGGCCGACCTTCGTAGCGTTCAGGAATTGCTCGGTCACGCTACGCTGTCGACGACGCAGATTTACACACACGTCTCCGTGGAGCGACTGCGGAGCTCGCACCGTCAGGCGCACCCCCGGGCCTGACGGGTCCGGGGGGAGGACCTGTGCAGGCACCAGCGGGACGTTCCGGCAGCGCCGGCGTCGTCGAGGACCGGGCGGCCGCCGATGCGGCGGGCGCGGCCGACCCGACGCCCGCGCCGGCGGCCGAGGAGATCCGCCCGGCCGGTCGGCCGCAGGCCAACGCCCGGTTCTCCAGCCGCAAGGTCGCCTCGCCGGCCGAGCAGGAGGCGGCCGAGGCCGCGCTGCGCGAGATGTGGGAGGACTTCAAGTCCACCGCCAACCCCGTGGTCCGCGAGCGGCTGATCCTGCACTACTCCCCGTTGGTCAAGTACGTGGCCGGTCGCGTCGGGGTGGGGTTGCCCCCGAACATCGAGCAGGCCGACCTGGTCTCCTACGGGATCTTCGGGTTGATCGACGCGATCGAGAAGTTCGACATCGAACGTGCCATCAAGTTCGAGACCTACGCGATCTCGCGCATCCGTGGGGCGATCATCGACGAGTTGCGGGCCATCGACTGGATCCCGCGCTCGGTGCGCAGCAAGGCCCGCGAGGTCGAGCGGACCTACGCCAGCCTCGAGGGCGAGCTGCACCGGACCCCCACCGAGGCCGAGGTCGCGGACCGGATGGGGATCAAGCTCTCCGACCTGCACCACATCTTCAGCCAGGTCTCCTACGTCAACGTGGTCGCGCTCGACGAGCTGCTCAGCGTCTCCGGGGAGAAGGGCGACAAGCTCTCCCTGGTCGACACGCTGGAGGACACGAAGGCGGAGGACCCGGTCCAGGCCTTCGAGTCCGAGGAGACGAAGTTCCTGCTCTCCCGGGCCATCAACCAGCTCCCCGAGCGGGAGAAGATCGTCGTGACCCTCTACTACTACGAGGGCCTCACCCTGGCCGAGATCGGCAAGGTCCTCGGGGTCACCGAGTCCCGCATCTGCCAGATGCACACCAAGGCCGTCCTCCAGCTGCGCGGCAAGCTCTCCGACTCCTCCTGAGTCCCTCCGCCCCGCCGGGGCGCACGTCTCCTCACCCCACCCGACCCAGCGGCAGCAGCACCGGGGGACCCGCCCGACGGAGCAGCGGCAACGGGTCGCGGTAGACCTCGCCCAGCCGCGCTCCCAGGTGCAGACAGGTGCTCGGGCAGTGCACGGGGGAGACGTCGACCGTGCCCACCTCCGTCCCGGCGACGACGCGCGTCCCGACGGCCACCGTCGCCGCGACCGGTTCCAGGGTCGCCCGCAGTCCGTCGTCGGCGGTGATCACCAGGACGCGCCGCCCGGCCACCGCCCCGGCGAAGCTCACCCGCCCCGCGACCGGGGCCAGGACCGGCTGCCCCGCGGTGGCGGCGAGGTCGACACCGCGGTGCCCGGGCGCGTACCGACCCACCTCGTCGTAGCCCCGCACCACCGCCGGGGCGGGGGAGAGCGGCCAGACCCAGCGAGGGCTCGGCGCGCCCACGACGTCCGCCGGGGCGACGGCCACCGGGACGGGCCGGGGCGTGGAGCCGGGTGGGGGGCCCGGGGAGGTGGCGGCCGCCACCACCCCGGCGAGCGCGGTGGCCACGAAGGCCGAGGTGAGAACGCTGGAGGTGGGCACGTCGGGAAGGATCACGGGTCCGGTCCGGCGCCGGGGGCAGCAGCCGGGAGGCTGTGGACGACGCCCCGGTCAGGGTCGACCTGTGGACGACACCCTTCCGGCGCAGTCCACGCAGGTGCGGGCCCAGGGCCTCGCGGCCAGCCGACCGGCCGGGATGGCCCGTCCGCAGACCTCGCACCGCCCGAACCCGGGTCGTCCCACGCGCGCCACCGCCGTCCGCAGGTCCGCCACCCGGTCGCGGACCTGTTCCAGGACCGCCGCGGTCTGGGCCCGTTCGAAGGCCGTCGTCGAGCCCTCCGGGTCGTGCTCGTCGTCCGCGGTCCCCTCGGCCGCGACCTCCAGCGCGCTGGCCAGCTCCCGTTCCAGGGCCGCCACGCGCTGCTCGGCCTCGGCCAGCTCCGCGAGCAGGGCCTCGCGCAGGGGTTCCGGCCCGTCCGGGGTCACCGCCGGCTCACGCGGTCCGGCTCGGAGCGAGCCGCTGCAACCGGTCCACGGCTTCGTGCAGCACGGCGTCGGACTTGCAGAAGGTGAACCGCAGCAGCGGGGCCGCCCGGGCGTGCGTCGGGGAGCCCGGCTTGCAGAACGCGGCCATCGGCACCGCGACGACCCCGGCCAGCCCGGGCAGCCGTCGGCAGAGGTCGGTGCCGTCCTCGAACCCCAGCGGTCGCGGGTCGGCGGTGAGGAAGTAGGTGCCGTCGGCGGGCAGCACGCCGAACCCGCCGGCCCGCAACCCGTCCGCGAGCAGGTCGCGACGCCGCGCGTGGTCGGCGGCGAGCTCGGTGAAGAACGCGTCGGGCAGGTCGAGCGCCCCGGCCACCGCGGGCTGGAACGGGGCGCCGTTGACGTAGGTGAGGAACTGCTTGACCGTGCGCACGGCCGCGACCAGCTCGGCCGGACCCGACACCCAGCCGATCTTCCACCCGGTCACCGAGAACGTCTTGCCCGCCGAGGACACCGTCAGCGTCCGCTCCGCCATCCCCGGCAGGGTCGCGATCGGGACGTGGAGGGGGACGTCCCGCCCGGGGCCGTCGACGTCTCCGGGGCGCGGGTAGACGAGGTGCTCGTAGACCTCGTCGGTGATGACGACCAGGTCGTGCTCGACCGCGACCTCGGCGACCGCGGTCAGCTCCGCGGCCGTCAGCACCGTCCCGGTCGGGTTGTGCGGGGTGTTCAGCAGCAGCACCCGGCTGCGTCCGTTCGCCGCGGCCCGCAACGCCGCCACGTCGAGCCGCCACCCCTGCGGGGTCGGGCGCAACGGGACCGGACGCTGCACGCCTCCGGCCAGCGCGATCCCCGCGACATAGGCGTCGTAGGCCGGTTCGAGGACCAGCACCTCGTCACCGGTCTCGACCAGAGCCAGCAGGGCGGCGCTCAGCGCCTCCGTCGCCCCGGCGGTGACCAGGATCTCCGTCGCCGGGTCCAGGGTGATCCCGTAGAACCGTCGCTGGTGCCGGGCGACCGCCTCCAGCAGGACGGGCATGCCGATGCCCGGCGGGTACTGGTTGACACCGCTTCGGATGGCCTCGACCGCGCCCTCCAGGAGCGAGGCCGGGCCGTCGGTGTCGGGGAACCCCTGCCCCAGGTTGACCGCCCCGGTGCGCTGGGCCAGCGCCGACATCTCGGCGAAGATCGTCGGGCCGAACCGCCGCATCCGGGAGACCACCCGGGCCCGGGAGCCCTGGCGCCCCGGGGCGACGTCGTCGTGGTCGAGGGCGGTGCTCACGCGTCGTAGACTACGAGGGCGTCCGGTCCGCCTTCTCGGTGGACCGGCCGACATCGCGTCTCCGAGTCCCGCGCCGTGCGCGGGGTCGCCCCCCTCGGTCCGGACCCGCTGCGGCGGTCGTCCGGTGGGGTGCGTCCGGGGACCAGGCGCGGCGGGCCGACCGGTCCGCGGCGATGAACCGATCGGTCCCGGACCCGGGACCGGCACGAGGAGGACCACCCATGGCCGTCGTGACGATGCGCCAGCTGCTCGAGTCCGGTGTGCACTTCGGGCACCAGACCCGCCGCTGGAACCCCAAGATGAAGCGCTTCCTCTTCACCGAGCGCAACGGCATCTACATCATCGACCTGCAGCAGTCGCTGTCGTTCATCGACCGCGCCTACGACTTCGTCAAGGAGACCGTCGCCCACGGCGGTTCGATCCTGTTCATCGGGACGAAGAAGCAGGCCCAGGAGTCGATCGCGGAGCAGGCTTCGCGCGTCGGCATGCCCTACGTCAACCAGCGTTGGCTCGGCGGCATGCTCACCAACTTCCAGACCGTCAACAAGCGGATCTCCCGCATGCGCGAGCTCGAGGAGGTCGACTTCGACGACGTCGCCGCCTCCGGTCTCACCAAGAAGGAGCTCCTCGTCCTGCGTCGTGAGTACGACAAGCTGACGAAGACCCTCGGCGGCATCCGCGACATGACCAAGGTGCCCTCGGCGGTCTGGATCGTCGACACCAACAAGGAGCACCTGGCCGTCGACGAGGCCAAGAAGCTGAACATCCCCGTCGTCGCGATCCTGGACTCCAACTGCGACCCGGACGACGTCGACTACCGCATCCCCGGCAACGACGACGCGATCCGCTCCGTCACGCTGCTGACCCGGGTCATCGCCGACGCCGTCGCCGAGGGCCTGCAGATCCGTCACGGCGGCCGTCAGGACGCCGAGCCGCTGGCCGCGTGGGAGCAGGACCTGCTCGCCGGTGGCGGCGACCCCGCGGCCAACACCGCGGTCGAGTCCACGGAGGCCCCGACCGAGGCGCCGGCGGGCGAGCCCGTGGGCGCGCAGTCGACCGGAGCCTGAGCTCGCGACGCCCCGGGTGAGCCACAGGTTCACCCGGGGCGTCGGTGCGTCGGCGCCGCGTCCCACCCGGACCGCTCCGGGTCGCAGACGCCACCGACGCCTGACCGACACACGTTGAGACCACCACGACGACCACAGGAGGAACCGACACATGGCTGCGTACACCGCCGCTGACGTCAAGGCGCTGCGCGAGAAGACCGGCGCCGGCATGCTCGACTGCAAGAACGCCCTGGTCGAGGCCGAGGGTGACTTCGACAAGGCGGTGGAGCTGCTCCGCGTCAAGGGCCTCAAGGGCGTCACCAAGCGCGAGGGCCGGGTGGCCTCCAACGGGCTGGTCACCGCCTCCGTCGACGGTGGCGTGGGCGTCCTCGTCGAGCTGAACTGCGAGACCGACTTCGTCGCCAAGGGCGAACGTTTCCAGGAGCTCGCCGCCCAGGTGCTGGCCCAGGCCGTCGCCACCAAGGCCGGCGACGCGCAGACCCTCCTCGCCTCCGACCTCGACGGCAAGACGGTCCAGGCCGTCCTCGACGAGGCCAACGCCACCATCGGCGAGAAGATCGAGATCCGGCGCATCGCGCGGGTCGAGGGCGCCAAGGTGGCCTCGTACCTGCACAAGACCGCCTCCGACCTGCCCCCGACCATCGGGGTGCTCGTCGCGCTGGACTCCGACAGCGAGGACGCGGCCGCCACCGGGCGCGACGTCGCCATGCACGCCGCGGCCATGTCGCCGGTGTACCTCACCCGCGACGAGGTCCCGGCCGACCTGGTCGAGACCGAGCGTCGCGTCGCCGAGGACAAGGCCAAGGAGGAGGGCAAGCCCGAGGCGGCCCTGCCCAAGATCGTCGAGGGCCGGGTGAACTCCTTCTTCAAGGACAACGTCCTGCTCGAGCAGGCCTACGCCAAGGACCCCAAGCTCACCGTCTCCAAGGTCCTGGCCGGTGCCGGGACCAACGTGACGGCCTTCGCGCGCTTCCGCGTCGGAGCCTGAGCCCGTTCGACGGGGCGGTGGGGAGGTCCTCCCCCCGCCCCGTCGTCGCGCCCGGGCCGTCCCCGGTCCCGGCGCGCGTACGACAGACTGCCCTCGAGCCCGCGGGTGGAGGCGCTCCTCCGTCCCGCAGCCGCAGGTCCTCAGCACCGTCCAAGGAGAGCCCGTGACCGACAAGTCCCTGACCGTCGAGCTCGAAGCGGGCCGGGTGGCCCCCGCGCCCTCCCTGCGCCGGGTGCTGCTGAAGCTGTCCGGGGAGTTCTTCGGCAACGGGGAGGTCGGCCTCGATCCCGACGTCATCGCCGCCGTGGCCAAGGAGATCGCCGCGCCAGTCCACCAGGGCGTCCAGGTCGCGATCGTCGTCGGCGGGGGAAACTTCTTCCGCGGGGCGGAACTGTCCCAGCGGGGCATGGAGCGCAGCCGCGCCGACTACATGGGCATGCTGGGCACGGTGATGAACGCCCTGGCGCTGCAGGACTTCCTGGAGCAGGCCGGCGTCAGCACCCGTGTGCAGACGGCCATCACCATGGGCCAGGTGGCCGAGCCCTACATCCCGCGCCGGGCGATCCGGCACATGGAGAAGGGGCGCGTCGTCATCTTCGGGGCCGGGGCCGGCATGCCCTACTTCTCGACCGACACCGTGGCCGCGCAGCGGGCGCTCGAGGTCCGCGCCGAGGCCGTCCTCATGGCCAAGAACGGCGTGGACGGCGTCTACACCGCCGATCCGCGGACCGACCCGGACGCGACCCGCATCGACACCATCACCTACGCCGACGCGATGGCCCGCGGCCTCAAGGTGGTCGACACCACGGCCTTCAGCCTCTGCATGGACAACCGCCTGCCCATGACCGTCTTCGGCATGGACGGGCAGGGCAACGTGGCGCGCGCGCTGCGGGGTGAGAGGATCGGCACCCAGGTCACCGCGGGCTGAGCGCCCACGCGCCGGACCCCAGGACGAACCGCAGCACCGCAGCGCCAGGACGGAAGGAACGACCGTGATCGACGACGCACTCCTCGAGGCCGAGGAGAAGATGGACAAGGCGGTCGAGGTGGCCAAGGAGGACTTCTCCTCCATCCGCACCGGGCGCGCCAACGCCGCGATGTTCCACAAGATCCTCGTGGACTACTACGGGGCCCCGACCCCGCTGCAGCAGCTGGCCTCCTTCCAGATCCCCGAGGCACGGTCCGTCCTCATCACCCCCTTCGACCGTGGGGCGATGACCGAGATCGAGAAGGCGCTGCGCAACTCCGACCTCGGGGCGAACCCGTCCAACGACGGCCAGGTCATCCGCATCACGCTCCCGCAGCTGACCGAGGAGCGGCGCAAGGACTACATCAAGCTCGCGCGCTCCAAGGCCGAGGACGCCCGCGTGTCCGTGCGCAACGTCCGCCGCCGGGCCAAGGAGGAGCTGGACCGCATCGTCAAGGACGGCGAGGCCGGCGAGGACGAGGTCACGCGCGCGGAGAAGGACCTCGAGTCCTCGACCAAGAAGCACGTCGACGTGATCGACGAGCTGCTCAAGAACAAGGAAGCCGAGCTCCTCGCTGTCTGAGGACGCCGGGGGCCGGGACGCGGAGGGGGCCGGGATGGGCACGTCGGTTCCGGCCCCGAGCGGTGCCCCGGCGAGCACGGGCAAGGCCGGCCGCAACCTGCCGGTGGCCATTGGCATGGGTGTCGGCATGGGGCTCGTCCTCTGCCTGACCCTGTTCATCGAACCGGTGGCCTTCGTCGTCCTGGCGTCGGTGGCCGTGCTCTACGGAACCGTCGAGATGACCCGGGCGCTGCGGGCCCGCCACCTCGAGGTGCCCATGCTCCCCGCCGCCGCGGGAACCCTGGCGATGCTGCCGGGGGCGTGGTTCGGCGGCGCGGTCACCCTCGGCATCGGCTATCTGCTCACCGTCCTGGCGACGGTGGGCTGGCGACTGCTCGGCCCGCCCAAGGAGCGCGACGCGCCCCTGCCGGTGCCCTCGATCCGCGACGTCGCCGCGGGGATCTTCGTCGTCACCTACGGCCCGCTGCTGGCCGGGTTCGCGGTCCTCATGCTGGCCCAGCCCGACGGGCCCTGGCGCGTCTTCGTCTTCATCCTGCTGGTCGTCGCCTCCGACGTCGGTGGCTTCGCGGCCGGCGTGCTGTTCGGCAAGCACCCGATGGCCCCTTTCGTGTCCCCGAAGAAGTCTTGGGAGGGCCTCGGCGGTTCCCTCACCGCGGGCGCGGTGCTGGGGGCGGTGTCCTTCCCCCTGCTCCTGGACGGCTCGTGGTGGGCCGGAGCGCTCGTCGGTCTCGTCGCCGTCGGGGTCGCGACCGTCGGGGACCTGTCCGAGTCGATGATCAAGCGCGACCTCGGCATCAAGGACATGGGCACGCTGCTCCCCGGCCACGGCGGGGTCATGGACCGGCTCGACTCGCTGCTGCCCGCGGCCCCGGTCGTGTACCTGCTGATGCTCTGGACCCTCGAGAGCGCGTGACGTCCTGCCCGCCGTGACCAACCCGGGCGGCTGGTCCGCCGTCCCGCCCACGGCCCGGCCGTGACGCGCGCGAGGCAAGGCCCGACAGTGGCCTGCGGGCGGCGGCACTCCCTGGCCGTGCTGAACGGCGGACGTGTGGTGGCGACCGGAGCGAACACCGCCGGTGAGTGCGACGTCCAGGACTGGTCCGAGGTCGTCGCAGTCGCTGCCGGCAACGTTCACCTGGCCCGCAACACCGGTCGGTCGCACTCCCTCGCGCTCCGGGCGGACGGAACGGTCCTCGCGACGGGGTGGGACGGCGACGGTCAGTGCCGCGTCGGGGCTTGGTCCGAGGTGGTGGCCCTGGCTGCGGGCTGGCGTCGTTCGGTTGCGGTGCGCGCCGACGGCCGTGCTCTCGCGGTGGGCCGCGCGGTGGAGGGTGCGTGCGACGTCACCGACTGGCGCGAGGTGGTGGCGGTCTCGGCAGGGGACTGGCACACCGTGGGGGTGCGGGCAGACGGGACGGTGCTCGCCGCCGGCGTGGATCGCTCCGGGTCGTGCGCAGTGCAGGGTTGGCGCGGCGTGGTGGACGTCGCCGCGGGATACCTCCACACCGTGGGACTGCGAGCCGACGGAACCCTGGTCGCGACGGGTCGTTCCGAGCAGGGTCAGTGCGCCGTCGGCGGGTGGCGGGACGTCGTCGCGGTGGTTGCGGGGAGTCATCACACCGTCGCCCTCACCTCCGACGGTCGCGCGCTGGCCGCTGGCGCCGACGACCACGGCCAGTGCGACGTCGAGGCTTGGACGGACGTCGTGGTCGTCTCGGCGGGGGCCGCCCACACCCTGGGGGTGCGCGCCGACGGGACGGTCGTCTCCGCCGGGGACGCCGCCCACGGTCGTCGAGACGTCAGCGGTTGGCATTGCGCCACAACATGATCACCGCGACCCCCTCCAACGATGGACGCCGCGGACCCCTCGAAGGGTCCCGCGGCGTCCGGGTGAAGCGGGGGAGGCTCAGACCGGGTCGGTCTGCACCTCGGCCTTGACCACTTCCCGCGCCTTCTGCGGGTCGTTGTGGATGTCGTAGGGAGCTTTGCGGTGCTCGTTGAGCGAGTAGGCGACCGCCGCGATCCAGGCCGCGACGATGACGCCGTAGACGAGGAAGCGGATCGGGTTGTCGGCCTGGTCGATCCAGTCGGAGCGGATCAGCGAGCGGGTGTTGGTGAGGATGATCAGCCCACCGACCGCCGAGCCGAGGACCCGCGGCGGGATGTGGCGCACCAGCCAGGCGGCGATGGGGGCGGCGATGACGCCCCCGATCAGCAGCGCCGCGGCCCAGCTGTAGTTGATGCCTTCCGAACCCAGTCCGACGAGGAACCCGAGCGAGGCGGCCACGGCGATGAGGAACTCGGAGGTGTCGATCGACCCGATCGTCTTGCGGGGCTCCAGCCGGCCGCTGGCCAGGATGGCCGGGGTGCCGACCGGGCCCCACCCGCCACCACCGGTGGCGTCGACGAAACCGGCGACGAGACCGAGCGGGCCGAGGAACCGCTTGCGCAGCGGCTTGCCGAGACGACCGGTGGGCAGCCCGAACGTGGTGAAGCGGATGAAGACGTAGAGCCCGAGGGCCAGCAGGATCAGCGCCATCACCGGGGCGGCGACCTCGGTCGACAGCGAGGACAGGACGGTGGCGCCGAGGAACGCGCCGACCGCACCGGGGATGCCGATCTTGGCGACGACCTTCCAGTCGACGTTGCCGAACTTCCAGTGCGAGACACCGGAGGCGAGGGTCGTGCCGATCTCGGCGAGGTGGACCGTGGCCGAGGCCGCGGCCGGGTTGGTGCCGATGGCCAGCAGCAGCGTGGTCGAGGTGACGCCGTAGGCCATGCCGAGGCTTCCGTCGACGAGCTGAGCGGCGAGGCCGACGATGGCCAGGAGGACGAGAGTGCGCACGAGGGCACCTTTCCGGGGGCGCGGCGGGGTCAGGGGCCCGCACGCGGACTGAACGAGGAGAGGCCGACGGAGCGGCAGCAGGGCGCGTCAGTGGGAAAGGGGGGCGCAACAGATCGCGCTCGCGCAGCGTCGGAGATCGACGTGCCGGCGAGCGACGAGCATGACTCCGCGGAGGAGTGCACCCGGGCGCATGACGACGACCATGCCGGGGGCCCCTCCGGCTGTCAACCAACGCCGCGTCACGCCGGCGACAGGACCGCGCACGCACGAAGAGTCACCAATTTGGTCACCCTCCGTCACAAGAGCGGGGGTGGGACGACGACGACGAGGTCGTCGGGACGGGGAGGGCCCCGGCGGAGCACCTACCATGAGGTCATCATGTCTGCTGCCGAGGCCCCCTCCGACCGTCCCACCACCCCCGCTCCCGAGGGGCGCGAGCCGCTCCCGGTCGCTCCTGCCGGGCCCGGTCAGCTGGTGATGACGGCCCCCCGCCGCGGCAAGCCCCCGCGCCACTTCGTCGACCTCGACCCGGCCGAGCGGGGTCCGGCGCTGGTCGAGCTGGGGGAGAAGGCGTTCCGCGGCAAGCAGCTCGCCGTGCAGTGGTTCGACCGGCTCGAGGACGACACCGCGGCCATGTCCGACCTGCCGGCCGCGAGCCGCGCCCGGATCGCCGAGGCGTTGTTCCCGACGCTGCTCACGCCGCTGCGGACGCTGACCGCCGACCAGGGCCGCACGGTCAAGACCCTGTTCCGCATGCACGACGGCGCCCTCGTCGAGAGCGTCCTCATGCGCTACAAGAACCGCGACACCGTGTGCATCTCCAGCCAGGCGGGCTGCGGGATGAACTGCCCGTTCTGCGCGACCGGCCAGGCCGGTCTGACGCGCAACCTCTCGACCGCCGAGATCGTCGAGCAGGTCGCCTTCGCCGCCCGGCAGCTGAAGCGCGGCGAACTCCCCGGTGGGCCGGGGCGCATCAACAACGTCGTGTTCATGGGGATGGGCGAGGCGCTCGCCAACTACCGCTCCGCCGTCGCCGCGGTGCGCCGGCTCAGCGACCCGGCCCCCGACGGGCTCGGCATCTCCGCGCGCGGCATCACCATGTCGACGGTGGGTCTCGTCCCGGCCATCGACAAGTTTGCGAACGAGGGGATCGCGGCCACCCTGGCGCTGTCGCTGCACGCGCCCGACGACGAGCTGCGCGACGATCTCGTCCCGATCAACCGGCGTTGGAAGGTGGGCGAGGCGCTGGACGCCGCCCGCCGCTACTTCGAGGCGACCGGGCGCCGGGTCAGCATCGAGTACGCGCTGATCCGCGACGTCAACGACCAGGCCTGGCGGGCCGACCGGCTCGGCAAGCTCCTCAACGCCCGCGGCCGCGGCTGGGTCCACGTGAACCCCATCCCGCTGAACCCGACCCCGGGGTCGAAGTGGACCGCGAGCGATCCCGCGGTCGAGAGGGCCTTCGTGGCCGCCCTGGAGAACCGCGGCATCCCGACCACGGTGCGCGACACCCGGGGCAGCGACATCGACGGGGCCTGCGGCCAGCTCGCCGCCGCGCCGCCGGAGGAACCGGGCCGCGCCGCGCTGGTCTGAGACCCGACCCGGCCCCGTCGGGTCGGTGGCGTCGACGAGGGGATCAGCCGCGAACCTCCCGGTCGACGACCGCCTCGTCCGCCGGCAGGGTGATGGTCTCGCGGGTCACGCTCGCGCCGCTGGTCTCCCGGTTGCCGAGCACGTCGCGGTCGAGCTCGCCCTCGGCCCCGGCCACCAGCAGCGCGACGAACGTGTCGCCGTTCACGTTGAGGAACGTCCGGAGCATCCCGGTGAACCAGTCGACGGCGATCAGGAGGCCGACCGCCGTCAGCGGCAGTTCCAGCGAGGTGGCCAGGAACAGGGCGACCACGGGGAAGCCCCCGGGAACGGTGATGGTGCCCATGTTCAGCAGGATCGCCAGCACCATGCCGAAGGCGATCTGTCCCGGCCCGAGATCGATGCCGCCCGCCTGGGCGAGGAAGAAGACCACGACGGTGTAGTTCAGCACCGCCCCGTAGCTGCCCATCGTCAGACCGATGGACAGCACGAAGTTCGCGACGCGGGGCGAGACCCCCAAACGATCGATCGTCGTCCTGAGCACCGTGGGGAACGTCACCGCCGAGCTCGTCGTGGTCACCGCGACGGCGGTCTGCTCGGCCAGCTTGCGCGGCAACGCGAACGGGTTCACCCGGGCCCGCACGGCGACGGTGGCGACGAACAGCAGGGTGAGGACGGCGACCCCGGCAGCCGTGGTGCCCAGGTACTTCAGGGCCGTGGTGACGACTTCGAATCCGACCTCGCCGGCCAACGGGGCGAGCAGGCAGAAGACGCCGACCGGGGCGACCCGCATGACCAGTTTCACCAGCCCCAGCACGACCTGCTGGAACTGTTCGGCGACGTCGAGGACGAGGCGGTTGCCCGTCCGGGTCACGTACTCGTTCAGCGCCACCCCCAGCAGCAGGGAGAACACGATGATCGGCACCATCGCCGCGCTCGCCATCGATTCCACGACGTTCGTGGAGACGAAGCCGGTGAGCGTCTCCTGCCATCCGGTCGCCCCGGTCGCCGACTCCTCCAGCTCGGGGTCGAGGGGTCCGGACCAGACCATGCCCTCGCCGGGCCGGATCGCCTCGGAGAGCAGGACGGCCAGACCGGCGGCGACGACCGAGAACCCCACCATCCACCGGAACGTCCGGAACGCGAGCCGCCCGGTGCCCGCCCCGGCCATCGAGCCGGTGGCCACGATCACCGAGGTCATCACCAGCGGCACGATGGCCATCTGCACGAGCCGGATGAAGATGTCCCCGACGAACGCCACGTTCGCGGCCCACCCGCCGACGAGGAGGCCGAAGACGACCCCGCCCACGGCGCCCGCCCCGATCAGGGTCGCGGGATGGATGCTCCGGCGGGACGAGAGGGTTCTCGGCACGGTGGTCTCCACGGTTCTGGATCGGGGGCGCGAGCGGGGTGCATCTCCCAGTAGGCCACCGGGCCGTTTCCGAGTGGTGTCACGCCTGTGTCGCGACTGTGTCCTCGCTGTTCGCAACGGTCGGCCCGCGGCGCCCGTGTCCGCGCCCGTCGGGGGCCCGGGCGTGCTTCGATGGCGCGGTGACCGAGACCGCCGGTGAGCAGGCCCTCCTGCAGCATGCGCTGGCCCGTCGTCCGGCCCGGACCGGGCGGTGGCGGACGGGGTACTGCGTGGAGGACGTCGACGCGTTCCTGGAGCACGCGGGACGCAGCGCGCCGGCGGGGACGCTCACCTCGGCCCAGGTCCGGGCCGTCGGTTTCGCCTCCCGCCGAGGCGGTTACGACATCGAGGAGACCGACGACGTCCTCGCCGCGATCGAGGACCAGCTGGTCCGGCGCGAACGGACCCGGGCACTGGGGGCCGGGCAGTCGGCGCGCTGGGCCGAACGGGCCGCGGCCCTCTCCGCGGCCATCTACGGACGGCTCGGCGAACCGGCCGGCGACCGGTTCCCCCGCGAACGGCGGTTGCGCCGGGGCTACCGGCCGGCCGACGTCGACGACCTCTGCGACCTGCTCGCCGACCATCTCGACGGCCGGGAGCACCTGACCCCCGAGGACCTGCGACGCGTGCTGTTCCGGCCCTCGCGCGGGCGGTTCGGCTACCGCGAGGGACCGGTCGACGCCTTCGTCGACCGCGTCGTGGAACTGCTGGTCGCCTTCGAGCGCTGAGGGTCCGGCGACCCGCTCACCCCCAGGGCGGCACCGACCCGAGCACCCGGTCGACCCGCGCCAGCAGCACGACCCGACGCGGGTTCTCGCGCGGCACGCGGTAGCGCGCGGCGTAGCGCTGCTCGCCGTCGGCGACGGCGGCCGGATCCGTGAGCACCTCGCCCGTGCCCTCCAGCGACAGCCACCGTCGGCCGTCGACCTGGGAGAGCACCATGCGCGAGCCCCGTCCGACGTTCAGCGCCTTCTGCGAGGCCCCCGACGTGATGACCCGGGCCGTGGCCGTGGCGGCGTCGAAGGTGAAACCGACCGGGACGACGTGCGGGCTGCCGTCGGCCCGCAAGGTGGTGAGGAAGGCCAGGTGCCGCTCGGTGAGGAACTCCAGCGCGGCGGGCGGCAGGTCGGCGGGGTCGTAGGCCACCCGGTCAGCCTGCCATCCCGGTGGGACGGCGGATCCGTCCGCTCAGCTGCGCAGCGCCATCCAGAGCTCGGCCCGGTCGTCGGGGGAGTCCAGCGACGTGCCCAGCAACGCCTCCACCCGGGCCAGGCGGGCCCGCACGGTGTTGCGGTGGACCCCCAGCTCGTCGGCGGTGGCCTGGATCTGCCCGTGCCGGGCGAGGAACACGCGCAGGGTCTCGCGCAGCGTCGCCTCCTCGCGCCCCGCGGCCGCAAGGGGGGCCAGCAGCGTGCGGGCGTGCTCGCGGGCCCCGGCGATGCCGAGCAGCCCAGCGAGTCCCGCCCCCCGCAGGTCGGCCCCGTCGACGACGGGACGCTCGGCGTCGGTCCGGGCCAGCGCCGCCTCGGCCGAGGCCAGCGCGTCGGCCGCGGCCCCCGCGGGCACCACGCGGGAGATGCCGACCCGCGACCCGGGGTCGAGATCGGTGAGCGTCACCGGCGGCGACAGCACCGCCCGGTGACCGTCCGAGAGCGGCCCGGGCGCGCGCCCGCCCTCGACGCGCACGACCACGAGCGGGTCCGGCAGCTTCAGGCCGAGGGCGGCGAGCATCCGTCGCCCCAGGTCCAGGTGCTCCCCGGAGGGAGCCAGCACGAGGTCCAGCACGCAGGCCAGCACCCGGTCCTCGCGGCGCCCGACGGCGTCCCCGCGTCGCCCCAGGACGTTGAGCAGCGCGGCCGCGGTGCCGACGACCGCCTGCGCGGCCCGGGGTTGGTCGGGGGCGGCGCGGACGAGCAACCAGGTGGGCGGGTCGTCGCCGACCGCGCGCAGCAGCAGGGTGCGGGTGGGGTCGACGTCGGTGAACGCGGCCCGCGCCCCGCGGGCCCGGACCCGGTCCAGCGCGTCGGCGGTCTCGGCGGGGGGTGCCTCGTCGGTCGAGGCGGCCAGCACCCCGCCGCGCGCCCCGAGCAGCCAGGCCGCCCCGTCCAGGGACCGGGCCACCCGGTGCAGGACGCGGGCCTGCCCGTCGGCGTGCGCGGCATCGTCGGCCAGCGCCCGCTGGGTCCGCGCCGCCTCCAGGTCGGCATCGTTCTCCTGACGCCGCAGCAGCTCCGCCACCCGGCGCGAGACCGCGATGAACGACGTGGGGGTCGGCACCTCGAGCACGACGAGCCCGGAGCCGGCGGCCGCGGCCACCAGGGCGGGGGGCACGCGCTCGTGGCTGAGCCCCACCCCGAAGCCGACCGCGGACACCCGGGCCCCGACCAGGTGTTCGACCCAGGTGCGCCAACCGGCCTCCGCGGGCGTCCGCAACCCGGTGGTGAGCAGGAGCTCGCCGCCCTCCAGGAACGGGGAGGGGTCCTCCAGCTCGCTGGTCGCGACCCAGCTGAGCGGGGTGGCCGGGTCCCCGGTGAGCAGCGTCAGGGCCAGCGACCGCGTGGACAGAAGGTCGGCCACGGCGATCACGAGGTGAAGTTTCGCACAGTGCCGGATCGGCGGACAGGGCAGATGCGCCACTGACCTGCGCGGCGCGCATGCTTACCGTCGGGGTACAGCAGGGCCGCTGGTGGCCCGCCCGTCGCAGGAGGACACCATGAGTGAGAACCGTTCGACCGCGACCACCACCGCCGCGGCGGGTGGTCCCGGACTCCCGCAGGAACGTCGACTGCTGACCGAGGTCCCCGGCCCGCGCTCGCGCGAGCTCGCCGCCCGTCGGGTCGGCGCCGTCTCCGGGGCCGTCGGGTCCTCGATGCCCGTCTACACCGCCGCCGCCGGGGGCGGTGTGCTCGTCGACGTCGACGGCAACTCCTTCATCGACCTGGGGTCCGGCATCGCCGTGACCACCGTCGGCAACGCCGACCCGGGGGTCGCCGCGGCCGTCGCCGACCAGGTCGCCGCGTTCACCCACACCTGTTTCATGGTCACCCCGTACGAGTCCTACGTCCGGGTCGCCGAGCAGCTCAACGAGCTCACCCCGGGCGACCACGCGAAGAAGACCGCGCTGTTCACCTCCGGCGCCGAGGCCGTCGAGAACGCGGTGAAGATCGCCCGCGCCCACACGGGCCGCAACGCCGTCGTCGTGTTCGACCACGCCTACCACGGGCGCACGAACCTCACGATGGCGATGACCGCCAAGAACATGCCCTACAAGGAGGGGTTCGGCCCCTTCGCCCCCGAGGTCTACCGCGCGCCGCTGTCCTACCCGTTCCGTGACGGGGTCGACGTCGAGGGCAACCCGATCGACGGGCCGGCCGCCGCGGCCCGCGCCATCGCGACCATCGAGAAGCAGGTCGGCGCCCACCACGTCGCCGCCATCGTCATCGAACCCATCCAGGGCGAGGGCGGGTTCATCGTCCCGGCCGAGGGTTTCCTCCCGGCGCTGGTCGAGTTCGCCCGCGCCAACGGCATCGTGTTCATCGCCGACGAGGTCCAGAGCGGTTTCGCGCGGACCGGGGCGATGTTCGCCTCCGAGCACGAGGGGATCGTCCCCGACCTCGTCACCACCGCCAAGGGCATCGCCGCGGGTCTGCCGCTGTCGGCGGTGACCGGCCGCGCCGAGATCATGGACGCCCCGGTCGTCGGCGGCCTGGGGGGCACCTACGGCGGGAACCCGGCGGCCTGCGTCGCCGCGATCGCCGCCCTCGACGCGGTGCGCGAGAACGATCTCGTCTCGCGGGCCCAGCAGATCGAGAAACTCCTCAAGGGTCGCCTCGGCGCCCTGCAGGACAAGGACGCCCGCATCGGCGACGTCCGCGGCCGCGGCGCGATGATCGCCGTGGAACTGGTGCGGGCCGGGACCCACGAACCCGACGCGGCCCTGGCCGGGAAGGTCGCCAAGGAGGCCGCCCAGCGCGGCATCATCGTGCTGACCTGCGGGACCTACGGCAACGTCCTGCGGCTGCTGCCCCCGCTGAGCATCTCCGACGCCCTGCTCTCCGAGGCGATCGACGTCCTCGAGGGCGTCTTCGCCGAACTGTCCGACTGACCCCGCCGGCCGCGGACCCCGCGGACCCCGAACTCCCGGGGTTGGCGGTCCGAGCCCACGGATCGCCGGCCCCCGCACCCCGGAACCACGAACCCCGAAGGGATCGCCCCATGTCGAAGCCCGACGAAGCGACCGTCCTGAACTCGGTCCCCACCCAGCTGCTCATCGGCGGGACCTGGCGCGAGGGGGCGGGCGGTGGCCGCATCGACGTCGAGGACCCGGCCACCGGCAAGACCCTCGCCACCGTGGCCGACGCCACCGTCGCCGACGGTGACGCGGCCCTGGCCGCCGCGCACGAGGCCCAGAAGACCTGGCGCAAGGTGCCCGCGCGCGAGCGGGCCGAGATCCTGCGCCGCGCCTTCGAGCTCGTCGTCGCCCGCGCCGACGAGTTCGCGCTGCTGATGACCATGGAGATGGGCAAGCCGCTGGCGGAGTCGGCGGGGGAGGTCAAGTACGCCGCGGAGTTCCTGCGCTGGTTCTCCGAGGAGGCTCCGCGCATCTCCGGTCGATACTCCGAGAACCCCGTCGGGGGTTCGCGACTGCTCACCATGAAGGGTCCGGTCGGACCCTGCCTGATGATCACGCCGTGGAACTTCCCGCTGGCCATGGGGACCCGCAAGATCGGGCCCGCGGTGGCCGCCGGCTGCACCATGGTCGTGAAACCCGCCACGCAGACGCCGCTGTCGATGCTGCTGCTGGCCAGGACGTTCGAGGAGGCCGGGCTGCCCGACGGGGTCCTCAACGTCGTCACCTCCTCCACGACCGGCAAGGTCATGGAACCGCTCATCCGCGACCCGCGGCTGCGCAAGCTCACCTTCACCGGTTCCACCGCGGTCGGGCAGCGCCTGGTCGAGCAGTCCGCGACCCAGCTGCTCCGGACCTCGATGGAACTCGGCGGCAACGCCCCGTTCCTGGTGTTCGACGACGCCGACCTGGACAAGGCGGTCGAGGGCGCCATGGCGGCCAAGATGCGCAACATGGGCGAGGCCTGCACCGCCGCCAACCGGTTCTACGTCCAGCGCGGTGTCGCGGCCGAGTTCTCCCGCCGCCTGGCCGAGCGCATGGGGTCGCTCAAGATCGGTCGCGGGACCGAGGACGGCGTCCAGGTCGGTCCGCTGATCGACGCCGG
The DNA here is from genome assembly GCF_042433995.1 of Kineococcus gynurae. Lineage (NCBI taxonomy): Bacteria > Bacillati > Actinomycetota > Actinomycetes > Kineosporiales > Kineosporiaceae > Kineococcus > Kineococcus gynurae. Next base: position 641,045 of record NZ_JBHLUI010000008.1, read on the forward strand.
CGCCCGCGACGACGTGGCCCGTCGCGTGTCCGAGGCGGTCTCGGCCGGGGCGACCGTCCTGGCCGGGGGGTCCGCCCCCGCCGGGGACGGGTACTTCTACGCCCCGACCGTGCTGCAGGACGTGCCCGCCGACGCCCGCCTGCTCACCGAGGAGACGTTCGGCCCGATCGCCCCGGTGGTCACCTTCGACACCGAGGAGGAGGTGCTGGCCCTGGCCAACGGCAGCGAGTACGGCCTCATCGCCTACGCCTACACCGAGAACCTCGGTCGGGGCCTGCGCGTCAGCGAGGAGCTCGAGACCGGCATGGTCGGCCTGAACGCCGGGGTGATCTCCAACGCGGCCGCCCCGTTCGGTGGCGTCAAGGCCTCGGGCTTCGGCCGCGAGGGCGGCGCCGAAGGCATCGAGGAGTACCTCGAGACCAAGTACGTCGGCTTCCCGCTCTGATCCGCACCTGACCGGGGTCCGCGCGACCCCGTCCGTCCCGCCGGTCCGACCGGCACAGGGGACCATGCGCTCGTTCATCGGGCGCAGGGTCCCCCTGTGCCGTCACCCTGCGACGTCACCCCGTGGTCGTGCGCGCGGCCGCCGAACCCGCCTCAGCGGGGCGGGGTGGTCCGGGCGGCGTCGTAGGCGGCGCGGGCGCCGGGTCCCAGGACCGGGCCGAACAGCGTGCTCGTGTCGCCCTCGTAGGCGAAGGAGACGACCGAGGTGACCGTCCCGGACCCCGTCCGGGGGTCGAGGTCGGTGATCCAGGGCCCGCCGCTGGAGCCCCCCGACATCGCGCAGCCGATCGAGCGGTCCCGGGTCGTGGTGGTGTCGCGGTCGGTGGGGCCGGCGCACCAGGTGAGGTGCTCCCCGTCCTGCTCGCCACCGCCGGCGGGGTAGCCGAGGACGGTCACCTCCGCGGCCCCGGGGCGGACCGGGTCGCCCGAGCCGGCGGGGTCCTCCACCGGGGCGAAGGCGATGTCGAGGGCGCCCACGACCTCCCCGAGCGACCGACCGTCCTGCGGGGCCAGGACGGCGAACCCGACGTCGCCGGCCAGGGCGGCGGGCGTGCCGGGCGCGGCCGTCCGCCACGCCTCGGTCGTGAGCAGGGTCTGCGCGGGCCAGGTGCCGTGCGGGCGTACCCCGGCCGCGTACCCCGGCACGAAGACGAAGTTCTCCACCGGCCGTCCCGCCTGGAAGGTGCAGTGCCCGGCGGTGACCACCACGCCGACGGCACCCGCCCCCACGCTCGCGGCCGAGCAGACGTAGGGCCGACCCGCACGGGTGAAGAACACCTTGCCGACGACGTCGGTGACCGGGCTCGCCGCGGTCCAGCGGGTCGCGCCGACGAGGCGGGCCTCGTCGCCCGCGGACGTGGAGAGCAGCCCGGTCGCCGCCCGCCCGGTCCCGTTCGGGTGGTCGGGGATCGGAGCGCCGGCGGGAGTCACGGGGAGGGCGTCGGCCATCCGGTCGACCGTCCAGTACCGCTGGGCCGCGTCGCGCTGTCCCGCCCCGGCGGTCGCGACATCCCCCGCGGCCTCGGCGGGCGACATGGCGGGGGACACGGCCAGCGCGGGCGCGGGCAGGGCGAGCACCGCGCCGAGCACCGGCCCCAGCGCGGCGGCGATCCGGGCCGCCGTCCGCGAGCGCGCGCGGGCGGACGGGCGGGGGCGGTCGGCGGGTCGGGACGGTGCGGGCGGTCGGCTGGCTGCAGGCACGGCGACGGTCCTTCCGGGGGAGGGGTCGACCCCAGCCGACCACAGGCGGGGGCTCCGGGGCCAACCGGTGGTGTCGTCCCGGCGGTGGCTCGTGACGGTCCCGTCACGGCGCGGGTGATGATGGGCCCCGTGACCCAGCCCGTCCTCCCCGCGGCCCCCGAGGGCCCCCGCCGCGTCGTCCTGCTCGGCTCCACCGGATCCATCGGCACCCAGGCCCTGGAGGTCGTCGACGCCGCCCCCGACCGCTTCGTGGTCCAGGCCCTGGCCGCCGGGGGCGCCGACGTCGCCGCCCTCGCCGCCCAGGCCGTGCGCCACCGCGTCGAGACCGTGGCCGTCGCCCGCGAGGGGGTCCGGGCCGAGCTGGTCGAGGCCCTGGCGGCCATCGCGAGCGCCGCCGGGGTCCCGGACTACCGGCCCGAGGTGCTCGCCGGGCCGGACGCGGCCGCGGAGGTCGGGGGGCGCCCCACCGACGTCGTGCTCAACGGGATGACGGGATCGGTCGGCCTGGGCCCGACCCTCGCCGCCCTCCGGGCGGGCAGCACGCTGGCCCTGGCCAACAAGGAGTCCCTGGTCGCCGGCGGTCCGCTGGTGACCGCCGCGGCCGCTCCCGGCCAGGTCGTCCCGGTCGACTCCGAGCACTCCGCGCTCGCGCAGTGCCTGCGGGGCGGCGCGGCGGAGGAGGTCCGGCGGCTGGTGCTGACCGCCTCGGGCGGGCCGTTCCGCGGACGCGGCCGCTCGGAGCTGGGGGCGATCACCCCGGCCGAGGCCCTGGCCCACCCGACCTGGTCGATGGGGCCGGTGGTGACCACCAACTCGGCGACCCTGGTGAACAAGGGGCTGGAGGTCATCGAGGCGCACCTGCTCTTCGACCTGCCCTACGACCGCATCGACGTGGTGGTGCACCCGCAGTCCGTCGTGCACTCGATGGTCGAGTTCGTGGACGGCTCGACGCTGGCCCAGTGCTCCCCGCCGGACATGCGCCTGCCCATCGCGCTCGGCCTGGGCTGGCCCGAGCGGGTGCCGGGCGCGACGGCGGGGCTGGACTGGACGACGGCGGCGAGCTGGACCTTCGAACCGGTCGACGACGAGGCCTTCCCGGCGCTGCAGCTGGCCCGGGAGGCCGGGACCCGGGGTTCGACGGTGCCCGCCGTCTTCAACGCCGCCAACGAGGAGTGCGTGGCCGCCTTCCACGCGGGGCGGCTGCCCTTCCTGGGCATCGTCGACACGGTCGCGACCGTCGTGGCCGAGCACCGGCCGGGCGGCGACCCCCGCGACGTGGCCGACGTCCTGGCGGCCGAGGACTGGGCCCGCGCCCGGGCGCGCGAGCTGAGCGCGCGGGTGGGCGGGTGAACGAGGTCCTGCTCTGGGTGGTCGGCATCGCCGTCGCCGCCCTCGGGCTCGCGCTGTCGATCGCCCTGCACGAGGTGGGGCACCTGCTGCCCGCCAAACGGTTCGGCGTCAAGGTCACCCAGTACATGGTGGGTTTCGGCCCGACCCTGTTCTCCCGTCGTCGGGGCGAGACCGAGTACGGGGTCAAGGCCGTCCCGCTCGGCGGCTACATCCGGATGATCGGGATGTTCCCGCCCGCCCGGAACGACCCCGACCAGCGCGTCCGCGCCTCCTCGACGGGGCGCTGGGCGCTCATGGTCGAGGAGGCCCGCCAGGCCGGGGCCGAGGAGTTCGGCCCCGAGGACGCCCACCGCGCCTTCTACCGGCTGCCCGTGCTGAAGCGGATCGTCATCATGGCCGGCGGGCCGGTGGTCAACCTGCTGCTCGCGGTCGTCCTGACCGCGGTCGCGTTCAGCGGCATCGGGGCGGCCACGGGCACCTCGCTGACGCTGGCCGAGGTCAACCGCTGCGTCCTGCCGGCCACCAGCACGGCGACCACCTGCTCCTCGGAGGACCCGGCGACGCCGGCCGCGGCGGCCGGGCTCCTCCCGGGTGACGTCGTCACGAGCTTCGCCGGGACCCCGGTCACGAGCTGGGAGCAGCTCCAGGGCCTGATCCGGGCCGCCGCCGAGGAGCCGGTCGCGATCGGCGTCGAGCGCCGGGGCGAACCGCTGACGCTGACGATCATCCCGATCCGGACCGAGCGGCCGGTCATCGGCGACGACGGTCGTCCGACCGGTCGCAGCGTCGTCGTCGGCTTCCTCGGGGTCAGCCCGTTGCCCTCGCTGCAACGGGTCCCGCTGACCGAGATCCCGGGCATCGTCGGGCAGCAGGTCGAGGGTGTGGCCGGCGTGGTCGTCCGGCTCCCGCAACGGCTCTACGACGTGGCCCAGGCCGCCTTCGGCAGCGAGGCCCGCGACCCGAACGGTCCGATCGGGGTCGTCGGGATCGGGCGGTTGGCCGGGGAGCTGAACGCGTTGCCGCAGCAGACGACGAGCGACGTCGTGCTGGAGCGGGCCAACCGGTTGATCTCGCTGCTGGCCGGGCTCAACGTGGCCCTGTTCGTGTTCAACCTCATCCCCCTGCTGCCCTTCGACGGCGGGCACATCGCCGGGGCGCTGTGGGAGATCGTCAAGAAGGCGTTCTGCCGGCTCACCCGCCGCCCGGACCCCGGGCCGGTCGACGTGGCCAAGGGCATGCCGGTGGCCTACGCGGTGTCGCTGCTGCTGATCGGCATGTCGGTGCTGCTGCTCTACGCCGACATCGTGCGTCCGGTCCGGCTGCCCGGGTGAGACGCGGGTGAGACGCGGGTGAGACCCGGGTGGAGAGTCGGCGCGGGCGGTGGACGGGGTGGACGCCCGGTGGGTGAGCACCGGGGCGGGGGGCGATACTGGCGGGCGTGAGCGTCAGCCTCGGACTCCCCGCCCTCCCGCCGCCCGTCCTCTCCCCGCGGCGCAAGACCCGCAAGATCAAGGTGGGCACGGTCGACGTCGGCGGTGACGCCCCCGTCTCGGTGCAGTCGATGACCACCACCCCGACCACCGACATCAACGCGACCCTGCAGCAGATCGCCGAGCTCACCGCGACCGGGTGCGACATCGTCCGCGTCGCCTGCCCCAGCGCCGACGACGCCGAGGCCCTGCCGATCATCGCCAAGAAGTCGCAGATCCCGGTGATCGCCGACATCCACTTCCAGCCCAAGTACGTCTTCGCGGCCATCGACGCCGGGTGCGCCGCGGTCCGGGTGAACCCGGGCAACATCCGCAAGTTCGACGACCAGGTCAAGGAGATCGCCCGGGCGGCCAAGGACGCCGGCGTCTCCATCCGGATCGGTGTGAACGCGGGCTCGCTCGACCCGCGGCTCATGGCCAAGTACGGCAAGGCCACGCCCGAGGCGCTGGTCGAGTCGGCGGTCTGGGAGGCCTCGCTGTTCGAGGAGCACGACTTCCACGACTTCAAGATCTCGGTCAAGCACAACGACCCCGTCGTCATGGTCCGGGCCTACGAGCTGCTGTCCGAGCGCGGGGACTGGCCGCTGCACCTCGGCGTGACCGAGGCGGGTCCGGCGTTCCAGGGCACCATCAAGTCGGCGACCGCGTTCGGGGCGCTGCTGAGCAAGGGCATCGGCGACACGATCCGGGTCTCCCTGTCGGCACCGCCGGCCGAGGAGGTCAAGGTCGGCATCCAGATCCTGCAGTCGCTGAACCTGCGCCCGCGCAAGCTGGAGATCGTCTCCTGCCCCTCCTGCGGCCGGGCCCAGGTCGACGTGTACTCCCTGGCCGACGCCGTGACCGAGGGCCTGGAGGGGATGAGCGTGCCCCTGCGGGTCGCGGTCATGGGCTGCGTCGTCAACGGGCCGGGGGAGGCCCGCGAGGCCGACCTCGGCGTCGCGAGCGGCAACGGCAAGGGGCAGATCTTCGTCAAGGGCGAGGTCATCAAGACCGTGCCCGAGCACCTCATCGTCGAGACCCTCATCGAGGAGGCCAACCGGCTGGCCGCCGAGATGGGCGAGCCCACCGACGAGGCCGGGGCCGGGGCCCCGACCGTCACCGTCGGGTGACCGGCTGAGCCCCCACCGCGGCGCGTTCGCCTCGACGCCTCCCGGCGGAGGCGACAGGATGCCCCCGTGCACCTCACCCCCTCGGGCGCGCCGCCGAGCCCCCGGGTCCCGCCCGTGAGCGGAGCCGGTCGCCTGCGTCTGCTGTCCGGCGGCGACGCCCCGGCCCTGCTGCGGCTCTGCGAACGCGACCCGGTCGGCAACCTGTTCGTCTCGGCCCGGTTGCTGGGGTTGCTCGCCCGGCCGGGCGCGGACCTGGGCGGGCAGATCTGGGGTTGGTTCGAGGGTGAGCAGCTGGTCTCGGCCTGCTGGTCGGGGGCGAACCTCGTCCCGGTCGAGGCCACCCCCGCCGCGCTGGACGCCTTCGCCGAACGCGCCCGGCAGGAAGGGCGGCGCTGCTCCTCCCTGGTCGGCCCGGCCGATCAGGTCCTCGCGCTCTGGCAGCGCCTCGAGACGCACTGGCGCGGGGTCCGCGAGGTCCGGGCTCGGCAGCCGTTGATGGTCTGCGACGGCCCGCCCGTCGTCCCCGCCGACCCGCTGGTCCGCCGGGCGACCCTGCGCGAGCTCGACCTCGTCGTCCCCGCCTGCGTGGCGATGTTCACCGAGGAGATCGGCTACCCGCCGGCCCCGCCGGACGGGGGCGGCGTCTACCGCTCCCGGATCGCCGAGCTCGTCTCGACGGGGAGGTCCTTCGTCCGGATCGACCACGGGGCGCAGGGTCCCGAGGTGGTCTTCAAGGCCGAGCTCGGCGCGTTCTCCCCGAAGGTCGTGCAGGTGCAGGGGGTGTGGGTCGCCCCGCACCGCCGGGGCGAGGGGCTCTCCGTGCCCGGCATGGCCGCCGTGGTCGAGCAGGCCCGCGCCGGGGGCGCCGAGACCGTCTCCCTGTACGTCAACGACTACAACGAGCGGGCCCTGCGGGCCTACCACCGGGTCGGGTTCCGTACCGTCGGAGAGTTCGCGACGGTGTTGTTCTAGGCGCATGACGGTGCGCCGGTAGCCTGTCCGCGTGCTGATGCGGATGTCGACCCTGTTCCTGCGGACCCTGCGGGAGGACCCGGTCGAGGCCGAGGTCGCGAGCCACAAGCTGCTCGTCCGGGCCGGCTACATCCGGCGGGCGGCGCCGGGGATCTACACCTGGCTGCCGCTGGGTCTGAAGGTGCTGCGCAAGGTCGAGGACGTCGTCCGCGAGGAGATGGACGCGGCCGGCGCCCAGGAGGTCCACTTCCCGGCGCTGCTGCCGCGCGAGCCGTACGAGGCCACGAACCGCTGGAGCGACTACGGCGACGGCATCTTCAAACTCAAGGACCGCAAGGGGGCCGACTACCTGCTGGCCCCGACCCACGAGGAGATGTTCACCCTCCTGGTCAAGGACCTGTACTCCTCGTACAAGGACCTGCCGCTGTCGATCTACCAGATCCAGACCAAGTACCGCGACGAGGCCCGCCCGCGCGCGGGCATCCTGCGCGGGCGCGAGTTCACCATGAAGGACTCCTACAGCTTCGACGTCGACGACGCCGGGCTGGCGGCGTCCTACGAACTGCACCGCGAGGCCTACATCAAGATCTTCGCCCGCCTCGGGTTGGAGTTCGTCGTCGTCTCGGCGATGTCGGGGGCGATGGGCGGCTCGCGCAGCGAGGAGTTCCTGCACCCCACCGCGATCGGGGAGGACACGTTCGTGCGCTCGCCCGGCGGGTACGCCGCGAACGTCGAGGCGGTCACGACCCTGGCGCCGCCGGCGATCCCCTTCGACGGCCTGCCCGCCGCGCACGTCGAGGACACCCCGGACACGCCGACCATCGACACCCTCGTGACCGTGTCCAACGAGAAGCACCCGCGCCCGGACCGGCCGTGGACCGCCGCCGACACCCTCAAGAACGTCGTCGTCGTCCTCAAGCACCCGGACGGGACCCGCGAACCCTTGGCCGTCGGGGTTCCTGGCGACCGCGAGGTCGACCTGAAACGCCTCGAGGCGGCGCTGTCGCCGGCCGAGGTCGAACCCTTCGAGGCCGCCGACTTCGCCCGGAACCCGGCCCTCGTCAAGGGGTACATCGGCCCCGGCGTCCTGGGTTCGGAGAACGCCAGCGGCATCCGCTACCTCGTCGACCCCCGGGTCGTGGACGGAACCGCGTGGGTGACGGGTGCGGACGCGCCGGGCCGGCACGTCTACGACCTCGTGGCGGGCCGCGACTTCACCCCCGACGGCGTCGTGGAGGCCGCCGAGGTGCGCTCCGGCGACGAGGCCCCCGACGGTTCGGGGCCGCTGGAACTCGCCCGGGGGATCGAGATCGCGCACATCTTCGCGCTGGGGCGCCGTTTCGCGGACGCGCTCGACCTCAAGGTGCTGGATGAGAACGGCAAGCAGGTCGTGGTGACCATGGGGTCCTACGGGATCGGGGTGACCCGGGCGCTGGCCTGCGTCGCCGAGGAGAACCACGACGACAAGGGTCTGGTCTGGCCGCGCGCGCTGGCGCCCTACGACGTGCACGTGGTGGCCACCGGCAAGGACCCGGCGGTCTTCGAGACGGCGGCGCGCCTGGCCGGGGAGCTCGAGGACCTCGGGGTCGAGGTGCTCTACGACGACCGCCCGAAGGTGTCGCCCGGGGTGAAGTTCAAGGACGCCGAGCTCATCGGGGTCCCCACGATCCTCGTCGTCGGCAAGGGCCTGGTCGAGGGGACGGTCGAGCTCAAGGACCGCCGTTCCGGCTCCTCCGAGCAGGTCCCGCTGACCGAGGCGGTCGCGCGGGTCCGGGCCGAGGTCCGGGGCGAGAACGGGTCTCAGGCGTAGGTCGGTCCGCCGGGCACGCCGAAGAACTCCTCCAGGGTCGCCACCCCGGCTCGCGCCAGGCGGGCGGTGAGGTCGCGCCCGACCCAGCGGTGGTGCCAGGACTCGGCCGCGTAGCCGGTCACCGCGGTGAGGCCGGGCGGGTAGCGGAGCAGGAAGCCGAACCCGCCCGCCCGCTCGCCCAGCCACCGGGCCTCGGGGGTGTCGGCGAAGCAGTCCAGCGCCGCGCACTCCGGCGCCTGCCGACTGCCGAAGTCGACGGCGAACCCGGTCTGGTGCTCGCTGAAGCCGGGCCGGGCCGACACCTGTTCGGCCAGTTCGTCGCCGTTGCGGCTGCGCGAACCCGCGTGGACGGTCTGCTGGTCGGCGAACGAGCGGTAACCGCTGGTCAAGACGAGGGAGACGCCGTCGGCCTCGGCCGCGGCGAGCAGCTCCTGCAGGTCGGGGACGACGGCGGCGGCCACGGGCCGGTCCCCGACGGTGACCAGTTCGCGCGGGGCGTGGTCGATGGGGTCGAGGGGGTGCCGCTTGTTCACGACGACCCACGGGCTCGTCGGGTCGGTGAGGGAGTAGCCGCTCTCGGCGAGGGCCTGCTGCCCGGGGGAGGCGACCGCCTCGTCCCGGCCGAGCAGGCGCGAGCCCGCGATCGCGGCGGCCCCGCCCAGCACCACCCCACCCAGCAGTCGGCGTCGGGCCAGGACCGCCTCGCGCGGGTAACGGCGACGTCCGTCGGGGAGCACCTCGGCGGCGAAACGGGACGGCACCGGACCCCCTGCGGTCGACGGGACGACTCTGGTCGAGGTGGGAGTGTGCTCCGCGCTCCGCACGACGTCACCGAGGCGCGCCGGACATGAGCGCAGGGTGAGTACTTCTCGGCGTGTCCGCCGGTGTGTCGGCGTGCGTCCCGGCGGGGCGGGGCCGGGCGGTCAGGCCCGCAGGTCGACCACGATCGCGGCGTGGTCGGAGGGCCAGATCCCGTCCACGGGCTCGGTCCCCACCAGGTGGGCCCCGAGCACCGACCCCTCCCCGCTGAAGGGCGCCAACCCCACGAGCACGTAGTCGATGCGGGCGCTCGGCTGGTGGACGCGGGCCACGAAGGGGTTGCGCCGATTCCAGGTCAGCCCCGGGTCACCGGGTTCGGCGAAGCGCCAGGCGTCCAGCAGCACGAAGTCCCGGACCGGGCCCGGGGTCAGGTACCCGCAGGCGTAGCGGACCTCGTCGGACTCGGGCACGGCGTTGAAGTCCCCGGTCAGCACCGGCGGGTACCCCGGTCGGCGCCCCTCGCCGGCGACCAGGCGCACGACCTCCCCGAGCTGGCGGTGCCGCACGGCGGAGTCGTAGGGGGCGGAGTTCAGGTGCGTGGTCGTGAAGGGCAGCGACCCCGTCGGCAGGTCGACCGTGACCTGGAGCGCTGTGCGCCCCTCGTCGTCCCGGTGCCCGCCACTGAGCCGTTCGATGTGCTTGTCCCGCAACGGGTGACGAGACAGCACGGCGTTGCCGAACTCGATGTCGGCGATCCGGTCGGCCGCGTCGGCGTCCTCCCCGGTCAGCCGCAACCGGTTCTGCCAGCGGTGCGGCGCCGAGGACGCCGAGAACTCCCACCGGTACCCCAGGCGGTCGGCCAACCACCAGGCGAGGTTGTCCTCCGGGTCCGCCGGGTCGGCGAAGCCCCAGACCTCCTGCAGCCCCACGACGTCCGGGTCGGCGTCGCGGATCACGTCGAGGAGGACCTCGCGCCGGGCCCGCCAGTCGCCGAAGCGCCACCAGACGTTCCAGGTCAGGATCCGCACCCGGCCGGCGGCGTCGTTCGCGGTGCTCATCGTCGCGACCATCTCACCCCGCCGCGCCCTCGGCAGCGCCAGGGTCGGCGTCGGGGTCGGCACCGGGGTCGGCACTGGGGTCGGCCCCCGCGACCGACCCGGGGTCCGCCAGACCGGGCAGGGCCTCGATCGGACCGCCGAAGGAGCGCGTCGCCCGGGCGGCCCGCACCAGTCCGCGGACGGCGAGGTCGCGGTCGGCGGGGTGGTCGGCCACCGCGGCGGCGTACACGACGGCCAGTCGCTGCTCGAGCGCGACGGCCTGGGACCGGGCCTGCTCGGCGGTCTGCGCGACCTCCACCGCGTAGGCGGGCGCGGCCCGACGCGGGTCGGCCCCGCGGGCGCCGATCCGGTCGGCCAGGTCGTCGCGGGCGACCCGGTGCAGGGCGAGACCGGCCAGCGCGGCGGCCACCCCCGGCTCGTCCCCGGCCGCGCGGAACCGCCCGGCCAGCAGGCCGTAGGCGTAGCAGGCGGCGTGCTCGGCGGCCAGGAGCTGCTGCAGCGCCCCGGCCGCCCGGGTCGTCGTGGCCACGGGCACGGCCGCGGGCAGGGCGGGGGTCGGACTGCCGAGGGCGGCGGCGAGCTCGTCGGCCTGCAGCAGCCGGGCGGTGAGCAGGGCGGCCAGCAGGCGGGCCAGGGGACCGCTCACCCGGGTCACGGCGGCGAAGGCGTCGTCGACGCCGGCCGCGAGGGCGTCGGCCAGGGCGGTCGCCGGCTCCGGCGCGGGGGTCACGACCGGGTCCGGCGCGTCCGGGTCGGCCCCCAGGGCCTGCAGCTGCGGCGTGGCCACGGCCTGCACCGTCGCGGCGAGGGTCTGCGCCGCGGGTGGGGCCTCCCCCGATCGTCGCGGTGGCACGGTCGCGGAGGCCGGGTCGCCCGACGGCTCGCTCCCGGTCGGTCCGCCGGTCGGCGTGGCGTCGGTCCCGGGCAGGACCGTCGCGGCGACGGCCCGGATCCGCAGGGTGGTGGCGATCTGACCGGTGCGCGCCGTGTCGTCCGGGCCCGGCGTGGCGCTCGGCACGACCGTCCCCGGCTCCCAGCGCAGCCCGCAGCCGGTGAGACCCGCCGCGGCACCGGCACCGATCCCGGCGCCGACGAGCCAGGTCAGGACCCGTCGCCGGCCCGGTCCCGCCGGCCCCGCCGACCCGACCGACCCCCCGGAGCGCACCCGGGCATGCTGCCACGCAGCCCACCCACCCCCGTCCACCCACCCCCGCCACCTCCACCCGTGATCAAGGAATCCCCACCCGTCCCCGGCGCCGCACCCCGCCCGCGGGTGCCGGTGCGGGTGGGCCCGACCGGGGGCCCGGGGAACGAGCGCGGTCACCAGGGAAGCGGTGCGGATGCCCTAGGCTGGTCCGTCGTCGTCGGCGGTCCTCCGGGCCCGCCCGGCGCGTTCCACAACTGCAGGAGAGGAGCCGGTGTGCCGTCGCTGGACGAGGCCGTGACCCAGGTGCTCGAACGACCCGTGCGAGAACGGTCCGGGCTGGTCCTCGAAGCGGTCACCGTCACCACCGCCGGCCGGCGCCGGGTCGTGCGTGTCGTGGTGGACCTGCCCGACCCGCTGGAGAGCGGACCCGCCGGGACCGACGGGCACGACGAGGTCGACCTCGACGCCGTGGCCCGCGCCTCCGAGGCGGTCTCGGAGGCCCTCGACGCCTCCGACGTGCTGGGTGAGGCGCCCTACACGCTCGAGGTCTCCTCGCCCGGGGTCGACCGCCCGCTGACCGCCGCCCGGCACTGGCGTCGGGCGCGCACCCGTCTGGTCCGGGCCGTCCTGGCCGACGGTTCCAGCCTGCTCGGTCGCGTCGTCGAGGTCGACGGGGACGGGACCGAGGGGGGCGTGCTGCTGCACCTGGAACCCCAGATGGTCAAGGGCCGCCCGCCGCGGGCCAAGGACGTCGGAGCCCCGCGCCGGTTGACGTGGGCAGAGCTGGTCCGGGGTGAGGTCCAGGTCGAGTTCCGCCGCGCGGACGGCCCGGACGGGACCGACGAGCCGGACGACGACGACCTGGACGACGACGACCTGGACGACCCGGACGAGCTCGACGAGGGCGACGAGCCGGACGACGAGCCGAGAACCGACGAGCACGACGAGCAGGACGAGGACGCGCAGTGAACATCGACATGGCCGCGCTGCGGATGCTGGAGCGCGAGAAGGAGATCTCCTTCGAGGCGCTGGTCCGCGCGATCGAGCAGGCCCTGCTCATCGCCTACCACCACACCGACGGCTCCTGGAAGGACGCCCGCGTCGAGCTGGACCGCTCCAGCGGCGAGGTCAGCGTGCTGGCCAAGGAGCGCAACGAGGACGGCACGTTCTCGCCGGAGTTCGACGACACCCCCTCGGGGTTCGGCCGGATCGCCGCGACCACCGCCCGCCAGGTGATCCTGCAGCGGTTGCGCGACGCCGCCGACCAGCAGGTGCTGGGCGAGTACGCGGGCTCCGAGGGCGAGATCATCTCCGGGGTCGTCCAGCAGGGCCGCGACCCGCGCCTCGTCCAGGTCGACCTCGGGACGCTCGAGGGCGTCCTGCCCCTGCAGGAGCAGGTGCCGGGGGAGAAGTACGAGCACGGCACCCGGCTGCGCTGCTTCGTGGTCTCGGTCAAGCAGGGGCCCAAGGGGCCGCAGGTGCTGCTGTCGCGCTCGCACCCGATGCTGGTGCGCAAGCTCTTCGCGCTCGAGGTCCCCGAGATCGCCGACGGCAGCGTCGAGATCACCGCGCTGTCCCGCGAGGCCGGGCACCGGTCCAAGATGGCGGTCCGGGCCAAGGTGGGCGGGCTCAACGCCAAGGGCGCCTGCATCGGCCCGATGGGGCAGCGTGTGCGGGCGGTCATGGCCGAGCTGCGCGGGGAGAAGATCGACATCGTCGACCACAGCGACGACCCGGCCACCTTCGTCGGCAACGCGCTGTCGCCGGCCCGGGTCAGCTCCGTCACCGTCGTCGACGAGGCGGCTCGCGCCGCGCGCGTGGTCGTGCCCGACTACCAGCTGTCGCTGGCGATCGGCAAGGAGGGGCAGAACGCCCGGCTGGCGGCCAAGCTGACCGGCTGGCGCATCGACATCCGCCCCGACACCGAGACGCCGGCGGACCCCGCCTGACGTCCCGCCGGACCCCGGCCGCACCGGTCGGCGCACCCCGCCCCCGCCCCCCGGCGCGACGGGTCCGGGGCCCCCCGGGGGCGGCGCGCCCGAGCGCGGGGCGGCGCTACACTCGGGCCATCGTTACACTTGACGCGTCCGGTCCCTCCGACCGGCGATCCCGTACGCGCGGCCGGTCCCAGGGCCCCCAGGGGGCTTCCCGGGAAGCCGAGCGCACCTGCGTGGGTTGTCGGGACAAGGCTCCCCGGGCGTCGTTGTTGAGGGTCGTCTCCGCGGCCGACGGTGTCAGTGTCGTCGCGGATGCACGGTCCCGGCTTCCCGGCAGAGGCGCGTGGCTGCACCACCGCAGCGCGTGCCTGGACCTGGCCGAACGGAGACGGGCTTTCGCCCGGGCCCTCCGCCTGGCCGGTCCGGTCGATTCGTCCCCGGTGCGCAGGCACCTGGACGCGCACGTCCACACCAGTGGAGAAACCACCACCGATGAGAGCGGGTCGAGCAGCTGATGAGCACCCGATGAGTTCTCCCGCATGAGTACCCCCGACTGACGACGGTCCCGGCCTGTGAGGTGGCCCGGACCGAGACAGGAGAGAAGTGGCAAAGGTCCGGGTCTACGAGCTCGCCAAGGAGTTCGGAGTCGAGAGCAAGGTCGTTCTGGCCACGCTCAAGGAGATGGGTGAGTTCGTCCGTTCGGCGAGCTCGACCGTCGAGCCGCCGGTCATCCGGCGGTTGAAGGACAAGTTCCCCAACGGTGGTGGGGCGCCCGGTGGCGCTCGCCCCGCGCCGTCCGCACCGTCGGCCAAGCCGGGTCCCCGGCTGCCCGCGGGTGCCCGTCCCGGCCCCGCCGCGCCGTCCGCGCCCAGCGCCCCGCCCGCCCCGGCCCAGCCCGCGGCGAGCGAGACGCCCGCCTTCCAGGCGCCGGCCCGTCCCGCCGCCTCGGCGGGTGCTCCGGCCTCGCCGGCTGCCCCGGGTGGCGCCCCGTCGTCCGACGCCCAGCGTCCCGCGCCGGCCGCCCGTCCGAGCACCCCGCCCACCGGCACCGCCGGTGGTCGTCCTGCGGCGCGTCCCGGTGGTCCGGTGCGTCCGGGTGCCCCGGGTCGTCCCGGCACCCCAGGTCCGGCCGGTCCCTCCTCCGGCGCCCCCGCCGGTCCGGGCGCCCGTCGCCCCGGCCCCGGTGAGCGTCCGGTCCGTGACGGTGGTCCCCGCGACGGTGGCCCCCGCGAGGGCGGTCCCCGCGACGGCGGCCGTTCCGAGCGTCCGGGTGCCCCCGGCGCCCGTCCCGGCACCGCCGGCCCCGGTCGTCCCGGCGCCGGTGCGCCCGGTCGTCCCGGTGCGGGTGCCCCGCGCCCGGGCAACAACCCCTTCGCGTCCAACCAGGGCATGCCGCGTCCGGCCGACCGCGGTGAGCGCGGCCCCGGCGCCGGTCCGGGTGGCGCGCGTCCGGGTGCTCCGGCCGGTCCCGGTGGACCGCGTCCGGGCAACAACCCCTTCGCCGCGAACCAGGGCATGCCCCGCCCGCAGGGTGGCAACCGTGGGCCGGCCGGCCCCGGCGGGCCCCGTCCGGGTGGTCCCCGGCCGAACCCGGGCATGATGCCCGCGCGCCCGACCGTGGGTCGTCCCGGTGCCGGTGCCGGCCGTCCGGGTGCGCCCGGTCGCGGTCGTCCCGGGGCCGGCGGCGGCTTCGGCGCCGGTCGTCCCGGTGGCGGCGGCGGTGCGCCCGGTGGCGGCGGCGGCTTCGGCGGCGGTCGTCCGGGTGGTCCCGGGCGCGGCGGTCGCGGTGGTACGCAGGGTGCGTTCGGCCGCGCCGGTGGCCGCCCGGTCAAGGGTCGCAAGTCCAAGCGCGCGAAGCGCCAGGAGTACGAGGCGATGCAGGCCCCCTCGGTCGGCGGCGTCTCCGTCCGGCGCGGGGACGGCTCGACCGTCGTCCGCATCCGGCGCGGCGCGTCCGTCAGCGACTTCGCCGAGCGGATCGACGCCGACCCCGCGGCGCTGGTGACGATCCTCTTCCACCTGGGCGAGATGGTCACCGCGACCGCCTCCCTGGACGAGGACACGTTCCAGGTGCTCGGCGAGGAGCTCGGCTACGTCATCGAGGTCGTCTCGCCCGAGGACGAGGAGCGCGAGCTGCTCGCGGGCTTCTCCATCGACCTCGACGCCGAGCTCGAGGCCGAGGGCGACGAGGTGCTGGAGGCCCGTCCTCCGGTCGTCACCGTCATGGGTCACGTCGACCACGGGAAGACCAAGCTGCTCGACGCCATCCGTTCCTCCGACGTGGTCGCGAAGGAGGCCGGTGGAATCACCCAGCACATCGGCGCCTACCAGGTCACCAAGGAGCACGAGGGCATCGAGCGGCCGATCACCTTCATCGACACCCCGGGTCACGAGGCCTTCACGGCCATGCGTGCCCGAGGCGCGAAGGTGACCGACATCGCGATCCTCGTGGTCGCGGCCGACGACGGCGTGATGCCCCAGACCATCGAGGCGTTGAACCACGCCCAGGCGGCGGACGTGCCGATCGTGGTCGCGGTCAACAAGGTCGACAAGGAGGGGGCGAACCCGGCGAAGGTCCGCCAGCAGCTCACCGAGTACAACCTGGTGGCCGAGGAGTACGGCGGCGAGACGATGTTCGTCGACGTCTCCGCCAAGCAGGGGATGGGCCTGGACGACCTCCTCGAGGCCGTCCTGCTCACCGCCGACGCGGCGCTGGACCTGCGGGCCAACCCCGACAAGGACGCTCGCGGCATCGCGATCGAGGCCAACCTCGACAAGGGCCGCGGCCCCGTCGCCACCGTGCTCGTCCAGTCCGGGACCCTGCGCGTCGGGGACGCGATCGTCGCCGGCACCGGCTACGGCCGCGTGCGGGCCATGCTCGACGAGTACGGCGAGACGATCACCGAGGCGACCCCGTCGCGTCCGGTCCAGGTCCTGGGTCTGACGTCCGTCCCGGGCGCCGGGGACACCTTCCTGGCCGCTCCGGACGACCGCACCGCGCGGCAGATCGCCGAGAAGCGCGACGCCGCCGAGCGCAGCGCCGCCCTGGCGAAGTCGCGCAAGAAGATCTCCCTGGAGGACTTCACCAAGGCGCTGCAGCAGGGCAAGGTCGAGACCCTCAACCTCATCCTCAAGGGTGACGTGGCGGGTTCGGTCGAGGCCCTCGAGGACGCCCTGCTGAAGATCGACGTCGGTGAGGAGGTCCAGATCCGGGTCATCGACCGCGGGGTCGGGGCCATCACGAAGAACAACGTGAACCTCGCCGTGGCCTCCAGCGCGATCATCGTCGGGTTCAACGTCCGGCCCGAGGGTCAGACGCGGGATTACGCCGAGCGCGAGGGCGTCGACGTGCGGTTCTACTCGGTCATCTACCAGGCGATCGAGGACGTCGAGAGCGCCATGAAGGGGATGCTGAAGCCGGAGTTCGAGGAGGTCCAGCTCGGGACCGCCGAGATCCGGGAGATCTTCCGCTCCTCCAAGTTCGGCAACATCGCGGGCTGCCTCGTGCGGTCCGGCGAGATCCGGCGCAACTCCCGGGCGCGCGTGCTGCGCAACGGGGTCGTGCACGGGAACAACCTCGCCATCGACTCGCTGCGCCGGTTCAAGGACGACGCGACCGAGGTCCGCGAAGGGTACGAGTGCGGTATCGGCCTGGGGTCGTACAACGACATCCAGATCGACGACGTCATCGAGACCTACGAGATGCGCGAGAAGCCGCGCAACTGACCGCGGCGGCCCCGGCCGCTGCCCGAGCAAGTCGCCTGGGCGGGAACCCCTCCGGGGGTTCCCGCCCGGCGCACCTCACGCCATGTTCTGCGCCACGCTCACGTTCGACCTGCTCCTCGGCGACGTCCACTCGCTGAAGGGCAAACGCGGCATCGTCCGCCCGGTGCTCGCCGAGCTCCGACGCCACACCGAGGTCGCGGCCGCGGAGACGGGGTCGCTCGACCTGCACCGCCGTGCCGAGATCGCGGTGGCCTGCGTGGCGCCGGACCCGGCCCGGTGCACCGACGTGCTCGACCGGTGCGAGCGGCTCGTCGCCGCTCATCCGGAGTTCCAGATCCTCTCCGTCCGGAGGCAGAGCCTGTCCTCCGACGACTGATCCCGACTGCTTCCAGGAGTTCTCCCGTGGTGGACCAGACCCGCGCCCGCAAGCTCGCCGACCGCATCAAGGTCGTGGTCGCCGAGGCGCTGGAGAAGCGCATCAAGGACCCGCGTCTCGGGTTCGTCACCATCACCGACGCCCGGGTGACCGGCGACCTCCAGCACGCCACCCTCTACTACACGGTCTTCGGTTCCGAGGAGGAGAAGCAGGCCAGCGCCGCCGCCCTGACCTCGGCCACCGGCATCCTGCGGGCCGAGGTCGGCAAGCGGACCGGTGTCCGGTTGACCCCGACGCTGACCTTCGTCTCCGACGAGATCCCCGAGACCGCGACCCACATCGAGGACCTGCTCCGGGTCGCGGCCGAGGCCGACGCCCGGGTCGCCGCCCTCGCCGTGGGCGCGACCCCGGCCGGTGAGGCCGACCCCTACCGCAAGCCCGTCGAGCACGACGAGTTCGAGGACGAGCTCGACGACGAGGACGACGAGCTCGACGACGCCGACCCGGCCACCCCCCGGGCCTGAGCCCGCCCGCGCCACAATGGCCGGGTGAGTCCGAACCCGCTGGCCGACCCCGTCACCACCGCCGTGGGCGGCTTCTCGCTGTTCTTCGTCGCCGTCGTGGTGGGGATGGCGCTGCTGGGGCTGGCCTTCGTCGCCGGCGGCGTGGTGCTGCTGGTCCGCTCGCGCCGCCGGGCCCGGGAGCTGGCCGGGTGGAGCCGGACGGGCGTCACCACGCGCGGCGAGGTCGTCGACAACCGGATGCGGTCGGGGGCCAACGGGTCGCTGACCTTCTCCCCGGTCGTCCGGTTCGAGGCCGACGGACGGGCGCACACGGTGGTCGGGGAGCAGACCTCGCTCCACTCGTTCGTGGCGGGACAGCCGGCGACGGTCGTCTACTCCCCGGCCGAACCCGCCCGCGCGGGTGTCGTGGTCGAGGGCGTCGGGTGGTGGGGCACCGCCCGGGGCGGGACCGCCGTCGCGGCCTGGATCCTCATCGGGGGTGGCGTGGTCTTCCTCGTCGGCCTCGCCGTCGTCGCGACGGGTTCCCTGGCCGTCCTCTCGCTGTTCTGACCCGACCCGCACCACCCCGCAACGCCCTGGAGGGACCCCGTGGCCACCGTCTGGCTGCTCGCCGCCGAGACCATGCCCAAGCCCGAGGCCGACGCGGGCCTGCTCGCCGCGGCGCTCGCCGCGCGCGGGGCCACCGTGCGCGAGGTGGCGTGGACCGGACCCGCGTCGCCCCCGGCCGAGGACTGGGCGGTCGCCGACCTCGTGGTCGTCCGCACCCCCTGGGACTACGTCGCCGCCCCGGAGCGCTTCCTGGCCCGGCTGGGGGAGATCGCCGCCCGCACCACCGTCCTGAACGACCCCGCGCTCGTGGCCTGGAACGCCCACAAGCGCTACCTCCTCGACCTGGCCGCGGCCGGGGTCGCGCTGCCGGCGACGGCCGTCGTCGCCCGCGGGGCCGGGGCGTCCGAGCGGTCAGCCGCCGTGGCCGGGCTCGCCGGACGAGGGGTGCGCGAGGTGGTCGTGAAACCGGCGACCGGGGTGGGGGGCCACGGGGCGCTGCGTCGCCGGCTGGACGACGTGGAACCGGACCTGGCCGCCGCCTCCCGCACGCAGGACGTGCTGCTGCAGGAGTTCGAGCCGCGCGTGCTGAGCGAGGGGGAGGTGTCCCTGGTCCTGGTCGACGGCGAGGTCGCCCAGGCCGTGCGGAAATCGCCGGCCGCGGGGGAGTTCCGGGTCCACGACCACTTCGGGGGCCGGGTCGAGCTCGTCGAACCGACCGCGGCGCAACGACTCCTGGCCACCCGCGTCCTGGACGCCCTGCCTGCGGCCGGGGGGGTCCCGGGGACCCCGCCGCTCTACGCCCGCGTCGACCTCCTGGGCGCGGAGGACCCCGTCCTGGTCGAGGTCGAACTCATCGAACCCGAACTGTTCCTGCGCTGCAGCGAGGCCGTCACCGCGCGGCTGGCGGACGCCGTGCTGGCCCGTCTCGTCCCCGCGGGGGTCGCCCGATGAGCGAACGACCCCACGTCGGCGACGGCATCCTCGTGGTCGACAAACCTGCGGGGTGGACCTCGCACGACGTCGTGGGGCGCTGCCGGCGGCTGCTCGGGACCCGGCGGGTCGGCCACGCCGGGACGCTGGACCCGGCCGCCACCGGGGTCCTCGTCCTCGGCGCGAACCGGGGGACCAAGTTCCTCACCCACCTTGTCGCCCACGACAAGGCCTACACCGCGACCGTCCGGCTGGGGGTCGCGACGATCACCGACGACGCCGAGGGCGACCCCGTGGGCGAGGTGGTGCCCGCGACGCACCTGGGCGACGAGGCCCTGGCCGCCGCGGTCGCCGGGCTCACCGGGACGATCCAGCAGGTCCCGAGCTCGGTCAGCGCCATCAAGGTCGACGGGCGTCGCTCCTACGCCCGGGTGCGCGGCGGGGAAGACGTCGAGCTGCCCGCCCGCCCGGTCACCGTCGCGGAGTTCACCGTCCTGGACCGGCGGGCGTCCGGGCCCCACCTCGACCTGGACGTCGCCGTCACCGTCTCCAGCGGCACCTACGTCCGGGCGCTGGCCCGGGACCTGGGCCGCGCGCTCGGGGTGGGCGGGCACCTGACGGCGTTGCGCCGCACCCGGTCCGGGCCGTTCACCCTGGCCGAGTCCCGCACCCTGGAGGCGGTCGAGGCCGATCCCGCCGTGCAGCCCCTGGCCGACGTCGCCCGACGGTTGTT
This sequence comes from Kineococcus gynurae, assembly GCF_042433995.1. NCBI lineage: Bacteria > Bacillati > Actinomycetota > Actinomycetes > Kineosporiales > Kineosporiaceae > Kineococcus > Kineococcus gynurae. The sequence goes on from NZ_JBHLUI010000008.1 coordinate 661,219, forward strand.
CCCGGCGCGCGAGGTCGACGCGGCCCAGGCCGACCGTCTCTCCCACGGCGGCGTCCTGGCGGCGACGGGGCACCCGGGGACGGTGGCCGCGTTCGGACCGGAGGGGGTCCTGGTGGCCCTGCTCGAGGACGGCTCCCGCGGTGCGCGGCCCGTCCTCGTGCTCACCCCGGCCTGACCCCCGTCGCGCTTCACAGGGAACGCCTGGGTGGGGCACCGGTCCTGCTGGGTCGGCGCACCGATGGTGGTCACGTCGAGCAGGACCGCAGACGGAGGACACCATGAGCACGGACATCAGCACCCCCGGACCCGACGAGGAGTCGAGCGCGTCGGTGCCCACCTACGAGGGGCGCGTGCTGCCCCGACCGGAGGAGGACGTCGAGGACCAGGGCCTGCGCTTCGACATCGGCACGATCCTGGGTCGCCGGCGCATGCTGTCGCTGCTCGGGCTGGGCGGGGTGGGCGCGCTCGCCGCCTGCGGCAGCAGCAGCAGCAGCACCGGGTCGACGACCGCGACCACCACGACGACCACGTCGACGGGTGAGATCCCCGAGGAGACGATGGGCCCCTACCCGGGTGACGGCAGCAACGGTCCCGACGTGCTCGAGGAGTCCGGCGTCGTCCGCTCCGACATCCGGTCGAGCTTCGGGACCTCGACCACCGTCGCCGAAGGGGTCCCGATGACGTTGCGGCTGACCGTCACCGACATGGTGAACGCGCAACCCTTCGCGGGCGTCGCCGTCTACGTCTGGCACTGCGACCGCGACGGGGCCTACTCGATGTACGGCGAGGGCATCGAGGACGAGAACTACCTGCGCGGCGTCCAGATCGCCGACGCCGACGGGGTCGTGGAGTTCACCTCCATCTACCCGGCCTGCTACTCCGGTCGCTGGCCGCACGTCCACTTCGAGGTCTACCCGGACGAGGCGAGCATCACCGACACCGCGAACCTGCTGGCCACGTCGCAGGTGGCGCTGCCCGAGGCCGCATCGGCCGCCGTCTACGCGAGCACCGGGTACGAGACGTCGGTCGCCAACCTGGCCCAGGTGTCCTTGGACTCCGACAACGTGTTCGGTGACGACGGTGGAGCCACCCAGCTGGGGACGGCCACCGGGAACGTCTCCGACGGGTACGTGGTGAGCCTCGGCGTCAACATCGACACGACCACCGAACCCGGGACGGTGGCGGGCAGCAACGGCGGTGGCCCCGGAGGAGCGATGCCGTCCGGGTCGATGCCGTCCGGGTCGATGCCGTCCGGGTCGATGCCGTCCGGCACCCCGCCGGAGGGTGGCCCGGGCGGGGAGCCTCCGACCTCCTGACCCCTCGGTCGCAACCCGGTTGCCCCGCCGCTGAGGTGCGGTCGAGGATGCGGGGATGAGCGTCGACACCGGGGACCGCCGTGAACTCGTCTACCACGTGGCGGTGAGCCTGGACGGTTTCATCGCCGCCCCGGACGGGGACTACTCGGCCTTCCCCGTGGAGGGGGACCACCTGGCGGCCCTGCTGGCGGAGTTCACCGACACCATCCCGAGCCACGTCCAGTCCGCGCTCGGACTCGTCGCCGACCGCTCCCGGTTCGACACCGTGCTGATGGGCTGGAACACCTACACCCCGGCACTGCGGGCCGGCATCGTGAGCCCCTACGCCCACCTGCGCCAGATCGTCGTGGGTTCCCCCGGCCGCGAGGTCGGCCCCGACGTCGAACTCGTCCAGGACCCGGTGGCGACCGTGCGCGAGCTGAAGGCCGGGTCGGGGGCGTCGGTCTACCTGGCCGGGGGCGGGCACCTCGCCGGTTCGTTGCTGGACGAGATCGACCGGGTCCACCTCAAGGTGAACCCGGTCGTCCTCGGTGACGGGATCCCGTTGTTCGGCCGCGCCGGCTACCGACCCCGCCCCTTCGACACCGTCGGGCGGCGCGACTTCACCTCCGGGGTGTCGTTCGTGGAGCTCGTGCCCCGGCGCTGAGCCGGGCTCAACCGGCCAGCAGCTCCTTCAGGTGCCCGTCCAGGGCGTCCAGGTAGGTCTGCTCGAACCCGAACAGGCCGAAGTGCCCGGCGATGCTCGGCAGCACCCGCAGCTCGGCGCCCGGGGTCAGGGCGGCTTCGGCGGCGCAGTCGCGCGGCGGGAAGAACATGTCCTCGTCGATGGGCAGGACGAACGTCCGGGCGGTGACGCGTCCGAGCGCCGCCGCCAGGTCACCGTCGGTGTTCCGGGCGACGTCGCCGCGCTGCCACTTCCACCCCATGGTCAGCAGGGCGTCGGGGTCCATGGCGGTGAAGACGGCCTCCATGAAGTTCGTCTGGAAGTCCGCCATCGACGTGAACCGGTACTCGCCCATCGTGATGCCGCGCCAGAACTCCGTCTTCCAGAACTCCGTCGAGAGCCCCAGTACCGCCCAGATGCCGGCGTGCCGACGCAACCCGGCCGCGACCTCGGTGTGGGAGGAGTACTCCCCACCGGCCCACCCGGGGTCGGAGGTGATGGCATCCATGAGGGCCTGGGTGAACAGGAAGTCGTGCGGGGTGTTCTGCGCCGTCCCGGCGATCGGGGCCGCCCGCAGCACCTTGTCGGGGAACCGGACGGCCCACTCCCACGTCTGCTGCGCCCCCATCGAACCGCCGACGACCAGCTGCAGGGTCTCGATGCCGAACACCTCCCGCAGCAGCCGCTCCTGGGCGATCACGTCGTCGGAGATGCGCACCTTGGGGAAGCGCGACATCGCGATCTCGTCGGGGGCGGTGTGCGGGGAGGTCGAGAGACCGTTGCCGATCTGGTTCACCACCACGATGAAGTACCGGTCGGGGTCGAGGGCCCGGCCCGGTCCGATGTAGACCTGCTCCCAGGTCTGGTGCGTCCCGGAGAACCAGGTCGGGACGAGGATGGCGTTGTCCTTGGCGGGGGAGAGTTCGCCGTAGGTGGCCACGGCGAGCTGCAGGTCCTCGATCACCCCGCCCTCCTCCAGCTCGAAGCGCCCCAGGGAGTGCAGGTCGTAGGCCCCCTGAACCTCGGGGGTGTAGAAGTCGTTGGGCAGCAACGGTGGTGCTCCTCGTCGTCGAGGTGGTCCGGCAGAACGGGTCGCGCCGGGTGGCGGACTGCTGGGCAGCCTGCCACCCGGCGCGGCGGGAGGGAAGATCAGGCGTCGACGAGTTCACCGCGCGCGGCGGTCGCGCCCGAGCGGGAGCGGTCGAGGATCTTCTCGCGCTTGGCCACGATGGCCGGGACCAGGGCCTGGCCGGTGACGTTCACCGCGGTGCGGCCCATGTCGAGGATCGGGTCGATGGCCAGCAGGAGACCGACCCCGGCGAGCGGCAGCCCCAGCGTCGAGAGGGTCAGGGTCAGCATGACCGTGGCCCCGGTCAGCCCGGCGGTGGCCGCCGAACCCACGACGGACACGAACGCGATGAGCACGTAGTCGAGGACGGAGAGGTCGACCCCGAAGAACCCGGCGACGAAGATCGCGGCCAGCGCCGGGTAGATCGCGGCGCACCCGTCCATCTTCGTGGTCGCGCCGAGCGGCACCGCGAACGACGCGTAGGAGCGAGGGACGCCCAGGTCCTCGGTGACCCGCTGGGTCACCGGCAGGGTGCCGATGGACGAGCGGGAGACGAAGGCCAACGACGTGGCCGGCCACACGGTGGCGAAGAAGGCGCGCACACCGAGCCCGTGCACCTTGAGCAGGATCGGGTAGAGCACGAAGATCACCAGGGCCAGGCCGACGTAGACGTCGATCACGAACACCCCGAGCGGTGCGAGGGCGTTCCAGCCGTAGGAGGCGACGGCGGTGCCGAGGAGCCCGACGGTCCCGATCGGGGCCAGCCGGATGACCCACCACAGGACGGTCTGGACGATGCTCAGCCCGGAACGGGCGACGGACAGGAACGGCTCGGCCTTGTCACCCACCTTGAGCGCGGCCACCCCGATCGCGATCGCGACGACCAGCAGCTGCAGCACGTTGAAGGACAGCGAGGTCGACAGGGCACCGCTGTCACCGGTGGAGGTGCGGGCCTGGAGCCCCACGATGTTCACCGGGACCAGGCCCTGCAGGAAGTCCAGCCAGGAACCGGTGCTGCCGGAGTAGTCCTCGGTGGGGGCGGCGACGTCCGCCCGGGCGCCCGGGTTCGTGATGAGGCCGATCGTGATGCCGATGCCCACCGAGATCAGGGCGGTGATGGCGAACCACAGCAGGGTGCGCCAGGCCAGCCGGGCGGCGTCCGTGACCTGCCGGAGGTTGGCGATGGAGGTGATGATCGCCAGCAGGATGAGCGGCGGGACCAGGGTCTTGAGCAGGGTGACGAATGTCGAGCCGATGGTGTCGAGCGTGGTGGTCAACCAGTTCGGGTCGGTCTCGGTCCCGCCCATCGAACGGGCGAGCGCGCCGAGGGCGACGCCGAGGACGAGACCGATGAGGACCTGGGCGCCGAAGGGGATGCGGCGCAGGGGGTTGCGGGACGCGCGGACAGGCGCGTCGGAGGTGGTGGACATGCTGGCTCCGGGGAGGGTGAACGGGACGGACGGACGGCGACGTCCGTCGCTACTGCGCGCTCGCGGTCCGCAGCAGGTCGACGAACCTTCGCTGCGTCAGGTGCGCTCCCCGGTTCCCGTTCATGTCACCCAAGCCAAGCACAGATTCCGACCGCCTATTCCCTCCCCCACCCCCACCCCACCCAGCCCAGCCAGTCGAACCCTGCCGTGATCAAGGAAGGAGTGATCAGCTGCCTCACCCGTCACGTGACGGGTGAGGCGGTTGATCACTCCTTCCTTGATCACGGAGGGGTTTGCGGTGGGGTGGGGAGGGGGCGGAGGGATCAGAAGAGCGTGTAACCCCCGTCGGTGACGATCACGGCACCGGTCGAGAAGCTGGAGGCGTCCGAGGCGAGGTAGACGACGCTCGCCGCGATCTCCTCCGGGGTCGAGTAGCGCTGCATGGGCGCGTCGTCGATCCACATCCGGCGGAACTCCGGCTTGTCCACGGGGGCCATCTCGGTCTTGACGTACCCCGGGGCGAGAGCGTTGACGCGGATCCCCAGCGGGGCCCACTCGGCGGCCAGGGACTTCGTGAGCTGGTGCACCGCAGCCTTGGAGGCGTTGTAGGCCGGCTGCTGCTGCGGACGGTTCACGATCTGCGCGCTGATCGAACCGATGTTCACGATGTTGCCGCCGCCGTGGTCGGCCATCCAGCGGGCGGCGACGACGCTGGGCAGCCAGACGCCCTTGACGTTGGTGGTCAGGACGTCGTCGAACTCCTCGTCGGTCACCTCGAGGGCCGGGCGGTGCACGCAGGTGCCGGCGTTGTTGACGAGGACGTCGAGCCGCCCGAACTCCGACGTGATGCGCTCGATCGCGGCCTCGACCTCGGGACGGGAGGTGACGTCCAGGCGCAGGCCCAGCGTCCGGCGTCCGGTGGCGGCGGCCAGGGCCTCGGCCTCGGCGGCGGACTTGTCGCCGTCACGGGCGCCGATCACCACGTCGGCCCCGGCCTCGGCCAGGGCGCGGGCGAACGCCTGGCCCAGACCGCGGTAGCCACCGGTGACGAGGGCGACCTTGCCGGTCAGGTCGAAACGGTCCAGCACGGGCATGGGAGAACCTCTCAGCAGGGGGTCGGGGCTCAGGCGGCCGGGTTGACGACGACGACGGCCTTCATGCTCAACGGGTCGGAGTCGGCGTTGAGGGCCTCCTCGACCTGCTCCAGCGGGTAGCGCGCGGTGACCATGTCGTCCAGGTGGACGGCGCCGGAGGTCTCCAGCTCGATGCCGCGCGGCCAGGTGTCGATGTAGCGGAACACGCCGGTCAGGGTGATCTCGCGGGTCGCGATGAGCTGCACCGGGATCGGCATCTCCTCCGCGCCCAGGCCGACGAGGACGACGGCCCCGCCGCCGCGGGTGGAGGCGATGCCGGACAGCACCGCCGGGGTCGCCCCGGAGCAGTCGACGAACGTGTCGACCCGGAGGGCCGCGATCTCGTCCTTGTCCTGCACCGGGTGCAGCGCCCGGGTCGCGCCGAAGGAGGTGATGCGCTCGCGGCGGGAGTCGACGAAGTCGGTGACGACGATGTCGGTGGCCCCGCAGGCGCGCACGGCCTGGGCGACCATCGCCCCGATCGGGCCGGCGCCGGCGATCAGCACCTGGTCACCCGGGCCGACGTTGCCCTTGTGCGCGGCCCAGAGCCCGACGGAGAGGGGTTCCAGCAGTGCGGCCGACTCGTCGGACATGGAGTCCGGCACCGCGAACGCCTGGTCGGCGGGGGCGGTCACGTAGTCGCAGAACGTCCCGTCGAAGGGCGGCGTCGCGTAGAACTCCATGAACGGGCACAGGTTGGAGCGGCCGGCCTTGCACTGCCGGCAGCGACGGCAGGGCACCTGGGGGTCGAGGGCGACGCGTTCGCCGACCCGGTCCTCCTCGACGCCGGGGCCCACCGCGACGATCGTCCCGGAGACCTCGTGGCCGAGGACCAGCGGTGCGGTCACGACCATGTCGCCGATGCGGCCGTGCTTGTAGTAGTGGACGTCGGAACCGCAGACGCCGACCGAGCCGACGCGGACGAGGACCTCGCCCGGGCCGGCGGTCGGGACCGGGCGTTCCTGCATCTCGATGCGACCCGCTTCGAGCAGGACCGAGGCCCGCATCGTGGAGGGGATGGTGGTGGAGGTCATGGGACTCGACGGCTCCTTCGCCGGGGGAGGACAGGCAGCCTCACCTTCCCGACCCGGTTGCGCACTCGTCAATGCTTCTGCTCACATGAGCACATGGAACGTCTGACCCTGGGCCCGGAGGAGGCGACGGAACTCGCCGCCATCGCCCGGCGCCACTACGTCGACGGGGTCTCCCGGGTGGAGATCGCCAAGGAACGGGGACTGAGCCGGTTCAAGGTCGGTCGGCTGCTGCAGACCGCGCACGAGGCGGGCATCGTGCGCATCGAGATCCGCACCCCCGGCGACATCGACGTGGCGCTCTCGGAGTCGTTGCGCCAGGCCTTCGGGCTGCGCCGGGCGCTGGTGGTCCGGACCGCCGACCCCGACCGCGTGCGCGAACCGCTCGGGCAGGTCTGCGCGGAACTCCTGCGGGAGATCGTCACCAGCGAGGACGTCCTCGGTTTCGACTGCGGGCGAACGCTTCGCGCCATGACCGGGCACCTGCGCGGACTGGCCGGCTGCGACGTCGTCCAACTCACCGGCATGGGCGGGGAACTCGGTGAGACGGCCGGGGACATCGCCCGCGTCGTCGGCGAGGTGAACGGCGGGCGCGTGTTCCCGATCTACGCCCCGCTCGTCGTGCCCGACGCCCGCACCGCCCAGGTGCTCCGTTCCCAGCGCACGATCAAGTCCACGACCTCGGCCTGGCAGCGGGTGACCATCGCCGTCGTCGCGATCGGGGCCTGGTCGCGGGAACTCTCGCAGACCCCCGCGCTCATCGGCCCGGCCGAGACCGCCCGGCTGGCCCGCGCCGGGGTGGTGGGGGAGACCGCCGCCCTGCTCATGGACGCCGACGGTCGGCGCATCCCCGCGTTGGACGACCGCCGCATCGCCATCGCCGAGAGGGACCTGCGCGCGGTCCCCGACCGGATCGGCGTGGCGGGCGGCACGGGCAAGGCGGAGGCCATCCGGTCCATGCTGCGCTCGGGGTTGCTGACGTCGCTGGTCACCGACGAGCACGTGGCCCGTCGCCTGGTCGAGAGCTGAGCCGGGTCCGCCGGTCGGCTCTCACCCTTCCCGGCGCCAGCGCGCGACGACGTACCCGTCGTCGACGCCGGCGGGGTCCCCGGCCCAGGTCGACCACCGGTCCTCGGTGCGCAGCCCCGCCACCCGGCAGGCGTCCTCGACGGCGGCCCAGGGCAGCGGCGGGCAACCCTCGGGCAGGTGCTCCTGGCCGAGCCCGAACCCGGCCAGCAGCACCCCGCCCGGGCGCAGCACCGCGGCCACCCCCTGCGCCGCGGCCACCAACGACCCGGGTTCCAGGAGCGGGACGACGTTGCCGGCCAGCAGGACCAGGTCGACCGGGCCCCCGATCGCGGCGGGACGCAGGCCGGCCAGGTCGGCGGCGTGGAACTCCACGCCGGGACAGCGGGCCCGGGCCTCCTCGACCATGGTCGCGTCCACGTCGCAGCCGACGACGTCGTAACCCCACCCGGCCAGGCGCACGCTGACCCGGCCGGTCCCGCACCCCGCGTCCAGCACCCGCGCCGGGGGTGGCAGCAGCCGTCGGACCAGTCGGGCCTCCCCGTCGAGGTCCTCGCCCTCGGCCGCGAGCTCGTCGAAGCGGGCGGCGTAGCCCCGCGCGTAGTCGGTGCCGTAGCGGTCGCGGGCGACCCGGGCCCAGAGGCGGGACGGTGCGGAGCTGCTGGTGATGACGCCCTCCCGACGGCGGACCCGTGGCGTCCGGGGACCTCCCGGACCGTGCGCCCTAGTGTGCACCGGGACACCGGTGCCCGGCCGGTGCCGGGACCGACGGCGGAACCGACGGAGGGACGAGGGCAGATGACCGGGGATCGGCGTCCGACGGCACCCCGTCCGCCCCGCTCGCCCGCCGACCGGGCGGCGGTGCAACGGCGGACGCTGACGGTCGTGGTCGTCGCCCAGATGCTCGGTGGGGCCGGGCTCGCGGCCGGCGTGACCGTGGGGGCGCTGCTGGCCCAGGACATGCTGGGCGGGGACGCCCTGGCCGGGCTGCCGGTCGCGCTGACCACGGCGGGCTCGGCCTCCGCGGCCTACGCCGTCGGGCGGCTCAGCCAACGGCGCGGTCGTCGGGTCGGCCTCGCGGCGGGGTTCGGCGTGGGGGCGCTCGGGGCCCTCGGCATCGTCGTCGCGGCGGTGCTCGACTCGCCGGTGCTGCTCTTCGCCGCGTTGTTCGTCTACGGCTCCGGCACCGCCACCAACCTGCAGGCCCGTTACGCCGGAACGGATCTGGCCACGCCCGAGCGCCGGGGGACGGCCGTCTCCACCGCCCTCGTGGCCACGACCGTCGGGGCCGTCGCCGGGCCGTTGTCGGTGGACGAGCTGGGGTCGGCCGCGGCGGCGGCCGGACTGCCGGCCCTGGCCGGTCCGTTCGCGCTGGCGGCGCTGGCGTTCGGGGCGGCCGCGGTGGTCGTCACCCTGCTCCTGCGCCCCGACCCCCTGCTGCTGGCCCGGGCCGAGGGCGACGACGGCCTCCGTGCCGGCCCGAGGGTCGGCCCGCGGGTCGGCGGCGGGTTCGCCGACCTCGGCCCCCGGGCCCGCGCGGGCGTCGTCACCGGCGCCGCGGTCATGGTCGTCACCCAGGTTGCCATGGTCGCGATCATGACGATGACGCCCGTCCACCTGCGCCCGCACCACGGGCTGGGCGACATCGGCCTGGTCATCGCCCTGCACATCACGGCGATGTTCCTGCCCTCCCTGGTCACCGGGCGGTTGGTCGACCGGCTCGGGCGCGACGTGATGGCGCTCGCGGGCGCGGCCGTGCTGCTCGCCGCCGGTCTGGTCGCGGCCCTCGCCCCCGCGGAGTCGCTCGGCCTGCTCGTCCTCGCGCTCGTCCTGCTCGGGCTGGGCTGGAACATCGGCCTCATCAGCGGCACGACGATGCTGGTCGACGCCACCGACCTGACGACGCGGGCGCGGGTCCAGGGCGGGGTGGACGTCCTCATCGCGGTCTCCGGGTCCGGTGCGGGCGTCCTGTCGGGGTTCGTGGTGGCCGGCAGCAGCTTCTTCACGCTGTCGCTGGTCGGGGGCGCCTCGTCGCTGCTGCTGCTGCCGTTCCTGCTCCACCACCGACGGGTGCGGCTCGCCTGAGGTCACCGGCCTCCCGCAGCAGCGCGCGGCCGGAGACCAGGTGGGTGACGCCGGCGCCGTGCAGGAGCGCGGAGTGCCCGCGCCCGACGCCCCCGTCGGCCCCGAGGGGGAGCCCGTGCAACCCGGCGGCGCCCGCCACCCGCGCGGGGTCCAGCGGTTCGGTGCTCCCCGGGGTGATGAGCATGAGCAGGAACCCGTCCACCGTCCACGGCCGCGGCGGGGGGTCCCGGTCGACCTCGGCCCAGCAGGCGGCTCCCGCCGCGCGCACGAGCGCCTCGGCGGGGTGCCCGGCACGGCAGAGCCTCGCGGGCAGGACGACACGCTGCGGGCGGGCCCGGAGCAGGGCGGGGAGCTCGGGCACCACCTCCGCGTCGCCGCGGTGCGGCGCGATGACGTGGACCTCGATCCGGGCCCGGGGGAGGTCGCGGCGCACCTGCTTCAGCTGGGCCGGGTCGACACCCGTGTGGGTCCCACCCGGACCGAGGATGACGTCGACGTGGACCCACCAGCCGGCGGCGTGCAGCTCCCGGGCCGCCCGCGCCCGCAGCGAGGGGGGAAGGGCGTAGAGGCTGCCCGCCCGGGTGGCGCCGGCGGGCCCGTCCGCCCAGCCGTCGAGGTCGAGCAGCGGCGCGTCGAGCGCCGTCACGGGCGCGGGCGGGCGGTCCCGACGACCCCGGCCGGGTGGCCCCGCACCACGTCGTCGGCGCTGAACCGGCGCAGGTGCTTGAGCACGGCGGTCACCGCGTCTCCCCAGGCGGCGTGGACCAGGGTCGACCCCGTGGCGACCAGGCCGTCGAGGTCGGCGTCGGCGGGCTCGGTGCGCAACGTCACCACCGAGGCCGCGGCCGCCGCGAACGGCGAGCCCGGCTCCTCGGTGACCGCGACGACGTGGACGCCGCGGCCCACCAGCAGCGCGGTCAGGTCGGTGAGCTCGGTGGAGCGTCCGCCCTTGGAGAAGGCGATGACCAGGTCGTCGCGGGTGACCGCGCCCGAGCGCCCGTGCAGCGCGTCGGCGGCCGACAGGGCGAACGCGGGGGTGCCGCAGACGCTCAGCAGGTGCGCGAACCGTTCGGCGACGATGCCCGAGGTCCCCGACCCGGTGACCACGACCTTGCCGCGCGTGGTGAGGATCTGCTCCACCAGGACCGCGAAGGTCTCGTCCAGCTGGTCGGCCAACCCGGCCACCGCGGTGGCCTGCCGGCGCACCTGGGTGCACCCGGCGGCGATGATCTCCGCCCGGTCCATCGGCGGCTCCTTGTCGTCCGTGCCGTCGTTCCCCCACCGGGTGGCGGGGGAGGGGACGGGTCGGCGACCGGACCTGTCCGGTCGCCGACCCGGTGGGGCTCAGCGGGAGGAACTCACTGCCCGGGCAGACCCTCGTTGGCGATGTCGCCGGTCTTGAGGTTCTCCTCGGTCAGGTCCGGGATGCGGGCCAGGAAGGCGGCCCGGTCGGTGACGACGTGCTCGATCGCCGCGTCCACGTTCTCGGTGGTGATCCGCGGCATCGTGTAGACGGGCTCGGTGTCGACCTCCTCGCCGCGCGCGATCTTCGCCGCGACGGCCAGACCGGCGGAGAGTTCCACGGTGCCGTTCTGCAGCATGGTGCCGATGAACTCGCCGCTCTTCACGGCGTTGAGGCCGTCCTCGATCCCGTCGACGCCGACGATGGGCTTGCTCATGCCGGCCTCCTTCAGCGCCTGCAGCGCACCGAGACCCATGTCGTCGTTCTGCGAGACGACCGCGTCGATCTGGTCCCCGAAGGCGGAGATCCAGTTCTTCATCTTGTTGACGGCCTCGTCGCGCTTCCAGTTCGCGGTGTCCTTGGCCAGGACCTTGATGTCGGGGTACTTGGCCAGGATCGTGTCGATGCCCTGGCCCCGGTCGATCTGACCCGACCCGCCCAGCGGACCCTCGAGGACGACGATGTTGCCGCGGCCGCCCAGGTGGTCGGCCATCATCTGCATCTCGCCCTCACCCGCCGCGACGTCGTCGGGCTGCACGTTGCCGGCCAGGTCGGTGGCCGAGAGGGCGGCGTTGACCGGCACCAGCGGGATGTTGGCGGCCTTGGCCGCCTCCACCTGCGGCTGCAGGGAGTCCGCCTGCACCGGGACGACGATGATGGCGTCGACACCGGCGTTGATGTACTGGTCGACCTGGCTCGCCTGGGTGTTCACGTCGAGGTTCGCCGAGTTCCAGAGGATCTCGATGTCGTTGGCCTCGGCGTAGGCGTCCATGCCCTCCTTGCCGGCGGTGATGAACGAGCTCATGTCGTAGACGCTCACGCCGATGCGGGTCTTGGCCGACCCGCCCTCGCCGCCGGAGCCGTTGTTCGCCGAGGGGTCACCGGCCCCGCAGGCGGCCAGGGCCATCGAGAGGGCGCCGACGCCGAACGTCGCGCCGAGGAGGCTGCGTCGGGTGAGCTGGGGGTTCTGCTGGGACGGGTTCGTGGACACGGGATCTCCTTCGATCGTCAGGCTCTGGTCGGGCGGGGCGGGACGCGGCCGGGGGATCGACCGGTGGTGGGGGAGGTTCGGGGACGGGCGGGGCGGTGCGGAGGGTGCGGGCGGATCGGGGTCGTCAGGTCCGGCGTTTCGTGGACCACACGTCGACGGCGACCGCCGCCACGATGAGGACACCCTTGATGACGTCCTGCCAGTAGGCCGGGACGAGCAGCAGGTCCAGGCCGTTGTTGAGGGTCTGGATGAGCAGCAGCCCGAGGGCGGTGCCCCAGACCGTGCCGCGACCACCCATGAGGCTGGCCCCGCCGATGACGACGGCGGCGATGGCGTCGAGCTCGTACCCCTGGCCGAGGTTCGGGGGGCCGGAGATGACGCGGGAGGCGAGCATGACCCCGGACAGGCCGGCCAGCAGCCCGGAGATCGCGTAGACGGAGAAGAGCGTGTTGCGCGCGTTCACCCCGGCGATCTCGGCGGCCACGCGGTTGCCGCCCACGGCGTAGACCCGCATCCCGTAGCTGGTGCGGCGCATGATGATGCCCAGCGCCACGATGCCCACGATCATCACGATGACCGGGATCTGCAGGCCGAAGACCGTCGTGTTGGCGATCTTGCCGAACTCGGCGGGGAGGCCGTTCACCGGTGCGCCCCCGCCGATCACGTAGGCGACCCCGGACCCGGCGGTGAGCATCCCCAGGGTCGCGATGAACGGTGGCACGTCGATCCGGGAGACGAGGAAACCGTTGATGCACCCGGCGAGCAGCCCGACCAGCATGGCCGAGAGCAGGGTCATCCAGACCTGGCCCGGGTAGGCCTTGGCGACGCTCGCCCCGGTCATGGCGGCGACCGCGATGACGGACCCGACCGACAGGTCGATGCCCCCCGTGAGGATGACGAGCGTCTGTCCCAGGGCGATCAGGGCGAAGGGGGCCGCCGCGATGAGGATGGTCTGCAGGTTCTCGGGGGAGGAGAACCGGAGGCTGCGGTAGCTGAAGAACGCGATGACGAGCAGCATTACGATCAGCATGGCGCGGCGGATCAGCTGCGCCACGATCCATTCCCGGCTGAACCGCCGGCGTTCGGCGGGGACCGTCACGGCCGCTTGGGGACTGGACATCAGAGGGCCCTCTCGTCGGGGTGCTGGGCGTCGGGGTGCTGGGCGTCGGGGTGCTGGGCGTCGGGGTGCTGGGCGTCGGGGTGCTGGGCGTCGGGGTGCTGGGCGTCGGGGTGCTGGGCGTCGGGGTGCTGGGCGTCGGGGTTCGCGGAACCTCGCGGGGCGAGGCCGGAGGAGAGTCGGAAGATCGAGTCCTGGACGTCGGGGGAGCGGAGCTGGTCGCGGGTCAGTTCGCCGACGATCCCGCCGTCGCGCATGACGACGGCCCGGTGCGACAGGCCCAGGACCTCGGTCATGTCCGAGGAGGCCATGACGACGGCCATCCCGGCCGCGGCCAGCTCGGTGATGATGCGGTAGATCTCCGACCGCGCCCCGACGTCGACCCCGCGGGTGGGTTCGTCGAGCAGCAGCACGTCGACGTGGTCGGTGAGCCAGCGGGCCAGGACGACCTTCTGCTGGTTGCCGCCGGAGAGGGTGCCGACCTCCTGCGACAGCCCGCGCGAACGCAGCCGGACCGAGTCCATCGCCTGACCGACCCCCTGGCCGCGGGCCTTCTGACGCAACCACCCGGCGATCGAGAACTTCGCCAGGCGCGGGAGGGTCCCGTTGTCCAGCACCGAGAGACCCATGACCGCTCCGGCGTGCTTGCGGTCCTCCGGCACGAGGGCCACCCCGGCCGTGATCGCCGCCGCGGGTCGCTTGCGGGGGATCTCCCGACCGGCCACCCGGATCGTGCCGGCGCTGGTGGGCCGGACGCCGAAGATGCCCTCGAGCAGCTCGGTCCGGCCGGCCCCGACGAGCCCGGCCAGGCCGAGGATCTCGCCGCGGCGCACGGTCAGCGAGACGTCGGAGTTCTGACCCACGACGTGCAGGTCGGTGACCTCCAGGACGGGTTCGGCCTCGGCCGGGACGGTGGTCACCTCGGGGAACAGGTCTTCCAGCTCCCGTCCGATCATGGCGGTGACGATGTCGTCGTCGCTGATCTCGGCCAGCGGCGCGTCCAGGACGAGGCCGCCGTCGCGCAGGACCACCACGCGGTCGGCGAGGTCGCGGATCTCGCCCATCTTGTGGGTGGTGAACATCAGGGCCACCCCGGCGTCGCGCAACCGGCGCACGACGCGGTAGAGCCCCTCGACCTCGCGCTCGGAGATGGCCGAGGAGGGTTCGTCGAGCAGGACGACCTTGGCCCCGCGGCTGGAGTTCTTGACGATCTCGACGATCTGCTGCAGCCCGACCGGCAGGGTGCCCATCCGGGCGTCGGGGTCGATCGTGACGCCGAACTCCGAGAGCATCTCGGTGGCCCGGGCCGACATCCGACGACGGTCCAGGGTTCCGACCGCGGTGCGCAGCTCCCGGCCGACGAACAGGTTCTCGTAGACCGTCATGTGCGGGATGGAGGCGAGTTCCTGGGGGACGATCGCCACCCCGAGCCGGTGCGCGTCGCGGATGGAACCCGCGTGCAGGGTCTCGCCGCGGACCTCGACCCGACCGTCGTCGGCCCGGTACTGGCCCGCGGCGATCTTCATCATGGTGGACTTCCCGGCGCCGTTCTCCCCGGCCAGTGCGGTGACCGTGCCGGGGGTGAGCTGCAGCGAGACGCCCTTCAGCACGGGCACGCCACCGAAACTCTTGCGCAGGTCGCGGCAGTCGAGGACCACCTCGACCGGGGCGGTCGCGGTGCTCACGCCGCACCTCCCGCCGCGGCGGTGCCGGGGCCCGAGACGGTCACGACGACCTTGACCTGCTCCGGGTCGGCGGAGGCGGCGTAGGCCGCGGCGGCGTCGGCCACGTCGAACCGGGCGGTGATCACCTGCTCGACGGGGACGGCGCCCTCGCGCAGCATGGCGATGGCCTCGCGGACGTCCTCGGCGACGAACATCAGGCAGCCCAGCAGGTCCAGCTCGCGGTCCTGGATCAGGTCGAGGGGGACCGGGGTGGCACCGGCGGCGACCCCGACGGTGAGGAGTTTCCCGCCCTTGCGCAGGACGTCGACCGCCAGCCGGACCGACGCCTCGCGGGAGACGCCGTCGAAGACCACGTCGGCCGGGCCGCCGAGGGCCTCGACGACCGTGCTCGCGACGTCGTCGGCGGTCGGGTCGACCGCTCCGACCGCACCGAACGCCACCGCCCGGTCCCGCTTGCTGGGCACCGGGTCCGAGGCGACCACCGCGGCGGCTCCGGCCCGCCGGGCGGCGAGCAGGATGAACAGCCCGATCGGGCCGGCGCCCTGCACGAGGACCCGCCGGCCGCGCAGGTCGCCCGCCCGGCGGACCGCGCGCAGCGGGGTGGAGAGCGGTTCGACGAGGACGGCAGTGGTGTCGTCCAGGTCGTCGGGCAGCACGTGGACGCGGTGGGCCGGGACCACGAAGGCGTCGGTCATCCCGCCGGCGGTCTGGCAGCCGATCACGTCGAGCACGTCGCAGATGTTGTAGCGGCCCTCGCGGCAGGGCGGGCAGGTCCCGCAGGCCAGGTTGGGTTCCAGGACGACCCGCGTGCCGGGGACGAGGTCGACGCCCTCGCCGACGGCGAGGACGCGTCCGACCACCTCGTGGCCCGGACGGTAGGGCAGGGAGATGAAGGGGTGGACACCGCGGGCGGCGTGCAGGTCCGAACCGCAGATGCCCACCACGGTCGGGCCGAGCAGGACCTCACCGGCCCCGGGCCGGGGGCAGGGGTGCGTCTCCACCCGGACGTCGTCGAGGGAGTTCACCACGACCTGACGGACGGTCTCCAGCATTGCGGGGTTCATGCGTTCTCCTGGGCCACGGCTGCCGCTGTGCAGCAAGGGACCGGTCGTTCCGACCCGGTCGCAGGGACGCCTGAACTCTGCGCCTGCTCTGAACGTCTGTCAACGTCGGCGCTCAGATGTGCAGAAACTCCGCCGACGACGAGGAGTGTCGGACGCACGGAACCCCCGTGATCGTGACGATCACGGGGGTTCCCGGGTGGAGTTCTGCGATCAGCGGATGGTGTACCCGCCGTCGACGACGAGATCGGTCCCGTTGACCATGTCGGAGGCTCCCGAGGCGAGGAACAGTGCGGCACCGGCGATCTCGCGGGGGAGGGCGAAACGACCGGTCGGGATCTGTCGTTTGGCCTCCTCGCCCCGCTCTCCGGTCCAGGCCTTCCGGCCGAGGTCGGTGAGCACGACCGTGGGGGAGATCGAGTTCGCGGTCACCCCGCGCCCGGCCCACTCCGAGGCGAGGACCCGCGTGATCCCGAGGACGCCCGCCTTGGAGGCGCAGTAGGCCACGTGACCGTCGAGGGCCACCGTGGCCGCCTGCGAGGCCATGGTGATGATCTTCCCGAAACCCTGCTGCAGCATGCGTCCGCCGACGGCCCGGGCGGTCAGGTAGGTGCCGGTCAGGTTGATCGAGATGGTGCGGTCCCACCCGCGGGGTTCGAGTTCCTCGGCGGGGGCCAGGTCGACGATGCCGGCCGACGTCACCAGGACGTGCACGGGGCCCTCGGCGAACGCGGCCGCGGTGAACTCCTCGACCGAGGCCGGGTCGGAGACGTCGCCGCGCAGCCCGACGCTGCCGTTGCCGAGTTCGGCGGCCCGGGCCCGGGCCGCCTCCTCGTCCAGGTCGACCACGACGACCCGGGCCCCCTTCTCGGCGAACACCGCCGAGATCGCGGCCCCGATCCCCGAGGCGCCCCCGGTGACCAGGGCGGTCCGGCCCTCCAGGGAGAAACTCAGGTCGACGTCGGCGTCGAGGGGTTCGGGGGCGGTGGTCACGGGGTCCTCCTGGGGTTCGTCGGTCGGTCGGCGGTCGTCGGTCGGCGGTCGTCGGTCCACGAGATGGTCAGGTCGGCGCCAGGACCGCGGCGTCGGCCACGGTGCGTCGGTAGAGGGCGCCGGGATCGCGCCGGGACGGGCGGGGGACGGTCTGCTCCAGGATGGCCGGGCGCCACCGGTCGCGCTGCTCGGGGACGGTGACGCCCAGGGCGACCGCGGCGGCCTGGACGCAGGCCCCGCGGGCCGAGGCCTCGTCGGCGTCGGGGACCAGGGTGGGGGTGCCCAGCAGGTCGGCGAGGAGCTGACGGTAGGCGGGGGAGCGGGCCGCCCCGCCGACCACGAGCACGCGGCCGGAGACGTCCACGCCGAACTCCCGCATCCGGTCGAGGCCGTTCACCAGGCCCAGCAGGACGCCCTCCACGGCGGCGCGGGCCAGGTCCTCCCGCGTGGTCCGCGAGTCGAGCCCGGCGATCACGCCCCGGGCCCGGGGCAGGTCGGGGGTGCGTTCGCCCTCGAGGAAGGGCACGAACGCGGGTCCCTCACCCGGCCCGGCGGCCAGCGCCAGCGCGGACAGCCCGGCGGCGTCGACCCCGAGCCAGCCCGCCACCTGGTCGGTGACCCGGGCGGCGTTGAGCGTCGAGACCAGGGGCAGCCACCCCCCGGTCAGGTCGGCGACGCCGTCGATGGTCCCGCTGGGGTCGTGCACCGGGTGCGCGCTGGGCGTGAAGACGACGCCGCTGGTGCCGAGGGAGAAGGTGACGTCACCGGGGCCTGCGCCCAGACCGAGGGCCGCGGCGTGCTGGTCGCCGCCGCCCGGCCCGACCAGGACGCCCCCGGGGAGGCCGAGGTGCTCGGCCGCGACGGGGGTCAGCCGCCCGACGACCTCGTCGGGGCGGGCCACCCGCGGCAGCGTCGCGGCCCAGTCCTTGTCCGGGTCCGCGCCGTCGGGGTCGACCAGGGCCAGCAGGTCGGGCAGCCAGCGCCCCCGACCGTCGTCGGCCGTGGCGTCGAAGTATCCCGTGCCGCTCGCCTCCGAGCGGTCGGTGACCCGCTCCCCGGTGAGCCGGAAGGTCAGGTAGTCGTGGGGGAGCAGCACCGTGGCCAGCGCCCGCAGGTTCGCCGGCTCGTGCGCGGCCAGCCAGGCGAGCTTGCCGATGGTGAAGGCGGGCGTGGGCACGGTCCCGACCCGGCGCGCCCAGGTGGCGTCGTCGACCCGCTGCCGCAGCCGCGCGAGCTCGGGGGCACAGGTGGTGTCGTTCCAGAGCTTCGCCGGCCGCAGGACGGCCCCCCGTGCGTCGAGGGGCACCAGCCCGTGGCACTGCGCGGCCACCGAGAGGGCCACGACCCGCTGCGCCGTGCCGGGCGGGGCCGCGTCCAGCGCCGCCCGCATCGCCCGGCCGAGCGCCTCCCACCAGGCCTGCGGGTCCTGCTCGCTGACGCCGCCCGGGGCCGGCGGGTGCGGCGCCCGGCCCACCGCCAGCAGGCGCGCGTCGGCCAGGTCTCGCAGCTCCACCTTGCAGGACTGGGTGGAGGAGTCGATCCCGGCCACCACCCCGTCCGGGGCGCGTCCCGCGCCCCTCATCGTCGTCCCGGCACTCTCGCCCACGTCGGCCTCCGCTCCCTCGCGTCGGCCCCGATCCTGCGAACGCCTTGCACCTTCGTCAATCCCTCTGCTCAGATGTGCAGATGGGTCCAGAAGAGGTGGCCACGATGGTCGCCGTGGCTCGTCGGCACTACGTCGAAGGGGTCTCGCGCGTCGACCTGGCCCGGGAGCGCGGCGTCTCCCGGTTCAAGATCAGTCGGTTGCTGGCCGCGGCGCAGGAGGCCGGCATCGTCACGATCCGGATCAGCGCCCCGGCGGGCATCGACTACGAGCTGTCCGAGCGGCTGCGCGAGACCTACGACCTGCGGCGCGCCCTCGTGGTCCCGACCGCCGACGACGTCGGCGTCGCCGAGGCCCTGGGGCAGGTGGCCGGGGAGCTCCTGGCCGAGATCGTCACCGCCGACGACGTCCTCGGGCTGGACTGCGGGCGGACCCTGCTCGCGATGACCGGGCACCTCCGGGGGATCGCCCGGTGCGAGGTCGTGCAGCTCACCGGGATGGGCGGTCAGCTCGGGCGGACCTCGGTCGACATCGTCCGCACGGTCGCCGAGGCCAACGGCGGCGGGACGACGCACCCGGTCTTCGCCCCGATCGTGGTGGCCGACCGCCGGACCGCGACGGCCCTGCAGCAGCACGACTCCATCCGCGCCACGCTGGAGCAGTACCCGCGGGTCACGAAGGCCGTCGTCGCGGTGGGCGCGTGGCCGGTGGGGGAGGGGGGCGGGCTGTCGCAGATCCCGCCGTTGATCGGGCCGGCCGCGACGGAGAAGCTCGCCGCCCGGGGGGTCGTCGGCGAGACCTGCGCCCTGCTCTACGACGCCCGGGGCCGTCGGGTCACGGGCCTGGACGAGCGCCGCATCGGCATCACCGAGGCCCAGCTGCGGGCCGTCCCCGACGTCATCGCGGTCGCCGGCGGGGCGGGCAAGACCGAGGCCGTGCGCGCCCTGCTCCGGGCGGGTCTGCTCGGCTCGCTCGTCACCGACGCCTACCTCGCCCGCCGCATCCTGGAGGACTGACCGTCCTCCCCGCCCCACCCCTCCCGCGCACACACGACCCGCCCCACCCCACCCGACCCGCCCCCGTGATCAAGGAATTCCGGGGTTCGGATTCCTTGATCACGGGAGGGCGGGGTGGGGTGGGAGACCACTCATTCCTTGATCACGGAGGGATGGGGGTCAGGCGGTGGCGCGGCGCTGCAGGTAGTGGCGGATCAGGGCGCCGGTGGAGGGGTCCTGATCCGCCAGGGCGTCGGCGTCGCCGGTGAGGGCCGGGGCGATCTCCAGGGCGAGCTTCTTGCCGAGCTCCACGCCCCACTGGTCGAAGGAGTCGATGCCCCAGACCGCGCCCTGGACGAAGGTGATGTGCTCGTACAGGGCGATGAGCTGACCCACCACCGACGGGGTCAGGGCGGGGGCCAGGATCGAGGTGGTCGGGCGATTCCCGGAGAACACCCGGGCCGGGACGATCTCCTCGGCGGTGCCCTCGGCGCGCACCTCCTCGGCGGTCTTGCCGAATGCGAGCGCCTTGGTCTGGGCGAAGTAGTTCGCCATGAACAACGCGTGCACGTCGGCGTCCCCGCCGTCGCCGTCGACCAGCGGGTGGGCCGGCGTCGCGACCGCGATGAAGTCGGCCGGGATGATCCGGGTGCCCTGGTGGATCAGCTGGTAGAACGCGTGCTGGCCGTTGGTGCCGGGTTCGCCCCAGAACACCTCGCCGGTCTCGTGGGTGACCGGGGAACCGTCCCAGCGCACCGACTTGCCGTTGGACTCCATCGTCAGCTGCTGCAGGTAGGCCGGGAACCGGTGCAGGTACTGCGCGTAGGGCAGCACGGCGTGCGTGTGGGCCCCGACCACGTTGACGTAGAACACGTTCAGCAGCCCCATGAGGACGGGGACGTTGCGCTCGAACGGCGTCGTGCGGGTGTGCTCGTCGATCGCGTGGAAACCCGCCAGGAACTCCGTGAACCGCTCCGGCCCGACGGCGATCGCGAGCGAGGTGCCGATCGTCGAGTCGACCGAGTACCGCCCGCCGACCCAGTCCCAGAACCCGAACGCGTTGGCCGGGTCGATGCCGAACGCCTCGACCTTGTCCAGCGCGGTGGAGACCGCGACGAAGTGCTTGGCCACGGCCCCGCGGCGGGCCTCGTCGTCGTCGGCCAGCGCGCCGGCCGCCGACAGCCGCTCCCAGAGCCACGTCCGGGCCAGCCGGGCGTTGGTGAGGGTCTCCAGCGTCCCGAACGTCTTGGAGGCCACGATGAACAGCGTGGTCTCGGGGTCCAGCCCACGGGTCTTCTCGGCCACGTCGGTCGGGTCGATGTTGGAGACGAACCGGCAGGACAACCCCTCCTGCACGTAGGGCTGCAGGGCCTCGTAGACCATGACCGGGCCGAGGTCGGAACCGCCGATCCCGATGTTGACGACGGTCTCGATGCGCTTGCCGGTGACGCCCGTCCACTCCCCGGAACGCACCTTCTCGGCGAAGGCGTACATCTTCGTCAGCTCGGCCTGCACGTCGGTGTCGACGTCCTGCCCGTCGACGGTCAGGGCCGGCGTCGTCCCCGCCGGGCGGCGCAGCGCGGTGTGCAGGACGGCACGGTCCTCGGTGGTGTTGATGTGCTCGCCCGCGAACATGGCCGCCAGCCGGTCGGCGACCCGGGTCTCCTCGGCCAGCTGCAGCAGCAGGCGCACCGTCTCCTCGGTGACGAGGTTCTTGGACAGGTCGACGTGCAGGTCGGCCGCGTCGAACGTGAACCGTTCGGCGCGCTGCGGGTCGGCGGCGAACCAGGCACGCAGGTCCGGACGGACCTCCGCGTGGTGCGTCTGCAGCGCGGCGAAGGCGGCGGTGCCGGTCGGGTCGACGGGGGTGCTGCTGCTCACGGTTCCTCCGGGGCGGGCGGTGACCCTGATCGGGTGCTCCTGCGGGTGGTGCTGCGGGTGGTGACGACCGTAGTCCTCCACCCCTGGTGGCACAGTGGGGGCGTGCAACGGTGGCAGGGCCTGAAGGCCGTCGGGGACCACGCCGGTCCCTCGGTCGTGACGATCGGCAACTTCGACGGGGTGCACCGCGGTCATGCCGCGGTGCTGCAGCAGGTGGTCGCCGCGGCCCGCGAGCGCGACTGCGCGGCCATCGCCGTCACGTTCGACCCGCACCCGCTGCAGGTGCTCTTCCCCGACCGGGCGCCCGTCGTCATCGCCGGTCTGGAGCACCGCCTGGACCTCATGGACCAGCAGGGGCTCGACGCGACCCTGGTCCTGGAGTTCACCCCCGAACTGGCCACCTGGAGCCCGGAACGCTTCGTGCGCGAGGTGTTCGTCGAGACGCTGCGGGCCCGCGCGGTGGTGGTGGGACGCGACATCCGGTTCGGGCACCGCAACGCCGGGGACCTGCAGACCCTGCGCGACCTCGGGTCCGCGCTCGGTTTCGAGGTCCTCGTGCTGGACGACCAGGGCGAGGACGACCGCAGCGAGGCGGAGTCGGGACTGCCCCGTTTCTCCTCGACCGCCGTGCGCGAGGCCCTGGCCACCGGCGACGTGCGCCGCGCCGCCGAGATCCTCGGGCACCCGCACCGGGTCGTCTCCACGGTCGTGCACGGCGACCACCGCGGTCGTGAGCTCGGCTACCCGACGGCGAACCTCTCGACCGCGGCGGCCGAGCAGGCCGGGCACGTGCCCGCCGACGGCGTCTACGCGGGGTGGTTGGAGCGGCTGGACGAGCGTCCCGGCGCCGAGGGCGGGCGACGGCTGGCCGCGGCGATCTCGGTCGGCACCAACCCGACGTTCGACGGTCTGGAGCGCCGGGTCGAGGCCTACTGCATCGACCGCACCGGCCTGGACCTCTACGGCGAGCAGGTCGCGGTCGAGTTCGTCGAGATGCTGCGCCCCACCCTGCGTTTCGACGGCATCGAGGCCCTGGTCGAGCAGATGGCGCTGGACGTGCAGCGGTGCCGGGAGCTGCTGGGCCTGCCCGGCGCCGGGACGCCCGGGGGAGCCTGACCCGCGCAGGGGGCCCGACCGGGCCTGGTAGCCTGGCAGACGCCGTTCGAACGGCCGCGGACACGAGAGAGCCCGGGTGAACCAGCCCCGGAGCACCGCGCAACGAGACCAGGAGTGAACAGTGCCCCTCGACGCTGACGTCAAGAAGAAGATCATGGCCGAGTACGGGACCAGTGAGAGCGACACCGGTTCGCCCGAGGTCCAGGTCGCGATGCTGACCCAGCGCATCCGTGACCTCACGGAGCACCTGAAGATGCACCAGCACGACCACCACAGCCGTCGTGGCCTGCTGCTGCTCGTCGGCCAGCGCCGTCGCCTGCTGCAGTACATGGCCAAGAAGGACATCAACCGCTACCGCTCGATCATCGAGCGGCTCGGCATCCGCCGCTGAGCACGCCGCTCAGGGGCTGGCACAGGGGCGGTCCCGACACTCGGGACCGCCCCTGTGCCACTTCCACGGACGGGTCGTAGCAGACTCCTCCGTGACCGGACGTCGATCAGGCGTCCGTCGTCCGTCACCACATGCGGAACCGCGCGCTGGGTCGCCCGGTCCTCGGTAGTGGCCTCCGGACCCCCCGAGCGGGGTGGCCGTGGGCCTCGATCGAAGGCCGGAACCCGCCGCCGCCCCCCGTGGGCGGTGCCGCGCCGTCCGTCCATCGATCATGAAGGAGGAACCCGTGGAGGGTCCCGAGATCACCGCCGCCGAAGCCGTCCTCGACAACGGCTCGTTCGGCACCCGCACCATCCGGTTCGAGACCGGTCGTCTCGCCAAGCAGGCCGCCGGCTCCGCCTCGGTCTACCTCGACGGCGAGACCTTCCTGCTGAGCGCCACCTCGGCCGGCAAGTCCCCCAAGGACCACTTCGACTTCTTCCCCCTGACGGTGGACGTCGAGGAGCGCAGCTACGCGGCCGGCAAGATCCCCGGCTCGTTCTTCCGCCGCGAGGGTCGCCCCTCGACCGAGGCGATCCTCACCTGCCGCCTGATCGACCGCCCGCTGCGCCCGAGCTTCGTCAAGGGGCTGCGCAACGAGGTCCAGGTCGTCGTCTCCGTCATGGCGATCCACCCCGACGACGCCTACGACGTCGTCGCCATCAACGCCGCCTCGCTCTCCACCCAGCTGGCCGGTCTGCCGTTCTCCGGCCCCATCGGCGGGGTGCGCATCGCCCTCATCGACGGGCAGTGGGTGGCCTTCCCGCGCTACTCCGAGCTCGAGCGCGCCGTCTTCGACATGGTCGTCGCCGGCCGGGTCGTCACCGCCGCCGACGGCTCCACCGACGTCGCGATCATGATGGTCGAGGCCGAGGCCACCGAGAACTCCTGGAACCTCATCAAGGAGACCGGCGCGACCGCTCCCACCGAGGAGGTCGTGGCCGCCGGGCTCGAGGCCGCCAAGCCGCACATCGCCAAGCTGGTCGAGGCGCAGGCCCAGGTCGCGGCCACCGCGGCCAAGCCGACCGCCGACTTCCCGGTGTTCCCCGACTACGCCGACGACGCCTACGAGGCCGTCGCCGCCGCGGCCACCGACAACCTCCGCGCCGCCCTGCAGATCGCGGGCAAGACCGAGCGCGAGGACCGGATCGACGAGATCAAGGCCGAGGTCCGCGCCCAGCTGGCCGAGTCCTTCGAGGGTCGCGACAAGGAGATCTCCGCGGCCTACCGCTCGGTCCAGAAGCAGCTGATCCGTCAGCGCATCCTCACCGACTCCGTCCGCATCGACGGTCGTGGCCTGGCCGACATCCGCACGCTCTCGGCCGAGGTCGAGGTGCTGCCGCGGGTGCACGGTTCCGCCCTGTTCGAGCGCGGCGAGACCCAGATCCTCGGGGTCACCACGCTGAACATGCTGCGCATGGAGCAGCAGCTGGACACCCTCTCCCCGGTGACCAAGAAGCGCTACATGCACAACTACAACTTCCCGCCGTACTCCACCGGCGAGACCGGTCGCGTGGGTTCGCCCAAGCGTCGTGAGATCGGGCACGGGGCCCTCGCCGAGCGCGCCCTCGTCCCGGTCCTGCCGGCCCGCGAGGAGTTCCCCTACGCGATCCGCCAGGTGTCGGAGGCGCTGAGCTCCAACGGGTCCACCTCGATGGGTTCGGTCTGCGCCTCGACCCTGTCGCTGCTGAACGCGGGTGTGCCGTTGCGCGCCCCCGTCGCCGGCATCGCCATGGGCCTCGTCTCCGACACCGTCGACGGTGAGACCCGCTACGCGGCCCTCACCGACATCCTCGGCGCCGAGGACGCGTTCGGGGACATGGACTTCAAGGTCGCCGGGACCAAGGAGTTCGTCACCGCGATCCAGCTCGACACCAAGCTCGACGGGATCCCCGCCTCGGTCCTGGCCGGTGC
Organism: Kineococcus gynurae; assembly: GCF_042433995.1. NCBI lineage: Bacteria > Bacillati > Actinomycetota > Actinomycetes > Kineosporiales > Kineosporiaceae > Kineococcus > Kineococcus gynurae. The sequence continues at coordinate 686,221 of NZ_JBHLUI010000008.1, forward strand.
GCTGACCCAGGCCCGCAACGCGCGGCTGCACATCCTCGACGTCATGGCCGAGGCCATCGACGCCCCTGACGAGATGTCGCCCACCGCGCCGCGGATCATCACGGTGAAGGTCCCGGTCGACAAGATCGGCGAGGTCATCGGGCCCAAGGGCAAGATGATCAACCAGATCCAGGAGGACACCGGCGCCGACATCTCCATCGAGGACGACGGCACGGTGTTCATCGGGGCCGTCGACGGTCCCTCGGCGGAGGCGGCCCGCGCCGCGGTCAACGCCATCGCCAACCCGACGATGCCCGAGGTCGGCGAGCGCTACCTGGGCACCGTCGTGAAGACGACGACCTTCGGGGCGTTCGTCTCGCTGCTGCCGGGCAAGGACGGCCTGCTGCACATCTCGCAGCTGCGCAAGCTGTCCGGGGGCAAGCGCGTCGACAACGTCGACGACGTCGTCTCGGTGGGGCAGAAGCTGCAGGTCGAGATCGCCGAGATCGACCCGCGCGGCAAGCTGTCCCTGATCCCGGTCGTGGCCGAGGACGCGGCGGAGGCCACCTCCGCCGAGGCCGAGACCGCGTCCGACGCCTGACGTGCCCGCCGACGAGCTGCGCGGCGTCGAGCTGCCGATGGTCGCGGCCGTCGGCGAGCCGATCACCCAGACGCTGTCCGAGCAGGACGGTGCGGTCGTGCGCCGCACCGTCCTGCCCTCGGGCGCCCGGGTGCTGACCGAGGCCATGCCCGGTCAGCGCTCGGTGAGCGTCGGGTGCTGGGTGGGGGTCGGTTCGCGGGACGAGACCCACGGCCACTTCGGCTCGACCCACTTCCTGGAGCACCTGCTCTTCAAGGGGACCGAGCGCCGGGACGCCATGGACATCGCCGCGGCCTTCGACGCCGTGGGCGGGGAGGCCAACGCGGCGACCGGCAAGGAGCACACCGCGTACTTCGCGCGGGTGCTCGACGCCGACGTCCCGATGGCCGTGGACGTGGTGACCGACATGGTCACCTCCGCCGTCCTCGACGAGGACGACTTCTCCAGCGAGCGCGAGGTCATCCTCGAGGAGCTGGCGATGAACGACGACGACCCGGCCGACGTGGTGCACGAGCGGTTCGCCGAACTCGTGCTGGGCTCGCACCCCCTGGCCCGGCCCATCGGCGGCACCCCGGAGACCATCCGGGCCGTCGGGCGCGCCGACGTCTGGGACCACTACCGCGAGCACTACCGGCCCTCGACGCTCGTGTTCACCGCGGCGGGCGGGCTGGACCACGACGAGGTCGTCGACCTCGTCGAGTACGAGATGGCCCGGGCCGCCGGCGACCTGGCCGAGTCGGCCCCGGCCCCGCGCCGGGTGCCGACCGGCGACGCGTCGGGCCTGGAACGCGGACGCACGCTGGTCATCGACCGCAAGACCGAGCAGGCCCACGTCCTGATGGGCTGCACCGGGATCGTCGCCTCCGACGAGCGCCGGTTCACCATGTCGGTGCTGAACACCATCCTCGGCGGCGGGATGAGCAGCCGGTTGTTCCAGGAGATCCGCGAGAAGCGGGGCCTGGCCTACTCGGTGTACTCGTTCAACGCGAACTACGCCGACTCGGGTTACGTCGGGCTCTACGCGGGCTGCTCGCCGGCCAAGGCCGGGCAGGTCGCCGAACTCATGCTGGCCGAGCTGCAGCGCCTCGCCGAGGGCGGGGTCGACCACGAGGAGATGGAGCGCGGGATCGGGCAGCTGTCCGGCGGGCTGGTGCTCGGCCTGGAGGACCCGGGTTCGCGCATGAACCGCCTGGGCAAGTCCGAGCTCAGCCACGGGCGCTTCCTCGACGTCGACGGTGTCCTGGCCGAGGTGCGCGGCGTGACCGCCGAGGAGGTCCAGGAGCTGGCCGTCGACCTCCTCGCCCGTCCCCGCTCGATCGCCGTCGTCGGTCCGTTCTCCGACGACAGCCTGTTCGCCGGGGTCACCCGGTGAGTTCGCCGATCCGCGTCGCCGTCACCGGCGCCCGGGGGCGGATGGGTTCCGAGGCGGTCGCGGCCGTGCAGGCCGCACCCGACCTCGAGCTCGTCGCCGCCCTCGGGCGCGGGGACGACCGCGCCGCCGCGGAGGGGGCCGACGTGCTCGTCGACCTCACCGTCCCCGACCAGGTGATGGACAACCTGGAATGGGCGCTGGCCCGGGGGATGCACGTCGTCACCGGGACGACCGGGTGGACCGAGGAACGGTTGGCGCAGCTGGGTTCCTGGCAGGCCGCCTCGCGCCGTCCCGACGGTCGCCCGGCCAACGTCCTGGTGGCCACGAACTTCGGTCTCGGCCCGGTGCTCATCATGGTGCTCGCGGCCAAGGTCGCGAAGTTCTTCGAGAGCGCCGAGATCGTCGAGATGCACCACCCGGCCAAGGTCGACGCGCCGTCCGGGTCTGCGATCCGGACCGCCAAGATCATCGCCGCGGCGCGCGCCGAGGCGGGTCTCGGGCCAGGCCCCGACGCGACCACCCAGGAACTCCCGGGAGCCCGCGGGGCGGTCGTCGACGGCATCCACGTGCACGCGGTGCGCTCGCGCGGGTTGACCGCGCACCAGGAGGTCGTCTTCGGTGGGCCGGGGGAGATCCTGACCCTGCGCGACGACACCTTCGACCGGTCCGCGTACATGCCGGGTCTGCTGATCGGCATCCGTCAGGTGGCCTCCCGCCCCGGGGTGACGGTCGGGCTCGAGCACTACCTCGACCTCGACTGAGTCCGCGTCGAGAACCGCCCAGACCCGCCAGAACCGGACCAGGGGAGCAGGACCGTTGCGCACCAAGGTGATCATCGCGATCTCGGTCGCCGCGCTGCTGTTCTACTTCGTCCTGCTGGGACGCCTCGGCGTCGACCTGATCGCGACCGGCACCTGGGCCGGTGTCCTGCTCGGCGCAGCGGTCATCCTGCTGCCGCTGGTCGGGCTCTGGGCGATCGTCGGTGAACTCCGCTTCGGGCGGGCGACCGAGAAACTCGGCCGGGAACTGGCCGAGAGGGGCGAGCTGCCCGTCGACGACCTGGGCCGCACCGCCTCCGGGCGGATCGACCGCGCCGACGGCCAGGCGCTGTTCGAGAAGACGAAACCCGAGGTCGAGGCCCACCCCGACGATCCGGGCGCCTGGTACCGGTTGGCGATCGCCTACGACGCGGCCGGGGACCGGCGACGGGGTCGCGCCGCCGCCCGCCACGCCGTGAAGCTGCACCGGGCCCGCTGACCCGCGCCCCCCGGACCCGGGGCGTCGCACCAGCCTGCACGCACCCCCGAACACGCCGCCGCCGACACCGTCCGCGGCGGCGTGTCGCGTCCCGCCTGCAGGCTGGTGCGACGCCGGGTCCGGTCGACCGCTCAGCCGGGGGTCCCGACCCCGGCCCGCGCCCCCTCGGCGACCGCGTCGAGCAGCGTGCGGGGGGCCAGGGCGTCGCCGACCCGGCGGACGGTCACGCCCGCGGGCAGGGCGGCGCGCAGCTGCTCCCCGAGGTCGTCGCGGGCCTGGCGGTGCCCGGCCAGGACGAGCAGGTCGATCGCCCCGGCCGGGCGGGCCTGCTCGGACTCGGTGTCGAGGAGCTCCCAGCCCTGCGGGCCCCGCCGGAGCTGGGTCGTGCCCAGCAGCTCCACGCCCCGCTGCTTCAACCGGCGCCGGACGAACCACACCTGGGTCGGATCCACCTTCTCGGCCACCACGGCGAGGTCGGTGGCGATGCGCACCCGCCAGCCCGCCGCGACGAGCGCCTCGGCGGCGGTGGGGGCCACGAATCCGCCTTCGGCGTCGAGCACCAGGGCCTCGGCCCCGTCGCGGACCGGGGGCGGGGTCCGGACCACGTCGTCGGCGTCGGCGACCACGAGCCCCTCGGCGGCGAACGAGGTCGCACGGGGCCGGGACCCGGCGGCCAGGATCACGTGGTCGGGCCGCAGCGCCGCGACGGCGTCCACGGTGGCGGCCGTGCCCGTCCGAACCTCGACCCCGAGCTCCCGCAGCTGCGCGGCCTGCCAGTCCAGCCAGAGCGACCAGCGCTGCCGGCCCTCGCGGACCCCGGCCACGCGGGCCCGCCCCCCGAGCTCTGCGGCGCGCTCGAACAGGACGACGCGGTCGCCCTGCCCCGCGCTGCGCCGGGCGGCCTCCATCCCGGAGGCGCCGCCGCCGACCACGACGACCGTGGGGGCGTCGGGCCGCGGGGGGACGGGGGTGGCGGGGGGTTCGTCGAGGTCGGCCTCGCGGATCGCGGGGTTGACCGAGCACCACATGGGCATGCCCTGGTAGAGCCGCCCGATGCAACCCTCGTTGAGGCTGATGCAGGGGCGCGGGGCCTGCCCGGCCAGCAGTTTCCGGGGCAGGTCGGGGTCGGCGATGATCGCCCGGGTCATGGCGACCAGGCTCACGCCGTCCTCGCGCAGGGCCGCCTCGGCGGTGCCCGCGTCGAGGATGCGCCCGGCGGCCACGACCGGCCGGTCGATCCGGCGCCCGAGGAACCCGGCCAGGGTTCCGTTGGCGTTCTCGGGCACCGCGTCCCCGGGGACGAAGAACGAGGAGCTGCGCTCGGTGGCGCCGGTCCCGCCGGAGACGCTGAGCAGGTCGATCACGCCGTCGGTGTCGATGGCCTCGACGATCTCGGCCAGGTCGTCCGGCCCCAGGCCCGCGGGCAGGTGCTGGTCGGCGGTCATCCGGAAGCCGATCACGAAGCCCGGCCCGGTGGCCTCGCGCACGGCGCTCAGGACCTCCCGCGCGAACCGGGTGCGGTTGGTGAGCGAACCACCGTAGGCGTCGGTGCGGTGGTTGATGGCCGGGTCGAAGAACTGCTCGATCAGGTGCCCGCCGAAGGAGGTGACCTCGGCGCCGTCCCAGCCGAGGTCCTGCAACCGCCGCGCCGAGGCGGCGAAGCGGGCGGCGATGACCGCGAGCTCCGGGGCGGACAGGACGACCGGGACCTCCCGGTGCACGCCCTCGGGCAGATCGGAGGCGCCGCGCAGCGCGACGCCGGAGGTGGTGGAGTTACCGCGCCGACCCATGTGGGTCATCTGGGACATCACGAACGCGCCGTGCTCGTGCACGCCGTCGGCGAGGCGCCGCAGCTCGTCGTCGTTGCGGGGGTCCCACAGGGAGACCGACCCGTAGGAGGCGGCGCTGTCCGGGTCGACCGAGGCCGACCCGAAGGTCATGACCAGACCGACGCCGCCCCGGGCTTTGCGGACGTGGTAGTCGACCTCGGCCGGGGAGAGCAGGCCGCCCGAACCCCACCCCGTCGCGTGCGGGGTCGAGACGATGCGGTTGGGGAGCGTGATCGCCCCGACCGTGACCGGGGAGAACAGCAGGGGCCACCGCGCCGGGTCCGGCGTGGGGGAGGTGGGTGGCATGGGAGCGCTCCAGGTCCGTTCGGGGCAGGGCGGGGCCGGAGGCTGCGGGTGGTCGCGACGGCGGGGCTTCGGCGGATCCGAGCGACCGTGCTTGTCGTACCACGGTGCGATAAGCGGGGTCAAGGGTTCCCGTCGTCGCTCCCCGCGGTGGGGAGAGCCAGGTCGAGGAGAGCGGCCCGGACGCGGGCGGCCTCGGCGGCCCGCACCGGGGCCAGGTCGAAGGCCGCGGCGAACCACCACCCGTCGGCGAGGAACCGGCAGGCCCACGCGGTGCGCTCGTCGGGAGCGGCGGCCGCCAGTGCGGCCTGCCAGCGCCCGAAGTGGTGCCGGGCCCGCGCGGCGGCGCCGGCATCGAGGAGGACCAGCAGCATCAGCAACGCCGCCTTCGGCTCCGGGGCAACGGTTCGGGAGCTCGTTCCGGCACCGGGGAGGACGTAGTCCAGGTAGCTGCGGTGGGCCGGTTCCGGGCCGCCCAGGAGGGCCTCGGTGAACCCGGCCACGAGGGCGTCGACCACCTCGGGCAGGGGGTCGGCCCCGTCGGCGTCCCGGTGCTCGGCCCCGTCCCCGGGGTCGTCCCCGTCCGGCGGGAGGGCCGCCCGCAGCGTCGTCCGCAACGCCTCGACGTCGAGCGCGGCGAGCGCCTCCTGCCACACGGAACCCCAGTCGGCCACGGACCGCTCCCGTCATGATTCATCGAACCGAAACATCGGAATGCTTGCGTCTATCGTGCAGTCGAACGATTATGGAACACGAGCCGCCTCGGCGGGCGGCCCCGGACTGTGCTGCGGACCCCGCTCCTCCCCACCCTCGCCTTCCTCCCGACTGGAGAACTCCCGATGTCCCACGGTTCCTCGCCCGTCGTCGACCCGACCCGGCTGTCCCGACGCTCCGCCCTGCTCGCCGGGCTCGGCCTCACCGCGGCCCCCGTGCTGCTGGGCGGCTGCGGCGGCGGGTCCGAGGGGGGTTCGGGCGGGGGGGCCACGGGTCCCGCCGCGAGCGGAGGGGTCCTGCGCGCCGCTCGTCCGCTGCCCTCGACCTCGGAGTCGCTCGACCCGGCCTCGTCGCTGTGCGCCTACGAGTACCTGGGTGCCCTCTACAACCGCCTCGTGAAGCAGGCCCCCGACGGCACCCTGGCGCCGGACCTGGCGACCGAGTGGACCGGCAGCGCCGACGCCAAGCAGTGGACCTTCACGCTGCGCGACGGGGTCACCTTCCACGACGGCAAGGCGTTCACCTCCGCCGACGCGGCCTACACGTTGAACCACATCCTCGACCCGGCCACGGACTCGCCCCAGGCGGCCGTGCTGTCGGACTTCCTCGACGCCGCGGGCATCACGACTCCCGACGCGACGACGCTGGTCCTCGACCTCTCCCAGCCGAACGCCGAGTTCCCCAGCCTGCTGGTCAACTACAACTGCTACGTCATCCAGGACAACTCCGCCGCCACCGTCGGCTCGAAGGGGGTCGGCACCGGCCCGTTCAAGCTGGAGAGCTTCGTCCCCGGGGGCAAGGGTGTCGTCACCGCGTACGCTGACCACTTCGGCGGCGCCCCCAAGCTCGACCGCATCGAGTTCAGCGCCATCGCCGACACCCAGGCCCGGGTCAACGCCCTGCTGGGCGGCCAGGTCGACATCGCGATGCAGACCAACCTGGACGTGGCGACGGCGAAGACCGTAGCGGCGAACCCCACGACGACCACCGCGGTCGTCAAGGCGGCCACCTGGTACGTGATGCCGATGCTGTTCACCGCCGCCCCGTTCCAGGACGTGAACGTGCGCAAGGCGTTCAAGCTGGCCTACGACCCGACCGAGCTGATGGCCCTCGCGGTCGGCGGCCAGGGCACGGTCGCCCACGACAACCCGGTTCCCCCGACCGACCCGAACTGGCTGGACTACTCCGTCGAGAAGGACCCCGAGCAGGCGAAGTCCCTGCTGGCCAAGGCCGGGTTCTCGGGGCCGCAGGCAATGTTCACCTCCACCGTCGACCCGGTCCTCAGCCCGCTGGCCCAGGCCTACCAGGGCAGCGTCAAGGCCGCCGGCCTCGGCATCGAGGTCCAGACGGCCGCGGCGGACTCCTACTACACCGATGTCTGGATGAAGCAGCCGTTCATGACCTCCTACTGGTACACCGGCCGTCCGGTCGACCAGCTGCTGAACCAGATCTTCCGCTCCGGGGCCAGCTACAACGAGAGCATGTGGTCCAACGCCCAGTTCGACGGCCTGCTGGACGCGGCCCGCGCCGAGATGGACGACACCAAGCGCCGCACCCTCTACCAGGACGCGCAGAAGCTCGTCGTGGACGAGGGCTCGACGATCTCGCCGTTCTTCGCCGACCGGGTGACGGGCCTGTCCCGCAAGGTCGCCGGGTACTCCGAGTACGGGTTCGAGTTCGACTACGTCAACATCGGGTTGTCGGCCTGACATGGTGCTGACCCGGTTCCTCCTGCGCCGCCTCGGTCTGGGCGTGCTCACGATCCTGCTGGCCAGCGTGCTGGTCTTCGCGGCGCTGCAGGCCCTGCCCGGTGACGTCGCCGGGCAGATCCTCGGTCGGTTCTCCTCCCCGGAGGCCCGGGCCGCGCTGACCGCGACGCTGAACCTGGACCAACCCCCGGTGCAGCGGTACCTGAGCTGGCTGGGCGGGGCGGTGCAGGGGGACTTCGGGACCTCGCTGGCCGACGGTCGACCCGTGGTCGACGTCGTGTGGACCTACCTGCGCAACTCGTTGCTGATCGCGGCGGTCGGGGCGGTCCTCGGGATCGCCCTGGCCTTCCTGCTCGGGATCGTGGCCGGGACGTTCCGGGAGAAGCTGCCCGACAACGTCATCTCGGTGGTCTCGCTGGTCGGGATGAGTGTCCCCGAGTACACGGTCGCCACGCTGCTGGTGCTGCTGCTGTCGGTGTCGATCCCGTTGTTCCCCGCGGTCGTCACCGCGGGGCCCACCGCCTCGCTCTCCGAGCTGCTGCCGGCCGTGTGGTTGCCGGGGTTCGCGCTGGCGGTGGTCATGGCCGCCTACGTCGTCCGGATCACCCGTTCCAGCGTCATCGACGTGCTCGCCTCCGACTTCGCGGTGCACGCCCGGCTGCGGGGGTTGAGCACCCCGCGGATCCTGGTGCACCACGTCCTGCCCAGCGCGATCCTGCCCACCCTCAACGTCGTGGCGGTCAACATGGCCTGGTTGTTCGGCGGGGTGGTCGTCGTCGAGGCGGTCTTCAACTACCCGGGGCTGGGAACGCTGGTGCTGCAGTCGGTCTCCAACCGCGACCTGCCCGTCCTGCAGCTCGTCGCGATCATCGGGGCGGTCGCCTACGTGCTCTGCAACCTGCTGGCCGACCTCGGGGCCCTGGCCCTCAACCCGCGCCTGCGCACCCCCGCCGGAGGACACTGATGAGTTCCCCCCTCGACGCCCCGGTGCTGCCGACCGCACCGGCCGCGCCGGTCCGCAGCCCCGTCCTCGGACCGGTCGTCCGCGGCGTGCTGCGCTCCCCGCAGACGCTGCTCGGGCTGACCCTCGTCGTGGTGCACGTCGTCCTCGCCCTGCTGGCGCCGCTCGTCGCGCCCTTCGACCCGGTGACCAACGACGCCACCTCCATCCTGCTGGGCCCCGGTGACGGGCACCTGCTCGGCACCGACCAGCTGGGCCGCGACATCCTCAGCCGGGTCCTCTACGGGGGCCGCTACTCCCTGCCGCTGGCCGTGGTGGCCGCCGTGGTGACGGTCGGGATCGGAACCGTCCTCGGCTGCCTCGCGGCCTGCCACCGCGGTGCGTTCGACGAGATCCTCATGCGGATCGTCGACGCGGTCCTGTCCGTGCCGAGCATCCTCGCGCTGCTCGTCGTGGTCTCGATGTTCGGCGCCGGCGGGCCGGTCATCGTCCTGGCCGCCGTCGTCATCTACAGCCCCGCGGTCGTCCGCGTGCTGCGGGCCGCCGCGCTGCAGGTGGTCCCGCTGGACTACGTGACCGCGGCCCGGGCCCGCGGAGAGGGGACGTTCGCGGTGATCCGCCGCGAGATCCTGCCCAACGTGGTCGACGTCGTCTTCGTAGAACTCGCGATGCGGGCCTCGTTCGTGCTGCTGCTGGTCTCGTCGTTGTCCTTCCTCGGGTTCGGTGCGAACCCGCCCACGCCGGACTGGGGTCTCATGGTGTCGGAGAACCGGACGTTGCTCGCCGTCCTGCCCTGGGGCACGGTCGGCCCGATCGTGGCCCTGGCCACGCTCATCATCGGTTTCAACCTCACCGCCGACGGCCTCGCCAAGATCCGCGGCGTGGACCGCACCCTGGTGGGTGTGTGATGAGCGCTCTCGTCGAGGTGAGCGGGTTCACCGTCACCCACGCGTCCGCAGCCGGACCGGTGCCCATCCTCAGCGCCGTGGACCTGACCGTCGCGGCCGGGGAGTCGGTCGCGGTCATCGGGGAGTCGGGGTCGGGCAAGTCGACCCTGGCGCTGGCCCTCGCGGGTTTCCTGCGCCCCGGCCTGCGGGTGCATTCCGGCAGCGTCCGGGTGGGCGGGACCGACGTGTTCGCCGCCACCGATGCCGAGCGTCGCCGGTTGCGGCGCAACCGGATCTCCGTGGTCCCGCAGAACGCCGGGGCGGCCCTGACCCCGACCCTGCGCATCGGCGCGCAGCTCGCCGAGGCGCTCTCGGACCCGGTCCGGCCCCGCGATCCGAAGGTCCGGTCGGAGGCGGTCCGCCTCCTCGGGCAGGTCCGGTTGCCGCGCCCGGAGGAGATCGTCGACCGCTACCCCCACGAACTCTCCGGCGGGCAGCAGCAGCGGGTCGGCATCGCGCTGGCCCTCGCCGGCCGGCCGGACCTGGTCATCCTCGACGAACCCACGACCGGGCTCGACGTCGTCACCCAGGCCGCCATCCTGGACCTGCTGGCGCAGCTGCGCTCGGAACTGGGTTTCGCCTCGCTGCTGGTGAGCCACGACCTCGGCGTGGTGGCCGCGACCACCGACCGCACCTCCGTCCTGCACCAGGGCCGGGTCCTGGAGTCCGGGCCGACCGAGGAGGTGCTGCGCACCCCGGCCCACCCCTACACGCGGGCCCTGCTCTCGGCCATCCCGCGTCTGCACCGTCCGGGTTTGCCCGTGGGGCTGCCCGGTGCGGTCGAGGCGCCCGCGGCGCTCGCCCCGGGGGCCGACGCCGCCCCGGCGATGACCGTCGGCGAGCTCGCCGACTACGACGCGCTGGCCGAGGAGTCGCGGGCGGGCTTCCGCCCGGCCGGAACCTTCACCGAGTTCGGGGCCACCGTCCTGGAGGTCGAGGACCTCGAGATCGACCACCGCCCGCGGACCCGTCGGCACGGCACCGGACCGACGGTCGCCGGGGTCTCCTTCCGCATCCGGCAGGGTGAGATCGTGGCCCTGGTGGGGGAGAGCGGATCGGGCAAGTCCAGCATCGCCTCGGCGGTGGCCGGTCTGGTCCCCCCGAGCGCCGGCCGCATCACGATGCACGCGAGCGACGGGACGAGCGAGGACCTGCTCGTCGGGGTCCGTCGCCGCTCGCGCGGGCTGCGGCGCCGGGTCCAGATGGTGTTCCAGAACGCCGACACCACGCTCAACCCCCGCCGGACCGTGGCCGACGCCGTGGACCGCCCGCTGCGGCTGTTCGGCGCGTTGCGCGGGGCGGCGTTGCGGCAGGAACGGCAGCGGTTGCTCACCGGGGTGGGTCTGCGGGCCGGACTCGCCGACCGCCTGCCCGGACAGCTCTCCGGCGGTCAGCGGCAGCGGGTCGGGATCGCACGGGCGCTCGCCCCGGACCCCGAGCTCGTGCTGGCCGATGAGGTCGTCTCCGCCCTCGACGTGTCGGTGCAGGCCTCGGTCCTGCGCCTCGTCGACGACACCCGCCGCGACCAGCGACTGGCCTACCTGTTCATCGGGCACGACCTCGCCGTCGTCCGCGGTCTGGCGGACCGGGTGATCGTGCTGGACAAGGGCCGGGTCGTCGAGGACGGGCCCGTCGAGGCCGTCTTCGGCGGGCGGAACCATCCGGTGACCGCGGCCCTCCTGGCCGCGGTCCTGGAACCCGACCCGGACCACGCGGGCCCCTCGGACCCGGAGGCCGTCACGTTCACGCTGCCCGAGGGCCTGGAGTTCGCCGTGATCGGCGACGACCGGGTCGACCACGGCGAGGAGGTCTGGGTGGAACCCGCTCCCGGGCACCGGCTCCGCTGCCGCCGCGTCGAGGCCCGCCGTCCGAGCACCACCACCGTCTGAGGACCGAGGAAGGGCCACCAGGGTGCAGCACCCCACGACGTACCCCCACGAGACCACCCGGCTCCGGCACGTCCTGATCCCGATGCGCGACGGCACCCGGCTCTCGGCCGACGTCTGGCTCCCGGTCGACGCGACCGAGAACCCGGTCCCGGCGCTGCTGGAGTACCTGCCCTACCGCAAGGGGGACCGAACGGCCGTCCGCGACGCCCAGCGCCACCCCTGGTACGCCGGGCACGGGTACGCCTCGGTACGGGTCGACCTGCGCGGCTCGGGGGACTCCGAGGGGGTCATGCTCGACGAGTACGCCGAGATCGAGCTGGCCGACGGCGAGGAGGTCATCGCCTGGCTGGCCGCACAAGCCTGGTGCTCGGGGTCGGTCGGCATGTTCGGGATCTCGTGGGGGGGTTTCAACTCCCTGCAGCTCGCCGCGCGTCGCCCGCCGGCCCTCAAGGCGATCGTCACGGTGTGCTCCAGCGACGACCGGTACAACGACGACGTCCACTACTTCGGCGGGGCGCTGCTCTCGATCGACATGCTCGCCTGGGCCGTCACGATGCTGGCGTTCACCGCCCGGCCGCCGGACCCGGACCGGTGGGGGCCGGCGTGGCGGGAACTCTGGGAGACCCGGCTGGACGCGCTGGAACCGTTCCTGGACATCTGGTTGGACCACCAGGAGCGCGACGCCTACTGGCGCCGCGGGAGCGTGGGGGAGGACTACCCCGCGATCGAGGCCGCGGTGCTCGCGGTCGGTGGATGGGCCGACCCCTACCGCACCACCGTGCTGCGCCTGCTGGAGAACTTCCCCGGTCCGGTCCGCGGGATCGTCGGTCCCTGGCCGCACCAGTACCCCGACATCGAGAGCCCGCCCGGGCCGGCCATCGGTTTCCTGCAGGAGAGCCTGCGCTGGTGGGACCGCTGGCTCAAGGGGATCGAGAACGGGGTGGAGGCCGAACCCGCGCTGCGCAGCTGGATGCAGGAGTCGGTGCCCCCGGCCACCGGCTACGTCGAGCACCCGGGACGCTGGCTCGGTGAACCGTCCTGGCCCTCCCCGAACGTCGAGGGCCGGCGAATCCCTCTGACGAGGTGGCGCACGGCGGCCCCGGTCGACGCGGACGGGGAGATCCTCGTGCACTCCCCGCTGCACACCGGGATCGACGCGGGTCGGTACTTCCCCTACGGCAACGTCGCGGACCTGCCCCCGGACCAGCGCGAGGAGGACGGCCGCTCGGTCACCTTCGACCTCGACGTCACCGACCGCCTCGAGATCCTCGGGGTCCCCGTCCTGCACCTGGCGGTGCGCGCCGACGCCGCGGCGAACCTCGCCGTGCGGGTGTGCGACGTCGCCCCCGACGGTTCCTCGACCCTGGTGACCCGCGGGGTCCTGAACCTGCTCAAGCGCGACGGCATGGACCGCACCTCCCCGGTGACCCCCGGCGAGCTGATGACCGTGGCCGTTCCGCTGCAGGCGATCGCGTGGGCGTTCCCGCCCGGTCACCGGGTCCGCGTCGCGGTGTCCACGTCCTACTTCCCGTGGGTCTGGCCGAGCCGCGAGGACCCGCCCGTGCGGCTGGTCGTGGCCGACGGCGCGGTGGAGCTCCCCGTGCGCACCCCCGCGTCGCCGGAACCCGGGGTCGGTTTCGCCCCGGCGGAACAGGCCGAACCCCTGCCGGTCACCGTCACCCCCGGCGGCACCGGCCCGGAACGTCGCGTCACGGTCGAACCCCAGGACGGACGCTGGACCCTGCAGGTGGACCCGAACTACGCTGCGGCCCTGCACTTCCCCGACGGGTTGACCTACCAGGAGAACGCGCTGGAGACCTACACCGTCCGCGACGGCGACCCGGGTTCGGCCGAGGCGGCGAGCTCCTGGCGGGTCCGGATGGAACGGGAGGGCTGGACCGTGGAGTTCGAGGCGACGGGACGGCTCACGGCCACGGCCACCCACTTCGTCACCGAGCACACGCTGCTCGCCCGCTGCGACGGCGAGGTCGTCCGCGACCGGTCCTGGCGGCGCGAGATCCTCCGGACCTCGACGTGAGCGCCCTCCCGGCCCCCGAGGCCGTGCCCACGCCGTCCTCAGGCCGCGCTCCGGCCCGGCCGGTGCGCCGCCGGATGGCGCCCGACGAGCGCCGCGAGGACATCGTGCAGACGGCCCGCGGCGTGTTCGCCCGTCAGGGGTTGTCCCAGACCGGGGTCCGCGACATCGCTGCCGCCGCGGGGGTGTCCGTCGGTACGGTGACCTACCACTTCACCGGCATCGCGGAGATCCTCGCCGAGGTCATCACGCTGGAGACCAGCGAGGTGTACGCGGGCGACGTCGTGGCCACCTCGCGGCAGGCCGAGAACGGTCGCGCCCAGCTGGAGTCCTACGCCGACCTGCTGCTGTCCGGGACCCGCCGGATGCGCGAGCACTGGTGGTTGTGGTTCGATTTCTGGACCCTGTCGGCCCGCGAACCCCGGTACGCCCGCTGGCGCGCGGAGCACTACAAGCAGTGGCGCGACGAGGTCGCCTCCGCGTTCCGGCGCGGGGCCGAGGACGGGTCGCTGCCCCGCGCGGCCCTCCCCGGCACCGACGTCGCGGCGGCGGTGAGCAGTTTCATCGCCCTGGTCGACGGGCTGGTGGTCCAGGCCTACCTGCCGCTCGGGACCATCACCCCGAAGCGGGCGCGCGAGATCCTGCGGGAGCACGTGGCGGCCGCGGCCGGCGGGTGAGCGGCGCCGGTCGTCAGTCCGGCAGCAGGGCGGTCAGACGGTCCTGCGCAGCCGCCGGCGACCAGCCCTGGGACCGGACCCAGTCGTCGTCGAGGTAGGTGTCGAGGTAGCGGTCGCCCGCGTCGCAGATGAGCGTGACGACGCTGCCGGTCTCCCCGGCCCGGCGCATCCGCGCGACGACGGTGAGGGCGGCGACGAGGTTCGTCCCGGTGGAGGCCCCGGCCCGGATCCCGCAGCGCTCGTGCAGCATCCGCATCGCGGCGACCGACTCCGCGTCGGGAACGGTCAGCACGTCGTCGATCACCCCGGGCACGAAACTCGGTTCGACCCGGGGCCGGCCGATCCCCTCGATCCGTGACCCCGGCCCGGTCAGGGTCCGCGAACCGGTGCGCCAGGCCTCGGCGAACACGGACCCCTCGGGGTCGGCGACGAGCAGCCGGGTCGGGTACCGGCGGTAGCGGCAGAAGCGGCCGATGGTCGCACTGGTCCCCCCGGTGCCGGCGCCCACCACGATCCAGGCCGGGACGGGGTGCTGCTCCAGCGCCATCTGACGGAAGATCGACTCGGCGATGTTGTTGTTGCCCCGCCAGTCGGTGACGGTCGAGGCGGTCGCGAACTGGTCGAAGTAGTGCCACCCGGGCCGGGAACCGAACTCCTCGGCCACGGCGTACACGCCGCCCGGGTCCTCGACGGGGTGGACGCGACCCCCGTGCCGACGGATCAGGTCGAGCTTGGCGGGGGACGTGCGGGCCGGGACGACCGCCGTGAACCCCAGGCCCAGCATCCGGGCGAAGTACGCCTCGGACACCGCCGTCGAACCGCTGGAGGCCTCCACCAGTTCGGTCCCGGGACCGATGTCACCGTTGGTCAGCCCGAACAGGAACAGCGACCGCGCGAGGCGGTGCTTGAGCGATCCCGTGGGGTGCGTCGACTCGTCCTTGAGGTAGAGCTGGATCCCGTGCTCCTCCGGCAGCGGGAACACCCGCAGGTGCGTGTCGGCGCTGCGGTTGCCGTCGGCCTCGACCCGACGGACGGCCTCCTCGACCCAGGCCCGGTGGACGTCCCGGGTCACGCCGGACCCCCGGCACCCGGCGCCGTGCCGGCGACCTCGGCCGCGGCGGTCTGCGCGAGCAACCGGACCGCGGCGTTGCCGGCCCCGAAACCCCGGTACCCCCCGATCCGCTGCACGACCTCCAGGAACAGGTCGGGACCGAGGTTGGCCGTGAAGAAGTGCAGCAGCTCCCCGTGCTCGTCGACGTCGTAGAGCACCGAGTTCTCCCGCAGCCGGGCCAGGGTGCCCGGGTCGAGCACCCCGCGGGCCTCGAGGTCGTCGTAGTAGTTCCCGGGCACGTCGAGCACCCGCCCCCCGCGGGAGCGGAACTCCGCCGCCGCGGCGACCGCGTCCGAACTCACCAGGGCCAGGTGCCCACCGCCCCCGGTGCGCCCGCGCAGCAACGCGTTCGACGGCGCCACGTTCAGCACCAGCCGCACCCCGCCGCCCTCGTCCGCGACCGGGGGGAGCAGGGCCCGGCTGCGGACCAGGCCGTCCGGTCCGGCGATGTCGACCACGGCGGTCGGCTGCAGGTCCAGCACCGCGGACAGGAAGAGGGCGGCGCGGTCGAAACCCCCGAACCCCTGGGGGAGGGCGATGTGGTCGACCCCGCCGAACACCAGGGCCGCCGGCCGTTCCGCGGCCACCTCGGCGTCGGCCGCGCACAGCGGGAAGAAGTCCTGCAGCCAGGAGTTCTCCAGGTCGCAGAACTGCAGCCACGTCCCGTCCGGCGCGGTGACCGAGGGGATGTCGACCTCGCCCGGCCCCACCGACCGGGTCACGACCGGGGCGAGCAGGCCCCGCGCCCGCGCCGCGGCCGCTCCGGGCTCGGGGACGCGCAGCCCGAGCGACGTCAACCGGGCCCCGCCGGTGCCGCGAGCGTTCACCACGACGCGCACGGACCCGCTGCGCCACAGCGTGATCGGACCGGACTGGTGCTGACCCTCCTGGTAGAACCCCAGCTGCTCCAGGGTGCGCCGGGCGCCGTCGGCGGCCGCGCCCGGCGCCCCGCCGATCTCCGCGAAGGCCCAGTGCAGCGGACGCGGCGGGGTGGGCAGCGCCACAGCGGTCCCCGCCTCGCCCGTGCTGCGGTCCACCCCCTCGGCCAGGTGGCGCAGCGAGCGCATCGCGTCCAGGGCCGTCGCGCGCGGGTCGGACTGGCGGAAGACGTCGTTGAACACCTCCAGCGACAACGGCCCGGTGTACCCGGCGGCCAGGACGGCGTCGACGAACCCCACCAGGTCGAAACCCCCCTGCCCGGGGAACAGCCGGTGGTGCCGGGACCAGGGGAGCACGTCCATGCTCAGCCGGGGAGCGTCGGCCAGCTGCAGGAAGAGCAGTTCCTCGGCGCGGGCCCAGCCCAGCCCGCCGGGGTCGTCGCCGCGGGAGAGCACGTGGAAGGAGTCCAGGCACACCCCGACGTTCGGGTGCGCGGCGCGCCGGGCCACCCGCAGGGAGTGCCGGTAGTCCTTGACGTGGGTGCCCCAGGCCAGCGCCTCGTAGGCCAGGCGGACCCCCTGCTCGGCCGCGACGGCACCCAGGGCGTGCAGCTGCTCGGCCAGCCGGTCGTCCTCGCGCACGGCGTGCGGATGGACCGAGGAGCACACCAGGACCAGGTCGGTCCCCAGTTCCCGGGTCAGCGCCGCCTTGCGGCGCAGCCTCTCCCGGATGACCGGCAACCGGGCCGGGTCGGTGTGGTCGGGGTCGCGGAACGGTTGGTAGAGGGAGGTCCGCAGCCCCGCCCCGGCCACCCGGCGGGCGATCTCGGCCGGCGACGACGGGCAGCCCAGCAGGTCGGGCTCGAAGATCTCCACCGCGTCGAAACCGGCGGCGGCGGCGGCGTCGATCTTCTCGGGCAGCGTCCCGGACAGGCACACCGTCGCGATCGAGGTCTCGACTCGCTGCGCGGGCACCGCACCACCATGCCAGGGCGCGTTAGCGTGCGCTCGTGCCCCTGCCCGATCGCGCCTTCGCCGCCGTCCTCTTCGACATGGACGGGACCCTCATCGACTCCACGGCGGCCATCGCCCGCAGCTGGACGACCTTCGCGGTCGAGCAGGGCATCACCCGGGAGGTCTTCGCCCAGGCCCACGGGCACGGCCGCCCGGCCCGGGAGATCGTCCGCGACCTCCTGGTGGCCCAGGCCGCGGCCACGGGGGCGGGCGTGGACGACGCCGCGGTGGCCGCCGGCTTCCGGCGGATCACCGACCTCGAGGTGGCCGACGTCGACGACATCGTCCGGCTGCCGGGGGTGGCGGAGGCCCTGTCGGTCCTGCCCGCACCGCGCTGGGCGATCGTCACCTCCTGCGACGACGACCTGGCCGCGGCCCGGATGCGGGCGGCGGGGCTGCCCGCGCCGCAGGTGCTCGTCACCGCCGACTCGGTGCACCGGGGCAAGCCCGACCCGGAGTGCTTCCGGTTGGGGGCCGAGGGCCTCGGTCTGGACCCGGCCGACTGCCTGGTCGTCGAGGACGCCCCGGCCGGGCTGACCGCGGGTCGGGCGGCCGGGGCGGCGACGCTCGCGGTGCGCACGACCCACCCCGAGGGACCCCTGGACGCCGACGAGGTGGTCACGACGCTGGCCGACGTCCGGTTCCGGGTCGAGCCCGACGGGGTCCGGGTCGAGGTGCTCCGCACGGCCCGCTGACGTCCCGCCC
This sequence comes from Kineococcus gynurae, assembly GCF_042433995.1. NCBI lineage: Bacteria > Bacillati > Actinomycetota > Actinomycetes > Kineosporiales > Kineosporiaceae > Kineococcus > Kineococcus gynurae. The sequence continues at coordinate 704,202 of NZ_JBHLUI010000008.1, forward strand.
GCCCGGGCGCGCGAGCGTCGGGTCACGCACGGCTGTAACGCGGTGCGGCACGACGACGATGACCCGGCAGGACCCAGCCGGTGCCCGGACCCCCGAGCGGGCACCGGCTGGGTCTCCTGCGTCTCGTGGGCCCGGCCGTGGTCCGGTCCCGACGACGGTCCTCGTGACGATCCCGATGACGGTCCCGGTGACGGTCCCGGTGACGGTCCCCTCCGACGGGGCGCGCCGCCGCCGCGGGCGAGCGGTCGGGACGTCGGTGCGCGGCGGTAATCTTCGCCCTATGCCCACGGCTCCCCCCGGACGAACCACCCGCCCCTTCGGGTCCGTGCTGACCGCCATGGTGACCCCCTTCGCCCCCGACGGTTCTCTCGACCTCGACGCGGCGGCGGCGCTCGCCAGCCGTCTGGTCGACGAGGAGGCCCACGACGGCCTGGTCGTCAGCGGGACGACGGGGGAGTCCCCGACCACGTCCGACGCGGAGAAGGACCGTCTGCTGCGGGCGGTGCTCGAGGCGGTCGGCGACCGGGCGGTCGTGGTCGCCGGGGTCGGCAGCAACGACACCGCCCACACCCTGGAGCTGGCCCGCGACGCCGAGAAGGCGGGCGCGCACGGCCTGCTGGTCGTGACCCCGTACTACAACAAGCCGCCGCAGGCGGGTCTCCTGCAGCACTTCCGGGCCGCCGCCGACGCCACCGGCCTGCCCGTCATGCTCTACGACATCCCCGGCCGCTCCGGGGTCCCGATCGAGGTGGAGACCCTGGTCCGGGCCGCCGAGCACCCGCGGATCGTGGCGGTCAAGGACGCCAAGGGCGACCTGTGGGCCACCTCGTGGGCCCTGGCCCGCACCGACCTGGCCTGGTACTCGGGCGAGGACGCGCTGAACCTCGCCCTGCTCAGCCACGGGGCGGCCGGCGTGGTCTCCGTCGTCGGCCACGTCGCCGGACCCGACTACGCCGAGATGGTCGCCGCCGTCGACGCGGGCGACCTGACCCGGGCCCGGGCCGTGCACACCCGCCTGCTCCCCGCCGTGCGCGGGATCATGACCCGCACCCAGGGGGCGATCGCCGTCAAGGCCGCCCTCCAGCTGCGCGGGGCGCTGCCCCACCGCACCACCCGTCCGCCGCTCGTGGACGCGACCGACGCCGAGGTCGAGCTGCTCAGCAGCGAGCTCGCGCTGTCCGGTCTGCTCCCCGCGGGGGTCCCGACCTCGTCCACCCAGCCGAACGCATCCGCGGCCCAGCCGGCCGCCGAAGGAGCTTCATGAGTCACCCGCACCCGGAACTGCCCTCCCCGCCCAAGCTCCCCCGCGGAGGGCTGCGCGTCGTCGGCCTCGGCGGCCTGGGGGAGGTAGGTCGCAACATGACCGTCTTCGAGTTCGGCGGCAAGCTGCTGATCGTCGACTGCGGGGTGCTGTTCCCCGAGGACAACCAGCCCGGGGTCGACCTGATCCTGCCCGACTTCGGCCCCATCGCCGACCGGCTCGACGACGTGGTCGCCCTCGTCCTCACCCACGGCCACGAGGACCACATCGGGGCGGTGCCCTACCTGCTGCGGCGCCGGGCCGACATCCCGATCCTCGGCTCGCAGCTGACGCTGGCCCTGATCGAGGCCAAGCTCAAGGAGCACCGGATCCGCCCGTTCACGATGGCGGTCAAGGAGGGGCAGACCGAGCAGCTCGGCCCGTTCAGCTGCGAGTTCATCGCGGTCAACCACTCCATCCCCGACGCGCTGGCCGTCGCGATCCGCACCGAGGCCGGCCTCGTCCTGCACACCGGTGACTTCAAGATGGACCAGCTCCCGCTGGACGGCCGGATCACCGACCTCAACGCGTTCGCGCGGCTCGGCGACGAGGGCGTGGACCTGTTCTGCGTGGACTCGACCAACGCCGAGGTGCCGGGGTTCACCGCGCCGGAGCGCGACATCGGTCCCGTCCTGGAGCAGCTGTTCGGCCGGGCCGAACGGCGGATCATCGTGGCCTCGTTCGCCTCGCACGTGCACCGCGTCCAGCAGGTCCTGCACGCGGCCGACGCGCACGGGCGCAAGGTGGCCCTGGTCGGACGGTCGATGGTCCGCAACATGGGCATCGCGGCCGACCTCGGCTACCTCGACGTCCCGCCGGGCGTGCTCATCGACCTCAAGCAGATCGACGACCTGCCGGAGGACCGCGTCGTCCTCATGTGCACCGGGTCGCAGGGCGAGCCCATGGCCGCGCTCAGCCGGATGGCCAACCGCGACCACCGGATCTCCATCAACGCGGGCGACACCGTGGTGCTGGCCAGCTCGCTCATCCCGGGCAACGAGAACGCGGTGTTCCGGGTCGTCAACGGGCTCGTCCGCCTCGGTGCCCAGGTCGTGCACCAGCAGTCGGCCAAGATCCACGTCTCGGGTCACGCGAGCGCCGGGGAACTCCTGTACTGCTACAACATCCTCAAGCCCCGCAACGTGATGCCGGTGCATGGCGAGTACCGGCACATGGTCGCCAACCGCGACCTGGCCATCAAGACCGGTGTCCCCGCCGAGCGCGTCGTCGTCGCCGAGGACGGCGTCGTCGTCGACCTGGTGGACGGCAAGGCGTCGATCGTCGGGGCGGTGCCGGTCGGCTACGTCTACGTCGACGGCTCCAGCGTCGGGGAGATCACCGAGGCCGACCTCAAGGACCGCCTGATCCTCGGCGAGGAGGGGTTCATCTCCATCTTCGTCGCGGTCGATTCCGTCACGGGCAAGGTCGTCTCCGGCCCCGAGTTCAACGCCCGCGGGTTCATCGGTGAGGGTGACGACCGGTTCTCCGGCATCAAGGCCAAGGTGACCCAGGCGTTGAACGAGGCCGCGGTGGGGTCGGTCGACACCCACCAGTTGCAGCAGGTGGTGCGTCGTACCGTCGGGACCTGGGTGAGCCAGCGGCACCGTCGTCGTCCGATGATCGTCCCGGTCGTCGTCACCGCCTGACATTTCGTCACTCTCCGAAGGCGTTCTGTCGCATTAGGTCATGGTTTCGGGTGGTCCCCATCGGGGGGCCACCCGAACGCCGCTGTGCTTGCTCTGTGCGCTGATATCGTCACTGCTCCGCCGGGGGGTGGATGCGCACCGTCCGGCCCTCCCGCCCGATCGTCAGCGTCGAGGAGCCAGGGTGACCGATCAGCAGCCGCAGGAACCCTCGGGTGGCCGCCACCGCGCCGCCGCCGCCGCGGGACCCCGTCGCGGGGTCGTCGTCGGCGTCGCCGTGGGCGGGGCGGCCGTCGTCGCCGCGGCCGCGCTGGCGCTGGCCACGCTGGGCGGTTCCCCCGAGGACGACGCGACGTCGGACGGCAGCCGGGTCGCGGCGACGGCCGAGGAGACCGCCGGGCGGGTCACCCCCACCCCGGCGACCGTGACCCCGAGCCCCACCACGACCGCTCCCACCGGCACGCCCACCTCACCGGCCGCCGATCCCGCGACCGATCCCGAACCCGCCGGGACCACCGCCCGCGAGGGGGACCCCAGCCCGGACGACGCCGCGGCGGACCCCGCCCCGCGACCCTCGCGCAGCAGCACGGACTACGCGCCGCAGCCGGTCTCGAACAGCACGCCCCGGCCCGTCCCCACCCGGGCGCCCGAGCCGGCGGCTCCCGCCCCGGCCCCCTCCTACCCGATCCCGGTCGCCTCCGGCGTCCCGGTCCAGGCGCCCCGTCCGAGCACCGCGCCGGCGCAACCCGCGCCGACGACGGCCCCGCCCCCCGCGACCGCGCCCACCACCGCCCCCACCCAGGGGTCGGGGCCCGGCGGGCGCGACGGCCGCGACTGCGACCGTGAGGGCCGCCGCGGCGACGGTGACGGGGACCGCGACGGTCGTCACGACGGGGATCGCGACGGCGATCACGACGGCGATCACGACGGGGGCCACGGCCGAGGCTGACCCCCTCCCCACGACGACCCGGGCGCGCTGCGCCCGGGTCGTCGTCGTTCCGGCTCCCCGTCCCGACCGGCGCAGGGGGACCTTGTGCTCCCTGATCGAGCGCAAGGTCCCCCTGTGCCGCTGATCCACGTGCGAACTCCGGCACCGGGGTCCAGAGTCGGACCCATCGAGGTGGTTCGTCGAGACACGAGCGTTCCGCACGCCCCGCAGGGAGCCGACCCCACCCGGTCCGCCCCGTCCCTCCGGACAGGGCCGTCCATCCTCCCGTCCCGGGCCTCGACCAGTCGCGTCCGACGCTCACGACGACCCCGGAGTTCCTTATGTACCGACACACCCGCGAACTGCAGTTCACCGCGAAACCCAGCAAGCCCGACGCCCTGTTCGCCATGAAGTTCCAGGAACTCCTGGGCGGACAGTTCGGCGAGATGACCGTGATGATGCAGTACCTGTTCCAGGGCTGGAACTGCCGGGTCCCCGGCAAGTACAAGGACATGATCATGGACATCGGGACCGAGGAGATCTCGCACGTCGAGATGCTGACGGTCATGCAGGCCCGACTGCTGGAAGGGGCGCCCGGCGAGGTCACCGCGCAGGCGGTCGCCACCAACCCGGCCCTGGCCGCCGTCCTCGGTGGGCAGAACCCCCAGCACGCGATCGTCTCCGGGGGCGGCGCTCGCCCCACCGACAGCCTCGGGAACCCCTGGAACGCCGGGTACATCGTCGCCAGCGGGAACCTCCTGACAGATTTCCGGTCCAACGCGGCCGCGGAGGGTCAGAGCCGGTTGATGACCAGCCGGATCGCGAACATGACCGACGACCCGGGGGTCAAGGAGATGTTGGCGTTCAACCTGGCGCGCGACACCTACCACCAGCAGCAGTGGCTCTACGGGATCCAGATGCTGGTCGAGGAGGGTTTCGCCGAGGTGGAGATCGAGCACTCCAACGCCGAGCTGGAGAACGACGACGCCGCCCACGTGTTCTACACCGGCACCGACGGGAGCCGGGCGGGGGAGGGGACCTGGGCCACGGGGCCGAGCATCGTCGACGGGAAACCCTTCCGCGCCGAGGAACTCCGCCCGCTCACCGACGACCAGGGGATCCTGCCCGCGCCCGACCCGCTGCAGTTCGTCACCTACGACGGGAACCAGGGACCGGGCAAGCCCGGGAACGCGGCCGGGGCCCGCGCCCAGGGCGCGGAGAACGTCGTCACCAAGGTCAAGGACGCGCTCACCGGGAACGACCACTGATGTCCACCGCATCCCGAACCGCGCCGAGAGGAACCATCGCATGAGCACCGAGAACGATTCGTTCTCGACCCCGGTCCCCGGGGTCGACCCCGCCACCGGCCGTCGGTCGACGACCGTCGGGGCCACGAGCGGGGGAGCCCACGCCGCCGGGAACCCCGCGGGTCCCGAGGACGGGTCCGCGGGAGTCACCGGCACCGGCAAGGAGCAGGCGGCCCAGGTCGCCGGCACCGCCAAGGAGCAGGCCGGGGCCGTCGCCGGGAGCGCGAAGAGCGAGGCCCAGGACGTCCTCGCCGAGGCCAGGGGGCAGGCCGGGGACCTCCTCGAGGACCTGCGCACCCAGCTCTCGGAACAGTCCGAGGTCGTCCGGGACCGCGTGGCCGGGTTCCTCGGGGAGTTCGGTTCCGAGCTGCGCGGCATGGCCGACTCCGGGGGCGGGCAGGGGTACGCCACCCGGCTCGTCCAGCAGGTCGGCGGGCACGCCTCGACCTGGGGCGACCGTCTGGACTCCTCGTCCTCGGCTGACCTGCTCACCCGGACCCGGGCCTTCGCCCGCCGTCGTCCCGGGGCCTTCCTCCTCGGCGCGCTCGCCGTGGGCGTCGTCGTCGGACGCGTCGGACGCGGGGCCAAGGCCCAGCACGACGAGCAGGCCGACGCCGGGACCGCCGCGCCGACGGACGCGCCGACCCTCGGCGCGACCGACCTCGACCGGACCGCGCCCGTGACCGGGAGCCTGGACGCGGGGGTGCCCGTCGTGGGCGAGGAGACGGCGGTCGGTCGGCCCCTCACCACCCCGGGTGCGGCGCCGGCGTCGACCGGCTTCGGGAACCCGGCGCCCGGGAGCGTCACCGACGAGGAGCAGCGCCGGTGAGCACGACGGCCCCCGGAGGACGCCCGGCGGGGGAGGACCGTTCGCTCGGGGAGATCGTCTCCAGCATCACGGGGGAGTTCTCCACCCTCGTCCGGCAGGAGATCGCCCTGGCCAAGGCCGAGGCGAAGCAGGACGCCCGCACGGCGGGCAAGGGAGTCGGACTGCTCGCCGGGAGCGGGGTCGCAGGGCACCTGTTCCTGGTCTCGCTGACCGCGCTCGTCGTGATCGTCCTCGGTGGCGGCATCGGGTACGGCTGGGCCGCCCTCGTCGTCACCGTGGTCTGGGCCCTGGTCGCGGCGGTCCTCGCCCTCCGGGGTCGCGCCGCCCTGCGCCGCCTGCCCCCGCCCCTGGAAGAGACCCAGCAGAGTGTGAAGGAGGATGTCGCGTGGCTGAAGAACCGCAGCAGCTGAGGGAGGACATCGAGGACACCCGCGACCAGCTCGCGGCCGACCTCGACGCGTTGAGCGACCGGGTGAGCCCGTCGTCGGTGGCCCACCGGCAGGTCGACCGGGCCAGGGCCGGGGTGGCCGGGGTGAAGGACCGCATCATGGGGTCCGCCCACGACGCCGTGGACGGGGCACGCGGCGGTGTCGCCTCGTCCTCCGACGTCGCCGGTTCTGCCGTGGACCGGGCGAGGCGGCGGACGCAGGGCAACCCCCTGGCCGCCGGGGTGGTCGCCTTCGGGGCCGGGCTGCTCCTGGCCTCGTTGTTCCCCGCCGCCGACAAGGAGAAGGAAGCCCTGGCCGCGGTGGCCGACCCGGCCAAGGAGAAGGGCAGGCAGCTGCTCGACGAGGTGCGCGGTCCCGCCCAGGAGGTCGGCGCCTCCCTCGGCGAGCACGCCAAGGAGGCGGCCGCGCAGGTGAAGGACGCCGCCCAGGACGCGGCCGGGACGGTCCGGGCCGACGCCGCCGAGGCGGCGGGCACCGTCCGCGACGAGGGCCGCTCGGCCGCGGGGACCGTCCGCCAGGAGTCCGACCGCCGGGCCTGAGAAGCCCTGCCGTCGAGCGCGGCGCACCCGGCCCCCGACGGCGAGACGTCGGGGGCCGGACGTCGTCCGGCGGGCGGATCGGCCGCCCGGGGCCTCGCCGGGAGCGATCAGGACGTGCGGGCGGGCCCGACGGGCCGGGCCGGGACCACGCGGGCGACGGACCGGGCCGCCTCCCCGACGACCGTCTCCAGCGGCCCGCGCCCGAACGCGGCCCGCCAGGCCGTCGCCAGCAGGCAGCCCAGCAGCAGCTGCCCGGCGAGGACCTCCCAGGTGTGCGCCGGGTAGAGGCGCAGCGCGAGGAGATGGCCGGCGTAGGCGCTGAGCGGCATGGATCCCAGGGCTCGCAACGGGAGTGCGATGGCCAGCACCAGCCGGGGCAGCAGCAGGCAGGCTCCCAGGACGGCGACCGCGATCCCCGCCGTGTGCAGCAGGTCCAACGGGGCACCGGAGTGCGGGGCGGCGACGGCCAACCAGGCCCGGGAGGTCGTCGGGACCGTCCCGTAGAACGTGGCGTCGGCCAGGGCCGCGGGTTCCCCGCCCGTGCCGCCGAGGCCCAGCAGGGAGGCGGCCTCGCGGGTGAGCGTCAGCTCACGGGCCAGGCCCACCGGTCCCAGCAGGACGCGACTGCTCAGCGCGGCGGCGGCCGCCACCATGGCGCCCACGACGAGCAGGCGCAGCGCGGTCCGTGCGGGAACGGCGGCGGGAACGGCGGCGGGAACGGCGGTGGTGACGGGGGCGGGGGTCGGCCCGTCGGTGGCGGCCGCGTCGGCCGCGACCTCGACGGCCGGACGCAGCAGCCGGGACAGCCCCAGTCCCAGGAGCAGGTAACCCACCCACCCGAGGACCGGGTAGTACCCGGTGAGCAGGAGCAGCCGGAGCAGGGCGAGGGGGTCGCCGAGCGCGGCCGGCCCCGGCTGCGCCCCGGGGGTGAAGGGCAGGTCCGCGCGCAGCTGGAAGCCGACCACGGGGGCCAGCAGCAACCAGCCGACCGCCAGCGGCAGCAGCAGCCGGGCGCGGGCGAAGAGGGCGGGCACGACGAGCAGGAAGGCCACCCCGTAGTACGGGAGGATCACGGCCACCCGCGTCTTCAGCAGGACCAGCAGGAGCCCGAGCGCGGCCACCAGCAGCCCCCGGACCACGACCCCCACGCGGGCCCGGGTCCTCAGCGGGCGCGGTACCCGGGCCGTGAGGAGGCCGAGCGAGAGCCCGGCGAGCACCGCGAACAGGGCCGCGGCCCGCCCGTCGACGAGGTCGGTCACGACCTCCTGGACCGCGGAGTTCTCCGCCCGCAGGACATGGGCGGCCATCATCCCGGCCAGGGCGAGGAATCGGGCCAGGTCCACGCCGGCCAGGCGTCCGGTCACGCCTGACCCTCTCATCAGCTCGGCGCCGCGGCCCGGGGGAGGGGGCCCCGGCCAGCCTCCCGGGCGAGCGCGCCCCGACTCGCTACCGTGACGGCATGGCCACCCGCTCCAACGCCCGTCAGCCTGCCGCCAAGGGGTCCGGGGCGCGGTCGGGCGGGGCGAAGAAGGCGCCGGCCAAGAACGGGTCCGCCGCCGGGACCCGGTCCGGTGCGACCCGCGGGGGATCCTCGCGTCCCGCCGGCAACCGGACCGCCACCCGCCGTCCGGCCCCCGCCCGTCCCGCGGCACCGCCGTGGCCGGTCCGGGCGGTCTCGGCCACCTGGATGGGGTGCGCCCACCTCGTGGGCGGGGCTGCGCGCCGCATCGGCGACGGCGCCCGCGACCTCGACCCGGAGCTGCGTCGCGACGGGGCGGGCCTCGCCTGCCTCGCACTGGCCCTGGTCATCGCCGCCCGGGAGTGGTGGGGCCTGCCGGGCACCGCGGGCGCGATCATCCACACCGTCGCCGCCGGCACCTTCGGCGAGGTCGCCCTGGCGATGCCCCTGGTGCTCCTCGGCGTGGCCGTGCACCTGCTGCGCCACCCCGACCGCACCCAGACCACGGCCCGGGCGGTCATCGGGACCTCGGCCCTCGTGCTGTCCGCGAGCGGGTTGGTGCACCTCGCCTCCGGGGCACCCTCACCCACCGGGGCGGCCGGGGCGGGGGTGGTCACCGATGCCGGGGGCATGGTCGGGTTCCTCGTCGCCGGGCCGCTCACCGCCGGGCTGACCGCCTGGGTGAGCGTCCCGCTGCTGGTCATCCTGGGTTTCTTCGGCCTGCTGGTGGTGACCGCGACCCCGGTGCACGCCATCCCGGTCCGGTTGCGGGAGGGCTACGAGCGCCTCACCCACCGTCCGCACCACGACCGCGACGCCGGCGCGACCGACGAGCGCGCGCCCCGGACCCCGCGTCCGCGCCGGATCAAGCCGGCCCCGACGGAGGACGGGCAGCCGCGACCCGGCGACGAGGCGTTCGAGACGCCGGTCAGCACGGACGCCCCGCCGCCCGAGGACGACGACGCGCCGCGGCCCGGGCAGCGGCGGGCGGTCCCCTCGGACCCGCCGAGCGTGCGCGAGGCGATCGAGGGCGCCCGGCCGGTGCCGTCCGCCCCGAAGGAGCTGCAGCCCCCGGCGCACACCCCGATGCCCCCGCGCATCGAGCAGCTGGCGCTGGCCGGCGACGTCACCTACACGCTGCCGAACTCGGCGGCGCTGACGCCGGGCACCCCGCCCAAGGCCCGCAGCGCGGCCAACGACCGCGTGGTCGACGCGCTCACCGGGGTGCTCACCCAGTTCGAGATCGACGCCCAGGTGACCGGGTTCTCCCGGGGGCCGACCGTGACCCGCTACGAGGTGGAGCTCGGTCGCGGCACCAAGGTGGAGCGGGTCACCGCGTTGAGCAAGAACATCGCCTACGCCGTGGCCAGCGCCGACGTCCGGATCCTCTCGCCCATCCCGGGCAAGTCCGCGATCGGGATCGAGATCCCCAACACCGACCGCGAGACCGTCTCCCTGGGCGACGTCCTGCGGTCCACGGTCGCCACCCGCACCGAGCACCCGATGGTCATGGGGGTCGGCAAGGACGTCGAGGGCGGCTACGTGATCGCCAACCTCGCCAAGATGCCCCACCTGCTCGTCGCCGGGGCCACCGGTGCCGGGAAGTCCAGCTTCGTCAACTCGATGATCACCTCCATCCTCATGCGGTCGACGCCCGACGAGGTGCGCATGGTGCTGGTCGACCCCAAGCGGGTCGAGCTGACGATCTACGAGGGCATCCCGCACCTGATCACGCCGATCATCACCAACCCGAAGAAGGCGGCCGAGGCCCTGGAGTGGGTCGTGCGCGAGATGGACCTGCGCTACGACGACCTGGCCGCGTTCGGGTTCAAGCACATCGACGACTTCAACCGGGCCGTCCGGTCGGGCAAGGTGACCCCGCCGGAGGGCTCGCAGCGGGTGCTGCAGCCCTACCCCTACCTGCTGGTGATCGTCGACGAGCTGGCCGACCTCATGATGGTCGCCCCCCGCGACGTGGAGGCCTCCATCCAGCGCATCACCCAGCTGGCCCGCGCCGCTGGCATCCACCTGGTCCTCGCCACCCAGCGGCCGAGCGTCGACGTCGTCACCGGGTTGATCAAGGCCAACGTGCCGAGCCGGCTGGCCTTCGCGACGTCGTCGCTGGCCGACTCCCGGGTCGTGCTGGACCAGCCGGGCGCGGAGAAGCTGGTCGGGCAGGGAGACGCGCTCTTCCTGCCGATGGGCGCCTCGAAGCCCATGCGCGTGCAGGGGGCGTGGGTCACCGAGAGCGAGATCGAGGCCGTCGTCTCGCACGTGAAGTCGCAGCTGTCGCCGCGCTACCGCGACGACGTGGTGGCCCCCACCCAGAAGAAGCAGATCGACGAGGAGATCGGCGACGACCTCGAGGTGCTGCTGGCCGCCGCCGAGCTGGTGGTGACGACCCAGTTCGGGTCGACCTCCATGCTGCAGCGCAAGCTGCGGGTCGGCTTCGCCAAGGCCGGTCGCCTGATGGACCTCCTCGAGTCGCGCGGGGTGGTCGGTCCGAGCGAGGGGTCGAAGGCCCGCGACGTGCTCGTCCGGCCCGAGGACCTGCCCGGCACGCTGGCGCTGATGCGCGGCGAGGAACCGCCCACCGCCCAGCTCAGCCACGGCGGGGTCGTGGGGGAGGGCGACGACGAGGAGGACGGCGACGAGGACGCCTGGAGCCTGACCGACCGCGCCTGACCGACCGCGCCTGACCGACCGCGCCTGACCGACCGCGCCTGACCGACCGCGCCTGACCGACCGCGCCTGAGCGAGCGCGCCCGACCGAGCGCGGGTCGTCGGCGGCGCCCGGCGGGCGGGAGCGGGGCCGTCCGGGGGATTCCACCGGACCCCAGCGGCAACGCGTGCCCGTCTAGTCACTCTCCGTGTAACTTGAGGGCATGGACGGTCCGCGCCCCCCCGCCTCGACCCGGCGGGACCTCGACCTCCTCATCTGGGACGCCCCGAACATGGACATGACGCTGTCCTCGATCCTCGGGGCCCGTCCGTCGTCCTCGGACCGCCCGCGCTTCGACGCCGTGGCGCGCTGGTTCCTCGCCGAGGCCGGTGACCACGAGGTCGAGGGCTGCGTGTTCACCAACGTGCACTCGGGCAACGTCTCCCAGCTGCGCGGATGGGTCGAGGCCCTGCGGAGCTTCGGGTACTCCGTGTTCGCCCGACCCAAGCTCAACCCCGACGACGACATCGACGACGCGATGCTGCAGCACATCGCCGAACGGGCGGCCGCGCAGCGGTTGCGCCGGGTCGTCGTGGCCAGCGGGGACGGGCGCAACTTCCTCGGCCCGTTGGAGGACCTGCACCGGCACGGGGTGCGCTGCGTCGTCCTCTCCTTCGCCGAGGTCGCGGGCTACGCCCAGGACAGCCCGCTGCTGGAGTTCGTGGACCTCGAGGACGTCCCGGGCGCGTTCCAGAACGCCCTGGGGCGGACCCGGCTCACCAACCTGCCCCCCGAGGGCGGCTGGTTCCGCCCGACCCGGCCGATGCGGGCCCTGCTGGACGACCCGCACGCCCTGCACCCGGCCACCCCGCAGCACCCTTCCTCCCCGGCCCCCCTGCCGCCGGCGCACGCCCCGCAGGTCTCCGCGGCGGCCGCCGTCCCGGTGCCCCCGGTGACCCCGGCCGGTCCCCTCGCGCCGTCCCACCCGGTCCCGCACCCGCCCGCGCACCCGTTCACGCCCGCGGCCGGCCCGGGCCCGACCGGCGGGCCCCGGCTCGCGGAGGACCGGGGGGCCGGGGTCGAGCCCGTACCCTGACCGGGTGCCAGACCGCTCCGTCGCCCTCATCACCCTCGGGTGCGCCCGCAACGACGTCGACTCCGAGGAACTCGCCGGTCGTCTCGCCGAGGCCGGGTGGCGCCTCGTGGACGACGCGGACGGGGCCGACGTGGCCGTGGTCAACACCTGCGGTTTCGTCGAGCAGGCCAAGAAGGACTCCGTCGACACGCTGCTGGCCGCCGCCGACCTGAAGGAGGCCGGGCGCACCCGGGCCGTCGTCGCCGTCGGGTGCATGGCCGAGCGCTACGGCAAGGACCTCGCCGAGTCTCTCCCCGAGGCCGACGCCGTGCTCGGGTTCGACTCCTACGCCGACCTGTCCGGGCACCTCGAGTCGATCCTGCACGGGGAGCGGCCCGCCTCCCACGTCCCGCGCGACCGTCGCTCGCTGCTGCCGCTGGCCCCGGCCGAACGCCAGGCCGCCCGCACGCCGGTCGTCCTGCCCGAGCTGCTGGAGGGGCAGGCCCCCGCCTCCGGGCCGCGCGTCGTGCGCCGACGGCTGACCCAGGGGCCCTGGGCCCCGGTGAAGATCGCCGCCGGGTGCGACCGTCGCTGCACGTTCTGCGCCATCCCCGCCTTCCGGGGCTCCTTCGTGTCCCGGCCGGGCGACGAGGTGCTGGCCGAGGTGGAGTGGCTGGCCGGACAGGGGGTCAAGGAGGTGTTCCTGGTCAGCGAGAACACCACCTCCTACGGCAAGGACCTCGGCGACCTCCGCGCCCTGGAGGCGTTGCTGCCGCGGATCGCCGCGGTCGAGGGCATCGAGCGGATCCGGGTCTCCTACCTGCAGCCCGCCGAGGTCCGTCCCGGCCTGCTCGACGCGCTGACCGCGACCGCCAAGGTCGTGCCCTACTTCGACCTCTCCTTCCAGCACTCCGCCCCCGCGGTCCTGCGCCGGATGCGCCGCTTCGGCGGCACCGAGCCGTTCCTGGCGCTCATCGAGCAGGTCCGGGCCCGGGCGCCGCTGGCCGGGATCCGGTCCAACGTCATCGTCGGGTTCCCGGGGGAGACCGAGGCCGACGTCGACGACCTCTGCGACTTCCTCGAGCGGGCCCGTCTCGACGTCACCGGCGTGTTCGCCTACTCCGACGAGGACGGCACCGAGGCCGAGACCCTGGACGGCAAGGTCCCGGACGACGTGATCACCGCCCGTTATGAGAGGGTCAGCCGGCTGGTGGAGGAACTCGTCGCGCAGCGCGCCGAGGACCGGCTCGGTGAGGAGATCGTCGTGCTGGTGGAACGCGTCGTCGACGAGGACGGGGACCCCCACGTGGTCGGGCGGGCCGCGCACCAGGGGCCCGACGTGGACGGGGAGACCGAGCTCGACCTCCCGCCCGGGCACACCGTCGCCGTCGGCGACCTCGTCCGGGCCCGGGTCACCGGAGCCGCCGGCGCCGACCTGCTCGCGGTCCCGCTGTGAGCTGGCGGACGGCGCACCGGCCGCACCTGCCGAACGCGTTGACGGTCCTGCGCGTCGTCGCGGTCCCGGTCTTCGTCTGGTTCCTGGCCGTGGACGGTGGCAACTCCACCGGGTGGCGCTTCGCGGCCCTCGGGGTGTTCCTGGCCGCGATCATCACCGACCGCTACGACGGTTATCTGGCCCGCCGCTGGGACGTCGTCAGCGACTTCGGCAAGATCGCCGACCCGATCGCCGACAAGGCCCTGATCGGGGCCGGTCTGGTCGTGCTGTCGGTGCAGGACCGGCTCTGGTGGTGGGCCACCGTGATCATCCTGGTCCGCGAGATCGGCATCACCATCGCGCGCTTCCTCGTCATCCGACGGGGGGTCGTGCCCGCCGGCAAGGGGGGCAAGGTCAAGACCGTCGTCCAGGCCGCCGCGGTCGGGTTGTACGTCCTGCCGCTGCCGTACCCGTTCACGCTCCTCGCCCAGCTCGTGATGATCGTCGCCGTCGTCCTCACCCTGACCAGCGCCCGCGAGTACGTCCCCATCCTCTGGAAGCTGGCCCGGGGCCGGGCGTGATCCCCGCCGGTCCCGTCACCCCGGCCGAGCTCGTCGCCGCCCTCGCCGCCCGCGGCTGGACCGTGGCCACGGCGGAGTCCCTCACGGGGGGACTGCTCTGCGCCACCCTCGTCGACGTGCCCGGGGCCTCGGCCGTCGTGCGCGGCGGCGTCGTGGCCTACGCCACCGAGCTCAAGGCCGACCTGCTCGGGGTCGATCCCGAGCGGTTGCGCGAGCACGGCCCCGTCGACGCCCTCGTCGCCCGGCAGATGGCCGCCGGGGTCGCGGCCCGCCTCGGCGCCGACGTGGGGATCGCCACCACCGGCGTGGCGGGTCCCGGACCGAGCGACGGCCACCCCGCCGGGACGGTGCACCTCGGGCTGGCGCACCCGGGGGGGACCGCCTCGCACCGCCTGGACCTCACCGGTGACCGTGCGGGGATCCGCCGGGACACGGTGCAGGCCGCGCTGGCGGCCGTGGCGGCCCTGCTGGGCGGAACACCGGACGCCCGCTGAGGGTTGACGAGGGTGTGCACAAGACGTTGACCGCTCGGCACCGTTCGCAACCCTCGGGGTACGGTGGAGATCTGCCCCGCCGATCCGAGGGAGGTCGCCCGATGGTCACTCTGCGCCGAACGATCGGTGACGTGCTGCGCGACGAGCGTCGGGGCCAGTCCCGGACGTTGCGCGAGGTGTCCTCCACGGCCCGCGTCTCCCTCGGGTACCTGTCCGAGGTGGAGCGCGGTCAGAAGGAGGCGTCCTCGGAACTGCTGGCCTCCATCTGCGGCGCGCTCGACGTCCCCCTCTCGCACGTCCTCGGCGAGGTCACCCGCCGCGTCGCGGTCGAAGAGGCGGTCGCCGGGCACGTCCCGGTGGGGCGCATCGACGCCGCGGGGCGCCGCACGATCGGTGCGCGCGCCTACCAGGCCGAGGGGGTGGTCCCGGCGGTCACCGCGGAACCGCTGGCCAGCGCCGTTCTCGCCGTCCCGCCCGCCGACCCCTCCGCCCTCGAGGCGCTGGCCGACGACGCCCCGGTCGAGCACGTCCCCGGGGCCGAGCAGCTGTCGGCCGAGACCTTCCGCGAGTTCGCGGTCGAGCTCGAGGGGCTCCCCGAGGAGTTCGAGCTCATCGTGCGGCGACGGTTGGCTCCCGCCGCCTGACCTCAGCAGGCGCCGCCGCCCCCCAGCAGGAGCAGCACCCGACGTCGACGCCGCAGGACGGCGTCGACGTCGTCGTGCTGGTCGGCCGCGCCTCGCTTCGGGATCGTGGCGTCCTCCGAGACCCGGACGAGACGGGGCACAGCAGCCCCAGGCCCGCGGCCAGGGCGGACAGCAGCATCGCGACCCTGAGCGACGGTGGCCCCGGACGCCCCCGCGGGACCAGACCCGGCGTGCCCCCTCCCGACGGGTCCGCCCGCGGTCAGCGCCGGGTCCGGTACGTGGGCCCCCTCGCCGCCCGGGTGCCCGGGACCCGGGACGAGCCGAGCGGTCGCTGCGGCCGACCGTCGTCGGTGGGCGTGGGTCCGCGCTGGCATCCGGGGCAGTAGAAGGCGGTGCGGTCCTGCGGCGGTTCGTTGATGGGCGCGACCCGGACCGTCGCCCCGCAGCGCAGGCAGGGAAGCCCGGACCGGGCGTGGGCGTAGTTCTGCCGACCCCGCCGCAGGTCACCGGTGGTCACCTGATCGACCCGCTCCTTGTTCAGGTCCAGCAGCCGGTGCACCAGGGTGACGAACGTCGCGACGTCGGGCAGGTCCGCGACCGGTGACCACGGGGTCAACCGGGCCAGGAAGCACGCCTCGGCCATGTAGAAGGTGCCGACCCCGGCCAGCACCCGCTGGTCGAGCAGGGCGGAACCGAGTTCGCGACCCGGGTCGGCCAGCAGGTTCCGCACGGCGTGCTCCGGGTCCCAGCCCGGCCCGAGCAGGTCCGGGCCCAGGTGACCGACCCACTCCGCCTCCCGCGTCGTCGGGGCCAGGTCGAGCATCCCGAGCCTGTGCCCGACGGCGGTCCACTCCGCCGTGGTGAGGACCGCCCGGATGCCCGAGGCCGATCGCCGGGTCCAGGGTTCACCCGTGCGGTGGACGTGCCAGGACCCCTCCATCCGGAGGTGGCTGTGCAGGGTGAGCGGTGGCTCCGCGGCCGGGTCGGGGCCCGGTGCGACCCGGGTGAGCAGGTGCTTGCCGGCACTGACCACCTCGAGCACCTCGCGTCCCGCCAGGTCGACGAGGGCGAGGCTCGGCCAGCGCAGGTCGCTGGACAGCAGCACGCGGCCGGCCTGCGCCGCGTGCAACCGCCGGGCGGTGCGCCAGACCACGTCGCCCTCAGGCACGGACGTCCCCCTCAGGCACGGATCCGCAACCCCCGTGGGGTGGCGTGGAAACCGGCGGCCTCGAGCGCCGAGCCCAGTGCGGACCCGGCCGTCAGCACCCCCGCGCCGTCGGCCTTCTCGACCGTGAGCCGACCGAGGACACCGTCCCGGACGGCCAGGGCCAGCGCGTCGGCCGCCGGTTGCAGCTGGTCGGGCTCCTCCGTCCAGGACAGCAGGGTGCGGCCCCCACGCTCGACGTAGAGGACGAGCTCACCGTCGAGCAGGACGACCAGGGCGCCGGCCTTGCGCCCGGGCTTGTGACCGGAGGCGCCGGCCGCGAGGTCGGGGCGGTCGGGGCGCTCGGGCCACCCCAGCGCCGCCCCGAACGGGTTCGCCGGGTCGGTGGCCGCCAGCACGAGGGCCCCCGGCCCCCGGTCCGCGGTCTCGCCGCGGGCCCCGGCCCGGCCCGCGCGGTCGGAAGGGCGGGCCTCGCCCAGCGGACGAGCGCTGTCCCGCAACCGGTCCACCGCCCCGGCCGTCGCGAACTGCGACGCCCCGAGCCCCTCCACGAAGTACCCGCGCCGCGCCCGGCCGGCCTCCTCGAACGCGGCCAGGACGCGGTACACGCCGGCGAACCCGCCCGGCACCCGCTCGCTCATGACCGCCCCACGGGTCAGCACGCCGTGCCGGTCCAGCAGCAGTTCGGCCGTCGCGTGCGCCCGGTGCGTCGCATCGGTCTCCACCTCGGGCAGCAACGACCACCGCCCGGCGGCCGTGGGCGGACCGGTCCGGCTCGCCATCTCCGGACGACCCGACCGCAGCCCCCCGCGCGGCAGTCCGCGGCGCGCGTAGCGGGCCCGGGGGGCCGCCTTGCGGGTGCGGTGGGCGCTGCGGCCGGCCCCGAGCCGGTTGCGCAGCGGTGAGAGGGTGTCGTTGCCGATCCGCCCGGCCCAGAACAGGTCCCAGAGCACCTCGGTGAGCGCGGCGTCGTCGGTCGCTCCCACCGAGTCGGACAACCGGCGGAAGAAGTAGGCGCCCCCGCCGTCCAGCGCGGCCAGGACGGACCGGTGCAGCTCGGTGTCCGGGGCCGCCTCCGCCTCGTCCGGATCGGGCAGGGTCAGCGGGGCGAGGTCGACGGGGTGCAGCGAGACCCAGCCGTCCTCCCCGGGCAGGGACCCGTGGCCGGCCACCAGGACCTCGCCCGCCGCCATGAGCTCGTCCAGCAGCGACGGGGTGTACCCCTCGACCCGGGAGCTCAGCACGAGCGGTTCCAGGGCGCTCGCGGGCACCACCGCGCCCGCCAGCTGCTCGACGGCCCGCAGCAGCCCGTCCACCCCGCGCAGGCGGTTGCGCACCCCGCCGCCGGCGCCCTGCCACTGCGGGACGAAACGGGCCAGGTCGCGGGGGGAGACCGGTTCGACGTCGGCGCGCAGCGCGGCGAGCGAGCGCCGGCGCAGGATCCGCAGCACGTCGGCGTCGCAGAACTCCAGCCCGGTGCCACCGGGCCGCAGCTCGCCCTCGACCACCCGACCGGTGGACTGCAGCCGTCGCAGGGTGTCGTGAGCGACGGCCCGCCCGAGTCCGAACCGGGCGGCCGCGTCGACGACGGTGAACGGGCCGCGGGTGCGGGCGAAGCGGCCGAGCAGCTCCAGCAACGGGTCGGCCACCGGCTCGGTGAACGCCTCGGGGACCCCCACGGGCAGCGGGGTGCCCAGCCCGTCGCGCAACCGGCCGGCGTCCTCGATCGTGGCCCAGTGCTCGCCGCCGGCGATCCGGACGCGGATGACCCGGCGGGCCTCCTCCAGCCCTTCCAGCCACCGGGCGACCACGCCGACGGCGGGACGGGCGTCCGCGCCGTCGGCCCCGTCGGTGGCCTGCTCGGCGCTCACGCCCGCACCGCTGCGGGCCCGGACCTCCTCGGTGGTCAACGGGCCGAGGACGCGCAGCAGGTCGGCGACGTCCTCGGCGTCGCGACAACGGCGTTCGGGGACCAGTCGCTGCAGTTCCAGCTCGGTCCGCTCCACGGCGTCCGGGTCCAGCAGGTCCCGCAGCGCCGCTCCCTCACCGCGGCCGAGCAGCTCGGCCAGCAGCGACGGGTCGAGGGAGAGCGCCGCCGCCCGCCGCTCGGCGAGGGGGGAATCACCCTCGTAGAGGAACTGGGCGACGTAGCCGAACATCAGACCCCGGGCGAAGGGTGAGGGCTGCGAGGACTCGATCTCCACGATGCGGACCCGACGCGACTCGACGTCCTTCATCAGCTGGACCAGCCCGGCGACGTCGAACACGTCGGAGAGGCACTCGCGCACCGTCTCCAGCACGATCGGGAAACTGGCGAACCGGCTCGCGACCTGCAGGAGCGAGGCGGCCCGCTGCCGTTGCTGCCACAACGGTTGCCGTCGCCCGGGCTGACGGCGGGGGAGCAGCAGCGCGCGGGCGGCGCACTCGCGGAACCGGGACGCGAACAGCGAGGACCCACCGACCTCGTCGGTCACCAGGGCCTCGACCTCGGTGTGCTCCAGCACGACGAGGTCGGCGACGTCGGGGGCCTGCCCGTCGGGCAGTTCCAGGTCCGGCAGCCGCAGCACGATGCCGTCGTCGGCGGGCATGGCCTGCACGTCGACCCCGAAACGTTCGCGCATCCGGGCCCCGAGCGCGAGGGCCCAGGGCGAGTGGACCTGCCCGCCGAAGGGGGAGTGGACGCAGATCCGCCAGTCGCCCAGCTCGTCGCGGAACCGTTCGACGACGATGGTGCGGTCGTCGGGGACGTGGTTCGTCGCCTGCTGCTGCTCGTCGAGGTAGGTGCAGAGGTTGTCGGTGGCCCACTCGTCCAGCCCGGCCGTCCGGATCCGTTGCCGCGCAGCCTCTCCGGTGAACCCTCCGGTCAGCCCGCCGAGTTCGCGCACGAACGCGCCGAGGGCCCGGCCGAGTTCGGCCGGACGGCCGAGCGCGTCGCCGTGCCAGAACGGCAGGCGGCCCGGTTGGCCCGGCGCGGGGGTGACCAGGACCCGGTCGTGGGTGATGTCCTCGATGCGCCAGGCGCTGGACCCCAGGGTGATGACGTCGCCGACCCGCGACTCGTAGACCATCTCCTCGTCGAGTTCACCCACCCGTCGTCCCGGGCCCTCGCCGGAGGCCAGGAACACCCCGAACAGCCCCCGGTCGGGGATCGTCCCCCCGCTGGTGACCGCCAAGCGCTGGGCCCCGGGGCGGCCGGAGAGGTTCTCGGTCACCCGGTCCCAGACCAACCTCGGTCGCAGCTCGGCGAACTCGTCGCTCGGGTAGCGCCCGGAGAGCATGTCGAGGACGGCGTCGAGCACGGCCCGGCTCAGACCGGCGAACGGCGCGGCCCGGCGCACCAGGTCGTGCAGGTCCGGGACCGACCAGTCCTCCATCGCGACCATGGCGACCACCTGCTGGGCCAGCACGTCGAGGGGGTTCGCGGGGACGTGCAGCTCCTCGATCTGCCCCGAGCGCATGCGCTCGACCACCACGGCGGTCTGCAGCAGGTCGCCGCGGAACTTCGGGAACAGGACCCCGCGCGAGACCGCACCCACCTGGTGCCCGGCCCGCCCGACGCGCTGCAGCCCGCTGGCCACGCTGGGCGGTGACTCCACCTGGACGACCAGGTCGACCGCTCCCATGTCGATCCCGAGCTCCAGGCTGGAGGTCGCCACGACGGCGGGCAGGCGCCCGGCCTTGAGGTCCTCCTCGATGAGCGAGCGCTGCTCCTTGGAGACCGAGCCGTGGTGGGCGCGGGCGAGGACGGGGGGCGCCCCCTCCGAGCTCCCGGTCTGGCCCATCAGCTGGGCGGGGACGGCACCGGCCTCGACGGCCTCCTCGTCGGGGTGCAGCCGCTCGTCCCAGACCTCGTTGAGCCGGGCGGTGAGCCGTTCGGACAACCGTCGTGAGTTGGCGAAGACCAGCGTCGAGCGGTGCTCGGCCACGAGGTCGACGATCCGCTCCTCGACGTGCGGCCAGATGCTGGCCCGGGGCGCCTGCCCCGCGGCCTGCCCGGTGAGGTCGTCGGACTCCGGTCCCCGGCCGGAGGAGTCCAGCTCGGACATGTCCTCGACCGGCACGACCACGCGCAGGTCGAACTGCTTGTCCGCCGGGGGTTGCACCACGGTCACCGGCCGTCCGCCGGAGACCCACGCGGCGACCGTCTCCACGGGCCGGACCGTCGCCGACAGGCCCACCCGCTGGGTCGGGGGGCCGCCGTGCGCGGCGACCAGGGCGTCCAACCGCTCCAGCGAGACGGCCAGGTGGGCCCCGCGCTTGGACCCGGCCATGGCGTGCACCTCGTCGAGGACCACGGTCCGCACCCCGACGAGCTGCTCGCGGGCCTTGGAGGTCAGCAGCAGGAACAGCGACTCCGGGGTGGTGATGAGGACGTCGGGCGGGGTGCGGGTGAACGCGCGCCGTTCCTCGGCGGGGGTGTCCCCGGACCGGACGCCGACGCGCACTCCCGGGTCCGGCAGGCCGAGCCGCTGCGCGGCCTGGCGTATCCCGGTGAGCGGGGAGCGGAGGTTGCGTTCGACGTCGACGGCCAGCGCCTTCAGGGGCGAGACGTAGAGCACCCGGCACCGGTGGTCCTTGTCCTCCGGCGCCGGGGCGGCGGCCAGCGTGTCGAGCGCCCAGAGGAAGGCCGAGAGGGTCTTGCCGGAACCCGTGGGGGCGACGACGAGCGCGTGCTGCCCCCGGCTGACGGCGTCCCACGCGCCGAGCTGGGCCGCCGTCGGGGCGGCGAAGGCCCCGGTGAACCAGGACCGGGTCGCCTCCGAGAACCGTCCGAGCACCTCGGCCGCGTCCGG
Organism: Kineococcus gynurae; assembly: GCF_042433995.1. NCBI lineage: Bacteria > Bacillati > Actinomycetota > Actinomycetes > Kineosporiales > Kineosporiaceae > Kineococcus > Kineococcus gynurae. Next base: position 725,505 of record NZ_JBHLUI010000008.1, read on the forward strand.
CCCCGGGTCTCGGGACCCCCCGGGAGCGGGGGGCGAGGGGCGCTTCGGACTCATGGGGTCATGACACCACCCCCCTCCGACACGAGCGCCCCGACGATCTCGGCGGGACCGGCCCCCGGAACGGGGCGGGCCGTGCCGTGCGAGGGTGGCCGGGTGCGGGTGAGCGAGTTCTGGGTCCTGATGCGCGACGAGTTCGGGGAGGCCTACGGCCGCTCCCTGGCCCACGACCAGGTCCTGCTCGCCCTCGGCGACCGGACCCCGGAGGAGGCGCTGGACGCGGGCGAGGACCCGAAGGCGGTCTGGCTGGCCGTCTGCGAGGCCATGGACGTGCCGCCCGCCCGTCGTCTTGGGCGCGACCGGACCCGCAAGCGCTGACGGGCGCTCGCGATCATCTCTGCCTAGGCTCTGACGGACACCAGTGCCCGACCCGGGTGCGGACGACCGAAGGAACAGGGCCGGACCGTGTCTCACGTCGAACGACGGATGAAGGGTCCCCGCCCGCGGCGAGGGAGCACCCCGGGCGGTGCCCGGACGTGCTGATCGCGACGCTCACCCTGCTGGCCGGGATCGTCGTCATCCTGGCCCTCATCGCGGCCAACGGGTACTTCGTCGCCCAGGAGTTCGCCTACATGTCGGTGGACCGGGCCCGACTCGGGGCGAAGGCCGACGCCGGGGACGAGGCGGCCGCCCGGGCCCTGGCGGTCACCCGCCGCACGTCGTTCATGCTCTCCGGCGCCCAGCTCGGGATCACCGTCACGGGCCTGCTGGTCGGGGTCGCCGCCGAACCCCTGGTCGGGGAGTCCCTCGCGACCCTCTTGGGCGGTGCGGGGGTCCCCGCGGCGGTCAGCATCGCGGTCGGGACGGTGGGTTCCCTGGCCTTGTTCACCGTGGTGCAGATGATCTTCGGTGAGCTGTTCCCGAAGAACTACGCGATCGCCAACCCCGAACCGTTGGCCCGGTGGCTGGCGCGTTCGACCCAGGTGTACCTGGCGGCCTTCGGCTGGCTCATCACGATCTTCGACCACGCGGCCAACGGGTTGCTGCGCCTGCTGCGCATCGAGCCGGTCCACGACGTCGACATCAGCGCCACCGCCACCGACCTCGAACGCATCGTGGCCGACTCCCGCGACTCCGGGGACCTGCCCGAGGACCTCTCGCTGCTGCTGGACCGCATCCTCGACTTCCCGCGCCACGACGTCGAGCACGCCATGATCCCGCGCTCGCGGGTGGACGCGGTGGACGCCGGCCTGTCCCTCGGTGAGGTCCGGACCCTGATGGCCCGCTCGCACACGCGCTACCCGGTGGTCGACGAGCGCGACCAGCCGGTCGGGGAGGTCGAGCTGGTCACACTGCTGCGCTCGGGCCTGCCGGACTCGGCGACGGTGGGGGACCTGATGAGCGAACCCCTGGTGCTCCCGACCATGATGGCCCTGCCCGACGCCCTGGCCGAACTCGGCCGCAGCCGCCGGCAGCTCGCCTGCGTCGTCGACGAGTACGGCGGGTTCGCCGGCGTGCTGACCGTGGAGGACCTGGCCGAGGAACTCGTCGGCGAGATCACCGACGAGCACGACGAGGCCGGCCCCGACCCCGTGGAACGCGACGGTGACCGCTGGACGGTTCCGGGTGACCTGCACCTCGACGAGTTGGAACGCTCGATCGGGCACGACCTGCCCCGCGGGGAGTTCGAGACCGTCGCCGGCCTCGTCATCGACCAGCACGGCAGCCTCCCGGCCGTGGGGGAGACGGTGGTGCTGACCCTGCCCACCGACCCCGCCGACCTCGTCCGCAACGAACCCCGGCGCCGGGTGCTGGAGGCGGAGGTGCTGGAGGTGGAACGGCACGTCCCCGCCCGGGTCCGACTGCACCTGCGGGAGACCGACCCGCCGGACCCGGACCGGGAGCCCGCCGAGGAACCGCTGCGCGGCAGAATGACGGACCGATGAGCAACCCCGTGGTCGTGACCCTGGCGACCGTCCTGCTCATCGTCGGGTCCGCGTTCTTCGTCATCATCGAGTTCTCGTTGCTGGGGTTGCGGCGGCACCGCCTCGAGGCGGCGGCCGGTTCCAGCCGCTCGGCGCGCGCGGCCCTGCGCAGCGCCAACGAACTCACCGTCATGCTCGCCGGGGCCCAGCTGGGGATCACCGCGTGCACCTTCGCCCTCGGCGCCGTCACGAAACCGGCGGTGCACCACGCGCTGACGCCGTTGCTGGAGTCGCTCGGCCTGGCGCTGTGGATCGCCGACGCCGTCGCCTTCGCCCTGGCCATGTTCGTCGTCACGTTCCTGCACCTGGTGGTGGGGGAGATGGCCCCCAAGTCCTGGGCCATCGCGCACCCGGAGACCTCGGCCGTAGCGACCGCGCTCCCGGCCCGGGTCTACATCGCGATCTTCCGCCCGCTGTTGACCTGGGTGAACGAGATCGCCAACAAACTGGTCGCCCGGACCGGGGTCGAACCGACGGACACCGCCGCCGTCGGGGGCCAGGACGCCGAGACCATCCGCCACCTCGTCGAGCACTCCGCCTCCACCGGAGCCCTCGAACCGGGGTTCCAGACCCAGATCGGCAGCGTCATGGACCTGCAGACCGAGGCCGTGGAGACCCTGCTGCAGCCCGGGCGCACGGTGACCGCCCTGCCCGCCGGGGCCACCGTGGCCGAGGTGCAGGAACTCGCCGCGCGTACCGGGCACCTGCGGGTCGTCCTGCTCCCCGAGACCGGGGAGGGCAGCGGGTTCCTCGTCGTCCACGTGCGCGACACCCTGCTGGACGAGCCGGGCTCCCGCGCGCTCGACCGCGCTCGTCCGGCCCACGTCCTGCCCCCCGCGACTCCCGTGCACATCGCGTTCCGCGACCTGCGGGAGAACCGCGAGCAGCTCGCGGTGGTGGCCGCCGAGGGCCGGCTGCACGGGGTCGTGACGATGACCGACGTCCTGCGGCGCGTCCTGCCCGGGGACCCGGCGCCGGTCCCCGCGAGGGACTGAGGTCAGTCCGCGGGAGGCGCGGTCGTCCCCCGGATGACCAGCCGGGTGGGGAACGCGCCGACGTCGGGCAGCTCCTCACCGCGCAACGCGGCCAGCACGGTGCGGCCGGCGGCCCGGCCGAGGCCCAGAGGGTCCTGGCGGACGGTGGTCAGGTCCGTGAGCTCGGCCAACGGGTGGTCGTCGATGCTCACGACCGAGATCTGCTGCGGGACGGAGAAGCCGGAACGACGCATGCTGCGGATGGCGCCCAGTGCCACCTCGTCGGAGAAGGCGAAGACGGCCGTCGGCAACCGCTCTCCGGACAGCAACCGGTCCATCCCCTCCGCACCACCGCGGGCCCCGCCCGACCAGGACACGACGAGGGTCTCGTCGACCGGGACCCCGGCCGAGCGCATCGCCCGACGGAACCCCTCCTCCCGGTCCATCTGCGCCTGCCACGCCCGGTCGTCCGCGGCGACCGTGTTCAGCAGGGCGATACGTCGGTGACCGAGGCGCAGCAGGTGGTTGACCGCCTGCTGGGCCGCGTTCACGTCGTCGATGGCGACGCTCGGGAAGTGCTGGTCGTGGGTACCCGCCGCGACGACGGTGACCCCGGCCCCCGCCAGGCGCTCCTGCTCCTCCGGTGACATCGGGATGGCGACCACCACCAGTGCGTCGGCCTTCCTCCGCAACGGGAGCGTGCCGAAGAACTCGACCCGGTCGGCAGGGTCGTCGACGCACCGGACGACCAGTTCCAGGCCCGCGGCGCGGAGCTCGTTCTCGAGGCCGACGACGACCGAGCTGCAATACCAGGCGGCCAGGTCGTGGACGACCACCGCCACCCGACCGGTGGCCCGCCCCGACAGGCCCGAGGCCTCGGGGGACACGACGTAGTCGAGGTCCTCCGCCAGGGCGAGGATCCGCGAGCGCGTCTCGTCGCTCACGCCCTCGACCCCGCGAAGGGCGCGCGAGACCGTCGCCGTGGAGACGCCGGCCCGGAGGGCGACGTCGACCATGCGCACGTCGGTCGGTGGCGGGACCGCCGCGCGGCGATCCGGTCGCCGCGGTGTCGAGGGACGCGGAGGCATGACCCCATCAAACCCCACGGTCGCAACCCGGGTAAATGGGGCCGGCCAGTCGCAAAGGTTGACGTTATCAAAGTGCAACGTAATCGTTTGCAAGCGTCTGAACTGCACACATGCTGTAGTAAACGTTTGCACATGCAATCCGTTGCGGGTTGACGCCCGGCTGGGGCTCGGTGTTCAGTTCCGTCCTGCCGGACACCGATCTCCGCCGACGGAGAAGCCCTGATCACCGCTGAGCGGGGAACGGGTCCGGCCGGACGAGCGGGTGACCGCGCGTCGGACCCAGCCACGATGAGGAGACCCCCGTGCTCGGCAGAACCCGCCTGTCCCGTACCCAGACCGTCGCCGCCGCCGTCGTGAGCCTCGGCACCGCGCTGACGCTCACCGCCTGCGGCGGCGGGGGGAACTCGCCCTCGGACGCCGCCGGTCAGGGCAACGAGACCGGCCCCATCACCTACGTCCAGGGCAAGGACAACAGCAGCATCGTCCAGCCCGCCATCGACAAGTGGAACGCCCTGCACCCCGACCAGAAGGTCACGCTCAAGGAGCAGACCGACCAGGCGGACCAGCAGCACGACGACCTGGTGCAGAACTTCCAGGCCGAGAACGCCGACTACGACGTCGTCAGCGTCGACAACATCTGGACCTCGGAGTTCGCGGCGAAGGGCTGGCTGCAGCCGCTCACCGGCGACTACGAGCTCGACCAGAGCGCGCTGCTCGCCCCGACCGTCAAGGCCGAGACGTACAACGGCACCCTGTACGCCGGTCCGACCTCCTCCGACGGTGGTCTGCTGTTCTACCGCAAGGACCTGGTCCCGACCGCGCCCACCAGCTGGGACGAGCTGATGGAGGACTGCTCCATCGCCAAGGCCAACAACATCGACTGCTACGCCGGTCAGTACGCGCAGTACGAGGGGCTGACGGTCAACATCGCCGAGGCCATCAACACCGCCGGTGGCAGCATCCTGTCCGAGGACGGCAAGACCGCGACGCTGGACACCCCCGAGGCCAAGGAGGGCCTGAACCGGCTGGTGACCGCCTTCCAGAACGGTGACATCCCCAAGCAGGCCACCACCTACCAGGAGGAGCAGGGTCGTCAGGCCTTCCAGGACGGCAAGTTGTTGTTCCTGCGCAACTGGCCCTACGTCTACGCGCTCGCCACCACCGAGGGCTCCTCCCAGGTCAAGGACAAGATCGGGGTCGCCCCGCTGCCCGGCAACGGGGACGGCAAGCCCGGCGCCTCCAGTCTCGGTGGGCACGCGGCCGCCATCAGCGTGTACTCCGACCACAAGAAGACCGCGTTCGAGTTCATCAAGTTCCTGCAGTCCGAGGAGATCCAGAAGGACTGGCTGACCGGTGGGTCGCTGGCCCCTGTCCTGTCCTCCCTGTACGAGGACCCGGCCCTGGTCGAGCAGTTCGCGTACCTCCCGACCCTGAAGACGTCCATCGAGAACGCCGTCCCGCGTCCGGTGACGCCCTTCTACCCGGCCGTCACCAAGGCCGTCCAGGACAACGCGTTCTCTGCCCTGTCGGGCAGCAAGTCCACCGACGCCGCGCTCGCCGACATGCAGGCCTCCGTCCAGAACGCCATCAGCGGCGGTCAGTGATGTCGGCCACCTCCGGTGTCGCCACCGGTGAGTTCGCCCAGGGGCAGCCTCCGCTGAACCCCGGCAGGGGGAACGGGAAGAACAAGCGCGCCAGCCTGCACGACGGGTCCGGACGACGGGCCGCGGTGCTCATCGTCCCGACGCTCGCCCTGCTGGCGATCGTCATCGTCTACCCGATCATCACCGCGGTCACGCAGTCGTTCCAGTCGGACGCGGGGCTCGACCCCACGACCGGGCTCTTCGTCGAGGGCGGCTTCGCCGGGCTCAGCAACTACACGCACTGGCTGCTGCAGGACTGCGGCACGGGAGCCTTCAGCTGTCCGGAGGGCACCCTCGCGTCACAGTTCTGGACCTCGACCGGGGTGACGTTCTTCTTCACCGTCGTCGCGGTGACCCTGGAGACCGTGCTGGGCCTGATCTTCGCCCTGGTCATGCACCGTTCGTTCAAGGGTCGCGCCATCCTGCGGGCCAGCGTGCTCGTGCCGTGGGCGATCCCCACCGCCGTCACGGCGAAGCTCTGGTACTTCATCTTCGCCTACGACGGCATCGCCAACCGGTTGCTGGGGACCGAGATCCTCTGGACCGGGGACGGATGGGCGCCCAAGTTCGCCATCATCATCGCCGACACCTGGAAGACGGCCCCGTTCATGGCCCTGCTGATCCTGGCCGGTCTGCAGGTCATCGACGGGTCGGTCTACGAGGCGGCCAAGATGGACGGGGCCACCGCCTGGCAGCGGTTCCGGTTCATCACGCTGCCCCTGGTCCGACCGGCCCTCATGGTCGCAGTGCTGTTCCGCACGCTGGACACCCTGCGCATGTACGACCTCCCCGCCATCCTCACCGGGGGGGCGGGGAACACCTCGACCCTGTCGATGCTGGTGGTGGACCAGGTCCGGGTCGGTTTCAACGCCGCCTCAGCCCTGTCCACGATCACCTTCCTGATCGTCTTCGGGGTGGCGTTCATCTTCATCAAGTTCCTGGGCGCCAACGTCACCGAACAACAGGCCCCCAAGGCCAAGAAGGCGGGTTGAGATGGCCGGCACCACGAGCACCACGAGCACCGCGCACGGCCGGAAGGTCACGAGCTCCGGCGTCGTCATCAATCCTCGTCGGCACGTGCTGCCGACGGTGGCCACCTACGTCGGCGTCGTCATCATCTGCCTGTGGGGCCTGCTGCCCTTCTACTGGATGATCGTCACCGCGTTCCGGGACGTCGGGTACACCTTCGACACGACGCCCTGGCCGACGCACGTCACGCTCGACAACTTCGCCACCGCCCTGTCGACCGAACGCGGGAACCACTTCGGCCGGGCCCTGCTGAACAGCCTCATCATCGGGGTGGCGACGACCGTCATCGGTCTCGCGGTGGGGGTCTTCGCGGCCTACGCGCTGGCCCGGCTGGAGTTCAAGGGCAAGTTCTACGTCCTCGGCATCATCCTGGGGGCCTCGATGTTCCCGGGCGTGGCCCTCATCAGTCCGCTCTTCCAGTTGTTCACCGACATCGGGTGGCTGAACACCTACCAGGCGCTGATCATCCCCAACATCTCGTTCATCCTGCCCCTCACGGTGTACACGCTGACGGCGTTCTTCACCGAGATGCCGTGGGAGCTCGAGGAATCGGCCCGGATGGACGGGTGCACGCCCGGGCAGGCCTTCGTCAAGGTCATCCTGCCGCTGGCGGCACCCGGCATCTTCACCACGGCGATCCTGGCCTTCACCGCGGCCTGGAACGAGTTCCTCATCGCCAGCCAGCTCGGCCCCGGGGCGGTCCAGCCCGTCACCGTCGCCATCGCCAGCTTCAGCGGGGCGCAACCCAACCAGGAGCCCTACACCGCCGTGATGGCCGCCGGGACCCTGGTCACCGTGCCGCTGATCATCATGGTGCTGGTCTTCCAGCGCCGCATCGTCTCCGGCCTCACCGCCGGCGGCGTGAAGAGCTGACCCACTACCCCTCCCAGGAGACCGCCGATGTCTGCACCCTCCGCGTCCCCGGACCTCGTCCGGGCGCGCAAGAACGCCCAGCACCTGGAGACCTTCGGCGGTCTCCTGATGGCGATGACCACGCTCGTCCTCGGACTGACCGTCCACGCCGAACTCACCGGGCGTCCCGCCCTCGCCCTGGTGGGTGTCCTGGTCCTGCTCCTGGCCGCCGACGTGGTCGTGGTGCGGGCCGCCCGCTCGCAGCGTCACCGGGCCGGTGCCCGATGAACGACGAGGCCCTGTGGTGGCGCCAGGCCGTCATCTACCAGATCTACCCGCGCTCCTTCGCCGACGCCAACGGCGACGGGATCGGTGACCTCGCCGGTATCACGGCGAAGATCCCCTACCTGGTGAAACTCGGCGTCGACGCGGTCTGGCTCTCCCCGTTCTACCCCTCGGCCCTGGCCGACGGCGGTTACGACGTCGACGACTACCGCGACGTCGACCCCCGCATCGGGACCCTGGACGACTTCGACCTGATGGCCAAGAACCTGCACGCCAACGGCATCCGCATCATCGTGGACATCGTCCCGAACCACTCCTCGAACCGGCACGAATGGTTCCGGGCGGCGTTGGCCGCCGGTCCCGGGTCCCCCGAACGCGAGCGCTACGTCTTCCGGCGGGGGCAGGGTGAGCACGGGGAGCTCCCGCCCTCGGACTGGACCGCCAGTTTCGGCGGACCGGCCTGGGAGCCGGTGGGCGACGGTGACTGGTACCTGCACCTTTTCGCCCCCGAGCAGCCGGACTGGAACTGGAGCCACCCCGAGGTGCGCGACGACTTCCGGCGCACGCTGCGCTTCTGGTCCGACCGAGGGGTCGACGGGTTCCGCATCGACGTCGCCCACTACCTCACCAAGGACCTGCCCCAGACCCTGCCGACGCAGGCCGAGCTGGACGCGGGCGGGCACGCCGAGGGGTTCCACCCCTTCAACGACCGCGACGACGTCCAGGACGTGTATGCGGAGTGGCGCGAGGTCTTCGACAGCTACGACCCCCCGCGCATGGCGGTCGCCGAGGCCTGGGTCCCGGCCCACCGGCGTCCGGCCTACGCCTCCCCGGCCGGACTGGGTCAGGCCTTCAACTTCGACCTCCTCGAGGCCGACTTCGACGCCGAGCAGTTCCGCACCACGGTCGAGAACAACCTCGAGCTGGCCGCCGCGGCCGGTTCCTCCTCGACCTGGGTGCTCTCCAACCACGACGTCGTGCGCCACCGCAGCCGCTACGGCCTGCCCCACGGGACCGATCGTGTCCCGTGGCTGCAGTCGCACGGCACGGACCCCCGGCCCGATCTGGAGCAGGGGCTGCGCCGTGCTCGGGCGGCCACGGCGTTCGCCCTCGCCCTGCCGGGCAGCGCGTACCTCTACCAGGGGGAGGAGCTCGGCCTGCCCGAGGTGGCCGACCTCCCCGCGGAGGTGCTGCAGGACCCGACCTGGGTGCGGTCGGGTGGCACCTACAAGGGACGCGACGGCTGCCGGGTCCCACTGCCGTGGACCGCGGACGGTCCCTCCTTCGGTTTCGGGGCCGGGGGGGCGCACCTGCCGCAGCCGGCATGGTTCGGGGAGCTGGCCGCCGAGGGGCAGGAGCAGGACGACTCCTCCACGTTGTCCTGGTACCGCGAGGCGCTGGCCCGCCGCGCCTGGCTCCAGACCGAGGAGACCCTGGAGTTCCTGCCCGCGCCGGACGGGGTGGTCGCCTTCCGCCGCCCTGGTGGTTGGGTGAACGTCACGAACTTCACGACCCGGCCGGTGGCCCGACCCGAGGGGCGGGTGGTCCTCGACAGCTCCGGCGCCCCGGCGGCCTCGGCGCAGGTGGCCGGTGAGAGCACCGTCTGGCTCGTGCAGGACTGAGCGACGCGGGACGGGGCGGGACCGGGGTGGGGTCGGGTCGTAGGGTTCTCTCCTCGAACGAGGAGAGGAACGCCGTGCCCGACCCCTTCCCGCGTCTGCACCCCCGCCCGAGCACCGGCTGGGTCAACGACCCCAACGGGGTCGGGTTCTGGGACGACCGCTACCACGTCATGTTCCAGTGGAACCCGTTCGGCCCGCAGCACCACGCCATCCACTGGGGGCACCTGAGCTCGCCCGACCTGGTGCACTGGCGGGAGGAGGGGATCGCCCTGGCCCCGCGGCCCGGGGGCATCGACGAGACCGGGGCGTGGAGCGGCGTCGCCGTCGTCGACGAGGACGGGGAACCCCGCCTCGTCTACACCGCCGTGCGGACGGGGGCGATGGACTCCGGGGTGGCCGTGGCCGCTCGCGCGGGCGGACGTTTCGTGGCCGGCGGGGACTGGGTCGCGCCGCACCCCGAGGGGTTCCTCGACGTGCGGGACCCCTTCCGGGTGGAGGGGGCCGGGCGGGAACTCTGGGTGCAGGGGGCCGGAACCCTCTCGGGGACCGGTGCGGTCCTCGCCTACGAGGTGTCCGAGGACGGCGGGTGGCGGTTGCTCGGTCCGCTGCTGGGCGTCGACGACGTCCCGGACGGCTTGCTGCGGCAGGGGTCGATCTGGGAGTGCCCGCAACTGTTCCGGCTGGGCGAGGACTGGGTCCTGCTCGTCTCCTGGGTCCACCGCTCGGAGAGCGGCGAGTCCCTGGGGGTCACCGCCTACGTCGGAGACCTGGACCTCGCGGGGGACGCGCCACGGTTCCGGGTGCGGGCCGCGAACCGGCTCGACGGCCCGGAGTTCTACGCCCCGCAGGGGTTCTGCGCCCCCGACGGTCGCGTGCTGCTCTTCAGTTGGACCTGGGAGGGGCGGGGGACGGGCGTGCTGGGCCGGGCCCAGGTCGACACCGACGCCGCCGGCTGGGCCGGGTCGCTGACCTTCGCCCGGGAACTCCAGGTGCAGGACGGTCGGGCGGTGTGCCGCCCGGCCGCGGAACTCCTCGCCCTCCGGGCCGGACCCTTGGCCCACGACGAGCGGGAGGTCGCGACCGCGGAGGCGGCGTGGGAGGTCCTGGCCGCGGGTCCCGTGGTCCTGCAGGTGCACGACGATGACGGTGCCCACGAGGTCTGGTCGGGGGAGTCCCCCACCGTCCGCGTCCTGGTCGACGCCTCCGTGGTCGAGGTGTTCACCGCCGAGGACAGCAGCACGCTGCGGATCTACCCCCGGGGCGAGGCCCGGTGGGTCCTGCGCGCCGGGCACGTCGACGCGGCCCATCGCCTGGCCTGATCGGACACCCCGCGCCTACTCCCCGGTCCGCCCGTCGAGCTTCTGGGCAAGCAGGTCGGCGTGCCCGTTGTGCCGGGCGTACTCCTCGATCAGGTGCACGAGGATCCAGCGCACCGACCGCGGACCGCGGTGGTCGGTCACCACCTCCTCCACCGAGCGCCCGGCGACCAGCTCGCGGGAGTGCTGCTGCTCGCGGGCCAGCCAGGCGAGGTCGGCCGCGACCCGTTCGTCACGCAGACCGTCGACGGCGAAGTCGCCGTCGGGGTCGTCGGGGGAGTAGGTCAGCGGGGGCGCGTCCTCTCCGGCCAGGCAGCGGCGCATCCAGCTCCGCTCGACCTCGGCGAGGTGGCGGGCCAGGCCGACCAGGCTGAGGTCGGAGGGTGGCAACGCCCGCTGCCGCAGCGCCTCGGCCTCGAAACCTGCGATCTTCATCGCGAAGGTGGCGCGCTGGTGGTCGAGGAACCCGGTGAGCATCGAGAACTCGTCGCCGGTGGTGTCCGGCTCGTCGCGCGGGTCGGGGGCATCGGTGGGGGCGGTCATGGGGGCAGTCTGGCGGGCCTCAGTGCCGGCGCAGCAGGGTGAGTTCGACCGCGTCGAGATCACCCAGCGCCTCGTCCAGCGCCTCGGCGTCGTACAGGCCGTCGTCGCGGGCCTCCAGGAGCACCTCGCGCCGGGCGCGGACCGTGGCCAGGCGTCGCTGCCGGGGTTCGAGGTCGGCGTCCTCGGGGGCGGGGACGGCGGCGAGCATCGTGCGGACGGCCTCCCGCTGCTCGGCCTGGACGAGTGGGTCGACCCGGCTCGGCCCGACCGCGCGGACCACGGCCGGGAGGGTCCCGCCCTGCAGCAGCAGCGAGAGTGCGGCGACCGTGAAGGCGATGAGGACCAGCAGGGCCCGGTCCGGCGTCTCCGGGGGGAGGGTCTGGGCCGCGGCGACGGTGATCGCCCCGCGCATCCCGGCCCAGACCAGCACCACCCCGTCCCGGGCGGTGACCGGTGCCGCCAGGAAGTAGTCCAGGTCGGCGAGGCGCCGGCGCACCCGGGTGCCGAAGCGGTCGAGGTCCGGTTCGCCCCGCCGGCCGCGCACCCGGCGACGGAGGCGGGAGGCGACGTCGTCGCGCCGGTCCGGGTCGCGCAGGGCCGCGTCGATCCGTTGCACCCGAGGACGCAGGGCCCGCCCGTGCCGGGACAGCCGCCGCAGGCCGAGCAGCAACGGGCCCACGAAGAGCGCCCGGACCAGCAGGGTGAGGCCCAGTGCGGCGCCGGCCAGGCCGAGCGCGGTGGGGACGCCGGCGTGCTCGGCGTGCACCGCGGCCAGCAGCGAGGACAGCTGCAGCCCCATCAGCAGGAACACCGCCCCCTCCAGGACCAGCTCCAGGGTGCGCCAGTTCTGCGCGTCTGAGAGCCGGTGGGCCGGGGACAGGTACCGGGGGGCGCCGTGCCCGGTCACGATGCCGGTGACCACGGCCGCGACCAGCCCCGAGGCCCCGAACGCTTCCGCCGGCAGCGCCGCGACGAAGGGCACCGCGAACGAGACCGCGGTGTTCACCGTCGGGTCGGCCGTGCGGGCCCGCAGGGCCAGGTTGGCCCGTCCGACCACCCACCCCAGCACGCTCGCGAGGGCCACCGACCACAGGAAGGACGCGACCGCGGTCGGCAACGAGAAGGAGGCGGCCGCCGCGACCGTCGCGGTGCGCAGCAGCACGAGCGCGGTGGCGTCGTTGAGCAGGCTCTCGCCCTCCAGCATGGCCATGACCCGCGGGGCCAGGCCGACCTGCCGGGCGATCGAGGTGGCCACGGCGTCGGTCGGGCTGAGGACCGCGCCCAGCGCGACACCCCAGGCGAAGGACAGCCCGGGGACCACCCAGGACAGGAACGCCCCGAGCACGAGGGAGGTCAGCAGGACCAAGGCGACCGACAGTCCCGAGATGCTGGTGAACTCCCGCCGGAAGTTCATGCTCGGCATCGAGACCGCGGCGGAGTACAGCAGCGGGGGCAGGATCGCGGTCAGCACGAGTTCCGGGTCGACGGTGACGTCCGGGGTGAAGGGCAGCAGGCTGACCCCGGTGCCGACCCCCACGAGCAGGAGCGGGGCGGCCAGGCCCGTCCGGTCGCCGAGGCCCCGGGCCGCGGCGATGACCAGCAGGCCGAGGACGCCGACGGCGAGCAGTTCCACGCTCACCCGGCGGCTGCCCCGGCGCCGGTGCCGGTCCCGGCCTGGTCCAGCCACCAGAGGCCCGCCCCGACCGCCGCGGTCGGGAGGCGGTAGAGGCTGGTGCTGGCGGCGACGAACACCGTCGACCCGTCCTCGCCCCCGAAGCAGAGGTTGGCGACGACCTCGCCGACCACGACTTCGAGCAACCGGGTCCCGTCGGGGGCGTGGACGGCGATCGCGTCCCCGTCGGAGGTCCAGACGTTGCCGTCCCGGTCGACCCGGAACCCGTCGGCCAGACCGCGTTCCATCGTGGCGAACACGCGGCCGTTCTTGGCGACCGGACCCCCGGGACGCGCCAGCGGACCACGGCCGCCGCGGATGCCGCGCAGCACGTCGTAGACGCGGATCAACCGGTGGTCACCGTTGTGGGGCACCGGCGCGGCGGAGGTGTCGGCGACGTAGAGCAGGCTCTCGTCGGGGGAGAACGCCAGACCGTTCGGTTCCTCCACGTCGGTGACGACGACCCGCAGCTCGCCGGTGGCGGGGTCGAACCGGAAGACGTGGTGGTCGCCGTACTCCCGGAACCCCTCGTGCCCCTCCTCGGGCACGCTGATCCCGTAGGCGGGGTCGGTGAACCAGATCGCGCCGTCGGCGGCGACCACGACGTCGTTGGGCGAGTTGAGCCGGGCGCCTCCGACCGCGCCGACCCCGCCGACCCCGCCGACCCCGCCGACCCGGTCCACGAGCACGGTGGTGCTGCCGTCGGCCTCGGTGCGCTCGACCGCGCGCCGCCCGTGCGAGCAGGCCACGACCCGACCCTCGTGGTCGAGGGTGCGGCCGTTGGTGAACTCGACGCCCTCGGCGTGCACGGTCAGCCCCGTGCCGCCCTCGTCCCAGCGCAGGATCCGGTCACCGGGGATGTCGGAGAAGATCACGGCCCGTTCGTCGGGCAGCCAGACGGGCCCCTCCGCCCAGGTGCTGCCGGAGCCGAGCCGTTCGAGCTGCGCGCCCTCGGGCAGCAGATTCGCCCCGCGGGGGTCGAGGACCCGGGGCGCCCCCGGCCCGGGGGAGGTGTCGGTGGCGGGGCGGGGATCGTCCATCAGGTGCTCCTCGGGTCCCGGGATCCTCCCGGGGTCTGGCCGCTTCCTCCCGGGTCCGCCCGGGTCCTCGGCCCAGCATGGCCGCCCGGGCGCGGGACCACGCGGCGGGCCCCGGCATCCGGCCGGCGGGACACGCCGTCGGACCCGCGCGCCGTGCCCGAGATCGAACAGGTGTACGGCTATGCTCGGGTCCTGTCCACAGGTGACGGGTCGACCCGCCGTCGTCCCCAGGTCCCGGGCTCGTCCCGGTTCGTGTCGGAGGCGGGTCCTAACGTCGTCCGGGTCGGAAGAACCACATCAACCAGAGGTGAGGACATGCCCGCTCCCGCGGACCGCGACAAGGCGCTCGAAGCAGCGCTGGCGACCATCGACAAGCAGTTCGGCAAGGGCTCGGTCATGCGGCTGGGTGACGAGTCGCGCCCGCCGATCGAGGTCATCCCGACCGGTGCCATCGCCCTCGACGTGGCTCTGGGGATCGGTGGTCTGCCCCGCGGCCGGGTCATCGAGATCTACGGCCCGGAGAGCTCCGGGAAGACGACCGTGGCCCTGCACGCCGTGGCCAACGCGCAGAAGAAGGGCGGGATCGCCGCCTTCATCGACGCCGAGCACGCCCTGGACCCGGACTACGCCGCCAAGCTGGGCGTGGACACCGACGCCCTCCTCGTCTCCCAGCCGGACACCGGTGAGCAGGCGCTGGAGATCGCGGACATGCTGATCCGCTCCGGCGCGCTCGACATCATCGTCATCGACTCGGTCGCCGCCCTCGTGCCGCGCGCCGAGATCGAGGGCGAGATGGGCGACAGCCACGTCGGTCTGCAGGCCCGGCTCATGTCCCAGGCGCTGCGCAAGATCACCGGCGCCCTGAGCCACTCCGGCACCACCGCGATCTTCATCAACCAGCTGCGCGAGAAGATCGGCGTGATGTTCGGCTCGCCCGAGACGACCACGGGTGGGAAGGCGCTGAAGTTCTACGCCTCGGTCCGTCTGGACGTCCGCCGGATCGAGACGCTCAAGGACGGGACCGCCCCCGTCGGCAACCGGACCCGGGTCAAGGTCGTCAAGAACAAGGTCTCCCCGCCGTTCAAGCAGGCCGAGTTCGACATCATCTACGGCCAGGGCATCTCCCGCGAGGGTGGGTTGATCGACCTTGGGGTCGAGCACGGCTTCGTCCGCAAGGCCGGGGCCTGGTACACGTACGAGGGCGACCAGCTCGGTCAGGGCAAGGAGAACGCCCGCGCCTTCCTGCGCGACAACCCCGACCTCGGCGACGAGATCGAGAAGCGCATCAAGGAGAAGCTCGGCATCGGAGCCCGTCTCGACGCTCCGGCCGAGGAAGCCGCCGTGGACTTCTGATCGTGGCCTCCCCGGATCGTGCGGGCCGGGAACCCGGTCGGGACGAGAACCCCGACCGCGAACCCGACCCGCACGACGTGGCCCGTCAGATCGCCCTGCGCCAGCTGACGATGGCCCCGCGCAGTCGCGCCCAGCTGGCCGACAAGCTGGCGGCCAAGAACGTCCCCGCCGAGGTCGCCGACTCCGTCCTGGACCGGTTGACCGAGGTCGGGCTGGTCGACGACGTGGCCTTCGCGCAGGGCTTCGTCGCCACCCGGCGGGGGCAGCGGGGTCGCCGCGCGCTGACCCAGGAGCTGCGCCGCAAGGGCGTGGACGAGGAGCTGGCGGCCGAGGTGGTCGGCGAGGTGGACGACGCCAGCCAGGAGGAGGCGGCCCGGGTCCTGGTGCGCCGCAAGGTCGCCACCATGCGGGGTCTGGACGACCAGGTGCGGGTCCGCCGACTGGCCGGGATGCTGGCCCGGCGAGGATTCCCCTCCGACGTCGTGATGCGCGTCGTGCGCCAGGAGGTCGCGGCCGACGGCGCGGAGTTCTTCGCCGACTGATCCACGTCCCGGTCCGTCCGGGCCCGCACGAGAACAGGACCGCCCATGGCCCTCATCGCCCTGCTGGAGTTCCGCCTCGACCCGGCTGCCCTCGACGTGGCCGACGAGATCATCCGCGAGACCCTCCGGGTCACGCGGGCCTTCGACGGGTGCGAGGACCTGCAGGTGTTGCGCGAGGCCGGGGACCCGACCCGCGTCGTCGTCTACGAACGGTGGGAGTCGGCCGAGAAGGACGCCGCCTACCGGGCGTTCCGGGCGAGCCCCGAGGGGGCGTCGCGGCTGCGGGAGGTCGTCGCGGCCCCGCCCACCCTCACGATGTACGAGCTCTTCGAGGTCTGAGCCGGGCGGGTTCAGGCCCGGTAGGCCTGGATGAAGTCGTCGGTGGCCTGGACGACCTCGGCCGCGAGCCAGTCGGGGACGTGACGGGCCGCGGCCGCGCGCAGCGCGGCGCAGGGTTCTCCGGCGCAGCGCGCGTCCCAGGCGGCCTGCGCCGCCGCGGCCAGGGGACCGCGGTCGCCGGCCACGACCCCGTGCCGGTCCTGCACGATGCCGGCGACCCAGTCGGCGTCGAAGCTCCCCGCCGGTGGGGCGAACACCCGCTCACCCTCGACGTAGCGTCCGGTCCCGCCCCAGTGCTTCATGATCGGCACGCTACGACGGCGTGCCCCGCCCCGCGACGCGGGACGGGGCACGGAGGACGACCGGGGGCCGGGTGGGTCTCAAACGGCCTGACCGGTCGCCTGGGGCCCGGGGGCCGCCGGGGCGGCGGTGGCCCGGCGGCCCCCGGTGGACAGCCGCCGTTCCACGAGTTTGGCCAGCCGCTCCAGCAGCAGGTTGATCACGACGTACAGGGCGCCGATCACGAGGTAGGTCTGCAGCGAGTTGTCGAGCAGCTGCCGGATCCGGTTGGCCAGTTCGGCGGTGTCCCCGAGCGAGGTCAGGACGACGCTGCCCAGTGCGGTGTCCTTCAGGATGACGATGAGCTGGCTGATGAGCGCCGGCAGCATGGCGCGAACGGCCTGGGGGATCTGGATCTGGGCCATCACCTGCCCGCGGGTCATCCCGATCGCCAACCCGGCCTCGACCTGTCCCTTGGGCAACGACTGGATGCCGGCCCGGATGATCTCGGAGATGATCACGCAGTTGTAGAGCGTCAGCCCGACGACCAGGGACCAGAACGACCCCTGGTACCCGCCGACCGTCCGCCAGAGGATGTCGACGAACAGGATCGTGACGATGACCGGCAACCCGCGCAGGAGTTCGACGAAGGCGACCACGGGGATGCGCGCCACCGGGCCGAGCAGCAGCCGGAGGGCGGCCAGCACCAGGCCGATGACGGTGGAGGCGATGACGGCGACGAGGGCGGCGCTCAGCGTGACGCGAAGACCCTGTCCCAGGAGGCGCCAGACCGGGGCGAAGTCGGCGTTGGTCGGGTCGAGCAGCGGCCCCCACTTCTCCTGGGCCAGCTGGCCGGCCTGGGCGAAGCGCAGCACGACGTAGCCGAGCAGGGCCACGAGCAGGACGGCGGCGACGACGCTGCCGATGCGGGTCCGGCGGCGGGCCACCGGGCCCGGGGCGTCGAAGAGGACTGCCGTGGGTGCGCTCATCGGGCCACCGCCATACGTCGTTCGGTCACGGCCAGCGCCGCGGCCGCGAGGAGGGTGAGGATCAGGTAGCCGATCGCCATCCCGGTGATGACCGGGAGCCGGGCCTCGCCCTGGGAGCTCACCAGGCGGGCGAAGACGCTGAACAGGTCCCCGCCGACGCCCATCGCCCCGGCGACCGCCGAGTTCTTGATCATCGCGATGAGGACGTTGCCGACCGGCGGGACGACGGCCCGCATCGCCTGCGGCATGATCACCAGGCTCAGTGCCTGGCCGAAACCGAGCCCGATCGCGCGGGCGGCCTCGGCCTGGCCGGCGGGCACGGTCGCCACCCCCGAGCGCACCGCCTCGCAGACGAAGGCGGAGGTGTAGGTGATGAGTCCCAGGGTCGCCAGCGTGTAGTTCGAGGCGTTGACCCCGAGCGTGGGGATCCCGAACACGAAGAAGAACAGCACGATGACCAGCGGGGTGTTCCGGACGAACGTCACGTAGGCCGCGCCGATCCCGCGGAGCACGGGGACGGGGGAGATGCGGAACACGGCCAGCAGGGTTCCCAGGACGAGACTGCCCACGCCCGCCCAGGCGGCGAGTCCGAGCGATCTCAGGAAACCGGCGGCGAAGAGATCGAGGTTCTCGATCACGGGGTCCACGGGGACGCGCCTCCAGGTGAACGGTGGCGGGCGGTCCGGAGCCGGACCGCCCGCCGGGGGATGAGGTCAGACGCAGGCGTCGGCTTCGGGCAGGGTCGGCACCTCGGTGCCCTCGTACTGACCGGCGGTGGCGTTCCAGGCCTTCTCGTAGGAGCCGTCGTCCGACATCTCCTTCAGGGTCGAGTTGATGAACTCGCAGAAGGCGGTGTCACCCTTCTCGATCCCGATGCCGTAGGGCTCCTCGGTGAACTGCTCGCCGACGAGCTTGAACGCGTCGTCGGAGTTGGCCACCAGACCCGTGAGGATGACGTTGTCGGTGGTGACCGCCGCGACCTGACCGCTGGCCAGCTGGGCGGCGCAGTCGCTGTAGACGGCGAACTCGACCAGCTGGGCCGGGTTGGCCAGGTACTCGCGGATGTTCTCCGCCGGGGTCGACCCGGTCACCGAGCAGATCTTGGCGTCCGGGTTGTCCTTGAGGCTCTCCGGCCCGGTGATGGTCGTGTTGTCCTTCGCCACCATGATCTGCTGCCCGGCCACGTAGTACGGCCCGGCGAACGTGATCCGTTCCTTGCGGGTGTCGTTGATGGTGTAGGTGGCCACGACCATGCTCACGTCGCCGTTGGCGATGAGGTCCTCGCGCTGGGCGCTGGGGGAGGGGATCCATTCGATCTTGTCGGGCGCCACGCCGAGCTTGGCGGCGATGTACTCGGCCACGTCGACGTCGAAGCCCTCGGGCACGTTCTCCAGGTTGGCCAGGCCGAAACCAGGCTGGTCGAACTTGGTGCCGATCTTGATGGTGCCGGCGGACTGGATGTCGGCCATCGTCGTGCCCGCCTCGAAGGTCGCGGACGTGTCGGCGCTCGGCTGCTCGGCGTTGTCGCTGCCGGAGAGCTCACCCCCGCCGCCGCACGCGGTCAGGGCGAGCAGGGCGGTGGCCGTGCCGGCGAGGGCGACGGTTCGCAGGGACCTCATGAGATGACTCCTCTGGTGCATCGGGTGCTGTCGAACTCGGCTGGTTCTGCGCGTGAACTGGTGGACCTCAGTGGGTGAGGATCTTGGACAGGAAGTCCTTGGCCCGTTCGTGCTCCGGGGCGGTGAAGAACGTCTCCGGGTCGGTGTCCTCGAGGATCTGCCCGTCGGCCATGAAGACGACGCGGTCGGCGGCCCGCCGGGCGAAACCCATCTCGTGGGTCACGACGACCATCGTCATCCCCGACCTGGCCAGGCTCGTCATCACGTCGAGGACCTCGTTGATCATCTCCGGGTCCAGGGCCGACGTCGGCTCGTCGAAGAGCATCACCTTGGGGTCCATGGCCAGTGCCCGGGCGATGGCGACGCGCTGCTGCTGCCCGCCGGAGAGCTGCGCGGGGTACTTGTCGGCCTGGTGCGCGACCCCGACCCGGGTCAGCAGCTCCTGGGCCCGCTTGTCGGCCTCGGCGGCCTTCTGCCCGCGGACCTTGACCGGTCCCAGCGTGACGTTCTCCTTGATCGTCTTGTGGGCGAAGAGGTTGAAGCTCTGGAACACCATGCCCACGTCCGCGCGCAACCGGGCCAGGGCCTTGCCCTCGGCGGGCAGGTCCTTGCCGTCGATCGTGATGCGCCCGGAGTCGATGGTCTCCAGCCGGTTGATGGTCCGGCAGAGGGTGGACTTCCCCGAGCCCGAGGGACCGATGACGACGACGACCTCGCCCTCACCGATCGTGAGGTTGATCGTCTTGAGCGCGTGGAAGGCGCCGAAGTGCTTCTCGACGTCCTCCATCACCACCAGGGGGCGACGTCCGCCCGGCCGGTCGGCCGGGCTCGACGTGGGGGCGGGAGCCGTCGGCTGCTGGTCGGACATGCAGCCAGACCGTACAGGCAGGTCACACATTGACCACAGGATGGGGCTCGCGGCGCGCAGATCGTGATGCGGCCGTGACCCCACCAGGGACATCGCGTGATCGCGGACATCGCACCGGTGACGGTCCCGCGGGGGTTCCCCTCGCGGGCTTCGTGCCGCCCGGGGGCCCCGGTCGCGACGACCGGGTCGTGGGTGGGGGTGACCTACCCTGGAGGGTGATGAGCACGACATCCGAAGCCCCCGCCCCCGCCCTGGCCGAGACCGCCCCGCGGACCTACCAGGTGCGCACCTTCGGGTGCCAGATGAACGTCCACGACTCCGAGCGGTTGTCCGGTCTGCTCGAGGCGGCGGGTTACGTCCGCCTCGACGAGGTGGCCGGTCCGGGTGCCCCCGCCGAGGACGCCGACGTCGTCGTCTTCAACACCTGCGCCGTGCGCGAGAACGCCGACAACAAGCTCTACGGCAACCTCGGCCGGCTCGCCCCGGTGAAGGAGCAGCGCCCCGGGATGCAGATCGCCGTCGGCGGCTGCCTGGCCCAGAAGGACCGCGGCGAGATCGTCCGCAAGGCGCCCTGGGTCGACGTCGTGTTCGGGACCCACAACGTCGGGTCGCTGCCGGCCTTGCTGGACCGGGCCCGGCACAACGCCGCGGCCCAGGTCGAGATCCTCGAGTCGCTGGAGGTCTTCCCCTCCACCCTGCCCACCCGGCGGGAGTCGGCCTACGCCGCCTGGGTCTCGATCTCGGTGGGCTGCAACAACACCTGCACGTTCTGCATCGTCCCGGCGCTGCGCGGCAAGGAGAAGGACCGCCGGCCGGGCGACATCCTCGCCGAGATCGAGGCGCTGGTCGCCGAGGGGGTCAGTGAGGTCACGCTGCTCGGGCAGAACGTCAACACCTACGGCGTGGAGTTCGGCGACCGGCTGGCGTTCGGCAAGCTGCTGCGGGCCACCGGTTCCATCGAGGGCCTGGAACGCGTGCGCTTCACCAGCCCGCACCCCAGCTCGTTCACCGACGACGTCATCGACGCCATGGCCGAGACGCCCACGGTCATGCCCAGCCTGCACATGCCCCTGCAGTCCGGGTCCGACCGGGTCCTCAAGGCCATGCGCCGCTCCTACCGCAGCGAGCGGTTCCTCGGGATCATCGACAAGGTGCGGGCCCAGATCCCCGACGCCGCGATCACCACCGACATCATCGTCGGATTCCCGGGGGAGACCGAGGAGGACTTCCGGGCGACCCTCGACGTGGTCGAGCGGTCGCGCTTCTCGGGCGCGTTCACGTTCCAGTACTCCACTAGGCCCGGGACCCCGGCGGCGACCATGACCGAGCAGGTCCCCAAGGCCGTGGTCCAGGAGCGCTACGAGCGGCTGACCGCGCTGCAGGACGAGATCGCCTACGCCGAGAACCGGGCCCAGACGGGACGGCGGCTCGAGGTCCTGGTCGCCGAGGGCGAGGGCCGCAAGGACACCGCCCACGCGCGGCTGTCCGGGCGGGCGCCCGACAACCGGCTGGTGCACTTCAGCGTGCCCGAGGGGGCCGGGTCGCCCCGACCGGGTGACGTCGTCACCGTCACCGTCACCCGGGGGGCTCCGCACTACCTGGAGGCCGACGGCCCCGATTACGCCCTGCGTCGTACGCGCTCCGGTGACGCCTGGCAGGCCCGCCAGGACGCGCCGGCCGGGCCCAAGGGGGTCTCCCTCGGCCTGCCCACCCTGCGTCCCCGCGGGGCCGCCGCTCAGAGCGGCGGCGGCGTGGCCGGTCCCGGCTGCGGGTCGGGCCCGGGCGTCGGCCCCGGGTCGGGCATCGGCGGCTGACCGGGCTGCCCCGGTTGCGGGGTCGGCCCCGGGGGCGGCGGGGTGCTCGGCGGGGGGGTGGGGATCGTCATCGATCGTCCTCTCTGCTCGGTCCTGCTGACGTCGGACCGGTGCCTCAGCGAGGCCCGGTCATGGGGGTCCCGTCCGTGGGCGTCCCCCCGTCCATCGGCGTCCCGCCGGCCTCCGGCGGGTTCGCGGGCGCCTCGTCGGCGACGCGGCGGACCCCTGTGCGGGCCGCCGCCCCGGCCTTGGCGACGCGGTCCGCGTAACGCCCCTCGGTCTTGTCGTTGACGAAGGCCGCCGCCCGGTCGATGGCCGAACCGGCCTGCCCGGAGTGCTCCGCCGCGAACGTCCCCGCCTTGTCCTTGGCCTGGCCGGCGACGACCTTGGCCTGGTCGGCCGCCTGGCCCAGCTTGTCCTTGAGGTAGTCGAAGGTGCCCATGACCGTCCCGTCCCTGCCCTCTGCGTGCGTCGGTCCGTGTGCTCCGGTACCTGCCCCAGCCTCTGCCAGGATGCCCGCGTGAGCCAGTCGACCCACCGTCCGACCCCCCGTCGTGACGCGGCCGGCGACCCCGGCGAGGACCCCGGGCGTGACCGGCAGGGGTACGGGTCGCTCGCCGAAGGGCTGGTCGTCGCCGTGGTCGGTCCCACCGCCTCGGGCAAGTCCGACGTCGGCATCGCCCTGGCGCAGGCGCTGGACGGCGAGGTCGTGAACGCCGACGCGATGCAGCTCTACCGCGGGATGGACGTCGGGACGGCCAAGCTCGCGCCGGGGGAGCGCGGCGGGATCGTCCACCACCTCCTCGACGAGCTCGACGTGACCGAGACCGCCGACGTCGCCACCTACCAGCGCCGGGCGCGCGAGACCGTCGCCGACGTCGCCGCCCGGGGGCGGGTGCCGCTGCTCGTCGGAGGCTCCGGCCTGTACGTGCGCGCGGCGCTGGAGGACATGCGCTTCCCCGGCACCGACGTCGAGGTGCGGGCCCGCTGGGAGCGTCGGCTGGCCGAGATCGGCGCCCCCGCCCTGCACGCCGAGCTCGTCGAGCGCGACCCCGAGGCCGCGGCGAAGATCCTCCCGAGCAACGGGCGTCGGATCGTGCGGGCGCTGGAGGTGGGTGAGCTCACCGGGCAGCCCTTCGCCGCCTCCCTGCCCGCCCCGACCCCGGCGCTGCCCCACGTGACGATCGGGTTGGCCGTCCCCCGCGAGCAGCTCGACGCCCGCATCGACGGGCGGGTGCGTCGCATGTGGGACGCGGGCCTGGTGGCCGAGGTCGAGGAGCTGCTGACGCGCGGGTTGCGCGACGGGCGCACGGCCTCGCGAGCGCTGGGCTACGCGCAGGTGATCGAGGCCCTCGACGGCCGGACCACCGAGGCGGAGGCCGCCGAGCTCACGGCCCGCCTCACCCGCCGCTTCGCCCGCAAGCAGGAGTCCTGGTTCCGCCGCGACCCGGGGGTGCTCTGGCTCGACGCCCCCGACGGCCGGGACGCGCCGTCCCTCGCCGCCGAGGCCCTCGACCGGCTCCCGTCATCGCTGCGGGCCCGGGCCGTAGGCTCGCGACCGTGAGCAGCCCCGAGATCCCCTTCGTCAAGGGGCACGGCACCGAGAACGACTTCGTCCTCGTCGCCGACCCCGACGCCGCCCTCGACCTCGGTCCGGACGAGGTCGCCGCGATCTGCGACCGGCGGGCCGGCATCGGCGGCGACGGACTGATCCGGGCCGTGCGCGCCACGGCCGTCGCGGACGCCCCGGCCGGTGCGGAGTGGTTCATGGACTACCGCAACTCCGACGGTTCGATCGCCGAGATGTGCGGCAACGGCGTGCGCGTCTTCGCCGAGTTCCTGCTCGTAGAGGGACACCTGCCGGCCGAGGCCGGGGACGGCCGCTGGATCGGGATCGGCACCCGCGCCGGGGTGAAGCGGCTGCGCCGGGAGGACGACGGGCGCTGGACCGCCGACATGGGGTCCTGGTCGGTCGTCGGCGGTGAGGACGCGCTCGGTCGCGGTGCGGACGCGATCGTCGAGGTGCCCGGCCTGGACGTCCCCCGCCCGGGGTTGAGCCTGGACCTGGGCAACCCGCACACCGTCGTGGCGCTGGCCTCCGCCGAGGAGCTGGACCGCGCCGAGCTGCACCGGGCGCCGTCGGTCGACCCGGTCCCCCCGAACGGCACCAACGTCGAACTGGTGGTGCCCCTGGACGCCGTCGACCTCGACGGCGACGCCACCCCCGACATCGGCGAGATCCGGATGCGCGTCCACGAGCGCGGCTCGGGGGAGACCCGCTCCTGCGGGACGGGGGCCTGCGCCGCGGCGCTCGCGACCCGCGCCTGGGCCGGCGAGGGCGCCCCCGACGTCTGGCGGGTGGAGGTGCCCGGGGGCGACCTCGTCGTCACCGTGGGGCAGGGCAGCAGCGCGACCGCGGGCAGCGTCTACCTCACCGGTCCGGCCGTGCTGGTCGCCCGCGGGGTCCTCGGGGGGCTCTGACCCCGGCCCGGCGGGTCCGCGGGTCGTCGGGTCAGCGGGTCAGTGGGTCAGTCGGAGGATCCGGAAGCCCTTGGCGCTGTCGACGCGCTCGACCGTCGAGATCCCCTCGATGCCCCCGGCCGCGATCCACGCCTGCAGCGAGTCCGCCCCCAGGTTCTTCTGCACGACCAGGTGGGCGCTGCCGTCCGGGGTCAGGCGCGGGCACCAGCGGCGGAGCAACGCGTGCAGCGCCTCCTTGCCGATCCGGATGGGGGGGTTGGACCAGATCTCGGTGAACCGCAGGTCCTCCGGCACGGTGTCGGGGGTCCGGGCCGTGATGCTCACGTCGTGGCGGGAGGCGTTGCGCCGCACCAGGTCCAGGGCGCGCTCGTTCACGTCCACGGCCCAGATCCGCATCCGTGGGCGCAGCAGCGCCAGGGAGAGCGCGACCGGCCCCCACCCGCAGCCCAGGTCGAGGACGTCACCGGTGGCCGCGGCGTCGGGACGGAGGTGGGGGAGCAGCACGGCGGTGCCCTTGTCGAGCCGGTCACCGGAGAACACCCCCGCCGCGGTCGTCACGGTCAGCTCCCGCCCGGCCAGCTCGACGGGGATCTCGCGCAGCTCGGCCGGGGTGGCGGGCCGGGCGGTGAAGTAGTGCTCGGGGCTGGCGTCGGGGACCACGGGGTCAGGGTAGGGCCGGACCGGGGGCCGACGACCCCGCCATGACCTCGGGGGCCCGGGCCGGGGAGCCGACGGGAATCCGGTCGACACGCCGCCCGTTGGAAGGGGAGTCTGGACCTCTGCGCGGCTCGACCGAGCCGCCGGCCAGACCGACCGAGGAGGTCCATGAACCAGCGTCACCATCCCGCCGCCCCCGGGCTCGACCCCGAGCGGCGGGAGCACCCCGCCGACGTCGCCGAGGACGGGCCGGAGCACGAGCAGCGGGACGACCGCGGCCACGGCGACGAGCAGGTGGGCGACGCCGAGTTCGACCGGGCGCTCGCCCGCATCCTGCGTGGCGCCGACACCCTGCCCGCCACCGCCCCGACGGGCCTGGACGAGCCGTCCTTCGACGGCGACCAGCTCGACCTGGCCGACCGCCGCGCGCTGCGCCGGGCGGCCGGGCTCTCCACCGAGCTCGAGGACGTCACCGAGGTCGAGTACCGCCAGCTCCGGCTGGAGCGGGTCGTCCTCGCCGGGGTCTGGAGCACCGCCGACTCCTCCCGGCACGAGGCCGAGGTCTCGCTGCAGGAGCTGTCGGCGCTCGCGGCCACGGCCGGTTCCGACGTCCTGGACGGGATCCTGCAGAAGCGCGCCACCCCGGACCCGGCGACCTACCTCGGGGCGGGCAAGGCGGCCGCGCTGGCCGACCTCGTCGCCGAGGTCGGGGCCGACACGGTCGTCTGCGACGGCGAGCTGTCCGCCTCCCAGCGACGGGGGCTGGAGGACATCGTCAAGGTCAAGGTGGTCGACCGGACCGCGGTGATCCTCGACATCTTCGCCCAGCACGCCAAGAGCCGGGAGGGCAAGGCCCAGGTCGAGCTGGCCCAGCTGGAGTACCTGCTCCCGCGCCTGCGCGGGTGGGGCGAGTCGATGTCCCGGCAGGCCGGTGGACGGGTCGCAGGTGGTGCCGGGATCGGCTCGCGCGGTCCCGGTGAGACGAAGATCGAACTGGACCGGCGCCGCATCCGGACCCGCATGGCCAAGCTGCGCCGGGAGATCCGGGGCATGGGCACGGCGCGCGACGCCAAGCGGTCGCTGCGCCAGGTCCGCCAGGTGCCCGCGGTCGCCATCGCGGGCTACACCAACGCGGGCAAGTCCTCGCTGCTCAACCGGCTGACCGGGGCCGGGGTGCTCGTCGAGGACGCGCTCTTCGCCACGCTGGACCCGACCGTCCGCCGGGCGCAGACCCCGCAGGGCCGTCCGTACACGCTTGCCGACACGGTCGGGTTCGTGCGCTCGCTGCCGCACCAGCTGGTCGAGGCGTTCCGCTCGACGCTGGAGGAGGTCGCCGACGGCGACGTCGTCCTGCACGTCGTCGACGGGTCCCACCCCGACCCCGAGGGGCAGCTCGCGGCGGTCCGCTCGGTGCTGGCCGACGTCGACGCCCACACGCTGCCCGAGATCGTGGCGGTCAACAAGGCCGACCTGGCCGATCCCGAGGTCCTCGACCGGTTGTTGCGCAAGGAGAAGAACGCGGTCGCGGTCTCCGCGCGGACGGGGCAGGGCATCGAGGAGCTGCTGCAGCGCGTCGCCGACACCCTGCCGGTGCCCGACGTCGAGCTCGAGGTCCTGGTGCCCTACGACCGGGGCGAGCTCGTCCACCGGGTCCACACCACCGGGCAGGTGCTCGCCGAGGAGCACGAGGCCGACGGCACCCGCCTGCACGCCCGGGTCCAGCCCCGGTTGGCCGCGGAGCTGCGCGCCTACCGGGTCTGAGCGGGGATCGCGCCACGACGGGGGCCGCCGGGATCGTTCCCGGCGGCCCCCGTCGCTCGCCCTAGGTCGGGTCGGTGCCCGCGCTCAGGTCGGTGCTCGCGCTCAGCTCGCGCCAGCGTCCGACCTCGGCACGGCGCGCGTCCCACACCTGCTCGATCGCCCCGAGCGCGTCGGTCCCCAGGAAGATCAGCGCCGGTGGCTCCGGGGCGGCCACGACCGTCCGGATGGCCTGCGCGGCCCGCGCCGGGTCGCCCGGCTGGGTCCCGTGCACGCGGTCGTTCTCGACCCGGCGGGGGCCCGCGGTCTGCGCGTAGTCCTCGATCGCCTCGGCCGAACCGGTCAGCGAGCGTCCAGCGAAGTCCGTGCGGAAGCCACCGGGGGCCACCACGGTCACCCCGATGCCCAGCGGGGCGACCTCGGCCCGCAGGCTGTGGCTCAACCCCTCGACGGCGGCCTTGGCGGCTGCGTAGTAGCCCGACCCGGCCGGGGAGACGTGCGCGCCGATCGAGGACAGGTTGACGATCCGGCCGCGGCGGCGCGCCCGCATCCCCGGCAGCACCGCCTTGATCATGTCCACCGTGCCGAAGACGTGGGTGTCGAAGAGGCGCCGGACGTCGCCGTCGTCACCCTCCTCGACCGCGGCCCGGTAGCCGTACCCCGCGTTGTTGACCAGGACGTCGACCCCGCCGAACCGCTCCTCGGCCTCGGCGACGACCCGGCGCACGGCCGCGGGGTCGGTGACGTCGAGGGCGCTGACGTGGGCGGTGCCGGGGTGGGCGTCGGCGAGGTCGGCGATCGTCGAGGTGTCACGGGCCGTGACGACGACCTCGTCGCCGCCGTCGAGGACGGCCTCGGCGAGCGCGCGGCCGAGGCCGGTGGAGCAGCCGGTGATGAGCCAGGTGGTCATCCCGTCATCCTGCCCAGCGACGTCCGGTCCGGCATGTGCACAGGTCCGCCCTCGTGGCCCCGGCAGGGCCCGGGCGCACGAGAGGATGGGGACGTGAGCACCGAGACCGCGCCCGATCCGAGCGGCGACCCCGGCGAGGGACCGGGAGGGTCCTCGGCAGCGCGGGAACCGTCCCGCGAGGAGACGACCACCCTGCTCGAGACCGTGGTCTCCACCCTCGGCGGGGCCCGGCGGGAGGGGCAGCGGCGCATGGTCGCCGAGGTCACCGACGCCATCCGGACCCGCCGCCACCTGCTCGTGCAGGCCGGGACCGGGACGGGCAAGTCCATGGGGTACCTGGTCCCGGCCGTCGCCCACGCCGTCCGCACCGACGCCACCGTCGTCGTGTCCACCGCGACGCTGGCCCTGCAGGCCCAGGTCGTCGACCGCGACCTGCCCCGTCTGGCCAAGGCCCTCGCACCGGTGCTGCACCGCGAGCCCACGTGGGAGCTGCTCAAGGGGCGGGCCAACTACCTGTGCCGCAACAAGCTGGCCGGAGGTTTCCCCGAGGACGAGTCGGCCCTGTTCGACGTCGCCGCCGCTGCGCCCGCCGCCGACGACGCCGGGGGCCGCCTCGGCCGCGAGGTGGTCCGGTTGCGGGAGTGGGCCGAGCAGACCACGACCGGGGACCGCGACGAGCTCGACCCGGGCGTCTCCGACCGGGCCTGGCGGCAGGTCTCGGTGTCGGCCCGCGAGTGCCTGGGCGCCCAGCGCTGCCCGGTCGCGGCCGAGTGCTTCTCCGAACGGGTCCGGGCCCGCGCCCGCACGGTGGACGTCGTCGTCACCAACCACGCGATGACCGCGATCGACGCCCTGGAGAACAACGGCACCCTGCTGCCCGAGCACGACGTGCTGGTCGTCGACGAGGCCCACGAACTGGCCGACCGGGTCACCGCCGTCGCGACCGCCGAACTCACCGGGTCGGTGCTCGCCACGGCCTCCCGGCGGCTGCGGCGGTCGGCCGGGATCGTCGCGGAGTCGTTGGACGACGCCCAGATCGCTCTCGAGGCCGCCCTGGAGGACGCCCCGCCCGGGCGGCTCACCCGGTGGCCGGAGGCGCTCGCGGCCGCGGTGGTGGCCGTCCGTGACGCCACCCGCTCGGCGCTGGTCGAGCTGAAGGATTCCCAGGAGGGGGCCCGCGAGGAGGACGCGGACGCCCGCGGGGCGCGCCACCTGGCGCGGGCCGCCCTGCAGGACGTCCTCGCCGTCGCCGAGCGTCTCGCGGTGGCCGCCGAGCAGCCCGAGGGCGCCGGGTACGACGTGGCGTGGGTCGGGGCCGGCTTCGGTGCGCAGGCCCGGCCCCCGTCGCTGCACATCGCCCCGCTGTCGGTGGCCGGGCTGCTGCGCGAACAGGTGTTCAGCGAGCGCACGGTGGTCGCGACCTCGGCGACCCTCACCCTCGGCGGCTCGTTCGACCCCGTGGCGGGCGCGTTCGGCCTGACCGGGCGGGGGGCCGCCGGGTCGGGGACCGCCTGGACCGGGACCGACGTGGGCTCGCCCTTCGACTACCGGCGGCAGGGGATCCTCTACGTCGCGCGCCGCCTGCCGCCGCCGGGGCGGGCCGGCGCGTCGGAGGCGATGCTCGACGAGCTCGCCGAGCTGGTCGAGGCCGCCGGCGGGCGGACGCTGGGGCTGTTCTCCTCCCGGCGCGGGGCCGACGAGGCCGCGGCGGCCCTGCGCGCGCGGGTGTCGACCCCGATCCTCTGCCAGGGCGAGGATCGGCTGCCCAAGCTGGTCAGGCGCTTCACCGACGAGCCCGCCACCTCGCTGTTCGGGACCCTGTCGCTGTGGCAGGGGGTCGACGTGCCCGGGGCGTCCTGCTCCCTGGTCGTCATCGACCGCATCCCCTTCCCCCGCCCCGACGACCCGCTCATGGCGGCCCGGGCCCAGGCCGTCGACGCGGCCGGCGGCAACGGCTTCCTCAGCGTCTCGGCCGCGCACGCCGCGGTCCGGCTGGCCCAGGGGGCGGGCCGGTTGATCCGGGCCGCCGAGGACCGGGGGGTGGTGGCGGTGCTCGACTCCCGGTTGGCGACGGCTCGCTACGGAGGGTTCCTGCGGGAGAGCCTGCCCGGGTTCTGGCCGACCTCGGACCCGGAGGTCACCCGCTCGGCCCTGCGGCGCCTCGCCGAGGTCGCGACGATCGGGTGAAGGTTCCCCGGCTGGACCGGTCCGACGACGCGTCCCGGGTGCCGGGGGGCGCGGAGCGTCGGATAGTCGAGGCATGACCGTGGTCGGTTTGCTCCATTCCGAGCACGAGCAGGCAAGGATCTTCGCCGCCCTGCTCGCGCAGCGGGACCCGGAGGTGCAGTTCCGGCACCTCGTGGACCGCGGGCTGCTCAACGCCGCCCGACGCTCGGGGATCGAGTCGGTCAGACCGGCGATGGCCGACCGGCTGCGCCGGCTGCAGGCCGAGGGGGCCGACCTGGTGGTCTGCACCGGTTCGACGCTGAGCGGGCTGGCGAAGGTGGTCGGTGACGAGATCGGGGTCGAGGTGCTGCGGGTCGACCGGCCGATGGCCGAGGCGGCCGTGCGGGCCGGGCGACGCCTCGCCGTGGTCGCCACCCTCCCGACCGCGGCCCGTTCCGTGCGGGAGCTGCTGCACGAGGCGGCCGGTGAGGCCGACCGCCGGGTCGAGGTCGTCGAGGTCGACGCCAGCGACCTGTGGATCCTGCACGAGGTGGGCGACGCCGAGGGCTACGTGCAGGGGATCGCGCAGCGGGCCCTCACCGAGCTGCGGGGGGCCGACGACGTCTGCACGGTCGACGTGGTGGTGCTGGCCCAGGCCAGCATGGTCGAGGCGACCCCGTTGCTGCGACCGCTCTCGGTCCCCGTGCTGTCCTCCCCGCGCCTCGCCGTCGAGGCGGCGGTCGAGCTCGTGCGGACGCTGGCACCCGCGGCGGGCCGGACCCGCTGACCCGCCCCGGCCGCGGCCGCTCGGGCCGGGCAGAGGAGGTCGGGGTCAGAGACTGCGCAGGACCGCGGTGACCCGGCCGAGGACCGTCGCCTCGTCGCCGTCGATGGGGGAGTAGAGGGCGTTGCGCGGCAGGAGCTTCACGTGCCCGTCCCGACGCGAGAGGACCTTGACGGTGGCCTCGCCGTCGATCATGGCCGCGACCACGTCACCGTTCTCGGCCGTGGGCTGCTGGCGCACGACGACCCAGTCCCCGTCGCAGATGGCGGCCTCGATCATCGAGTCCCCGGAGACCCGCAGCATGAAGTGCTCCCCGGAGCCGACCAGCTGCGCGGGCAGGGGGAAGACGTCCTCGACGAGCTGCTCGGCCAGGATCGGGCCGCCGGCCGCGATGCGACCCACCAGCGGGACGTAGGTGGGTCGGGGCCGGGCGTCGGCCTCGGTCGCGTCGTCGGCCGTGACCACACCGAGGGCGCTGCTCGGCAGGGACGACGGCGGCGTCACGACCTCGAGGGTGCGCGGGCGCCGCGGGTCCTTGCGCAGCAGGCCGAGCCGCTCGAGCTGCTTGACCTGGTGGGCGACGCTGCTGGGACTGGTGAGCCCGACCGACTCGCCGATCTCGCGCAGGCTCGGCGGGTAGCCGCGACGCTCGACGGCCTCGCTGATGCAGTCCAGGACCCGCCGCTGCCGCGTGGTGAGACCGAAGGCGTCCGGCGTCCCGTCCGGCAGCTGGTGGACCGTCCCCGAACCCGGGGGTCGGCCCGGACCCCGCCGGGGACGTTCGACCGTCGTGCCCGTGCCGTCCTGCTCGTCCACCGTGCACCTCATCCCGTCGCGCCCGGCCGTCCGTGGCCGGTCCGTCGACCGTAACCACCGCCGGTGGGCAGATCAAACACCTGTTCGACTGCGGCGTGTCGTGCGGGGCGGGTGCGGCGGTCGTCGACCCGGTGCGCCGGACGCCCCCTGTCCTCGGACGGGTCGTCGGCCTAGCGTGGTCCGCATGTGCCGGAACATCCGCCAGCTGCACAACTTCGAGCCCCCGGCCACGCCCGAGGAGGTGCAGGCCGCCGCGCTCCAGTACGTCCGCAAGGTCAGCGGTTCCACCCGCCCCTCGCAGCGCAACCAGGCCGCGTTCGACGCCGCCGTGGCCGCGGTCGCCACCGCGACCGCCGAGCTCCTGGACCACCTGGAGACGGCCGCGCCGCCGAAGGACCGGGAGGTCGAGGCGGCCAAGGCCCGGGCCCGCGCCGCCCAGCGCTACGCCTCCTGACCCCCGCCCCCCGCCCCGCACCCCGCCCCGCACCCGGGCGCCGCAGCTCCCGCCCCGCTCGTACCTCCTGCGCGACTCCAGCGTCGCGCCGCCCGCCCTCGCGCCCCTCCCGTGCCCCTCGCGCCCCCTCGTGTGATCAAGGAAATCTGCTCGTCCGTCACGGGGGCCGGGGCGACGTCCGCCCCTGGCGACCCGGCCGTTCGTGACGGCTCGGCGATCGGGGGCCGCTCCCGGTCGACCGTCGTGGGCCCCGCTGCCTGCGGGCCGCCGTCGCCGGGCCGCCCGCCCCGAGCGTCGACGCTGGTCAGGGGCCGGAGGGAGGCTGGGCAGCCGTCCGCGCCCGGTTCGTGTCGGAGGCGGATGGCACCGTGCGACGCATCCCGACCCGACGGGTCGGGGTTGCGCCCCGCCCGTCGGTCGGCGTACAAACGTTCGAGTCGGTACGAACACTCGTTCGACCCGGCTGGTCCGAGAGTTGGAGGTCGCCACCGTGAGCACCACCGCAATCCGCACCACCGCGTTCCGTCCCGTCCTGCCCGCCGTCCCCGTCGTGTCGCGGCCGGCCGTCCCCCGCCCGACCCGGTTCGGGACCGCCGTCCTCGCGACCTCGCCCTTCCGGGTCCCGGAGTTCCCCGCCGTCCGGCTGCCCCGGGCCGCCGCCTTCCCCGGGTTCGCCCTCGGGGCCAGCGTCGCCGCCCGCGCGGCCCTCCCCGCCCGGGTCCCCGCCCCCCGCCGTCCGGGGCGCACCGCGGCTGTGCGGGACGTCGCCACCGTCACCACCCTGCGTCCCCGGACCGCCGCCGTGGCCCCCCCGACGACGACGCACCCGTTGCGCCTCACGCGCCGGGGTCGGACCGGGCTCGGGCTCGGGGCCGGTGCCGTGCTGGCGGCCGCCGTGCTGGCCGGCACGAGCGCTCTGGCCGGGACGATGGTGGGCAGCGTCGGGGCCACCGCCGCGGTCGAGCGGACCGCTCCCGCCCCGGTCGCGGTCACCGCGGGTGCCGGGGGCGAGGTCGTCGTCCAGCCCGGTCAGACGCTGTCCGAGATCGCCCTGTCGGTCGCCCCGGGCGCGGACTGGCGCGAGGTCGCCGCGGCGATCGTCGCGCTGAACTCCCTCGACGGTTCGCGGCTGCACCCCGGCCAACGCCTGCAGCTGCCCGCGGAGTGGTGACGTGCTCGCGGGCCTGCGCACCACGTCCGCGTCACTTGCCCCCGGCTCGACGCTGCCCGTAGCCTCCCCGCAGCATCCCGCGCCGCACGGGCGCGAGCGGGTGCGGGAGGGAGCTGGAGTGCACTGCCCGTTCTGCCGCCACGAGGACTCCCGGGTGGTGGACTCGCGGACGGCCGAGGACGGCTCGAGCATCCGCCGGCGCCGTCAGTGCCCCCAGTGCGGTCGCCGCTTCACCACGGTCGAGACCGCCCTCTTCACCGTCATCAAGCGCTCGGGAGCGAGCGAGGCGTTCAGCCGTTCCAAGATCGCCTCGGGCGTGCGCAAGGCCTGCCAGGGGCGTCCCGTCAGTGAGGACGACATCGCGCTGCTCGCGCACAAGGTCGAGGAGTCCCTGCGGTCGCGGGGTGCGGCCGAGGTCGACGCCCACGAGGTGGGGTTGGCCACGCTGCCGTTCCTGCGCGAGCTGGACGAGGTCGCCTACCTCCGTTTCGCCTCGGTCTACCAGGCCTTCGACTCCCTGGCCGACTTCGAGGCCGCCATCGACAAGCTGCGCTCGGAGCGGAATCCGGCCCTCCCCGGCCAGGGCTGACCCCGGCAGCGACGATGATGGGGGCATGCTCGACCCCGCCTCGCTGTACAGCCTCGTCGGCCCCTACGCCGGTGCGGACGCCCCGCGCCTCGTCGAACCGCCGCTGGTCGTGGCCCTCTCCGGGTTCGTCGACGCCGGCAGCGCGGTCAAGCTGGCCGTCGAGCAGCTCCGTTCCTCCAGCACCCACCACGTCGTGGCCACCTTCGACGTCGACCAGCTCCACGACTACCGGGCCCGCCGTCCGGTCATGACCTTCGAGGGCGACCGGTGGGCCGCCTACGACGCCCCGCGGTTGCAGCTGCTGCGGGTCTACGACGAGGAGGGGGCCTCCTTCCTGCTGCTGACCGGGCCCGAGCCGGACGTGCAGTGGGAACGGTTCTGCGCCGCCGTCTGGCAGCTGGCCGACCGGCTCGGGGTGAGCACGACCATCCTGCTGGCCGCGGCGCCCACCGCCGTCCCGCACACCCGACCCGGCGGGGTGACGGCGAGCGCGAGCCGACCGGAGCTGCTCGAGGGGTACCGGACGTGGGACGTCGAGGCCCAGGTCCCCGGGCACGCCGCGGCACTGCTGCACCTGCGCGGGGCCGAGGAGGGACGCGACGTCATCTCCGTGCTGGCCCACGTCCCGCACTACCTGGCCGGCAACGACTACCCGGACTCCGCCGCCGTCCTGCTGCGGGCCGTCTCGGCCGCCACCGGGGTCGACGTGCCGGTCGATGCCCTGCTGGACGTGGCGGCGACGACGCGGGTGGAGGTCGACGCCCAGGTCGCGCAGTCGCCCGAGGCCCAGGCCGTGGTCCGCGCCCTCGAGGAGCAGTACGACGCCATCGGCGAGGAGGGGCGGGGGACCTCGGTGGCCGCCTCGTTCCTGCCCTCGGCCGACGAGCTGGGGGCGGAGTTCGAGCGGTTCCTGGCGGCCGAGGAGGCCACCGACCCGGCGGGTGGCGAGACGGGCGGCGAGACGGGCGGTGCGGCGGGCGGCGAGGAGGGCCGGTCGTCGGGTGAGGGCCCTCAGGCCGGGGAGGGACCGCCCGCCCGCTGAGCGGCGGCCACGCCGACGCTGCCGCCCCGGGCCCCCGACAGGTGGTGCAGGAGGGCGCGGGCGTAGGCGCACTCGGCGACCGGGTCCTCGAAGGCGTCCGCCCCGACCGTGTCCAGGAGCAGCACGCGGAACACGCTGCGCTCGCCGTCCGGGGTGGTCCGGTCGTGCCGCTCCAGCCGGACGAAGTGCTCACCGAGCAGGGCGCGAAGCTGGTGCTCGGACGGCAGCCAGCAGGCGTCGGGCTGGTCGACGGAGTCCAGCGCCCACTCGGTGGTGCCGTTGAAGCCGATGATCCGCCCGCTCGGGTGGTCGTGGACCTCGACCGTCATGTCGCTCAGGGTGAAGACGTCGGCGTCCATGTCCCGGTGCGGGATCACGAACCGGTCCCCGGCCGCGGGCTGCCACTCCAGGCCGGCCTCCTTCAACCGCAGGGCGAGCTCGACGGAGATCATCACCCCAGCATGGACTCCGCCGCCGCCTCGCGCGTCCCGACGGCCAC
The DNA here is from genome assembly GCF_042433995.1 of Kineococcus gynurae. NCBI lineage: Bacteria > Bacillati > Actinomycetota > Actinomycetes > Kineosporiales > Kineosporiaceae > Kineococcus > Kineococcus gynurae. Next base: position 760,681 of record NZ_JBHLUI010000008.1, read on the forward strand.
CGGCACCGACCGGGCCGGGCGTCCCCGCGCCGACCCGGCCGATCCGGGGTAGGACTGTTCGCCCGACCACCCAGCAGGAGGATCACGAGATGGACACCCAGGTCGCCCGCGAGCGGCTGGAAGAGATGCACCGCGAGCTGAGCGGGGAGGCGAAGGAGATCCGGGCCCGGTTGGAGGCCGGGGTGACCCCCGACGCCGCCGAGGGCGGGCGCGACGTCGGCGACGAGGGGGCCCACGAGCAGTTCGCCGGCCAGGACCTCGCGCTGCTGGACGGCATCGACCGTCGGCTGGTCGGCGTCGAGGCGGCGTTGCGGCGCATCGAGGACGGGACCTACGGCCTCTCGGTCGTCTCGGGCAAGCCCATCCCCGACGAGCGCCTCGAGGTCCGTCCCGACGCCGAGACGCTCGTCGAGGAGGAGAATCCCGACGCCTGAGCCGTCGACCGCGTCGACGGCCTCCGAACCCTCAGCGCAGCCGGACCACCTGCCCCGGGTCCTCCCGGGGCAGGTCCGGCTCGACCACGGCGGTGACCCGGAGCCCGGACAGGGTGACCATGCCGGCCGTCGTGAGGAAGGCGGTGTCGGCGGCGTCGCGGCCGGTGGCGATCCGCACCAGGGAGGCGCGCGGGGCGAGGCGCGTGGCGTCCACGACCTCCCAGACCCCCTCCGGAGCGGCCTCGACGACGGCGTGGAAGTCCATGGGCGCCAGGCCCGGTGCGTACACCGAGCAGAGGCGCGCGGGGACGTCCATCGCCCGGAGCAGCGCCACGGTCACGTGGGCGAAGTCCCGGCAGACGCCGGCCCGGGCCAGCAGGGTCTCGGGCGCCCCGTCCGTGGGCCGGCTGGAACCGCTGACGTAGTCGAGGTTGGTGTGCACCCACGCGGAGGCGGCCCGGGGCAGGTCCGCACGGGAGACCCCGTTCAGCTCGCGCGCCGCGAAGGACGCGAGGGCGTCGGAGGGGCTGTAGCGGCTGGGTCGGGTCAGGGCCCAGCGGTCGAGCTCGGAGCAGGCGACGGGATCGGAGTCTTGCAGGGCCACCCGCGCCTCGTACTCGACCCGCGTGTCCCCGGCCGGCACGTCCAGCGTGTGCATCCGACCGCCTTCCTCGACGGCCACGGCGGTCACGGTCAGCGGCCCGTCGGGGCCCACCACCTCGAGGCGTTCCTCGAGGACCGCGACCCCGGGGCGTCCGGCCACGGAGAGGAGGAGGCTGGCGGGGCTGCGCCGATCGGAGGACAGGTCGAGACGGGCGCTGACGCGGGCCGTGAGGGCGGGCGCGGGGGTGGAGGGCACCGGGCGATTCTGGGGGACGGCGACGGCTGCCGCCCCCTCGGCCGACCGCACGACTGCTGCGTTCGGGGAGTCGTCGACCGAACGTAGGGCCGCTGCGACACAGGGTGATAGCTGGGCCGGGAGGCCCGGTCGGAGCGTGATCGACGGGTGGACTCCCCGCCTCGTGGGTAGCGTCGGGCCCCATGATCCAGCAGAGCCAGACCGTCGTCGTCGCCGGGGCCCACGGCCAGATCGCCCGCCTGCTGCTGCGCCAGCTGACCTCCGCGGGTGCGCTGGTCCGCGGGATCGTCCGCAACCCGGACCACGTCGAGGACGTGCGGAGCGACGGGGCCGAGCCGGTCGTCCTCGACCTGGAGTCCGCCGCGGCCGACGACGTGGCCGCGGTGCTGCGGGGGGCCGACGCGGTGGTCTTCGCCGCGGGGGCCGGGCCGGGCAGCGGGACGGCCCGCAAGGACACCGTCGACCGGGCGGCCGCGGTGCTGCTGGCCGACGCGGCCGAGGCGGCCGGGGTCCGGCAGTACGTCCTCGTCTCCTCCACCGGGGTCGAGAAGGTGCGCGACGGTGTCACCCCGGAGGGGGTGGACGAGACCTTCGTCGCCTACCTGCGGGCCAAGCTCGCGGCCGAGGACGACCTCCGGGCCCGACCGGGTCTGGACCTGGCCGTCCTGCGCCCGGGGCAGCTCACCGACGACGAGCCCACCGGTCACGTGCACCTGGCTCCCTCCGTGCCGCGCGGCCCGGTGCCGCGCGCCGACGTGGCCGCGGTGCTGGCCGAGCTGCTGCACGCGATGGCCGCCGGGGTCCGGCCGCCCGCGGGCGGCTGGGTCCTGGAACTGGTCTCGGGCGAGGTCCCCCTGGACGAGGCGGTGGCCGCGGCGGCCGGCTGATCGGCCCGGACAAGGGGGCGCGACGGGGCGCGGGCCGGTTGCGGGACACTGGTCCCGACCGGCGGAGAGCAACCCGCCCCCTTCCCGTCCCCAGCACGTGAGGAATCGAGACCTGTGGCCGTCCCCGAGCCCCGCCCCCAGACGGCGCGTCCGCGCGCCCTGCTCGTGGAGAACATCCACGCCGACGCCCGCCAGCTGCTGACCGAGGCCGGATGGCAGGTGGACACCGCCGCCGGGGCGCTGGACGAGGCCGAGCTGATCTCCCGCCTGGACGGGGTGCAGCTGCTCGGCATCCGGTCCCAGACCCAGGTGACCGCGGCCGTCCTGGACGCCGCCCCCGACCTGCGCGCGGTCGGCGCGTTCTGCATCGGGACCAACCAGGTCGACCTGTTCTCCGCCGCCGCCCACGGGGTCGCCGTGTTCAACGCGCCCTACAGCAACACCCGCAGCGTGGTGGAGCTGGCCCTGGCCGAGATCATCGCCCTCACCCGCCGGCTGACCGTCAAGAACGACCTCATGCACGAGGGCGTGTGGGACAAGAGCGCCGTCGGCGCCCACGAGGTCCGCGGCCGACGCCTCGGGATCATCGGCTACGGCAACATCGGCTCGCAGCTGTCGGTGGTGGCCGAGGCGCTGGGCATGAGCGTCTTCTTCTACGACACCGTCGACAAGCTGGCGATGGGCAACGCCCGCCGCTGCGGCAGCCTCACCGAGGTGCTCGACCTCGCCGACGTGGTCACCCTGCACGTCGACGGGCGCGCGTCCAACGCCGGCTTCTTCGGCGAGACCGAGTTCGCCCGGATGCGTCCGGGGTCGATCTTCCTGAACCTGTCCCGGGGCTTCCTCGTCGACGACGTGGCCCTGCGCCGCCACATCGAGTCCGGGCACATCGCCGGTGCGGCCCTGGACGTGTTCCCGCAGGAGCCCAAGGGGCGGGGCGAGACGTTCCAGTCGGTGCTGCGCGGCCTCGACAACGTCATCCTCACCCCGCACGTGGGCGGCTCGACCGAGGAGGCCCAGGAGGACATCGGTCGCTTCGTGGCCGCCAAGCTGCGCGACTACGCGCTGCACGGGGCGACGACGCTCAGCGTCAACCTGCCGACCCTGAACACGGAGACGGTGCCCGGCCGGGTCCGGCTGGCGCACCTGCACCACAACGTCCCCGGAGTGTTGGCCGCGATCAACAAGGTGCTGGCCGACGAGGGCGTGAACATCGAGGGCCAGCAGCTCGCCACCCTCGGCGACCTGGGCTACGTCGTCACCGACATCGCCCACCCGGCGACGGAGGACGTCGGCCGCAGGCTGCGGGAGCTGCCCCAGACGGTCCGGGTGCGCCAGCTGCTCTGACCGTCAGCCCGGGTCGGGTCGGACGGACGGGCGGTCGGGGCGGTACGGGCGGGCGGCCTCACACGTAGAGGTCGACCCGGTCCTCGGCCAGGCAGATCCGGACGGCCTGCTGCTGGGCGCTGACCAGGTCGGCCTGCGCCCGGTTCAGGGCCTGTTCGCCCGCCTGCACGAGCGGTCGTCCCGCCCCGGTGGCGGTGGCCGTCGTGAGGTCCAGGCGGGCGGCGCGCACCTGCTGCTCGGCCACGGTGACGAGCCGGGCGGCGCTGGTGGAGCTGCTGCTGAGGCTGATCATGTCCTGCCGATCGACCGTCGCTACGCGCAGTGAAGTCACCCGGGCGGTCGTCACCCGTTCGGCCTAGTAGGCGGCCGACCGGGTGAGGGGGAGCGACCCTGCGTGGGCGGCCGACCACGAACGGCCCCGCCAGGCCTCCATCAGCAGCTCGTAGGAACGGCGGCGCTCCGCGGCGTCGTGCACGTGGGTGACCACCATCAGCTCGTCGGCCCCGCTGCGACCCGCGAGGTCGGCCAGCCGTTCGGCCACCGTGTCCGGCGTGCCGTGCACGAGATGGGTGCCCGCCTCGGCCGCGACACGACGGTCCAGCAGGGTCCACTCGTGGGCCGCGGCCTCCTCGGCGGTCGGCAGGGGACCGGGCCGTCCCTGGCGCAGGCGGACCATGGACAGGGCGTTGGCCCCGGCCAGGGCCGCGGCCCGCTCGGCGCTGTCGGAGACGATCGCGGCCACGGCCAGCACGGCGTGCGGGCGGGGTCGCCGTGCGGACGGACGGAAACGCTCGCGGTAGGTCTGCATCACCGCGACCGGGTCGGCCGAACCGAAGTGCCCCGCGTACGCGTACCCCGTCCCGAGGGCGGCCGCCGCCTGGGCGCCGTAGGTGCTCGAGCCCAGGATCCACACGGGCGGCAGCGGGACGTCGGCGGGGACCGCCTCGATGCCGGCCAACGGGTGGCCCGGCTCGAAGCCGTCGACGTAGGCCAGCAGCTCGGCGTACTGGTCGACGAAGTCGTCGGCCATCACCGCCTCGCGCGAACGCCGCAGGGCGACGGCGGTCCGGCCGTCGGTGCCCGGGGCGCGACCGAGTCCCAGGTCGATCCGGCCCGGGTGCAGCGCCTCCAGCACCCGGAACCGTTCGGCGACCATGAGCGGGGAGTGGTTGGGCAGCATGATCCCGCCCGAACCGACCCGGATCGTGCTGGTCGCCGCAGCCACGGTCGCGATCATGATCTCGGGTGAGGAGCTCGCGACGCTCGGGATGTTGTGGTGCTCGGCCAACCAGTAGCGCGAGTACCCCAGCGCCTCCGCGGCGCGGGCCAGGTCCACCGTGTCGGCCAGCGCCCGCGAGGCCCCGACGCCCGAGGGGATCGGGGAGAGGTCGAGGACGGACAGGGGCGGGGCGGTGACCGGACCGGTGGCCGGGACGACGGGGGTGCTCATACCGGGTCCAACCGGGGGCCGTCGGGCCCTGTTCCAGATCACCGGGGCCGGCCTCGCGCCGCCGGTGTCCGTGCCGCGGTCCGTGCCGCGGTCCGTGCCGAGGTTCGTGTCGCAGCCAGGGCTTACCGTCCTCGGGTGGTCCAGCCCCCGCCCGCCGCGAGCCCCGCGCCGCCCGTCCACCCCGGGCCGGCAGCCCCCGCCCCGCCCCCCGCCGGGGGGTGGCTGCGCCGGCTCACGGGGTACTGCCTGCGGCACCGGCGCGACGTGGTCCTGTCCTTCGGTCCGGCCCTCGTGTCCTACGGCGTGGCCGCGCTGGTGCCGCTGGTCGTGCGCCACGTCGTGGACGACGTGACCCCGGTACCCGGCGCGCCGCTCTGGCCCTGGACGCTCGTGCTGCTCGCGGCCGGGGTCCTGATCTTCGCCCTCGGCTACGTCCGCCGCTTCCACGCCGGGCGGCTGGCCCTGGCCGTTCAGGTCGACCTGCGCGACGACGTGCACGCGGCCGTGCTGCGGATGGATGCGCGGCAGCTCTCGACCCTCTCCACGGGGCAGGTCGTCAGCCGCTCCATCAGCGACGTCCAGACCGTCCAGGGCCTGCTGGCCTGGCTGCCCAACGTCACCGGCAGCGCCGTCCTCTTCGTGGTCTCGCTCGTGGTGATGGCGGTGCTCTCCCCGCTGCTGACGCTGGTGGCGCTCGCGGTGGGGCCGGCCGTCTGGTTCGTGGCGCACCGCAGCCGCCGCGACCTGTTCCCGGCCAACTCCGCCGCGCAGGCCCGGGCCGCGCTGATCGCCGGACGGGTCGAGGCCGCGGTGACCGGGGTCCGGGTGGTCAAGGGCTTCGGGCGGGAACGGGCCGAGCAGGACGCCCTGGCCGCCGCCGTGGGCCGGTTGTTCGCCGAGCGGCTGCGGGTCGTGCGCTACACCGCGCGGTACACGCCGGCCCTGCAGGCCGTCCCGGCCCTGGGTCAGGTGGGGGTGCTGCTGCTCGGCGGGTGGCTGGCCCTGCGTGGGCAGATCACGGTGGGCACGTTCCTGGCCTTCTCGACCTACCTGGCCTCCCTCGTCTCCCCGGTCCGGCAGCTGGCCGGGTTGTTGACGGTGGGCCAGCTGGCCCGCGCCGGGATGGAGCGGGTGCTCGAGATCGTCGACACGCGCTCGGAGATCGCGGCCCCGGGGTCCGGGGCGGACCGGGCCGTGCTGCCCGAGGGACCGCTGGACCTGCGGCTGGAGGGCGTGGTCCTGCGCCACGGGACGGGGGCGCCCGTGCTCGACGGCCTGGACCTGCACGTGCGGGCGGGGGAGACCATCGCCCTGGTCGGTCCCTCCGGGTCCGGCAAGTCGACGGTGACCCAGCTGCTGCCGCGCTTCCTCGACCCCGAGGCCGGCACGGTCCGCGTCGGCGGGTGCGACGTCCGCGACCTGGACCCGGTGGCGCTGCGGCGCAGCCTCGGCATCGTGTTCGAGGAGACGTTCCTCTTCTCCGCCTCCGTGCGCGACAACGTGGCCTTCGCGGCCCCCGGGGCCTCGGCCGAGGAGGTGGGCGCGGCGCTGCGGGCGGCGGCGGCGGACGGGTTCGTGGCCACGCTGGCCCGCGGGGTGGACACGGCCGTGGGGGAGCAGGGGCTGACCCTCTCCGGGGGGCAGCGTCAGCGCATCGGGCTGGCCCGGGCCCTGCTGGTCGACCCGCGGGTGCTCGTCCTCGACGACCCGACCTCGGCGGTGGACCCCACCGTCGAGGAGCGGATCCTCGACCACCTGGCCGCGGCCACCCGCCGCGGTGGGCGCACGACCCTCGTCGTGGCCCACCGGCGCTCCACGCTGCGGCTGGCCGACCGCATCGTCGTGATCGACGGCGGTCGGGTGGTCGACGAGGGCACCGAGGCCGAGCTGCAGGCCCGCTGCGCGGTGTTCCGACGGCTCTTCGACGCCGACGAGGCGTCGGACCCCGGGGCCGGGGACGGGGCGGGCGCCGGGCCGGACACCGTGAACGCGACGGGAGCGGGGGTGCCCGGTCCGCGCGTCCCGCTCCGTTCCGGGCCCCCGGTCGCCGGGGGCCGCGGTGGTGACGACGACCTGCTGCCGGGACGTCCCGAGCTCGCCGCCCGGGTGGCCGCGCTCCCCCCGGCGACCGACGTGCCCGACGTCGACCGGGACGAGGCCGAGGCGCCCGCCCCGGGGTTCGGTCTCGGATCGCTGCTGCGCCCCTTCCGCGTCGCGATCGCCCTCGGGATGGGGATGGTCGCCCTCGACGCCCTCGCGCAGCTCGTCCTGCCGCTGCTGATCCGGGACGGTCTGGACGACGGCGTCGGGCGGGGTGACGTGGGGGCCCTGCTGCTGGCCTCGGGGGCGGCCGCCGCCCTGGTGCTGGGGGACTGGGTCGTCGGCGTCGGGCAGGCCCGGGTCACCGGTCGGACCGGCGAGCGTCTCCTCTACACGTTGCGGCTCAAGACGTTCGCGCACCTGCAGCGGCTGGGGCTGGACTACTACGAGCGCGAGCAGGCCGGGCGCATCATGACGCGGATGACCACGGACGTGGACGCGCTGAGCCAGTTCCTGCAAACCGGCGTGGCCCAGGCGCTGGTCTCCCTGCTCTCGCTGGTCGGGGTGTTCGTGGCCATGCTCCTGCTCGAACCCGAGCTGGCCGTCGTCGTGGTGGCGGTGCTGCCCGTCCTGCTGGCCGCGACCGCGTGGTTCCGCGCCCGCTCGCGTCCGGCCTACACCAAGGCGCGGGAGCGCGTCAGCGCGGTCAACTCCTTCTTCCAGGAGTCGGTGGCCGGGGTCCGGGTGACCCAGGCGTTCGGGCGCGGGGAGGCGCAGGCGGCCGGGTTCCACGAGCGCGGGGCGGCCTACTTCCGCTCGCGGCTGCGGGCCCAGCGCTTCATCGCGCTCTACTTCCCGTTCGTGCAGTTCCTCAACGGCGTCACCGCCGCGGTCGTGCTGGTCGTGGGGGTGGGGCTGGTGCGGGCGGGGTCGATCAGCGTCGGGGTCCTGGTCGCCTTCCTGCTCTACGTGGACCTGTTCTTCTCCCCGGTGCAGCAGCTGTCGCAGATCGCCGACGGCTACCAGCAGGCCATGGTCGGCCTGCGGCGGCTCCGTGACCTGCTGCGCACGCCGACCTCGCTCGCGGTCCCGGCCCGGCCCCGCCCGCTGCCGGAGCAGGGTGGGCGCGCGCGGGTGCGCGGCGAGGTCCGGCTGGAGGGGGTGTCGTTCCGCTACGGCGCCGAGGGGCCCGTGGCCCTGTCGGACGTGACCCTGCGGATCGCGCCGGGGGAGACGGTGGCCCTGGTGGGCGAGACGGGAGCGGGCAAGTCGACCGTGGTCAAGCTCGTCGCCCGCCTCTACGACCCGAGCGCCGGCCGGGTGCTGCTCGACGGGGTCGACCTGCGCGAGCTGGACCCGGTGGCCTTCCGCAGCCGGCTGGGGGTGGTGCCGCAGGAGGCGTTCCTGTTCGACGGGACGCTGGCCGAGGCGATCGCCTACGCCCGCCCGGAGGCGAGCCGGGAGGAGGTGGAGGCCGCCGCCCGGTCGGTCGGCGCCGACGTCGTGGCCGCCGCCCTGCCCGGGGGCTACGACTTCCGGGTCGGGGAACGGGGCCGGAACCTCTCCACGGGTCAGCGTCAGCTGGTGGCCCTGGCCCGCGCCGAGCTCGTCGCTCCCGCGCTGCTGCTGCTCGACGAGGCGACGGCCGCGCTGGACCCGGCGACCGAGGCCCTCGTCGCGCGGGCCGCGGACGCGGTGGCCGGCCGACGCACGACGGTGGTGGTCGCCCACCGGTTGACCACCGCGGCCCGGGCCGACCGGATCGTCGTGCTCGACGGCGGGCGCATCGTCGAGGAGGGCACCCACACGCAGCTCCTCGCCGCGCAGGGCCGCTACTCCCGGTTGTGGGCCTCGTTCGTGGCCGGGACGACGGCCGCCGCCTGACCGGGTCGGGTCAGGCGGCGGTCGGGGGCGGGGTCGAACGGGGTCGAACGGGGTCGAACGGGGTCGAACGGGGTCAGGCGGGGTCGGCGGCCGGTTGCGCCTCGGGTCGGCGGTGCGCCTCCTTCTCGGCGCGCTTCTGCTCCCGTCGCCGCTTGCGCTCGTCCTTGTCGACGGCCCCGGGGTTCTCCGGTTCGTCGGGGTGCTGCACGTGACGGACGTAGCGCAGGATCGCGGTCACGATCGCCACGACCGGGACGGCCAGGAAGGCTCCGATGATGCCGAACGACGTCCCGCCCACGGTCACCGCGGAGATGACCACCGCGGGGTGCAGGGACAGCGTGCGCCCGACCAGGATCGGCTGCAGGACGTTGCCCTCCAGCTGCTGGACGAGCAGGACGATGCCCAGCGCGATCAGCGCCTGGCCCCACCCGAGGGTGATGAGGGCGACCAGCACGGCGAGGGTCCCGCTGGCCACCGCCCCGACGATCGGGATGAACGAGGAGAAGAAGATGATCACGGCCAACGGGAGGGCGAACGGCACCCCCAGGATGGCCAGACCGATCCCGATGAACACCGCGTCGCACAGGGCGACGGCCGCCTGGGACAGGATGTAGCCCTGCAGGACCTTCCAGACCCGTCCCCCCAGCGCCGAGACGTGCAGGTGGGTCTTCGGGTCCAGCCACCGGCGCGACCAGGGGAGCAGACGGTCTCCGTCGGAGAGGCAGAAGAAGGTGAGCACGAGCACCAGCAGGAACGTGATGACCCCGGAACCGACGCTGGCGCCGATGGTCCCGAGCCCGCCGGCGACGCTCAGCGCGATCGCCTGCGCATTCGTCTGCAGCTCCTGCAACCCCCGGTCGACGTAGGCGCCGATCTGGTTCTCCCCGAGGTTCAGGGGCGGGCCGGTGACCCAGGCCTGGATCTTCTCCAACCCGAGGGAGGCGGAGGCCACGAGGTCCTGACCCTGGTCGGCGACGCTCGGGATGAGGACCCAGAAGATCCCGACGACGGCCCCGATCAGGGCGAGCACCGAGAGGATCGCGGCCAGGGCCCGGGGCAGGACCCGGCGCAGCAGTTTGGCCAGGGGCCAGAGGACCGCCGAGAGCAGCACGGCCAGGATCAACGGCAGGACGATCGACCAGCCGCCCCCGATGATGCGCAGCAGCGCCCAGAGGGCGATGCCGATGATGAGCAGGCGCAGGGCCCACCGGGCCGTGAACTCCAGACCGCGGGCCACGGCCGGACGGGCGGAGGCGCCGCGGGTCGCGGGACCGCCCGTCTCCGGGTGGTCGTCGGTGCGGGTCTCGTCGTCGCGGGCGTGCTCGCGCGGTCGCGGGTCGTCCTGGGGCCCCTGGGGTCGGGTGGTCGCGGGTGGTTCGTGCGGCGGGGGCTCACTCATGGCGCCGATCGTGTCAGTCGGAAGCCCCTGCGGCACAGCCGACGCTGACGTGCGACCAAGGTCGGGAGGTGGTCGGCTGGGGCCCGAAGGCCTCTGACGAGGAAGAACAGGCCAGGAGGACCGATGAGCAGGAAGAGTTCGACGCGCGAGGGTGATCTCTCCGTGCACCACTCGCCGGGGGCCGGCGAGGCGCGCGGGGGCGGCGGGGCGAACCCCGGACGCGACGCCGACACCCCGCGGGAGATCCCCGCCCGGGGGTGGCTGCAGGTGACGAAGCGGGCCTGGAAGGAGTCCTCGGAGGACCAGGTGCCGTTGCTCGCCGCGGGGGTCGCGTTCAAGGCGTTCCTGGCGTTGTTCCCGGCGGTCACCGCCGCGTTCCTGCTCTGGGGGCTCGTGGGCGACACCGCGCAGATCAAGGACCAGATCGACGGGGTCGCGGCGATCCCGGCGGAGGCCCGGAGCCTGGTGACGAGCCAGATCGACGCGATCGCCGCCAACCAGTCCGCGGCCGGGTGGAGCATCGTCATCGCCGTCGCGCTGGCGTTGTTCAGCGCCTCCAGCGGGGTGCAGAACCTCATGGCCGCGACGAACATCGCCTACGACGAGAAGGAGACGCGGGGTTTCGTCAAGATCAAGGGCACCGCGCTGGTGCTGACCGTCGGCGCCATCGTGTTCGTCCTGCTGGGCATCGCGTTGATCGGGGTCGTGCCCGTCGTCGCCTCGGCCCTCGGGCTGGACGGGGTCGTCGGGGTCCTCGTCGGGATCGTCCGCTGGGTGCTGCTGCTTGGGGTCGTCGTCGTGGCCCTGGGCGTCGTGTACCGCGTGGCCCCCGACCGCGACGCGCCGAAGGTGCGCTGGCTCTCGACCGGCGCCGTCGTCGCGACGCTGCTGTTCCTGCTCGTCTCGGTGGGGTTCTCCCTCTACGTCACGCTGGCCGGGGGGAGTTCCTACGCCAAGAACTACGGGGCGCTCGCCGGCGTCGTGATCCTGCTGATGTGGTTGTGGCTCACCAGCTACGCCATCCTGCTCGGTGCGGAGATCAACGCCGAGGCCGAGAAGCAGACCGAGCACGACACGACGGTCGGACAACCCGAGCCGATGGGTTCGCGCCGCGCGAACGCGGCCGACACCACCGCCTGACCCGCCCCACCCGCCGCCGCCGCGGACGGCAGCGGAACGCCCCCGGACCTCGTGGTCCGGGGGCGTTCGTCGGGTCGGGTCAGCGTCCGCCGGCGATCTTCCGGCTCCGCTGCTGGACGGCCGGCACCCCGTAGGGGTAGTCGGCCGGTCGCGGGTCGCTCGCCGTGTCCAGGGCGGTGAGTTCGGAGACGGTGAGGTCGAGATCGGCCGCGACCAGGGTGTCGCGCAGCTGCCCGGTGGTGCGCGCCCCGAGGATGACCGACGACACCTGGGGCTGTGCGCGCAGCCAGGCGATCGCGACCTGCGCCATGCTCGCGCCCCGGCCCTCGGCCACGGTCTGCAGCGCGTCCACCACCTGCCAGGTCTGCTCGGCCGCGTTGCGTCCCGCGTAGGCCTCCATGCCCCGGTCGGGGTTCTCCCCGAGCCGGGTCGCACCGGTCGGGGTGCTGTCGCGCCGGTACTTCCCGCTCAGCCAGCCCCCACCGAGCGGCGACCAGGGAAGGAGTCCCAGACCGTTCTCCTCGGCCGCGGGCACGATCTCGAACTCGGTCTGGCGGACCAGCAGGTTCCACTGCGACTGGACGGTGACCGGCCCGGTGATCCCCAACGCCTCCGCGGTCGACACGAACTTCTGCAGCTGCCAGCCGGTCACGTTGGACAGGCCGACCTGGTGGATCTTCCCGGCCCGGACGAAGGAGTCGAGGGTCGCCACGGTCTCCTCGACCGGCGTCAGGGGGTCCCACGCGTGCGTCTGGTAGAGGTCGAGGGCCTCGACCCCGAGCCGGCGCAGCGAGGCGTCGAGGGCGCGGGTCAGGTGCCGGCGGGACAGGCCCTGGCCGTTGGGGTCGGTGTCCGCACCGGGGCCGGAGGGGAACCGGCCCTTCGTGGTGAGCACCACCCGCTCGGTGACGTCGGCGGGGCGAGCGGCCAGCCAGGCCCCCACGATCTCCTCCGACACGCCACCGGCGTAGACGTCGGCGACATCGACGAACGTGCCGCCCGCCGCCAGGAAGGTGTCGAGCTGCTCGAAGGCGCCGTCGCGGTCGGTCTCGGCGCCGAAGGTCATGGTGCCCAGCGCGAGGTCGGAGACGACGGTGCCGGAGCATCCCAGGGTGCGGTAGTCCATGGCCCCACCCTCACCCCGCAGCGTTGGGGATGCGCGACGAGCCCGGCCCGCGCATCGTGGGTCGCGGAATGTTGAACGTCCAACCAGGAGGCGAAAGCGCATGGGAACCGTCCAGGTCGGCACCGAGAACTCGGCCCCGGTCGAACTGCACTACGAGGACGTGGGCACCGGACGTCCGGTCGTCCTGATCCACGGTTGGCCCCTGTCCGGGCGGTCCTGGGAGGCCCAGGTCCCGGCGCTGGTCGCGGCCGGCCACCGCGTGATCACCTACGACCGTCGGGGTTTCGGGCAGAGTTCGCAGCCCTGGAACGGCTACGACTACGACACCTTCGCCGCCGACCTCGACGCGCTGCTGAACCACCTCGACCTCGACGACGTCTCCCTGGTCGGGTTCTCCATGGGCGGTGGCGAGGTCGTGCGCTACCTCTCCCAGTACGGCAGCGAGCGGGTGCGGTCGGTCGTGCTCGCCGGCGCGGTGCCGCCCTACCTGTACAAGAGCGACGACAACCCCGACGGCGGACTCGACGACGCGACCATCGCCGAGTTCCAGGACGGGGTGAAGGGCGACCGGCCCAAGTTCCTGGCCGGGTTCCTCGAGCAGTTCTTCAACGTCAAGCTCCTCGGTCGCGACCTGATCTCCGCCGAGAACCGGGCCTACCACCTGGCCATCGCCGAGATCGCCTCGCCGAAGGGCACCCTGGACTGCATCACCGCCTTCGGGCGCACCGACTTCCGGGCCGACCTGGCCGCGGTGACGGTGCCCGCCCTGGTCCTGCACGGGGACTCCGACCAGGTCGTCCCGTTCGAGGTCAGCGGCAAGCGCAGCCACGAGGCGATCCCCGGCAGCGAACTCGTCCTCGTCGAGGGCGGGCCGCACGGCATCCTCGCGACCCACGCGGACGAGGTGAACGCGGCACTCGTCGCCTTCCTCGCCAAGCACTGACCACGCCGCCGGCGGGCTCCACCCGCCGATGAGCGCCCTACGGGCCCGATGGGGGACGATCTCGAGATGAATTCCGAGGTCGTCCCCCGGTCGGGCCCGTTCGACGTCCATGTGCGCGGCACCGTGTTCCTGGACATCGTGCTCACCGGTCTGGAGGCGGAACCCGCACCGGGGACCGAGGTGTGGACCACCGGGATGGGCAGCTGCCCCGGGGGCATCGCGAACATGGCGACCGCGGCCGCGCGGCTGGGGCTGACCACGTCGCTCGCCAGCGCGTTCAGCACCGACGCCTACGGCGACTTCTGCTGGCGGACCCTGGGGGAGCAGGAGGGCATCGACCTCTCGTGGTCGCGCCGGGTCGACGACTGGCACTCCCCGGTCACGGTGTCCCTGGCCTACGGCGGGGACCGGGCCATGGTCACCCACGAGCACCCGGCCCCCGGTGACGAGCGACCGGGGGTGCCGGGTTCCCGCGCCGTGCTCGCCCACCTCGACGCCGAACCCCAGTCCTGGGTCGTCGAGGCCCACCGCGCCGGTTCGCTCGTCTTCGCCGACGTCGGCTGGGACGCGGCGGCGGGCTGGTCGCACGACGTGCTGGCCGGGCTGGCCCACTGCCACGCCTTCCTGCCCAACCACGTCGAGGCGATGGGGTACACCCGCACCGAGGATCCCCGGGCCGCGGTCCGCGCCCTGGCCGACCTCGTCCCGGTGGCCGTCGTCACCCGCGGCCGCGACGGCGCGGTCGCGGTCGACTCGGCCACGGGGGAGGAGGCCGAGGTCCCCGGTCTGCCCTTCGAGGCGCTCGACGCGACCGGAGCGGGGGACGTCTTCGGCGCCGGTTTCCTCGCGGCCACCCTGCGCGACTGGCCGCTGGTCGACCGGCTCGCCTTCGCGAACCTGTGCGCCGGTCTCAGCGTCCAGCAGTTCGGCGGCTCCCTCTCCGCCCCCGGTTGGGGTGACATCGCCGACTGGTGGCAGCACCTGCGGTCCGGTCCGCGCACGGGCCGCACCGCGGAGCTGGTGCGCCGCTACGGCTTCCTCGGCGACGTCATCGGCGGTGAACTCACCGCCGAGCACGACCGCCACGACGGCGACCGCCCGGTGCGCCGCGCCACGGCCACCCTCTCGCGGCTCAGCGACCTCCCCCGCGGCACCGGCGCCCCCTCCGGCGCCGCCGACCCCGCTGCCGAGGCCCCGCCGCGCTCCTGATCGGCACAAGGGGACCCTGCGCTCGTTCATCGGTCGCAGGGTCCCCTGTGCCGCAACCCCGACCGAGGCCGGTCGGACGGTGGTAGGGCGGTGGTCGTGCGTCGTCCTCGGGCCGCCGGCCGCATCCCCCTGCTCGCCCTCGCCGTGCTGCTGGGGTGCGCCGGGCCGCCCGGGGACACGCTGGAGCCCGGCAGCCTCCCCGCCGACGGGACCGCCACGCCGGAGGACGTCGTGCGGGCCTACCTCGGTGCCCTGCAGGACGGGGACGCGGCAGCCGCCACCGCACTGACCGCCCCGCCCTACGCCGACACGGACCGCTGGCCCGCGGACCCTCCCCGCATCGCCGACGTCGTCGTCGAGCCGGCCACCGGCCAACCCACGACCGGCACCGCGGCCCAGGGGTACGCCGAGGCGGTGTCCGTCCGGGTCAGCTTCGACCTGCACGGGGCCGACGAGACCATGCCCGACGGGCCGACGTCCTGGGGTTACGTCCTCGCACGGGACGACGCCGACGCGCCGTGGCGCATCGTCGACGCCGGCAACGGCTGATCCGTCGACGACCCGGGCGCGCGGGCAGGCGCGCCGCCGGGTGCCCCGGGTGCTGCCGGGCCATCATCGGGACGTGAGCACGCAGAACCGTCCCGGTGCCGCGGAGTGGGTCCCGGCCGAGGCCGACGTCGACACGCTGCGGCGGGCCGCGCACGACTGCCACGGCTGCGAGCTGTGGGAGCCGGCCACGCAGGTCGTGTTCTCCGCGGGTGCCGTCGGGGGACGGTTGGCGCTGGTGGGGGAGCAGCCCGGGGACCAGGAGGACCGGCGCGGGGTGCCGTTCGTCGGCCCCGCCGGGCGGTTGCTGCAGAAGGCGGTCGCGGAGGCGGGGATCGACGTCGCCGACACCTACGTCACCAACGCGGTCAAGCACTTCCGGTTCACCCAGGCCGCGCCGGGCAACCGCCGGATCCACCAGACCCCGGAGCTCGCGCACATCACCGCGTGCCGCCCGTGGCTGGTCGCCGAACTGCAGCAGGTCGACCCCGAGGTGATCGTCTGCCTGGGGGCCACGGCGGCGAAAGCGTTGCTGCCGAAGGATTTCCGGGTGACCAAGCACCGCGGTCAGGCGTTCAGCCTCGCCACGTCGCGCGGCCCGCGCACCTTCCTCGGGACCATCCACCCCTCGGCGGTGCTGCGGACCCCGGAACCCGACCGCGACGCGGCCTACGCCGGGCTCGTGGCCGACCTGCGGGTGGCGGCCGGGGTCCTCGCGGGCTGAACCCCGCGACGCCTCACCGCTGCTCGGCGATCTCTTGCAGCGAGTTCGCGGCCCGCACGATCCTGATCCAGGCCCAGAGCGAGGCGACCAGGACGAGCGAGCCCACGATGTTCACCGCGGTGAGGCCCGGGAGGGGGTCGCCGTTCCAGCTGCCCGTGGCGCTCTCCAATCAGCCGCCGACCAACCTCGTGGCCCACCAGAGCGTGAAGCGCGCCTCCAGCCGTCTGGTTGAATAGATACAACATGGACACCACATCCGTCCCCGCCGCCGACCGCGTCTACACCGAGGTGAAGGCCGCCATCCTCGACCGATCCCTGGAGGGCGGCAGCCTCGTCACCGAGGGCGAGATCGCCGAGCGGGTCGGGGTGTCCCGGACCCCGGTGCGGGAGGGGTTGCTCCGCCTGGAGGCCGAGGGGCTGCTCCGCCTGATCCCCAAGCGCGGGGCCCTCGTCGTCCCGGTCTCGCCCGAGGAGGTCGAGGACGTGCTCGAAGCGCGCGAACTGGTCGAGGTGCACTGCGCGGGCGTGGCCTGGGACCGGCGGGCCGAGATCGTGCCCGCGCTGCAGGAGACGCTCGCCGCGATGGCCCGGGCCCGCGAGGCCGGTGACGCCTGGGCCTTCATGACCGCCGACCGGGCCTTCCACGCCGCGGTCGTCGGGGCCGCGGGCAACCGGGTGCTCGGCCAGCTCTACGAGGGGTTGCGCGACCGGCAGATGCGGATGGGGGTGGCCATGATGCGCGGGTCCAGCGACCGGATGCGCACGGCCTACGAGGAGCACGAGGAGCTGCTCGGGGCGGCCCGGGGCGAGGACGCGGCGCACTGGAGGGACCTCACCCGCGAGCACGTCCGGCAGGCCGGGGTCCGGCTGCGGAGCCTGCGATGAACGCCTCCCGCCGACCCGCCACCCCGCCCGCCACCCCGCCCGCCACCCCGCCCGCCGCCCCCTCCGCGGCCCCGGTCGCGACCGGGACGCGAGTCCGGGGAGCCGGGCTGATCTTCGCCGTCGGCGCGCTCGCCTACGTCGTCACCGTGCTCAACCGCACCTCGTTGTCGGCCGCCGGTATCGACGCCTCGCAGCGCTACGACATCGGCGCCGGTGTCCTCTCGACCTTCGCGGTCCTGCAGCTGCTGGTCTACGCGGCCCTGCAGATCCCCGTGGGGGTGCTCATCGACCGCTGGGGGCCACGTCGACTGGTCGTGCTCGGTGCGGTGACGATGACCGCCGGGCAGCTCCTGCTCGCGTTCTCGACCGACGTCGGGCACGCCGTGGCCGCCCGCGTCCTGGTCGGGGCCGGTGACGCGATGACCTTCGTCTCGGTGCTGCGCGTCGTCACCAACTGGTTCCCGCCGCGCCGGGTCCCGGTGCTCATCCAGCTCGTCGGGTTGTTCGGGCAGTTCGGCCAGGTCCTGAGCCTGGTCCCGCTCGTCACCCTGCTGCACGGCCCGGGCTGGAGCACGGCCTACGTCTCGGCCGCCTCCCTCACCGCGCTGGCCGCGGTGCTCGCCGTCCTCGTGCTGCGCGACGTCCCGCCCGGACGCGACAACCCCCGCAGCGTCCGGCCCTGGCGCCACGTCGGCGCCGACCTGAAGGCCTCGCTGCGCCACCCCGGCACCCGGCTGGGGTTGTGGTCGCACTTCGCGACCCCGTTCGCGGGCAACGCCTTCGCCCTGCTCTGGGGTTACCCGTTCCTCGTCTCCGGGCAGGGGCTCGGACCCACCGCGGCCAGCGCGCTGCTCACCGTCTACGTCGTCGCCGCGGCGGGCACGGGCCCGCTGCTGGGGGCGCTGACCGCGCGGCACCCGTTGCGCCGCAGCTATTTGGTGCTGAGCATCGTCGGTTCGCAGGCGGTCGTCTGGGGGCTCGTGCTGGCCCTGCCCGGCCCGGCGCCGCTGCCGCTGCTGGTGCTGCTGGTCGCGGTCTGCGCGGTCGGGGTGCCCGGGTCGATGATCGGGTTCGACTACGCCCGGACCTCCAACCCGGCGCACCGGCTGAGCGGGGCCACCGGCATGACCAACGTCATGGGCTTCACGGCGTCGGTGCTCGCCGTGCTCGGGATCGGCGTGGTCCTCGACCTGCAGGGTGCGGGGACGCCGGCCACCTACTCCCTGGAGGCGTTCCGGGTCGCCTTCGCGGTCCAGTTCCCGCTGTGGGCGGCCGGGCTCGTCGGGATCCTCGTCAGCCGTCGGCAGACCCGCGCCCTGCTGGCCCGCGACGGCGTGGTCGTCCCGCCGCTGCGGGTGGCGCTGCACCGCGAGCGCGAGGCCCGCCGCGCCCGGCACGCCTCAGGTCGGTGACGCTTCGGTGCACGACTGAGCAGGGGGCTGGGCCGGGCTCGGGCGATCGTGGAAGGGTGGCGCCCGTGACCACCGACACCACACCCACCGCCCGGGCCCAGATCGGCGTGACCGGTCTGGCCACCATGGGGCGCAACCTGGCCCGCAACATCGCCCGGCACGGCTACGTCACCGCGGTGCACAACCGCACCGACGCGAAGACCACGGCGCTGATCGAGGAGTTCGGCCACGAGGGCGACTTCGTCCCGGCCGTCACCCCGCAGGAGTTCGTGGACTCCCTGACCTCGCCGCGCACGATCATCATCATGGTCAAGGCCGGCGGCCCGACCGACGCGGTCATCGACGAGCTGGCCCCGCTGCTGTCCGAGGGCGACATCCTCGTCGACGGCGGCAACGCCCACTTCGCCGACACCCGTCGCCGCGAGGCCGCCCTGCGCGAGAAGGGCATCCACTTCGCCGGGGTCGGCGTCTCCGGCGGTGAGGAGGGGGCGCTGCTCGGCCCCTCGATCATGCCGGGAGGCTCCGAGCACGCCTACGCCAAGCTCGGCCCGATCCTGGCCGACATCGCGGTCTCCGTGGACGGCACCCCGTGCTCCACCCACGTCGGCCCCGACGGGGCCGGACACTTCGTCAAGATGGTGCACAACGGCATCGAGTACGCCGACATGCAGCTCATCGCCGAGGCCTACGACCTGCTCCGGCACGGCCTGGGGCGCAGCCCGCAGGAGCTCGCCCCGGTCTTCGAGAGCTGGAACTCCGGGGACCTGGAGAGCTTCCTCATCGAGATCACCGCGCGACTGCTGAAGACCGACGACCCGCGTCAGGCCGGGCGCGCCCTGGTCGACGTCATCCTCGACGAGGCCGAGCAGAAGGGCACCGGCCGCTGGACGGTGCAGACCGCGCTCGACCTCGGCACCCCCGTCTCCGGCATCGCCGAGGCCGTCTTCGCCCGGGCGCTGTCCGGATCCGGCGTGCAGCGCCGGGCCGCGCAGGGCGTCCTGCCGGGCCCCTCGACCGAGGGCACCGACGAGACCGGGTTCATCGCCGCGGCCGACGCCGAGCAGTTCGTCGACGACGTCCGGGCGGCGCTCTACGCGTCCAAGGTCGTCGCCTACGCCCAGGGTTTCGACATGATCCGGGCGGGGTCGACCGAGTACGGCTGGGGCATCGACCCGGGTGCGATGGCCACGATCTGGCGCGGGGGCTGCATCATCCGGGCGCGCTTCCTCGACCGGATCCGCGAGGCCTACGAGAACCAGCCCGACCTGCCCTCGCTTCTCGTCGACCCCTACTTCGCCGACGCCGTGGCCCGCGGCCAGGAGGCGTGGCGGCGCGTGGTCGTGCACTCGGTCCAGGCCGGCATCCCCGCGCCCGGGTTCTCCTCGGCGCTGGCCTACTACGACGGGCTGCGTCGCGAGCGCTCCTCGGCCTCGGTGATCCAGGGGCTGCGCGACCTGTTCGGCGCGCACACCTACAAGCGCACCGACACCGAGGGGTCCTTCCACGTCGAGTGGAGCGGCGACGGGTCCGAGTCCGCCTCCTGACCCCGCTCGGCCCCACCCCTCAGCGGCGCGCGCCGGTCGCCCCGCCGATCGCCTCGCCGATCGTCGCCAACCGGTCGACGACGGTGCGCACCGCGAGCCGCTCGTAGCGTTCGGCCCGGCACAGCGTCACGACGCTGCGCCGGGCCCGGACGCCGCGGAGTTCCTTCAGCACGACCCCGTCGCGGGGGCGGGTGGTGAACCGGGGGAGCAGGGCCAGACCGGCGCCCCGGGCGACCAGGGCCTCGACGAGACTGTTGTCCCGCAGGCGGATCGAGCGGTCGAGCCGGTGCCCGGTGAGGTTCTCGACCGCGAGCAGGATGGTGTCGAACGGGTAGCCCTCGGGGACGCCGACCCAGCGGTGCCCGACGAGGTCGTCGGGGCGCAGGCGGTCCCGACCCGCCAGGGGGTGCCCGGCGGGCACCGCGACGTCGATGGGTTCGCGGGCCACCACCCGGCAGACGAGACCCTCCGCCCCGGCGGGCACGTCCCCGGTCAGGCTGTGCGCGATCACGACGTCGGCGTCGAGGGTTCGGGCGGCGTAGTCCGCCTCGGCCAGGTCGAAGTCGTCGACCGTCACCTCGATCGCACTGCCGCGCAACGCGTCCAGCAGGTCCGGCAGCAGCGCCTCGCCGGCGCTCGGCAGCGTCCCGATGCTGACCCGCCCCCGTGGTTCGCCCGTCGCCGCGTCGAGGCGGGCCTGCACGCGTTCCAGCGCGGCCAGGACCTCCGGCGCGCCCTCGGCCAGCACCCGCCCGGCCCCGGTGAGGCGGACCCCGCGGGCGAACGGCTCGACCAGCGCGACCCCGAGCTCGCGCTCGGCGTTCTTCAGCTGCTGGGACAGCGCCGAGGGCGTGCGGTGGGTCGCGGCGGCCACCGCGGCCAGGGTGCCCCGCACCGACAGGTCGCGGAGCAGCTCGAGATGGCGGACCTCCACGACGCCACGCTATCTGTAGTCGCCCTACAGGGTCGCTGCAGGACTATTCGCTGGTCCTGAAGGCACGGGTCCGCGACGGTGGGAGCGTGAAACCCCGCCACATCCCGCTCGCCGTCCTGGTCGCCGTCCTCTGGGGCGTCAACTTCACCGCGATCGCCGCGACGCTCTCGGTCTTCCCGCCGTTGTGCGCGGCGGGCCTGCGCTTCCTGCTGCTGGCGATCCCGACCGTCCTGCTCGTCCCGCGCCCGCAGGTGCGGTTCCGCTGGCTGCTGGGGTACGGGCTGGGGTTCGGCACCGCCCAGTTCGTCGGGCTGTACCTGGGGATGGCGGCCGGGTTCCCGGCGGGGCTCGCCTCCCTCGTGCTGCAGTCTTCGGCCCCGTTCACGGTGCTGCTCGGCGGTCTGCTGCTGCGCGAACGGCTCTCGGCCCGCCAGGGGGTCGGGATCGCCGTGGCCGTCGGCGGGTTGGCCACGGTCGGGGCGTCCCGGGCCGGGGTCGACGCCTGGTGGCCGTTCGCCCTGGTCGTCCTGGGCGGGCTCGGTTGGGCCTTCGGCAACCTCGCCAGCCGGCAGGCCCGGGCCCCGAGACCCCTGCACCTGACCCTGTGGATGTCCGTCGTGCCGCCGGTCCCGCTGCTGTCCGCCTCGGTGCTGCTGGAGGGCCCCGACCGGATCCTCCCCGCCGTCGCGACGTCGTTGACCGCGGCCGCGTGGCCCGCCTGGGCGGGGATGGCCTACACGATCCTGCTCGGCACCGTCCTGGGCTCGGGCGTCTGGGTCTGGTTGATGTCGCGCTACCCGGCGGGGGTCGTGGCCCCGTTCTCCATGCTGGTCCCGGTGTTCGGCATGGCCACGGCCGCCGTGGTGCTGGGCGAGCGTCCGGTCGCGCTCGAGATCGTCGGCGGGGTCCTCGTGGTGGTGGGCGTGCTGGGGGCCAACCTCGGCCGGCTCCCGCGGTTCCCCCGCGCGCCCCGACTGCCCCGACAGCTCAGCCGCGTCGGATCGAGGTCATCTTCTTCCCCCGAGCCACCTCGTCCACCAGCTTGTCCATCCACCGGATCCGCTGCATGAGGGGGTCCTGGATCTCCTCGACCCGCATCCCGCAGACGACCCCGGTGATCAGCTCCGCGTTCGGGTTCATCGCCGGGGCCTGCGCGAAGAAGGTCTCCAGGTCGACCCGCTGCTCGATCGCGGCGGCCAGCCCCGCCTCGTCGTAACCGGTCAACCACCCGATGACGTCGTCGACCTCGGCCCGCGTGCGGCCCTTGCGCTCGACCTTGGTCACGTAGAGCGGATGGATGTCGGCGAAGGGGACGCCGAAGATGCGGTGACGGACCGGGGGAGCGGGGTCGGTCACGGGGTCGGTCACGGGTCCGGTCACGTCGTCCTCCTCGGATGGTGGGTCAGCACAGCCAGTCCAGCACGGCCGCCGCGGTCCACGACTGCTGCATCGAGCCCAGCGGTTCGCCCGTGGTCGGGTCGTAGTACTCGGCGAAGTCCCCGGCCCCGACGAGACGCAGGCCCTCCTCGCGCAGCACCGCGGCCCGCTCGGCCCACCCGCGACGGGCGAAGGACCAGTGGAACAGCCAGGCGATCACGGGCCACTGCGGGCCGCGCCAGTACTCCCGGGCCCGGAAGTCCGCGGCCGCGGGGGAGGTGGAGGGCGGGACGGCGGCGACCAGGTCGGGGTGCCCGCACCAGGCGTCACCCTCGAACTGCGCCAGCAGCGCGGCCTCGTCGGCGCGGGAGAGCCCCCCGCAGAGCAGCGGGGCGAAACCGGCGATGGTGGGGGTGGAGAGCCACTCCCCGGTCCGCAGGTCGCGGTCGCGGGCCAGACCGGTGACCGGGTCGACCGACCCGGCGACCCCGGCCCGGAACCGCCGGGCCCAGCCGCGCAGGTCGGCGACGTCGGCGGCGGGCTGCTGGCGTTCCTCACCGAGGTCGGCCAGCACGTCGCAGGCCACGGCCAGCAGCGCGGACACCAGCACGTCCTCGACGGCGAAGCTCACCGTCTCGTACATGGCCGCGGCGTCGTAGCGGACCCGGCGCATCTCCTCGATGAGCCAGAGGTAGCGGTCGTACTCCCGGTCGCTCGGCCGCATGGTCGCGTCGGTGACCACGGCGGTGTCCTTGCGCGTGTAGGGCGGCAGGTCGGGGCCGACCTCCACCCGCGAGTAGGGCCCGTCCCAGCGGGGGGAGTTGTCCATGCCCGACTCCCAGCCGTGCAGGACGGCGACCCGGCCGTGCCCGTGCGGGTCGCGGGCCTCGGCCAACCAGCGGTGCCAGGCGACCAGCGGCCGCCACGCCCGTTCCAGGAAGTCCCCGGCGGCCTGCCGGTCGCTGCGACCCTGCCGGCGGGCGGCCTCGACGATGCGCTGCAGCGCGATCGCGTGCACCGGGGGCTGGCAGATGCCCGAGGTCGCCGGGAAGGGCGGGGCGAGGGCCACGTCACCCAGGTGGCAGCCCCACCGGTCCGGGCCCGGGAAGTACCCGGTGGCGTCGGGGGAGAAGACGATGTGCGGGATCATCCCGTCGCCCCACTGGGCCCCGAGCAGCGTGTCGATCTCGGTGATCGCCCGGGGCACCGACAGCCGGGCCAGCCCGACCGCGACGAAGGCCGCGTCCCAGCTCCACATGTGCGGGTAGAGGCGCGGCGCGGCCGAGGTCATCACGCCCTGGTCGTTGCCGCGCAGGACGTAGGCGGCCCGCGCGGCCAGCAGCTGGGAGGTCAGCCGGGCGGGTGGGCGGTACTCGCGCACCCGTCCGCGCGGCGGCACGAGTCGGGTCGTCGGCGCGCTCATGAGCCCCTCCAGGCAGGGGCGGGACCGACCGCCCCGTCACCTGGCTGATCCCACCCCGAGCCGGTGCCCCCGCGCAAGACCCCCGGGCGGTCTCAGACGACGGGCGTCTCGTCGCGCGACTCGGCCCGGATGCGCCGGACCCGGCGGACGATCGCGAAGACCAGCAGCCCGGCGAGCACGGCGTACACGGCGTAGTCGATGTAGGCGCCGTACTGCTCGACAAGCTCGTGCTGGGTCCCCAGCGCCAGGCCGATCGAGACGAGCAGCGTGTTCCAGAGGCCGGACCCCAGGATCGTGTAGAGCGAGAACTTCACCAGGTTCATCCGCGCGGCACCGGCCGGCAGCGAGATGAGGGAGCGCACCCCGGGGATGAACCGGCCGGTGAACACCGCGGCCCCCTCGTGCCGGTGGAACCAGTCCGCCGAGACGGTGACGTCGCGCGCCTCCATCAGCGGGATGCGGTCGGCCAGGGCCGCCGCCCGGCGCAGCCCGATCGCCCACCCGACGTAGTACAGGACCAGCGAACCGAGGTAGGAGCCCAGCGTGGAGAGGATCAGGACCGCGGCCAGGGAGATGGTGCCCTGCTGGACGAGGTAACCGGCCAGCGGCAGCACCACCTCGCTCGGGATGGGCGGGAAGACCACCTCGAGGAAGCTGAGGAACCCCACCCCGGGGGCGCCCAGGGCGTCGACGGTGTCCAGGACGAACCCGGTCAACCCACCGGGGTCACCGGGCTCGGCGGCGGGCAGGGTCAGGGCGAGGCTCATGCGGGCGGGTCCTCCGGTGGGGGAACGGGCGTGGGGCCGGGACGGGGGGCTGCGTCCCGCAGAACGTCCGCGGGCGCGCAGAAGTGCCGGAGGTCCTCGCCGGCCAGCACCCGGGCCGGCGCCGCACCGCCGGAGAGCCGGCGCAGCATCACGGCGAGCGGCAGCTCGGCGTCGCTCGCGACCAGAAGCGCGTTGCCGTAGCGCCGCCCCCGGAACAGCGAGGGTTCGGCAACCAGGGCGACGTGGGGCCAGACCGCGGACGCCGTCGCCGCCTCGGCCCGGGCCAGCGGCATCGGTGGAGCGTCGGCGAGGTTGGCGATCCAGACGCCGCCGGGCGCCAGCACCCGGCGGACGTCGCGGAGGAACTCCACGGTGCTCAGGTGCACCGGCACCTCGGCGCCGGCGAAGGCGTCGCGCACCACCGTGTCCTGGGTCGCGTCGGGGACGCCGGTCAGGCCCGCGCGCGCGTCGGCCACCTTGAGCCTGAAGCCGGCCGGGCCCGTGGCGCCGAACGCCTCCCGGACCAGCTCGACCAAGGCGGCGTCGACCTCCAGCACGAGCTGGCGGCTGCCGGGGCGGGTCGCGGCCAGGTGGCGCGGGAAGGCGCAGCCCGCCCCGCCCAGGTGCACCGCGCGCAGGGTCGGGGACGTCGCGGGCGGATGGGTCGCCGCCAGCACCTCCGCGGTCCACTGCTGGTACTCGAAGGCCAGCACCCGGGGATCGGCCAGGTCGAGGTAGGAGCTCGGGACGCCGTTGACGTGGACGTGCCAGCCGTCCGGGTCGTCCCGGTCGCGTTCCAGTCGCACGGTCCCGGTGCTGATCGCGGTCTCCACCTCCCGGGGTCCCCGACCGGGGTCACGACCGGGTTCACGGAGGGGTCCGCGGAGGGGGCCGCCCGGCCCGGCGGGGGCGCCCCGACGGGGTCGGCGGGGGCTGCGGGAGGGGCTCATCGCCCACCAGCGTGCCACCCCGGGGCCCCGCTCAAGGAATTCCGGGGGACCGCCGATGGGGAGGCATGGCGACCTTCCTCACCGAGACGCTCCTGCCGCTGGGCCTGCTGGCCCTGTTCCTCGTGCCCGCCCTGCGCGACCGCCGGGCGCTGCGTCGCGCCCAGGCGGTGCGGGGTCTGCCCGCCCTGGACACCCCGCCCGCGCTGAGCACCCCGTTGCCCCGCCCGTGGGCCCGCCGTCGCTACGTCGAGACCGGTGTCGCCGAGGTCAGCGCCTGGTTGCGGACGCAGAGCTCCGCGCACTGATCACCGCCCCTCGCTCCGACGCGCGGGGGCGGGGCCGGACGGCTAGCGTCGACGCATGGCGATCTTCAACAAGTCCTCCGAGGTCGAGAAGCCGCAGGAGATCGACGACTCCAAGTCGGCCGCCTTCGTGCAGAAGCTGCTCGGCGTGGGCATCGGCGGGGTGGGTCCTTTCGACGGGGCCAAGAAGGTCGCCAACGCCGCCCGTCAGCGTCATCCCGACCGCGACAGCGCGATCGACGCCGTGGTCAAGCAGCACACCAAGCTGGTCGCCGCCGGTGGTTTCGTCACGGGCCTCGGCGGGCTCGTCACCCTCCCGGTCGCCCTGCCGAGCAACGTCGCCGGCTTCTACATCCTGGCCACCCGCGCCGTGGCCGCCGTCGCCGAGCTGCGCGGGTACGACACCGACAAGCCCGAGGTCCGCAGCGCCGTGCTGCTGACGCTGATCGGCTCCGAGGCCAGCGACGTGCTCAAGGTCGCCGGGTCCCCGGCCGGCGGACGGGTCGCCAGCTTCGCCACCTCGCGCCTGTCGCCCTCCGTGCTCATGCTGGTCAACAAGGGCGTCGGTTTCCGGCTCCTGACCAAGCTGGCCACGTCGGGCATCCTGCGCGGTTCCACCCGCGTCGTCCCCTTCCTCGGCGGAGTCGTGGGCGCCGGGGTCGACACGGTCATGCTGCGCAAGATCGTCAAGCACGCCAAGGAGAAGCTGCCCGTCGTCTGACCGGTGGGCCGGGGCCGCGGAGGTCCGCGGGAGGAGGCTGTCGTGAGCGCTCGAGCACTACCGGCCGCACCGAGGGCCGCGCGTCGTCGTGCCGCCTTCGGGGTGCTCTGGTCGACCCTGCGGGCCGGTTCCGCACCCGGCGCCCCCAGTCTCGCCGAGCGTGCCCACAACGCCCCGGCCATGACCCGCGACGCCCTCGCCGGCCGGTGGACCGGGCCCGGACGCACCCGGCTGGGGCTCGCCGCCCTCGGGGTGCTCTACCTGATCTCCCCGGTAGACGTCGTGCCGGAGGCGTTGATCCCCATCGTCGGCCTGCTCGACGACGCGGTCGTCGCCGCCTGGGCGGCCGGGGCCGCTCTCATCGCGACCGAGGACTACGCACGCTGGCGGGCGGAGAACCCTGCCCCGCTCGACCCGCCGGCCGCCGGCCCCGCACCGGGCGCCATCACCCGGCACTGACCGTCCTCCCCAGGGGGCGACGGACCGTTCTGCCGGACCGTCCTGTGGACGAGCACGGACCCGCCCCGCCCGGCGACCACCGTGGTCGCCATGACCCACCCACCCCGGCACCCCCTCGTCGGCGAGACCGATCCCGACCATCCTCAGCCCGACCATCCGCAACCCGTCAGGCTCACCGGCCCCGACGACCTGCTGGCCGCCCTTCCCTTCCGGCTCGGCTTCCACCCGCGTCGCAGCCTCGTGGTGCTCGCACTCGCCCGGGAGGACCGGGACGGACCCGACGAACTCGGTCTCTGCGCGCGGATCGACCTGCCCCTCCCGCGCGACGTCGACCCTGCGGTCCGGGCCCTGGTGGGGCCCTGGACCGGCCCGGACGCGTTCAGCCGCCGCGACGACGTCGCCGGCCTGGTGCTGGTCGCCGTCGACCTGCCGCCCCCGGGGGCGGACGCGTCGTCCCGGGATCCCGTCCACGCCGGGGGGCAGCAGGCCCTGCGGCTGACCGAACGGTTGCTGCGCGAGGCCGGGGTGGAGGTCCGTGACGTGATCCGTACCTGGGTCGACGCCGAGGGGACCGATCGGTGGCGCGACCGCGGCTGCGACGAGGCCACCCCGGGCTGCTGCGGGCCGGGCCACGTGCGCACGTCGGGGACCGCCGTGGCGGCCGAGTTCGTCGCCCGCGGGGTGGTGGCCGCCCCCCGGCGGGCGGATCTCGTCCCCGACCTGCGGCCGTTGCCCGCCGCGCACCTCCGGACCGCCGAACAGGCCCGCTCGGCGACCACACCGCTCGACGTGGTGCTCGCCGAGGTACTCCGCTGCCACCGTCCCGGGCCCCGCCCCGCCCCCGAGGCGCGCCGGTGCGGACGACTGCTGGCCGCCGCGGCCGACGGTTCGCTCGCGCTGGCGGTCGTGACCGCCCTGGCGGGCCGCGGGCCGGTCCGACCGGCGCCGGCGGCCCTGGAGGGGAGCCTGCAGCTCCTGCACCACCTGGCCCGGCACCTGACGGGCGTCGACAGCGGTGGGCTCCTGGCGGCGGCCGCCTTCGTCGCCTGGTGGGGCGGCCGGGGGGTGCTGGCCGGGACGACGGCGGAGGAGGCGCTGCTCCGGGACCCGGGCAACCTCCTCGCCGCGGACGTGCTGGACCGGTTGGCCCGGGGGACCCCGCCGGTCTGGGCGGCGCGCGAGGGGTGAGCGGCCGACGCCGGCGGAGGGACCGGGCAGGGCCTCGGACCGGGGGCCGGTGCAGTACGGTCGGGGCCGTCCGGGGCACGAGGCGTGCCGACCGGGCACAGGCAACCGGGTCGCGGGAGGCGTCATGGGGATCGTCGTCGGGTATGTCGCCAACCCGGAGGGACGCAGCGCGCTGCAGCGCGCGGGCGCGGCCGCGCAACGGTTGCAGCAGCCCCTGGTCGTGGTGCACAGCATGCGTCCGGGGCGGGCCCAGGACCCCGAGGAGACCCAGGAGCTCGAGGCGTTGCTGGCCTCCGTGCGGGCCGACCTCGAGGCCGCGGGCCTGAGCCACGAGCTGCGCGAGGTCCCCGACTCCGAGGACGCCGCCGACGACCTCATCGCGGCCGCGGAGGAGACCTCGGCCCAGCTGATCGTCATCGGTCTGCGGCGGCGCACGTCGGTGGGCAAGCTCATCCTCGGGGCCAGCGCGCAGCGCATCCTCCTCGACGCCCCCTGCCCGGTCCTGGCGGTCAAACCGGAGGAGTGAGGCGCCTCCGGGCGGGCGGAGGACGGGCCCGACGGGGGTGAGATGCACCCCCGTGCCCGGGGCTCGTGCCACAATCGTCGTTCGTCGTCGTCCGCGGGCATGGATCGCCGCCCGCAGGTGTTGACATTGACGGCTGCTGCCCGCGCAGCCTTGCTCCGCCCTCGACGAAAGGCAGTACGTGTCGTCGGTATCGACTTCCCGGCCGCTCCCGCAAGAGTTCGCCCACCCCGAGTTCCAGGCTCTGCTGGAGCTCGGGACCACCCATGGCTTCGTCGACGCCCAGGCGTTCCGGACGGCGTGCGAAGGCGCGCAGCTGCCGGTCCAGCGCATGAAGGCCGTGCTGCGCGCCCTCGACGAGGCCGGGATCTCCGTCAAGGTGGAGGAGGCTCCCAAGCGGGCGGTCGCCGCCGCCTCCGCGCGCCGCGCCACCGCGACGGCCACCGCGACCAAGACCGCCCGGCCGGCCGTGAAGCGCGCCGCCGCTCCCGCCCCCGCGGCCGACGCCGCCCCTGAGGCCGCCGACGCCGCGGCCGAGGTCGCCGCGCCCGCGGAGGCCGCTGACGCGCCCGCCGACGCTCCGCGCAAGACCGCGACGAAGACCGCGCGCAAGACGGCGAAGACCGCCGCCAGGTCCACCGCCAAGACGGCGAAGGCCGCCCCCGCCAAGACCGCGGCGAAGTCCGCCGACAAGGACGGCGAGGAGGAGCCCCCGGAGGACGCGGGCCCCGAGGACGTCGTCGAGGAGACCCCCGAGGCGGCCGCGCCGGCCACCGTCGGCGGCTTCGTCCTCACCGACGACGACGACGACGCCCCGGCCCAGCAGGTCGCGACCGCGGGCGCCACGGCCGACCCGGTCAAGGACTACCTCAAGCAGATCGGCAAGGTGGCCCTCCTCAACGCCGAGCAGGAGGTCGAGCTCGCCAAGCGGATCGAGGCCGGGCTGTTCGCCGAGGAGAAGCTGCACTCCGGCGAGGCGCTCGAGGGCACCTTCAAGCGTGAGCTGTGGTGGATCAGCGAGGACGGGCGCCGGGCCAAGAACCACCTGCTCGAGGCCAACCTCCGCCTGGTCGTCTCGCTGGCCAAGCGGTACACGGGCCGCGGGATGCTGTTCCTGGACCTGATCCAGGAGGGCAACCTGGGTCTGATACGTGCGGTCGAGAAGTTCGACTACACCAAGGGCTACAAGTTCTCGACCTACGCGACCTGGTGGATCCGGCAGGCCATCACGCGCGCCATGGCCGACCAGGCCCGCACCATCCGCATCCCGGTGCACATGGTCGAGGTCATCAACAAGCTCGCCCGCGTCCAGCGGCAGATGCTGCAGGACCTGGGCCGCGAACCCACTCCGGAGGAGCTCGCCAAGGAGCTCGACATGACCCCGGAGAAGGTCGTCGAGGTCCAGAAGTACGGTCGCGAGCCGATCTCGCTGCACACCCCCCTCGGGGAGGACGGCGACTCCGAGTTCGGGGACCTCATCGAGGATTCCGAGGCGGTCGTCCCGGCCGACGCGGTCAGCTTCACGCTGCTCCAGGAGCAGCTGCACTCGGTGCTGGACACGCTCTCCGAGCGTGAGGCCGGTGTCGTGTCCATGCGCTTCGGGCTCACCGACGGCCAGCCCAAGACGCTGGACGAGATCGGCAAGGTCTACGGCGTGACCCGGGAGCGGATCCGCCAGATCGAGTCCAAGACGATGTCCAAGCTGCGTCACCCCTCGCGTTCGCAGGTGCTGCGCGACTACCTGGACTGAGTGCCCCGTTCCACGACGAAGGCCCCCGACCGCTGCGGTCGGGGGCCTTCGTCGTGCGGTGGAGCGGGGGTCAGCGCAGGACGAGCGCACCGACCAGCCAGGTGATCGCGGCGAGCATCCCGGCGCTCGCCTCGATCAGCAGCGACAGCCCGACGTTCTTCAGGGCCACCACCGTCGAGCGCCAGGCCACCGCCGCCCGGGTCGCGCCGGCGGCGCGCAGCAGCTCGCCCAGGAACACCCCGAGGACGAAGCCCAGCGGCAGCCCCAGGACGGGGACGACGAAGAAGCCGACCACGCCGAGCAGGCCGCCCAGCAGAAGGGACCGGGTGGGGATGCCGGCGCGGGTCATCCGGCGGCCGGGGACGAGGTACATGATCACCTGGCCCGCGGCCAGCAGCACCGCCGCCCCGGCGAACACGCCCCAGGCGGCTCCGCCGGTGGTGAAGGCCCAGACCGCGAGGGCCACGGCGATGAGGGCGGTCCCGGGCAGGACGGGCGCCACGATGCCCACGAGCCCGACGGCGACCGCGAGCCCGACGACGACGAGCCCGGCGTCACCCATGGTGACACCGGGCTCGCATCGGGCCGGTCAGGATCAGCGTTCGTCCAGCGGCGCGGTGGCCGAGGTGCTGTCCTGCAGGCGTCGCGTCTCGTCGCGGATGTCGCTGGCGACCTTCTGCAGCGC
The DNA here is from genome assembly GCF_042433995.1 of Kineococcus gynurae. Classification (NCBI taxonomy): domain Bacteria; kingdom Bacillati; phylum Actinomycetota; class Actinomycetes; order Kineosporiales; family Kineosporiaceae; genus Kineococcus; species Kineococcus gynurae. The sequence continues at coordinate 791,589 of NZ_JBHLUI010000008.1, forward strand.
GTCGCGGTGCTCGCGCCCGTGGTGGCTGCAGAACATCAGTTCTCCGCCGGCCACGAGGGTCACGCGCACGTAGGCCTGCGCACCGCAGCGGTCGCAGCGGTCGGCGGCGGTCATGGGCTCCTGGGCGAGGGTGGGCGTCGGCATGGCGACTCCTTCCGGTCCAACGCGAGCTCGATCGGAGCTTCTGCTCCAGCTCTCACCTTCTCCTAACCGACGCGGGCGTGCGCGCGTTCCCACCCGGATGTCGTAGGTCGTTCGCTCTCGGCGGAGCGGCGGCACGGTCGCGACGCTCACCCGGGCGCTGCCCCCGGCTGACTACGGTGAGGGGGTGACCCCTCCCGCCCCCCGCAAGACCGCGGCCGCCTCCGAGGACGGCTACACCGCCGCCCACCTCCTGGTTCTCGAGGGGCTGGAGGCGGTGCGCAAGCGGCCGGGCATGTACATCGGGTCCACCGACGAGCGCGGCCTCATGCACTGCCTCTGGGAGATCATCGACAACTCCGTCGACGAGGCGCTCGGCGGGCACTGCTCGCACATCCTGGTGACGCTGCACGCGGACGGGTCGGTGGCCGTCGCCGACGACGGGCGCGGCATCCCCGTGGACGTGGAGCGACGGACGGGGCTCTCGGGGGTCGAGGTCGTGTTCACCCACCTGCACGCCGGGGGGAAGTTCGGCGGCGGGTCCTACTCTGCCTCGGGCGGTCTGCACGGGGTCGGCGCGAGCGTGGTCAACGCCCTCTCGACCCGCCTCGACGTCGAGGTCGACCGCGGGGGCAAGACCTGGGCGACCAGCTTCCGGCGGGGGACCCCGGGGCGGTTCGCCGGGGAGGGGCCGGGGGCCGCGTTCGAGGCCCGGACCGGTCTCGACGTCGTCGGACGGGCCAAGCGGGGTGCGACGGGCACCCGGGTCCGGTACTGGGCCGACGAGCAGATCTTCCTCAAGGGCGCCGCGTTCAGCCTGCAGAACCTGCTGGACCGGGCCCGGCAGACCTCCTTCCTGGTCCCGGGGCTGCGCATCGTGGTGCGCGACGAGCGCGGCTTGCCCGGCACGCCCGGGGAGTCGGGGCCGCACGAGGAGGTCTTCCAGCACGACGGCGGGATCAGCGAGTACGCCGACTTCCTCTCCCCGGGGGCGGCGCTGAGCGACGTCTGGCGGCTGCAGGGGACCGACACGTTCCGCGAGACCGTCCCCGTCCTGGACGACAACGGGCACATGACGCCCACCGAGGTCGAGCGCGAGTGCGTCGTAGACGTGGCGCTGCGCTGGGGCACGGGGTACGACACCGTCGTCCGTTCCTTCGTCAACATCATCGCCACCCCCAAGGGCGGCACCCACCTCGGCGGGTTCGAGACGGGGCTGTGGACCGCGGTCAAGAACCAGGTGACCGCGCTGCGGAAGTTCAAGCTGGGCAAGGACGAGTCGCTGGAGAAGGACGACGTGCTGGCCGGGTTGACCGCGGTGGTCACCGTGCGGCTGGCCGAACCGCAGTTCGAGGGGCAGACCAAGGAGGTGCTGGGCACCAACGCGGTGCGCCGCATCGTGGCCCGGGTGGTCGAGCGGGAGCTGACCGCGATCCTCACCTCCACCCGGCGCGAGGACAAGCAGCAGGCCGCCGACGTGCTGGAGAAGGTGGTCGCGGAGATGCGCAGCCGCATCTCCGCCCGGCTGCACAAGGAGACCCAGCGGCGCAAGAACGCGCTGGAGTCCTCGGCGCTGCCGGCCAAGCTCAAGGACTGCCGCTCCGACGACGTCGAACGCTCCGAGCTGTTCCTGGTCGAGGGGGACTCGGCGCTGGGGACGGCGATGGCCGCCCGCAACTCCGAGTTCCAGGCCTTGCTCCCGTTGCGCGGCAAGATCCTCAACGTCCAGAAGGCCTCGGTCACGGACATGCTCAAGAACGCCGAGTGCGCGGCCATCATCCAGGTCGTCGGGGCTGGGTCGGGACGGTCCTTCGACCTCGCGCAGGCCCGCTACGGCAAGGTCATCCTGATGACCGACGCCGACGTGGACGGCGCCCACATCCGCACGCTGCTGCTGACGCTGTTCTTCCGCTACATGCGCCCGCTGGTCGAGGCCGGCCGGGTGTTCGCGGCGGTGCCGCCCCTGCACCGCATCCAGGTCGCCGCGTCCGGGCGGGCCAAGGGCGAGGTGGTCTACACCTACTCCGACGCCGAGATGCGGCGCGTGACCGCCGACCTGACCCGTCGCAACCGCACGATCAAGGGCTCGATCCAGCGCTACAAGGGACTCGGCGAGATGGACGCCGACCAGCTGGCCGAGACCACCATGGACCGCGCCAACCGGACCCTGCGGCGGGTGACGATCGCCGACGGGGAGGTCGCCGAGCGGGTGTTCGAGCTGCTCATGGGCAACGACGTGGCCCCGCGCAAGGACTTCATCATCGCCGGGGCCGAGGGGCTGGACCCCGAACGCATCGACGCCTGACGTCCGTCACGACCGGGCGCCGCCGGAGCGGTCCGCGCACCCGAATGTCCGGCCATCTCCGATCTTCTGCCCGTTTGTGTCCGAACGCTTGACATCACCCCCGCTTGGGTTCACTCTTGCTTCACGCGGGGCCGATCGGGCATCGCGGACGGAACCAGACGATGGAGTCGGCCATGTACGCACCGGAGCGCCACCAGGCGATCCTGGACCGCGCCCGCAGCGCGGGCCGGGTCGAGGTCGCCGCTCTGGCCGACACCCTCGACGTCACCCCCGAGACGATCCGTCGCGACCTGACCACGCTCGAGCGTCTCGGCGTCCTGCGCCGGGTGCACGGCGGGGCGATCGCGGTCGAGCGGCTCGGGCACGAGCTCGCCGTGGGGGAGCGCCAGGGCGTCTTCGCCGCCGAGAAGGAGCGCATCGCCAAGCAGGCGCTGGCCGAGCTCCCCGAGGCGGGCACCGTCGTCATCGACGCCGGCACCACGACGGTCCGGCTGGCCGAGATGCTGCCCACCGACCGCGAGCTGACCGTCGTGACCCACGCCCTGACCGTCGCGCAGAGCGTCTCGGGCCTGGCCAACGTCACGCTGCACCTCGTCGGCGGTCAGGTCCGCGGTCGCACCCTGGCCGCCGTCGGCACCTGGGCCGAGACGCTGCTCGCGGACGTGTTCGCCGACGTCTGCTTCCTGGCCACCAACGCCCTCACCCCCCAACGCGGGCTCTCCACGCCCGACGTCGCCGAGGCCTCGGTCAAACGGGCCCTCATCCGCGCCGCCCGGCGCACCGTCGTGCTGACCGACCACACCAAGCTCGGCCGCGACGACTTCGCCCACATCGCCTCGCTGGAGGAGATCGACACCGTGATCACCGACTCCGCCGCGGACGCCGACGTCGTCGCCGACGTCGAGGCCGCCGGCCCCCGCGTGGTGCTCGCATGAGCGCGCGCACCGTGCTGACGGTCACGCCGAACCCGAGCATCGACCACACCGTCGAACTGACGGTCCTCACCCGCGGTGAGGTGCTCCGCTCGACCGGGAGCAGCGTCGAGGCCGGGGGCAAGGGCGTGAACGTCGCCCGGGTCCTGGCCCGGCACGGCCACCGCACCGTCGCCGTGCTCCCCTCGGGGGGCGTCGACGGCGACCGCCTGCAGGCCATGCTCGCCCCGCAGCAGGTGCACGCCGTGACCACCCACATCGCGGGCAGCATCCGGACCAACACCACCGTGGTCGAGGCCGACGGCACCACCACGAAGATCAACGAGGCCGGTCCCGAGCTCGCCGCGAGCGAGGTCGAGGCGCTCCTGCTCGCCGTGCGCGGGCGGTTGACCGTCGACCCCGCCTGGCTGGTGGCCTCGGGCAGCCTGCCCCCGGGCGCGCCGGTCGACCTGCACGCCCGCATCGTGGCCCTCGGTCGGGCCGCGGGGGTGGCCACCGCCGTCGACACCTCGGGCGCCGCCCTGGCCGCCGTCGTGGACGCCGGCCCGGACCTCCTCAAACCCAACCTCGAGGAACTGGCCGAGCTCGTGGCCCGGGAACTCCTGACCGTGGGCGACGTGCTCGCCGCGGCCCGTGAGCTCCTGGACCGCGGGGTGGGCGAGGTCCTCGTCTCCCTCGGGGGATCGGGCGCGCTGCTCGTCACCGCCCGGGGTTCCTGGTGGGCCGGCGGCGAGCCGCTCGTCCCCCGCAGCACCGTGGGTGCCGGCGACTGCACGCTGGCCGGTTACCTGCACGCCGCCGGCGACCCCGCCGACCGGCTCGCGACCGCGGTGGCCTGGGGCCGGGCCGCCGTCCTGCTGCCCGGCAGCACCGTTCCCGGCCCCGACGAGAGCACCGCCGGCACCGCCGGGGTGCGGGTCGTCGCCGACCCCGATCCCGACACCGCAGTGAAGGACCTCTGATGACCGACACCCAGCCCGACCTGATCACCGCCGAGCTCGTCATCGCCGAGCTCACCGCGACCGACAAGGCCGACGCCACCCGTCAGCTCGCGACGAAGCTGCTCGACGCCGGCCGCGTCACCGACCTCGACCAGTTCCTGGCCGACGTCGCCGCCCGCGAGGAGCAGATGGCCACCGGCATCCCCGGCGGCATCGGTCTGCCCCACGCCCGCTCCGCCGCCGTCACCGTCCCGAGCCTCGCCGTGGGCCGGGTGCCCGCGGGCGTCGACTTCGGTGCCCCGGACGGGCCGGCCACGCTGGTCTTCCTCATCGCCGCCCCCACCACGGGCGAGGCCGACCACCTCACCATCCTGGCCGCGCTGGCCCGCAAGCTCGTGCACGCCTCCTTCCGTCAGTCCCTGCTCGAGGCTCCCGACGCCGAGTCGGTCGCCGCGACCGTCCTCCGAGAGGTCTACGGCCGATGAAGTTCGTCGCCATCACGTCCTGCCCCACGGGCATCGCCCACACCTTCATGGCCGCCGAGGCCCTCGAGCAGGCCGGCAAGGCCGCGGGCCACGAGGTGATCGTCGAGACCCAGGGTGCGGTCCCGTCCCCGCCCTTCGACCCGGCGCTCATCGCCGAGGCCGACGCGGTGATCTTCGCCGCCGACCTCGAGGTCCGCGACCGTGAGCGCTTCGACGGCAAGCCGTTCGTCGACGTCGGGGTCAAGAAGGCCGTCGCCGACGCCCCCGGGGTCGTGGCCGCCGCCGTCGCGGCCGCCGAGGCCGGTCCGAAGAGCGCCCCCGCCGCCGGGGGCGCCAAGCCCGCCGACGCGGGTCTGGCCACCAAGGTCACCGAGGGCGCCTCCACCGCCACCCGCGTGCGCCAGTGGCTGATGACCGGGGTCAGCTACATGATCCCGTTCGTCGCCGCGGGCGGGATCCTCATCGCCCTGGCCTTCCTGGTCGGCGGGTACGAGGTCGCGCTCAACCGGGGCGACCAGTCGGCCACCGCCTACTTCGTCGGCCTGTTCGAGCAGGGTTTCGACGTCACCAGCTCCGAGCAGTGGGCCGGCTTGATGTTCGTCATCGGGGCCTCCGCGTTCGGGTTCCTGGTCCCGGTCCTCGCCGGGTTCATCGCCTTCGGGATCGCCAACCGCCCGGGCATCGCCCCCGGGTTCGTCGGTGGGACCATCGCCGTCACCGTCGGCGCGGGCTTCCTCGGTGGTCTGGCCGCCGGTTTCCTCGGCGGGTTCATCGCGCTGTACCTCTCGCGCCTCAAGGTGCCGAACTCGGTGCGCGGGGTCATGCCCGTCGTGGTCATCCCGCTCATCGCCACCTTCGTCACCGCGGCCCTCATGCTGGTCGTCCTCGGCCGGCCGCTGCGCTGGCTCTCCGAGGCCCTCACCGACGGTCTGAACTCGTTGTCCGGCAGCGGGATCGTCCTGCTCGGCGTGATCCTCGGCGTCATGATGGCCGCCGACCTGGGCGGGCCCATCAACAAGGTGGCCTACACCTTCGCGACCACCGGGCTCGCCACCGCGGCGACCGCCTCGGGCAGCCCGGTCGAGCTCAAGGTCATGGCCGCCGTCATGGCCGCCGGCATGACCCCGCCGCTCGGGATCGCCCTGGCGACCACCCTGCGCAAGAAGCTGTTCACCGAGGCCGAGCGCCAGAACGGCAAGGCGGCCTACCTGCTGGGCGCGTTCTTCATCACCGAGGGGGCGATCCCGTTCGCCGCGGCCGCCCCGCTGCGGATCATCCCGGCCTGCATGATCGGCTCCGGCATCACCGGCGGTCTGGTGATGGCCTTCGGCAACACCCTGCGCGCCCCCCACGGCGGGGTCGTGGTCCTCGGGCTGGTCGGCAACCCGGTGACCTACCTGCTGGCCATCGTCATCGGCTCGATCATCACCGCGGCCGTCGTCATCGCCTTCAAGGGGGCCCACCGCAAGGGTCACGCCGTCACCGACACCGCGGGCCAGCCCGTCGCCGTCTGAGGCTCCCGGCGCCGTCCCCCGACGGCCTCCGACGTCCCCGACGTCACCCCCGACGGAGCCGGTGGTCGCCGCGACCCGGCGACCACCGGCTCTTCGTCTGCCCCGACATCCCGCCCGCACGGGCGCCCCGTCCGTCGCCGCGGACGGGGACTACCCTCGCCCCACCCCAGACCCCGCCAGGAGATCCCCATGAGCACCCGTACCGCCGTCGTCGGCTCCCGCGTCGGGCTGCACGCCCGCCCCGCCTCGCTCTTCGTCCAGGCCGCCACCGCGACCGGCCTGCCCGTCACCATCGCCAAGGAGGGCGGCGACCCGGTCGACGCCCGCAGCATCCTCATGGTCATGGGTCTGGCGGCCAAGCACGGCGACACCGTCGTCCTGAGTGCCGAGGGCGACGGGGCCGACGCCGCCCTGGAGCAGCTGGCCGCTCTCGTCGAGACCGACCACGACGCCGCCTGAGCCCCCGCCCCGGCCCCCCGCCGAGCCCGCCCGAGCCCCTGACGAACCCCCGACCGAAGGACCGAGCATGAACACCACCACCGGACCGCTGGCCGGGACCGTCACCGCCGCCCTGCACGGGGTGGGCGTCGGCACCTCCGCCGCCGTGGGCACCGTCGTCCAGGTCGCGCCGGCCACCCGGCCCCCGCGCGACGAGCCGGCCGCCGCCGAGCCGGCCGCCGCGGTCGCGCAGGTCCGGGCCGCCTTCGCCACGGTCGCCGCGACCCTGCGCGAACGGGCCGCGGTGGCCGGGGGCACCACCGCCGACGTGCTGAACGCGACGGCCCTCATGGCCGAGGACCCGGGGCTCATCGGCGACGTCGAGCGGCGGATCGGGGCCGGCACCGGCCCGGCCTCGGCGGTCGACGAGGCCGTCGAGGGGTTCTGCGCCATCCTCGCCGCCTCCGGCCCCTACCTGGCCGAGCGGGTCACCGACCTGCGCGACGTCCGCGACCGCGTCGTCGCGCACGTCCTCGACGTCCCCCAGCCGGGCGTCCCCGCCCTGGTCGGCCCCTCGGTGGTCGTCGCGGCCGACCTCGCCCCGGCCGACACCGCGGCGCTGGACCTGGCCAAGGTCGTCGGCATCGTGACCGCGCTCGGCGGACCGACCTCGCACACCGCGATCATCGCCGCCCAGCTCGACATCCCCTGCGTGGTACGGGTCGAGGGCGCGCTGGACCTGGTGGCCGGCAGCACCGTCGCGCTCGACGCCCGCGCCGGCAGCGTCACCCCCGACCCCTCGGCCGAGCTGGTCGCCGCCGTCGAGGCCCGCCGGGCCGTGCGGGCGGCCCTCGCGGAGAGCTCCGGCGGGCCCGGTCGCACCGCCGACGGCGTCGCCGTCCAGCTGCTCGCCAACGTGGGCACGGTCGAGGACGCCGAACGGGCCGCCGCCCGCGACGTCGAGGGGGTCGGGCTGTTCCGGACCGAGGTCCTCTTCCTGGACCGCGAGACCGCCCCCACCGTCGCCGAGCAGACCGAGGCCTACGTCCGCGTGTTCCGCGCCTTCGGCGACCGCAAGGTCGTCGTGCGCACCCTCGACGCCGGGGCCGACAAGCCGCTGAAGTTCGTCGAGGTCGAGCCCGAGGAGAACCCCGCCCTCGGCGTCCGCGGGCTGCGCACCAGCCGCAAGCACCCCGGGCTGCTGGCCGACCAGCTCACCGCGCTGGCCGCCGCGGCCGAGCAGACCGGGGCCCGCCCCTGGGTGATGGCCCCCATGGTCGCGACCGGTCCCGAGACCGCCGCGTTCACCGCGCAGGCCCGGGCCGCAGGGCTCGCCACCGTCGGGGTCATGGTCGAGGTGCCGGCCGCCGCGCTGCGAGCCGGCTCCGTCCTGGCCGCCGGGGCCGACTTCGTCAGCCTGGGCACCAACGACCTCACCCAGTACGCCATGGCCGCCGACCGGCTCGCCGGCGACCTGGCCGAGCTGCTCGACCCGTGGCAGCCCGCGGTGCTCCAGCTCGTCGCGCTCACCGGTGCCGCCGGGGCCGCGGTCGGCAAGCCCGTCGGGGTCTGCGGCGAGGCCGCGCGCGACCCGCTGCTCGCCCTCGTCCTGGTCGGGCTCGGGGTCACCAGCCTCTCGATGGCCCCGGCCGCCGTCCCCGCGGTCCGGTTCGCCCTCTCGCGCACGACGCTCGCGACCGCGCAGGCCATGGGGGCCGCGGCCCTGGCGGCCGACACCCCCGAGGCGGCACGGGCCGCCGTGACGGCGCTCGCCGACCCGGAGCTGCTCGCTCTCTGAGCGGGACCGGCCCGCGGCGCCCGGCCCGTCCTGCCGGGGTTCGGGGCCTGGGTTAGCGTCGCGGCATGGCTCGAGTCGTGGTCACCGGCAGCGGTGGCGTCCGAGGCGGCGATCCCCGGCAGGGGGTCGCCGCCTTCCGCGGTATCCCTTACGCCGCACCGCCCGTCGGTCCTCGACGGTTGCAGGCCCCGGTCCGCCCGGAACCGTGGTCGGGCGTGCGGGAGGCTCGTCGCCCGTCCGCGGTCGCCCCGCAGGCGGCGGTCCCGGGAGGACCGGTCTGGAACCCCGGGGTGGGGGACGACTACCTGACCCTGGACGTGTTCTGCCCCGAGGACTTCCCGCGCGGGGTCCCCGTCGTCGTCTGGATCCACGGCGGCGCCTACGTCGGCGGGGCCGGCAGCTCTCCGGCCTACTTCCCGGGGGCCTGGGTGCGCCGCGGACTCGTCGTCGTGGCGGTGAACTACCGCCTGGGTTTCGAGGGGTTCGGCTCGGTGGCCGGGGCGCCGGACAACCGGGGGCTGCTGGACCAGGTCGCCGCGCTGCGCTGGGTCCAGGAGAACATCGCCGCGTTCGGGGGCGACCCGGGGCGGGTGACGGTCGCGGGGGAGTCGGCCGGGGCGGGGTCGATCGCGGCCCTGCTGCGGGCGCCGAGCACCGCGGGGCTGTTCCACCGGGCGATCCTGCAGAGCGTTCCCGGGGAGTACTGGACCGTCCCCTACGCCCGCGAGATCGCCGCGCTCGTCGCGACCGCGGCCCGGGTGCCGAACACCTGGGAGGGTTTCGCCGGGTTGCCCCCGCGCCGGCTGCTGGAGGCGACCGACGCGGTCCTGGCCGACGTGCAGAAGCACCCCGAGGCCGGTCCGCGCGCGCTGCTCCCGACGATCTACTCGCCGCTGGTCGACGGGGACCTCGTCACCTCCGACCCGCTCGACCCGACGGGCGGACGCGGTGACGTCGACGTCCTGCTCCACGCGAATGCGGAGGAGTGGAAACTCTTCAGCGCGCTGCCCCGCTCGCCTCGGCCGCGCACCGCGGCCGACCTCGCGGCCTACGCGCGGGCGGCGCGGTTGGACGAGGAGCAGTTCGCCGGTTTCCGCGACCGTTCCGGGGCGCGCTCGCCCAAGGAGTTCACCGACCGGTTGATGACCGCGGCGCTGTTCGCCGAACCCACCCGCCGGGTCGGCCGGGCGCAGTCGGCCGCGGGCGCGCGCGTCCACCGGTCCCGGCTCGACTGGCGCAGCCCCAACCCGCGGATCGGGGCCGGGCACGCCGTCGAGCTCGCCTTCGTGTTCGGCGACCCCCGCGAGTACGAGTTCTTCCTGCACGCCGTCCCGGTCCTGCCGCTGCTGCGCCGGGTCCCGGCGATCGGGTCCCGGCTGCCCGGCGTGTGGCCGACCCCCGCCGCGGCGGCCCTGGCCGGGCGCATGTCGAGCGCATGGGCCGACTACATGCTGACCGGTGACCCAGGGTGGCCCGCGGTCGCCGACGACCTCGACCCGGTGCAGGTGTTCGCCGCCCACGACGGCCTCGAGTTCGGCGAACCCTCCCGCGACCCCGTCTGGGACGAGGTCGACTGGACCCCCTGGAAGACCCTCGACCTGCAGTTCCGCTGACCCTCGCCGCGACCGCCGGTCAGTCCACGACGACGCCGAGGTGGTCGAGGATCAGGGAGTTCACCAGGTCGGCGTCCTCCCAGCTGGCGAGGTGGGCGCCGGGGACGGTGGTGAAGCGGGCGCCGGGGATCCGGTCGGCCACCGCGCGCAGGTGCTCCGGCGGGGTGGTGCGGTCCTGCTCACCCGCGACCGCGAGCACCCGGGAGCGCAGGTCGGCGAGGCGGGGGAGCAGGTCCATGCGCGCGATGGCGGCGCAGCACCCGGAGTAACCGTCCCGGTCGGTCGCGGCGATCATGTCCCGCATCCGCTGCCCCACCCAGGGGTGCTCGGCGGCGTACGCGGGGCTGAACCACCGGCTCACGACGTCGGCGGCGACCGCCCCGGGCCCCTCGGCCAGCACCCTCGCCGCCCGGGCCTCCCAGGCCGAGGCGGGACCGAGCGAGGCCGAGGAGCAGAGCAGCACCAGGCGGGGCAGGCGCTTCGGGGCGAGGAGCGCGGTGCTCATCGCGACCATCCCCCCGATCGACAACCCCACCAGGCTCGCCTCGGCGACGCCCTCGCGGTCCAGGACGGCCAGGACGTCGCCGGACAGGTCGTCCAGGGAGTACGGGCCGGAGACCGCGGGTGAGCGGCCGTGGCCGCGGTGGTCGATGCGCAGCACGTCGAGGTGGCGGCGCAGGACCGGGACCTGCGGGTCCCACATCGTGGTGTCCGAGCCCAGCGAACCGAGGAGCACGACGACCCCGCGGGAGCGTCCCTCGGCCCGGTCCCAGCGCGCGTGCAGGGCGACGGGGCCGCTCACGCGGGCCCGGTCCCGAGGTGCACGACCTCGTGGCTGCCCAGTCGTGCGACCCGGAACTCCACCCAGCCGTCGGTGACCGTGAACTCCAGGTCCCCGGCGTCGACCAGTCCGCGCACGAACGCGACCCGCTCGCCCTCGGGGACCCGCACGGCCACGTCGATCGGGCCGTAGGGCACGATCCGGTCCTGCCGTCCCGGGACCGTCGAGCTGTACAGCAGGTTGTTCAGGTGCAGCACCTGCCCGCTGCGGTGCGCCCACAGGTTGACGTTCACCGGCGCGGGGGACTCGACCCGGACCGGGTTGCGCCCGTCCAGCACCCACTCCAGGCATCCGGCGAGGACCCGGGCGTGGTCGGGCTGCTCCTCCCGGTGCGAGCACCGGTCGAGGTCGGCCGGCAGGTACACGACCCGTCCACCCCCCGGGCCCTCGCGCACCAGCAGCGCGGGGACGTCGGTGCGCGGCGTGCGCATCCAGCTCGTCTCGGGCGGGAAGATGGGGAACTCCGGGACGTAGGTGAGCAGGACGGTGCTGTCCTCGCTCGCCCGGACCTCCGGCAGGAAACCCCCGAAGGAGAGCGTGTCGGTGTCGCCGAGCCCGGCCAGCACCGGGTGCCGCCCCGTCGGCGGGTCCTCGACCCGCAGGTAGGAGTGCCGGTCCCAGACCTCGATCGAGGCGATCGGCGGACGGATCCCCCCGCGGGAACCTCCCGTGCGCCGGGCGCCGAACAGGTCGGCCAGGGCGAGGTCGTCGCGCTCGCGGCCGTCGACGTCGCGGGAACTGGTCGCGCCCGTGGCCACCACCGAGCCCCCGCGCGCCGCGAACTCCCGGACGGCGTCGCACTGCGCGTCGCTCATCACCGCGAGGTCGGGCAGGACGAGCACGTCGACGTCCGTCGTGGCGATCCGGTCGACGTGGACGGGGACGAAGGGGACGTTCTCGGTCACCAGGACGCGGGTGAACCCGGCGTAGGGCGCGATGACGGTGTTGGGGCCGTCCCCGCGCCCGTGCAGGTCGAAGTTGCGCTGCGACCAGACGACCCCGACCCGGGCCACCGGGGTCCGGTCGGTGAGCAGGTCCTGGTGCTCCCGGTGCCAGCCGAACAGGTCGACCGCGTTCTCGTACTGCCGACGGTCCTCGTGCACCGAGCCGATGTGGTGCCACCACGGCGAGGAGCCACCGGCCCAGCCCTCGGTCATCCACAGCTCGACCTCGGCCCGGGGCATGCTGGACAGCCGGAACGCGGGGTACCCCATGTCGTACAGGGCGGTGCACTCGAAGACCGGTTTGTCGTACCCGAGGACCCCGTGCAGTCGTTTGACCACCTCGGCGTTCTGCTCGAACCCCTCGTCGCCGTGCCGACGCTGGTGGTCGAGCAGGATGATCGGCGTCCGCGCGGCCAGCTCGGCGGTGTCCTGGAAGACCGCGGCGTTGTGCGCGATCTGCCCGTGCAGCATGCCCAGCCAGAGGCAGTCGGGACCACCGGCCCCGCGGGTCACCGCGTTGTTCGCGTCCCACAGCTCCGTGCGCCGGGCGTAGTTCCAGTCCAGCCAGGCGAGGTGATCGGGGTCGTCGAAGTCGGTGGCCCGGGGCAGGTCGCGCCCGGTCGCGTCGGCGAAGCGACGAGCGCAGTTGGCGCAGTAGCAGATCTTGTCGCGATCGATCCCGGCCCAACCGTTGTCGGCGAACCCGTCGGGTGCGTAGCGGTCGATGACCTCGCGGAAGATCGACGGCATGAACTCGTCGTAGTAGTCGCTGCTCACGCAGGTCGCGTACTTGTCTCCCCGGCGGTACGGCTCACCCGCGGCGTCGACGCAGAACCAGTCCGGGTGCGCCCGGAACACCTGCTCGTCCCCCCGGTTGGAGTCCATCCGGGCGACCACCGCGAGCCCGTCGGCCCGGGCCGCGGTCAGCACCTCGCCGAACAGGTCGCGCCGGTCGATCCCGGGGGCGAGCTGGTGACCCTCCACCGCGGAGGGGTAGTAGGCCGCGATGCCCCCGCAGTTGACGAAGACCGCGTCGATCCCCGTCCGTCGCCACTGCCGGCGCCAGAACCCGACGTCGAAGCGGCCGGGGTCGGCCTCGACCAGGTTGGTCTGGCCGAACCGGCGGGCCCGCCGGTACCAGGGTTCGGCCCACCGGCCGGCGCCGGCGGGGGTCGGTGCGGAGGCGGGGTGGTCGGAGGTCGTGGTGCTCATTTGATTCCCGTGGTCGCGATGCCCTGGACGATGTACTTCTGGGTGAAGAAGAAGAAGAGCGCGATCGGGATCAGCGAGACCACCGACATCGCCAGCAGCGGTCCCAGTCCGCTGCCCGACTCCGTGCTGACCAGGGAGTTCAACCCCAGCGGCAGCGTGTACATCCCCGGGTCGGTCAGGTAGATGAGTGGGGAGAAGAAGTCGTTCCAGTTCCAGATGAAGGTGAAGATCGTGGTGGTGATGAGCGCCGGACGCATGAGCGGCAGGATGATCCAGAAGAAGGTCCGGAAGACCCCGGCCCCGTCGATGGCCGCCGCCTCGTCGAGCTGGCGGGGGATGCCCCGGAGGAACTGCACCATGAGGAACACGAAGAACGAGTCCGTGGCCAGCAGCTTGGGCAGGATCAGCGGCCAGTAGGTGCCCACCAGTCCGAGCGAGGCGAACTCCACGTACTGGGGGATGGCCACCACGTGGTAGGGCAGCATGATCCCGGCCAGCATGAGGGCGAAGGTCAGGTTCTTGAACCGGAAGTCCAACCGGGCGAAGGCGTAGGCGGCCAGGGAGCAGGACACCAGGTTGCCGATCACGCACCCGACCACGACCAGCAGCGAGTTCACGATGTAGACGGGGATGCCCCCGCCCACCCCCGAGGCCCAACCCTGGACGTAGTTGTCCAGGGTGACCGACCCGGGGATGATCGAGAAAGAGGACATGATCTCGTTCTCGGGGGTGATGGAGCTCTTCAGCATCCACAGCACCGGGTACAGCATGGCGATCGTGGCCACGATCAGCAGGACGTGCTTGAGGTTGGCGGCACCGCGCCGGGACATCCGGCGACGCTGCGGGGCGGGACCCGTGACGCTGGGGTCGAGGACGGCGGGACTAGTCATTGTAGAACACCCAGTACCTGGAGAAGAGGAAGTTCAGACCGGTGAAGATCGCGATGATGACCAGCAGGATCCAGCCCATCGCCGAGGCGTACCCCATGTCGAACTGCGTGAATCCCTGGATGTAGAGGTAGAGCGTGTAGAACATGGTCGAGTCAGCCGGACCCCCGGTGCCCCGGCTGATGACGTAGGCGGGTGTGAACGCCTGGAACGCCTGGATCAGCTGCAGCACGAGGTTGAAGAAGATGATCGGGGTGAGCAACGGCACCGTGACGTGCCGGAACTGCCCGAACTTCCCGGCCCCGTCCAGCCCGGCCTGCTCGTACAGGTCGGTCGGGATCTGGCGCAGACCGGCCATGAAGATGACCATCGGTGAGCCGAAGGTCCAGACGTGCAGCAGGATGATCGTGCCCAGCGCGGTGTCCGGGTTCCCGATCCAGTTCGGCAGGTCGGAGAACCCGAGGCCGCGCAGGACCTGGTTGACCCCACCCTCGTAGCCGAAGACCGTGTACCAGAGCAGGCCGATGCCGACGCTGCCACCGATGAGGGAGGGGAGGTAGAAGACCGACCGGTAGACGTTCAGGCCCCGGATGCCCTTGTCGAGGGCGATCGCCAGCAGCAGCGCGAACGCCAGCTGGAGCGGCACGGAGATCAGGACGTAGAGCCCGGTGACCGTCAGGGACGAGTAGAACCGCGGGTCACCGGTGAAGAGGCGTTCGTAGTTGCCCAGCCCGGCCCAGCGGGCTGGTTCCAGCAGGTTGTAGTCGGTGAAGGAGAGGTACAGCGAGGCGACGAGCGGCCCCGCCGTGATGAAGACGAACCCGACGATCCACGGCAGCAGGAAGAGGGCCGCGGCCCGTCCCTGCCGCCGGGGTCGGCGGGACCGGCCGGGCGGGCGGACCGTGGCGGTCGTCGGCGTGCTCCGCAGGACGGCGTCGGCGTCCAGGTCCGGGGTGCTGGTGTCGGCCATGCTCAGCCCTGGTCGAGCGCGGCCTGCAGGGTCCGGATGGCCTCGGCGACCGCGGCGTCGATGGCGACACCGCCGTTGAAGATGTCGTCGCCGGCCTTCTCGACCACCGTCTGCCAGTTGGCCCCGCCCACGGGGGGTTCCGGGCGGGCCCGCATCGGCTGGGCGTCGATGCGGTCCTGCATGTCGAGGATCGTGACCGCGGTCGGGTCGGCCTCGGTGCGGATGGCCTGGACGATCTCGGGGTTGGACGGGATCCCCGAGGCCAGACCGACGACCGTGGCGTTGCTGGGGTCGTTCAGCGAGTAGTCGATGAACGCCCCCGCGAGCTCGGGGGACGCGGAGTTCGCCCCCGTGCAGAGCCGCGTGTAGTAGCGGAACTGGTAGTCCGGGGCCGCACCCGAGGGGGCCGGGCTCTTGACCAGGGTCAGTTCGTGGTCGCCGGAGAAGGACACGTTGTCCGAGACCTGGTTCAGCTGGGCCAGGTAGAGGGCGGTCCGACCGCCGGTCTGGGTCCACTGGGTCTGCCCGGCCGAGATCTCGGTGGGCATGACCCCGCCGGCGTCGGTGGCCTGCTGCCACCACGCGAACCAGCTGCCCAGGGTGTCGGCGTCGAAGCCCAGCTCACCGTCGGCGGTGAAGACCTCGGCCCCCTGCTGACGGATCCAGAGGTGGGCGTGCTGGTAGAAGGTGCTCTGGTTGGCGATGCCCCAGTTCCCCTCGCCCGCGGCCCGGGCGTACGCGGCCGCGAGATCGGCGAGGTCCTGCCAGGTCCAGGTCTCGTCGTCGGGGAGGTCGGTGATGCCGGCGGCGGCCATCGCCGTCGAGTCGACCTGCGTGCAGGTGCTGTACTGGCTGTACACCGGTCCGAACTGCTTGCCCTCCAGCTTCCAGGACTCCACCACCTCGGGGTCGTAGGCGGAGAGGTCGATGGTCCCCTCGGGCAGCGTCCCCAGGTCGAGGAGCGCGCCGCGGCTGGCGTAGGTGAGGGCGAGGTTGGCCGGCATCCAGAACACGTCGGGCAGGTTGCGGCCCGCGGCCTGGACCGAGAGCCGGTCACCGTACCCGCTGTACTCCGAGGGTTCGAGCCTCACCTCTGCCTCGGTGAAACCCTGGGCGAACTCGCTGAACAGCCGCTGCCGGCTGTCGTTGCCCCACCAGGCGAACCGCACGGTTCCCTCGGTGGAGCCCTGGCCGGTCTGCTCGGGGCTGACGCCGCACGCGGCGAGACCGGCGGTCGTCGCCACGCCCGCCCCCACGCCGAGGAATCGGCGTCGGCTGGTCGCGGACGGGTGGACGGGGCGGGTGGTGGAACGGGGAGGGGTGGGCACAACAACTCCTTCGTCGTGGTGGGGTCGTGCAAGTCGTGGGGTTCCGTGCGGGTCGGTTCGAGCTCGTGCGTCGCGAGCCGGTCCGCGGGGAGGGGCGGGTCAGGACACGCCGACGGCGGCCGGTTCCACCAGGCTCGGGTAGGCCGCCAGGGTCAGGAAGTCGACGTAGGCGGGGTCGGTCGCCACCTGGGCGAACAGGTCGCGGGCAGCGTCGGCGCTGGCGGAGTCGGACTCCGCGCGCACGGCGTCGAGCAGCCCCAGGACCAGCTCGCTGGTGACGGTCTCCCCGTCCTCGAGACCGACGCGGTTGTGGATCCACTGCCAGACCTGGGAACGGGCGATCTCAGCGGTCGCCGCGTCCTCCATCAGGTTGTCGATGGCGACCGCCCCGGTCCCGGCCAACCAGGACTCCAGGTAGCGGAAGCCCACGGAGATGTTGCTCTCCAGCCCGGCGCGGGTGATGGTCCCCGGGGTCTCCGCGACGGCCAGCAGGTCGGCGGCGGCCACGTCCCGGGTCGGCACGACGTGCTTCTGGTGCGGGTCGTCGCCGAGGACGGCTCCGAACTCCTCCCGGCAGATCGGGACCAGGTCCGGGTGGGCCACCCAGGAGCCGTCGAACCCGTCACCGGCCTCGCGTCGCTTGTCGGCGCGGACCTTCTCCAGCGCGGCCGCGTTGACCTCGGGCAGCCGCCGGTTCGGGATGAACGCCGACATGCCACCGATCGCGTGCGCCCCGCGCCGGTGGCAGGTCTGCACCAGCAGCTCGGTGTAGGCCCGCATGAACGGGACGGTCATGGTCACCGTGTTGCGGTCGGGCAGGACCCACCGGGGACCGCGCGCCCGGTAGTACTTGATGAGGCTGAACATGTAGTCCCAGCGGCCGGCGTTCAGACCGGCGGCGTGCTCGCGCAGCTCCCAGAGGATCTCCTCCATCTGGAACGCGGCGGGCAGCGTCTCGATCAGCACCGTGGCGCGGATGCTGCCCTGCGGGATCTGCAGGAAGTCCTGGGCCAGGACGAACGCCCGGTTCCAGAGCCGGGCCTCGGCGGCGCTCTCCAGCTTGGGCAGGTAGAAGTAGGGACCGCTCCCGCGGCGCAGGAGCTCGGCGGCGTTGGCCGTCACGTAGACGGCGAAGTCGAACAGCGCGCCGGCGACGGCCTCGCCGCCGACCCGCACGTGGGCCTCGTCGAGGTGCAGTCCGCGCGGGCGGACGACGACGGTCGCGGTCTCCTCGGCCAGGGTGTAGCGCTTGCCGGCCTCGGACTCGAAGTCCACCTGGCGACGGATCGCGTCGTACAGGTTCACCTGGCCGTCGACGAGGTTCGCCCAGGTGGGCGTGCTGGCGTCCTCGAAGTCGGCCAACCACACCTTCGCCCCGGAGTTCAGCGCGTTGATCGTCATGCGCCGGTCGGTCGGTCCGGTGATCTCGACGCGGCGGTCCAGCAGGCCGGGTGCGGGCGGGGCGACGGTCCAGGACCCGGACCGCACGTCGGCGGTGGCGGGGTCGAAGTCGAAGTCGGCGCCGTCCGTTATCCGGGCGGCGAGATCGACCCGGGCGCCGAGCAGACGTCGACGTTCCCCGTCGAGCTCGTCGTGCAGGCGCCCCAGCAGCTCGAGGGCGGCGGGGGTGAGGACGCGGTCGCCGTGCGGGCGCGGCGAACCGGAGATCTGGACGGTCATGGTTCCTCGTTCGGGTCAGCGACGGAGGTACCGGGCCCCGTGGTCTCCAGGTCGGCCGGTGCGGTGCGGGTGGTCGTGCGGGTGGGTGGTGCGGGTGGTCGGGCGGGTGGGTCGTCGGGGTGCGCGCGTGGCCCGGGTCAGGCGGCCACGGTGGTCACCGCGGTCGTCGCCTCGCGGCAGAAGCGTTCGGTGAGCCGGACCCCCCAGCCGGGTTCCGCACCGATCGCGACGTGGCCGTCCACGACCTGCAGGGCGGGTTCGTAGACGTCGCGCGCCCAGGCCACGTCCTCCGCGCTCCACTCCTGCGCCTGGTGGCAGGCGGGCATCGCCGCCGCCATATGGAGGGTGAACACCTCCAGCAGGGAGTGGTTGGCGCAGTGCGGGGTGCAGGGGATCCCGGCGACGTCGGCCCGGGCCGCGACCTGCCGGGCCCGGCCGATGCCGCCGAGGTAACCGATGTCGGGCTGGACGATGTCGAGCAGGCCCTGGTTCAGGATCCGGTCGAACTGTTCCGGGGAGGTGTCCTGCTCGCCGCCGGCGACGGGGATGTCGAGGGTCCGGGCCACCGCTCCGGTCTGCTCGATCTGGGGGTAGGGGCACGGTTCCTCGAAGTGGACGTACCCGTGCTCCTCCAGGAGGCGCCCCACGCGGACCGCCTCGCCCGGTGAGTAACCGCCGTTCGCGTCGGCCCGGATGCTCACGGCGTCCCCGAGCTCGCGGCGCACGAGCGGGACGAGGGTCTCCGTCCGGCCCGGCCAGACGTCGGCGTCGCGGCCCATCGGGGTCCCGACGCGGATCTTGACCCCGGTGAACCCGTGCCGCTCCACGAGGGCGGCGAGGTGCTCGACCTCGGCCCCCGGGGTGCGGTCGCGGACCATGCTGGAGGCGTAGACGGGCAACCGGTCGCGGACGGCCCCCCCGAGCAGGGCGTGCACCGGCAGACCGGTCTCCTGCCCCAGGGCGTCCCAGACCGCGGTCTCGACCCCGGCGACGGCCCGGTTCAGGAAACTGCCGAGGAACTTGTAGTTCTCCCGGTAGCAGCGGTCGGTGGCCGCAGCAAGGTCGGCCGGGGCGGTTCCCAGGAAGAACGGTGCGACCAGGGTGTGCAGCACCTGCTCGGTGCAGGCCACCTGGTAGGGCGCGGACTGCCCGATGCCCTCGACCCCGTCGGTGGTCACCACGCGCACGGCGAGGACGGCGCCCCGGCGCCAGGTCTCGATCCGCTCGATGGTGCCCATCCGCCGACGTCTCCTTCGACTCGATCCATGATTCCGTCATGTGGACCCGGGGGTCCGATAGGTGGAGCCTGCCCGATGGTCGAGGGACGGTCAAGCGGCTCGAGGGGTCGATTTCGGAAAGACGATTCCGTAAAGTGGAATCATGACGCGCAACCCGGTCGCCGAGGTCCTCGCTGCACCCGTCCGGGCGGAGGGGGGTGTGCAGTCCGTCGAGCGGGCGTTCAGCGTGCTGACGCTGCTGGCCGACCACGGTGGCCAGCTCTCGCTCTCCGAGATCGCCGAACTCGCCGGGATCCCGCAGCCCACGGCGCACCGGTTGCTCAAGACCATGGCGGCGGGCGGGTACGTCTCCCGCCTCCCCGACCGGCGCTACGGCCTCGGTGCGCGTCTGATCGGTCTGGGGCAGAAGGCGACCTCGCTGCTGCACCACTTCGCCATGCCGCACCTGACCCGGTTGGTCGACGTCGTGGGCGAGACCGCGAACCTCGCCGTCCTCGACGGGACCAACGTCGTCTACATCGCCCAGGCCCCGTCGCGGCACAGCATGCGGATGTTCACCGAGGTCGGACGCCGGGTCAGCCCGCACTGCACGGGGGTGGGCAAGGCCATGCTCGCGGTGCTCGAACCCGCCCTGGCCGAACGGATCATCTCCTCGCTCGACTTCACCGCCGCCACGCCGCACACGCTGACCTCGCCCGGGGCCCTGCGGGCGGCCCTGGACGAGGTGCGCCGCACCGGTTACGCGGTCGACGACGGTGAGCAGGAGATCGGCGTCCGCTGCCTGGCGGTGGCCCTGCGGGTCGGCGCCTCGGTGGCCGCGGTGTCCGTGTCGGGCCCCACGGCCCGGCTGACCGAGGAGGTCGTGCGGACCGTGGCGCCGGCCGTCGCCCGGTGCGCCCAGGACGTCGCCGCGGAGATCGAGAAGGACCGTGCCGGGCAGGACTGAGCCGGGCCGGACCGAACAGGGTGGGGCCAGACCGCGCAGGACAGAGCCGGGAGGGACCGGGACGGGGCAGCGGAGGGCCCCCGGCAGCGAGGACCTGCTCGTGCTGCTCACCGTCGCGCGCCTCGGCCACTTCGGGGCCGCCGCCGAGGTGCTGGGGACCGCGCGGACCACGGTGGCGCGGCGCATCACCGCGCTCGACCGGGCCCTGGGCGGGCCGACCCTCGCGCGCACCGCCCACGGGTGGGAACTCACCGACCTGGGACGGCGGGCGCGCCGGGCCGCCGAGGAGATCCAGCGCTCGCTCGGTTCCCTGGCCGAGGCCGCCCCTGTCCCGGAGGTCCGGGGGACGCTGCGCATCGGGGCCCCCGAGGGACTCGGGGCCGCGCTGGTGACCCCGGCCCTGGTCCGCCTGCACCGGCGTCACCCGGACCTGGCCGTCCAGGTCACCACCCTGTTGCAGCCCGTGGCGCGGCGGTACCCCGGGCTCGACCTGGCCGTGGCGGTGGGGCGGGGTTCGCCGTCGCCGGGTGGACCCGGTCTGCTGCTGGGGGAGTACCGGTTGGCGCTGTTCGCCCATCGCGACTACCTGCGGGAGAACGGCGAACCCCGGTCCCGTGACGACCTGCGCCACCACGACTTCGTGACCTACGTCGAGACGCAGCTCGCCGTGCCGGAACTCGGACGGCGCGGCTCCGGGCTCCCGCGGCCGCGTTCGGAGTTCCAGGCCAGCGGGGTGTTCGCCCAGCTGAGCGCCGTCCGGCACGGGGCCGGGATCGCGCTGCTGCCGACGTTCCTGGTCGGTCCTTCCGGGGCGGAGGGGGAGCTCGTCCCGGTGCCGGCGGGAGGGGTGTCGCACCGGGTGCCCATCCGGGCGCACGTGCACCCCGAGGCGGCCCGGCGCCCCGCGGTCCGGGCCGCGCTCGACGCATTGTCGCGGGCGGTCGCCGCGCGGGCGGACGTCTTCCCGGGCCTCAGTCCATGGTGACGATCGCGCGGCCCCGGATCTCCCCGCGACCGAGCGCCGCGTAGGCCTCGGCCACGGCGCGCAGCGGGAACTCGTCGGTGACGACACGGGCGGGGTCGAACGCCCCGGCCGCGGCCCGGTCGACGATGGCGGGCAGGTCCGTCCGGGTCCGGGCGCCGTAGGAACCGAGCAGGGACCGGCTTCGCCGCACGAAGGGGGTGATCTCGACGCCCACCTCCACCCCGGTCGCGGCCAACCCCACCGCGACCGCCCGACCGCCGTCGGCGAGCGCCTCGAGCGCCAGCCGGAGGGTCTCCGGTCGGCCCAGCGCCTCGATGGTCACGTCCAGCCCCCGGCCACCCGTGAGTTCACGGATCGCGGTGAGCGCGTCGACCGACGCGGAGTTCACGGTGTGGGTGGCCCCGAGGGAACGGGCGAGGTCGAGCTTGCGGTCGTCCACGTCGACGGCCACCACCGTCTCGGCCCCCGAACCGGCCGCGAGCTGCACCATCGACAACCCCAGGCCCCCCACGGCGACGACCCCCACCGCGTCGCCCGGACCGACCTGGCCGGCCCGGGTCACGGCCCCGTAGGCCGTCATGCCCGCGCACCCGAGGATGGCCGCGCTGCGGGGTTCCACCCCCTCGGGGAGGGGGGCGAGCGCGCTGACCGGGCAGACCGCGAACTCGGCCAACCCGCCCATGGAGTACATCGCCAACGGGGTCCCGTCCACGCGGGACAACCGTGAGGTCCCGTCGAACAGGACGCCGCGGGTGCGGTTCTGCGCGAAGAACTCCGCGCACAGGTCGTCGCGGCCGCGCCGGCAGGCCTCGCACGTCGTGCAGGGCATGATGAACGCCCCCACGACCGCCGTCCCCACGTCCGGTCCGGCTCCGGTGGCCGCCACGTCCGGGCCGAGTTCCACCACGGTGCCGCTGATCTCGTGCCCCAGCACCGCCGGGCGGGGGAACGCGATCTCCCCCCGGGCCACGTGCAGGTCGGAGTGGCAGACACCGCAGGAACGCACCCGGACCAGCACCTCGCCCGCCCGCGGGACGGGGCGGGGAACGCGTTCCAGGGAGAACTCCCCTTCGGGGGTCAGGACGGCGGCCAGCATCATCGGTGAGGTCACCCGGCGACCCTGCGCCCCGGCCGAGGGGCTCGTCAACGTGCGGTCCTGCACCCCGGGTGTGCAGTTCTGCACCCCGCCCCGGTCGCCCGCCCTGATCGTCCCCCCTGATCGGTCCTACGGCCCGTGCCGGGGTCAGCCGAGGAAACCCGCCACGTCCAGGACCCCGCCCGCGGCGTCGAACTCCCGCCGCACGGCGGTGAGCAGTTCGGGGTCGGCGAGCACGTCGAGGGCGGTCAGGGCCAGGCCGACGGCGCCGTCGAGCACGGCCGCGTCTCCGCGCGGCCCCCCCGCCGCCGTCGCGAACCCGCTGGTGTGCAACGACTCCGTGGGATCGGCGAGGGCGACCATGGGGTGGATGGACGGTACCCGGACGCTGACGTTTCCGAGGTCGGTGGAACCGGCGAGGGATTCCGGGACGACCCCGGGCGGCAGCGACACCCGGCCGCGGCGGGCCTGGTGCTCGGTCCAGCGGGCCGCGAGCTCGACGTTGGCCCGGATCGGCAGGTAGGCCGGTTGCGCGTCCCACTCGAGTTCCACGCCGCAGCCGGTCGTGGCCGCCGCCGCCCGCAGGATCACCTCCACCCGTTCGCAGAGGTCGGTCAGGGTTTCCGGGGCCGCCGAACGGACGTAGTACTCCGCCACCGCGCGTTCGGGCACGATGTTGGGCCGTTGCCCGCCGTCGACGATGATCCCGTGCACGCGGTCGGAGTCGGGGACGTGCTGACGCAGCATGGCGATCCCGGTGTACCCGGCCACGACGGCGTCGAGCGCGTTGCGCCCCATGAAGGGTTGCGCCGCCGCGTGCGCGGCGACCCCGGTGTAGGTGGCCCGCACCTGGCGCCGGCCCAGGAACGGCTGGATCGCCACGTCGTAGGAGAACGGGTGCAGCATCACGACGGCGTCGACCCCCGCGAACGCACCGGCTCGGGCCATGAACTCCTTGCCCCCGCCGCCCTCCTCGGCCGGGGTGCCCAGCAGCACCACGGTGCCGGTGACCGAACCCGCGCGCAGCGCGGACGCCAGCCCGAGGAACGCCCCGACCGCCGCGGCGCAGATGACGTTGTGCCCGCACCCGTGACCGATCCCCGGCAACGCGTCGTACTCGGCCAGCACGGCCACCGTCGGGCCCGCGCCGTTCGACACCACCGCGCGCAACGCCGTCGGCAACCCGAACACGTCGACGTCGGCGGCGACGTCGTGCCCGGCCAGCAGGGTCTGCACGGCCCGCACGGAGCGGTGCTCGGCGAAACCCTCCTCAGGGTGGGCGTGCAGGTCGTGGGACAACGCCAGCAGGTGGTCCGCCGCGGCCTCCACCGCCGCCTCGGCGGCGGCCCGCACGTCCTCCGGTGCTCCGGCGTAGGGACTGTGCAACGGGGTCGCGGTGCGGGCGGCGCGCTCCGTGCCGACCCGCAGGGCGGTCAGGTAGCTGTCGTCGGGCGGGCGGGGGCGCGTCGGGTCGGCTCCGGGAGCGGCGGCGTCCATGCCCGCCAGGGTGTCGCGGTCCCGCGGGGAGGACCACCCCGGGGTCGCTGGGGTGGGAACCGTGCCCCCGCCGGGAGATCACGTCGGTCCGCCTCGTCGGGAACCCTCGGGGCGGGACGTCCCGCCACCCACGGCGCCGTGCTGCTCCTCGGCGCGGCTCCGACGGTGCGGTCCTGACGACCGGGTGCACCGCCGACCTGCGCCGGGCCGTCGTCACCGGGCTCACCCGCGACCGGCTGCGCGCTGCTGGCGGGCCCGCCACCGTGGGCGCCGGGCCGCCCTCGTCGACCGGGGGTGGCGCGGCGGCCGGATCCACCGCACCGCTGGCAGGATCGGGGCCGACCCCGAGAGCGGAGGACCCCCTGCCCAGCCCTGACCCCGTCGAATCCCTCGCCGCGCTGCCGGCCCGGGTGCGCCGGCTGCTCGGCCTCGTGCACGCCGAACCGGGGATCTCCCGCGCCGCGGCGGCGCGGGCCCTCGGGGCGAGCTCGGGGGCGACGAGCGACCTGGTCGCCACCGCGGTGGCCGCGGGCTGGCTGCGGGAGGGGGACGCGGTGGCCCACGGGCGGGGGCGTCCCACCCGCAGCCTGGAACCGTCCCCCGACGCCCCGGGCGTCGTCGGCGCGGAGATCACCCACGAGGGTTGGCGCGTCGCGGTCGTCGGGCTGGGGGGGACGGTCCGGACGGCCCGGACCGGACGGCACGACCGACGGGACCCGGACGCGGTCCTCGGCGCGGTGCGGGCGGCGGCGGCCGCGGTGGCCGACCGCACCCCGGTGCTGGGCCTCGGGCTCGCCGTCCCGGGGCTCGTGCGCGACGAACGACGGCTGGACGCCCCCATGCTCCGCTGGCGCGACCGGGACCTGGGTCCCGCCCTCGCCGACGGGGTCGGTGCCTTCGTGGCCGGCAACGACGCGACGCTGGCCGCCCTGGGGGAGGCCCGCCGCGGCGCCGGCCGGGGGGCCCGGGTCCAGCTGCACCTGCACCTCGACGCGGGCGTGGGCGGGGCCGTCGTCGGGGCGGGGGAGCCCGCGCTGGGTGCCCACGGGCTGGCGGGCGAGTACGGGCACCTCCCCTTCGGGGACCCGGGGCAGCGTTGCGGGTGCGGGGCGCGCGGCTGCTGGGGGTTGAGCACGGGGGGAGAGGCGATGGCGCGGTCCCTCGGCGAGGAGGCTCCCGACGACCCGGTCGCCCACGCCCACCGGGTCTACGAGCGTGCGGCCGCGGGGGAGGCCGGGGCCCGGGGCGCGGTGGCCGAGGTCGCCGCCGCGGTCGGACGCGGGATCGCCGGGCTGGTGCACGCCCTGGACCCCGACCGGGTCACCCTCGGCGGGACCGGGGTACGTCTGCTGGAACTGGCCGGACCCGACGTCGCCCGGGCCTGCGCGCAGAACCTGATGAGTTTCCGGGCGCTGCCGCCACCGGAACTCCTCCCCGCCGCGCTCGGCTCCGACGCCTCCGTCGTGGGGGCCGCCGAACTCCTCTGGACGCGACTGCTCCGTTAGGAGGTGGGAACCCGGTCAGGTTCCCAACGAGCCCGTCCGGGCGACCTCGTCGGCGAGGACGTGGAGTTTGACGTTGCGCTGCTGACTGATCTTCGCGATGAGGGCGAAGGCCTCGTCCGCGTCGACGTGGAGCCGTTCCATCAGCACGCCCTTGGCCTGACCGATGACGTCGCGGTGGTGCAGGGCCAGGGACAGGTTCTCGCTGCGACGGACGGCCGAGAGGGCGGTCGCCGCGATCGCGCTGAAGGCCAGTCCGGTCTCCCGCGCCCGGTCGGAGAACGCCGCGACCTCGTGCGAGAACAGGTTGAGCCCGCCGAGGGGCTTGTCGTCCTCGACGTAGAGCCGCAACGACAGCACGCTGCGGACCCCCCACGTCGCCGGGGCCTCCGTCGCGAGGGCGGGCCAGCGGCGTTCGCGGGCGAGGTCGTCGCTGCGGACGATCGAGCGCAGGTGCAGGACGTCGAGGCAGGGACCCTCGTCGAGCTTGTCCTGCAGCGCGTCCACGCCACGGGCCACGTCGTCGGTGCCGACCGCGGGGATCGCCTGGCGCCGTCGACCCAGGAGGTGGATGGAACCCCGCTGGGCGCCCTCGATCATCACCAGGGCCTGGGCCAGGATCGCGTCGAGAACCTTCTCGACGGTGTCCTGCCGGTGCAGGCTGCGACTCAACCGGGCCAGGTCGCGTTCGAGGGTGACGGGCCCGTGCAGCCCCTCCAGTGGGGGTGGGGTGTCCTCGGCGGGCGGGGAGACCGCCCGCTGGGTCGGGTCGGACCGGTCGACGTGCGCGGGCATCTGCCCTCCCCTCGTGGATGGTCGCGCCGTGCCTTCGACACTCCACCGCAGGAACGGCCACCGTATCGCGTCCGGGTGGTGGCACCCATCCGGGACGAGCGGTGCTCCGAAGGACGGTGAGAACCCCGCACCACGGCTAGGAGCAGCGATGTCCGTCCCCACCCCGCTCGCGCACCGGATCCGCGACCACGTCGACCGGCTCGGCGCGCAGCATCCGCCGATCGACCTCGCCACCGCCGACTTCACCGTCCGGGATCCGAGCAGCGTGCGGGCCCGGTTCGGCCACGTCCTGTCCTACATGGCCCGCGTCGAGATCGAGGTCGAGCGCAACGTTCTGGAGCTCGCCACGCTGCTGCCCGCCGTCTCGGAGACCGACCGTCGCTTCTACGCCGACGTCTGGGCGCCGCAGGAGGAACGGCACGGGCTCCTGCTGGACGCATTGGGTCAGGAACTCGGGATGGATCCCGTCCGGGCGGACACCACGGAGGTCCCGGCCCGCGTCGCGGTCCTGGGCCGCCTGGCCCACCTCCCCTTCGTCCACGAGGTGGTCCGACTCCTCTACTACCTGACCGGCGCAGCCACCGAGAAGTCGGCGATGCTCGCCTACCGGGCCATGTCGACCGGTCTGGAAGAGCTGGGCGAGAAAGCGATCCGCCGCACCGTGGTCGACGCGATCAAGGTCCAGGAGCCCGGTCACTACGCGTTCTACAAACTCAGCGCCGAGGAGATGCTCGCCTCCGGCGCGATCTCCGGCTGGCAGCTGCACCTGGCCCGGTTGCTGCGCAGCCGCCGCTACGGGCTGGTCGGGGCCCGGACCGCCGAGCAGCGCCGGGACTTCGGCGGGGTGGTGGTCGAGCTGGGGCTCGATGCCGACCTCGAACGGCACGTGCGCGACATCTCCCGGTTGGAGTCGCAGCTGCTGTGGGCGCGGGAGAAGGGCCTGCCGGTGCCCGACTACGCACTGGCGGGGTTCCGGGACGCCGCCCGTGACTACCGGCGCGAGCGGGACCTGCGGGCGGCGTGACCGCCCGGGTCGGCCGTGCGCGCGGCCGGTCGGGTACCCGGGAGGAAGGTCAGCAGCACGGCCAGGGCGGTCACCGCGGCCGCGGTGGCCGCGAGCATCGCCAGGCCGTGGGGCAGGACGACACCCCCGAGGAAGGCCCCGGCGGCGATCCCCGCGTTCGTCGTTGAGTTCACGATCGCCGGGGCGGTCGCCGGGTTCGCGCAGACCCGCAACCCGGCGGTCTGCAGCATGGCCGGCAGCCCGCCGTAGGCGATGCCCCACACCAGCAGCAGCACGGTCGCGGCGGCCGGCCCGACCGCCGACGGCGGCAGCACGTACCCGGCCGTCGCCAGGGCCAGCACGATCCCGGCGACGCGCAGCGCGGTGGCCGGGTGCGCGTCGGCCACCCGGGCCACCACGGCCACGCCCACCAGGCTGCCGAGACCGAAGGCGAACAGCAGCGGCCCGAGCGCGGGGGTCGGGGCCCCAGCCCGTTGCAGCAGCTCGGTGACGTAGGTGTAGCCCGTCGTGTGCCCGAGCAGGAACAGCAGGGAGAACGCGCCGACCACGACGACGGCCGTGCGGTCCGTCCGTCCGGCCGGGAGGGCGGGCCGGGCGTCGGTGGAGGCGTCGGTGGAGGCGTCGGTGGAGGCCGCCGTGACGGGGTCGACCACGGGCGTCCCGCTCCGGTGCCGGCCGCGGGGGCCGTCCGGCGGCAGGACGACCCGGGCGGCCCCCGCCAGCACGACGAGCAGGACGGCGGTGCCCAGGAACGGCGCCTGCCAGCCGAAGCGTTCCCCCGCCGCGGTCGCCAGCGGTACACCGAAGGCGAAGGCGGCCATCACACCGCTGCTGACGACGGTGACGGCCGACCCGGAGCGGGACCGGGGGGAGAGTCGGACCGCCGTCGCCACCACGACCGAGACGAACGCGGCGTGGGCCGCCCCGCCGAGGACGCGGGCGGCGAGCGCCAGGCCGAAGGAGTCGAGGGCACCGGCCGCGACGACCACCAGGTTGCTCGTGACGTAGGCGCCGATGAGGCCGAGCAGGGCCCGCCGCGGTCCGAAGCGGGTGACGAGGGCGGTCAGCGGGACGGCCCCCACGGCGACCACCAGCGCGTAGACCGAGGTCCACCACCCGATGCGCGCGGGACCGACGCCGAAGGCCGCGGTCAGCTGCGGGAGCAGACCGATCGGGACGAGCTCGGTCGAGACGGCCGCGAACAGCGTCCCGGCCAGCACCGCCATCGTCCGGGCGGGGAGGGCGGCCCGGGGCGGGGCTGCGGTCGTCGTCACGGCGACAATATACTCGTCTCACGAGTAAAACCGGGAGGAACGAGGACCTGGGGTCGGCCCGCGGGGCTCAGGGCGTCGGCGGCCCCGCGATCGCGGCGACCGGCTTCTCCAGCGCGGTCCCGCCCCCGTCGCGCCGGCCGGGTTCGGTGGGCAGCGCCACGGCCGTGCCCTGCGGGGTCGCGGCCTCGGCCGGTCCCGTGCCGACCCAGGCCACCAGCAACGAGTCCTCGCCCCGGGCGAAGCGGTGGCAGCGCACCCCGCCGGTGGCCCGCCCCTTGGCCGGGTACTCGGCGTAGGGCGTGACCTTGGCCGAGCCCAGCTGGGTGCCGGGCAGCGCGCCGGAGTCCCCGGCCACGGTGACGACCACGGCCGCCGGGTCGTCGGGGGCCACGGCCGTGAACGAGACGACGCGGGCCCCGGCGGTGAGACGGATCCCGGCCATGCCGGCCGCCGCCCGACCCTGCGGGCGCACGGCCGCGGCCGGGAAGCGCAGGAGCTGGGCGTCGGAGGAGACGAGCACCAGGTCCTCCTCGCCGTCGCGCAGCTGCACCACCCCGACGAGCTCGTCCTTGACCCGGGCCGAGACGTCCTTGAGCGCGATGACCTCGACCTCCTCGCGGGCGCCCAGGGGTTCGAGCACGACCCGCTTCACCACGCCCTGCGCGGTGGCCATGGCGAACCCCGCGTCGTCGGGGTCCTCCACCCCGGCGACCGGGAGCGGGACCAGGGCCAGCACGCGCTCGTTCCGGGCCAGGGTCACGAACTCCTTGACCGCGACGCCCGCGGCCAGCGAGGGCCGGGCGTTGGTGTCCGGGAGCGTCGGCAGGTCCAGGACGGAGATGCGCACCAGGCGACCGGCCGAGGTGACCACGCCGACGTGCCCGCGGGCGGTCGCCGGGGCGGTCGAGACGACGAGGTCGTGGCGCGCGCGCCGCCCCTCGACCCCGAGCGGGCCCGCGTCGGTGGTGCGGGCCAGCAGGCCGGTGGAGGACATCAGCACCGTGCACGGGTCGTCGGCGATCTCCAGCACGGCGTTGCGGCCCGCGGCGGCCGAGGGGACCCCGGCGGCCAGCAGCTGCGTGCGGCGCGGGGTCCCGTGCTCGGCGGCGACCTCGGCCAGCTCGTCGGAGACCACGCCGCGCAGCCGGGCCTCGTCGGCCAGGATCGCGCGCAGCTCGGCGATCTCGGCGTTGAGCTGGGCCTGCTCGCGCTCCAGCTCGATGGTGGAGAACCGGGTGAGCCGCCGCAGCTGCATCTCGAGGATGTAGCCGGCCTGCAGCTCGGAGAGGTCGAAGACCTGCATGAGGCGTTCGCGCGCGGCGGCGGCGTCGTCGGAGGTCCGCACGATCTGGATGACCTCGTCGATGTCGAGGATCGCCAGCAGCAGCCCGTCGACCAGGTGCAGCCGTTCCTCGCGCCGCCGCAACCGGTAGGCGGTCCGGCGGCGCACCACGTCGATCCGGTGCGCGATGAACACCTCGAGGAGCTGCTTGAGGCCCAGCGTCCGCGGCTGCCCCTCGACCAGGGCGACGTTGTTGATCCCGAACGACTCCTCCAGCGGGGTCAGCCGGTACAGCTGCTCCAGCACCGCCTCGGGGATGAACCCGTTCTTGACCTCAATGACCAGGCGCAGGCCGTGCGTGCGGTCGGAGAGGTCGACGACGTCGGCGATCCCCTGCAGGCGCTTGTTCTTGACGTGCTCGGAGATCTTCTCGGTGAGCCGTTCCGGGCCGACACCCAGGGGGAGTTCGGTGACGACGATCCCCTTGCGGCGCTTGACGTCCTCGATGTGGGTGCGCGCCCGGGTGCGGAACGTCCCGCGGCCCGTCTCGTACGCGTCGCGGATCCCCTCCAGCCCGACGATGATCCCGCCGGTGGGCAGGTCCGGACCGGGGACGAAACGCATCAGGGCGGGCAGGTCGGCGTCGGGGTGCCGGATCAGGTGGCGGGCGGCGCCGATCACCTCGCCAAGGTTGTGCGGGGCCATGTTGGTGGCCATCCCGACCGCGATCCCGCTGGCCCCGTTGACGAGAAGGTTCGGGAACGCGGCCGGCAGCACCCCGGGTTCGGTGAGCTGGTCGTCGTAGTTGGGGACGAAGTCGACGACGTCCTCGTCGAGCCCGGTCGTCATCAGCAGCGCCGCCGGGGCGGGGCGGGCCTCGGTGTAGCGCTGGGCCGCGGGCCCCGCGTCGGGGGAGCCGAAGTTGCCGTGACCGTCGACGAGCGGCACCCGCAGGGTGAACGGCTGGGCCTGGCGCACCAGCGCGTCGTAGATGGCCACGTCCCCGTGCGGGTGGAGTTTCCCCATCACCTCCCCGACCACGCGGGCCGACTTCACGTGCCCGCGGTCGGGGCGAAGGCCCATGTCCTGCATCATGTACAGGATCCGACGCTGCACCGGCTTGAGGCCGTCGCGGGCGTCGGGCAGGGCGCGGGAGTAGATGACCGAGTAGGCGTACTCGAGGAAGGCGCCCTGCATCTCCTGCTCGACGTCGATGTCCACGATGTTCTCGGGGGGCAACGGCGGGGGCGGGGTGGAGGTGCGGGCCATGGGGCCATCTTGCCCGCGGGCGTCGTCTCAGCCGCCCCAGGCCACGCCGAACCGCCCGTCGTGGGCCACCTGCGCCAGACCGCGCCGCGGCCCGGGCCGCGAGGACCGGGAGGCCTCGTCGGGGGCCCGGTGCCCCAGGCTCACCGCGGCGACGAGGCGCAGCCCGGCCGGGACGGCGAAGCGCGTGCGGAGCCGGTCGTGGGCGGCGGCCGGGATCCCGAACAGGCACGCGCCGAGACCCTCGTCGACCGCGGCCAGCAGCAGCAGCTCGGCGGCCATGCCCGCGTCGACCTCGGGCCACGGGGTGCTCCAGGTCGCCGCGTCGCGGTCCGGGCCGGGCTTGTCGGCCCGGGCGTAGCGCGCGGCGTAGGCCCCCGGGTCGGTGAGCACCAGGACGAGCACGGGGGCGGTCCGCATCCCGGTCAGCCAGGCGTCGCCGCCCCCGGGGGCGCAGTCGGCCCAGAACGCCTCGCGGTCGGCGTCCGTGCGCAGCACCAGCAGGGCGCGGCCCTCGGTGCCGCCCGCGGCCGGGGCCCGCAGCGCCGCGGCGAGCACCCGGTCCAGCACCTCCGGGGCGAGGCCCCGGTCGGCGTCGTAGCGGCGCACCATCCGCCGCCGTCGCAGCACGTCCTGCAGCTCCATGCCGTCATCCTGACGGCCGCACTAAGCTCGAGACATGCCCGGACCGACCGCCCCCGAACGCGCGCCGGTGAACTACCCCACCCGCTGGGAGGCGGACGTCGCGTTGCGGGACGGGGGAACCGCGCACGTGCGCCCGATCACGCCCGACGACGCCGACGACGTGGCCGCCTTCCACTCCCGGCAGTCCGAGGAGTCGCGCTACCTGCGGTTCTTCGCGCCGATGCCCCGGCTCTCGGCCCGCGACCTGCAGCGCTTCACCCAGGTCGACCACGTCGACCGGGTCGCGCTCATCGCCACCGTCGGCACCGACATCGTCGGCATCGCCCGCTACGATGCGGCCCCGGCGCGCGCGGGGCACCGGCGCGAGGCCGAGGTCGCGTTCAACATCTCCGACGCCCACCAGGGCCGCGGCCTCGGGTCGGTCCTGCTGGAGCATCTGGCCGCCGCGGCCCGCGAACGGGGCATCCGCCGGTTCACCGCCGACGTGCTGCCGCAGAACGCGAAGATGATCGGGGTCTTCCGCGAGGCCGGTTTCGAGGTCCGGCAGGGCTACGCCGACGGCGTGCTCGAGGTGGCCTTCGACATCGACCCGACGGAACGTTCGCTGGACGTCATGCAGGCGCGCGAACAACGCGCCGAGGCGCGCAGCCTGCTGAAACTCCTGTCCCCGACCTCGGTGGTGGTCATCGGTGTCCGCCGCACGCCGCGCACCGTCGGGCACCGGTTGCTCTCCGACCTGGTGACCGGGGGTTTCGCCGGGCCCGTCCACGCCGTGCACCCCGACGCCCGCGACGGCGAGGAACTGTTCGGGGTCCCGCTGCTGCGCTCCGTGCGCGACCTGCCCGGTCCGGTCGACCTCGCGGTCGTCGCGGTCCGCCCGGCGGTGATCGCCGAGACGGTCCGCGACTGCGCCACGGTCGGGGTCCGGGAACTGGTCGTGGTCTCCAGCGGTTTCGCCGAGACGGGGCCCGAGGGGCTCGAACGGCAACGGGAGGTCGTGCGGATCGCGCGGGCCAACGGGATGCGGGTGGTCGGCCCGAACTCGTTCGGGGTCATCAACACCGATCCCGCGGTGCGGCTGAACGCCTCGTTGCACGAGGACATGCCCACCGCGGGGCGGTTCGGGTTGTTCAGCCAGTCCGGGGCGCTGGCCCTGACCGTCCTCTCCTCCGCCCAGCGGCGCGGGCTCGGGTTGTCGACGTTCGTCTCGGCGGGCAACCGCGCCGACGTCTCCGGCAACGACTGCATGCAGTACTGGCACGACGACGAGCGGACCTCCGCGGTGGGGCTGTACCTGGAGAGCATCGGCAACCCGCGCAAGTTCTCCCGGGTGGCCCGCCGGCTGGCCCGGCGCAAACCCGTCATCGTCGTGAAGTCGGGCGCCTCGGGTTTCGGGGTCCCGCCGGGCCACGCCGTCCGGGCCTCCCAGGCCCCGTTCGCCGCGGTCGACGCGATGCTGAAGCAGGCCGGCGTCCTGCGGGTCGAGAACGTCCACCAGCTCTTCGACGTCGCGCAGGTCGCGGTCCAGCAGCCGCTGCCCGCCGGGGGGCGCGTGGCGATCGTCGGCAACGCGGCCGCCCTCGGCACCCTGGCCGCGGACGCGTGCGTGAGCTGGGGTCTGGAGGTCGTGCACGGTCCGGTGAACGTCCACCCCGAGGCCGAGCTGGAGGAGTTCCTGGAGGCGATGCGCGCCGCCTACGCCGACCCGGGCGTCGACGCGGTCGTCACCAGCTGGGTCCCGCCGACCGCCGCGGTGGACCCGGCCGTCGCGACCGCGGTCGCCCGGGCCGCGGCCCGCGGGCGCAAGACGACCGTGACCTGCTTCCTCGGGACCCGGTCGGTCACCGCGGCCGTGGCCGACCCGGTGACCGGTGCGCTGCCGATCCTGCCCGAGGGGCCGGCGCCCGCGGCGGGCGACGCCTACCGCGGTTTCGTCTCCACCGCCGACGACGACCTCGCGGCCGAACCCGGCTTCGCCGAGGGCGGCACCCCGGAGGGCGGACCCACGGTGGTGCCCTCGTACCCGACGCCCGAGGACGCGGTCCGCGCACTCGCGGCCATCGTCCGCTACGCCGCCTGGCGGCGCCGCGAGACGGGTCACCTGGTCGCCCCCGAGGGGGTCAACCTCCCGGCCGCCCGCGCCCTCGTCGAGCAGATCCTCACCGAGCACCCGGACGGCGTGCGGCTGGACCGCGAGACCAGCAGCGCCCTGCTCGCCCACGTCGGGATCGCGGTGCTGCCGCGCGCGGTCGTCGAGGACGCCGACGCGGCCGTCGCCGCCGCCGAGGGGTTCGGCTGGCCCGTCGCCCTGAAGACCGTCGACGCGGTCCTCGCCGACCGCCAGGACATCCGGGGGGTGCGGCTGGCCCTCGGCACACCGGAGGCCCTGCGCTCGGCCTTCGCCGAGATGCGGACCGCGCTGGGGGAGGCCGCCTGCCGGCTGGCCGTGCAGCCGATGGCCGCGCTCGGGGTGGCCTGCCTGGTGCGCAGCACCGAGGACCCGCTGTTCGGCCCGGTCCTGTCCTTCGGCGTCGAGGGGGACCCGATCACCCTGATGGGTGACGTCGGCTACCGCATCCCGCCGCTCACCGACGTCGACGTCGCCGACCTCGTCCGTTCGGTGCGGGCCTTCCCCAAGCTGGTCGGGCACGCCGGGGCGCCGCGGACCGACGTCGCCGCCCTCGAGGACGTCATCGCGCGCGCCTCCGTCCTGGCCGACGCCCTGCCGGAGGTGTCGGAGCTGCGGTTGTCGCCCGTGCTGGTCGCGGAGCAGGGGGCGACCGCGCTCAACGCCGAGGTGTGGTTGCGGGCCCCGGGCGGGCGCAACGATCCCGACCGCCGCTCGCTCCCGGTCGCCTGAGCGCGGGCCGGATGGGACAGGATGAGCAGATGCGTGAGCGCACCGGTTCCCGACGCGGCGAGTCCAGCCGCCACCAGCGAGCGAGCGGGGGCCCCGGGCCGGACGTGCGCGAGGTGACCGAGGACGACGTCGAGGCGGACCTGCCGGCGGAGGTGCTCCGCGGCCTGGAGCGGGCCGGGTACTACCCCCAGGTCGTGGCCGACTCCCTGCGCACGGCCCTGGCCGGTCAGCGGGTCCGGGCCCACCTGATCCACCCCGAGACCACCTTCGACGGGCAGGAGGTGCGTCGGCACGTGACCGTGCTGGTGCTCACCGCGACCCGGCTGGTGGCCGCCCACGCCGACGACCACGGCCCGGACGAGACGGTCCCCGAGGTCTACGCGGTCTGCTCCACCGAGTCCGTCCCGCTGGGGCGGGTCAGCTCGGTGGTCGTCAGCCAGGTCGTCAGCCGCCCCGCCCAGCACGTCGACGGGGCGACCCCGGCCGAGGTCAGCCTGACGATCGGCTGGGGCGGGATGCAGCGACTCGACCTGGAACCGGCCGGGTGCTCCGACGCGGAGTGCGAGGCCGACCACGGTTACACCGGGACGCTGGCCCGCGACGACCTGACGATCCGGGTGGCCGGGGCGGCCGAGGGCGCCGACGCGGTCGCCGCGGCGCTCGGCTTCGCCCGCTCCCTGTCGGCGGCCACCGCCCGGTGATCCCCGCCCCGCCCGCGCCGAGCTACGGCGCCGAGTCGCTCGCCGCGGTCCTGCCCGCGGTCGGGGCCGCCCTCGGGGTGGCCGGGTGCCGGCCGGGGGCCCACGGCCTGACCTTCCCGGAGGCCGCGCGCGCGGTCGTGCTGCTCGTCGACGGGATGGGGGACGAGGTCCTCTCGGCCCGGTCCGGGCACGCGCCGACCCTGCGGAACTGGACCGACACCGGGGCCCGGGGCGGTCTGCTGGCCGGGTTCCCGACCACCACCGCGACGAGCATGGGGTCCTTCGGGACGGGTGCCCCGCCGGGCACCCACGGGCTGGTGGGCTACGAGGTCCTCGACCCCGAGCGCGACGCCCTCCTCAACGAGCTGGCCTGGGACGCGGCGGTCGACCCGCGCCGCTGGCAGCCGCACCCCACCGTCCTGCAGCAGGTCGCGGCCGACGGGGTCGACGTCGTGCGCGTCGCCCCGCCCCACTTCGACGGTTCGGGCCTCACCGAGGCGGCGCTGCGCGGTGGTCGGTTCGTCGGGACCCCGGAGCGTCTGGAGGCGCGGGTCGACGCCACCGCCGCCGCCATCCGGGCCAGTCCGCGCAGCCTCGTCTACGTCTACTGGGGGACCCTCGACCACGTCGGGCACGTCGAGGGGGTCGGCAGCTGGCAGTGGGGCGAGGAGCTCGGTCGGGTCGACGCCGCCGTCGCGGCCCTGCGACGCCGGCTCCCGAAGGGCACCCTGCTCGTCGTCACCGCCGACCACGGCATGGTCGACGTCCCCGCCGCGGGCCGGCTGGACCTGGGCCACGAACCCGAGCTGCGGGTCGGTGTCCGGCACGCCGCCGGGGAGCCGCGGATGTTCCAGCTCTACACCGAACCCGGTGCGGCGCAGACCGTCTGCGAGACCTGGTCGCGACGCGTGGGGGAGCAGGCCTACGTCGTGACCCGCGACGACGCGATCGCCGCCGGCTGGTTCGGACCGGTCGAGGACCGTGTCCGGGGCCGGATCGGGGACGTCCTGGTCGTGGCCGCGGGGGAGTTCGCCGTGGTCGACTCGAGCCGGATGCGCCCGGAGTCGCTGCGGCTCGTCGGCCAGCACGGGGCCCTCAGCGACGCGGAACGGCGGATCCCGCTCTTCTCGACCCTGCTCTGAGGACCGCCCACCGCCCGAGGGCCACGGCCCCGGTGAGGGCGAACGCGGCGGCCAGCACCAGCAGCACGAGCATCGCCCAGGCGACGGCCCCGAGCGGGTCGCTGGCCGCGGCCGGTCCGAACGCCATCGCCGCGAGCGGGGGCACGACCAGCAGGGGGCCGGCGAACGGCCGCACCCCCAGCTCGGCCACCAGGACGCCGACGACCAGCACGGCGACGGCGAGGAGCCCCAGCACCGGGCTGCGGGTGGGGTTCTCCTCGGCCGTGGGCCACCACAGCTCGAACAGCGGCCAGGCCGACGCGCCCAGCAGGACGGGGAGGACGACGACGCGGCGCGGCGGGCGGGGCGGGCCGAGGGCGAAGGCCCGGATGCCGCCGGTGACCACGGCGACGACCGCGCCCGCCACGACCGCGGCCACGGCCACGGCCAGGGTCGCGTCCGCGGAGGCCCAGGCCGACGGCAGGGCGCCCAGGCCGGCCGCCAGGACGGCCGCCCCGACCCCGACCACCGCGGAGCGGGCGAGACCGGTCAGGGCCACCCCGGCCACCACCACGGCCATCGCCCCCGGGGTCCAGGTGGCGCCGTCGTCCTACGCGGTGCCGAGCGCCCAGAGCGCGAGCGCGGCGAGCGGCACCACCCCCACGAGCGCGACCCCGGGGGGTCCGGGCCGCGGGGCGGGGGCCGGCGGAGCGGCCGGGGGCAGATCGATCATCGCCGCATCATGCCCGGCGCCACCCCTGGCGGGCCGCCCGCCCGTGGGTACGCTCACCGGAATGGCCCGCTACTACGACGTGCACCCGCAGGACCCGCAGCCCCGCAGCATCTCCCAGCTGGTCGCGATCCTGCGGGACGGCGGCCTCATCGCCTACCCGACCGACTCCTGCTACGCGCTCGGGTGCGCGCTGGACTCCCCGGACGGGGCCGAGCGGATCCGCGCGATCCGTCGCCTCGACGACCGCCACCACTTCACGCTGGTGTGCGCGGAGTTCGCGCAGCTGGGCCAGTTCGTGCACCTGGACAACTCCGCGTTCCGGTCCATCAAGGCGGCCACGCCGAACCCGTACACGTTCATCCTGCCCGCGACCAAGGACGTCCCGAAGCGGTTCGCCCACCCGAAGAAGAAGACCGTCGGGGTGCGGATCCCGCAGCACCCGGTGGTCCAGTCGCTGCTGCGTGAACTCGGAGAACCGTTGCTGTCCAGCACGTTGCTGCTCCCCGACCACGAGGAACCGTTGACCGACGGCTGGCAGATCAAGGAGGAGCTCGACGCCGTGGTCGACGCCGTCGTGGACTCCGGGGAGTGCGGCACCGACCCCACCACCGTGGTCGATCTCAGCGAGGGTTACCCCGAGGTGCTCCGCGTCGGGGCCGGCGACCCCGACCGCTTCCGCTGACCCGCCACCCCTCGCCGTCCCCCCCCGCCCCCTTCCCTCCCGTGATCGAGGAATCCGTCCCGCACCCGGCCCACCGGCCGCCCGGGGTGCCGGCCAGATTCCTCGATCAC
Source organism: Kineococcus gynurae (assembly GCF_042433995.1). NCBI lineage: Bacteria > Bacillati > Actinomycetota > Actinomycetes > Kineosporiales > Kineosporiaceae > Kineococcus > Kineococcus gynurae. The sequence goes on from NZ_JBHLUI010000008.1 coordinate 829,375, forward strand.
GGGGGGCGGGACCGGCGGAGGGGGAGGCGCGAGGGGGAGGGGCGAGGGGGAGGGGGAGGGGGAGGGTCAGTCCTTCTTCGAGCCGAACATGATCTCGTCCCAGCTGGGCACGGAGTTCCGCTTGGCCGCCGAGCCGCTGCGGGCGCGGTTGGTGCGGGGCCGGCGTCGGTTGGCGGCCTGCTTCGCCGTCTCGGCGGGCCTCGCCGGATCGGGGGCAGTCGTCTCGGAGGTGGTCGGCGCGGGGGTGGCCGACTCACCGGCCGCGCCCGCGGCCGAGGACGGCGTGGGGCGCGCGGCGACCGCCGGTTCGGCGACCGGGCGGGCCTCGTCCGTCGACGGCGCGGCGGGGGACGGGGCGGCGGGGGCGGGTTCCTGCGCGGGGCCGTCCTCGGCGGCGAAGTCCTCGGGGGTCACGTCCGGCACGGCGACGTCCTCGACGGCGACGTCGGCGGCACCGTTCCCGGCGTCACCGTTCTCGGCGTGGTCCTCGACCGTGGTGCCGGCGGCGTCCCCGACGGCGGGGTGGTCGGCGCCCCCGGCCGTCGCGCGCGGCGGGAGGATGGTGCGGTCCTCCGGCGCCGAGGTGTCGGAGTCGGCGGGGTGGGCGGGCGGCGGGTCGGCCAGCAACGCGTCCACGCGGGCCACCTCGGCCGGGTCGCCCTCGGGGGTCTGGGCGCTCGGGCGCACCCCGCGCCGGGCGTCGAGCACGTCGAGCAGGTCGGCCGAGGCGGTGGCCTGGGGGTCGATCCGGCGTCCGGTCCGACCGCCGGGGGACCCCACGGAGCGCACGCCGCCGTCGGCCTCGACGTCGTAGACGCGCTCGAGGTCGCCCGTCTCGCCCTGCCCCTCCGGGGCCAGCCCCAGGTGCCGGCGCCCCGGCAGCGGGCCCGGTTCGGCGGGCTCGTCGTCGGAGAGCCAGCGCGCCTCGTCGTCCAACGGGGTCAGCACCCGCGCCGCGGGGTCGAAACCCCACCGGGCCAGCCGACCCCGGCCCCCGGCGACGAACTCGATCTGGACCAGCCAGCCGTCCTCGGCGCGCCACGCGTCCCAGCGGGCCCCGTCGGGGTCGACCGCGCGAGCCACGAGCCGACCGACGACGACGTCGTCCAGGGAGCTGCCCGCGTGCGACCGACCCGGGGTGGTGCGCCGGGCGAGGCCCGCGACGTGGGCGCGCTCGGCGAGCACCGGTCCCTCGTAGCGACGCACGTGCTCCACCGGCAACCCGCCGGCGGCCGCGACCTCCTCGGCGGACTCCCCGGCGCGGATGCGGGCCTGGATGTCGCGGGGTCGCAGGGTCGCGGCGGTCTGGATCTGCAGCTGCCCCAACCGGGCCCGGTCGCGGCGCACGGCCGCCCGCAGCGCCTCGTCGACGCGCAGCCGGTACCGGGAGCCGTCGGAACCCGCGAGGACGACGCTCTCGCCGTCGTCGTGGACCCCGAGAAGCCTCAGATCCTGCATGACGGGTGCCTCCCAGTGCTGACGTCGACGACGGGCCGCCGCGCGGTGACCCGTCGCGGGCCCTCGACCCGGCACCGTCACCGCGACGGTCCTGCGGGGCACTCTATTCACCCCGGCGCCGATCCCCTCACCCCCGCGGGCCCCGGGGGGCGGTGACTGGGACACTCGGGGCGTGAGCACGAACGCCCAGAACCCGCCCGAGCCGTTCCCCTACGACGCGATCGCGCTGCTGTCGTTCGGGGGTCCGGAGGGTCCCGACGACGTCATGCCCTTCCTCGAGAACGTGACCCGGGGCCGCGGCATCCCCCGCGAGCGGCTGGCCGAGGTCGCCGAGCACTACCTGCACTTCGGCGGGCGCAGTCCCATCAACGATCAGAACAAGGAGCTGCTGGCCGCCCTGCGCGCCGAGCTCGACGCCCGCGGGCTGGGGTCGGTCCCGCTGCTGTGGGGCAACCGGAACTGGGACCCCTACGTGACCGACGTGCTGCGGGAGGCCCACCAGGGCGGCGTCCGCTCGCTGCTGGCCGTGTTCACCAGCGCCTACTCCTCGTACTCCTCCTGCCGGCAGTACCGCGAGGACCTCGGCAAGGCGGTGGTGACGCTCGCCGAGGAGGGACGGCCGCTGGCCGTGGACCGGATCCGGCACTACTACAACAGCCCCGCCTTCGTCGCGGTCAACGCCCGGGCGCTGGCCGCGGCCGTGCGGGAGCTGCCGGAGGCGGCCCGCGAGGGCGTCCGGGTCGCCTTCGTCACCCACTCCATTCCCGACGCGATGAACGACACCTCCGGCCCGGACGGGGGCTGGTACGTCCGGCAGCACCTCGACGTGGCCGCCGCGGTCGCCGCCGAGGCGGGCCGCGAGCTCGGGCGCGAGCTGCCCTGGGACCTCACCTACTGCTCGCGCTCGGGTCCGCCCACCCAGCCCTGGCTCGAACCCGACATCAACGACTGGCTGCGCGAGGTCCACGCCGGGGGCGGGTCGGGGGCCGTGGTGGCTCCGATCGGCTTCGTCTCCGACCACATGGAGGTCAAGTTCGACCTCGACACCGAGGCCGCCGAGACGGCCCAGGAGATCGGGCTGCCGTTCGCCCGCGCCGCCACCGTCGGTGCGACCCGGGAGTTCGTCACCGGACTGGTCGACCTCGTGCTCGAGCGCGCCGAGCGGGCGCGCGGGCTCGACCCGGCGCAGCCGACCGCCGGCGGTCTCGGCCCCTCGTGGGAGGTCTGCCAGGTGGACTGCTGCAAGAACCTGCGTCGCGAGGTGCCCGCGATGTGCGGGGTCGACGCCCCCCGCGTCGAGGTCGGGGCCGCGGCCCCCGCCGGGGGTACCGCGTGATCGCGCCCGACCTGCCCACCGGCGCCGAGCTGACCCGGCTGCGCGAGGTCGCGGAGGTCGTCGCCACCGAGGCGGGTCGGCTGATCGTCTCCCAGCGCCCCGACCGGGTGGCCGTCGCCGCGACCAAGTCCTCGCCGACCGACGTGGTGACCGCGATGGACCACGCCGCGGAGCAGCTGCTGATCGGTCGGTTGCAGGAGCTGCGCCCCGAGGACGGGTTCCTGGGCGAGGAGAGCGGTTTCCGGCCCGGGCGCTCGGGCCTCACCTGGGTGGTGGACCCGATCGACGGCACCGTGAACTACCTGTACGGGCTGCCCTCCTACGCGGTGAGCGTCGCCCTGGTGGCCGGGGCGGAGCCCACGGCCGAACCCGACCCGCGGACGTGGCAGGCGCTGGTGGGCTGCGTGCACGCGCCCGCGCTGGGGGAGACCTGGAGCGCCGCGCGGGGCCAGGGGGCCCGGCTGGCCGAGAGCACCGGGACGCGCGACCTCGCCGGACCCGCCTCGCCCGGTCTCGCCGAGGCCCTGGTCGCGACCGGGTTCGGCTACTCGGCGCCCCGGCGGCGTCGGCAGGCCGAGGTCGTCCTGGACCTGCTGCCCCGCATCCGCGACCTGCGGCGGACGGGCGTGGCGTCGCTGGACCTGTGCGCGGTGGCCGCGGGCCGGGTCGACGGGTACTACGAGCGCGGCCTGAACGCCTGGGACTTCGCCGGGGCGCTCGTGGTGGCCCGGGAGACCGGGGCGGTGGTCACCGACTTCGCAGGCGGTGAACCGCATCCGGGGGGTCTGCTGGCGGCCGGCGCGGGTCTGCACCGGGTTCTGCTGGACGCCCTGCTGTCCGCGGGGGTCACCCGGGAGGACTAGTCCCGGTCAGGCGCTGCGGACCTGGGGGTCGGCGAGGACGGCCGGGGTGTCGCCGGCGCCACGGTGGCGGGCGACGAGGTCGGCGGCGTCCAGCAGCAGGACGTCGTTGGCGGCGGCGAGCTCGACGAGGCCTTCCAGCTCGTCCAGCAGGGCCTCGGCCAGGTGGTCGTCGCCGGCGGCGGCGGCCGCCTCGACGGCGAGCCGCAGCTCGGTGACCCGGTTCTCGAGCTCGGCGGCGAAGGAGGGGGCGAGCGGGGTGGGGCGGTCGTGGTCCAGCGCGTTCATGGCACCTCCTGAGCGGGGGTCGCCCCGGTCGTCGCGTCGGCCGGGTCTCGGTCGAACGTGCGTCCGGAGCGGTCGGACGGCGGAACACTACGGCCCGCGGGCCGGTCCACCAACTCCTCCGGTGTCCGGGTGAGATGGGTCACGCACCGGCCACGAGCCGGTCACCACGACGTCGCCCGACGGTCGCGGTCCGGTCTCGTCGCGTTCCCTCGGCACTGCCCGGGGACCCCGCCGAGGGGTCCGGGCCGACCCCGCGGAGCGGTCCCGGGACGGTCGGGGGAGGCGGGTCGGGGGCGGTCCACGACGCGCCGGAGGGCCATCGATTCGTCGGCGCCCCGTTCGTGGGTCACAATGCGTCGTTTCCGCGATCGGTGAGCTACCAGCCGCGGGAGCAGGAGCAGGCCGACCGGGGTCTCGCGCCCGCCGTGCGGCGGGCATGGATCGGGCCGTCGGGACGTTGCTCCGGCGCAGCGCAACGCAATTGCTGCGGAACACCCGGCAGCACCTGAGGAAGAAGTGTGAGGCAGGCACCATGGCCACCGACTACGACGCACCGCGCAAGACCGACGACGAGCTGAACGAGGACTCCCTCGAGGAGCTGAAGGCTCGTCGGACGGACAAGAGCTCCGGTGCCGTGGACGAGGACGAGACCGAGGCGGCGGAGGGCTTCGAGCTGCCCGGGGCCGACCTCTCCAACGAGGAACTCTCGGTGCGGGTCCTGCCCCGTCAGCAGGACGAGTTCACCTGCACCAGCTGCTTCCTCGTCGTGCACCGCTCGCAGCTGCACGAGGTCGCCGAGGGGCGCTACATCTGCAACGACTGCGCGGCCTGAGCACCGAGCCGTCACCAGCGGGGCGTCGGCGGGGTCGGTCCCGGACCGGGTCCGGCACCGCCGTGGCCCGCTCGTCCGGCCCGCCGCGGCTCGGCGGTCCGGCCCCGTCGCCCGGTCGCCCGGCGCTCGGTCGACCGGTGCTCAGCGGGCCCGCAGCGCGGCGGCCAGCTCCTCGGGCCGACGGGTGGACACCACCCAGTAGGGCGTGGGGTCGGAGGCGTCCTCCAGGTGGATGCGGACGCCCTCGGGGGCCCACGGCCGCAGCGCCAGGTGGGCCCGGGCGTCCAGCCCCGGCCCGACGGCCCGGCGCAGCGCCGCCCGGTCCAGGACGTCGACCTCGCCCACGACGGCGACGGGCAGCCGGGCCCGCCCCACCCGCAGCACCCCGCCCGCGACCTCGATGCGCCACGCCATCGACGCCAGCAGGGCGACGACCGCGAGCACGCCGAGCAACCCGCCCACCACGCCGGCCCCGGGCCCGAAGATCGGCAGCGGCACCAGCACCGCCCCCAGCACGATCGGCAGGCAGGCCAGGCAGGCCGCGGGAGAGGGCCAGAGCCGTTCGCGGTAGCCGGTGCCCCCGGACGCGCCGGCGTGAGCCGGATTGGGGGAGGACGCGGTGGAGGTGCGGGTGGCGTCGGCGGTGTCGTCGCCGGAGGACCTCGAGGACATGGCCGAAGGTTCTCACGCCGGGCCGGGCCGCTGCGGAGCGCGACGGTAGGGTCATCCGGGTGATGGAGGTACCCGTCGTCCTGCACGAGAGCGGACACGTCCCCGGTTACGCGCACCCCGGCGACGCCGGTGCCGACCTGTGCACGCGCGAGGCCGTCGTCCTCGCTCCCGGGGCGCGGGCGACGGTACCGACCGGGGTCGCGATCGCCCTGCCCGACGGGTTCGCCGCCTTCGTCGTCCCCCGCTCCGGGTTGGCCGCCAAGCGCGGACTGACCGTCCTGAACACCCCCGGCACGGTCGACGCGGGCTACCGCGGCGAGATCAAGGTCACCCTGCTCAACACCGACCGCAGCGAACCCGTCGAGCTGGCGGTCGGCGACCGGGTGGCCCAGCTGATCGTGCAGCGCGTCGAGCGGGTGACCTTCGTCGAGGTCGCCGACCTGCCCGGTTCGGTACGGGGTACGGGCGGGCACGGGTCGACCGGCGGCTCGGCCGCCCTCGCCGCGGCCGCCGCCGGTCCGTCCGGCACCCCCCATGCTTCCCCCGCAGAGGAGACCCAGCCGTGAGCCTGTTCCGTCGTCGCAAGGCCGAGGACACCAGCCCGGAGACCAGCGCCGGGACCACCGCCGGGGGCACCGAGGAGGGCGCGGCCGGACCGACGGAGACCGCTGCGACCGAGCCGACCGCGGCCGCACCGGCCTACGACCGCGTGCAAGGTCCCTTCGACGCCTCCGAGGTGGACGCCGCCGACGACGGGCGGGTCGCGCTGGGCGGGCTGCGGCTGCTGCCGCGCCCGGGCATCCAGCTGCGGTTCGAGGGCGAGGAGGAGAACAAGCGCATCCTCGGCCTGACCGTCGAGCTCGACGGGTCCGCGGTCCAGCTGCAGGCGTACGCGGCCCCCCGCAGCGAGGGCATCTGGGACGAGATCCGCGCCGACATCGCCGCCGGCCTCGAGGCCCGCGGGGGCAGCGTCGAGCACGTGACGGGGACCTTCGGGGCCGAGCTGCTCGGCCGGTTGCCGGTCCGCACCGAGGACGGCCGCACGGGGCACCAGGCCATGCGCTTCGTCGGCGTCGACGGTCCCCGGTGGCTGCTGCGGGCGATCTTCCTGGGCCCGGCCGTGCACGACCCGGCGGCCGCGCAGACCGCGCGCGAGCTGGAGGAGGTCGTCCGCGACCTCGTCGTCGTCCGGGGTGGCGAGGCCATGGCCCCGCGCGAGGTCATCGCCCTGGCCCTGCCCGACGTCGTGGAGCAGCCGGGAGAGGCGGCCCCGCCCTCGGCCGACGACCTGAAGCCCTTCGAGCGCGGCCCGGAGATCAGCGAGGTCCGCTGACCCGGACGGAGGGTCCCACCGCGGTCGGTCCGAGGATTACGCTGGTCTGCGTGGGTACTCCCTCGGTCCTGGCCACCCCGCTCTGGCGTCGGGCGCTGCGGCGCTTCACCGCCTCCGAGTCCGACCTGGCCGCCGCCGACGCGCAGCGCGTCGCCGAGCAGCACGGCGGCAGCCCCTGCGGGGCCCTGGCCGCACGGCAGCGGGCCTGCGTGTGCGGGACCCTGCGGTCGGTGACGATCAACCCGCGGGGCGGGGTCCCCGCGCTGCAGGCGGAGCTCTTCGACGGGTCGGGGTCGGTGTCGCTGGTCTTCCTGGGCCGCCGACGCATCCCCGGGCTCGTCGCGGGTCGCCGGGTCAAGGCCAGCGGTCGCGTCGCGGTCGACGACGGCCAGCAGGTCATCTTCAACCCGGTCTACGAGCTGCTGCCCCCGGACGGCGCGTGAGCCCGCAGCCCGTCGGCCCTCCGCCCGCCGCCGGACGCGACCCCGAGGCCGTCCCGACGACCGTCGAGGAGGTCGTCCGTCAGCGGCTCGCCGCCGCGCTGGGCGGCTGGCGGGGGTTGCTGGACTCGGCCCTGCCCGCGCTCGCCTTCCTCGTCCCCTGGGTCCTGACCAGCGACCTGTGGGTGGCGCTGGGGTGCTCGGCCGCGGTCCTGCTCGTGGCCCTCGTCGTGCGCATCGCCCGGCGGGAGACCCTCCAGCACGCGTTGACCGGGCTCGTGGCCATCGGCATCGCCGCGTTCATCGCCTCGCGGACCGGTCGGGCCCAGGACGTGTTCCTCCCCGGCATCCTGCTCAACGGCGCCTTCGCGGTGGCGTTCACCGTCTCGATGGTCGTCCGCTGGCCGATCGTCGGGTTCATGGTCGGCGCGGCCGTGGAGGACCCGACGGGTTGGCGGCGCGACCGCGGCGTGGTGCGGCTCTGCCAGAAGCTGACCGCGCTGCTGCTGGCCGGCTACGTCATCCGCTTCGTGGTGCAGCTCCCGCTCTACCTGGCCGAGGAGACGACCTGGCTGGCGGTCAGCAAGCTCGTCCTCGGCTGGCCCCTGCTGCTGGCCGGCATCGGGATCGCCGGGCTCGTGCTGCTCAAGGGCCGCACGCCCTTCGAGCACGCCGACCCGGTCCTCGGCCGACCGGCCGAGGACCGGGCCTGACCCCTCACTCCGCCGTGCGCACGCCGTCCTGCTCGGCCTGACCGAGCAGCACGCGCAGCCGCGGTTCGGCCTCGGGCACGCTCAGGAACAGCAGGTGGTCGCCGTCCTCGAGGACGTCGTCGCTGGTGGGGGCGATCGGGCGGTCGCCGCGCACGATGGCCACCAGGACGGTGTCCTCGGGCAGGTCGATCTCGCCGACCGTCGAGCCGAGCACCGGGCTGCTCGCCTGCAGGGTGAACTCGGTCATCGTCGTCGCGCCCTGCTGCAAGGTGAACAGTCGGACGAGCTCCCCGACGCTCACGGCCTCCTCGACCAGGGCGGTCATGAGGCGCGGGGTCGACACCGCGACGTCCACCCCCCAGGCCTCGTCGAAGAGCCACTCGTTCTTGGGGTTGTTGACCCGCGCGACGGTCCGGGGGACCCCGAACTCGGTCTTGGCCAGCAGCGAGACCACCAGGTTGGCCTTGTCGTCCCCGGTCGCGGCGACCACGACGTCGCAACCGGCGACCTCGGCCTCCTCGAGGCTGGTCAGCTCGCAGGCGTCGGCCAGCAGCCACTGGGCGTCGGGCACGCTGGAGATCTTCATGGCCCGCGGGTCCCGGTCGATGAGCAGCACGCGGTGGTCGTTGGTCAGCAGTTCCCGGGCGATGGACCGACCGACGATCCCGGCGCCGGCGATGACGACTCGCATCGAGGCTGTCCTCTCAGTGCTCGGCGGGCGGGGCGGACAGGGTGCGCACGGCGCGCTGGGCGCCGGCGTCGGCCACGAGCACGTGGACCACGTCGCCGTCCTGGTGGACGGTGCCGCGGGTGGGCACGATCCCCGAGCCCAGCCGGGTCACGTAGGCGACCCGCGCCCCGCTGGCCTCTTCCAGGGCCGTGAGCGGCTCGCCCACCCAGTCCGGGTGCACGGCCACCTCGAGCAGCACGACCTTGCCGCTGGCGTCGCGGAACTGCGACATCGCCCCCTCGGGCACCAGGCGGCGCAGGACCTGGTCGGCGGTCCAGCGGACCGTCGCGATCGTGGGGATGCCGAGCCGTTGGTAGACCTCGGCCCGGCCCGGGTCGTAGATGCGGGCCACGACGTTGTCGACGCCGAACTTCTCCCGCGCGACCCGCGCGGCCAGGATGTTGGAGTTGTCGCCGGAGGACACCGCGGCGAAGGCGTCGGCCGCGTGGATGCCCGCCTCGACGAGGGTGTCGTGGTCGAAGCCGACCCCGGTGACCCGCCGCCCCTCGAACGTCGGCCCGAGCCGACGGAAGGCGTCGTCGTCCTGGTCGATGACCGCGACGCTGTGGCCCTTCTGCTCCGCGGTCAGGGCCAGCGTCGAACCGACCCGGCCACAACCCATGATCACGAAGTGCACGACGAGGACTCCTCGAGTGTTCGGCCGACCTCCGGTGACCGTACCGCGCCGGAGATCGGCCGGCGGCTGCGGCACGACCGGACCGCCGGCACCGGGCCATCACCGGGCCAGGACCGGGCATCGTCGGGCCGCGACCGGGCCGTCGCCGGGCCGGCACCGCGCCACCACCGGGCCGCAGACATCGGAACGACGCACAACCGGCCCCGACCGCCGTATCGTCCTCCCACGTGCCATCCCTGACCGATGCGGCCAAGCGCCTGCTGGTAGGCCGTCCCTTCCGCAGCGAGAAGCTGTCCGAGACGTTGCTCCCGAAGCGCATCGCGCTGCCGGTCTTCGCCTCCGACGCGCTGTCGTCCGTGGCCTACGCGCCCGACGAGATCTTCCTGACCCTCTCCATCGCGGGTCTGGCCGCCTACACGCTCTCGCCGTGGATCGCCCTGGCGGTCGTGCTGGTCATGGCGGTCGTCGTGGCCTCCTACCGGCAGAACGTGCACGCCTACCCTTCCGGGGGCGGTGACTACGAGGTCGCGACCGTCAACCTGGGGGCCAACGCGGGGCTCACCGTGGGCAGCGCCCTGCTGGTCGACTACGTCCTCACGGTCGCGGTGTCGGTCTCGTCGGGGGCCCAGTACGCGGCCGCGGCGCTGCCCTTCCTGCGCGGGCACGAGGCGCTGCTGGCCTCGGTGCTGGTGCTGCTGCTGATGACGGTGAACCTGCGCGGGATCCGCGAGAGCGGGGCCGCCTTCGCCATCCCCGTCTACATCTTCATGGCCTCCATCCTGGGCATGACCGCCTACGGCTTCCTGCGCTACGCCCTGGGCGACCTGCCCCTGGCCGAGAGCGCCCGCTTCGACCTCGCCCCCGAGCACGACATCTCCGGTGGCCTGGCCACGCTGGCCGGGGCCTACCTGCTGGCCCGGGCGTTCTCCTCCGGTTGCGCGGCGCTCACCGGGGTCGAGGCCATCTCCAACGGGGTGCCCGCCTTCCGCAAGCCCAAGTCGGCCAACGCGGCGACGACCCTGCTGCTGCTGGGCGTCATCGCGGTCACGATGCTCGTCTCCTCGATCACGCTGGCCAACCTGACCGGGGTCCGCTTCGCCGAGGACCCGGCCCGGCAGCTGCTGGACGACGGGGTGCCGGTGGGCGACTCCTACGTGCAGGACCCGGTCATCGGCCAGCTCGCGGCGACCGTCTTCGACCACTTCCCGATCGCCTTCTACGTCGTGACCGCGGCGACCGGGGTCATCTTGGTGCTCGCCGCCAACACCGCCTTCAACGGCTTCCCGGTGCTGGCCTCGATCCTGGCCAAGGACGGCTTCGCCCCCAAGCAGCTCTCCACCCGCGGCGACCGGCTGGCCTTCTCCAACGGGATCATCGCGCTCGCCGCGGCCGCGGTCGTGCTGATCATCGCCTTCGACGCCGAGGTCACCAAGCTCATCCAGCTCTACGTCGTCGGGGTGTTCGTGTCCTTCACGATGAGCCAGACCGGCATGGTCCGGCACTGGACCCGGCACCTGCGGGGCGAGACCGACCCCAAGGTGCGCGCCCGCATGAAGCGCTCGCGGGTCATCAACTCGATCGGGCTGGCCATGACCGGCAGCGTCCTGGTCATCGTGCTCGCGACGAAGTTCACCCAGGGCGCCTACATCGCGGTCCTGGCCATGGTCTTCGCCTTCGTCAACATGAAGCTGATCCGGCGCCACTACGCCTCGGTGGCCCGCGAGCTCGACATCGCCGACAGCCGGGCGAAGGTCCTGCCCACCGGGGTCCGCGGGGTCGTCCTCGTCTCCAAGCTGCACAAGCCGACCCTGCGGGCGCTCGCCTACGCCCGCGCCGCCCGCCCGGCCGAGCTGGAGGCCGTGACCGTCGCCGTGGACCCGGAGGAGACCCGGGCGCTGGAACGACGCTGGGAGGCGGCCGGACTGCCGCTGCCGCTGACCGTCCTCGACTCGCCCTACCGCGAGGTCACCCGACCCGTCGTCGACCACGTCAAGGCGCTGCGGCAGCGGCACCCGCGCGACCTGGTCGTGGTCTACGTGCCCGAGTACGTCGTCGGGCACTGGTACGAGACGTTCCTGCACAACCAGTCGGCGCTGCGCCTGCGGACCCGGCTGCGGTTCGTCCCCGGCGTGATGGTGGCGAGCGTGCCCTGGCAGCTGCGCAGCTCCGAACGACTGGAGAACCGCCCCGAGCGGGTGGCCCCCGGCATGATCCGCCGCGGCACGTTCGGGCCCTACCCCGGTGACCCGCCGCGCGCGCACGCCGACCCCGCCTCCAACCCGGCCGACGGCCGGGCCGAGCCCGCCGCGCGGGAGGACTCGTGAGGCCGCGTCGGGCCACGCGCCCGCGTCCGGCCGGGGCCGGCTCCGGCGACGCCGTCGGGCAGGTCCTCGAGCTCGAGGTCGGGCCCGTGGCCCACGGCGGGCACTGCGTCGCCCGGCACGAGGGCCGGGTCGTCTTCGTCCGCCACGCCCTGCCCGGCGAGCTCGTCCGGGCGCGGGTGACCGAGGGTGGCGCCACCAAGGGGTTCTGGCGGGCCGACGCCGTCGAGGTGCTGCGCGCCGCCCCCGGCCGGCGACCGGCGCCGTGCCCGGTGGCCCGTCCCGGCGGGTGCGGCGGCTGCGACTTCCAGCACGCCACCCCCGCCACCCAGCGCGACCTCAAGGCGGCCGTCGTCGCCGAGCAGCTGCAGCGCCTGGCCGGGCTCACCCTCGACGTCGTCGTGGAACCGGTCGACCCGGGAACCGTCGTCGGGACCGCGCAGGAGGGGCTGCGCTGGCGACGCCGCACCCAGTTCGCGGTGGACGCCGAGGGACGCCCGGGCCTGCGCCGTCACCGGTCGCACGCGGTCGTCCCGCTGCGCGACTGCCCGATCAGCAGCGAGGCCGTGCTCGGCACCGGCGTCCTGGAGCAGACCTGGGGCGGGGTCGAGACCGTCGAGGTGGCCGCCGGTACCGACGGGCCGCCGCTGCTGGTCGTCCATCCCGCCGCCGGGGCCCACCCGCGCCTGCCGCGCGCGGAGGACGTCTCCCTCGCCGTGCGCACGCCCGGGGGGCTGCACCGGGTCGCCGGGCGCACCTGGGTCGCCGAGACCGTGCGGGTGCGCGAGACCGACCACGCCTTCCGGGTGTCCGGTGCCGGGTTCTGGCAGGTCCACCCGCAGGCCGCGCCGACCCTGGCCGGGGCGGTCCTCGACGCGCTCGACCCCCGTCCCGGCGACCGCTGCCTCGACCTCTACGCCGGGTCGGGGCTGTTCACCGCGGTCCTGGCCGAGGCCGTGGGGCTCACCGGCACCGTCGTCGCCGTCGAGGGCGAGGCCCGCGCGGTCAAGGACGCCCGGCGCTCGCTGCACGGCCGCGACCAGGTCCGGCTCGTGGTCGGCGACGTCGCCCGGGTCCTGGGCACCCCGGACGGGCCCGCCGGGCAGGAGACCGGGGAGCTCGTCGTCCTCGACCCGCCCCGCTCGGGAGCCGGCCGCGAGGTCGTCGGGGCCATCGCCGCGCGCGCGCCGCGGGTCGTCGCCTACGTGGCCTGCGACCCGGCCGCGCTGGCCCGCGACGTGGCCTGGTTCGCCGAGCTCGGGTACCGGCTCGACGGTCTGCGGGCCTTCGACCTGTTCCCCAACACCCACCACGTGGAATGCGTCGCGCGGCTGGTGCCCCTCGGCTGAGGCCGACCCCGGTCCCGCGGGTCTCAGCCCGGCGGGGCGGGGCCCGGGTCGGGTGCGGGGTCGGAGATCCGACGCAGCGCCGGCGGGGTGGGGTGCTCGTCCTCCCCGTGGACCACGGCCATGAGTCCGGTGGGCCAGTACCAGCCCGCCCCGGCCCCGGTGAGGCTCACGGGGTGGACCTGCACCCCGGCCCGGGTGAGCGAGTCGGCGATCGCGTCGGGCAGGACGTCGGGGAGCCCGGCGAGCCGGGACCGGACGTGCTCGTCCTGGCCCTCCCACCAGGTCCGCGCCCGGACGTGCTGCTCGCCGCTCCCGGGGGCGGGCTCGGCCGATGACGTCATCGACGTCTCCTCACACGGAGCACACCCGCGGGCCGTGCCCGGCGCGGTCTCCATCGTCTGCTCGGCGCCCCCGCGTCTGGATGGCGTCCTTGATGGATGCTCACCACCCGCCGACCCGGAGGGGGCTCGGCCGGGGGTCGGGTGAAATCTAGAAGGGGAGCGTTCAACTGTCTAGACGTCGTCGTCGGTGAGCGGGACGCCGTGCGCGGCGCAGGTCCGGCGCACCCAGTCGTCCCAGTCCGTGACCGGCAGCCACACCCGCGTGTGCAGGACGAGGGTCCAGCGGAGCAGGGCGACCACGCTGCGGACCTCCTCGACGGGGATGCTGAACGCGGCGGTGCCGGAGCCCGCGCACCCGTGGTGGCGCACGACCCAGCGCGCCGGGCGGGGCAGGGCCCAGAGCTCCTCCCAGTCCTCCCAGTCCTCCGGGTCGGCACCGGCGGCCACCCGGTCGACCTGGTCGTCGAAGCGACGGACGGCGGCCGGGTAGTCGAGGACGTCGCGCTCGTCGACCCGCAGCTCGCCCTCGCCGTCGCCAACCGGCCGCGCGCAGACGTCGCACGCGTGGGAGAGGTGCCCCCCGGGTTGGAGCCGGCCGACCATGCCTCCAGACTGCGGCCCCGGGCCGTGATCCCGCGTCTCGTGTGGCCGGCCCGGGACCTTGGTCCCGGTCTCGCGACGAGGCCCGCGATCGTTACCCTGGGATCTCCTGGGGTCGCACCGAGGTCGAGCAGCGGCGTCGCGCCCCGTCGGCGGGGAGTCCCATGACCCACGAGCGCACCGATCTCACCTTCCCCTCGTTGGCGGGGGACCTGGCGCGACTGGCCCGCGACCTGCAGCGGGAGTCCGGCCCGCAGGAGGTCGTCGACACGGTCGTGGCCCAGGCCGTCCGGATGGTCGACGGGGCCCAGCACGCCTCCATCGGCCTCGTCCGCGGCCGTCGGCACGTCACCTCGGCCGCGGCGACCGACACCGTCGCCGAGCGGTTCGACGAGCTGCAGGAGGAGCTCGGGGAGGGACCCTGCCTGGACGCCCTGCACGTGGAGCCGGTCGTCTCGGTGGCCGACCTGGCCGCCGAGACGCGATGGCCCCGGCTGGCCGGGGAGGGCCCGCGCCGCCTCGGGGTGCGCAGCATGCTCTGCTTTCAGCTCTTCGTGGCCGGGGAGGTCATGGGCAACCTGAACCTGCTGGCCGACGCCCCCGACACCTTCGACCAGGAGGCGCGGCAGGCGGGGGAGGCGCTCGTCGCGCACGCCGCCCTCGCCCTGGCCGCCTCCCGGCAGATCGAGAACCTGTCCAACGCCCTGGTGAACCGGGACCGGATCGGGCAGGCCAAGGGCATCCTCGTGGAGCGCTTCAAGATCACCCCGGACCAGGCCTTCTCCCTGCTGTCCCGCATCAGCCAGGACCGCAACCAGAAGCTGCACGAGGTGGCGGCCCAGCTGGTCCGGGAGGGGTCGTTGGAACGGCGGGGGTGAGGTCCCCGGTCGGGTGGTCGCACTCCGCGTCCACGCTCGACCCCCCGCCCAGCGTCGCGTCCAGCCCGAAGACGGTGAGCAGCAGGCGGACCGGTGCCCGGGGGGCGGCGACCCGGACCCGGCAGCCCCCGGTCCGGGCCCGCCCGTGCCCGGCGACCAGCGCGCCGAGGCCCGCGCAGTCGAGGAAGTCCACGTCGGCCAGGTCGACCACGACGAGCGGGGCGCACCCCGCCCCGGCCAGGATCGCGTCGAGGAGCACGGGAGCGCTGAGCGCGTCCACCGAGCCGACGGGGTGCAGGACGAGGGCCGACCCCGACCACCGTCGGTCGACGTGCAGCCCCATGTCGGGGCCGGGGCCGGCCTCCGTGGGGGCCGTGCCGGGGGCGTTCGTGCGGTCGGTCATGCGACGCTCCGAGGTGCGAGCGCGGAGCCCACTGGTGGACCTGGGCAGACCGTAGTCCGGAGACACGTTGCGTGACAACGCTGACCTTGTCCCGGTCGGGGAACCCGTGACGCGGACGCGGTCCGGGTGTTATCTTGACGTCGAGATAAATGGAGACGTCCGACGTAGGGGTCGCTGCAGGGTCGCCACGGGGGAGTGGGACGATCGGCGGGACACCAACCCGACGTCGGGCACGAGTAGAGGAGCTCCGGTGAGCCAGAACAGCTTCAAAGCCAAGGCTACCCTAACAGTCGGTGGGACCGAGTACACGATCTTCCGGACCGCTGCGGTCGAGGGCTCCGACACCCTCCCGTTCAGCCTCAAGGTCCTGCTGGAGAACCTGCTCCGGACCGAGGACGGCGCCAACATCACCGCCGACCACATCACCAAGCTGGGGTCCTGGGACCCCGACGCCCAGCCGGACACCGAGATCCAGTTCACGCCCGCCCGCGTGATCATGCAGGACTTCACCGGCGTCCCCTGCATCGTCGACCTCGCCACCATGCGCGAGGCCGTCGCCGAGCTCGGTGGGGACCCGACCAAGGTCAACCCGCTGGCCCCGGCCGAGCTGGTCATCGACCACTCCGTCATCGCCGACGTCTTCGGGCGACCCGACGCGTTCGAGCAGAACGTCGAGATCGAGTACGGCCGCAACCGCGAGCGCTACCAGTTCCTGCGCTGGGGCCAGACCGCGTTCGACGACTTCAAGGTCGTGCCCCCGGGCACCGGGATCGTCCACCAGGTCAACATCGAGCACCTGGCCCGCGTGGTCTTCCCGCGCCAGGTGGGCGGCGAGCTGCAGGCCTACCCCGACACCCTGGTGGGCACCGACTCCCACACCACGATGGTCAACGGCCTCGGGGTGCTCGGGTGGGGCGTCGGCGGCATCGAGGCCGAGGCCGCGATGCTCGGCCAGCCCGTGTCGATGCTCATCCCGCGCGTCGTGGGCTTCAAGCTCAACGGGTCCATCCCGGCCGGAGCCACGGCGACCGACGTCGTGCTCACCATCACCGAGATGCTGCGCAAGCACGGCGTCGTCGGGAAGTTCGTGGAGTTCTACGGCGAGGGCGTCGGGCAGGTCCCGCTGGCCAACCGCGCCACCATCGGCAACATGAGCCCGGAGTTCGGGTCCACCGCGGCGATCTTCCCGATCGACGACGTGACTCTGGATTACCTGCGCCTGACCGGTCGCAGCGACGAGCAGGTCGCCCTGGTCGAGGCGTACACCAAGGAGCAGGGCCTCTGGCACGACCCCTCGACCGAGCCGCGGTTCTCGGAGTACCTCGAGCTCGACCTGTCCACGGTTGTCCCGAGCATCGCCGGCCCGAAGCGTCCGCAGGACCGCATCGTCCTGTCCGAGTCGAAGTCCGCGTTCCGCGGGGCGCTCAAGGACTACGTCTCCCCCGAGGAGAGCGCCACCGACGAGGCGCTGGCCGAGACGTTCCCGGCCTCCGACGCCCCCTCGGCCACGGGTGACGCCGGTGGCGAGCCGGCCGAGACCCCCTCGGCCCCAGGGCGTCCCAGCAAGCGCGTGTCGGTCACCATGGCCGACGGCACGACGACCGAGATCGACCACGGCGCCGTCGCGATCGCCTCGATCACCTCGTGCACCAACACCTCGAACCCCTCGGTCATGGTCGCCGCGGCGCTGCTGGCCAAGAACGCGGTGGAGAAGGGCCTGACCCGCAAGCCGTGGGTGAAGACCTCGCTGGCCCCGGGTTCCAAGGTCGTCACCGACTACTACGACAAGGCCGGGCTGACCCCGTACCTGGAGAAGCTCGGTTTCCACCTGGTCGGGTACGGCTGCGTCACCTGCATCGGGAACTCCGGTCCGCTGCCCGAGGAGATCTCGGCCGCGATCCAGGAGAACGACCTCGCCGTCACCGCGGTCCTCTCCGGGAACCGGAACTTCGAGGGCCGGATCAACCCGGACATCAAGATGAACTACCTCGCCTCCCCGCCGCTGGTCATCGCCTACGCGCTGGCCGGGACGATGGACTGGGACGTCGAGACCGACCCGATCGGCACCGACACCGACGGCAACGACGTGTACCTCAAGGACATCTGGCCCGACGCGGCCGAGGTCGAGCGGGTCATCGGCGAGGCCATCAGCAAGGACATGTTCGTCAAGGACTACGCCGACGTGTTCGCCGGTGACGAGCGCTGGCAGTCCCTGCCCACCCCCGAGGGCAACACCTTCGACTGGGGTTCCGACTCGACCTACGTGCGCAAGCCCCCGTACTTCGAGGGCATGCAGGCGGAGCCGGCGCCGGTCACCGACATCTCCGGGGCGCGCGTCCTGGCCCTGCTCGGCGACTCGGTCACCACCGACCACATCTCCCCGGCCGGTTCCATCAAGCCCGACAGCCCCGCGGGCCTGTACCTCTCCGGGCACGGCGTGGAGCGGCAGGACTTCAACTCCTACGGGTCCCGCCGCGGGAACCACGAGGTGATGATCCGCGGGACGTTCGCCAACATCCGGTTGAAGAACCAGCTGCTGGACAACGTCTCCGGGGGTTTCACCCGCGACTTCACCAACGGTGGCGAGCAGGCCGCGATCTACGACGCGGCCCAGAACTACGCGGCCCAGGGCACCCCGCTGGTGATCCTCGGCGGCAAGGAGTACGGCTCCGGTTCCTCCCGCGACTGGGCGGCCAAGGGCACCGCGCTGCTGGGGGTCAAGGCCGTCATCACCGAGAGCTTCGAGCGGATCCACCGCTCGAACCTCATCGGGATGGGCGTCGTCCCGCTGCAGTTCCCCGCGGGGGAGTCGGCGGCCTCGCTCGGCCTCGACGGCACGGAGACCTTCGACGTCTCCGGCATCACCGAGCTGAACGAGGGGCGCACCCCCTCGACCGTGAAGGTGACCGCCACCAAGGAGTCCGGCGAGACGGTGGAGTTCGACGCGGTCGTCCGCATCGACACCCCCGGTGAGGCCGACTACTACCGCAACGGCGGCATCCTGCAGTACGTGCTGCGGTCGCTGACCCGGGTCTGAGCCCCGGTCCTCCTCCGACGCGCGAGCGTCGACCACCCGCAGGGCGGTCCCGGTGACGGGGCCGCCCTGCGGCGTTCCCGGAGGAATCCCGCCCGGTTCCCGGCCCGTGCGCGGTCCCGGGTCGTCACGCGCTGCTGCGGGTTCCCCCCGCGGGGGTCACCCGTACGGCGCACCACCGCGCCACCGTGGTTCAGGTCGTCGCCGAGCGTGCCGATCAACCGGTCAGCGGCACCCACGGACGGGTGCCGGATCGACGACACGGACGGCGGCGGGCATGAACGAGGACGGACGGGACCGGCACGGCGACGGGGTGCCCTCCTCGGTCGTCGACGCCCTGCTGCGCGCCGCGCGCGTCGCCGACGATCCGCTGCTGGTGACCACCGTCGCGGCCCACCGTCCGGCCGCCGAGGCCCGCATCACCTGGAGCAACCAGGCGGCGCTGGACCTCCTCGGACCCGCCGCGGGGGAGGGTGCGCCCCTCGCCCGGTTGCTGCCCGGTCTCGACCTGGCCTCCCTCCTGCACCCCGAGCGCGCTTCCCGGCTCACCGCCTCGGCCGCGGGTGCCCGCGGGGAGCGGGTGGACACCGAGATCGTCGCGTCCCCGGGCCCGGTCCCGCCGCCGCTGCCCTCGCTGCGGCCCGCCGAGCGGTCCTGGGTGCTGCGGGTCCTGCCCACCGACGAGGCGCAGCGCGTCACCGGGCTGCGGGTCTCCGAGGAACGTTTCGCGACCCTCGCCCAGGGGTCTCCCGTCGCCACCGTCGTCTCCGACGTCGGGGCCCGGCTCTCCCACGTCAACGATGCCTTCCTGACCCTGCTGGGGGTCACCGCGGAGGAGGTGCTCGGCACCCGGTGGCTGACCCACGTCGCCGACGAGGACCGCGCGGGCGTCATCTCGGCGGTGACCGACGCGTTGGCCGGTGAGCCCGCCGAGATCGAGGTCCGCATGCAGACCCGGTCGGGCGCGCTGCGCTGGACCCACCTGCGCCTGGTCCCTTCGCGCAGCCCCGGTCACGGTGCGGGCTTCATCGCCACGCTGGAGGACATCACCGACCGACGGGCCCGGGAGCACCGGCTCACCTACCAGGCCCGGCACGACCTGCTGACCGGGCTGCCGAACCGTCTGGCGCTGCTGGAACGGCTCACCGAGCTGCTGGAGGTCTCCGGGCGCGCCCCCGGCGGGCGTTCCGAGGTGGCGGGGGCCGCGGTCCTGCTGGTCGACCTGGACGACTTCAAGATCGTCAACGACGGGCTGGGCCCGGACGCGGGTGACGAGGTGCTGGTCGAGCTCGCCCGCCGGCTGCAGTCCTGCGTGCGGGCCGGGGACCTGGTCGCCCGGCCGGGCGGCGACGAGTTCGTCCTGCTCTGCCACGGCGTGCCTGACCTGCCGGCCGTCGAGGCGACCGTGCGCCGCGTGCTGGCCGCGGTGCAGGCGCCGGTCGACGTCGACGGCGTCTCCCTGCGCCTGGACGCCGGGGTCGGGGTCGTCCGGCTCGCCACCGCGCGCGGCTGCGCCGAGGAGGTCGTGCGCGACGCCGACATCGCCGCCCACGAGGCGAAGAGCCCCGCACCGGGACGAGGTGCCCGGCCCGGCCGCTGGGTCGTCGTGGACGACGAGGTGCGGGCCCGTGCGCACCACACGCTGCGCCTGATCGCCGACCTGCGCCGGGCCCTGGCCTCGGCGACCCTCGACGTGCACTACCAACCGATCGTGCGCGCCCG
This sequence comes from Kineococcus gynurae, assembly GCF_042433995.1. Taxonomy (NCBI): domain Bacteria; kingdom Bacillati; phylum Actinomycetota; class Actinomycetes; order Kineosporiales; family Kineosporiaceae; genus Kineococcus; species Kineococcus gynurae. The sequence goes on from NZ_JBHLUI010000008.1 coordinate 849,322, forward strand.
CGACCGCGGCGACCGAGGCGACGTCGTCTCGGTCGAGGCGCTCTGCCGGTGGCAGCACCCGGAGTTCGGGTCCATCGACCCGCAGGTCTTCATCCAGGTCGCCGAGCGCAGCAACCTGGTCCCGGCGGTCGACGGCGCGGTCCTGCGTCGCGCCCTGCAGGACCTCGCCGCCTGGCGGGCCGCGCACCTGCGCGGTGAGCTGCCGCGCTGCCCCGACCACGTGGCGGTCAACGTCTCGGCCCTGTCCTTGGTCGCCCCCGGCTTCGCCGACGCGGTGCGGGCCGCGGTGGCGGGCGCCGGGCTGCGACCGACCGACCTCTGCCTGGAGGTCACCGAGACGACCCTGGCGGGCGACCTCAGCGCCTGCCGGGCGGTCCTGGAGGAGCTGCGCGCCCTCGGGGTCCGGGTCGCCATCGACGACTTCGGCACCGGGTACTCCTCGCTGGCCTACCTGCGCGGGCTGCCCGCCGACCACCTCAAGATCGACCGCGCCTTCGTGGCCGACCTGCGCGGCCCCGGCCCCGACTCCACCACCGCCCGCGCGGTCGTCGCGGCCGTGGTCGCCCTGGCCCGGGCCCTGGACCTGGTGGTCGTGGCCGAGGGGGTGGAGACGTTCGAGCAGGAGCGCGTCCTGGCCGACCTCGGCTGCGACCTGCTCCAGGGCTTCCTCTACGCCCGACCGCAGAGCGCCGCGCAGCTGCGCAGCCTGCTGCGCGGACCCGAGGTCCTGACCGCGACCGCGGGCCGCGGGGTCGTGCGCCCGCGGACGGCACGCCCGTGACCGCCGCGGGGTCCCGGCCGCGTCCCCCGGAGACGTCGTGGGGGTACTCCGCCCCCGGGGGCGAGGTGCTCGGCCGCGTGTCCGCCTGCATCGACGACCTGCCCGCCCAGCGGCCCGTGTCGGCCAGGGTGATCGCGGCCGCCGGCGACGAGGAGACCGACGCGGCCTCCCTGGGTGCCACGGTGTCCCTGGACCCGGCCCTGACCGCCCGGTTGCTGACCCTGGCCAACTCGGCCTGGTACGGACTGTCCGGTCGGGTGTCGCGCCCGGCGTTCGCCGTCTCCGTCGTGGGCTTCTCCACGGTCCGCTCGCTCGCGGTGGGGGCCATGGTCGAGCTCGACGACCCCGTCCTCGACGTCCTGGGCGGGTTCTGGGAACGCAGCGTGCTCACCGCGGTCGCCGCCGGCCACGTCGCCGAGCAGGTGGGGGCGCGGGCCAACGACGCGTTCAGCCTCGGGCTGCTCGCGCGGCTCGGGCAGGTGCTGCTGCTGCGGTGCGACCCCGAGCACTACTCCGCCCTGCTGCTGGAGGCGCGCGACCGCGGCGAGGTGCTCACCGCCGAGACGCTGCACTACGGCGCCGACCACCTGCGGGTCGGGGCCGAGGCGCTGGCCGCCTGGGCCTTCCCCGCAGAGTTCCCCGAGGCCCTGCACGCCGTCGAACGGCACGGGTGGGCCTCGACGCTCACCGTCGCGGTGCGGCTCGGGCTCGAGATCGCCGAGCGGATCGGCGATCCCGAGCGGGTCCCGGTCCCCCTGGAGGCGTTGAGCAGCGGGCGGCTGGGCGAGCCCGACCTGGAGATCCTGCGACCCGGGATCGTCGCGACCGCCGCCGACCTGTCCCGGTTGCTGGCCGGCTGATCCCTGCTCGCCCGCGCCCGTCCCCGGTCGACGCGTCGGGGCCGCGTCGCCCGGCCCCGATCGAGACGGCAGGATGGGCCGCGTGTGCGATGCGACACCCGCGGCCGAGCTGAGCCTGCCGCAGGAGCAGGGTTCGGCCCGGGCCGCCCGTCGGTTCCTCTCTGAGGCCTCCTGCCCCGTCCACCGGGCGCGGGCGCTCGACGAGGCGCAGCTGCTCGTCACCGAACTCGTCACCAACGCCGTCCGCTACGGCTGCCCGCCCTTGACCGTGCGCGTCGAGTGCGACGGCGGCACCGGTCTGCGGGTGTGGGTGGGCGACGGGGCCGAGGATCTTCCCGTGCGACGCGAGGTGCCGCTGGAGGCCGAAGGGGGCCGCGGCGTCGCCCTCGTCGACATCCTTTCCGACCGCTGGGGGGTGCTGCCCCGGCGCGACCCGTTCACGGGGCCGGGCGGCAAGATCGTCTGGTTCGTCCTCTCGTGAGCGTCGAACGCACCCGGGTCGACCTCGTCACCGAGGCCGACGTGCCCGACCTCGTCGCCGTGCTGCGCGACAACTGGCCGTTCCTGGCCCCCTTCGAGCCGCAGCGCGACCCCGCCTACTTCACCGAGGAGTACCAGCTCGGTCTCGTCCGGCACCTGCTCGCCGAGCACGCCCATGGCCGGGCCGTCCCGCTGGCGATCCGCTACGCCGACCGCCTGGTCGGACGGATCACCCTCTCCGACATCGTCCGCGGGCCGTTCCAGTCGGCCACCGTCGGCTACTTCGTGGCCGAGGCCGTCAACGGCCGGGGGGTCGCGACGGAGGCGGTCGCGCGGGCCGCCTCGGAGGCGTTCGGGCCGCTCGGCCTGCACCGCCTCCAGGCGGCCACACTGCTCTCCAACACGGCCTCTCAGGCCGTGCTCAAACGCAACGGGTTCGAGCGCATCGGGCTGGCCCGTCGCTACCTGCGCATCGCCGGGCGCTGGCAGGACCACGTCCTCTACCAGCTCATCCGCGACGAGAATCCGGCGGGCGCGCCCGCCCGCTGACCGGTCGGTCGGGCGGGCGCGCCGGCGGGGTCGACGGTCAGGCCAGGTCGACCCGGCTCCACTCGCTGCTGAACGCGAGGCCGCTGCGCTTGAACAGCTGGGTGACCGGGCAGCGCCGCTCGGTCTCCTCGCGCAGCCGCGCGAACGTCGCCTCGTCCGCGTCGGTCTGCACCTGCACCTGGACGTGCACGCTGTCGAAGTTGGCGTTGCCCTCGGCGCCGGTCGCGATGACGGCCGGGTCGAGATCCCCCTGCACGTGGAACTCCCACGTGCCGAGCGTCAGCCCGAGCCCCCGGGCGACCAGGCTCCCGGTGACCTGGTTGCACGACGTCAGCGCGCCCAGGGCGTAGCTGAGGGGGCTCGGGTCGGCGTCGGCGCCGCCGAAGGCGGGCAGGGTGTCGGCGCGGAACTCGTGCGGGACGTCCCCCGCCGCGGTCAGCGACTGGGCCACCCCCGTCCCGGTGGCGGACACGACGAAGGGTACGGTACGGCTGCTCACGGAGGTGCTCCCGGGGAGGTCAGGGGACGCGGTCGGACGGACGACGATCACGGTAGGTCGGGTCGACTCACGGGGCACCCCGGCGGCCTGCCCCCGACGGTGCGGACAGGTGGGCCGGGGTGAGGCGGTGAGGCGGTGAAGACCTGGTGGTCGGAACCCGGCCCACCGGCCTGCTCAGCGGCGCGGCTGCTGCCCCGAACCGGTCAGCTTCTGGATGATCTTGCCGAGGACGGCTCCCTTGAGGAGACCCTTCAGAATGCCCATGGTCGTTCTCCCGGTGCTGTCGAGGTGGTCGCGGCGGGTGTTCCCGCCATACGCTCGAAGGGCATTCGTACCGGGTCCGGGCCACCGCCGCGACCCGGAAGTCGTTGCCGCAGCGCACGATGAGCCTCGCTCGGTCGTCCGCGCGAACCGGACCCGGACCATGACGACGCGGGTCGGCCGTGCCCGTGCAGGGCGGGACGAGGACGCCGGCCCACCGCGGAACTCAGCCGAAGAATCCCGAGGGGCCGGGCGTCGACCCCGGACCCATCCGCGGCACGTACTCCTCGGTGAACACCTTGGCCGTCAGTTCCCGCCGGCTACGGACCCCGACCTTGGCGAACACCGACTTGAGGTGGTCCTGCACCGTCCAGCCGGACAGGTGCAGGCGCGCCGAGATCTCCGCGGTCGACGAGCCGCCCAGGACCAGGGCGACGACGTCCTGCTCCCGCGGGGTGAGCCCGTGGGCGGCCACCAGCAGCGGCAGCACCTCGGCCGCGCCCGCGTCCTCGATCGTGACGGCGATCGCGGGGGCGGCCCCGTCGGCGTGGGCGGCCATGGGGGACGCGCTCAGCACCATCCACCGTCCCGACGCGGTCCGGACCCGCACCCGCGGCGCCCACGTCCGTCGCCCCTGCCCGAACCGCCGGGCCGCCTTGACCACCGACTGCACGGGCATCGGCAGTTCCGACCGGCCGACGGGACCGCCCCCGAGGGCGGCGATGCGCGCCCCCGCCGCGGCGTTGGCGGAGAGCACCCCCCCGCGCAGGTCGACCAGGAGCACGCCGGTGCCGAGCCCCGCCCCGCCGTCGCCGTCCGCCCCGCCGTCGGTGGCGTCGACGACCCCGGAGGGGGCCAGTGCGGCCACGGTCGACGTCACGAGACAGGCCCGCAACCCCCGCGCGAGCACCGGCGACACCGAGGAGAGGAAGTCCATCTCGGCCTCGTTGAACGTCCTGACCCGCGTGCCGTCGTCCCGGAACAGGGCGAGCAGCGCCCAGAGCTGCCCGTCCACGGTGGCGGCCGCCCGCAGCTCGTCGGTCACCGCCCACGTCGGGTGGAAGAAGTTCTCGTACCGCAGGCACCGCAACGGGTCCCCGGCCGTCTCGCGGTGCACGGTGGTCACCCCGCCGTCGCGCTCCAGCAGGTCGCGGTAGTCGTAGAGGTCGTCGACGACGTACTCGTGGAACGCCCACAACTCGTCCTCGGCCGGGGCGACGTCGGCCATGGTGCCGACCTTGTGGGCCCCGGTCGCGAGCTGGGTGCGCGGGTCGATCGTGGCGACGCAGGCCGCGGCGAAGGGGACGGCCCGACCGACGACCTCCAGGGCGCTGCGCACGAACGAGACGGTGCCGAGCCCCGCGACGGCGACGGCCTCGAGCTGCTCGCGGGTGCGTTCGGTGGGGGTCGACCTCACGCCGCGAGCCTAGGCACGAACGGCCCCGGTGTGACCCCCAGATTCCTGGGGTCGCGACGACCCCGACCGCTGGGATGTCGGCGCCCCGCCCCGCCGGGCCACCGTCGTCGGCATGACGACGAGTCCGACGACCCCTGCGCCCGTCCCGCCGACCCCCCTCCGGACCGATCCGGTCCGCATCAACCCGACCACCTGGAACCAGTTCCTCGGTTTCGACCAGGCCCAGCTGCGCCCCGCGCCGAGCACCTGGCTGACGCTCGCCGGGCAGGGTCCGACCGACGCCGAGGGGCGCCTGCAGCACGCGGGCGACGTCCCCGCGCAGCTCGCCCGCTGCCTCGACAACGTCGAGGACCTGCTGGGCCGGGCCGGGTTCACCTTCGCCGACGTGCTGACGATGACGGTGTGGACCACCGACGTCGACGCCGTCCTCGCCGGCTACGACGTCCTGATTCGGCGTCTCGCCCCGGCCACCCCGCCCGCGACCCTGGTCGGGGTCCAGCGGCTGGCGCTCGCGGGCATGGCCGTCGAGATCACCGTCCAGGCGGGTCGGTGATGGGCGCCCTCTCGCGCGGCAGCGTCCTGCGGCTGCTCTCCGCCGTCCCGTTCCTGACCGTCCTCGGCGCCACCCCGGCCCGGGCCGACGCCGCCCGACGGCCCGGACGCGGCCCGGACGCGGGGGCGATCCTCGCGGGCGTGCGCGGTCCCGTCCTGCGCCCCGGGGACGACGGCTGGTCCGAGGAGGTCGGCGGGTTCAACCTCGCGCACACCCCCGTCCCGGACCTGGTCGTGGGGGCGGCCTCGGCCGACGACGTGGCCCTGGCCGTCCGATGGGCCCGGGCCACCGGGCACCGGGTCAGCACCCAGGCCACCGGGCACGGGCTCCGCGGCGACCTGGCCGGCACCGTGCTGGTGAGCACCCGTCGTCTGGACCGGGTCGTGGTCGACCCGCGGGCCCGGACCGCCCGGATCGGTGCGGGGGTGCGGTGGCGGCAGGTCGTCGAGGCCGCCGCCCCGCACGGGTTGGCGCCGCTCTCGGGGTCGTCCTCGGCGGTGGGGGCCGTCGGCTACACCCTGGGCGGCGGGGTCGGCCTGCTGTCGCGCCGCTACGGCTTCGCGGCCGACCGGGTCCGCTCGCTGGAGGTGGTCACGGCCGACGGGCACCGCCGACCGGTCGACGTCCTGCACCACCCCGACCTGTTCTGGGCGTTGCGGGGGGCCCGCGACGGGTTGGCGGTGGTGACGGCCATGACGATCGACCTCGTCCCGGTGAGCAGCGTGCAGGGCGGCGGGATCTTCTTCGACGGGTCGGCGGCCGCGCCCGTGCTGCACGCGTGGCGGACGTGGGCCGCGAGCCTGCCTGACCACGTCGGCACGTCCCTCGCCTTCCTCCGGCTGCCCCCGGACCCGGCCCTGCCCGAGCCGCTGCGCGGTCGGTTCGTCGTCCACGTGCGGTTCGTCTCGACGGGGACGGCGGCCGAGGCCGAGGCGCTGCTGCGCCCGGTGCGGGCGGCCGCCCCGGCGCTGCTGGACTCGGTGGGTGACCTGCCGTGGACCGCGGTGGACGCCGTGCACGGCGACCCGACGCAGGCCATGCCCGCGGTCGAGTCCGGGACCGGGGTGCGCGACCTCGACCGCGCGGCCGCCGAGGCGCTGCTGGCCCGGGTCGACGCCACCAGCGGCTGCGTGCTGGCCATGGTCGAGCTGCGGCGGTTGGGCGGGGCCATGGCCCGCCCGGCACGGGTGCCCGACGCGGCCACCGGCCGCGGGGCGGCCTTCTCGGTGATGGGGCTCGGGGTCCCCGCCGGACCGGGCGCCGAGCTCGTCGGGCCTCAGCTGGCCGCCCTGCGCGCGGCGGTCGGGCCGTGGTCGGTCCCGGGTCCGCTGAACCTGGCCGGGGCGGGTGACCACACCGGGCTCTGGACCCCCGGCGACCGCGCCCGGTTGGCCGCGATCCGGCGCCGGCACGACCCCTGCGGCACCCTCGCCTGACGTCGCCCCCGGGTGGGGGGGTGCTGTGCCACCCGTTTCGAGTGGCGGTGATGATCCCCTGCGTTACTTTACGGTGTAAGCGCGGGGCGGGCGGGCCGGTTCACCGGGTCCGCAGGGGGCCGTCCGATCGCCCGACGTCGTCGCCGGGCGAGCGCACCCGTACCGACCCGGAGGCGTCCCGTGGCCCGCACCCTGTCCCGCAGCCTGTCCCGCCGGAACTCGCTCTCGCTCAGCCGGTCTCGCTCCCGGTCCCGCCGTCGACCCGGCTCGGGCCGCGTCTCACCCCGCGTGGTGGCGGGGCTCGTCGCCGTGGCGCTGATCATCGCGAACGTGCTCCTGGTCCTCGGACCCGTCCTCGGGCTGGTCGGTGCCGTCGCCGGGAGCGGACCGGTCGTCGACATCCCCTACCTGAGCATGACCGTGCTCACCGTCCTCGGGTTCGTGATCGCGCTGCTCCTCGCCGGCCTGGCCTACCTCACCTACCGCCCGGCGCTGCGCTGGACGGCCGTCGTCCTTGCCTGGCTGGTCTCGTTGCTCGCCTCGGTCTGGCCGATCGTCGCGACCGCCGACGCGGCCGTCGACCGCCTCCGCGACATCCTCCCGTGGATCACCGAGACGATCCGCACCCTCGGCTGAACCCGTCGGTCGCGCCGGCCGTGCTCCCGACGTCGGCGCGGCGGGGGGCGTGGAGCCCGTCGAGCTCCCGACGGGTCAGGCGCCGCCGTTGATCGCGGTCGTGCGCAGGGCGCCGTCGGTCACGCCGTACTTCTCGAGGATGGCGTCGTAGGTCCCGTCGGCGATGGCGTCCTGGAGCGCGTGCTGGACGGCGTCGCGCAGGGCGACGCGGTCCTTGGCGAACCCGTACCCCCAGGGCTGGCTCTGCCAGGGTTTGCCGACGGCCTGGAACTTCCCGCCGGAGTCGGCCACCATCTTGGCGCCCGCGGGCAGACCCTCGACCCCCATGTCGGCCCGGCCGGCCGCGATCTCGTCGGCGCTCTTCAGGTAGTCGACCTCGACCAGGCTGATCGCGGGTTTCCCGGCGGCGCTGCAGAGGGCCGACTGGCCGGTGACGATGTCGGCCTCGGTGGTGTCCGGGGCCGCGGCCATGCGCAGGCCGCACCAGTTCTCGGGCTGCTGCCAGGCGGAGTGGTCACCGGGGCCGGCGAGGACCAGTTCGCCCGCGTAGAAGACGTCGACGAAGTCCACGTCCTTCTGCCGGTCGGCCTTGTCGGTCATCGAGGCGCCGATGACGTCGATCGAGTGGGAGACCGCGGCCGGGCGCAGGTCGCCGAACGAGACGTCCTGGAACTGCGCCTTCAGGCCGAGGCGGCGGGCCACGTCGGTGAGGATCTCGACGTTGACCCCCGCGTAGGTGCCGTTCTCCTGGTACTCCATCGGCGGGTAGGTGGGGTCGGTGCCGATGGTCAGGACACCGGCGGTGACCAGGGGCAGGGTCGCCTGCGCCGGGGCGCTGCTCGTGCCGGCGGCGGCGTCCCCGCCGTACCCGGCGGTGGCGAGCAGCAGCGGGAGCGCGGCGGTCAGGGCGACGGTGGTCAGGGCGCGACGACGGCGCACGGGGATCTCCTGTTCGGGGGATGGGGCCGGGGGGTGGGGCCGGGGGTCAGACGGTGAACTTGCGGAGTTCCTGCTCCAGGGCGTTCGCGGCGGCGGCGACGCGCCCGGCCGTGCCCGAGTTCTGCGACCCGCGCCGGGCGGTCCCGCCGACCGGGCCGGCGGCGATGGCCTCGACGCTGCGCATCATCTCCCGGGTGGTCGCGGTCTGTTCCTCGACGGCGCTGGCGACGGTCGCCTGCAGGTCGCTGATGCGTTCGACCACCCCGCGGATCGTGCGGATGGCGGTGTCGGCGGCGGCCGCGTCCTGCTGCGCCGCAGCCACCTTGGCGATGATGCCCTCGGACGTGCGGGCCGACTCGGAGGCGAGTTCCTTGACCTCGCTGGCCACGACGGCGAAACCCTTGCCGAACTCCCCGGCGCGGGCGGCCTCGATGGTCGCGTTCAGGGCGAGGAGGTTCGTCTGCTCGGCGATCGAGGTGATGACCTTGACGATGTCGCCGATCTCGGAGGACGACTGCGCCAGCCCCTGGACGGTGCCGACCGCCTCCTCCACGGCGGCGACGGCGTCGGCCGCCACCTGGCTGGCCTCGTTCGTGGCCGAGGCGATCTCGCCGATCGCGCTGGACATCATGCCGCTGGACTCGTGGAGCGAACCCGACACCGACGTGAGGTCGTCGGCCGAGTCCGACATCTCGTTGCTGACCCGGCCCACCTCGGCGAACATCTGGGCCAGTTTGTCCAGCGCGGTGTTCAGTGCGGCGATCATCTGCCCGATCTCGTCGGCCTGGCCGACGTCCCCGCGCCGGTCCAGGCGTCCCCCGGCCACGTCCTGCAGGATCTGCACGGTGCTGCGCAGCCGGCGGCGCAGGGCGCGGGTGATGGCGAGCGCCAGCAGCGCGAGGACCGCGGTGACGACGACGCTGGCCGACACGGTCGACCACAGCCCCTGCGCCTTGGCCGATCCGGCGGCGTCGACGGCGGCCTGCTGCTCGGCGGCGGCCGCCTCGACGATCTCGGGCACGGCGGCCGAGAGGATGTCGGCTTCCTTGGCGAACGCGGGCATCGCGGCCTTGGCCGCCGTCTGCCCCGGGTCGGTGATCTCGTAGTTCGACAGCGACACCACGCGCTGGCCCAGGGTCACGACGGTCTCGGTCTGCGTCAGCAGCTGCTCGGCCTGGGTGCGGACGTCGCCGGTGGAGACCGCGGCGAGGTCGCGCAACGCGGTGCGCAGGGCGATCGCGTCCTGGCCGAGGTCGGTGATCGCCGACTGCCGCTGCGCGGCGTCGGTGGTGACGAGGGACGTCATGACGTCGCCGCGGAGGCGGGCCTGGGCGGCGTCCACCCTCTCGGCCAGGGCCGAGGCCCGGTCGGCCGCGACGAGCTCGGCCTGCGCGGAGTTCTGGCGGTGGGAGCTGAGGACGCCGATCCCGCCCACGCTCACCACCCCGACCGCGCCCACGGCCGAGAGCAGGAGGAGCCGCGCCGCGATCGTCGACGTGCGGGTCACGGTCGGAGCGTCGGTCGTGCGGTCGTGCGTGCGCGTCATCGCTGTCGTCTCCGGGGGGGCGCGGTGAGGGAGCTCTCGTCGTTCTAGAACTCGGATCACCGCCGCCCCGACTTGACCCGTCCGGTGCAGGAATCACGGACCCCCGGATGCATCGGACCTCCCGGTGCGGGTCGGCTCCCGGTCCCACCGTCGGCTGCGTCCCGGACCATCCCGGGCGTCGCGCCGTCGTCGTCCCGCCCCGTCGTCGGGCGTCCGGCTCCCGGGCTGCCGACGTTCAGGTGAACCGGGCCCCGCCCGGTCAACCCGGCGGCGCGACCGACCGACGTCCCCGCCATGACCGGGCGAACGTCAGAACACCGGCGCCGGGCGGCGGCCGCGGCGCGAGGGCGGTTCCTGCCCCGCCGGGCGGGATCGTCGGCGACCGCGCTGGCGCTGCTGGCCGCGCTCGCGGTGGGCGTGGGTCCGGCCACGACGTCGGCCCGGACGGTCTCGGCGGCGGCGTCGACCACCGTCGTCTCCCGGAGCCCCATCGCGGTGGCGACCCCCACCCCCCGGTCCACGTCCGGTCCGCGCGTGAGACCTCGCAAGCAGCGGGGGAGCGTGCTCCCGTACCGACCGGGGGGCGGCCACGAGCGCACGGGTCGCCTCACCGCCTCCGGCGCCTGAGCTCCGGACGTCGGCCGTCACGGGCCGTGACGGGACAGCGGGGACGGGTCGGGAGGACGTCGCCAGCGCTGCGTTCATCGCCCGGATCGGGCCCCGAACGCCACTTCTGCGGGGATGAACGCAGCGCTGGTGAAGAACCGGGGCTCCATCCGTCACCGTCCGTCGCCCTCGGCCGGGCCGGTGGGCGAGAGGGTCAGCCCTGGCAGGGGCAGGCGTCACTGACGACGACGCGGACGGCGGTCACCGGCCCGCCGGTGACGTCGAGGGTCACCAGCTCCGCGGGGGCGCCGACGAGGCCGTAACCCTGGCGGTGGCCCGTCGGGTCGCACGCACCGTCGGCGTGGTCGGCCCCGTCGACGACGGCGGCGGGTGACCAGGGGCGGTCGTCGCGGTGGCGGACCGAGACGGTGCTGCTCGCCGGCCCGATGCAGTCGAGGACCACGAAGGCGTGACCGCTCGCGGGGAGGACGGCGCTCAGCGAGGTCCGTACCGGCTGCGGGGGGCCGTCGGCGGGAACCTGGAACGTGGTCGCGGTCGTGGTCGTGCCCGGGGGCATCGCGGGGAGTTCCACCGCGGGATCGGCTCCGGCGGAACGGGTCACGCCGACCGCGGTCACCAGGAGGGCGGCGACGGCGACGGTCGCGAGGAGGGGCACCCGGGACTGCACAAGGAGCTCCCTCGCTCGGCGATGATCGGCTGTCGGGCAGCCTGGCACACGAGGCGCCCCGGCGGGGCCGATCGTGACCGTCCGGTGGTGCGGGCGGTCTCCCGACACCGACGGCCCGTCGCGATGCGCCTCCCTGTCGTATGGTCGAACGCATGTACGAAACACGCCGCCGCCACGGTCCGCCGGGCTGGCCCGAGCCGGTCCCCCCGGTGGGGGCCGAGGGGTGGGACGGGGTGGCGGTGGCGTGGTTGCTCGACCAGGCGCCGCCGGAGTACCGCAGCTACCCGGTGGTGCGGCGGCACCCGGTGCTGCTGGCCTGGTTGGTGGCCCACCACGTCCGGGCCCAGCGGGAGGCGGTGCGTTCGGCCGTCTCGACCGCCCGGCGCGACCTCGCCCACCAGCTCGAACCGCAGGTCGGTCCGCAGGTCATGGAGATGCTGGAGGCCGAGGAGCTGCGGTTGCGCCGGGTGGACCGGGCCGTGGGCCTGCTGGGGGAGGCGCTGTCCGGCCGGACGTTCGTGCCCCGGCTCTGAGCTGCCGGGACGTCACCGGGCACCCGCCGGCCGGGGCCACCGGTAGGTGGCGTCGGGGACGCCCTCCTCGTTGTCGCTGCCGTCCCTGGTCCCGACGAGCTCGAAACCGTGCCGTTCGTAGAACCGGCGGGCGCCGGTGTTCGGCAGGAAGACGTGCAGCCGCACTTCGTCCCCGGCCCGGTCGAGGACGTCGGTGAGCAGGCGGGTCCCGAGACCGCGCCCCTGCGCCTCCGGGTGCACGTACAGGTGCTCCAACCAGGCGCCCCGCACGGCGGCGAACCCGCGTACGACCCCGTTCCCGTCGCGGACGAGGACGACGTCGTGCTCGGCCAGCACGACGTGCTCGGCCCACCACCGGGTCTCGTCGTCGGTGTGCAGCACGGGCAGGAAGCCGAGGCCCGCCCGGGCGGCCAGGAAGACGTCCGTGATCGCGTCCGCGTCGCCGCGTCGGGCCGGGGAGACGACCGGGTCAGCCACCCGTGTAGCTGATGACGATCCCGCCGGTGGGACTCCAGGTGATCGCCCCGCCGGTGAAGTCGCTGCGCCGCCCGCCGGGGACGGCGTACTCCTCCGACGTCGGGAAGCCCAGCCGCGAGGACTCCCAGCCCTGCCGGGCCCAGGCGTCACGGATCGCGCCGCGGACGGCGTGGGCGCCGGTGCCCGGCGACCAGTAGACCGAACCGCCCTGGAAGTGGCTCGCGGCCCCGCCGGGCACCGCCGCCTCGCTCGTCGTGGGGTAGCCGAGGAAGCCGTTCTCCCACCCGAGGCTGCCCCACCGGTCGCGGATGGCCCCGCGGACGATCTGCGCGCCCGTGCGCGGCGACCAGTAGACCGAACCGCCCTCGAACGCCGAGAAGGCGCCGACGGTCGCGGTGCTGCGCAGCGGGATCTCCCCCGTGCGCGGGTAGCCGAGGGACGAGGTCTCCCAGCCGGCGCGGGCCCAGCGGTCGCGGATCGCGCCCCGCACGTCCCAGGCCCCGGTCGCGGGCGACCAGTAGACGGAGCCCCCGGCGAAGTGGGTGACCCGCCCGCCCCGGGTGGCGAGCACGAGCTCGCAGGTGCGGGCCTCACCCAGCACCCCGCGGGCCCCGCCGAGGGCCAGCCAGCGGTCGCGGATCGCGCCGACCACGCACGGTGCGGCCTCCGGGACGACGACCGGTCCCGCGGCTCTGCTCGGCAACGTCTCGCAGGCCCGACCGTCACGATCACGGTCGAGACCGTCGGGGTCGCCGGGATGGGCCACCAGCCAGGCCTGGGCGTCCTCCTGGTAGGCGAAGTCCGAGCAGTCCCGGTCGCCGACGTGGTCGGCCTGGGCCGGGGCGAGCCCGGTGACCCCCAGCGCGGTGAGGCTCAGCAGCACCAGCAGCGGACGGGTGCGTCGGAACAGGCCCACGATCGGTTCCTCCCCAGGTTGCGGACGGAGCGTCGTTGCTCCGCCGCACCGGCACGCTACTGCAGGTGAGCGCCCCTCGTCCGCCACTCGGGTGATCGCGTCGGGGGGCGTCGGCGGCCCGCGACCAGGGGAGGGCTGTGCAGATCCGGTGGACCCACCGGGTCACCCGGGTGGTCCGGCAAGCCCGCCGCCGTCCCGGCTCCTACACTCGACCAGCGCCTTCCCGGCGTGGCCCAGACCATCCAGATGCAGGAGGACACCCCGCATGGGGCTGCTCGAGACCATCTCCGGACCCGAGGACGTCGCCTCCCTCCTGCCCGAGCAGCTGCCGCAGCTGGCCGAGGAGATCCGGGCCTTCCTGATCGCCGAGGTCAGCAAGACCGGCGGCCACCTGGGGCCCAACCTCGGCGTGGTCGAGCTGACCATCGCGCTGCACCGCGTCTTCGAGTCCCCGCGCGACGCGATCGTCTTCGACACCGGCCACCAGAGCTACGTCCACAAGCTGCTGACCGGGCGGCAGGACTTCTCCCGCCTGCGCGAGGCGGGGGGCCTGACCGGCTACCCCTCCCGAGCGGAGAGCCCGCACGACGTGGTGGAGAACTCCCACGCGTCCGGGTCGCTGTCCTGGGCCGACGGGATCTCCCGGGCGCACGAGCTGCGCGGGGAGCGCGACCGGCACGTCGTCGCGGTCATCGGCGACGGGGCCCTCACCGGGGGCATGGCCTGGGAGGCCCTGAACAACATCGCCGGGGCCGACCGTCCGGTGATCATGGTGGTCAACGACAACGAACGTTCCTACGCCCCGACCATCGGCGGCCTGGCGACCCATCTCGCGACCCTGCGCACGACCCGGGAGTACGAGAAGCTCCTCGACCTCGGCAAGCGCTCCCTGCGTCGTGGCGGGGCCCCGGGGCGGCTGGCCTACGAGACCCTGCACGGGATGAAGAAGGGCATCAAGGACATCGTCGCCCCGCAGGGGTTGTTCGAGGACCTGGGCCTGAAGTACGTCGGTCCGGTGGACGGGCACGACGTCGAGGCCGTCGAGCACGCCCTGACCCGCGCCCGCTCCTACGGCGGGCCGGTCATCGTCCACGTGATCACCCAGAAGGGCCGCGGCTACAAGCCCGCCCTGGACAACCTGGCCGACCACTTCCACGCCGTCGGCGTCATCGATCCCGAGACGGGGGAGGCGCAGGCCTCCTCCGGGTCGAGCTGGACCAGCGTGTTCGCCGAGGAGATGGTCGCCATCGGCGACGCCCGTCGCGACGTCGTCGGGGTCACCGCGGCCATGATGATCCCCGTCGGGCTGGAACCGTTCGCGCGCAAGCACCCCGACCGGGTCGTGGACGTCGGGATCGCCGAGCAGCACGCCGTGGCCTCGGCCGCGGGCATGGCCTTCGGCGGGCTGCACCCGGTGGTCGCGGTCTACGCCACCTTCCTCAACCGGGCCTTCGACCAGCTGCTCCTCGACGTCGGTCTGCACCGCGCCGGGGTCACCTTCGTCCTCGACCGGGCCGGGGTCACCGGACCGGACGGGCCCAGCCACCACGGCATGTGGGACATGGGGTTGTGCCGGCTCGTGCCGGGGCTGCGCCTGGCCGCCCCGCGCGACGCCGAGACCCTGCGCGAGGAGCTGCGCGAGGCGGTCGCCGTCGACGACGCCCCGACGGTGGTCCGGTTCAGCAAGGGCAAGGTCCCGGCCGCGCTGCCGGCGATCGCCCGGGTCGGGTCGGTCGACGTGCTCCAGGGAACCCGGTACGAGGAGGGCGACGACGTCCTGCTGGTCGGGGTGGGGTCGATGCTGCCGCGCTGCCTGGCCACGGCCGAACGACTGGCCGCGCACGGGATCGGCGTCACCGTCGTCGACCCGCGCTGGGTCGTCCCGGTCGAGGAGGCCCTGGTGGAGCTGGCCCGGCGGCACCGGGTCGTCGCCGTCGTGGAGGACGGCGGTGAGGTCGGCGGTCTCGGGTGGGCGCTGACCCGGGAGCTGGACCGGACGACGGACGCCCCGGCCGTCCTGGGTTTCGCGCTGCCGCAGGCCTACCTCGACATGGGCGCGCGCGAGGACATCCTCGACGCCGCCGGGCTCTCCCCGCAGGCCGTGGCGCTGCGGATCGTGGAGGCGGTCGCCCACCACCACGGGGCGGGGACGCCCGCCTCGGCCTGACCCGGCCCGAGCCGTCCCGGGTCAGCCCGGCTCAGCCCGGCTCAGACGGGCTCAGCCCGGCTCAGACCGGCTCAGCCCGGGGCGAGGTGGAACCAGACCGTCTTCCCGTCGAGCATCCCCGCGGCGGGCGAACCGTCCGCGACCTCGGTGGGCGCGGGCCAGCCGTCGGTGGCGTCGGTCTCCACGAGCGAGAGCTGGCCCAGGGTCGGGTCGTGCCAGGACGTGATGCGGCTGGGGTAGTAGCCCCACGCGGTCGCGAGCGCGTCCACCAGGGCGATGCCCCGGCCGGACTCGGCCTGGGGGTCGAGGCTCCGCATGGCGGGGATGGTCACCTCGCCGTCGCTGATGCCGACGAGGATGCCCTCACGGTCGTGGGTGAGCGTCAGCGTCACCGGCCCGCGTCCGTGCTCCAGCGCGTTGGCGACGAGTTCGGAGGTCAGCAGCTCGGCGATCCACCGCCGGGCGCCGGGCAGGTGCTCCTCCGGACAGACCTCGCAGACCCAGTGCCGGGCCAGGCTGGCCGCGCTGAGATGTTCGTCCAGTGTGAGGTGGTGCACCGCGCGCCTCCGTCCGAGCGGTCGGCTCCTCGTCGCGCCGATCCTCGACGAGCCTGACGTAACGGGACGGTCTCGGCAACCACACGGGTGTCAACACCTCGTTACCGATTCGTGTCCGAGGACGTCGCCTCAGCCCTCGGCCGGCACGGTCCCCGGCTCGGACCCCGCGCCCGAAGTGTCGGCCCCGGTCGCGGCCTCGGTCTCGGCGCGGACGAGGACCTCGGCCAGTTCGACGCTCAGCAGGCCGAGCTGCCAGTTCCGGGCCCGCGGGGCGAGCGTGACCGCGACGGACTCGGGCGTGATCGGTCGCGGCGGGTTCCAGGCGAGCCGGCGCAACGCCTCGGGCTGCAGCAGGTTCTCGACCGGCATCGAGAGTTCCTCGGCGACGGCCTGGGTGAGCTCGCGGGCGGCGGCCAGCCGGGCCGCGGCGAGCGGGTCGCGGGCGGCCCACGTGCGCGGGGGCGGGGGGGAGTCGGTCCGCACGGTCTTGACCGGCAGGTCGGCCTCGGGGGTCTCCACCCCGCGCTGCAGGGCGGCGAACCACGAGGCGAGTCCGCTGCGGGCCCCGCGACCGGTGAAGCCGGGGGTCGAGAGCAGGGCCTGCGCGCTGCGCGGGGTCGCCCGGGCCGCGGCCACGAGGGCGGAGTCGGGGAGCAACCGACCGGGGGAGGTGTCGCGGCGGCGGGCCTCGGCGTCACGGGCGAACCAGAGTTCGCGGACGACGGCGAGCTGGCGGGCGGAGCGCACGGCGTGCAACCCGGAGGTGCGCCGCCACGGTTCGGCGGGCGGCACCGGTGGCGGGGCGGCCACGATCGCGGCGAACTCCTCCTCGGCCCAGCCGAGCTTCCCCCCGGCCCGCAGCCGGGCGGCGACCTCGTCGCGCAACGGGATCAGGACCTCGACGTCGAGGGCCGCGTAGGTCAGCCAGCTCTCGGGCAGCGGGCGGGTGGACCAGTCGACGGCCGAGTGCTCCTTGGCCAGGCGCAGCCCGAGCAGCTCCTCCACGACCGCGCCGAGCCCGACCTTGGGCAACCCCGCCAGACGGGCGCCGAGCTCGGTGTCGAAGAGCCGGTCGGGGCGCATGCCCACCTCGGCGAGGCAGGGCAGGTCCTGGGTGGCGGCGTGCAGGATCCACTCCACGCCGCGCAGCGCCTCGCCCAGCGGGGTGAGGTCCCCGACGGCCTCGGGGTCGACGAGGATCGTGCCGGACCCGGCCCGGCGGAGCTGGACGAGGAAGGCGCGCTGGCCGTAGCGGTACCCGGAGGCGCGTTCGGCGTCGACCGCGACGGGTCCCGTGCCGGCGGCCAGGCGGGCCGCGGCCTCGAGCAGGGCCTCGGTCGTCTCCACCAGCGGCGGCAGCCCCTCGGCGGGGGCCTCCAGCAGCGGGAGCGCGGGGGGTTCCGGCGCCGACGCCTCCGTGGTCGCGTCGTCGTCCGGCCGCTCCGGACCGGCGTCGCTGCCGGGCGCGGGGCGGGGGTCGGGTCGGGTCACTGGCCACTCACGGCGTCCACCGTACGGGGCCGCCCCCTCCCGCGCGGGGAGGCCGCGGGGGCGGGGGGCGTGGCGCTGGGGCGGGTCCCCGGGCGCGGATCCGCGGGCGGGTCCGGCGCGGGCCCGCGCCCCTCCCCGGGACGGCGGCGGCTCCTTACTGGATGACGTTGGCGCGCAGGCAGATCGCGACCATCTCGGCGCGGTCGCCGGTGCCCAGCTTGCGGGCGATGCGGGCCAGGTGGCTCTTCACGGTCAGCGCGGACAGGCCGAGCAGGGCCCCGGTGTCCTTGTTCGAGCGGCCGTCGGCGACGTGCTGGAGCACCTCGATCTCGCGCTCGGACAGACCGTCGACGCCCGACTCACCGCTACGGGCCTCCAGGCCGGAGCCCTCGGGGCGGGTGGTCACCAGGTAGCAGCGGACGCCGGCGGCGACCGCCCCGCGGACCGCGAACGGGTCGGCGTTGGACGACAGCACCACGCAGCGGTTCCAGCCCGCGGAGCGCAGCTCGGAGACGAGTGCGGCGCCGGAGCCGTCGGGCAGGCCGGCGTCGGCGATGAAGAGCGAACGCGGACCGCTGCGGGCCAGCGAGCGGGCCTGGGCGACGCTGGAGGCGTGCTCGACGTGCACCGCGCCCAGCATGCGGAGGGTGCGGGTCACCGATTCGCGGACCGTGGGGTCGGCGACGGCGACCAGGGCCGCGAAGCGGCCGAGCCGCGAGGGGGCGGCCATCCCGGGTCGTTCGACGAGGGCAGTCACGTCGTCCTCCATGCAGCGCTGGGCGACCGCCTCCTGCGGTTCACCGACTTCTGCAGGGATCGGCCGAACGGGTCGCCACCTTGACCCTTCCGGTCCCTCTAGTTGTCGACGACGCACCCGGTCGCGAGCAGGGCCGCCTCGAGGGCGCGGACGACGCCGTCGAGCTCACCGAGGCCGGCGTCGCCGTACCCGAGGACCACGGCGGGGCCGTGGCGTCCGACCCCGGCGACGGTGTAGTCGTCGAGGTCGGCGAGCAGGTAGCCGCGCCGGCGGACCTCGGCCAGCACCGCGGGCACGTCCGAGCCCGCGGGCAGCGCCAGGACCGCGTGCAGTCCGGCGTCGGAGGGGAGCAGGCCGATCCGCGGGTGCCCCGCCAGCCGCCGGCGCAGGTGGGTACGGCGGTGGCCGTGGTCGCGGCGGGCCCGGGCGACGTGGCGACGCAGCGCCCCCGAGGCCAGGTAGGCGGCGAGCGCCCGCTGCTGCTCGGCGGACACGGGCTCGCCCAGGTCGTGACGCACCTGCGCGGCCTCGGCCCGCAGTCCCGGCGGCAGGACGAGGTAGCCGGCCCGCAGCTGCGGGCTGAGGGTCTTCGAGAACGTGCCCAGGTGGATCGTGCGCTCGCGGTCGAGGCCGGCCAGGGCGGGCAGCGGCGCGGCCCCGTAGCGGAACTCGCCGTCGTAGTCGTCCTCCAGGACCACGGCCCCGGTCCGGCGGGCCCAGCGCAGCAGGGCCGTCCGTCGCTCCAGCGGCAGCACCGCGCCGAGGGGGTACTGGTGGCTCGGGGTGACGAGGACGGCGGCGACGCCCTCGGCCGGGAGGTCCTCGACCCGCAGCCCGTGCTCGTCGACGTCGACCGGGACGGGCGTGCAGCCCAACCGGTGCAGGCAGCGGCGGGCCCGCGGGTAGCCCGGGTCCTCGACGACGACCCGGCCGCCGGTCCCACGGCCACCGGGGATCCCGAGGACGTGCAGCGCGAGGGCCAGACCGTCGACCGTGCCCGCGGTGACGACCACGTCGGCGGCGTCGACGGCCAGGCCGCGCGCCGCGCCCAGGTGGTCGGCGACCTCGGCGCGCAGGTCGGCCCGGCCGAGCGGCGGGGGTTCGGTCGCCCCGGAGCGGGTCACGTCGGCGACCGCCTCGCGCCACACCCGGCGCCAGGTCGGGTCGAGCAGCCGCGAGGTGTCCGGGCGCCCCGGGGTCAGGTCCCGCGGGGCGGGCGCACCGGCCGCGACCGCGACGGGGGGTCGCGCCGGTCCGTCGCCCCCGCGGGGCGGGGCCGGTGCCGGGTCCCGCGTCGGACCCGGCACGGGCAGGCGCAGGGCCGGCTCCACGAACGTGCCCGACCCGGCGCGCGAGCGCAGGTACCCCTCGCCGCCGAGCTGCTCGTAGGCGGCGAGCACCGTCGCGCGGGCCACCCCCAGCTGGCGGGCGGTGGCCCGGGTGGCCGGCAGGCGAACGCCCGCGGCCAGCCGGCCGTCGAGGACCGCGGCCCGCACGGCCGCGACCAGCTGCTGCTGCAGGGGCGGCCCGCCGTCACGGTCCAGGCGCACGGGCAGGTCCCACTGGACGACAGGGCGCACGGCAGGCTCCGGGGATCGGGGAAGTGGTCTGCTCCGACGGTAGAGGAGTGGACCGTCCCGGCGGACCGCTCCCGGGGCAAGCTGCTGGCATGACCACGCTCGCCCCGCTGCCCGACGACCCCACGACCCGGGTCACCCGGCTCGCCCATCGCCAGGTCTTCGACCGGCAGGTGCTGCACGACGTCCTCGACGCAGGGCTCGTCGCCCACGTCGGCGTCGTCCGCGACGACGTCGCCGTCGTCCTGCCGCTGGCCTACGCCCGCGACGGCGACGCGCTGCTGCTGCACGGCTCCTCCGGGGGAGGCCTGCTGCGCGCCGCCGCCGCGGGAGCCCCGGTCACGGTGACCGTGACCCTGCTCGACGGCCTGGTCTACGCCCGCTCGGCCTTCGACAGCTCCATGAACTACCGCTGCGCCAGCGTCACCGGGACCTGCGAGGTCGTCACCGACCCGGAGGAGAAGGACGCCGGCCTGCGCCGGTTGACCGACCACCTGATGCCGGGTCGCAGCGCCGAGGTGCGGGCGAGCACCCGCCGGGAGCTCGCCGCCACGCTGCTGCTGCGCCTGCCCCTGCAGCGGGCGAGCGTCAAGCTGCGGGCCGAGCAGGCGGGGACCGCCCCCGACGACGGGGAGGACCGCGCGGTGTGGGCCGGGGTCCTGCCGCTGCGCACCGGCGCCGGGGAGCCCGTCGCCACGCGCGACACCCCGGCCGGGGTCCCCGTCCCGCGCAGCGTGACCGCCGCGGTCGAGCAGCTGGCGGGCGCCGGGCCCGACGTCGCGGCGCTGGGCGCGCGCGGGGCCGGGGCGGAGGAACTCAGCGCGGGCGGCGTCCCAGCGCGCTGACGCCCTCGGGCAGCGGGGGCAACCCCGCGACGGTGCAGAGCAGGTCGCCCCAGGCCTTCAGGTGGGCCCCGACGTCCAGCGTGCCGTCCGCGCCGGGACGCGGGGTCCAGGAGGCCCGCAGCTCCACGTCCACCGACGCCTCCCGGTGGGCCAGCGCCCCGTAGCCCTCGGACAGGACGCGGGTCACGGTGCCCCCGACCCCGGCGGCCGCCGCGCCCGCCTCGGCCAGGGCCTCCTCCAGCCAGCTCCACCCGACCTGCCCGAGCATCGGGTCCGCGCCCATCTCGGCCTCGAGGTCGGCGCGGGCGTAGCTGACCACGCGGAAGTCCCCGCCCCACTCCTCGGGGACGGACGGGTCGTGCAGCAGGATGAACCGTCCCGTGGCCAGCTCGTCGCCGTGCTGCACCACGTCGCCGGTCAGGGCCACCGCCCAGGGGGCGATGCGGGCGGGGGCGGGCATCTCCGCCAGGACGATCTCCGAGCGGAGCCGGACGTCGCCGATCGCGGTCACCGCCGCCGCGAACGCGGGGGGCGACCCGCCGACGGTGCGGGTGCTGCTCACGGCTCGGACTGTAGGCAACCCGGCGACCGCGGCCACGGCGGCGCGCCGTGCGACCATCGGGCGGTGCCGTCCTCGCTCGCCGCCCCGTCCCCCAACCCCCTCTCCACCACCCCTTCCACCCCCGCTTCCACCAACGCGTCCACCCCGGCGCCCGCCGGGGACGCCGGTGGGTCCGAGGGCGCCTACCTGCGGGCCGTGCGGGGAGCCCGCCCCGACTTCGCCGCGGGTGGACGGTTGCCCGTGTGGTTCATGCGCCAGGCGGGACGGTCCCTGCCGGAGTACCGGCGGGTGCGCGAGGGCATCTCCATGCTGGACAGCTGCCGACGCCCCGAGCTGGTCTGCGAGATCACGCTGCAGCCGGTCCGCCGCTACGGGGTGGACGCGGCGATCTTCTACTCCGACATCGTCGTCCCGCTGCAGGCCGCCGGGGTCGGGGTCGACATCGTCGCGGGGACCGGGCCCGTGGTGGCCGAACCGATCCGCACCCGCGCCGACCTCGACCGGTTGCCCGAGCTCACCCCCGACCGGCTCGAGCACATCGCCGCGGCCTGCCGGCTGATCACCGCCGAGCTGCCCGCGGGAACCCCGCTGATCGGGTTCGCCGGGGCGCCGTTCACCCTGGCCAGCTACCTCGTCGAGGGGGGTCCGAGCCGGGACCTGCTGCGCACCAAGGCGATGATGCTCGGTGATCCGGAGCTGTTCGCCGACCTGCTGGCCCGGCTGGCGCAGATCACCGGGCAGTTCCTGCGCGTCCAGGCCGAGGCCGGGGCGAGCGCGGTGCAGCTGTTCGACTCCTGGGTCGGGGCGCTGCCGCTCGTGGACTACCGGCGCCACGTCGCCCCGCACTCCGCGGCGGCGCTCGCGGCCGTGGCCGACCTCGACGTCGCCCGGGTCCACTTCGGGACCGTGAGCTCGGAACTGCTCGGCGAGATGGCCGCGGTCGACGGCGGCGTCGACATGGTCGGCGTCGACTTCCGGCTGCCGCTGGACGAGGGGGCACGTCGGGCGGCGGCCGGGGCCGGTCGGCCGGTCGCGGTGCAGGGCAACCTCGACCCCGCCCACCTGTTCGCCCCCGCCGACGTGCTGCGGGCCGCGGTGCGCGAGGTCTGCGCCGCGGGCGAGCGGGCCGGGGTCGGGCACGTGGTGAACCTCGGTCACGGGGTGCCCCCGAGCGCGTCGCCGGACGCCCTGCAGCTCGTCGTCGACGAGGTCCACGCCTGGACCCCGACCGCGTGAGCCCCGACGGGCCCGGGGGCGCCGGGCGGCCCCGGGTCGTCGTGGTCGGCGGGGGCGTCAGCGGCCTGACCGCCGCCCTGCGTCTCGCCGAGCGCGGGGTGCGGGTGGAGGTCCGGGAGGCGGCCGCGCAGCCCGGGGGGATCCTGCGTCGGGCCGAGGTCGGCGGGCTCGTCCTCGACACGGGTGCGGAGTCGTTCCTGGCCCGCCGCCCCGAGGGGGTCGCCCTGGCCCGGGAGGTCGGGCTCGGCGACGACGTGGTCCACCCCCGGACCACCCGCGCCCGGGTCCTCACCCCGGACGGTCCGCGACCGTTGCCCGGCGGGACCCTGATGGGCGTCCCCGGAACCGGTGAGGCCGTGCGCGGGGTGCTCGGGCCCGCAGAGGT
Organism: Kineococcus gynurae; assembly: GCF_042433995.1. Lineage (NCBI taxonomy): Bacteria > Bacillati > Actinomycetota > Actinomycetes > Kineosporiales > Kineosporiaceae > Kineococcus > Kineococcus gynurae. The sequence goes on from NZ_JBHLUI010000008.1 coordinate 872,076, forward strand.
GCGCCGGGTCGAGCAGGAGGAGGAGCTGCCCGCGCCGGCGGTGTCGGAGGACCTGTCGGTCGCCGAGTACGTCGCCGCCCGGGTGGGCCCGGCGGTCGTGGACCGGCTGGTGGAGCCGCTGCTGGGGGGTGTCTACGCCGGGCACGCGGCCCGGTTGTCCCTGCAGGCCACGGTGCCCGCCCTGTGGACCCACGCGCGGGCGGGAGGGTCGCTGCTCGCCGCGGTCCGCGCGGCCGCCGGACGGACCGCCCCCGGTGCGACGCCCGCGCCCGTGTTCGGGGGGATCCGCGGCGGGGTGGCCCGGCTGGCCGAGGCCCTGGCCGGCGCGCTCGCCGCGCGCGACGTCGAGGTGCGGACGGCGACCCCCGTCCGCTCGCTGCGCCGGGTCGAGGGCGGCTGGGTCGTCGACGGGGACCGGGTCGACGGTGTCCTGCTCGCGGTCCCCGCCCCGGTCGCGGCCCGGTTGCTCACCGGGGCCGTCCCGTCGGCGGCGCAGGCGCTGGCCGAGGTCGAGACCGCGAGCGTGGTCGTCGTCGCGTTCACCGTCCCGGCCGCCGACCTGCGCGGATGGGAGGACGCCTCGGGTCTGCTGGTGCCCCCGGCGCTGGGCCGCGCCGCGGGTCGGCGGGTCAAGGCGGTCACCCTGTCCTCGCACAAGTGGGGGTGGGTGGGGGAGCAGGCCCCCGACCGCCGGGTGCTGCGGGTCTCCCTCGGCCGGGCCGGGGAGACCGACGTCCCGGGCTGGGACGACGACCGGCTGCGCGAGCGCGCCCTGCAGGACGCCCGGGCGCTGCTCGGTGCACGTCTGGACCCGGACGACGCGCTCGTGCAGCGGTGGCCCGACGCGCTGCCCCAGTACGCCGTCGGCCATCTCGACCGGGTCCAGCGGGTGCGGGCCGCGGCGGGCGCGGCGGGTCGGATCGCCTTGGCCGGGTCCTTCGCCGACGGCGTCGGGGTCCCCGCGTGCGTCGCGACCGCGGCCCGCGCCGTGGAGGAGCTGCTGCCGCAGCTGCTGCGCCCGGACGCCCCCCTCGACGGGCGCGAGCACCTGCGCTGACCCCACCCGGAGGAGGTGGCCCGGCGGCGGGGGAGAATGCCGGCATGAGCGAGCAGAACGCCCCCGACGCCGACGCCATCAACCAGACCATCCGCTACACGATGTGGTCGGTCTTCGCGGCCTCGACGCCGCTCGCCGAGGACCGGGCGACGCTCACCGCCGAGGTGCAGTCGTTGCTGGAGGAGCTGACCGGCAAGGGCCTGGTCGTGCGCGGCCTCTACGACGTGGGCGGGCTGCGCGCCGACGCCGACCTGATGTTCTGGTGGCACGCCGACTCGGTGGAACTGGTCCAGGAGGCCTACCGCCGGCTGCGGGCCACCGGGTTCGGGCGGCACCTCACCCCGGTGTGGTCGGTGGTCGGGTTGCACCGACCGGCCGAGTTCAACCGGGGGCACGTGCCCGCGTTCATGGCCGGGGAGGCTCCGCGCGACTACGTCTGCGTCTACCCGTTCGTGCGGTCCTACGACTGGTACCTGCTCGAGGAGGGCGAACGGCGCACCATGCTGCGCGACCACGGGCTCGCCGCCCGCCCCTACCCCGACGTGCGGGCCAACACCGTCTCGGCCTTCGCCCTGGGCGACTACGAGTGGATCCTCGCCTTCGAGGCCGACGAGCTGCACCGCATCGTCGACCTGATGCGTGAACTCCGGAACACCGAGGCCCGTCGCCACGTGCGCGAGGAGCTGCCCTTCTACACCGGGCCGAAGGTCGAGCTCGCCGAACTCGTCTCCGCCCTGCCCTGACCGCGTCGTCGATCAGACCGGCTGTCCCGCACCGGAATGCGCAGGACCCCCGCCGGGTGCTCCCGACGGGGGTCCTGCGCGTCCTCGTTCGTGCGCCGGGAGCTCGTCCCTCGGCTCAGACCTCGCGGTAGTCGCGTTCGGAGTCGACCGCGGCACCCTGCTCCGCGCCGACGTCGGGAACCTCCTGGGCCAGCCGCTGGTCGAGCGTCTCGGAGTCCGGGTCGTCGTTGACGATGAGTTCGGCCGTCGCGTTCGACAGGTGCTGGTCGGGTTCCCAGACGTCGTCCTGCTCGTCGCGCTCGAGGGTGTCGGTGCTCAGGCTGTCCGGGTCGTCCGGCTCCTCCAGGGAGGAGTCGGCGGCCCGCAGGTCCGGGTCGTCCAGGGCGTCGATCTCGGCCTCGGCCACCGACTCGGGGAACTCTTCGCTCATGAACCCCACTCTGCCGCGCCCGCCGGGGGCCCGCACGTGCAGGCGAGCCCCCGCGGACCCCCCGCTCAGCGGGTCGGTTCGAGTTTGAGCGAGACCGAGTTGATGCAGTAGCGCTGGTCGGTCGGGGTCGGGTACCCCTCGCCCTCGAAGACGTGGCCCAGGTGCGAACCGCACGTGGCGCAGCGCACCTCGGTCCGGACCATGCCCAGCGACCGGTCGCTGAGCAGTTCGACGGCGGAGGAGTCCATGGGGTCGAAGAAGGACGGCCACCCGCAGTGCGAGGCGAACTTCTCGCTGCTGCGGAACAGTTCGGCGTCGCAGGCCCGGCAGTGGTAGACGCCCTCGGTGGTCTCGTCCTCGTACTCGCCGGTGAACGGGCGTTCGGTCCCGGCCAGCCGCAGCACGTGGTACTCCTCGGGCGAGAGCTGCGCGCGCCACTCGGCGTCGGTCTTGACGACGGCGTAGCGGGCGGCGGTCTGCGCGGCGTCCTGCTCCGCGGTGGTGTCCTCGGGAGTGCTCATGGCTGCTGCAACGCTCAGCCGAGGCGGGTGCTTCCCGCGTACAGGTGCAGGACGGGGACGCCGAACGCGTCCCGGGCCCGCGAGGCCCAGTCCCGGTGGAACGTGTCCTCCACCGCGTGCGGACGGGTCACCACGACGACGTCCTGCACGTCCGGGTGCGCGGTGAGCACCTCGCGCAGCGCCGGGAGCGGGTCGTCGTCGGTCGTCCGGCCCTCCGCGTGCAGGTCGGCCGCGCGCAGCGCCGCCAGCGAGGCCTCCAGGGCGGTGCTCGCGTCGGCGCGGGCCCGGTCGGGGTCCGGGCGCGACCCGCGCAGGCTGTGCAGGGCCTCGCGCAGCTCGCCCAGGCTGAGGTGGTCGAGCAGGTCGACGAGGACGCTGCGCTCGGTGTCGGCCGGGACGAGGACGAGGAAGTCGGTGCGGTCCAGGGCCGCGTCGTCGCGCAGGGCGGCGATGTTGCCGACGTCGACCGCGCCCAGGGCCTCCTCGGTCAGCACCACGGTCCGGGCGCGCGCGGCGGGCTCCCCGGCGGCGGACGGGACCGCGGTGGAGGGGCCCCCGTCAGGGGCGGGTGCGGGCTGCTCGGGCGTGGGCTGCGACACGTCGATCACCGTAGCCCCGTGGCGGGGCGCCCGCGCGGCCCCGGGTCCGCTCGGGCAGGATCGCGGGATGCAGCTCCGCGCCCCCGACCCGCTCACCGGCGCCCGAGCCGTCCACCCCACCCCCGCCGCCCCCGCCGACGCGGGGCCGCGCGGTCGCGGGCTCGCCGTCCTGCTCGGGGTCGCCGGCGTGGGGCACCTGCTGCGGCCCACGGTCTTCGACCCGATCGTGCCGCGCTCGCTGCCCGGCCCCGCGCGGGCCTGGACGCTGGGCTCCGGCCTGGTCGAGCTCGCTGTCGCCGCGGCCCTGCTCCGCCCCGCGTCGCGCCGTCGCGGGGGGCTGGCCGCCGCCGCCCTGCTGCTGGCGGTCTGGCCGGCCAACGTCGTCCACGCCCGCGACGCCTGGACCCGACGGGGCCGGGGTCGGGCGGCCCGGGTCGAGGCCGCCCTCACCCTGCTGCGGCTGCCCCTGCAGGTGCCGCTGGTCCGCGCCGCGCTGCGCGTCGCGGGGGCGGCCCGGTGAGCGGCGCGCAGCGGTGGCGCCGCATCGTCGGTCGCCGCTGGAGCCGCCGGGTGGCGACGGTCGGGGCGCTGGCCGGGACCGGGGTCGCCACCCTCGGCGTCGCCGCCAGCACCGCGGCCGCGGTGACCTTCGCCCGCCACGTCGTCACCCCGGCCCGGCACAAGCCCGACGACCTCGAGATCCTGCAGGTCGGACCCCACCGCGTCGTGTTCTCCCGCACCCCCGACTCCGTCGTCCCGGGCCGCTACGGCGTCTGGACCGACGGCGGTCGCGGGCACTTCCGGGTCGGGGAGGTCCTCGAGGACGTCGCCCCTGACGACGGCAAGGGTGTCCGGCCGCGGGCCGAGGGCCGGGTGACCCGCGAGCTGCTCGGGGTGGACGCCGGGGTGCCCCGCCCCGGCCCCGCCCGCTGGAACCAGTACTACTGGGCCGGGGACCCCGGCCGGGCGCTCGGGCTGCCCCACGTCGAGCTGCTCGTCCCCGGTGAGGTGGGACCGCTGCCGGTGTGGGACGTCCCTCCCGCCGGGCGGCCCGACGACGCGGACGAGGCGGACGGGGCGGGTGGCGCGGACTGGGCCGTCCTGGTCCACGGCCGGGGCGCCACCCGCGAGGAGACGCTGCGGGCCCTGCCCCTGCTGCACCGCCTCGGGCTGCACTGCGCGGTACCCGCCTACCGCAACGACGCCGACGGCCCGCCGAGCCCCGCCCGCCGGTACGGCCTCGGCGGCACCGAGTGGCACGACGTGCACTCCGTCGTCCAGCACGCCCTCGACCGCGGGGCCCGCCGCGTCGTCCTCGTGGGCTGGTCGATGGGTGGGGCGATCGCGCTGCAGTTCGTGGCCCGGTCACCGCTCGCCGCGCACGTCGCCGCCCTCGTCCTCGACGGCCCGGTGGTGGACTGGCGCGACGTCCTCGACCACCAGGCCCGCAAGAACGGCTTCCCGGTGGGGCTCGGCCGCTACGGGATGGCCCTGCTCGGGCACCCTTGGGGGCGTCGCCTCGTCGGGGTCGACTCCCCGGTCGACCTGAGCCAGATGGACTGGGTGCGCCGGGCCGAGGAGCTGTCGCTGCCCGTGCTGCTCGTCCACTCCGCCGCCGACGACTACGTCCCGGCCGGGCCGTCCCGACGGCTGGCCGAGGCCCGTCCGGACCTGATCACCTACGTGGCCGAGGACCGTGCCCGGCACACCAAGGAGTGGAACGTCGACCCGCGACGCTGGGAGGACGAGGTCGAGGGGTTCCTCACCGCCCGGCTGGGTCGCGGATGAACCCGGCGCGGGCCCTCTGGACCGTCGGGCCCGGCCGCCTCGAACTCCGTGCCGAAGCGGTCCCGCCCCCCGGACCGGGCGAGGTCGCGGTCCGCGCCCTGGTCGGCGGCATCAGCCGGGGGACCGAGGCGCTCGTGCTGCGCGGCGGCGTCCCCGCCAGCCAGCACGCGCTCATGCGGGCCCCCTTCCAGGCGGGTTCCTTCCCGTTCCCGGTGAAGTACGGCTACCTCTCCGTCGGCGTGGTCGAGGCGGTGGGCGGCCCCGGCGAGGGACAGGGCGAGGGGCAGGGCGAGGGAGGAGGCGGCGCGGACCTGCTGGGCCGCACCGTCTTTTGCCTGCACCCCCACCAGGACCGCTACGTGGTACCGGCGTCGGCCGTCCTCCCCGTCCCGGACGGGGTCCCACCCCGTCGCGCCGCGCTCGCCGGCATGGTCGAGACCGCCGTCAACGGCGTCTGGGACGCGGGCCTCGGGCCCGGTGACCGGGTCACCGTCGTCGGGGCCGGGGTGCTCGGCCTCGCCGTCGCCGCGATCGCCGCGCGCATCCCGGGCACCGACGTCGAGGTCGTGGACGTGCAGGACCGCTCGGGCGCGGTCACCGCGCTCGGGGCCCGCTTCCGCGGTCCGGACGGGGCGAGCGGGTCCCGGGACGCCGTCGTGCACACCAGTGCCAGTGCCGCGGGGCTGGCCACCGGCCTCGCCGCCCTCGGCGACGAGGGGACCCTCACCGAGCTCAGCTGGTACGGCGACCGCGAGGTCGCGGTCGCGCTGGGGGAGGCGTTCCACTCCCGGCGTCTCACCGTCCGGGCCTCGCAGGTCGGCCGCGTCCCCCCGCTGCGGGCCCCGCGCTGGGACACCCGTCGTCGGCTGGCGCTGGCGCTGGACCTGCTGCGCGCGGACGCCTTCGAGGCCCTGCTCACCGGTGCGACGCGGTTCGAGGACCTGCCCGCCCGGTTGCCGGGCGTCCTGGCCGACCCGGCGACCCTCGGCCACACCGTCCGGTACTGAGCCCGGCCCGATCTCGCGTCCGCCCCCATCCCGAGCCCCGAGGAGCCACCCCGTGTACAGCCTGACCGTCCGCGACCGGATGATGATCGCCCACAGCCTGCCCGGGGAGGTGTTCGGCCCGGCCCAGCAGCTGCACGGGGCGACCTTCGTGGTCGAGGCCACGTTCCGGCGGCGCGAGCTCGACCCCGACGGTCTGGTCGTCGACATCGGGGCCGCGGCGACGGCGCTGGCCGGGGTCCTCGCCCGGTTGACCTACCGCAACCTCGACGAGGTCGAGGAGCTGCACGGCCGGGTGACCACCACCGAGTTCCTGTGCGGTTGGATCGCCGACCGGCTCGCCGAGGCCGTACCGACGGGGGCCCTCGGGGTGCACGCCGGCGGTCTGGACTCCCTGCACGTGCTGCTGCGGGAGTCCGACGTCGCCTGGGGCAGCTTCGAACGCCCGCTCTGACCGGACGCCGCGGGGCCGTCGTGCCGGTGTCGCCGCGCCGGTCGGGGCTCAGTGCGCGGCGGTCTTCTTCCGGCGCGGCAGCAGGTGCGCGACGAGGACGACGACGGCCCCGACCAGCGCGCCGACGACGGCCGAGGCCAGGGTCGCGGTCAGCCAGCCGAGCACCCCGCCCAGCGCCCCGGTGGCGTCGTGGACGACCTCCTCGAGGTGGTGCACCACCCCGTAGGGCCCGTGCCAGCCGAGCTCGTCGACCCCGACGAGCAGGATGTGCCCCCCGACCCAGAGCATCGCGACCACGCCGACCGTGGACAGCGTCGACAGCACGACCGGCATGGCCTTCACCAGGCCCCGGCCGAACGCGGCGACGCCCGCGGACTCCTTCTGCGACAGTGCGAGTCCGATGTCGTCCATCTTGACGATGAGCGCCACGGCGCCGTAGACGACGGCGGTGATGGCGACCGCCACGACCGCGAGGATGACCGCGCGCGACCAGAACGACTCGGCCGCGACCTCGTTGAGGGCGATGACCATGATCTCCGCCGAGAGGATCAGGTCGGTGCGGACGGCCCCGGCCACCACCTTCTTCTCGTGCTCGGCCGGGTTCTCGGCCGCGGCCTCCCGCGCCTCGGCCGGGTCCGGCTGGTGCCCGGCGACGTGCTCGTAGATCTTCTCGGCGCCCTCGTAGCAGAGGTAGGCACCGCCGAGCATGAGGATGGGGGTGAGCAGCCAGGGCGCGAACTGGCTGAGCAGCAGGGCGACCGGCAGGATGATCAGCAGCTTGTTGCGGATCGAGCCCTTGGCGATGCGCGCGATGATCGAGAGCTCGCGCTTCGGGTCGAGTCCCTGCACGTAGCGGGGAGTCACGGCGGCGTCGTCCACGACCACCCCGGCCGCCTTCACCCCGGCCCGCCCCGCCGCCGCGGCGACGTCGTCCACCGAGGCCGCCGACAGCCGGACCAGCGCCGCCACGTCGTCCAGCAGCGCGAACAGCCCGCTCATCCCCGACCTCCTGCGTCCGCGCGACCCGTCACCGCGCCCGCGCCCACCCTAGGGCCGACCCACCGGACCGCCCCCCGACCCGCCCCACCCACCCCGACCCACCGCCCCACCCCAGCCACCCCGACCCACCCCCCGTGATCAAGGAATTTTCTCACCCGTCCCGTCCGTCCCACCCCGGCGGACCCGCCCGTGGCGCCTGGGGCGGGAGGGAGAAATTCCTTGATCACGGGGGGTGGGTGGGGTGGGGAGGGGGTGGGCCGGGGGCGTGGTGGCTAGGGTGCGGACCGTGCGGCGGGCGGGGGCGCGGGGGTGACGGTCGGTTTCGTGGTGCCGACCGGCCTGGAGGCGCCCACCGGGGGCAACCGGTACGACCGCGAGCTGCTCGCCCGGCTGCCCGTCCTGACGCTGCTACCCGTCCCGCTCGGCCCGGGGGGCCCGGGCGCGCCGACCGGCGACGCCACCGCCCTGGACGTCGCGCTGGCCGCCCGGCCCGACGGCTCGACCGTCCTCCTCGACGGGCTCGTCAGCACCGAGCACCCCGACGTCCTCGCCCGGCACGCCCACAGGCTGCGCACCGTCCTCCTGCTGCACCTGCTGCGCTGCGACGACGACCCGGCGGGGACCCGTCCCGAGGCCGAGCGGGCGAGTCTGCGCGGCGTGGACGTCGTCGTCGTGACCGGGCGGCAGGCCGCCGACCGGGTCCGCGCGTTCGCGGGGGTCGCGGCCCGCCTCGCCCCGCCGGGGACGGACCCGGGCCCGCCGAGCACCGCCTCGGGGATCCACCGCCTGCTCTCGGTCGGCAGCGTCGGCCCGCGCAAGGGGCAGGAGATCGTGGCCCGGGCCGTGGCCGAACTCGGAGCACCGTGGTCGTTGCGCTGCGCGGGAACGGTCCTCACGCCGTTCACCCTCCCGGGCACGACGCTGCTCGGTCCGCTGGACGACGTCGCGCTGGAGCGGGAGTGGGCCGCGGCCGACCTCCACGTCCTGCTGTCGACCGCCGAGCCGTACGGGATGGCCGTCGCCGAGGCCCTCGCCCGGGGGCTGCCCAGCCTGGTGTCGGAGGCCGGGGAGCTGCCCCGGCTCGTCGGCGGGGCCGGGATCGTGGTCGAGCGCGACGTCGCCGCGGTGGTGTCCGCGCTGCGCCGCTGGGCCGACGACGACGGGCTGCGCGCGCGGTTGCGCGCCGCGGCCCGGTCCCGCGAGCTGCCCACCTGGGACGAGACCGCCCGGACCGTCGGAGGCCTGCTGTGACCCGTCCCGGTCCCGAGACCCGCCCGGAGCTGGAGTTCTTCGACGCCGACTGGCTGAGACTGCGCGAGCCGGTGGACCACGCCACCCGGGACGCCGGGCTGGAGGCGGCCGTGGCCGAGCGGCTCGGGTCGCGACCCGTCCGGATCGTCGACCTCGGCGCGGGCAGCGGCTCGACCCTGCGCCACCTCGCCCCACGGCTGCACCGGCTCGGGGTCGGGCCCCAGCGCTGGACGCTGCTCGATCACGACGAGGCGCTGCTGCGCCGCGCGCTCACCGACCCCCCGGCCGAGGCGGCGGAGATCGGGACCGGACGCGTCGACCTGCGCGACCGGGACGCGCTGACCGCGGCGCTCGCGGGGGCCGATCTGGTCACCGCCTCCGCCCTGCTCGACGTGCTCACCGAGGCCGGGGCGAGCGGGCTGGTCTCGGTGCTGAGCGGGCTGCGGCCCCGCCCCGTGCTGCTGCTGACCCTCACGGTGACGGGGGCCGCCCGGTTGGATCCGGCCGAGCCCGGCGACCCGACCATCGCCGCGGACTTCGACGCCGACCAGCGCGGCCACGGGCTCGGCCCCGACGCGGCCGACCGTGTCCGGGAGCTGCTGGGTGCCTCCGGGTGGGAGGTGAGCTCCGCGGCCACGCCGTGGCGGCTCGGCCCGGCCACCCGACCGCTGCTCGAGGCGTGGCTGACGGGGTGGTGCGCCCCGGGCGGTCACGACGCCGCCGCGCGCCTGTCCCGGGGCGGCGACGGGCTGCGGGCACGGGTCCCGCACGTCGACCTGCTGGCGCGCTGAGCGGGACGCCCCCCGGGGGACCGGATCAGCGCCGACGCAGGTCCAGCTCGAAGCAGACGTCGGCACCGAGCAGGTGCCGACGCACCGGCGGTCGCGGGACCGCGGCCAGGGGCTCGACGTCGGCCAGGGCGAGCCCGCGCCGACCCCCCGCGCCGATGACGAACGGGGCGACGGTGAGGAACAGCAGGTCCACCTGGCCCGCGTCGATCCAGGCGGACACCGTGCGACCCCCACCTTCCACCAGGACCCGTCCGAGTCCCCGGGCGGCGAGCAGTCGGCGGATCGCGCGCGGCGCGAAACCCTCCGGGGGCAGGCGGACGACCTCGGCCCCCGGTGAGGCCGGCGCGCCGGTCCCGCCCCGCAGCCAGAGGACGTCGGGTTCGCGCAGCAGCCGCGCCCCCGCGAGCGTGCCGCGCGGGTCGAGCACGACGCGGACGGGGTGGGGGCCGACGACCGCGCGCACGGTGAGCTGCGGGTCGTCGGCGGCCACCGTCCCCGGGCCCACGACCACGGCGTCGACGAGGGCGCGCAGCCGGTGCAGGTGCTCGCGGTCGGCCTCGCCGGTGACGAAGCAGGCGTCGCCCGAGCGGGTCGCCACGCACCCGTCGAGGCTCTGCCCGAGCTGGGCGACGACCGCGTCGGGCCCGGCCAGCAGCAGCCGGGCGTAGCGGTCGACGAGCTCCGCCGACCCGAGCGCGTCCAGCCCGCTCGCGAGCCGGCCCGGGTCCGTTTCGCGGGCCAGGTCCAGCAGCGCCGGCCAGGCGTCGACGGTGGTCCCGGGAGGCGCCGTGCCCGGCACGTCAGGCGATCCCGTGCAGGACGTGCCCCATCCGGTCGCGCTTGGTCCGCAGGTAGCGCAGGTTGTCGCGGGTGGTGGCCACGGGCAGGTCGCGGCGGCGCAGCACGGGGATGCCGCCGGCCTCGAGCGCGGCCACCTTGACCGGGTTGTGCGTGATCAGCTCGACGTCGACCACCCCCAGGTCGCGCAGCGCGGCGACCGCCCCGGTGTAGTCGCGGGCGTCGACCGGCAGGCCCAGGTCGAGGTTGGCGTCGACCGTGTCGCGGCCCTGCTCCTGCAACGCGTAGGCCGCGATCTTCTCGGCCAGGCCGATGCCCCGACCCTCCTGCCCGCGCAGGTACAGCACGACCCCGCGGCCCTCGGCCTGCACCAGGTCGAGCGCCGCGTGCAGCTGCGGCCCGCAGTCGCAGCGCAACGACCCGAAGACGTCCCCGGTGTTGCACTCGGAGTGCACCCGCAGCAGCACGTCGCGCCCGTCACCGAGGTCGCCCGCCACCACGGCCAGGTGCTCGACCCCGTCGGCCTGCCGGTAGGCGAACGCCCGGAACACCCCGTGCACGGTGGGCAGCCGCGCCTCGGCCACCCGGTGCACGGGCAGGGCCGGATGCTCCGGGGTGGCCGCGGCGTCGATGCTCTCGGTCACGTGGGTCACGGGTTGCGGTCCTCCTCGACTCGACGGGGGCTCAGGCGGCCAGGGCGACGCGGACCTGACGCTTGACGCGCGCCAGCATGCCGCTCATGCCCCGCATCCGGAGCGGGGAGACGGCCCGCTCCAACCCCAGGCGCGAGCACACGTCGGCGGGCAGGTCCAGGACCTGCTCGGCGGGCAGGCCCTCCAGCCCCTCCTGCAGCACCCCGGCGAAACCGCGGGTGGTCGGCGCCTCCGGCGGGGCCGACACGTGCAGGTGGGTGCGTCCCTCCCCGTCCACCTCGACCGAGATGAAGACGGGGGACTGGCACTCGTCCACCCGCTCCATGAGTTCCGGGTGCCCCTCCAACCGGGTGGGCAGCGCGGGCAGGTTGGTGGAGAACTCCAGCAGCAGCTGCAGACGCTCCTTCTCCGGCAGCGCGTTGAAGTCCTCGACGATCTCGGCCAGCGCGGGCGGCAGACCGGCCGTCAGACCGAAGGGATCGGTGTCGGCGCTCATGCCGGGAACTCGCCCCGCTCGGGACCGGTCACGATCGGCACCCGCACCGCGTTGCCCCACTCCGTCCACGAGCCGTCGTAGTTGCGGACCTTCGAGTACCCCAGCAGGTGGCTCAGCACGAACCACGTGTGGCTGGAGCGCTCCCCGATCCGGCAGTAGGCGATGACGTCGGCGTCGGGCGCGATCCCCTTCTCCTCGCCGTAGATGGCGGCGAGCTCGTCCCGGCTGCGGAACGTCCCGTCCTCGGCCGCGGCGCGTGCCCACGGCACGGAGTCGGCGCCGGGGATGTGCCCCCCGCGCAACGTGCCCTCCTGGGGGTAGTCGGGCATGTGGGTGCGCTCACCGGTGTACTCCTGCGGGGACCGCACGTCCACGAGACGGTTCTCACCGGAGCCCAGGTGACCCAGCACGTCGTCCTTGAAGGCGCGGATCCCGGAGTCGTCGCGCTCGACGACCGGGTAGTCGGTGGCGGCCGGGTCGGGGGCGTCGGTGGTCATCTCGCGGCCCTCGGCGACCCACTTGGCCCGGCCCCCGTCCAGCAACCGCACGTCGGGGTGACCGAACAGCGTGAACACCCACAGCGCGTAGGCGGCCCACCAGTTGTTCTTGTCGCCGTAGACCACGACGGTGGTGTCGCGCGCGATGCCCTTGCGGGCCATGAGAGCGGCGAAACCCGCACCGTCGACGTAGTCGCGGGTCACCGGGTCGTTGAGCTCGGTGTGCCAGTCGACCTTGACCGAACCGGGGATGTGGCCGGTGTCCCAGAGCAGCACGTCCTCGTCGCTCTCGACGACGACCAGTCCCTCCGAGCCCAGGTGCCGGGCCAGCCACTCCGTGGTGACGAGCTTCTCGGGGTGGGCGTACTCGGCGAGCTTGGCGTCGTCGTCGAGGGGGAGCGTGGTCACGGTGACCTCCGGATGGCTGGGCACTGATCGGGCTTCGAGCAGGTCGGGCGGGTGACGACCGACCGCGTCGTCGACCGGGGTCGGCGTCGGCGGTGACCGTCTGCTGCGTCAACAGCCGGGCGGCTCCCGGCGTTCCCGCGACGGAGATCCTGCCATGCGGCCCGGACACGGGCGGGGGTCGACCGGGGGTGCCCACGGGGCCGTCCGGGCGGTCGCTCCCACCTCGTGTGAGAGACCTCACGCCCCGAGCTCGGCGACCGGTGGGCCGGTCGCGGCTCACTACCCTGGGCCGGTGAGCTCCCCGCACGCCGTCGACGCCCTCGCCACGCGCAGCCCCCGGGTCCCCCCGGAGCAGCTGGTGGCCGAGCTGGTACCCCCGCCGCGTTTCGCCGACGTCCGGTTCTCCACCTACATCCCCGCCCCGGACCAGCCGAGCCAGGCCGCGGCCGTGCAGCGCATGACGGCCTTCGGCGACCAGGTGCGGGAGGGGTCGGGCACCCGCAGCGGCGGGCTGGGCGGGCTGTTCAGGAAGAAGGCGCGGCCGACGGGCCCCGGGGGCCTCTACCTCGACGGCGGGTTCGGGGTGGGCAAGACCCACCTGCTGTCCTCGCTCTACCACCACGTCGCCACCGAGGGCGGCCGCCCCGTCGCCTACGGGACGTTCGTGGAGTACACGAACCTGGTCGGCGCGCTGGGGTTCCTGCCCGCGGTCGAGGCCCTCGCCCACAACGCCCTGGTCTGCATCGACGAGTTCGAGCTGGACGACCCGGGCGACACCGTGCTGATGTCGCGGCTCATGCGTGAGCTGGTGGACCGCGGCACCCGGCTGGCCGCCACCTCGAACACCCTGCCCGACGCGCTGGGGGAGGGACGTTTCGCGGCCCAGGACTTCCAGCGCGAGATCCAGGCCCTGGCCTCGCAGTTCGAGACCGTACGGGTCGACGGCGAGGACTACCGCCACCGCGGTCTGCCGGCCGCTCCGGCGCCCGTCACGTCCGACGCCGTGCGGGCCGCCGCCGGACGGGCCGAGGGGGCGACGCTGGACGAGTTCCCGACGCTGCTGGCCCACCTCGCCGACGTCCATCCCAGTCGCTACGGCGCGATGATCGGTTCGACCCGCACGGTCTGCCTCACCGACGTCGCGACGATCTCCGACCAGATGGTCGGGTTGCGCATGGTGGTGCTGGCCGACCGCCTCTACGACCGGGACATCCCGATCGTGGCCTCCGGGGTCCCCTTCGACGCCCTGTTCACCGACGAACTGCTGCACGGGGGGTACAAGAAGAAGTACCTGCGGGCCGTGTCCCGACTCTCGGCCCTGGCCCGCGACGGCGCCGCGCTGGCGCAGTCCTGACCGTGCGCCGCGGGTCCCCGCCGGGGACCCGCGGCGTCCCGCGTCAGGCGGTCCGGACCACGGCCACGCCCTCGGCCGGCATCCGCACCGCGCCGCCGACCACCTGCGGCTCGACCGTCGCGTCGGCGAACGCGAGCAGGAGTTCCGCTCCCTCCCCGCCGAGGTCCACGTCACCGCCCTCGCCGAGGGTGACGACGACCCGGAAGGGCCCGCGGTGCAGCACGACCCGCTTCTCGGTCTGCTCGACCCGGACCGCGCGGAGGTCGTCGTCGGTGAAGACGGACTCGTTGCGGCGCAACGCGATCAGGTCCCGGTACCAGGCCAGCATCCGGGCGTGGTCGGGTTCGCCGAGCTCGCTCCAGCGCAGCACCGAGTTCTCGCGGGTGGCCGGGTCCTGCGGGTCGGGGACCTCCTCGGCCGACCAGCCGTGCTCGCCGAACTCCGAACGGCGCCCCTTGCTGACCGCCTCGCCGAGTTCCGGGTCGGCGAAGGACGTGAAGAACTGCCACGGGGACGAGGCGTTCCACTCCTCGCCCATGAACAGCATGGGCGTGAACGGCCCGAGCAGGTAGAGCGCCGCCCCGGCCGCCGCCCGGGTGGGGGAGAGCAGGTGCCCGATCCGTTCCCCCACGGCGCGGTTGCCGACCTGGTCGTGGGTCTGCAGGTACCCCAGGAACTCGTGGCCGCCGTGGACGGACGTGTCGACCTTCTTCCCCCAGGTCTCCCCGCGGAAAGACGACCAGCGCCCGGCGTGGAAGAAGGCCTCGGTGAACGTCGTCGCGAGGACCCCGGGCTCGCCGAAGTCGGCGTAGTAGCCCTGACGTTCCCCGGTGAGGAGGGCGTGCAGGGCGTGGTGGACGTCGTCGGCCCACTGCGCCGTCATGCCCTGCCCGCCGTCCGCGACCGGGGTGACCATGACCGCGTCGTTCAGGTCGCTCTCGGCGACCAGGGACAGCGGTCGGCCCAGTTCGGTCGACAGGGCCGCGGTCTCCTCGGCGAGCTGGGCCAGCACGTGCTGCTCGGAGTCGTCGACCAGCGCGTGCACCGCGTCGAGGCGCAGCGCGTCGACGTGGAAGTCGCGGAACCAGCGCAGGGCGTTGTCGCAGATCCAGCGACGCACCTCGAGGGAACCCTCGTCGTCCAGGTTCACCGCTGCGCCCCACGGGGTGTCGTGCTTGTCGGTGAAGTAGGGACCGAACTCCGCGAGGTAGTTCCCGCTGGGGCCCAGGTGGTTGTAGACGCAGTCCAGCGCGACCGCCAGGCCGCGCGCGTGGCAGGCGTCCACGAACGCCGCGAACGCGGCCGGACCACCGTAGGAGTTCTGCACCGCGTAGGGGGCCACGCCGTCGTACCCCCAGCCGTGCGGACCGTCCCAGGCCGAGACCGGCAGCACCTCGACGACGTCCACCCCCAGTTCGACGAGATGGTCCAGCCGCCCGGTCGCCGCGGCGAAGGTCCCCTGGGGCGTGAAGGTCCCGACGTGCAGCTCGTAGAACACCGCACCCCGGGCGTCGCGTCCGCTCCACCCCTCGTCGGTCCAGCCGAAGGCGGCCGGGTCGACGACCTCGCTGGCGGCGTGCACGCCGTCGGGCTGCGCGGCCGAGCGCGGGTCGGGTCGCGGGTCCCCGCCGTCGACGGAGAACGCGTACCGGGTCCCGGCGCCCACCCCGTCGATCTCGGCCCCCCACCATCCGGGACGGGGGGAGTCGCTGCGCGACAACGGGTGCGTCTGCACCTCCGAACCCGAGCCGATGACCACGTCGACCGTCCGCGCCCCTGGCGCCCACACCTGCAACCGCATGGTCACCAGCCTGTCGGACGGCCGCCGGACCGGCCACCGGGGGACCGCCCCCGCGGGAACCGGAGCGGTGCCGGAGGGTTGTCCGACCCGGCGGGGTGTGCGAACCTCGTCGGCAGGACCCCGGCGGGGTTCCCGGACGAGGGGTGCCGTACCCGGTCAGCGACAAGACGGCCCGCAGGAGGAACCCCGTGTCCAGCGTCGCCCTGTCCTGGCTCGTGCTCGTCGTCTCCGGTGTCCTGGAGGCGGTCTGGGCGACCGCCCTCGGTCGGTCCGAGGGTTTCAGCCGTCTCGCCCCCACCGTGGTGTTCGCCGTCGCCTGCGC
Source organism: Kineococcus gynurae (assembly GCF_042433995.1). Classification (NCBI taxonomy): domain Bacteria; kingdom Bacillati; phylum Actinomycetota; class Actinomycetes; order Kineosporiales; family Kineosporiaceae; genus Kineococcus; species Kineococcus gynurae. The sequence goes on from NZ_JBHLUI010000008.1 coordinate 888,042, forward strand.
CGCGAGCATGGCCGGCCTCGCGTTCGCGATGCGGCAGCTGCCCGTCGGGACGTCCTACGCCGTCTGGGTCGGGATCGGGGCGGCCCTCACCGTCGGATGGGCCATGGCCACCGGGGCCGAGCCGGCCTCGGTGCTGAAGGTCGTCCTCATCCTCGGCATCGTCGGGTGCGTGATCGGGCTGAAGCTCCTGCACTGACGGGCCCACGACCCCACTCCGGGAACCGCCCACGACGACGGGCCCGCACCGACCGGTGCGGGCCCGTCGTCGGCCGGTCCTCAGTCCTTGACCAGCAGCGCCACGGGCAGCGTCGCGAGGACGTCGGCGATGCGGACCGCGCCGCCCTCGGTGCTCGTCCCGGTCAGCAGGTCGGTCCAGGCTCCCTCGGGAAGGGCCAGGGTGGCCTCGCCCCACCCGCCCAGACGTTCCAACGATCCCGGGAGCCGGGTGGCGACGGCCACGACGCGCGGGTCCCCGATCGGTCCCCGGGCGAACGCGATCGCGTGCCCCGTCGTGGTCGGCACGGGTGCGTACCCCGAGGGTCCGCCCTCGCTGGTCGCGCCGAGGAACCAGTCCGGGTGCTCGCGGCGCAGGCGCAGCGCGCGCGAGACCACCAGCAGCTTCTCGTCGTCCAGGTCGGCGGGGGCCCGGCCACCGTCCAGCTCGGCCAACCGGCGGGCGCGCTCGGCGTAGTCCACCGCGCGGCGGTTGTCCGGGTCGACCAGGGACAGCTCCACGAGCTCGGTGCCCTGGTAGACGTCGGGGACCCCTGGCATGGTCAGCTGCACCAGTTTCTGGCCGAGCACCGCGACCCGGGCGCCGGGAGCGGTGCGCTCCGACCACGACCGCAGTTCCTCGACGATCGCGGTCTCGCCGAGGACGCCCTCGGCGAACCGCCGGACCGCGGTCTCGTAGGCCTCGTCGGGGGCCGTCCACGTGGTGTGGTCCTTGGCCTCGCGGGTCGCCTTCTGCAGGTAGTCCACGAGCCGTTCCGCCGCGATCGGCCCGTCGGCGCCGAACGTGCCCACCAGGGTCTGCCAGACGAGGAGCTCGGTCCGCCCGTCGAGCTCCGGCTCGCGCCACTCGGCGGCGAGCTCCCGCCACCGGGTCAGTGCCTCGCGGAACTCCTCGGGGTGCTCCGACAGGGGCGCCAGACGGGCCCGCACGTCCTCGCTGCGCTTGGTGTCGTGCGTCGACAGCGTGGTCATGGCCGTGGGCCAGTCGCGGGCCAGACGGGCCGCGAACGCGTGGAACTCCTCCGGGGAGATCCCGAACTGGGCCGGGTTGCCACCGACCTCGTTGAGCGCCGAGAGCCGGAACCAGCGGTAGAACGCGGTGTCCTCCACACCCTTGGCCATGACCGGCCCGCAGGTCTGCTGGAAGCGGACCACGAACTCGGCGGGGCGGGGGTCGCCGGGGACCTCGACGCGACCGAGCGCCAGGTCCAGGACGAGGTCGAGGGTGTCGTGACGCTCGGCCGGCAGCTGCACCCGGGCGAGACCCGCCGCGTGCTCGAGGACCTCGACCGCCTCGGCCGGCGCCTTCTCGCCCGGCACCACGTAGGCCCGGTACCGCGGGACCGCGACCAGCAGTTCGACCACGACGTCGTGCAATCCGCGCCGCGTGTGGTCGCGCAGGTCGATGGAGTCGTGGCAGATCCCGGCCAGCAGGTCCACCAGCCGGTGGACCTCGGCGTACAGGCCGCCGGCGACGACCTCCCGCTTGGCCGCGTCGACGACGGTCGCGAACGACGTGGTCTCGCCGCTGACCCCGGCGTACAGCTCGGTCAACGGTTCCGCGCCGGTCTGGTCGAGGAACAACCCGCCGATGCGCTGCAGGGCGTCGTAACCGGTCGTGCCCGCGCACTCCCAGTCCTCGGGCAGGACCTCCTCGCCCTCCAGGATCTTCTCGACCACGACCCAGGCGCTGGCCCCGTCGGGACGCCGCGAGGCCTCGGCGAGTTCCCGCAGGTACCCGCGGGGGTCGGCCAACCCGTCCGGGTGGTCGATCCGGAGCCCCTCGAGGTCTCCCGCCGCGAGCAGGTCGAGCAGCAGGCGGTGGGTCTTCTCGAAGACCTCGTGGTCCTCGACGCGGATCGCGGCGAGCGTGTCCACGTCGAAGAAGCGCCGGTAGTTCAGCTCCTCGTCGGCGACGCGCCAGTGGGCCAGGCGGTACCACTGCCGGTCCACCAGCTCGGCCAGCGGGAGGTCCTCGGTGCCCGGTCGCACGGGGAACACGTGGTCGTAGTAGCGCAGCAGGGGTTCGTCCCCGGTGGTGTCCAGCGTGAGCTCGCCCGCGGCCAGCACCTGCCCGATCCGGTTGCCCAGCACCGCCATGAGGATGGCGCGGTCGGGCACCGACCAGTCGACGTCGAACCACGACGCGAACGGGGACTCCGGCCCCTCGCGCAGCACCGACCACAGCGGGGCGTTGTCCGAGGCGGGCGTCGGTACGGCCATGTGGTTGGGCACCACGTCGGCGATCGCGGCGAGGCCCTGCTCGCGCAACGCCGTCACCAGGGCGGCGAACGCCTCCCGGCCCCCCGCCTCCGGGTTGAGACGGGTGTGGTCGACCACGTCGTAGCCGTGGGTCGAACCCTTGGCCGGGGTCAGGACGGGGGAGAGGTAGGCGTGGGACACCCCGAGCGCGGCGAGGTAGCCGGCCCGGGCCGCGGCGTCGGCGAAGGTGAACTCCGGCTGGATCTGCAGCCGGTAGGTGCCGGCCGGGACGGCGGCGGGACGGTAGGTCACTTGTCGCCCACCGGGCCGCGCGCCAGGACCAGGACCGAACGGGCCTCCACGGGCAGCTTGACCCCGGGGGAGAAGGCCGATTCCTCGGTGAACACCGACACGACCCCGACCTGGTCGTCGGCGGTGTCCAGCCGCGGGGTCCACTCGTCGCCGTACTCCTTGCCGGGCAACGTGAACTCGACGTCCTCGTGGTAGGGGTTGAACAGCACCAGGAACGAGTCGCCGACGATGCGCTCGCCCCGCCGGTTCGGTTCCGGGATGGCCTCGCCGTTGAGGAAGACCATGACGCAGCGGTTGGACCCGTCGCTCCAGTCCCGGTCCGTCATCCGGGACCCGTCGGCCTGGAACCACTCGATGTCGCCGACCTCGGACTCGCCCCCGTGCCCGGCCTCACCGGCGAAGAACCGCCGCCGCTGGAACACCGGCTCCTGCCGGCGCAGGGCGACGATGCGGCGGGAGAACTCCAGCAGCTCCTGCTGCCAGTCCTCCAGGTCCCAGTCGACCCAGGCCAGTTCGTTGTCCTGGCAGTAGACGTTGTTGTTGCCCTGCTGCGAACGTCCCAGCTCGTCGCCGTGCAGGATCATCGGGACACCCTGGCTGAGCAGGAGCGTGACCAGCAGGTTGCGGTGCTGGCGGGCCCGCAGCGCGTTGATCTGCTCGTCCGCCGTCGGCCCCTCGGCGCCGCAGTTCCACGAGCGGTTGTGGCTCTCGCCGTCCGCACCGCCCTCGCCGTTGGCGGCGTTGTGCTTGTCGTTGTAGGACACCAGGTCGCGCATGGTGAAGCCGTCGTGCGCGGTGATGAAGTTGATGCTGGCGATCGGCTTGCGCCCGGAGTGCTCGTAGAGGTCGCTGGAGCCCGACAACCGGCTGGCGAAGTCGCCCAGGGAGTGCGGCTCCCCGCGCCAGAAGTCGCGGATCGAGTCGCGGTAGCGGCCGTTCCACTCCGTCCACAGCGGGGGGAACCCGCCGACCTGGTAACCGCCGTCGCCGACGTCCCACGGCTCGGCGATGAGCTTGACCTGGCTGACGATCGGGTCCTGCTGGACCAGGTCGAAGAAGGCGCTGAGCCGGTCCACCTCGTGGAACTGCCGGGCGAGGGTGGCCGCCAGGTCGAACCGGAAGCCGTCGACGTGCATGTCGGTGACCCAGTACCGCAACGAGTCCATGATCAGCTGGAGCACGTGGGGGTGGCGCATGAGCAGGCTGTTGCCCGTGCCGGTGGTGTCGAAGTAGTGCTTCTTGTCGCTGTCGACCAGACGGTAGTAGGCCTGGTTGTCGATGCCGCGGAAGCACAGGGTCGGGCCCATGTGGTTGCCCTCGGCGGTGTGGTTGTAGACCACGTCGAGGATGACCTCGATGTTCGCCTCGTGCAGGGCCCGCACCATCGACTTGAACTCCTGCACCTGCTGCCCGCGCTGGCCGTTGGCCGAGTACGAGTTGTGCGGGGCGAAGAAGCCGATGGTGTTGTAGCCCCAGTAGTTCGACAGGCCCTTCTCGACCAGGTGAGTGTCCTGGACGAACTGGTGGACCGGCATCAGCTCGACCGCGGTGACCCCGAGGGCGTGCAGGTGCTCGATCGTCGCCGGGTGCGCCATCGCGGCGTAGGTCCCCCGGATCTCCTCGGGAATGTCCGGGTGCAGCTGGGTCAGACCCTTGACGTGCGCCTCGTAGATGACCGACTCGTGGTACTCGTGCCGCGGCCGGTGGTCGTTGCCCCAGTCGAAGTAGGGGTTGACGACGACGGAGAGCATGGTGTGCCCGGCGCTGTCCTCGGTGTTGAGGACGCCTTCCTTGCCGAACTCGTAGGAGAACAGGGACGGGTCGCCGTCGACCTGGCCCTCGATCGCCTTGGCGTAGGGGTCGAGCAGGAGCTTCTCCGGCTGGCAGCGGTGCCCGGCCGGGGGGTCGAAGGGGCCGTGCACCCGGAAGCCGTAGCGCTGCCCGGGCTGGACGGCCGGCAGGTAGACGTGGTGCACGAAGCCGTCCACCTCGGGCAGGTCGATCCGGGTCTCCTTCCCCGCGTCGTCGAACAGGCAGAGCTCGACGCGGTCGGCGACCTCGGAGAAGAGGGCGAAGTTCGTGCCGGCCCCGTCGAAGGTGGCGCCCAGGGGATAGGGGCGTCCAGGCCAGATCTGCATCGCGGGTCCTCCACGGGCTGGTGGTGCTTGGGTGCTGCTCGGTCCGTACGGCACGGACGCTGCCCGAGGTCGGCGGACCACCCGCCGGTGCCACCACCGGGGCGTCCGTTCCGGAGACATCATGGCGGTTGGGCCCCGCTCGCACGACCGGAGCGGCGGACCGTGACGTGACCGTGGCCTCGCTACCGTGGGACGCGTGCCCGAGCCGTCCCGTCCCGCCGACCTCCTGGCCCGGTCGCCCGACAGCGGGTTGACCGTCCGGCGTCGCGGGCTGCGGCCGGTGACGAGACGGCCCCGGACGAGGGGGCGACCGACGGGGCGACCGACGGGGTGACCCACGGGAGAACTCGGCGACGACGTCGGACCCGGCCCGGTCTCCTCGCCGTGCTCGTCCGGCTGCTGCGGGCGGTCCGGCGCCTGACGGTCGAGACCGTCCGCTCCTGCCTGCGCTTCCGGGTCACCGGACTGGCGGCCGAGGGCGGGTTCTTCGCCCTGCTCTCGTTGCCGCCGCTGGTGTTCGGGCTGGTTGCGAGCCTCGGCTACCTGGGCCGTTTCGTGGGCCGGGACGACGTTGCCGCGCTCCGGTCGGAGATCGAGCGGCTGACCGAGGCGGTCTTCACGTCCGAGGCGATCGCCGGGGTGATCCTGCCGACCTTCGACTCGGTCACCACCGGGAGCCGGGCCGACCTGACCGTCCTGGCGTTCGCCTTCAGCGTCTGGTCCGGCTCGCGGGCGCTCAACGTCTACGTCGACACCATCGCGATCATGTACGGCCTGGGCGGGCACCGCGGGATCGTGGCCACCCGCCTGCTGTCCCTGTCGACCTACCTCGTGGGGCTGCTGGTGGCCGTGCTCGTCGTCCCGCTCGTGCTCATCGGCCCGCAGCTGCTCTCCCGCTGGCTGCCCGAGCAGCTCGGCTGGGTGACGGCGGTGGCCTACTGGCCGGTCCTGCTGGTCGTCTCGGCGGCGGCGCTGGCCACGCTCTACCACCTGGCCAGTCCCGTCCGGGGGCGCTGGTGGCGCGACCTGCCCGGGGCGGCGCTCGCCCTCCTCGGCTGGATCGGCATCTCCTACGCGCTGCGGTTCGTGCTCTCCAGCACGGTCGGCGGCTCGTCGACCTCGATCTACGGTCCGCTCGCGGCGCCGATCATCGTGCTGATCTGGTTCTACTTCCTGGCCATCACGGTGCTCATCGGCGCCGGTCTGAACTCGGCCGTCGACCGCCTGTGGCCCGACCCGCACCGGGCCGAGGCCCGGCGCCGCGCCCGGACCGAGGCCGCCGACCGGCGGCGGTGGACCCCGCGCTGACGGCGCCGGGACGGTGGCCGACCCGCTCGTCGGGAGGCCGTCCGACGAGAATCCCTCCGGGAACGAGGAAGGCCCCCGACGCTGGTCGCGTCAGGGGCCTGGACCCGTTGTCCTGCAATGTGTGTGGGCGATACTGGGATCGAACCAGTGACCTCTTCCGTGTCAGGGAAGCGCGCTACCGCTGCGCCAATCGCCCGTGCTGAGTTGCTGCTGTTCTCGTGAACGAGGTGGAGACGGGATTCGAACCCGTGTACACGGCTTTGCAGGCCGTTGCCTCGCCTCTCGGCCACTCCACCGTGAAGCAGATGCCTCTCCAACAGCGTCTACCCGAGCGGACGACGGGACTCGAACCCGCGACCCTAACCTTGGCAAGGTTATGCGCTACCAACTGCGCTACGTCCGCATGTCCTGGCTTCCCGGCCCTTCGGCCGTTCCCCCTGACGTCGTAGACAGTAGCCGACTGTCTCCCGATGTTCCAAACCGCCTCCCCGACTGGACATCACGGTCGGGGAGGCGGGTCTCCCGGGCGTCAGGACCAGAGCAGGTCCGGGCCCAGGGCGTCGAGCGAGGGCGCGCCGCACAGGCCCATCGCCATCCGCAGCTCGGTGTCCAGCATGTGCAGGGCGGCCAGGGCGCCCTCACGCCCCGCGGCGGCCAGGCCGTAGAGGTAGGGGCGCCCGACGAAGACCGCGTCGGCCCCGAGGCAGAGGGCCTTGAGGACGTCGGTGCCGCGGCGGATGCCGGAGTCGACGACGACGGGGACGCGCCCGGCCACCTCGGCGGCGACCGCGGGCAGGGCCAGGGCCGTGGGCACGACCGTGTCGAGGTTGCGGGCGCCGTGGTTGGACACCCACACCCCCCGGGCGCCGGCGTCGATCGCTCGGGCGGCGTCGTCGGGACGCAGCACGCCCTTCACGACCACCGGGAGGTCGCTGAGCTCGCTCAGCCAGGTGATGTCGGACCAGGTCAGCGTCGGGTCGAGGCGTTCCACGTAGACGCGGCGGTGGGCCGGCAGGTCGGGTTCGGCCCGCGGGGTCAGCCCCGCCAGGTTGGCGAAGCTGAGTCCGGAGGGCAGCCGCACCGAGCGGCGCCGGTCGGTGTCGCGGGCCCCCAGGACCGGGGTGTCCACGGTGACGACGAGCGCCTGGTAGCCGGCGGCGGCGGCGCGGGCCACGAGGCTCGCGGTGAGGTCCCGGTCGCGGCGGACGTAGAGCTGGAACCACAGCGGGGCGCTGGTCGCGCCGGCGACGTCCTCCATGGAGACCGTGCCCAAGGTGCTCTGGCAGTAGATCATCCCGGCCTCCTCGGCGGCCGAGGTCACCCCCAGTTCGCCGTCGGCGTGCCAGATCTTGTGCGAGGCGGCGGGGGACAGGCCGATCGGGGAGGCCACGGTGGAGCCGAACAGGGTGGTGGTCGTGTCGATCGCGTCCACACCGACCAGGCAGCGCGGGGCCAGCCGGATCTCGCCCCAGGCCTCCTCGTTCCAGCGCAGGCTGCGCTCGTCGCCGCTGCCGCCCTCGAGGTAGTCCCACATCTCCCGACCGAAGGCGCCCTCGGCCAACCGGTCCAGGGCCGCCGAGCGCAGCTCGCGGATGTTCAGCGCGGGGTCGGGGATCGGTTCGACGACGGGGACGATCGCGTCGGCGGTCTGGGTGGCGGAATCGGTCATGGCACTCACCTACCAGATCCCCCCGCAAGATCGGTGCCCGCTCACCCCGATCGGGCCATCCCCGGTACCGCCCCGACCTCCGCCCGGCACGACGGAGCCCCCTCGCACCGCCGTGGTGCGAGGGGGCTCCGTCGTGGTGGAGCGGTCAGGACACGAGACGTGCCACCAGGTCGTCCAGGTCCAGGTGACGGGTCTCGCGACCCGGGGGGACCAGTGCGTCGGCGCGGCGCAGGAAGCGCCGCACGTCGGCCTCGTCGGCCTCCAGCTCCGCGTTGCCGTCCGGGGACGACAGGCGGAGCAGGATGCGGGCCCGTCCGTCACCGGCGAGGGCGGAGTTCATGCACGGCTGCACCTGCACGTCTCCGTCGCCGGCCGGTGCCTCCAGTCCCTCCCTCAGCAGGTCACGGGCGAACACCCATTCGACGTCGGTGTCGCCACCCCGGAACACGGCGTGGATGGCGTAGGGGTCGTCCGCTCCGTAGTGCAAGCTCGCGGGGACGGGGAGACCCGGCCCGCTCGTCGTCCTCAGGCGGAGCGACACGTCGACGTCGACCTCGGTCTTGCGATGCGGCAGTGCAGGCACGTCGACCTCCGTGTGCTCAAAGGCCGCTGACGGGCTACAGCGACCGTGCCCACCAGTTTCCCACCACGAGGGCGTCTGAAACCACCCGAACGCACCAGGTTTTTCACCTTCCGTTCAGGTCGGCCCGGGCGGGTGGGTGGCGGGTCCCGCCGATCGGGTGGAGGTTCGGTGAGGTCGGGAGCGCGGACGCGACCTCGCGCGTTGGACCTCCCGTGACGCGACGACGTCGAGGACCGGTCCAGGGACCGGGAAGGAGCGTGGAGCCCGTGCGGACGGTGCCATCCCGGGAGGCGGCGACCCTGGGGTCGTCCGCACGCCCGCGCGCGGGAACCGCCGCTGCGCACGCCCCGGCCGCGGAGGACACTGCGGGGGTGGACGCGCAGTCGGGTCAGGCCCCGCCCGCCGCGGAGGCGGCGCGGGCCGACCGGGCGGGCGGGGACGCGGAGGTGCGCTCGGCGGCCCGGTCGGCGGAGGCGGCGACCGAGGAGTCCGTGGCCTCGCCCCGGCAGCGCTCGATCCGCCGCCGTCGCCTGGAGCGGTTCCGCCACGTCTACCGCGACCGGCGCGAGCGGCTGCGGGCCGACGCCCACAAGGACCGCATCTACCGCACGGTCGTCGGCGTCCTCGGCTCCGTCGTGGTCGTGGTCGGACTCGCCCTGGTGCCCCTGCCCGGCCCGGGCTGGCTGATCGTCTTCCTCGGACTGGCCCTGCTGGGCACCGAGTTCCACTGGGCCCGTCGCCTGCACGCCTTCGGACGGCGGCAGCTGCACGCCTGGACGGCCTGGCTCGGGCGGCGGTCCTGGACGGTCCGGGTGGCGCTCGCCTCGGCCTCGGCGGTGTGCGTGGGGGCGCTCGTCTACGGCTACCTGGTCTGGGCCGGCATCCCGGGGTGGACCCCGGAGTTCGTCCGCGCCGAACTGCGCCAGGTCCCCGGCCTGCAGTCCTGACCCCTCGTGCCCACCCCGGCCGACCCGGGCGCCCGGTGGTCGGGAGCGCTGCGGGGAGACGGTATGGTTCTCACACCGAGTCGCGCTCCGGCGTCGATTCCGGGCGATTAGCTCAGTGGTAGAGCACTTCGTTCACACCGAAGGGGTCACTGGTTCGAACCCAGTATCGCCCACCCACCTCGACCGTCCGCCGTCACGGCGGGCCGTCCCCGGGAGGTCGTCGATGATCCCCGGTCGTCTCCTGCAGGTCCAGGTCTTCCCCGTCAAGTCCGTTCCCGGCCTCTCGCTGCCCGCGGTCGAGGTCCGGGCCGAGGGGCTGCTGGGCGATCGCGGGTTCGTCCTCGCCTCGGGCACCGAGACCCTGGTCGCCAAGCACCACCCCGCGCTGCGCTCGCTCGCCCTCGACGGTCCCCCCGGGGCGCCGCGGGTGGCGGCCCCCCCGGCCGGTCCGGGCGACCTGCGGGCCGTGGCGGCCCGGCTGGGACTCGCCGAGGTCCACCTCGAACCCGTCACGGGCGGTGCCCGGCAGGTGGCCGCGGTGCACGTGGTCACCCTGCGCGCGCGCCGCGTCGAGGGGGCGGGGGACTCCTCGCGCGCGAACCTGGTCCTGGACACCGACGGCTGGCCCGAGGACCCCGTGGAGGGCGACGTGCTCGAGGTCGGCCCGGTGACGCTGCGCCTGGGGGCGACCCCTCGGCACTGCGCGGGGTCGTTCGCCGAGGTGCTGCGCCCGGGGCGGGTCGGGGTCGGGGACGCGGTGCGCCGCCGGAACCCTGTCGGGGGCCCCGGCTAGAGTCGCTGCGCAGCGCCTCGGGCGCCGCCCACCGTTCCGCCGATGTCCCGCCCAGCGACGCCCCGGAGGCCAGCAGTGTCCGCCCAGCTCACCGTCACCCGATCCGGCGAGGCGCAGCAGGTGCCCGTCGGCACGACGGCGGGGGACCTCTTCACCGAGCAGCGCGACGTCGTGGTGGCCCGCGTCAACGGCGAGCTGCGCGACCTCAGCCACGAGCTGGCCGAGGGCGACGTCGTCGAGGGCGTCCCGGTGTCCGACCCCGACGGTCTGGCCGTGCTGCGCCACTCCACCGCGCACGTCATGGCCCAGGCGGTCCAGCAGCACTTCCCGGGCACCAAGCTCGGCATCGGCCCGCCGATCAAGGACGGTTTCTACTTCGACTTCGACGTCGAGCGTCCCTTCACCCCCGAGGACCTGAAGACCCTCGAGAAGACGATGCAGCGCATCGTCAAGGAGGGGCAGCGCTTCGTCCGGCGCGAGGTCGGCGACGACGAGGCGCGCGCCGAGATGGCCGACGAGCCCTACAAGCTGGAACTCATCGGGCTGAAGTCCAGCGCGGGCGAGGCCGCCGACGGGGCCGAGGCCGAGGTCGGCGAGGGCGGGTTGACGATCTACGACAACCTCCGCCGCGACGGGTCCGTCGCCTTCCGCGACCTCTGCCGCGGGCCGCACGTACCCAGCACCCGGTTGTCCGGCAACGGTTTCGCCCTCCTCCGGTCGGCGGCGGCCTACTGGCGGGGCAGCGAGAAGAACCCGCAGCTGCAGCGCATCTACGGGACGGCCTGGCCGAGCAAGGACGAGCTGAAGGCCTACCAGGAGCGGTTGGCCGAGGCCGAGCGCCGCGACCACCGCCGCCTCGGCGTCGAGCTGGACCTGTTCTCCTTCCCCGACGAGATCGGTTCCGGTCTCGTCGTCTTCCACCCCAAGGGTGGGGTGGTCAAGCGGGAGATGGAGGACTACGTCCGCCGCCGGCACATCGAGGAGGGGTTCTCCTACGTCGGGACCCCGCACATCTCCAAGGGCGGGCTGTTCGAGACGTCGGGGCACCTGCCCTACTACGAGGACACGATGTTCCCGGGGATGGCCCTGGAGAACTCGAAGTACTACCTGAAGGCCATGAACTGCCCGATGCACAACCTGATCTTCCGTTCGCGCGGACGGTCCTACCGCGAGCTGCCGCTGCGGTTCTTCGAGTTCGGGTCGGTCTACCGCTACGAGAAGTCCGGGGTCGTGCACGGGCTGACCCGCGTCCGCGGGCTGACCCAGGACGACTCGCACAGCTACGTGACCCCCGAGCAGGCGCCGGGGGAGATCCGCCACCTGCTCGACTTCGTCACCGGTCTGCTCAGCGACTTCGGCCTCGACGACTACTACCTCGAACTGTCCACCCGCGGGGACTCGGACAAGTTCATCGGTTCCGACGAGGAGTGGGCCAAGGCCACCGCGGTGCTGCAGGAGGTCGCCGAGGGCACCGGTCTGGAACTGGTCCCGGACCCGGGCGGGGCCGCCTTCTACGGCCCCAAGATCTCGGTGCAGGCGCGCGACGCCATCGGGCGCACGTGGCAGATGTCGACCATCCAGTACGACTTCAACCAGCCCGCCCGTTTCGAGCTGGAGTACACCGCGGCCGACGGGACCAAGCAGCAGCCGGTGATGATCCACTCGGCCAAGTTCGGTTCCCTGGAGCGGTTCTTCGGCGTGCTGACCGAGCACTACGCGGGCGCCTTCCCCCCGTGGCTGGCCCCCGTGCAGGTCGTCGGGATCCCGGTGGCCGACGCCCACGTCGAGCACCTGCAGCAGGTGGCGGCCGAATTGCGTCGGCGGGGGATCCGCGTCGAGGTCGACGACGCCGACGACCGCATGCCCAAGAAGATCCGTACCTGGACCAAGCAGAAGGTCCCGTTCCTGCTCATCGCGGGTGCCGAGGACGTGGAGAACGGGGCCGTGTCGTTCCGCTACCGCGACGGCAGCCAGGAGAACGGGGTCGCGGTCGCGGACGCGGTCGAGAAGATCGTCGACGCGGTCGCGCGCCGGGTGCAGGTCTGAGCGCCGTGGGGTCGGCCGCGGGGGACCCGCCACCGTCGGGGTCCGACCCGGAGGTCCGCGTCGAGGCGGCCGAGGGGTTCGCCGGGGCCGCCGACGGGTTCGAACGGTTGTGGACCCCGCACCGGATGGCCTACATCCGTGGGGACCGCAAACCGGCCGACCCCGACGACGCCGAGCAGTGCCCGTTCTGCCGGGCCCCGCACGGTTCCGACGCCGACGGTCTGATCGTCCACCGGGGCGAGCTCTGCTTCGTGGTGCTGAACCTGTTCCCGTACAACCCCGGTCATCTCATGGTGTGCCCCTACCGCCACGTCTCCTCCTACGTCGACCTCGACGAGGCGGAGCTGCGGGAGTTCACGGCGCTCACCCGGACCGCCGTCCGGGTCCTCGCCGCGACGTCGGCGCCGCACGGCTTCAACCTGGGCATGAACCAGGGCGAGGTGGCCGGTGCCGGGATCGCCGCCCACCTGCACCAGCACGTCGTGCCCCGCTGGGGTGGCGACGCGAACTTCCTGCCCGTGATCGGCCGGACCAAGGCGCTGCCGGAGCTGCTGGAGGACACCCGCCTCCGGTTGGCCGCGGCCTGGCCGGCCGCGTGAGGCCGGGGACGTCGCGATGCTGAACAAGTACGCGCGGGCGGCGGTGACCACCCTGTTCTCCCCGCTGGCCCGGTTGCTGCTGCGGCTCGGGGTCGGGCCGGACGCGGTCACGATCGTCGGGACCCTCGGGGTCTGCCTCAGCGCCCTGCTGCTGTACCCGCGGGGGGAGTTGTTCTGGGGCACGATCGCGGTCACCGTGTTCGTGTTCTCCGACACCCTCGACGGCATCATGGCCCGGGCGCAGGGTCGCTCCGGGCCGTGGGGGGCGTTCCTCGACTCCTGCCTGGACCGGTTCGGCGACGCCGCCGTCTTCGGCGGGCTCGTGGTCTGGTTCGCCCGGGGCGGCGACTCCGAGCTCACCGCGGGGCTGGCCCTTCTCTGCCTCGTCCTCGGCGGGATCGTGCCCTACATCCGGGCCAAGGCCGAGGGGGTCGGGATGACCGCCGCGGTGGGCATCGCCGAACGGTCCGACCGGCTGGTCGCGGTCCTGGTGACGACCGGGTTCGTCGGCCTCGGGCTGCCCACCGAGGTCCTCACGGTGGTCCTCGCCCTGCTGGCCCTGGCCAGCGCGGTCACCATCGGGCAGCGGATGGCCACCGTCCGGCGGCAGGTGCTGGCCGCGGCCGCCGACCGCCCGTGAACCGCGCGCTGCTCGGGTTCCGGCTCGGGTGGCGGGTGCTGCCCCACCTGCCCGAGCCCGCGGTCCTCGCGGTCGCCGAGGCCGTGGCCGCCCGCCTGGCCCGGGCCGGGGGGGACCGGGTCGCCCAGTACCGCCGCAGCCTCGCCCGGGTGCGGCCCGACCTCCCTCCGGACGAGGTCGACCACCTCCTCACCGCCGGGCTGCGGGCCTACGCCCGCTACTGGGTCGACCTGTTCCGGCTGCCCGCCTGGAGCGGTCGACGCGTCGACGTCACCGTGGTCGCCCACGGCGACGCCGCGGTCCGGACGATCCTGGCCGAGGGGCGGGGAGTCGTCGCCGCCCTGCCGCACCAGGGCAACTGGGACCAGGCCGGGGCCTGGGCCGCCCGTCACCTCGGGCCGGTGCTCACCGTGGCCGAGCGGCTCGAACCGCCGGAGCTCTACCGGGAGTTCGTGGCCCAGCGGGCCCGGCTCGGCATCGAGGTGCTGCCCCTCGGCGACGCGGGGACCACCGCGACGCTGCTGCGACGCCTGCGTTCGGGGCAGTTCGTCGCCCTCCTCGGGGACCGCGACCTGGGCGGCGACGGGGTGCCCGTCGACTTCGGGGGTGCCCCGGCCCGCATCCCGGCCGGGCCCGCCTGGCTGGCCCTGGCCTCGGGCGCGGCACTGGTCGTCGTGGGCCTGCGGACCGAACCCCTGCCGCGCCGCGACCCGGCCCGGCGGACCGGGGCCCGGTGGCGGCTGCACCTGACGTTCACCGCACCCCTGGAACCCGTCGACGCGCCCCGGCGCGAGCAGGTCGGGGGCCTCACCCAGCAGGTGGCCGACGAGCTGGCGGCCGCGGTGCGCCGTTCCCCGGCGGACTGGCACGTCCTGCAGCCGTTCTTCCACGACGACCCCGAGGACGGCGCCCGCGGTCCCGGGCCGGAGCCCGGACGGGTGCCGTGAGGATCGGGATCGTCTGCCCCTACTCCTTCGACGTGGCCGGCGGCGTGCAGTTCCACGTCCGCGACCTCGCCGCCGCCCTGGGCGGTCGGGGTCACGAGGTCCGCGTGCTCGCCCCGGGGGACGACGGCGACCCGGCCCTGCCGCCGTTCGCCGACGGGTGCGGGCGGGCGGTGGCCGTGCCCTACAACGGGTCCGTGGCCCGGCTCTCCTTCGGCCCGGTGGTCGCGGGCAAGGTCCGCCGCTGGGTGGCCGAGGGCCGTTTCGACGTCCTGCACCTGCACGAGCCGCTCTCGCCCAGCGTGTCCATGCTCGGGCTCTGGGCCGCGGTCGACGTCCCGGTCGTCGCGACGTTCCACACCGCGATCCTGCGCAGCCGGGCCATGCAGACGGCGTTCCCCCTGCTCCGGCCCGGTCTGGAACGCATCTCGGCCCGCATCGCGGTGAGCGAGGACGCGCGCCGCACCCTCGTGGAGCACATCGGCGGGGACGCCGTCGTGGTGCCCAACGGCGTGTACGTGGACGCGTTCGCCGCGGCCCGGCCCGACCCCCGTCTCACCGGCACCCCCGAGGCGCCCGTGATCGCCTTCGTCGGTCGGCTCGACGAGCCGCGCAAGGGTTTCGGCGTGCTGGCCGAGGCCGTGCCCCGGATCCGGGCCCGCCACCCCGGCGCCCGGTTCGTCGTCGCGGGGCGCGGTGACGTGGGCACCGCGCGGGCCCGCCTGGCGGACCCGACCGCGGTGGAGTTCCTGGGGCCGGTGCCCGACGCGGACAAGCTCGCGCTGCTGGCCTCGGCCGACGTGTACCTCGCCCCGCACACCGGTGGGGAGAGCTTCGGCATCGTCCTGGTCGAGGCCATGGCCGCCGGGGTCGCCGTCGCGGCCAGCGACCTCGGCGCCTTCCGTCGGGTGCTGGACGACGGCGCGGCGGGACGGCTGTTCGCCACCGGGGACCCGGCCGCGGCGGCCGAGGCCGTCCTCGGACTGCTGGAGGACCCGGTCGGTCGTCGGCGCCTGGCCCTCGCCGGGGCCCGGGCCGCCCGACGCTACGACTGGTCGACGGTGACCGCCCAGGTCCTCGCCGTCTACGAGACCGTCCGGGCCGGGTTGCCCCCGGTCGGGGACGGGCGGCGACGGTGATCGCCCTGATCTGGGCGCTGACCGTCGTCCTGGTCCTCTCGGCCCTGGCCTGGTGGCTCTCGACGACGGCCCAGCGCCTGGACCGGCTGCACCACCGGGTCGAGACCTCCCGGGCGGCGCTGGAGATCGAGCTGACCCGCAGGGCCTCGGCCGCGCTGGAACTGGCCGCCGGGGGGACGCTCGACCCGGCCGCGTCCCTCGTCCTGGTGGACGCGGCGACCGCGGCGCTCGACGCCCCGCGCACGCCCGCCGCCCTGCGCGACGTCTCCGACGCCGACGACGCGGCGCGCTGGGCGGCCGAGAGCGACCTCACGGAGGCGATCCGCTGGGCGGTCCCGGAGGGGGTGGGGCCGGACGTCGCCCCCGACGATCCCGGAGGGGCCGGTCGACGGGTCCGCGAGGCCGCGCACCGGGTGCAGCTGGCCCGGCGCTTCCACGACGACGCGGTCGTGCAGACCCGGCGGTTGCGGGGCAAGCGGCTGGTCCGGATCGCCCACCTGGCCGGGCACGCACGGCTGCCCGAGACGGCCGACTTCGCCGACGGTGGGCGCGACGGGACCGGGTTCGACGGCTCGTAGACTGGACCGTCTCAGGAGTAGTTCCCATCGAGAAGCGCGAGGCGAGCAGCGTGAGCACCGACGTGACCACCGACGTGACGAGCACCCCGGAGGGCGACGGCCCGGTCCTGGGGACCGCCCGGGTCAAGCGCGGGATGGCCGAGATGCTGAAGGGCGGCGTCATCATGGACGTCGTCACCGCCGAGCAGGCCCGCATCGCCGCCGACGCCGGGGCCGTCGCGGTCATGGCCCTGGAGCGGGTGCCCGCCGACATCCGCGCCGAGGGCGGCGTCTCCCGGATGTCGGACCCGGACATGATCGAGGACATCATCTCCGCGGTGTCGATCCCGGTCATGGCCAAGGCCCGCATCGGCCACTTCGTCGAGGCCCAGGTGCTGCAGTCCCTCGGGGTCGACTACATCGACGAGTCCGAGGTGCTCACCCCGGCCGACTACGCCCACCACATCGACAAGCACGCGTTCACCGTCCCCTTCGTCTGCGGGGCCACCAACCTGGGCGAGGCGCTGCGCCGCATCACCGAGGGCGCGGCGATGATCCGCTCCAAGGGCGAGGCCGGCACCGGTGACGTCTCCAACGCCGTGACCCACATGCGCACGATCCGCGGTGAGCTGAACCGGCTGCGCTCGATGGCCCCGGACGAGCTGTACGTGGCGGCCAAGGAGATGCAGGCGCCCTACGAGCTGGTGGCCGAGGTCGCCCGCCAGGGCAAGCTGCCCGTCGTCCTCTTCACCGCCGGCGGCATCGCCACCCCGGCCGACGCGGCGATGATGATGCAGCTCGGCGCCGACGGCGTCTTCGTCGGCTCCGGCATCTTCAAGTCCGGCAACCCGGCCCAGCGGGCCGAGGCGATCGTCAAGGCCACCACCTTCCACGACGACCCCGACGTCATCGCGAAGGTGTCGCGCGGGCTCGGCGAGGCCATGGTCGGGCTCAACGTCGAGGCCATTCCCGAGCCGCACCGGCTGGCCCAGCGCGGCTGGTGACGTCCGACCCGCTCGGTCCCGAGTGGGGCTACGGCCCTGACGGGCTGCGCACCCGTGACGCGTCCCGCGTCGTCGTGCTCGACGACGCGGGACGCGTGCTGCTCGTCCGCGGCGGGGACCCCACCCGTCCCGGGGAGCAGTGGTGGTTCACCGTCGGCGGGGGCCGTGAGGCGGGGGAGGACGGTCGCCGCGCCGCCCGCCGGGAGCTGCGCGAGGAGGCGGGCATCGACGCCGCCGAGGACGCCTTCGAGGGGCCGGTCTGGCGGCGGGTCGCCGACTTCCCGTTCTTCGGCCAGCCGTGCCGGCAGAGCGAGGAGTTCTACGTCCTTCGGCTGGACTCGACGGTCACGCTGTCCCGCGACGGCTGGACCGCGATGGAGTCCGACGTCCTCACCGACCTGCGGTGGTGGGACCCCGCCGACCTCGCTGCCTCCGGGGACACCTACTACCCGACGACGCTGCCCGCGCTGCTGGCCGAGCTGCCCGCGCGGTTCACCGGGGAGCCCCGCACGATCGGTGACTGAGGTCGGTCGGGCGGGTCGGACCCCGTACCCTCGCCCGGTGAGTTCCGCACCCGCCACCCCCACGCCGTCCGAGGGGTCCGACCCCCGTCCCCGGGTCGGCGTCCTGGCCCTGCAGGGCGACGTCCGCGAGCACGTGGCCGCCCTCGTCAGCGGCGGGGCCGAGGCCGTCACCGTGCGCCGACCGGCCGAACTGGCCGCGGTCGACGGCCTGGTGCTGCCCGGGGGCGAGTCGACCACCATCGACCGCCTCCTGCGCGTGTTCGAGCTCCGGGAGGCCCTGCGGGCGCGCATCGCCGAGGGCCTGCCGGTCTACGGCTCGTGCGCCGGGATGATCCTGCTGGCCGATCGCATCCTCGACGGCGCGAAGGACCAGCAGACCCTGGGTGGGCTCGACATCACGGTGCGGCGCAACGCGTTCGGTCGCCAGGTCGACTCCTACGAGGAGGACCTCCCGATGGCCGGCGTCAGTGGTACCGGACCGGACCTGCGGGCCGTCTTCATCCGGGCCCCCTGGGTGGAGGAAGCGGGTCCGGGGGTCGAGGTCCTCGCCCGGGTGGGGTCGGGACCGGCCGCGGGTAGGATCGTGGCCGTGCGCGACGGCGACCTGCTGGCCACGTCGTTCCACCCCGAGATCACCGGGGACGACCGGGTGCACCGCTTCTTCGTCGGGATGGTCCGCGAACGGGTGGCGCGCCAGCAGGGCTGAGCACGCAGGCGACAGCAGTCAACAGCGGAGGAACAGATGTCCGGCCACTCCAAGTGGGCGACGACCAAGCACAAGAAGGCCGTCGTCGACGCCAAGCGGGCCAAGAGCTTCGCACGGCTCATCAAGAACATCGAGGTCGCGGCCCGCACCGGTGGTGGTGACCCGGCGGGCAACCCGACGCTGTACGACGCCATCCAGAAGGCCAAGAAGACCTCGGTGCCCGCCGACAACATCGACCGCGCCGTCAAGCGCGGGTCGGGGGCCGAGGCCGGCGGAGCCGACTGGCAGACGATCATGTACGAGGGCTACGGCCCGAACGGCGTGGCGCTCCTGGTCGAGTGCCTCACCGACAACAAGAACCGGGCGGCCATGGAGGTCCGGACGGCCATGACCCGCAACGGCGGGTCCATGGCCGACCCCGGGTCGGTCGCCTACATGTTCAGCCGCAAGGGCGTCGTCGTGATCGGCAAGGACGGCAACGACCTCACCGAGGACGACGTGCTGACCGCCGTGCTCGAGGCCGGCGCCGAGGAGGTCAAGGACAACGGCGACACCTTCGAGGTGATCAGCGAGGCGACCGATCTCGTCGCCGTCCGTGAGGCCCTGCAGGCCGCGGGCATCGACTACGACTCCGCCGACGCCAGCTTCGTCCCGAGCGTCGAGGTCCCCCTCGAGGCCGACGGGGCCGCCAAGGTGTTCAAGCTCGTCGACGCCCTCGACGACTGCGACGACGTGCAGAACGTCTTCGCCAACTTCGACGTCTCCGACGACGTGATGGCGGCCCTCGAGGACGCCTGACCTGCGGCGACACCCCCCGTCAGGCTCCCGGCCCCCGTCCTCGCCCCGTGCGAGGGTGGGGGCCGTGCGCGTTCTGGCGGTGGACCCGGGGTTGACCCGCTGCGGTCTGGGGGTCGTCGACTCGCGGCCGGGCGGTCGCGCCGAGCTCGTCGCCGTGGGCGTGCTGCGGACACCGGCCGCGGACCCGGTGGAGGCCCGCCTGCTCGGCATCGACACCGGGCTGGGGGAGTGGCTGGACGAGCACGCGCCCGACGTCGTCGCCGTCGAACGGGTCTTCGCCCAGGCCAACGTGCGTTCGGTGATGGGGACGGCGCAGGCCGCGGGGCTCGTCCTGGTGGCGGCGGCGCGCCGCGGTCTGCCGGTGGCGATGCACACGCCGAGCGAGGTGAAGGCGGCCGTCACCGGGTCCGGTCGGGCCGAGAAGGCCCAGGTCGCCGCCATGATCACCCGGATCCTGGGCCTCGCCGAGGCCCCCCGTCCCGCGGACGCCACCGACGCCCTGGCCCTCGCCGTGTGCCACCTCTGGCGCGGCGGCGGTCTGGCCCGTCAGCAGGTCTCGGCCCACCGCGCCCTGGTCACCGGCCGCCGCAACGGCTACGCCGAGGCCGAGCGCCTCGCCCGTCTCGGTCGCCTCCCCACCCGCTGACCCACCCTCTCCATCCCGTCCCCTCGGGCTGAACTTCCCCGTGATCAAGGAATGACTGCTCTCCGCCCCGTGCGCCACACCCTCCGGACGGTGCGGGTGGGAAGCATGGGGCGGCGGTCGACCCATTCCTTGATCACGGAGGGGTGGGGAGGGACGGGTCAGGGGGTGAGGTGGGCGCGGAGGAAGGTGACCGTGCGCTGCCAGGCGAGCTCGGCGCTGTCGCGGCGGTAGTTGGGTCGCTCGTCGTTGTAGAACGCGTGGGGGGCCGGGTAGACGTGGAATTCCGGGCGGACGCCGGTCGCCTCCTCGATCCGGGTCTCGGTCTCGCGGACGGCGGTGAGGGGGACGGAGGTGTCCTCGGCGCCGAAGTGCCCCAGGACGGGGGCGGTGAGGCCGGTCCAGTCGGTGCCCGGGTCGGGCAGGCCGTACCAGGGCACGGCCGCCCCGACCCGCATCCCCTGCTGGGCGGCCAGGCGCAGGACGAAGGCGCCGCCCATGCAGAAGCCGACCGCGCCGACCGCGGTGGACGTGACGTCGTCGTCGGCCAGCAGGTGGTCGACCGCGCCGGCCAGGTCGCGCACGGCCTGCTCCACCGGCAGCTCGCGCAGCAGGCCCGCGGCCTCTTCGGCGTCGTGCGCGACCCGCCCGCCGTAGAGGTCGGGGGCCAGCGCCACGAATCCCTCGCCCGCGAACCGGTCGACGATCGAGGCGACGTGGTCGTCGAGGCCCCACCACTCCTGGATGACGAGGACCCCGGGCCCCGGCCCGGCGGGCCGGGCGAGGTAGCCGTGGGCCCGGCCGCCGGCCGTGGCCGAGGGAAAGGTGACGTTCTGACGCGGGTTGCCGCTGTGCTCGTCCACGGCCCGACTCTGCCCCGGCCGGCCCGGTCCGGCATGTCGCGCCGGGAGGCGGACCGCCGCCTGGTCTACCGTGAGCCGTCGTACAGGTGTTCGTCCGGGCCGGGGTCCGGGGTGCGGGAGGTCGGTTCGTGATCGCGTCGGTGCGGGGCCGGGTCCTCGGCGTCCGGTTGGACTCCGCCGTCGTCGAGGTCGGCGGCGTCGGCATGCTCGTCATGGCCGCGCCCGCCACGCTTGCGGGGCTGCGGGTCGGGGAGGAGGCGGCGCTCGCGACGAGCCTGGTCGTGCGCGAGGACTCGCTCACCCTGTTCGGCTTCGCCGACGCGGACGAGCGCGAGGTGTTCGAGATCCTGCAGACCGTCTCCGGGGTCGGTCCCCGGCTGGCCCTGGCCATGCTCGCCGTCCACCGTCCGGACGGGCTGCGCACGGCGGTCGCCGCGGAGGACCACGCGGCCCTGATGCGGGTCCCCGGCATCGGCAAGAAGGGGGCGCAGCGCATCTGCCTGGAGCTCGGCGACCGGCTCGGCCCCGCCCTCGGCGCGGCGAGCGTCCCCGTCCCCGCCGCGGTGGCACCGGCCGATGCGCACCGCGCCCAGGTGGTCGAGGCCCTGGCCGGGCTCGGCTACCCGGCCAAGCAGGCCGGGGACGCGGTGGAGGCCGTCCTGGCCGGTGGACCCGACGGGGGGCTGAGCCTGGAGCCGGCCGAGGTGCCCGCCGTCCTGCGGGCCGCCCTGCGACACCTCTCCGGCCGATGAGCCCCTCGGAACGCATCGTGACGACCGGTGCCGACGAGCAGGAACGTGCGGCCGAGTCGGCGCTGCGGCCGCACGGCCTGACGGAGTTCGTCGGGCAGAAGGTCGTGCGGGAGCAGCTCTCCCTGGTGCTGGACGCGGCGCGGGCCCGGGGGGCGCCGGCCGACCACGTGCTGTTCTCCGGTCCGCCCGGGCTCGGCAAGACGACCCTGGCCATGATCGTCGCGTCCGAGATGGGCGCCCCGTTGCGGCAGTCCAGCGGGCCCGCGATCCAGCACGCCGGCGACCTCGCGGCCGTGCTGAGCTCCCTCGACGAGGGTGAGGTGCTGTTCCTGGACGAGATCCACCGGATGGCCCGCCCCGCCGAGGAGATGCTCTACATGGCGATGGAGGACTTCCGGGTCGACGTCGTCGTGGGCAAGGGGCCGGGGGCGACCGCGATCCCGCTGCAGCTGCCGCGCTTCACGCTGGTGGGGGCCACCACCCGGGCCGGGCTGCTGCCGGCGCCGCTGCGCGACCGTTTCGGGTTCACCGGGTACCTCGACTTCTACACGCCCGAGGAGCTCGTCCTCGTGCTGCGTCGTTCGGCGCAGCTGCTCGGGGTCCAGCTCACCGCCGAGGGGGCCGCCGAGATCGGCGGTCGCTCGCGCGGCACGCCGCGCATCGCCAACCGGTTGCTGCGCCGGGTCCGGGACTGGGCCCAGGTGCGCGGCTCGGGCATCGTCGACCGGCGCGCGGCCCGGGCGGCGCTGGAGGTCTACGAGGTGGACGAGCTCGGTCTGGACCGGCTCGACCGCGCCGTGCTGGAGGCGCTCTGCCGTCGATTCGGCGGGGGGCCCGTGGGGCTCTCGACCCTCGCGGTCGTCGTGGGGGAGGAGGCGGAGACGGTCGAGACGGTCGCCGAGCCGTTCCTCGTCCGGGAGGGTCTGCTGGGACGCACCCCGCGCGGTCGGGTCGCCCTGCCGCAGACCTGGGCCCACCTCGGGCTGACCCCGCCGCGCGACGCCCCGGGAGGCTGGCAGCTGCCGTTGGACGAGACCGGGCCCGGCGCTCCTTAGACTCGGGGACCACCACCGCCGGGTCGCCGGGGAACCCCCCGTCCCGGGCCGGCGTTGGTCAGCCGTGCCCGGCATACCGCGTCGGGCGCGGGCCCCGGCGCGCAATCGACCCCGCTGGGGCGTGAGAGGGGACAACTCCCGTGGAAGGCCAACTCTTCTTCCTGCTGCTCATGGGCGCGCTGCTCGTCTGGATGATCACGCGCACCCGCAAGCAGCAGAAGAACCAGCAGCAGCTGCAGAACAGCGTCGCGCCCGGTTCCGAGGTCATGACGACGTCCGGCACCTACGGGCGGGTCGTCGGGGTCGAGGACGACGCGGTGCAGCTCGAGATCGCTCCCGGGGTCGTGACCCGGTGGAGCCGTCGGGCCGTCGCCCGCGTCCTGACGAACGCCGACACCCCGGTCGAGACCACGCCCGGGTCCGCGGCTACCACCGAGGACTCCGTCGGCGGGATCGACCTGACCAAGCCCGCCGGCGCCGAGGACGACACGCGCCGTAGCTGACCGGATGCGCTCCGAGAGGGAGACTCGGTCATTACGGTTGGCAGGAGTCGTCCACGGGGAGTGCCACACTGTGCGCTGATCGGGGGACGGCGGTTGCCGCTCCTTTCGCCACATCAGCTTCCGAGGTTCATCTGTGTCCAACGACTCCTCCTCGCCCGGGGCGCCGCAGCGTCCCCCCCGGGTCCGGCACGGCGCCCCCATCCGCCGGTCGCACCCGGGGCGGGTGCTCGTCCTCCTCGCCGTCATCACCGCACTCCTCTTCGGGGGGGTCGCCGCCGGCGTGAAGTGGGGGTCCGCGAGCTGGAGCCCGGGTCTCGCCCTCGACCTCGAGGGGGGCACCCAGGTCATCCTGACCCCGCGGCCCACGGAGGGCTCCAACCGGCAGGTCACCGCCGACCAGCTGAACCAGGCCGTCTCGATCATCAGCCAGCGCATCGACGCGACCGGCGTCGGTGAGGCGCAGGTGCAGGTCCAGGGCGGGCAGAACATCTCGGTGTCCATCCCCGGGCAGGCCACGCGCGAGCAGCTCGACCTGATCGCGCAGTCCGCCCAGCTGCGGATGCGGCCCGTGCTCGTCGCGGCCGCGAGCGACGGGCAGGCCGCGGCGCCCAGCACCGACCCCGCCACCGACCCCGCCGCCACCGACCCCGCCGCCACCGCCCCGGCGACCGACCCCGCGGCCACCGCCACCGCCACGGACCCGGCCGCGACCACCCCGGCGGCCACCCCGGCGGCCACCCCCGCCCCCAGCTCCGACGGCGCCGCCGCGCCGGCCGCGCTGCAGGCGGCCACCACCCCCGCGCCGACCACCCCCGCGCCGACCAACCCCGCGCCGGAGGGCACGACGGCCGCTCCGACCGAGGGGGCGACGACCGCCCCGACCGCGAGCAACGGACCGGGTCAGCCCACCGACTCGCCGACCGCGTCGCCGACGGACTCCAGCGACCTCGCCCAGCTGACCCCCGACGTGCAGCGGCTCTTCGTCGGGCTCGACTGCAGCGACCCGGCCAACCGGACCGGCGGGATCAACGACGACCCGGCCAAGGTGCTGGTCACCTGCAGCCAGGACGGTGCGGCCAAGTACGTCCTCGGGCCCACCGCCATCGAGGGCACCCAGCTCACCAACGCGACCGCGGCGCAGGCCACCAACAGCCAGGGCCGGGTCACCGGTGGCTGGAAGATCGACCTGCAGTTCGACAGCGAGGGCGGGACCATCTTCCGCGACCTGACCGAGCGGATCAGCCAGCTGCAGTCCCCGCAGAACCAGTTCGCCGCCGTGCTCGACGGGCTCGTCGTCACGGCCCCCCAGGTGTCGCAGACCATCCCCGGCGGCCGGGCCGAGATCACCGGGAACTTCACCCAGGACAGCGCCGACGCGCTGGCCCAGCAGCTCCGGTTCGGGGCGCTGCCGCTGAGCTTCGACGTGCAGACCGAGGAGCAGATCTCGGCCACGCTCGGGGCCGAGCAGCTGCAGCGCGGGATCATCGCGGGGATCATCGGTCTCGCCCTGGTCATCGGGTACTCGTTGCTGCAGTACCGCGCCCTCGGGCTCGTCACGGTCGGCAGCCTCCTGCTGGCCGGGCTGCTCAACTGGGGCGTCATCCTCATGCTCAGCTGGCTGCAGGACTTCCGGCTCTCCCTCGCCGGGGTCGCGGGGTTGATCGTCGCCATCGGCGTCACGGCCGACTCGTTCATCCTGTTCTTCGAACGCGTCCGAGACGAGATCCGGGACGGTCGCTCGTTGGCCTCCGCGGTCGAGGCCGGGTGGAAGCGCGCCCGCCGCACGATCATCATCTCCGACGCGGTCAGCCTGCTCTCGGCCGTCGTCCTCTACATCCTCGCGGTCGGCAACGTCCGCGGGTTCGCCTACACGCTGGGCATCACCACGATCATCGACGTCCTGATCGTGGTCCTGTTCACGCACCCGGTGGTGGCCCTGCTGGCCAGGACGAAGTTCTTCGGCGGGGGCCACAAGCTGTCCGGCTTCGACCCCGAGCACCTCGGGTCGGTCGTCGCCAGGTTCGCCCTGCACGGCGGGGCGCGGCGCGAGACGGTCGCGGAGCGCCGGGCCCGGGAACGGGAGCAGGAACGGGAACAGGAACGGGAGAAGGCCCGGGCCGCAGCCGGTCCCGCCGATCGCAGCACCGAGGACGGGGACGCCTGATGGGCATGGCATCGATGGGCAACCGGCTCTACACCGGTGAGACGAGCTTCCCGTTCGTCGCCCGACGCAAGCGCTGGTACCTGATCGCGGCGGTGACCGTCCTGGTCTCGATCGTCCTGCTGTTCAAGCCGGGTCTGACCTTCGGCATCGAGTTCGAGGGCGGCTCGGAGTTCCGGGTCTCCGGGGCCAGCGGCGAGCAGGTCGGGCGCGAGGCCGTCGAGGGGGTCCTCACCGACACGGTCCCCGAGGTCACCGAGGTCGGCACCGACAGCGTCCGCGTGCAGACGGTGACGCTGAGCACCGACCAGCTCGACGAGGTCCGGCAGGCGCTGGCCACCGCCTACGACGTCCCCACCTCGGCGGTCACCTCGACCAGCATCGGTCCGAGCTGGGGCCAGGACGTGACCCAGAAGGCGCTGACCGGTCTCGTCGTGTTCTTCGTCCTGGTCTCGCTGGTCATGGCCCTGTACTTCCGGACCTGGACCATGGCGCTGGCCTCGCTCATCGCCCTGCTGCACGACCTCGTCATCACGGCCGGGGTCTACGCGCTGGTCGGGTTCGAGGTCACCCCCGCGTCGGTGATCGGGTTCCTGACGATCCTCGGCTACTCCCTCTACGACACCGTCGTGGTCTTCGACAAGGTTCGCGAGAACACCACCGAGGCCTTCCTCAAGCGCAACCGCACGTTCGAGGAGGCGGCGAACTTGGCCGTCAACCAGACCGTGGTCCGCTCGATCAACACGTCGATCGTCGCCCTGCTGCCCGTCGCGGCCATCCTCTTCATCGGGGACCTGCTGCTCGGCGCGGGCACGCTGCGCGACATCAGCCTCGCCCTCTTCGTCGGGATGCTCGTCGGGGCCTACTCCTCGGTCTTCATCGCCACCCCGCTGCTGGTCGACCTCCGTCGCCGGGAGAACCGGGTCAAGACCCTGGACGCCGAGGTCCGTTCGGCCCGTTCCGGGGAGGGTGCCGCCCCGGAACCCAGCACCGCGTGAGCACCCAGCTGGACGGCGCGGCCGCGGCCGGGCGGGAGGCACGCATCCTCGCGCGGGTCCGCGACGTCGCCGACTGGCCCCGTCCGGGGGTCGGGTTCAAGGACATCAACCCGCTCCTGGCCGACCCGGTCGCCTTCGCCGAGGTGGTCGACGCCTTCGCCGCGATCGCCGCGACCGCGGGGGCCGAGGCCGTCGCCGGGATCGAGGCCCGCGGGTTCGTCCTGGCGGCCCCGGCCGCGGCCCGGGCCGGCCTCGGCTTCTGGCCGGTCCGCAAGGCCGGCAAGTTGCCCGGACGCACCCTGCGCCGCGACTACGACCTCGAGTACGGCCGCTCCGCGGTCGAGGTCGACCCCGAGCTGGTCCACCCGGGCTCGCGAGTCCTCCTGGTCGACGACGTGCTCGCGACCGGGGGGACGGCCGCCGCTGCGGCCGGCCTGCTGGCCGAGGCCGGCGCCGAGGTGGTCGGGGTGGCCGTGCTCCTCGAACTGACCTTCCTGCCCGGTCGGGCGGCGCTGTCCGGTCACGAGGTCACCGCCCTGGCGCGGTCGTGACCGCACCGATGGCCCGGTCCACCCGCTCGGAGTCCTAGACTCGATCGAGGACCGGAAGGGGATCGCCATGGCGGATCGTACGGAGGTGCAGACCTCGACCTCGCACGCCGTCGAGCCGCCCGAGCCGGTCCGCGACGCCCCTGCGGGGGAGCCGTCGTCCGCGACCCCCGCCGCTACCCCTGTCTCGGCCCCCTCCTCGTCCGCGGTCGTCGCGGTCCCCGCCGCCCCGGTGGGCGCCGACCGGCGTCGCGACGCCCACACCGGCCCGGTGACCGCCGGTCGGATGCTGTCGCGCCTGGCCCGCTTCGGGCAGCACCGGTCCACCGCGGTGTCTCCGGTCCTGGAACCGCTGCTGCGCACCGTGCGGGTGACGCACCCCAAGGCCGACCTCGCCATCGTCGAGAAGGCCTTCGCCCGGGCCGAGGCGGCCCACCAGGGGCAGAACCGGAAGTCCGGCGACCCCTACATCACGCACCCGGTGGCGGTCGCGACCATCCTGGCCGAGCTCGGCGTGTGGCCGGAGACCCTGGCCGCTGCCCTGCTGCACGACACCGTCGAGGACACCGACTACTCCCTCGAGGACCTGCGCAAGGAGTTCGGGGTCGAGATCGCGGCGCTCGTCGACGGGGTCACCAAGCTCGACAAGCTCACCTACGGCGACGCGGCCCAGGCCGAGACCGTGCGCAAGATGGTCGTCGCGATGGCCAAGGACATCCGCGTCCTGGTCATCAAGCTCGCCGACCGCCTGCACAACGCCCGCACGTGGCGCTACGTCTCCTCGAACTCCGCGGGCAAGAAGGCCCGCGAGACGCTGGAGATCTACGCCCCGTTGGCCCACCGCCTGGGCATGAACACCATCAAGTGGGAGCTGGAGGACCTGTCCTTCGCCCAGCTCTACCCCAAGCGGTTCGACGAGATCGTCCGCCTGGTCGCCGAGCGCGCCCCGGCCCGCGAGGAGTACCTGACCGGGGTCCGGCGCCAGATCGAGGAGGACCTCAAGGACGCCAAGGTGCGGGCCACCGTCACCGGCCGGCCCAAGCACTACTACTCGATCTACCAGAAGATGATGGTGCGGGGGCACTCCTTCGACGACATCTTCGACCTGGTCGGGGTCCGGGTCCTGGTCGAGTCGGTGCGCGACTGCTACGCCGTCCTCGGTGCGCTGCACGCGCGCTGGAACCCGGTGCCCAACCGGTTCAAGGACTACATCGCGATGCCCAAGTTCAACATGTACAAGTCGTTGCACACCAGCGTGATCGGGCCCGGCGGGAAACCCGTCGAGGTGCAGATCCGGACGCACGACATGCACCGCGACAGCGAGTACGGCGTCGCCGCGCACTGGAAGTACAAGGACGACCCGACCGCCACCCGGCGCGGCAAGGGCGACGGCGTCTCGGAGATGGCCTGGCTGCGCTCGGTCGCCGACTGGCAGCGCGACGCCTCCGACCCCGAGGAGTTCCTCGACAACCTCCGGCACGAGATCAACGCCAACGAGGTCTACGTCTTCACCCCCAAGGGCAAGATCATCCCCCTCCCGACCGGGGCCACCCCGGTCGACTTCGCGTACGCGGTCCACACCGAGGTGGGGCACCGCACGATGGGGGCCCGGGTCAACAGCAACCTGGTCTCCCTGGACTCCGCGCTCGAGTCCGGCGACATGGTCGAGATCTTCACGTCCAAGGCCGACGGGGCCGGGCCCAGTCGGGACTGGCTCACCTTCGTCAAGAGCGCCCGGGCCCGGACCAAGATCAAGCAGCACTTCTCCAAGGAGCGCCGCGAAGAGGCCGTCGAGTCCGGGCGCGACAGCATCGGCAAGGCGATGCGCAAGCACAACCTGCCGTTGCAGCGCCTGATGACCCACGACTCCCTGCTGGCCGTGGCCCGCGACCTCAGCTACACCGACGTCGCGGCCCTGTACGCGGCGGTCGGTGAGGGGCACGTCTCGGCCCAGAACGTCGTGGAGCGTCTGGTCGCCGCCATCGGCGGGGAGGCCGCGGCCCAGGAGGACCTGGCCGAGATCACCACTCCGGGCCAGCCCCGGCGCGGTCCGCGCAACGGGGACTCCGGGGTCGTGGTCAGCGGCAGCGACGACGTGTGGGTCAAGCTGTCCCGCTGCTGCACCCCGGTCCCCGGGGACCCGATCGTCGGTTTCGTGACCCGCGGCGCCGGGGTGTCGGTCCACCGCGACGACTGCGAGAACGTCGAGCGGCTCCGGACGGAGCCGGAGCGGATCGTGGACGTCGAGTGGGCGGCCAGCGGGACGCGCACCTTCCTCGTGCAGATCCAGGTCGAGGCCCTCGACCGGGCCCGCCTGCTCTCCGACGTCACCCGTGTCCTCTCGGACAACCACGTCAACATCCTCTCCGCCTCGGTCAGCACGAGCCGCGACCGGGTCGCGGTGTCCAAGTTCTCCTTCGAGATGGCCGAGACGAACCACCTCGGCCACGTCCTCAACGCCGTCCGCAAGGTCGACGGCGTCTTCGACGCCTACCGCACCTGAGCCGGTCCCGGCGGGCGGACCGGGGACGGGGGAGCCGCCAGCAGCCGTAGACCGGCGACGACGACCACCTCCGCCTGCGGGGGCAGCGGGCGCACGCGCACCGGGATGCCCCGGTCGCGCGGAGCGATGCGGGCGCCGGAGACCTCCAGGCGCGTTGGAGGGGCGCCTCCCTCACGGACCCAGCGGGCGCCGTCGCCGAGCAGCACCGCCCCGGGGGGCAGGCACAGCCGGGCCGCGGCGGCGCGCACCCCGAGGCTGTCGGGGGAACCCCGGCTCACCACCACCGGTCCGAGCACCCGCCGCAGCAGTCCGTCGCGGACGTCGGCCGCCGCCGCGACCAGTTCGGCCCGGGTGACCGGTCGCCACGGGGCACCGGGGTCGAACGGGTCGTCCTCGGGAGCGGCCGGGAGCCAGGACGGGCGGCGTCGGGTCGTCGCCCAGGACGCGGGGGTGTTCATCACGACCTGATCCCAGCGCACCGCGGACCTGCGGACGGGCCGGGATGGACTGCCTGTGGACGCACGACGGCCCCGCCTCGTCCTGTGGACGGGAGCGGGGCCGGGGTGCGTCGGAACCGGTGCCCGGGGCGCGGCGCCGGGGGTCAGCGCCCCACGTCGCGCAGGGTGCGCTGAGCCGACTCCAGCCACGCCTGACGGGCGGCCAGCGCCTCCTCGGCCTTGGCCAGCCGACGGGCGTCGCCGGTGGCGCGCGCCTTGTCGACGTCGGCCTGCAGGTCGCGGATCGCGGACTCCAGCTGCCCGACGACCCCCTCGGCGCGCGCCTTGGCCTCGGGGTTGGAGGCCGTCCACTTGTGCTGCTCGGCGTCGCGGACGGCGTTCTCGACCGCCCGCAGGCGCCCCTCGATGCGCTGCATGTCGCCACGCGGGACCCTGCCGGCCGCCTCCCAGCGCTCCTGCAGGTCGCGCAGCCGGGCCTTGGTCTGGTTCAGGTCCTTGATCGGCAGGAGGGTCTCGGCCTCGTCGGCCAGCTTCTCCTTGACCGCGAGGTTCTCGCGGAACTCCGCGTCGACCTCGTCGTTGGCCGCGGCCCGGGCGGCGAAGAAGACGTCCTGCGCCGCCCGGAACCGGTTCCAGAGCGCGTCGTCGTCCTTGCGGCCGAGCCGGCCCGCGTCCTTCCACTCGTCCATGAGCTGCCGGTAGGCGGTCGACGTGCCCCGCCAGTCGGTCGAGGTCGCCAGCGCCTCGGCGCGGGCGATGAGCTTCTCCTTGACCTGGCGCACCGAGGACCGCTGCTCACCGAGCGCGGCGAAGTGGTGCCGGCGCATGCGGTCGAAACCGCTGCGCGCGTGGCTGAACCGCTTCCACAGCTCGTCCTCGCTGCGCTTGTCCAGGCGACCGTCGCGCTGCGCGGTCTTCCACTCCTCGAACAGGTCGCGCAGCCGCTCGCCGGACTGCTTCCACTGCACCTTCTCCGGGTCCTGCCCGGCGATGGTCTCGGCCTCCTCCACGATGGCCGTGCGGGCCGCGCGCTGGCGTTCGCGCGACTCGGCGCGGGCCCGGTCGGCCGCGGCGCGGGCGTCCTCGGCGATCGTGGCGAGCGCCTCGACCCGGTGGGCCAGGGCGTCCAGGTCGCCGACCGCGCGCGTCTCGGCCATGGCGGTGCGCAGCTGCTTCACCCCGGCGTCGATGTCTTTGCCGGAGAGCTCCGTGCTGCGCAGCCGCTGCTCGAACAGGTCGACCTGGGCCACCAGGGATTCGTACTTGTCCACGAAGTAGTCCAGCGCCTCGGCCGGACCCGCGTCGGGGTACTGCCCGACCTCGTGCTCCCCGTCGCCGCGCCGGACCCAGACCTGGCCGTTCTCGTCGACACGGCCGAAGGCGGCGGCCGCCTCCCGGTCGACGGAGGTCAGGTGCGCGACCTCGGTCGCCGCGGGGGCGGACGGTGCCCCCGCCTCGGCGGGGGTCGGTCCGGACGCCGGGGGCGCCGGGCGCCGTCGCGGGGCCGGCCCGGGACGCGGACCCGGCTGCGGGACGGGGGCCGGGCGCTCGGCGTCGGCCGACGCGCCGTCGACGGACTCCGGGGCGGACTCCTCGCCGGGTCCGGCGTCCGTCCCGGCGTCGGTGCCGGTCTCGGCACCCGGGTCGGTCCCGGCCGCGGTCTCGGGGGTGGCTTCGGTGGTGGGGGTGTCCTGCACGTCCTGGGTGGACGCCGGCTCCTGGGGCTGCTCGCTCACCCACCGGAGTCTAAGGCGTGGCTCGAAGGTCTCCACTCGGCCCCACGCCGTCCTGGCGGCGCCCCGCGGCGTTCTCCTCGGGACCGATCCAACAACGGGATCGGACCCGTCGTCGGCCTGGCGGTGCATCCCCCAGGACGACGACGGCCGCGAGATGGACCTGCGAGCCCCGCCCGGGCGTGGCTCGGGGGAGGGGCCCGGCGGACGCCCACGCCCCGCCGGGCCCCCGGTGCCGCCGGCCCACCCGCGCGTGCCGCTGGGACGGGTCCGCCCCGGTCCGACCGGGACGCGGACGGCCGACGGCTACCCTGCTCCGGTGCCTCCCGCCCCGCCCGGCCACCCGTCGACGGGTCTGTTCGTCGACGTCGTCGAGGCGGCGGCGTTCGGGACCAACTGCTACGTCCTCGCCCCGGCCGCCGGGGAGGAGTGCCTGGTCGTCGACCCGGGCATCGGGGTCGAGGCGGAGCTGCTGGACCGGCTGCGGGCGCACCGGTTGCGACCGGCCGCCGTCCTGCTGACCCACGGGCACCTCGACCACGTCTGGTCCGTCACCCCGGTCTGCGCCGCGGGCGGTGTCGCGGCCCGCATCCACGGGGCCGACCGCTACCGGCTCGCCGATCCCCTGGGGGGCCTCGGTCCGCAGCTGCGGGCGGCGCTCGCGGCCGAGTTCGGGCCGGAGACGCGTTGGCAGGAGCCCTCGGACGTCGTCGAGGTCACCGACGGCGAGACCCTGCGGCTGGCGGGGTTGGAGGTCGACGTGGTGCACGCCCCCGGGCACACCGAGGGGTCGGTCATGTTCGCCGTGCGGCGCCCGGGTCGGGAGGACCTGCTGCTGTCCGGCGACGTGCTCTTCGCGGGCTCGGTCGGGCGGACCGACCTGCCCGGCGGGGACACCGCCGCCCTGCTGCACAGCCTGGCCACCCGAGTCCTGCCCCTGCCGGACGGGACCGACGTCGCCCCCGGCCACGGTCCGGCCACCACGATCGGGCGCGAACGCGCCGTCAATCCCTACCTGCGGCAGCTGGTCCCCCCGGCGTCCGAGAAGGAGTTCTGACCCATGGCCCGCCCCCGCCCGTTGTCCGGGTTCCCGGAGTTCTCCCCGGCCTCGCGGATCGTCGAGCAGCAGGTCCTCGACGGACTGCGCCGCACCTTCGAGCTGCACGGTTTCGCCTCCCTCGAGACCCGGGCGGTCGAACCCCTCTCGCAACTGCTGCGCAAGGGGGAGATCGACAAGGAGGTCTACGTCGTCCGGCGGGTCCACGAGGAACCCGGCGAGGCGGCGGACGGTGCGGCCGAGGACGGTCTCGCCCTGCACTTCGACCTGACCGTGCCCTTCGCCCGCTACGTGGTGGAGAACTCCGGGACCCTGGTGTTCCCGTTCAAGCGCTACCAGATCCAGAAGGTGTGGCGCGGGGAGCGCCCGCAGGAGGGTCGGTACCGGGAGTTCTGCCAGGCCGACATCGACATCGTGGGGCGCGACACCCTGCCCGGGCATCACGAGGCCGAGATGGCGCTGGTCATGGCCGAGGCGCTGACCTCGCTGCCCCTGCCGCCGCTGCGGATGCAGGTGAACAACCGCAAGCTCATCGAGGGTTTCTACCGGGGCCTCGGCGCGGCCGACCCGGCCGCCGTCATGCGTTCGGTGGACAAGCTCGACAAGATCGGGGCCGAGGCGGTCCGGGCCGACCTCGTCGCCACCGCCGGGTTGGGCGAGGAACAGGCCGAGGCCTGCCTGGCGCTGGCCGCGATCACGGGGACCGACGCCCGTGTCGCGGACCGCGTGCGCGCCCTGGGCGTCTCCGACCCGTTGCTGGAGGAGGGACTCCAGGCCCTGGTCGCCGTGCTCGAGGCCACCGCGGGGATCGCGCCGGAACGGGTGGAGATCGTCGCCGACCTCTCGATCGCCCGCGGCCTCGACTACTACACGGGCACCGTCTACGAGACGCGCATGGTGGGGTTCGAGTCGCTGGGGTCGATCTGCTCCGGCGGTCGCTACGACGCACTGGCCTCCGACGGACGCACCACCTACCCGGGGGTAGGGATCTCCTTCGGGGTGACGAGGGCCCTGGTGCCGCTGCTCACCCGCGGGGTGCTCGCCGCCTCGCGCAGCACCCCGACCTGCGTGTGGGTCGCGCTCGTCGACGAGGAGTCCCGTCCTGCGGCGCGGCGCACCGCGGAAGCGCTGCGCCGCCGTGGGATCGCCGCCGAGATCTCCCCGGACGCGGCCAGGTTCGGCAAGCAGATCCGGGCGGCGGAACGACGGGGCATCCCGTTCGTGTGGTTCGCCGGCGCGGCCGAGGACGGTGGGGACCAGGTCCGCGACATCCGGTCGGGGGAGCAGGTGGACGCCGACGCCCACCGGTGGGACCCGCCCGCCGAGGACCTCCGGCCCCGGGTGGTGCGCGCCGCGACGGACTGAGCGCCCCCGGCCTCGGGATCGAGATGCCGAGGATCGGCCCTCGGGACGGGTTCAGGGTTCGACGCGCAGGCCGAGCTCGGCCGCGAGCAGCGGCGCGAGGAGCAGGAGCTGGGCGTCGTCGACCACGGCGCCGCGCAACCCGGCCACCCCGGCGATCTGCGCGCCCGCCGCGAACTCGGCACCACGCAGGTCGACGGAGCGCCACGTCGCCCCGGTGGTGTCCAGGCCGCCCAGACGGCAGTCCTCGAACCGCACCCGGGTCCAGGTGCACCCGGTGGCGTCGACGTCGCGCAGGTCGCAGCCCCGCAGGGTGAGATCGGTGACGGTGCTGCCTCGCAGGTCCAGGTAGTCCACCCGCGCGTCCTCCAGCAGGACGCGTTCCAGGACCAGGCCGCTGCCGGCGAACGCCCCGACGCGCAGCCCGGAGAACTCCACCTCGCGCCAGGTCGCCTCGGCGAGATTCATCTCGCTGCCCCGCCACTCCGCCAGCGCGCAGTCGGTGAACCGGCTGCGGCGCAGGTCGATCCCGTCGGCGGACACCTCCCGGACCCGGCAGTTCAGGAATCGAGTGCCGCGGAGGTCGGACCCGCCCAGGTCGAGGTCGTGCAGGTCGAGGCCGTCGACCAGGTCTCCGGGAACCGGCCGCAGCGACGAGGGTTCCAGGACGTCGAGATCGGGTCGGGGCAGGACGGGACGGGAGGTGCGGCGGGCCACGCCGGGAGTGTCGCAGCGGTCAGTCCGCCACCGCCAGGGGCGCGTCCGGGTGCGGCCGGGAGCGGAGCACGAGGGCGGCGGCGAGAGCGGTCGTCAGGGGGACGGTGAGGGCCAGCACCGCGCCGCCGACGGCCGTGCGCACGATCTCCTCGGCGACGGCCGTCGACCCGATCACCCCTCCGAACGGCTGCGGGTAGAGGCGCAGGAACATCAGGGTGGGCAGCGCCGCTCCGGCGTAGGCGAACGCGACGGTGTAGACGGTGGAGGCCAGGTGGTCGCGGCCGATGCGCATCCCGGCCCCGAACAACCTCGCGAACCCCGCCCCCGGGTCGGCCGCCCGGAGTTCCCAGACGGCGGCGGCCTGGGTGATCGTCACGTCGTTCAGCAGCCCCAGGGCCGCGACGAGGGCCCCGGCCAGGACCACCCCCCTCAGGTCGACGGCTCCGGTCAGGGCCGTGACGCCGGCGGCCGTCTCGTCGTCCAGCCCGGTCAACCGGGCGGCCCCGACGGCGAGGACCGCCGCGGCCGCGGTGAGCAGCAACCCGGCGACGGTCCCGAGGAAGGCCACCGTGGTCCGGGTCGAGAACCCGTGCGTGAGGTAGGCGACGACGGCCATCACGGCGGTCGTCGC
Organism: Kineococcus gynurae; assembly: GCF_042433995.1. Taxonomy (NCBI): domain Bacteria; kingdom Bacillati; phylum Actinomycetota; class Actinomycetes; order Kineosporiales; family Kineosporiaceae; genus Kineococcus; species Kineococcus gynurae. Next base: position 923,169 of record NZ_JBHLUI010000008.1, read on the forward strand.
CGACAGGCCGACCACGACGGCGTCCTGCCGGGTCAGCAGGGCGGGGAGGACGTACCCGCCGATCGCCACCGCGCCGAGACCCAGGCCGAGCAGCGCGACCACCCCGCGGCGCCGGGCCACGAGCACCGTGAGCAGCACGAACACGCCGACCGTGACCGCCAGCGGCAGGCGTCGGTCGACGTCGGAGAACACCCAGGTGTCCTGGCCCGCGACGTCGGCCGGGTAGTGCGTGAGGACGACGCGGTCCCCCGCCCCGAGCCCGCCGTGGAACGTTGCGGGGGGCACGATCACGGTCTGCCGGGTTCCGTCGTCGGTCTGGACGACGGCCTCGGGGCACTCCACCGTGGTCGGCATCGTCCCGTCCGGCAGACGATCCTCGGCGAACTGCCCGGGGCAGGAGCGGTCGTGCGCGCTCACGACCACCCCGTGAACGAGGTCACCCTGCGCCTGGGCGGGCGACCCGACGGGGACCGTTCCCGGCCAGGTGCTGACGATACCGAGTATCGCGGCGGCGATCACGAGGAGGACCCCGACGGTCAGTCCCCGGCGCAGACGGCTCGGGAGCACGAGGTCGACGGGTTCGGTGGCGTGCGTGCGGCTCACGTCCCGAGTCCAGCACGCATGATCGTCACGGGGTCCCCGCCACGCAGACCGCACACGTGAAGAACCCGACCGGCCCGGGGCGGGCAGGTCGGGTTCTTGGGAACGGTCTCAGGCGCGGCCGCCCGGGAGCAGCCCCTTCACGAGCTGGCTGGGCTTCTGCTGCTCGGCCTGCTCGACCGAGAGGAGCAGCAGGGCGCCGGTGAGCACCGGGATGCTCCACTGCAGCAGCTTGAGCTGCTTCTGGGCCTGCGCCGCCTCGGGATCGGTCGCCGGCGTCGGGTCGGTCGCCCCCGCCGCGGGCGTCGGGCTGTGCTTGGCGAGCTTGGCCCCGTTCAGGCCGGACCACACGGTCGCGCCGACGGCGGCGACGGTCAGCACCGACTTGAGGGCGGTGTTCGAGCCCGCGCCCGACTGCGCGACGACCCGCCCGGAGTTCTTCGTCAGCAGGGAGAGGGCGCCGATGCCGTGCACGACGATGGCGGCCCCGTTCACCGGTGCCCACTTGGCCCAGCCGATGGAGGCGACGCGGGGACGGTCGGCGGCGTCGCGCACGGCTGCGGCGGCGCCGTTGAGGCCGACGGCCCCGAACAGCGAACCACCGAACCAGGCGGCGAGTCCGAGGTCGTGCATGCTGTGGATGACGGTCTGGCGTCCGGCCATGGGTGACTCCTGATCGCGGGAGGACGTGCGGCGAGAGCCCGTGATCTCGAGAAGTGCGCCGCGGTGCTCCCCACCCTCGACCCGCGGCGTGATGAACGCACCCGGAGCCGGCCACCGGCCGGGGCGGCCGTCCCGACCGGGACCCTCAGCGCAACCAGCGGTGCAAGCGCTTGGCCTGCAGGGCGTCCCAGGACTCCTCGAAGTCCGACTCGGCCGCCGCGGCGTGGAGCTCCTCGTGGGCGTGCAGGCGGCCGTAGGCGAAGGCGACCTCGGGCGGGGCGCCCGCCGCGAGCTCCCGCAGCTGCTCCCGGGTGACGACGGAGTCCTGGTGCTCGCCCAGCACCTCCTGCACCGCGGTGACGGCCTTGGCGAACGTCTTCGCGTCCTTGCCGAACACGGCGGTGACCGCCTCGGCGGCGTAGCGGACCTGCTTGGCCTGCTTGCGGGCCTCGTGCAGCAGTTCGTCGCGGTCGTGGCCGGGCCCGGTCGCCTCGGCGGCGGCCACCAGCTCGGCGAGCGCGGTGTACGCCTTCCGGACCCGGCGCGGGAGCACCTTCTCGGCGCGACGACGGCCCTTCGACGACAGGTCGGGTCGCTCCACCAGCTCCTGCAGGCGGTCCAGCAACGACTGGTAGCGCTCGGAGTCGAGCACCTCCAGCACCCGGTCGTGGGCCACCCGGTAGCGGCCCTCGAGCTGGCGGTGCACCCGCTGCGGCACCCCGTCGGCGGCCTCCGGGCTCTCGGCGCGCTCGTCTGGGGTGGCGTCCGGGGTGCCGTCCGAGGCCTCGTCCAGCGCGGCGACCGAGACGACGAGACGGTTGCGCAACACCTCGGCGTCGCGGGCCTCACCGAGCTCGGCGGCCAGCCACTTCAGCTCCTCGCGCAGCGGCTTCGTCGACCCCTCCAGCAGGGGACCGAACGTGCGCAGGGCGCTGCGCAGCCGCCGCGTGGCGACCCGCATCTTGTGGACGCTGTCGTCCGCATCGGCCCGCACCCCGGGGTCCTGGTCCAGGATCTGCTGCACCTGCTCGGCCAGGTGCACCACGAGCACGTCACCGGCCGGGGAGCGGGCGCCCAGCTTCTTGCGCGGGGGAGCGGCCGGGGACAGGGTGCGGTCGGCGGCCGGGCCGCGGGAGGGACCGTCCCCCCGGTCGTCGACGTCGACGGGGGCGTCCTCGGTCGAGATCATGGCCGGGGCGGGGGTCGTCGCGCTCGACCCGGCCTCCGCCTCGGTGGGGGCGGCGGGGGCGGGTGAGGCACCGGAGAGGACGCGCTGCAGCTTGGAGGAGGTCCCGGCCACGGTGAGACCGGCGGCCCGGAGGCGCGCGTCGACCGCGTCGAAGAGGTCCCGGTCACCGTCGAGGAGCTCCAGCTCGACCTCGCGCCAGGTGTCGGAACCGTCGTCGTCACCGCGCACGGCGCCCACGGTGGCGCCGGCCGCCGCGCCCAGGGTGGCCCCGACCACGGCGCCGGGCAGGGACGCCCCGGCGGCTCCGACCGCGGCCCCGCCCACCGCACCGACCGCGGCGGTCTCGGCCGCGGACTCCGTCCTCCCCCCGCTCCCGGCGGGCAGCAGCCGCTCGGCCCGGACGGTGTCGTCGCAGAGCTCGAGCAGGCGGGTGCCGGCCGCGTCCAGCAGCGTGTGCACCCGACGGCGGGTGCTGATCCGGGCGACGGGCACCAGTCGCGCATTCTCGTCCAGACCCTCGACCTCGCGGCGCAGGGCGACGGGCACGGTCTTCACGGCCCGCCCCAGCGGGACCCGGCGCTCGATGCGGGCGCCCTCGTCGCCGGGGGTCTTCAGGTGCCAGCCGGCGTCGTCGCCACCCGTGCGACGCCGCAGCGTGGTGCGGGCACCGGCGAGTCGCAGGTCCTCGGTGTCGAAGTAGGTGGCCTCGAGGTCGTGCACGCCGAGGTCACCCTCGCGGTAGCCGCGGGACCCGGCCTCGGGCAGGTCCGCGAGCAGGTCCGCCAACGTCGGGAGCTCGGCTCCCGGGGCGAGGTCGTACTTGACCTCGATCTCGACGTGGACCTGGCCGGGCTCGTTGATCATGAAGTCTTTCTACCGCTCGACCGGGGCGGTCGCCCGTCTTGACGCGGCTGTCGTATACGTGTTCGAATCTTGGGATGAGGTGGGCGGACCGGCAGCTGGACGTGAGCGCGGGCCAGGCCCTGCCGGGGATGAGCCGGTTGCGCGGCTTCGTGCGCACCGTGCGGACGCCGGAGTTCGCGGGGGTCGGGTTCCACGAGGTCGTGTCCCGGACCGTGCTGAACCGGGTGCCCGAGAACTCCGCGATGCCCTTCCGCTGGACGGTCAACCCGTACCGGGGCTGCTCCCACGCGTGCGTTTACTGCTACGCGCGCAGCACCCACTCCTGGCTCGAGCTCGACACCGGAACCGGCTTCGACCGCGAGGTGGTCGTGAAGGTCAACGCGGCCGAGGCGCTGCGGGCCGATCTCGCGCGGCCCTCCTGGCGGGGCGAACACGTCGCGCTGGGCACGAACACCGACCCCTACCAGCGGGCGGAGGGTCGCTACCGGCTCATGCCCGGGATCATCGACGCCCTGGCCGAGGCCCGGACCCCCTTCAGCATCCTGACCAAGGGCACGCTGCTGCGCCGGGACCTGGACCGGTTGCGCGCGGCCGCCGAGCGGGTGCCGCTCGGACTCGGCGTCTCCCTCGCGATCTACGACGAGGGGTTGCAGCAACGGCTGGAACCGGGGACGCCGTCGGTCGCCGCCCGGCTCGCGCTCGTCGCGGCCGTACGCGCCGCCGGCCTGCCGTGCGGGGTCATGCTCGCCCCGGTGCTGCCGGGGCTGACCGACTCCGTCGCCCACCTGGACGCCGCGCTCGCCCGGGTGGCCGACGCCGGTGCGACCGGCGTGACGGTGCTGCCCCTGCACCTGCGTCCCGGCGCCCGGGAGTGGTTCTTCGCCTGGCTGCGCCGGGAGCACCCCGAGCGGGTGCGGTCCTTCCAGGACCTCTACGCGGGCGGGGCGTACGTGCCGAGCGCCTACCGGCGCTGGTTGGCCGACCGGGTCGCGCCCCTGCTGCGTCGCCACGGTTTCGCCGCGGCCGCCGCCGGTGAGCTCCGCGGTCTGCCCGGTTACGACGAGGGGGCCTTCCCGGCCGGCAGCCTGCCCTCGGTGGGGTCCGGTCCGGCGCCGCGGACGTCCGCCGCCGCGGCGCAGGACGCCCTGTTCTGAACGGTCCGTAGGATCGGGGGGCGCTCCCGCGCCGTCCACCCGGACATCAGGACCCCAGGAAAGGACCTCTCGTGCTCCGCACCCACGAGGCCGGCACCTTGCGTGCCGACCACGCCGGCCAGACCGTCACGCTCACCGGTTGGGTGGCGCGGCGGCGAGACCACGGGGGAGTGGCCTTCCTGGACCTGCGCGACGCCTCCGGGGTCGTGCAGGTCGTCGCCCGCGACGAGGTGCTCGACTCCGGCGGCGCGCACGACCTGCGCAACGAGTACTGCGTGCGGGTCGTCGGCGTGGTCCGGCAGCGCCCCGAGGGCAACGAGAACCCGAACCTGCCCACGGGGGCGATCGAGGTCGACACCTCCGAGCTGACCGTGCTGTCCGCGGCCGCCCCGCTGCCGTTCCAGATCGACGACCACGTCGAGGTGGGCGAGGAGGTGCGGCTGCGCTACCGCTACCTCGACCTGCGCCGCAGCGGTCCGGCCGCGGCCCTGCGCCTGCGTTCGGCGGTGAACCGCGCCGCGCGCTCGGTCCTGGACGCCCACGACTTCGTCGAGGTCGAGACCCCGACCCTGACGCGCTCCACCCCTGAGGGGGCGCGCGACTTCCTGGTGCCCGCCCGCCTCGCCCCCGGCTCCTGGTACGCCCTGCCGCAGAGCCCGCAGCTGTTCAAGCAGCTGCTCATGGTCGCCGGGACGGAGCGGTACTACCAGATCGCCCGCTGCTACCGCGACGAGGACTTCCGCGCCGACCGGCAGCCGGAGTTCACCCAGCTCGACGTCGAGATGAGTTTTGTCGAGCAGGACGACGTCCTGGCGCTCGCGGAGGAGATCCTCGTCGCGCTGTGGAAACTCATCGGGCACGACATCAGCACTCCGATCCCGCGGATGACCTACGCCGACGCGATGGCCCGCTACGGCAGCGACAAGCCCGACCTGCGCTTCGGCGTGGAACTCACCGACTGCACCGAGTTCTTCTCCGACACCACCTTCCGGGTCTTCCAGGCGCCCTACGTCGGGGCCGTGGTCATGCCCGGCGGTGCCTCGCAGCCCCGCAAGCAGCTCGACGCCTGGCAGGAGTGGGCCAAGCAGCGCGGGGCCAAGGGGTTGGCCTACGTGCTCGTCGGGGCCGACGGGGAACTCGGTGGCCCGGTCGCCAAGAACCTCTCCGAGACCGAGAAGGCGGGGCTCGCCGCCCACGTCGGGGCGGCCCCGGGCGACTGCATCTTCTTCGGCGCCGGGGCCCGGAACTCCTCGCGGGCCCTGCTCGGTGCCGCCCGCAACGAGATCGGCCGCCGTTGCGGACTGATCGACGAGAACGCCTGGGCGTTCACCTGGGTGGTCGACGCCCCCATGTTCAAGTCCGCGGCCGAGGACGACGACGTCGCCGTCGGCACGGGTGCGTGGAACGCCGTCCACCACGCGTTCACCGCGCCCAAGCCCGAGCACGAGGCCACCTTCGACACCGACCCCGAGTCGGCGCTGTCCAACGCCTACGACATCGTCTGCAACGGCAACGAGATCGGCGGCGGGTCGATCCGTATCCACCGCCGTGACGTGCAGGAGCGGGTGTTCGCGGTCATGGGGATCGACGGCGAGGCCGCGACCGAGAAGTTCGGGTTCCTGCTCGACGCGTTCTCCTTCGGGGCCCCGCCGCACGGCGGGATCGCCTTCGGCTGGGACCGGATCGTCGCGCTGCTGACCCGGTCGGACTCGATCCGCGACGTCATCGCGTTCCCGAAGTCCGGCGGCGGGTACGACCCGCTCACCGCGGCGCCCGCGCCCATCACCGTGCAGCAGCGCCGGGAGACCGGCGTCGACGCGAAGCCGAAGGCGCCGGGGGCCCCGGCCTGAGGCGGCGACCCCGCCCGGCCGGGCGGGCCGGGGCGATCGGTGCGGTCCTCGCCGTCGCCGCGGTGCTCGGCCTGCACCTGCTGGTCCGGTCCGGGGTTCTGGCCCCGGTCGAGGTGCCCCTCGTCGGGGAGGCGGTCGGTGCGGCGCTGGGGGCACCCCGGCTGACCGCCGTGGCCCAGGTGGTCGAGCGGGCCACCGAACCGGTGGTCCTCTACGCCGTGGGTCTCGGGGCGGTCGTGCTCGCCTGGTCGCGGGGGTGGCGTCGGCCCGCGCTCGTCGTCCTGGTGGCCGGGGTGGTGGGAGCGGTGACCTCGCCCGTGCTCAAGGCGATCGTCGACCGCGTCCGGCCCGCGGTCGAGGCCGGTCTGACGACCGCCGGGGGCGGGGCGTTCCCCTCCGGGCACGCCCTCGCCTCGGCGACGGTGCTCGGTCTGCTGCTGCTCGTCCTGCACCCCCCGCGCACCCGCCGCTCCGCCCTCCTCCGGGGGACGGGCACGGTCGCGCTGCTCGGTCTCGTCGGCGTGGACCGGGTGTGGCTCGGGGCGCACTGGCCCAGCGACGTGCTCGCCGGGTGGTTGCTCGGGCTGGCGATCGTCCTCACCGCCCGGGCCGTCCTCGGCCCCCGGCCGGCGTCCGGGGACCGCGCCGCCGGACGGTGACGACGGACGGTGACGACGGGCCCGTACCACCCCGACGGCACAGGGGGACGCTGCTCCCGATGAACGAGCGCAGGGTCCCCCTGTGCCGGTCCGGCGACCGCTCCGCCCACCCACGGCTCACCCCGAGGACAGGTCGTAGACCGTGGTCCCGTCGACGGTGCTGGCCGGGAACGTCTGCTCGACCCACTCCTGGATCTGCACCGAGGCGTCGGAACCGCCGGTGTCGGTCGAGGCCATGGTCGTGGCCGCGATCCAGTAGTGGACCCGGCCCTCGGCCACGAGCTGCTGGAACCGGGCGAGCGTGGGGGAGGGGTCGGTGCCGTTGAACCCCCCGACGGCCATGACGGGTCGCTCCATGGCCAGCTGGTAGCCGGCGGCGTTGTTCGACCCGATGGTCGCGGCGACCCAGTCGTAGGAATCGGCGTCCGCGCCGAGCGTCTCCACCACGGCCGCGCTCGGGGTCACGGTGTCGAGCAGACCACCCATCCCGCCGCGCATCCCACCAGACATCCCACCGGGCATCCCACCAGGCGTCATGGCGCCCGTCCCGCCGGTGAACATCCCGCCGGTCGCAGCCCGGGCCGTCCCGCCCGGGGCCCCGCCGGCGCCACCGCGGGTCCCGCCGCCCGGGCCCCCGAACCCCGATCCCGACGACGCCGGACCGGCCGAGACGATGGCCCCGGAGTGCGGGGTCGCCGCCGTCTGCACCGACCAGGCGACGGGTCCCGTCAGGGCGGCCACCAGGCCGAGGGTCGCGCCCGTGCGTCGCAGGGCCCGCCCGGTGAGGCCCAGGACCGGGGACCGGAGCATCCCGGCCAGCAGCGACCCGGTGGCGAGCAGACCGACGGTCAGCACCAGGCCGCGCAGCCAGGGCAGGAAGTCGGCGCTGCGCCCCATGAGCAGGAACGCCCACACGGTGCTGCCCAGGACCACCCCGGCCAGGACCGGCAGCGACCACCGTCGCCCGGAGCGGTAGAGGTCGCTCGCACCCGTGCCGACCAGGGCGGCGATCCCCGGGGCCAGGGCCACGGCGTAGTAGGGGTGGATGATCCCCGACATCAGCGAGAACGTGAGCCCGGTGACCAGCGTCCACCCGCCCCAGACGAGGTAGGCGGCCCGCCGACCGTCGGTGCGCGGGGCACGACCGCGCAGCCGGAGACCGACCACGAGCAGGACCAGGGCCGCGGGCAGCAGCCACGAGGCCTGGGCGCCGAACTCGCCGCCGAACATCCGGAGCAGACCGGTCTCGCCCCAGTTCGAACCTGCGCCCACGCTGCCCGTCTCGTCCCCGGTCAACCGGCCGAACCCGTTGTAGCCCAAGGTGAGTTCCAGGATGGAGTTGTCCTGCGAACCCCCGATCCACGGGCGGTTCGCGGCGGGGACGAGTTCGACGAGCGCGATCCACCAGCCCGCGGCGGCGACCATCGCCGACCCACCGAGGACGACGTGACGCAACCGCCGACCCAGCGGGTGCGGGGCCGCCCACAGGTAGGTCAGGGCGAGACCCGGGACGACGAGGAACACCTGGAGCTGCTTGGTCAGGAAACCCAGGCCGAGCAGGACCCCGGCCAGCACGAACCAGCGGGCCCGACCCGTGCGGAGGGACCGCAGCACGGCGGCCGCCGCCCCGACCATGAGGGTGACGAGGAGGGCGTCGGGGTTGTTGAACCGGAACATGAGCGTCGCGACGGGGGTGCTCGCCAGGACGACACCGGCGAGCAGCCCGGCCACCGGCCCGGCGCTGCGCCGGACGCTCGCGGTGAGGATGCCGACCCCGGTGACGCCCAGGAGCGCCTGGGGCAGCAGGATCGAGAACGAGGACAACCCGAACGCCCGCACCGAGAGAGCCATCAGCCACAGCGCCAGCGGGGGTTTGTCGACCGTGATGGAGTTCGCGGCGTCGGAGGAGCCGAAGAAGAACGCCTCCCAGGACACCGACCCGGCCTGCGCCGCCGCGGAGTAGAACGCGTTCGCCCAGCCCGAGGCCGACAACCCGACGAGGTAGAGGGCGGCGGTCCCGGCGAGGAGGGCGAGGACGGCGGGTCGGTACCAGGCCGGGTCGTCGGTCCCCCGGAAGACCCGGAACCTTCGGAACCCCCGGAACCCCCCGAAGACCCGGCGACCCGTCTCGGCGCTTCCGGGGTCCTGGTCGCCGGGCCGCGGGCGGCCGGGGGGGCGGGTGACGGCGGAGTGCGTCGCGCTCACCGGGTCGCCCCGGGACGGTGGTGCCGACGGTCGCGGAACACCCAGCTGCGCAGCAGCAGGAACCGCAGGACGGTCGCGGCCAGGTTGGCCGCCGTGAGCACGGCGAGTTCCGGGCCGCGGGCCACGTCCGGGTCGAGGGCGTGCAGGGCCAGCAGCGACCCGGACGTCAGCGCCCACCCGAGCAGGAACACCAGCAGGCCCTGCGCCTGGTGCCGGGTGGCGCCGCGGCGTCCCCGGACCCCGAACGTCAGCCGACGGTTCAGCGCGGTGTTCGCGACCGCGGTGATCAGCAGCGCCAGGAAGTTCGCGACCTGCGCCCCCGCGACGTGGTGCAGGAGCAGGTACAGCACGGCGTAGGCGATCGTGGAGAGCACCCCCACCCCGACGAAGCGACCGAGCTGGCCGGTCAGCGACGTGGGGACCCCGGCCACCGCCGCCGGTTGCGGACCGCGTCCGAGGGAGGCCCGGATCTCGGCCAGGGGCAACCGTCCCGAGGCGATGGCACCCGTGAGCCGGCGGATCCCGCGCAGGTCGGCGAGAGCCGTCGCGACGATGTCGACCCGGCTGTCCGGGTCGTCGACCCAGTCGACGGGGATCTCCTGGATCCGCAGCCCGGAGCGTTCGGCCAGGACGAGGAGTTCGGTGTCGAAGAACCATCCGGTGTCCTCGACGAGCGGCAGGAGCTGCCGGGCGACCTCGGCCCGGACGGCCTTGAACCCGCACTGGGCGTCGGTGAACCGCACCCGGAGGGTCTGGTGGAGCAGCAGGTTGTAGCTGCGGGAGATGAACTCCCGCTTGGGTCCGCGCACCACGTGCGCCCCCCGGGCCAGGCGCGAGCCGATGGCCACGTCGGAGTGCCCGGAGAGCAGCCCCGCCACCAGCGGCAGCAGGGCGGACAGGTCGGTGGAGAGGTCGACGTCGGTGTACGCGAGGACCTCGGCGTCGGAGGTCGACCACACGTGGTTCAGGGCCCGTCCGCGGCCCTTCTGCTCCAACCGGATCCAGCGCACGTCGGGCAGTTCGGCCGCCAACGCGGCGGCCACGGTCGGGGTCGCGTCGGTGCTGGCGTTGTCGGCGATGGTGATGCGGCTGGAGAACGGCAACGCCCGCAGGTGCGCGTGCAGCCGGCGCACGCACGGTTCGAGGTCGACCTCCTCGTCGAAGACCGGGACGACGACGTCCAGCACGGGGGCGGACCGGAACTCGCCGACGGCCTCGGCCGTCGGTGCCGTCCGGGGGCGGGGGGTGGAACGACCCGGGAGCGGCGTCGTGGTCGGGTTCATGCCTCGAAGGCTCGGCGTCCCACCTCGCGCGGGCGTGGGACGGGGCTGTGACGAGGCTGAGCATCGCGCTCCCGGCCACCGCTCCACCGTCCGCACCCGGCGTCCGCACCCGGCGCCCGGACCTGCCGGCGGAGAGGCGTTCCCGGTCAGGCGGCCGGCAGCCGGACCGTGAAGACCGTCGACCCCGGGACGCTCGCCACGTCGACCGTGCCGTGGTGGGAACCGACGACGGCCTGCACGATCGCGAGCCCGAGCCCCGTGCTCCCGGCCACCCGCGAGCGCGAGGAGTCCCCGCGGGCGAAGCGCTCGAACACCCGCGCGCCCAGGTCGGCGGGGATCCCGGGGCCGTCGTCGGCGACCTCGAGCCGGATCCGGCCCTCGGTGTCGGCCGGTCGAAGCCGGGTGGTGACCGTCGTCCCGGGCGGGGTGTGCACGCGCGCGTTGGCCAGCAGGTTGGCCAGCACCTGGTGCAGCCGGTGCGGGTCGCCGACGACCTCGACGGCGTCCTCGGGGAGGTCGAGGCGCCAGTGGTGCTCCGGACCGGCCACCCGGGCGTCGCTCACCGCGTCGAGGACGAGCATGGTGGCGTCGACGGTCTCGTGCTCCAACGGGCGGCCGGAGTCGAGCCGGGCCAGCAGGAGAAGGTCCTCCACCAGCCCGGTCATCCGGACGGCCTCGGACTCGACCCGGGCCATGGCGTGGTTGATGTCGGGAGGCAGGGGGACGTCGTCGGGGCCGGTGCTCTTGCGGCGGGTCAGTTCGGCGTAGCCGCGGATCGCGGCCAGCGGCGTGCGCAGCTCGTGGCTGGCGTCGGCGACGAACTGCCGGACCCGCTGCTCGGACCCCTGTCGCGCCTCCAGCGCCGAGCCGACGTGGTCGAGCATCCGGTTGAGGGCCAGGCCCACCTGACCGACCTCGGTCCCCGGGTCGGTGTCGGAGTCCGGCACGCGGTGGGCGAGGTCGACCTCGCCCTTGTCCAGCTGCAGGCCGGAGACGCTGGTGGCCGTGGCAGCGACCCGACGCAGCGGGCGCAGGTCGCGGCGGATGAAGGCGCCGCCGACGAGGGCGGCCACCGCGACGCCGACGAGGATGGTCGCGGCCTCGACCGCGACGGTGATCCACACGACGCGCTGGGCGTCGCCGAGCGGGAGACCGGTGACGATGACGTCGCCGTCGGACTCCGTGGACGTCAGGACCCGGTAGGTACCGAGCCCGGGCAGCTGCACCGTCTGCGGGTGCGCTCGCGACGAGCCCGGGGCCCCCGATCCGCCGGACCCCGAACCCGACCGCTCCCCGCTCTGCGCGGTGGTCTGGTCGGCGGCCCGGTCGGCCACCGCGGAGATGACGGCGAGCTGGGTAGAGCTGAGCTCGGTGAAGCACCCGCTGTCGTCCAGCACCCCGGAGGAGTCCACCGACCCGGCGTTCCAGCGGGCCGCCAACGTCCCGGCCCCCTGGGCCCGCACGGCGAGCTCGGGCGGGATCCGCAGGCTCCCGTCACCGCAGCGCTGCTGCTGGAAGCTCTCGAACCGCCGGCCTCCACCGGGTTCCTCGCCCTCGTCCTGCGGCGCGTTGCCGGCCCGCGTCGCGGTGGCGACCAGTTGCTCGTCGACCCGGTCGAGGAGGCTGTGCCGCAACGCGACCGTGGTCACCAGGCCGATGGCCAGCCCCACCCCGGCGAGCAGCACGACGAGGGTCGCGAGCAGGCGCGAGCGCAACGTCTGGGGTCGCGGGAGGCGGAGGGCCACGGTGGTCCGGGGACGAGGTCGGGCGCGGGTCCGGGTCGACGCGGGGTCGACCCGGACCGGGCTCAGTTGGCGACCGGGTCGGCCGGCTTGAGGACGTAGCCCGCGCCGCGGACCGTGTGGATCATCGGCGGGCGACCCGCGTCGATCTTGCGGCGCAGGTAGGAGATGTAGAGCTCGACGATGTTCGCCTGGCCACCGAAGTCGTAGTTCCAGACCCGGTCCAGGATCTGCGCCTTGGACAGCACCCGCCGCGGGTTGCGCATGAGGTAGCGCAGCAGTTCGAACTCGGTCGCGGTGAGCCGGATCTCGGTCCCGCCGCGCATCACCTCGTGGCTGTCCTCGTCGAGGACGAGGTCGCCGACGGCCAGCACCGGTTCCTGCTTGGCGGCCGCGAGCCCCGAGCGCCGCACCAGGCTGCGCAGCCGGGCCACCACCTCCTCCAGGCTGAAGGGTTTGGTGACGTAGTCGTCGCCGCCCGCGGTCAGACCGGCGACCCGGTCCTCCACGGCGTCCTTGGCGGTGAGGAAGAGGACGGGGACGTCGGTGGCGTCGGCGCGCAGCCGCCGCAGCACCTCCAGCCCGTCGATGTCGGGCAGCATGATGTCCAGGATGACCGCGTCGGGTCGGAAGCCGCGGGCCGCGCGGACCGCGTCGAGGCCGTTGCCCGCGGTCTGCACCTCCCACCCCTCGTAGCGCAGGGTCATGGAGAGCAGCTCGGAGAGCGTGGACTCGTCGTCCACGACGAGGACGCGGAGGGCGGTGCCGTCGGGGCGGGTCAGTTCACCCCGGCGGGCGGTGGTCGGCGCGGTCATGGTGTCAGCGTCAGGCCCTTCTCTGCGGTCTTTCCCGGCAGCAGCTGGGGAAACCCTGTGAATCGCGATGGCCTTCCCAGCGTGCCACGTGAGACGCCGCCAGGAGGGTGGTTCGCCGATCTTCACCCGGCCGGACGCGGACGTCGCGAGCGGGCGTGTCCGGGCCACGCCCTACGGTGGCGGCGTGGCCGACCTGTTCTCCGCCCCGGACCCCGCAGCCGCCGCCGCGGGGACCCCGGGGAGTCCCGGCACCGGTGACGTGCCGCGGGTCCTGGCCGGGGCCCCGCTGGCGGTGCGGATGCGCCCGCGCAGCATCGACGAGGTGCTCGGGCAGCAGCACCTGCTCGGGGTGGGGTCCCCGCTGCGGCGGCTGGCCGCCGAGGGTGACCTGGGCCGGGCCGGGCCGGCCTCGGTGATCCTCTGGGGCCCGCCCGGGACCGGCAAGACCACCCTGGCCCACGTCCTGGCCCGGTCGGGGGGACGTCGGTTCGCCGAGCTCTCCGCGGTCACCGCGGGCGTCAAGGACGTGCGCGCGGTCATGGACGAGGCCCGCACCGGACGCGAGCTCTACCGCCGCCAGACCGTCCTCTTCCTCGACGAGATCCATCGCTTCACCAAGGCCCAGCAGGACGCGCTGCTGCCGGGCGTGGAGAACCGCTGGGTCGTGCTGGTCGCCGCGACCACCGAGAACCCGAACTTCTCGGTGGTCACGCCGTTGCTGTCGCGCTCGCTGCTGCTGACCCTGCGCCCGCTGGACGCCGACGACGTCCGCGGGCTGCTGCGCGCCGCGATCACCGACCCCCGCGGCCTGGACGGCGAGGTGCGGATCGCCGACGACGCCCTGGAGCACCTCGTCCGGCTGGCCGACGGGGACGCCCGCCGGGCCCTGACCGCCCTGGAGGCCGCGGCGGGGGCGGCGCTCGACGGCGACGGCGAGATCACCCTCGTCGAGGCGGAGCGGGCGCTCGACGTGGCCGCGGTCCGCTACGACCGGGCCGGCGACCAGCACTACGACGTCGCCAGCGCGCTGATCAAGTCGATGCGCGGGTCCGACGTGGACGCCGCCCTGCACTACCTGGCCCGGATGATCGAGGCGGGCGAGGACCCCCGCTTCATCGCCCGCCGCATCGTCATCGCGGCCAGCGAGGACGTCGGGATGGCCGACCCGTCCGCGCTGCAGACCGCGGTCGCCGCGCTGCACGCCGTCGCCCAGATCGGGATGCCCGAGGCGCGGATCATCCTGGCCCAGGCCGTCGTGCACAACGCGACCGCGCCCAAGTCCAACGCCGCCTACAACGGCATCAACGCCGCCATCGCCGACGTGCGGGCGGGGCTGGGCGGACCCGTCCCGGCGCACCTGCGCGACTCCCACTACGCGGGGGCGGCCAAGCTCGGCCACGGGACGGGCTACACGTACAGCCACGACGAACCGGCCGGGGTGGCCCGGCAGCAGTACCCGCCCGACGAGCTCGTCGGGCGCGACTACTACGTGCCCACCGACCGGGGTTTCGAGGCCCAGGTCCGCGACCGCCTGGCCCGGTTGCGCAAGATCATCCGGGGACGCTGAACCGGGTCCGCAGGGGGCCCGAGGCCAGGACCTCCTCGATCACGTCCAGCATCCGGGGCCGGGCGAAGGCGACGTCCTCGTAGGTGAACCGCAGCACCGTGCGCCCGGCTCGGACCAGCTCGACCAGCCGCCGCCGGTCCTCGCGGAACTGCGACCGGTCGTGGTGGAACGCGAAGCCGTCCAGCTCCACGACGAGCCAACCGTCGACGAGCAGGTCGACGTGGCCGACCCCCTGCTCGGCGTGCTGCAGCTCGACCGTGCGACCCCGCGCGAGGAGTTCCACGCGGACCACCGACTCCAGGACGGAGTCGGCACGGCCGTCGGCCAGGTCCACGGTGCGGCGTCGGGGGTCACCCGGAGGCAGGTGCGCGACCCGCGCCCGCAGGTCGTCGTGGTCGACCCGGCCGCGGCGCAGCGCCCCGTCCAGGGCGGCCACGGCCTCGGGCAGCGGCAGGCACCCGGGGAGGTCGAGCAGCACGGTGAGCAGGGGGGCCACGCGCGACCCGTCACCGGCGCGCCCGCGTCGGTGCACGGTGACCCGGGGCCAGGTGAGCTCGCTGCCCCGTGCGCAGCGGACGTGCACCCCGTCGCCGGGGAGGAGCAGGTCCAGACCGTGCTCGCGCGCCCCCGCCTCGCAGGTCAGCTCCCCGTCGACCAGGACCGCCGCGCGGTGCGCCGGCTCGCACTCCGGAAGGACGAAGACCCCTCGGGCCGGGTGCAGGACGGTGCCCTCGCGCACCGCGCGGTCCAGCGCCCCCGGTCGGACCTGTCGCAGCTCCCGGCGGCGCCCGGCGCCACCGAGCCGACGCAGAGCGGTCACGGCGTCCACGGCGGCCACGGTGCCGCGGATCACCCGGGGCGGGTCCCGGTCGTCCACAGGCGTAGCACCAGCCTGCAGGCCGGAGGCGACACGCCGCCCGGAGCGGTGCCCGCCGCGGCGGGTCGACCGGGGCCTGCAGGCTGGTGCTACGCCCCGGTCCCTCGGCCCGCCGGTAGGGTCGCCGACCGTGCCGTTCGCCGCGTTCGTCAGTCGCGCCCTCGGGGTGCTGCGCACCGTCGTCGCCCCCTCGACCGCGCCCGCCACGGCCCCGTCGGGGCGGGCCCCCGCGCCGACGCGGTTCCACCGCCCCGCGGTTCTGGAGATCGACTACGCCCCCGTCGACGACGGCCGCCCCGACCCGGGGGAGATCGTCTGGACCTGGGTGCCGTACGAGGAGGACGACGGACGCGGCAAGGACCGCCCGGTGCTGGTCGTGGGGCGGCGCGGGGACGAGCTGGTCGGCGTGATGCTGACCAGCAAGGACCACGTCGGTCCCACGTCGGGCTCCGCGGCGCCCTCCCGCGCCCCTCGCGCCGACGGCCGGGTGTGGGTGGACGTCGGGTCCGGCGGGTGGGACCCGCGGGGCCGGGCGAGCGAGGCCCGCGTCGACCGCCTGCTGCCCCTCGACCCGGCGGCCGTGCGCCGCGAGGGGGCCGTGCTGGACCGGGCCGTGTTCGCCCGCGTCGCCGCCGAGATCCGTCGGGTGCACGGCGGGTAAGGTTCCCCGTGCTCTGCGGCGAACGGGCCGGTGGGCGCAATCGACTCGGGAGGGTACGTCCGATGCAGACGGCAGAGATCCGTCGCCGGTGGCTGGAGTTCTTCGCAGGCAAGGGTCACACCGTCGTCCCGAGCGCCTCGCTGGTCTCCACCGATCCGAGCCTGATGTTCACGGTGGCCGGGATGGTCCCGTTCATCCCGTACCTGACCGCCCAGGCCCCCGCGCCCTACCCGCGCGCGACCAGCGTCCAGAAGTGCCTGCGGACCCTCGACATCGAGGAGGTCGGCAAGACCACCCGGCACGGCACGTTCTTCCAGATGAACGGCAACTTCTCCTTCGGCGACTACTTCAAGCGCGAGGCGATCGCGTTCGCCTGGGAGCTGCTGACCACCGACCGCGACGGCGGCGGGCTCGGCTTCGACCCGGAGCGGTTGTGGGTCACCGTGTTCGAGAGCGACGACGAGTCGATCGGGTTGTGGCGCGAGATCGCCGGGCTGCCCGAGCACCGCATCCAGCGCCGGGGCATGAAGGACAACTACTGGTCGACGGGCCAGCCCGGCCCGGCCGGACCCTGCTCCGAGATCTACTTCGACCGCGGCCCGGCCTACGGCGCCGAGGGCGGTCCCGTCGCCGACGAGGACCGCTACATCGAGATCTGGAACCTCGTCTTCATGCAGTTCCAGCGCGGTCCGGGCGGGGGCAAGGAGAACTTCCCCATCCTCGGCGAGCTGCCGGCCAAGAACATCGACACCGGCATGGGCCTGGAGCGCGTCGCGTTCCTGCTGCAGGGCGTCGACAACATGTACGAGATCGACGAGGTCCGTCCCGTCCTCGACCGGGCGGCGCAGCTGTCCGGCAAGGCCTACGGCGCGAACCACGAGGACGACGTCCGGATGCGGGTGGTCGCCGACCACGTCCGCAGCGCCCTCATGCTGACCGGCGACGGTGTCACCCCCGGCAACGAAGGTGCGGGCTACGTCCTGCGCCGGCTCATCCGGCGCGCCGTCCGGGCCATGCGGCTGCTCGGGGTCGAGGAGCCCGCGCTGCCGCACCTGCTGCCCGCCTCGATGGAGGTCATGAGCGCCTCCTACCCCGAGCTGCGCACCGACTTCGCGCGGATCTCCGCCGTCGCCCACGCCGAGGAGGAGGCGTTCCGGCGCACTCTCGTCGCCGGGACCTCGATCTTCGAGTCCGCGGTCGGGCAGACCCGCGCGGCGGGCGGGGACCGGCTCAGCGGGGAGCGCGCCTTCCAGCTGCACGACACCTACGGCTTCCCCATCGACCTGACCCTGGAGATGGCCGCCGAGGCGGGCGTCGGGGTCGACGAGGACGGCTTCCGCCGGCTCATGGCCGAGCAGGTCGACCGGGCCAAGGCCGACGCCCGGACCAAGAAGACGGGCGGCGTCGACCTCACCGTCTACCGCGACACCCTGGCCGGCCTCGCCGGGCCGGTCACCTTCACCGGCTACGAGGCCGGGGAGGAGTCCGCCCGCGTGCTCGCGCTGCTGGTCGGCGGGGCCGGGGCCCCCAGCGCCGCGGCGGGCACCGAGGTCGAGGTCGTCCTCGACCGGACCCCCTTCTACGCCGAGGGCGGTGGGCAGCTCGCCGACCACGGCAGCATCACCACGACCGGCGGGGCGAGCGTCACCGTCACCGACGTCCAGCAGCCCGTGCGCGGTCTCTACGTGCACAAGGGCCGGGTCGGGGCCGGCGAGGTCGTCGTGGGCGACAGCGCCCACGCCGTGGTCGAGCAGACCCGTCGCCGCGCGGTCAGCCGCGCCCACACCGCGACGCACCTCGTGCACCAGGTCGTGCGCGAGCACCTCGGCGACGGGGCGACCCAGGCCGGGTCGGAGAACGCCCCCGGCCGGCTGCGCTTCGACTACGCCTCGACCGGTGGGGTCTCCGCCGACGTCGTGCGCCAGATCGAGGGTGTGGTCAACGACCGGATCGCCGACGACCTCCCGGTCGGGGCCCAGGTCATGGACCGCGACGCCGCGCTGAGCTCCGGGGCCATGGCCCTGTTCGGCGAGAAGTACGGCGACCGCGTCCGCGTGGTCTCCATCGGGGAGAACTGGTCCAAGGAGCTGTGCGGGGGGACCCACACGCTGAGCTCCCAGCAGGTCGGGCTCGTCTCCATCGTCTCCGAGAGCTCGATCGGCTCCGGCGCCCGCCGCATCGAGGCCCTGGTCGGGACGGACGCCTACGCCTTCCTGACCGCCGAGCACCTCCTGGTCAACCAGCTCACCAGCGTGGTCAAGGCGCGTCCGGAGGAGCTGCCGGACCGCATCGGGCAGCTGATGACCCGGCTGCGCGACGCGGAGAAGGAGATCGCCTCCCTGCGTGCCGGTCAGGTGCTGGCCGCGGCCCCGCAGGTCGCGGCGAGCGGGAACGACGTCTTCGGCGTCACGGTCGTGACCCACGACGCCGGCGCGGCCTCGGCCGAGGACCTGCGCACGCTGACCCTCGACGTGCGCGGTCGGCTCGGCGAGGAGCGGCCCACCGTGGTCGCGGTCGCCGGGGTGGCCAAGGACCGGCCCCTCGTGGTCGTGGCCACCAACGCCGAGGCCCGCCGTTGGGGGGTCAAGGCCGGTGAGCTCGTCCGGCGCGCCGCGCAGATCCTCGGCGGTGGTGGCGGCGGCAAGGACGACGTCGCCCAGGGCGGGGGTCAGGACGCCGCGCAGGTCGGCGCCGCGCTCGCGGCGATCTCCGACGCGGTGGGTCGCCGGGTCACGGGCAGCGAATGAGACCGAAGGTCTACGGGGCGTGATGCGCCCCGGCGTCCGGGTCGCGGTCGACGTGGGAAGCGTCCGGGTCGGGGTCGCGGCGTGCGACCCTGACGGGGTGATGGCCTCCCCGGTCGCGACGATGACGCCCCACGACCTCGACCCCCTGGTGGCCGAGGTGCGCCGCCGGGGTGCCGTCGAGGTCGTCGTGGGGCTGCCGTTGTCGCTGGACGGCACGGAGGGGCGCGCCGCCGGAGCGGCCGGGGCCTACGCCCGGGCGCTGCGTGCCCGCCTGGACGTCCCCGTCCGCCTCGTCGACGAACGCCTGACCACCGTCGACGCCCACCGGTCGCTGCACGCGGCCGGACGCAAGGAGAAGGACTTCCGCTCCGTGGTCGACCAGGCTGCGGCGGTCGCGCTGCTGCAGCACGCGCTCGACGTGGAACGCACGTCCGGACGTCCGCCGGGTCGGCTGCTGGGGGAGCAGCCGGACGGGTCCACCGGGAACCCCGGTGGACCCACCCCGGTCGGACGCAAACCGCGGCACCGCCGCCGCGGCGGCCCCACCGGGTCCGCCGCGTCCTCCGACCCCACGGAAGGCTGACCCCGTGATCGACCTCACCGACCTGCCCGGCCAGCCGCGACCGGAGTCGGGCCCGCCGCGCGCGGAACGCCGACGCCGGCGCCGCCGCCGCACGGCCGTCGTGGTGCTGGTGGGTCTGGTGATCCTGGGCGGCGGCACCGCGGCCGCGTGGGGGACCCTCGGCCCGGTCGTCGCCGGCTTCGTGGAGAGCAACGACTACGAGGGATCGGGCTCCGGCTCCGTCGACGTGACCATCCCCGACGGCGCCTCGGGTCGGGCCATCGGCACCACCCTGGCCGAGGCCGGCGTCATCAAGACCCAGCGGGCCTTCGTCGACGCGGCTCAGGCGAATCCCGCGTCCTCGGGCGTTCAGCCGGGTACCTACCGGTTGCGCTCGGAGATGTCCGCCGCCGCGGCCCTCGACCTCCTGCTCGACCCGGCCTCGCGGGTCACGACCCGGCTCACCGTCCCCGAAGGGTTGCGTGCCACCCAGGTCTTCGGGCTGATCACCGACTCGACCGGCATCGAGCAGGCCCAGATCGACGCCGCGCTCGCCGACCCGGCCGCCCTCGGCCTGCCCGCCTCGGCGAACGGCAACGTGGAGGGCTACCTCTTCCCCGCCACCTACGACGTGAACCCGGACGAGACCGCGGTGCAGCTGCTCTCGGCCATGGTCGCGCGCAGCAAGCAGGCCATCGCCGAGCTCGGCATCACGCCCGAGCAGGAGCACGACGTCGTGGTCATGGCCAGCATCGCCGAGAAGGAGGCGCGCACCCCCGAGGACATGGCCAAGGTGACCCGGGTGCTGCTCAACCGGCTCGCCGCGGACCGGCCCCTGCAGCTGGACTCCACCGTCAGCTACGCGGTGAACGGGACCACGGTCACCACGACCGCCGCCGAACGCGACATCGACAGCCCCTACAACACCTACCGCTACCCGGGGCTGCCGGCGGGCCCGATCAGCAATCCCGGAGAGGCCGCCCTGAAGGCCGCCCTGGAGCCCACCCCCGGCCCCTGGCTGTACTTCGTCACCGTGAACCTGCAGACCGGGGAGACGAAGTTCGCGACCACCGACAGCGAGCACCTGGCCTACGTGGAGGAGTTCCGGGCCTACCTGCGCGCCAACCCGGAGCAGTGATGCGGGCCGCCGTCTGCGGGTCGCCGATCGCCCATTCGCTGTCCCCGGCGCTGCACCGCGCCGCCTACGCCGAGCTCGGGCTGACCGACTGGTCCTACGACCTCCTCGAGGTCGACGAGGCCCGCCTGCCCGCCCTGGTCGAGTCCCTGGACACCGGCTGGGCGGGGCTGTCGCTGACCATGCCGTTGAAGCAGGCGATCGTGCCGCTGGTCGACGAGGTCAGCGACTTCGCGCGGGCCGTCGGCTCGGTCAACACCGTGCTCGTGCAACCGCGGCTCGACCGGGCGCACCTGCCCGGCCGACGGGCCGTCCGGCTGCGGGCCGAGAACACCGACGTCCTCGGTCTGGTGACCGCGTTGGCTCAGGCCGGGGCCGGACGCATCGAGCGCGGGGTCGTCCTCGGGGGTGGGGCCACGGCCCGCTCGGCGGTCGTCGCCCTCCTGCAGGCGGGCTGCCCCCGGCCGGTCGCCGTCGTCCGCAGTCCCGACCGGGCCGCCGAGCTCACGGCGACCGCGGCCCGGCTCGGGGGCGAGGTGGAGATCCGGGGGTGGGACGAGCTGCCCGTGGCGCTCACCGCCGACGTCGTCGTCTCGACCGTCCCCGCTTCGGCCGGTGCGGCCCTGGCGGACGCGCTGCTCGCTGCGTTCCGGCCCGTCTGGTGGCCCCTGCTCCTGGACGTCGTCTACGCGCCCTGGCCGACGACGCTCGCCCGGTCCTGGCGCGGGCCGGTGGTCGGCGGTTTCGAGATGCTGCTGCACCAGGCCGCGGCGCAGGTGCGACTGATGACGGGTCTCGAACCTCCGGTCGAGGTCATGCGGGCCGCCGGCAGCGCCGAGCTGCGGCGCCGCAGCGAGGGCGTGGATCTCGCCGCGCCCGCTCAAGTCGGTGGTCCCGCCGGTCGACAGAGGACCGGGGACTCCTGACCGACTCCCCGCCGCCGTGGACCCACCACGGCGGGGTACGAGGGGAGCGAGAGCGTGGCCGTGGGCAACGACACCGGACAGGGTCCGGCCGGCAACGGTGGGTACGAGCAGCGTCGCGACGTCTCGCAGCTGCTGGCCCGGCTGGGGGTGACCCCGGCCGCGGCGACGCCCGCCCCGGCTCCCGCGACGCCGCCCGCCCCGGCGCCCGTCCCGGCGCCCGCGGCCGCCGCGGTCGTCCGTCCGACCGTCGCCCAGCCGGTCGCCCAGCCGGTCGCCCAGCCCGTGGTGCCCGCCCAGGTCCGTCGGCCCGCGGTCGAGCCGGTCGCCGAGGGCGCGCCCACCAGCGCACCGACCACCGCGCCGACCACCGTACCCGGGCTGGCGACGCCGCCGGTCGCCACCGTCGCCGTGACCCCCGACCACCGGTTGGCCCCCGAGCAGCGGATGACCATCGGGGAGCAGGACCGCAAGGTCCCCCGCATCCACGAGATCCTCATCGCGGCGCTCGCGACCGGGGCCTCCGACGTCCACCTGACCTCCGGTGCGCGCCCGACCGTCCGGCTCTCCGGTGACCTGGAGCCGATGGAGGACTTCCCGGTCCTCACCGCGGCCGAGCTGGAGCGCTCGATCTACGCGATCCTCACCCAGAAGCAGCGCGACCACTTCGAGGCCGCCCTCGAACTCGACTTCGCCTTCTCCGTGCCCGGGCACTCCCGCTTCCGCGTCAACGTCTACCGGCAGCGCGAGTCGGTCGGGGCGGCCTTCCGGCGCATCCCCTACGAGATCAAACCCCTCGAGGACCTCGGCGTCCCGGCGGTCGTCTCCTCCTTCGCCCAGCTCCAGCGTGGTTTCGTCCTGGTCACCGGTCCGACCGGTTCGGGGAAGTCCACGACCCTGGCCTCGATCATCGACCTCGCCAACCGGACCCGGCGCGACCACATCATGACCGTGGAGGACCCGATCGAGTTCCTGCACCGGCACAAGGGGTGCCTGGTCAACCAGCGCGAGGTGGGGGAGGACACGCGGTCCTTCACCAACGCGCTCAAGCACGCCCTGCGCCAGGACCCCGACATCATCCTGGTCGGGGAACTGCGCGACCTGGAGACCATCTCGGTCGCGCTCACCGCAGCCGAGACCGGGCACCTCGTGTTCGGGACCCTGCACACCCAGGACGCCGCCCAGACCATCGACCGCGTCATCGACGTGTTCCCGCCGCACCAGCAGCAGCAGATCCGGGTCCAGCTCGCCGGGGCGCTGCAGGGGGTCGTGTCGCAGACGTTGTGCAAGCGGATGGACGGTCAGGGCCGGGTCGTCGCGACCGAGGTCCTCGTCGCCACCCCCGCCATCCGCAACCTCATCCGCGAGGGCAAGACCCACCAGATCGCCTCGGCCATGCAGGCGGGTTCCCAGCACGGGATGAACACCATGGACCAGCACCTGGCCGACCTCGTGCGAGCCCGCAGGATCAGCGTCGAGCACGCGCTGGAGAAGTCCCACGACGCGGGCGACCTCCGCCGCCTGCTGGGGCGGTGACGACCGTGCCGAACACCACCCTGAAGAAGCCCGCCACGACCGGGACCGTTCCCGCGCAGCGGGTTCCGGCCGGACCGAAGACGTACGTCTACCGGGTGCGCGACCGCAACGGGCAGCTCACCAACGGCACCCTGGAGGCCCACGACCCGCAGGCCGCGGTGACGCGGCTGCGCACCCAGGGTCTGGTCCCGGTCTCCGTCGTGGAGAGCAAGGCCGGCAAGGGGCTCCAGATGGAGATCCGGCTGCCGGGTTCCGGCCGGGTGGGGTTGAAGGACCTCGCCCTGATGAGCCGGCAGTTCGCCACGATGATCTCCAGCGGCCTCACGCTGCTGCGGGCGCTGAGCATCCTCGCCGAGCAGACCGAGAGCCGGAAGCTCGCCGCGACCCTGGCCGCGGTCCGCGCCGAGGTCGAGGGCGGGAACTCCTTGTCCTCGGGTCTGGCCAAGCATCCGCGGGTGTTCCCGCCGCTGATGATCAACATGGTGCGCGCCGGTGAGGTCGGCGGTTTCCTCGACCAGGTCCTGCTGCAGCTCGCGACCAACTACGAGGAGGAGGTCAAGCTGCGGGCCAAGGTGAAGGCGGCCATGACCTACCCGGTCGTGGTGTTCGTCATCGCCATCCTGGCGGTGACGGCGATGCTGACGTTCATCGTCCCCATCTTCGCGACCATGTTCGCCTCGCTCGGCAGCGAACTGCCGCTGCCGACGCGCATCCTGGTCATGCTGTCCCACGCCATGCGGACCGGGGGACCCGTCCTGCTCGTGGTCGGGATCGTCGGCTCGGTGGTGTGGAGCCGGATCCGCCACCAGGACCGGGTCCGCAAGGTCGTCGACCCGCTCAAGCTCCGGGTCCCGATCTTCGGCATGCTGACCCAGAAGATCGCGCTGAGCCGGTTCAGCCGGAACCTCGGGACCATGCTGCGCTCGGGCGTGCCCATCCTGCAGAGCCTGGACATCGTCGGCGGCGCGAGCGGGAACTACGTCCTGGAACGGGCCTGCACCGACGTCCAGGAGAGCGTCCGTTCCGGCCGCTCGCTCGCCGCCCCGCTCGCCCAGCACGCGATCTTCCCGCCCATGGTGGTCCAGATGATGGCCGTGGGGGAGGACACCGGGGCGCTCGACGGGATGCTGCACAAGATCTCCGACTTCTACGACCAGGAGGTCGAGGCCACCACCGAGGCCCTGACCAGCCTCATCGAACCGATCATGATCGCCTTCCTGGGCGGCATCATCGGGGCGATGATCGTGGCCATGTACATGCCGATCTTCTCGGTGTTCAACCAGATCCACTGATCCCTCGCGCCGACGCCGCCGGCTCGTCCCCACCGGGACGGGCCGGCGGCGTCGTCGCAACCCGAGACACCCGGGCGAACGGGTGAATTCCCGAGCATGGTCACGAACCCCTCAAGTACCGGGGGTCGGTGCCCGATGAATCTCGTGGAGGGAGCCGCACCACCCGGTCCGGGGGGCGCGACGCGCGAGCGGCTCGACATCATCTCGAAGGGGAACGTCATGCTCGCTCGCATCCGCAAGTCCATGCAGGAGAAGGACCAGGGTTTCACCCTGATCGAGCTCCTCGTCGTCATGATCATCATCGGCATCCTCGCCGCGATCGCCGTGCCGGTGTTCCTGAACCAGCGCAAGAAGGCCGCGGACACCGCGACCAAGTCCGACGTCAAGGCCATCGTCAGCGCTGAGGAGACCTACGCGGTGGACGCGCAGGACTACGTCGCCATCGCGACCACCACGACCAGCCCGGTCACGACCATCTCGGGCCAGAGCGTGAACCTGTCGACCGGCACCAAGATCTCCGTGGTGCGCCTGTCCTCCGCCACCGCCGTGGTGTCGAGCGGCAACGCCAGCGGCTACTGCATCACGGCCAGCAACAGTGGCGGCACCAAGACCGGCACCGACGCGACGGCGGCCAACAGCTACGTCTACAACAGCCTCGCCGGTGGTTTCCAGACCGCCGCGGCGGCCGTCTGCCCGAGCTGATCCGTCTTCGGCACCGGCCCGGGTTTCCGGGCCGGTGCTGACCCACGTGCGACCCACACCAGCGAGGAGGCGACAGATGCGGCGGGAGAACCGGACCGACGAGGGTTTCACCCTGCTCGAGGTCATCATCGCCCTCTCCCTCCTCGCCGTCATCTCCACCTCCGCCCTGGTGCTGTTCACCCGGGGCATGACCACCACCTCGAACCTCGAACGCCGTCAGGCCGCCATCGCGCTGGCCAGTTCCGGCATCGACCGGGCGCGGGCCCTGTCCCCGGCCCAGCTCGTCTCGGGCCGTACCCAGGCGGACGTCACCACCGCCTGGAACGCCTCCTCCGCCCCCGACCGCGGTCTTACGCTCCCGACCTGGGACGCGGCGACCCCGGTCGGGCCGCTGCTGCTGCCGATCACCGAGACGCCCTCGGTGGGCAACGTCACCTACACCGTCCGCACGCTCGTCGGGGTCTGCTTCCGCTCCCGCACCGCGGGCACGACCGGCGCCGGGTCCGCGGCCTGCGACCGGGCCGGGATGGCCTCCGCGCCCCTGAGCACCCCCACCGGCCTGGTCCGGGAGAACCGCGTCGTCGTGGAGGTTCTCTGGACCTCCGTCACCGGGGGCAGCGGCTGCGTCGACAACGCCTGCGTGTACCGGGTCTCCACGCTGGTCGACGGCAACTCCGACCAGCTGTGGAACGTGGCCGCCCCTCCCGTGCAGACCTCCCGCTCGGTCACCGTCACCCCGCGCACGGATGCCGCGGACACGACGCCGCGCAACATCAACCCCATGTACGGGGCGGGCAACGTCGGACCGGGAACCGTCGTCGTCGTCACCGCCTGGAGCGGTGCCGGTCAGCTGACCATCGACGGCAAGGCCTACGACGCCGCCACCAACCGCAGCGGTTCCACCTTCGGCTACCTGCCGGTCGTGAACGACCTGGGCAGCTACTCGCTGAGCTACTACCTGCTCAACAGCGACGGTCAGGCGTCCGACACCGTCACCATGACCCTGCGGATCTCGTCGTGACCCCGCGCCCCCCGGCCTGCCGTCGTGACGCCGACGCCGGGTACACGATGGTCGAGCTGCTCGTGGCCATGAGCATCTTCACCGTGCTCCTGACCGTGTTCCTCAGCGGTCTTCTGGTCGTCTACAAGGACACCGCGAAGACGCAGGCGGTCGGCGCCTCCGCCGACGCCCTGCGATCGAGCTTCCTGCGGTTGGACCGGCAGGTCCGTTACGCCGACGCCGTCAACTTCCCCGGGACGGTGAACGGGACCGACTACGTCGAGTTCCGCATCCCCGGCCAGGGCGGGGCGGTCGGCACCTGCTACCAGTGGCGCCGGACCGCGACCGGGACCCTGGACTGGCGCAGCTGGCCCACCTCGGGCACCGCCCCGACGAGCTGGCTCACGGTGGCGACCGACGTGCAGCCGGCCCCCGCCGCCACCAACGGGGTAGCCGTCCCGGTGTTCGCCGTCACCCCGGCCGGCAAGGACGGGCGCGTCCACTCCCAGCTGGCGGTGAACGTCATGTCCACCCGGAGCGCGAGCAACGGGGCCGACCGGCTCAGCGCGACGTTCGTGGCCACCAACACCGGGGTCGACTCGGCCGGCAACGCCGACGCGAACGCCGACCTGATCAGTGACAACCCCGTCTGCACCCCGAGCAGCACCCGATCGTGAGGACGAGCATGCGCATCCTGGACGACCTGCGCGAGCGGGCGCGGCGGGACGGGGACGCGGGGGTCGCGCTCCTGCTCGTCGTCCTGACCATGGCCATCGTCGCGGGCCTCAGCCTGCTGCTGCTGGCCATCGTCGTGAACCAGGCGCGCCCCACCTCGCTGCAGCAGAAGACCTCCCGGACCATCTCGGCCGCCCAGGCCGGTGTCGACGCCGTGCTGACCCAGATCCGTACCGCCCAGGGCAGCGCCAACGTGGCCGGTAACGTCTTCGGCAACCCGGCGCTCCTGCCCTGCCGCATCAGCGGGACCGTGGGGCAGAACGGCGACGCGGCCGCCTTCTCGGCCACCGTGACGTACTACAACGCGAACCCCGTCCCGCTGTCGGCGACCGACCGGGCGAGCCACCGGATCGCCTGCACCGACGGCGCGGGCACCACGGTGGTCCCGCGCTACGCGCTCATCGTCTCCGCCGCCTCGGGCAGCGCCCCGGTGGGGCTGACCGCCTCCGCCGGCAACCGGACCGTGCAGTCGCTCTACACGTTCCAGGTCAAGAACCAGAACGTCCCCGGCGGGCTCATGTGGTCGGTGAACTCCCAGTACTGCCTGCAGGCCGGTTCCGTCGCGGCCGGGGCGACCATCACCTACACCGCGGCCGCCAACTGCGTGTCCGGGGACTCGTTGCAGACCTGGGTCTACGACACCGACTACACCCTCAAGCTCGCCTCCGCGGTCGTGGCCGGGACGCCGTTGTGCATCTCCGCCGCGAACCCCTCGGGCACCGCGACGCTGGCCACCTGCGACGCCACCGACGTCCGGCAGCAGTACAGCTACCAGGGCGGGGCGAACTTCCGCAACCAGGTCTCCGCCCCGAACAACGGGACCGCGAACCAGTCCACCTACGGCTCCTCCTGCCTGGGGACGGCCTCCCGCGGCGACCTCCAGGGGGGCGTGCTGGTCACGTCCACGACGTGCGACGGCAACAGCGAGTACGCATCGTTCAGCCCGGACCCGAAGGTCGGCGCCGGCGCCGCGTCGGTCAGAACGACGCAGATCGTCAACTACCTCGAGTTCGGCCGCTGCATGGACGTCACCAACCAGAACGTGGCCTCGTCCTACATGATCGTGTACCCCTGCAAGCAGGATCCGAGCGGCGGGACCAAGCTGGCCTGGAACCACAAGTTCGCCTACACCGAGCCGCAGGCCCCGTCGACGCAGGCCACCACCCAGATCTCGGTGCTGGTGAACAACGACGCGACCACGCGGTACTGCCTCAAGACGCCCGCCCCGGGGACGAGCCCCGCCTACGTCACCTTCACGACCCCGTGCAGCAGCGACGCGTCCCAGCAGTTCGTCCGGACGAGCCGGGTGACCACGGCCTACGCGGCCAGCTACACGTTCCGCGACACGTACGGGCGCTGCCTGGCGATCGGGCCGAAGCAGGTCCCGGCGAACAACGGGGTCAAGTGGTCGACCATCGTCGCCGCTCCCTGCACCGGGGGTTCGGACCAGAAGTGGAACGCCGACGCGGGTCTCACGGCCGCCACGCTCACCGACACCCGGGAGCTCACCGGTGCCGGTTCCTGATCTCCTGACCCAGGCCCTGCCCGTCCTCGTGACCGTCGCGGGGATCACCGGACTGCTGATCGGCTCGTTCCTCAACGTCGTGATCCACCGGGTCCCGATGGGGGAGTCCGTCGTCTCCCCGCCCAGCCGGTGCCCGGGCTGCGGGGCGGGGATCCGTCCCTACGACAACGTCCCGGTCCTGTCCTGGGTGCTGCTGCGCGGACGCTGCCGGTCCTGCGCGGCGCCGATCAGCGCCCGGTACCCGCTGGTGGAACTCGCGACCGGGCTGCTGTTCGCCGTCGTCACCCTCTGGGTCGGGCGGGCGGGGGAGTGGTGGGTCCTGCCCGCCCACCTCTACCTGGCGGCGATCGCCGTCGCGCTGACGATGATCGACCTCGACGTGCACCGGTTGCCCGACGTCATCGTGCTGCCCTCCTACCCGGTGGCCCTGCTGCTGCTGGGGACCGCGGCCGTCACGGGCGGTTCCGGGGACGCCTTCGTCCGGGCCCTGCTCGGCGGCTCGGCGCTGTTCGCCCTCTACGCCCTGATCTGGATCGTGCGGCCCGGCGGGATCGGTCTCGGCGACGTCAAACTGTCCGGATTGCTCGGCCTCTACCTGGCCTGGTGGGGCTGGGACGTCCTGCTGGTCGGCGCCTTCGCGATGTTCGTCCTCGGCGGCGTCGCCGGGGTGGGACTGCTGCTGCGCGGTCGGGCCGGCCGTCGGACGCGGCTCGCCTTCGGCCCGGCCATGCTGGCCGGGGGTTTCCTCGCGCTCTTCGCGGGGCCGGTGCTGGCCGCCTGGTACCTCGGGCTGATGGGGCTCGGCGCGACCGTCTGACCCGGTCCCGTCCAGACGCGACGCGGCTGATTCACCCGTTCGCGCTTCAGCTGCCCGGCAGCGCATCCGATCAGTAGGGGTAATGGACACCCGGGCCGGAACGGCCCGAGCGAGGAATGGGGGATGACGTGGCCCGACGCGCCGTCATCGGTCTCGACATCGGCACCTCCGGCATCCGGGCGGCTCAGCTCAGCCCGGGCCGCGACGGGGTCGTGCTCGACCGGTTCGCGCAGGTCGCGCTGCCCGACGGGGCGGTGAGCGACGGCGAGGTCGTCCAGGCCGCGCCGGTGGTGCAGGCCATCAAGACGCTCATGCGCCGCGGCAACTTCCGCGGTCGCGACGTCGCCCTCGGCGTCGCCAACCAGCGTGTCGTCGTCCGGCAGGTGGACCTGCCGTGGATGAAGGCCAGCGAGCTCCGCACGTCCCTGCCCCTGCTGGTGCAGGAGTACCTGCCCATGGCCGTCGAGGACAGCATCCTCGACTTCCACGTGACCGAGGAGATCTATCTCGGCGAGCAGCGGCAGCTGCGCGGGCTCCTGGTCGCCGCCCTGCGCGACATGGTGACCACCAACGTCGCCGCGGTCGAGGCGGCCGGGCTGCGGGTCCGCTCGGTCGACCTCACGTCCTTCGCCGTCCTCCGCTCCCTGGGCAACTCCCAGCAGGTGGCCACCGAGGCGCTCGTCGACATCGGCGCCCGGGTCTCCAACCTCGTCATCCACTCCGACGGTCGCCCCCGGTTCGTCCGCATCCTGCTCTCGGGCGGGCAGGACGTCACCGACGCGATCGCCGAGCGCATCGGCATCCCGGTGGCCGCGGCCGAGGTCGTCAAGCGGGGGTTGAGCTCGGAACTGTCCGGGGCGGAGGCGTCGCTGGCCGCGTCGGCCGTCGACCTGATGACCGAGGTGTTCTGCGACGACATCCGTTCCTCGATCGACTACTACTCCGCCGCCAACCCCGGGTTCCCGGTCGAACGCATCGTCGTCAGCGGCGGGGGTTCCCTCCTCGACGGCATCGTCGACCGCCTGGCCGCGGCCACCCGCCGTCCCGTCGTCGCCGCCGACCCGTTGTCGTCGTTGACGATCGGGGAGACCGGCCTGGACGACGTCCAGCTGTTCACCGCCCGCCACCTCGCCGCCGTCCCGGTGGGGCTCGCCCTCGGAGTGCTGTCATGAGCCTGCTGACCCTGGACAGCGTCCGGACCCGCAGCGGCGTCGTCCGCGTCAACCTGCTGCCGACCGAGTTCGCCGTCGCCCGCCAGGAGCGTCGGCTGCGGCTGCAGCTCGCGACCGCGGTGGGCGTGGTGGCCGCGGCCTGCCTCGGGGCGGGGTTCCTCGCCACCTCGCAGGCCCACGGGGCCGAGAACTCCCTGCTGGACGAGCAGACCCGCACCTCGGCGCTGCAGGCCCAGCAGGCGCCTTACGCCGAGGTCCCGCAGGTGCTGGCCGAGGTGGCCGAGGCCAAGAAGATCCAGTCCGACGTCAGCGGGTACGCGGTGCCCTGGTACGCCTACCTGAACCGCATCTCGACCGCGACGCCGGCGGGTGTGACCTTCACGTCCTTGGGTCTGTCCGTGCAGCCGACGCCGGCGGCGACCGCCGCGACGGGTTCCGCGGCCACGGCCGACCCGCTCGCGGTCCAGGGGATCGGGAACCTCACCGTCACGGGGACCACGCAGACGCAGGCCCAGGTCGCGTCCTGGATGGACGCGATGGCGGGGATCCCGGGCATCGCCGGGGCCACGCTGACCAGCAGCACGTTCGACCCGGCCTCGTCGACCCTGACGTTCAACGCCACCGCCACCCTGACCGACGCCGTCCTGCTGGACAAGCAGTGACCGCGCCGGCCCCCGCCCCCTCGCAGACCCGGAGCTGACGTGACCATCAACCGCACCACGCTCGCGATCGTGGTGGCCTCGGTGATCGCCTTCGTCCTGGCGGCCGGGACCTACCTCCTGGTGGTGTCGCCCGCCCGCGCCTCGGTCGTGGACAGCACCGAGCAGGCGGCCACGCTGCGGCAGAGCAACGACGCGCTCGCGCAGAAGACCGCGCTGCTCAAGTCCCAGTTCGCCACCCTGGACCAGGACCGCGCGGAGATCGCCGCGATCACCAGCACCTTGCCGTCCTCCGCCGACGTCCCCACCCTGCTGCGCCAGGTCGAGGGCTACGCCGGGACCGCGGGGGTCACCCTGATGAGCGTCACGCCGGGCACCCCGGAGGCCTACTCCGGCACCGACACCTCGCTCACCGGCATCGTCGACATCCCGCTGTCCCTCGTGGTCGCCGGGGGTTTCCCGCAGACCCAGGTGTTCCTGAAGAACCTGCAGGCGGACATGCAGCGCTACTTCCTGGTCTCCGACGTCCAGGTCTCGGCCAGCGCCGCGACCGGTTCCGGCGACCTGACGACGACGATCACCGGCAAGGTGTTCGTCCTCACCGACGCGGCCGGACTGGCCGCGGCCACCGCGGACCCCACCGCGAACCCCACGGCGAACCCCACCGCGAACCCCACCGCGGCGGCGACCGGCCCGACGACCTCGCCCGCCGCCGTCCCGACGGCGACCGCGGGCGACTACGCCCCGGCGACCCCGTCGGTGAGCTCCATCCCCGTGGCGACCGCTGACCCGACGGAGGCGATCTCGTGACCGACCAGCCCGATCTCCCCGTGACCCCCGAGGTCGAGGAGTTCGACGACCTCACCGACGCCGACCCGCGCCGCGGGCGTCGCCAGCAGGTGATCGCCGCGGCGGCCGCCCTCGCGGTTCTCGGCGCCGGGGTCGTCGGATTCCTGTGGATCTCCTCCCCGCCGAGCAGCGCGGACGACACCTTCGCCGTCACCTCCGCCCTGCGGGCGACACCGACGCCGGTGCTCACCACGGCGACGACCTCGCCCTTCGCCCCCAGCACCAAGCGGTTGTTCGTCGCCTCCGGCTCCGGTGGCGGGTCGACCGCGGGAACCTCGGGGTCGGGCAGCACCGGTTCGGGAAGCACGGGGACCGGCTCGACCGGGACGCCGACGACCGGTTCCGGGGGTTCGTCCACCGGCACCACGACGACGGCCACCACCTCGACCGCGACCCCGACCCCGACCACCACGCCCACCCCACGGCCCACCCCCAGCCCGACCCCGGCGAAACTCGCCGCGGCCGAGGCCTGCACGGCTCTCGACGCGACGATCACGGCCACCACGAGCGCGATCGGCGCGGTCGTCGGCGGGGCCGACACCGTGGTCACCGGTCATGGACTGGGTGTCCAGGTCGTGGCCGCCCGCACCGTCGCCGAACGCTCCGCCGACCCGACCATCGCCGACCTGGCGACCCGGATCGCCACCGCGGAGAACGGGGTCCGGACCGACCTGCTCGCCGCGGTCGACCCGACCACCGTCGCCGTCCGCAACCCCGACCTGCAGGTCGCCGGCACCGCACTGGCCCAGCGCTGCGCGGCCGCTGCCGACCCCCTCGCCTGACCCCCGCCCGCCGCTCCCACCTGCCCCCGCCCCACCCCACCCTTCCGTGATCAAGGAATCCAGAGACGGGATTCCTTGATCACGGGGGAGTGGAGGGGGGGAGGTGGAGCGGGGCGGTCGGGTCAGAGGGCGCGCAGGGCAGGGACGACCTCGCGCTCGAACAGCTCGATCCCGCTGCGGTCGGTCGCGGCCTCGGGGAAGTAGAGGATCGGGTAGCTCATGCCCGCCCGCACGAGGGGCGTGAGCTTCTCGACGATCTGCTCCGGGGTGCCGACCCCGGGCAGGTCGGGGGCGATGGCGCCCATCTCGCGGTCCACGGCCGCGGGGGAGACGTGCCGGGCGAGCTGGTCGCGGCGGAACGCGAGGCGGTCGGCGACCTCGGCCTCGTCGCGACCGATCGCCACGTTGTAGTTCGCGCTGCGGACGATGCTCGCGTAGTCGCGGCCCAGGTCGCGGCAGTGCCCGGCCAGGACCTCCGACTTGTGCTGGAACTCCTCCAGGACACCCGAGAAGTTCGTGTACCGCGCGTGCCGGGCGGCGATGCGCAGGGTCTTCTTCTCCCCGCCGCCGGCCACCCAGAGCGGGATGCCGTTCTCCTGCAGCGGCAGGGGCCGGCAGATCGCGCCGTCGGTGCTCCAGTGCCCACCCTGGAACGTGGAGGTCCCCGTCCGCCACAGCTCGGCCATGATCTGCACGCCCTCGTCGAGCTGGGCGAGGCGCTCACCGGCCCGGGGGAACCCGTAGCCGTAGGCCCGCCACTCGTGCTCG
The DNA here is from genome assembly GCF_042433995.1 of Kineococcus gynurae. Taxonomy (NCBI): domain Bacteria; kingdom Bacillati; phylum Actinomycetota; class Actinomycetes; order Kineosporiales; family Kineosporiaceae; genus Kineococcus; species Kineococcus gynurae. Next base: position 956,502 of record NZ_JBHLUI010000008.1, read on the forward strand.
TACCAGCCGGCCCCGATGCCCATCTCGACCCGTCCACCCGAGACGACGTCGATGGTCGCCGCGACCTTCGCCAGGTAGGCCGGGTTCCGGTAGCCCATGCACGTGCACATCTGCCCCAGGCGCACCCGCGAGGTGGACGCGGCCAGCGCGGCCATCAGGGTCCAGGCCTCGTGGGTCGGTTGGTCGGTGGGTTCGGGGACGGTGTGGAAGTGGTCGTAGACCCACACCGACTCCCACACGTCCCCGGCGTCGGCGTGCGCGGCGACGCCGTGCATCGCGTCCCACTGCTGCGCCGGGTCGATCCCGGAGAGGTCCTGGCGCCAGCCTTGCGGGACGAACAGGCCGAGGCGGAGCGGATGTCCGGACGTCGTCGAATCGGTCATGCCCCGACCCTACGACCGTGGCCGCGGGCCGCTCCTGGATCAGCACCCGGCCCCGGGGAGGGGCCGGTCAGCGCGCCTGACCGGCGGCGGTCGCCGCGAGCATCGCGGCGCCGATGATCCCCGCGTCGTTGCGCAGCTGGGCGGGGACGATGGGCGTCCGCAGGTCCAGCAGCGGCAGGAACTTCTCGTGCTTCTTGCTCACCCCGCCACCCACGACGATCAGGTCGGGCCAGAGCAGGTTCTCCAGGTGGGAGTAGTAGCGCTGCAGGCGCTTGGCCCACTGCGACCACGACAGGTCGTGCCGTTCCCGCGCCGAGTCGGCGGCCTTCTTCTCGGCGTCGTGCCCCCCGATCTCGAGGTGGCCGAACTCGGTGTTCGGGACGAGCTTGCCGTCCACGATGAGGACGCTGCCGATGCCGGTGCCGAGCGTCGTGACCACGACGACCCCCTTGACCCCCTTCGCCGCACCGAAGGCCGCCTCCGCGTACCCCGCGGCGTCGGCGTCGTTGACGACGGTGACCGGGCGGCCCAGGGTCTCGGCGAACAGGGTCTCGGCGTCGAAACCGATCCAGGAGTCGTCGACGTTGGCCGCGGTCCGGGTGATCCCGTGCTGGACGACGGCCGGGAACGTGATCCCGACCGGGCCGTCGCCGGTCAACGCGTCGCTCTGCGCGCCGAAACTCTCGACCAGCTGCGCGACGACGGGGGCCACGGCGGCGGGGGTCGAGGGCTGCGGGGTGTCGAACCGCTGCCGATCGGTCGCGAACTGCCCGGCCACGAGGTCGACCGGGCATCCCTTGATACCCGAACCGCCGATGTCGATCCCGAAGGCGGTCTGCGGGACGCGCGGGCGGCTCGTCCGGCGCGGGGTGCGCCGCGCGGTCGTCCCGGCGGTGGTCCCCGCCGCGGGCACGGTCTGCGACGGGGTGCTGCCCGCGGCCGGATCGGTCGTCGGGGGCGCCTCGACGCCGTCCCCGTCGGTGGCGGCAGCGGGACGGCCGGTGCTCGTGCGGACGGCGGCGCGGGGCGTGGTCGGGGTCACGCGCCGATGCTAACGATCGAGGTGTCCCGCGTCAGCGGGAGGAGTCCTTGGGCATGATGATCCACAGCACGACGTAGACCAGGAGCTGGGTGCCGGGCAGCAGGAACGACACCAGGAACAGCGCTCGCATGAGGGTGGGGGACCAACCGAACCGGCGGGCCAGCCCCGCGCACACGCCGGCGATGATCTTGCCGTTCTGCGGTCGGGTCAGTCCGTTCATGGGGTTCCTCGTCTCTCGGTCCCGGGCGGGACGCGGCGGGTCGTCGTGGCGACCAACGATCGAGCAGCGCCCCGCGTGCCGCACCCCGGCCGTGGGATCCCCGGGCGCCCGGGAGGAGCGGTCCACGAGGTCAGGGGAGGGTAAGGATCTCCGCGCCCGTGTCGGTCACCACGAGGGTGTGCTCGAACTGCGCGGTCCGCCGCCGGTCCTTGGTCACGACGGTCCAGCCGTCGTCCCACATGTCGTAGTCGTGGGTCCCCAGGGTCAGCATCGGCTCGATCGTCAGCACCATCCCGACCTCCAGGGTCGTGGCGTGCTCGGGGGCCGCGTCGTAGTGCGGGACCACGAGGCCGGTGTGGAACGCGGGCCCGACGCCGTGCCCGGTGAAGTCGCGCACGACCCCGTAGCCGAACCGCCGGGCGTAGGCCTCGATGACCCGCCCGATGACGTTGATCGCCCGGCCGGGGGCGACGGCCTTGATCCCGCGCCGGGTGGCCTCCCGGGTCCGCTCGACCAGCAGCCGGGACTCCTCGTCGACGTCGCCGCAGAGGAACGTGGCGTTGTTGTCCCCGTGCATCCCGTCCAGGTAGGCGGTCACGTCGATGTTGACGATGTCCCCGTCGGTCAGCACGGTCGAGTCGGGGATGCCGTGGCAGATGACCTCGTTGACGCTGCTGCACAACGACTTCGGGAAACCCCGGTAGCCGAGGGTCGAGGGGTAGGCGCCGTGGTCGCAGAGGAACTCGTGGCCGACGCGGTCGAGCTCGTCGGTGCTCACGCCCGGGGCGACGTGCTCGCCCACGAGGGCCAGCGCCTGCGCGGCGAGGCGGCCCGCGCGGCGGATGCGCTCGATCCCCTCGGCGTCCACGACGTTCGACCCGGTCCACCGGGCGGGGCCCGGTCGCCCCACGTACTCGGGGCGCGCGATGCTCGCGGGGACCGGTCGGCGGGGGCTGATCCGGCCCGGGGTGAGCGTGCCCAGAGGGGCGGAGGTCAGCGCTGTCATGGCCCCGATCCTAGGAGGCGGACGGGGGGGCGCGACGCCGCGGCGGGGTTCCCGTGCGCCCGACGATCATCGGCGCGAGGATGAGGTCATGAGCGAGGGACGCTGGTTCTACAACGTGAGCACCGGAGCGGTCGAGGAGGTCGAGAGGCGGGGCCAGGCCAAGGAGCTGATGGGCCCGTACGCGACCCGCGAGGAGGCCGCCCATGCGCTGGAGAAGGCCCGCGAGCGGACCGAGGCCTGGGACGAGGAGGACCGTCGCGCCGAGGAGTGACCCTGCGACCCCCCTCGAACCTCTCGTCCAACCTCCACCGCACGGTGGATGACGGCGGCGCGGGGCGCCTCCTTACGATGGCGGTGCCGTACGCCACCACGAGGGGGAAGCGCAGATGTCGGAACTGGACCTGTCGAAGCCGTTGAGCCCGCCCGCCCAGCCGGCCGTGGCTCCGCAGACCGACCTCCAGCTCACCCCGCCAGCGCCCGTGCCCGTCGTCGCCGACGACCAGGCCGCCGGGATGATCCCGCTGGACGAGGCGACCCGGGCCGAGCTCGGACACAAGGCGCAGGCGTTCGTGGCCGATCTCGCGGCGCAGGACGCCAAGAGCCCCGCGTTCCAGCGCAAGATCGACGACATCACGCGGATGGGTGAGCAGGAGATCCGGTCCTCGGCCCAGGTGTCCAACCGGATGCTGGAACGACCGGCGTCCTCGCTGGCCGGGGCGAAGGGGCAGAAGGCGGCAGGTCCGGGGGCCGACGCCCAGGTCAAGGTCGCGAACACGTTGCTGGAGCTGCGGCAGACCGTGACCTTGCTCGACCCGGGCCGGGCGGACCTGAAGGGTCCGAAGAAGCTCCTCGGGATCATCCCGTTCGGCAACAAGATCCAGCAGTACTTCGAGCGCTACCAGGACGCGCAGAGCCAGCTCGACGCCATCATCAAGGCGTTGGCCTCGGGGCAGGACGAGCTGCGCAAGGACAACGCGTCGATCGAGCAGGAGAAGCAGAACCTCTGGACCACGATGGGCAAGCTGACCGAGTACGCGACGCTGGCCAAGGCCCTCGACGCAGCGACGGTCGCCAAGATCGAGGAGGTCCGGGTCACCGACCCGACCACCGCCGACGCCCTCACCTCCGACGCGTTGTTCCCGATCCGGCAGCGCCACCAGGACCTGCTGACCCAGCTCGCGGTGAGCGTGCAGGGCTACCTGGCGCTGGACCTCGTGCGCAAGAACAACATCGAGCTGATCAAGGGGGTCGACCGCGCGCAGACGACCACCGTCGCGGCGCTGCGCACCGCGGTGATCGTGGCCCAGGCGCTGGCCAACCAGCGGCTGGTGCTGGACCAGATCAACGCCCTCAACACGACGACCAACGCCATGATCCTGTCGACCTCGGAGATGCTCAAGCAGCAGACCGGGCAGATCCACGAGCAGGCCTCGACGGCCATGGTCGACGTGGAGACCCTGCAGAAGGCGTTCGACAACGTGTTCGCGACCATGGACGCGATCGACACGTTCAAGCAGCAGTCGGTCATCAGCATGGGTCGCACCGTGGACGCCCTCGAGGGTCAGGTGCAGCGGTCGCGCTCCTACCTGGAACGGGCCCGCAGCCAGGAGTCCGGTTCGGAGACCGGGCCGCCGCCGCTGCCCGGTCCGGGGCGGTGACCGCTCCCGTGGCCGAACGGGCGCCCCGGTCCCTGCGTCGCCAGGTGCGCCGGGACGGCGGGGGAGCGCCCGTGCGTCGCGGCGGGGGCGTGCGGCCGGCCCAGGCGCCGCCCGAACTGGTCTCCCGGCGGTTGCGCAGCCGCACCTGGCGGGTCGCCAACTCCTGGTGGTTGGCCGTCCCGGCGGTCGGACTGCCGTGGGTCTCGTTCCTGTACATGGGTTTGCGGGCGGGTCGACCCGGGTGGGTCGTCGCGGCGGTGGCGTACTTCGTCAGCACCGGCGCCGCCCTCGGCCTGATCGGCCAGGGTGGTTGGGAGATCGTCCTGGGGTTGTTCCTGCTGCTGGGGACCTGGGGAACGGGAGTGGTGCACTCGGTCATGGCGAACTCGCGCTGGTTGCGGATCAAGGCCGCCTGGAACGGGGAGGCGCTGCCCGCCGCCGAGCCGCCGGCCCCCGCCCCCGACCCGGTCCTCGAACCGGTCGCCGCGCTGGGCCACCGGCTCGCGGAGGTGGTCGCCCTCGCCCACCGGCACGGGGACCGGTTGCCCGACGGGGCCGTCCCCACCGTGCGGGAGATCGACGACGTGCTGCGCCCCCTGCTCGGTTACGTGGACCGGCGCGGGGCGGACGTGGCCGAGGTGCACAACCTCGAGGCGATCGTGCAGGAGTACCTGCCCGGTGCCCTGGAGAAGTACCTGGACCTGCCCGAGGAGTACGCGTTGACCCACCGCGGGTCCGGCGGGGCCACACCGGCCGAGGAACTGCTGAACCAGCTGCGCCTCCTGCTCGACGGTGCCCGGCAGCTGCAGCAGGCCGTCTACGACCACGACGCCCAGCAGCTCGCCGTGCAGGGCCGGTTCCTCGACACCAAGTTCCGCCGCTCCGACCTGGACCTCTGAGAAGGGATCACCGCCGTGGGGGTCGACCTCTCCAAACCCGGTTCCTCCGACGAGGACCGCGAGCGGTACGGGAGCGATCGCGGTGCGCGCGACCGTGACGTCCGCGCCGCGATCGACCGCGAGATCGTGCGGGCCATCGACGGGGGTTCTGGCGGCGACCACAAACGGGCCGAACTCGTCCGGCTGGTCCGGGAGAACCCCGACGCGGTGAGCGACAAGCGCTTGGAGAAGGCGGACCCGCCCGTCGACGAGTCACGGCTGACCCCGCTGGGGGTGCAGCTGCCGAACGGCCCGTTCCTCGGCGACGGCACCTGGCAGGTCCTGCGCTGGACCGGCATGGGGGTGTGGATCACGCTGTACTCCCTCACAGGTCTCCTGGGCGGGCAGTGGTGGTGGGGTTTCATCGCGATGTGGATCTGGATCGGGGCCGACCGGGCCTACGACAACGCGAGCAAGGCCGGGCGGATGCGCCGCAAGCGCGAACTGCGCGCCCTGCGCCTGGAGGCGCTGGGTGGTCCGCCCGCCGACATCGCCCCCGCTCCCGCCGCGCTCCGCCCCGCCCCCTCGTCGCGGGCCCCCGCACCTGCACCGGCCGCGGTCCCCCGGACGGGGTCGGGGGTGACCGAGGCCGAGCGGTCGTTGCTGCGCGCGGTCACGCGGGTCGAGCGCTCCGACCGGTTCGAGCGGCGCGACGTCGTCCTGGTCAACGAGATCGCCGACGTCCTCGCCCCGCTGCTGCACAAGGTCGCCCAGCCCGGGGCCGACGCCCGTGTCCGGCACGACCTGGAGACGCTGGCCACCGACCACCTCCCGGCGACGGTGGAGACCTTCCTCGCGCTGCCGGCCGACTACGCCCGGGAGCACGTCACCTCCGCGGGCACGACGGCGGTGCAGGAGCTGCGCTCGCAGCTCACCCTGCTGCACGACGGGGTGGTCGACCTGCGCGACGCGGTGCTGGACGCCGACGTCGACCGTCAGCTGCAGCAGAGCCGGTTCCTCGAGGCGAAGTTCCGCCGCAGCGACCTGGACCTGTGACCCCCACCCCGACCCGGCCACCCGAGGAGTCGTCGCGATGACGTTGGACGTGCAACTGGTCGGCACCACGACGCAGATGGCGATCGTGAACCTGAAGCCGAACCAGGTGGTCTACGGCGAGGCCGGCAAGTTCCTGTTCTCCTCCGGCGACGTGGAGATCGAGACGAAGCTGAGCGCGCCCACGGACCCGAACCAGAACACCGCCGCCGGGGGTGGCGGAGGTTTCGGCGGGTTGCTGCGCGGGGCGGCCGCGGCGGGCAAGCGGATGCTGGCGGGGGAGTCCTTCGCCTTCCAGCACTTCCGGACCCGCGGCGGTGACGGTCTGCTCGGTCTGGCCGGCGTCCTGCCCGGGGAGATGCGCCACCTCGAGCTCGACGGGACGCGGACCTGGTTCGCCGAGAAGGACGCGTTCGTCGCGGCCGAGGCCGGGGTCCACTTCGACATCGCCTTCTCGGGCCTCGGTCAGGGCCTGATGGGCGGGGAGGGGTTCATCCTCGAGAAGTTCACCGGAAGGGGATCGCTGCTGGTCGCGGGGGCCGGTGACTTCATCGACCTCAACCCGGCCGACTACGGCGGCACCATCCGCGTCGACACCGGCTGCATCGTGGCCTGGGACGACCGGATCAGCTACGGGGTGGAGACGGTCGGGCGGCTGAACCGCCAGGGCATCATGAACGCCGTCTTCGGCGGTGAGGGCCTCACGCTCGCGACGTTGCGCGGCAACGGTCGGGTGATCCTGCAGTCGGTCACCGTGGAGGGGTTGGCCAAGGCCCTGGTGAAGAACGCGACCAAACCCGACCAGCAGGGCATGGGGGCGCTCGGCGGGCTGTTCTCCGGCTCCCGCGACTGACCCGACCCCGCCCCGACCCGACCCCGCCGATTCCTCGATCACGGCGGGGTGGGGGGTGCGCTCAGTCGTCCCAGGAGGCGCGGGCGGCCCAGCGGGCGGCGGCCAGGGTGAGGGCCTGCACCGACGCGTCGGAGGCCTTCGGACCCTGGTCGAGGACGTCGGCCGGGTCGACGGGCCGTCCGAAGTGGTACCCCTGGACCAGGGGGCAGCCGAAGCCGGCCAGCATGTCGCCCTGCTCGCGGGTCTCCACGCCCTCGGCGATCACCGCGATGCCCAGGGCGTGGGCCAGCTGCAGCAGGGCCTGCAGCATGGCCGCGCGCCGCGGGGACGTGGTGATCCCGGCGATGAACTCCTGGTCCAGCTTGAGGTAGTCGGCGGGCAGGACGTCGAGGCGGCTGAAGGCCGAGTAGCCGGTCCCGAAGTCGTCGATGGCGACGCAGACCCCGCGACGCCGCAGCGCCTCCAACGCGCGCAGGGCCTCCAGCGAGGTCCCGTCGAGCAGGCTCTCGGTGACCTCGACGACGAGCAGGTCGGCCGGGAAACCGGTCTCGCGCAGGATCTCGAACAGGCCCTCGGCGTACCCCGGGGCGGTGAGCTGGCGTCCGGAGACGTTGACGGTGAGCAGGAACTCCCGCCGCCAGGCCAGCCGGATCTGGTTGGCCGCCCGGCAGGCGTCGGCGAGGATCGCGGAGCCCAGCTCGTGGATCAGCCCGGTCGACTCCGCGAGCGGGATGAAGCGGTTCGGCGGCACCGGACCCCGGGTCGGGTGCTCCCAGCGGGCCAGGGCCTCCCAGCCGCTGACCGAGCCGTCCTGCGGGGAGACGATCGGTTGCAGCCACGCCCGGACCTCCCCGGCGGCCAGGGCCCGGGCCAGGTCGCGCGTGAGGTCGACGTTGTCCAGGTCGTCGAGGACGCAGCGGTCGCGACCGGTGAGCTTCGCGGTGTAGAGCGCCCGGTCGGCACGTCGGAGCAGGTCGGTCGCGTCCTCGTCCGGGGCCCGCTCGGCGAGCCCGACCGAGACGGTCGTGCAGGTCACCGCGCGCCGGACCTCGTCGAGGACCGCGAGCGCCTGCTCGCCGTCGTGCCCGGGCAGCAGCACGGCGAACTCGTCGCCGCCGTGGCGGGCGACGACCGCCCCCGCCGGCAGCGCCGCCGCGCACTGCGCGGCCACGGCCTGCAGGAGCGCGTCCCCGGCGGCGTGGCCCTGACCGTCGTTGACGGTCTTGAAGAAGTCGACGTCGACGAACGCGGCGACCAGCGGCTCCCGCCGGGGCAGCCCGTGCAGACGGGTCTCGAGGTGGGTCTCGAAACCGCGGCGGTTGAGCAGGCCGGTCAGGCTGTCGTAGGAGGCGTCGACGGCGATCCGGAGCACGGCCGCGACGGTCAGCACGGTCGCGGCGTAGAGCGCGGACACGACGACCACGACGACGAGGGGCACGTCGGGTCGCAGCCCGAGCGCGACCGGCGCGAGCACCCCGGCCAGCAGCACCTGGGGGACGGCCCGCCGCGACGGGGCCAGGAACATCACGGTGAGTCCGACGAGGCCGTAGCCCGAGGCCAGCACGACCGCGTGGACGGGGGAGGTGCAGGTGAGGACGGCGACGAGGATCAGCCCGTCCAGGCCGACGGTGACCACGTGGAAGGAGCGCGGTCGCCAGGCCGACCCGCGGACCAGCGACAGGGCCCCGAGCACCAGCAGGGCCAGCGCCACCGACCGCAGCACCGCCACCGCCACGGGGTCCGCCGAGAGACCGAGGGCCGTCACCAGGGTCAGCACGAGGGCGTTGCCGATGCTGTGGGTCGCCACGAACACGGCGCGGACGTGCGGGTCGGCCACGCCGGGGTTCACGGGCGCCGTTCGGGTCATGTCCGGTGTGTCGGCACCCGGGACGGCCGACCTGACCCCGCACGACCGCCTGTCACCCGATCGTCGCGGGTGCCGCGGTCGTCCCCGGGGGCACCTGCCAGACTCGGCGGGCACTGCAGCGTGACCTCGGTCGTTGGACCGACTGCACGACCACCACGAGACAGGAGCGATGGACATGGGCGTCAGCCTCAGCAAGGGCGGCAACGTCTCCCTCACCAAGGAAGCGCCGGGGATGACCCGGGCCGTCATCGGCCTCGGCTGGGACGCGAACAGCTTCACCGGTTCCGAGTTCGACCTGGACGCCCAGGCGATCATGGTCGGTGCCGACGGCAAGGTCCCCAACGACGGGTTCTTCGTCTTCTTCAACCAGCTGAAGTCCCCCGAGGGGTCCGTCGAGCACACCGGTGACAACCGCACCGGTGAGGGTGACGGCGACGACGAGAAGATCAACGTCGACCTGTCCCGGGTCCCGGCCGAGATCGAGAAGATCGTCTTCACCGTCGCGATCTACGACGCCGACACCCGCAAGCAGTCCTTCGGCCAGGTCCGCAACGCCTTCATCCGCGTCCTGAACGCCGACGGCGGTACCGAGGTCGCCCGTTACGACCTCTCCGAGGACGCCTCCACCGAGACCGCGATGGTCTTCGGCGAGCTGTACCGCAACGGCTCGGACTGGAAGTTCCGCGCCGTGGGCCAGGGCTACGCCAACGGTCTGCGCGGCATCGCGACCGACTTCGGCGTCAGCGTCTGACGACGTCGCCGGGCCGGGCCGGGGGGAGCCCCCGGCCCGGCCCCGCCGCGGCCCGGCTCGGCGTCGCACTTGGACGAGCGGGCCGGACCTGACAGGGTGCTGAGGTCGTGCCCGCCCGATCCCCGGGGGGGCTGTCTCGCTGAACGGACAACCGCGTGATTCTCAAGACCTACGGCTGGTCCTTCGGGGTGACCGTCCTCGGCCTCGTCCTGGCCGGCTGGTACGGGCTCTCCGCCCACCTGGGCCTCGGGCAGGCCCTCCTGCTCGTCGTGATCCTCTGCATCCTGGAGATCTCGCTCTCCTTCGACAACGCCGTCGTCAACGCGACGATCCTCGAACGGATGAGCGAGTTCTGGCAGAAGATCTTCCTGTCGGTCGGCATCATCATCGCCGTCTTCGGGATGCGGCTCGTCTTCCCGATCGTCCTGGTCAGCGCCACCACCGGGCTCAGCCCGATCGAGACGGTCAACCTCGCCCTGGAGCGCGGCGACCCGGAGACGCCGGGCAGCTACGGCTACGAGCTGCAGGAGGCGCACCCGACGATCGCCTCGTTCGGCGGGATGTTCCTGCTCATGCTCTTCCTGAACTTCATCTTCGGGGAGAAGGAGAACCACTGGCTGGGGTTCATCGAGCGCCCGCTGGAGAAGGTCGGCAAGCTCGAGAGCGTCCAGGTCATCGTCGCCGGGATCGTCCTGTTCGTCGCCGCCGAGACCTTCGCCGCCGACCACGCGCAGACCGTCCTCGCCTCCGGCCTCGCCGGGGTGCTGACCTACCTGGTCGTCAACGGGCTGGGTGAGCTGTTCAACGTCGAGGAGCACCTCGAGCACCAGGACGAGCACGCGTCGGGTGCCGTCGGCGCCGAGGGTCACGCGGTGCCCGGGGAGCGGTCCTCGGGCCCGACCCAGGTCGCCAAGGCCACCGGCAAGGCCGCGTTCTTCCTGTTCCTCTACCTCGAGGTCCTGGACGCGTCGTTCTCCTTCGACGGCGTGATCGGTGCCTTCGCGGTGACCACCGACCCGATCATCATCGCCATCGGCCTCGGCGTCGGGGCCATGTACATCCGCTCGATGACGGTGCACCTGGTCCGCGAGGGCACCCTGCAGCAGTACCGCTTCCTGGAGAACGGCGCGCTGTGGGCGATCGGGGCCCTGGCCACGATCCTCATCATCTCCATCGAGGTCCACGTCCCCGAGGTCGTCACCGGTCTCATCGGGCTGGCCTTCATCATCGCGGCGCTGATCAGCTCGATCGCGTACAACCGCAAGCACCCCGAGGTCGACTCCCACGTGGGTGTCGAGCACGCCGAGGCGCACTGACGTCGTGGGGGGACCAGCGTGAGCACCGCCGCCCGACCGGCCGAGGAGGTCCACAACTTCCTCGGCCGGCCCGGTCCGCGCCGGTCCACGCGCACCCTGGGCGACCACCTGCGCCCGCCGCTCCCCCCGACGGCACGGGCCGCGACGGGTCCGCCCGCACCGCCGACCCCGTCGCGCCCTCCGACCCCGACCCCGACCCCGCCGCCGACCCCGACGGTCGCGGTGGGTTCGGCCCGGCCCGGCGAGCGGGTGCTGGAGCTGGACGGCGAGCGGCCCGTCATGACCGTGCGCGCCGGCGAACGGACCGGCGCCACCCTGCGCATCCTGCTGCAGTGGGACCGTCCGGTGACCAGCACGGGACTGCGTCGTTCCACCGACATCCACCTGGGATGCCTCTGGGAGACGCGCGACCGTCACTCGGGCGTGGTCCAGTCCCTCGGTGATCGGCTCATGGCCCCGGGCTTCGGGGCGCGCCAGGTGCTGCGCCTCGGACCGCGCAGCGAGGAGGGTGAGGAGATCCTCGCCGACGGCAAGCACCTCGACGTGCTGCGGCGGGTCTACCTCTACGCCTACGCCCGCTCCTCGGCCCTGGACCCGCTGACCCTGGCCCCCCGGCTCAGCCTCCGCAGCCGCGACGGCGGCCGCGTCGTGCTCACCTGCGCCGACCCGACGCCCACCGCCGGCGGCGACGCCCGCCCGGGGGCGGCGGGGGCCCGCGTGGTGCTGCTGGCCTCGCTGCACGACGTCGACGGCGACCTCGTCGTGCGACGCGAGAACGTCCTCGTCGCCGACCAGCGGACGCTGGCCCACGACTACGGTTTCGCCGACCTGCCGTGGGCGCCGGACGGCAGCACCCCCCGCTCGCCCTGACCGCGCCGGCCCCCGGCGCCTGCGTCCCCGGGACGCCCGCTCCACCCGCATCGTCCGATCCACCCCCACCCACCCCCGTCCACCCTCGAAGAACCGGAGGTCCGTCCATGGCGGTCGACCTGGCCAAGGGACAGAAGCTGTCGTTGGAGAAGTCCGGCGGTGGTTCGCTCACGCGCGTCTTCATGGGCCTCGGCTGGGACGCCGTGCGCCGCGGTTTCCTGCGCAAGAAGTCGATCGACGTCGACCTCGACGCCTCCTGCCTCCTGCTCGACCGTTCCGGCAAGCTCGTCGACACCGTCTGGTTCCAGCAGCTGCGCAGCAAGGACGGTTCGGTCCAGCACCACGGCGACAACCGCACCGGGGAGGGCGAGGGCGACGACGAGGTCATCGTCGTCGACCTGACCGCGGTCCCGGCGGGTGTGCAGACCCTCGTCTTCACGGTCAGCTCGTTCACCGGTGAGGACTTCTCCCACATCGAGAACGCGTTCTGCCGCCTCGTGGACGCCGCGGGCCCGGCCCAGACCGAGCTGGCCCGCTACTCCCTGAGCGGGTCGGGCACCCACACCGCCCAGATCATGGCCTCCCTCACCCGCGACGGTTCGGGCTGGACCATGACCGCGATCGGTGCCCCCGCCTCGGGGCGCACGATCCGGGACCTGGTGCCCGCCGTGGCCCGCGTCCTCTGACCGACCCGAGGACCCGTGCGTCACTTCTGCGCGCTCGCCGACGACCAGCGCGAGCGCCTCTTCCACCGCGCCCCCGCCGAGCTGGACCCCACCGCCGGTCGTGAGGTCGTCGCCGGCGCGCTCGGGGCTACCCTCTACTGCCCGGCGACCCGGCAGCGGCTGGCGGCCGACCTCGACCGCCTGGCCCGGCGCGGGGTCGTCTCCGCCGTGGCCTGCCTCGAGGACTCCGTGGCCGACGACCAGGTCGGGGCGGCCGAGGAGACCCTCGTGCGCGAGCTGCGCGCGCTCAGCACCGACCGAGGCTGGCAGCAGGGGCCGCCGCTGCTGCTGTTCGTGCGGACCCGGACTCCCGAGCAGCTGCTGGACGTCGTCCGCCGCTCCGGCGAGGGGTTGCACTGCCTGCAGGGGTTCGTGCTGCCCAAGTTCGGCGGGCGGGGCCGTCCCGACCCCCAGGACTGGATGCGGGCCGTCCGCCAGGCCTCCGAGCTCGCCGGTCGCCGGTTGTGGGCCATGCCGGTCCTGGAGAGCGCCGAGATCGCCCACCTCGACACCCGGCGCGAGGCGCTGCTGCAGGTCCGGGCCGTCCTCGACGCCCACCAGGAGCACGTGCTCGCCGTGCGCACCGGGGCCACCGATCTGTCCGCGGCCTACGGGCTGCGGCGACCGCGCGGACTGACGGTCTGGGACGTGCGGGTCGTCGCCGACGTGCTCGGCGACGTCGTCAACGTCCTCGGTCGGGCCGACGGCAGCGGTTACCCGATCACCGCCCCCGTCTTCGAGCACTTCCCCTCCGGCGACCGGGTGCTGCGCAGCGCCCTGGCCGCGAGCCCGTTCACCGAGGCCGGCGCCGAGGAGCTGCGGGTGCGCCTGCTGGAGCGGGGGCTCGACGGGCTGGTCCGCGAGGTGCTGCTGGACCAGGTGAACGGTCTGCAGGGCAAGACCGTCATCCACCCCTCCCACGTCGGACTCGTGCACGCGCTGTCGGTGGTGTCCCACGAGGACTTCAGCGACGCCCGCGACATCGTGGCCGCGGGGCAGGGCGGCGTGATGCCCTCGGCCTACCGCAACAAGATGAACGAGGCCGGCCCGCACCGGGCGTGGGCGCTGCGCGTGCTGGCCCGGGCCGAGGCGTTCGGGGTGGCCCGCGAGGACGTCACGTACGTCTCGATCCTGCACGAGTTCGAGGAGGCCCTCGGGGTCCCCGGGGCCGACCCGGTGGTGCCGGCGTGAGCACGGCGGCCCCGGCCGGGCCGGACCCCGTGGCGATGAGCGCCGAGCCCGGCTGGTCGGGCAGCTGGGTCCGGGACCGCGTGGGCATCCGCGTCACCACCGACGGCCCGGGGGTCGACGGTCTGGCCGCCGAGGACCTCGTCGGACTCGCGTTGCGCCGCAACCCCCGCCGGGTGCACCTGCTCGTCTCCCGCGTCCTCGGCAAGCACGTCCCCACCGATCCGCGCCTCGTGCGGGCCGCCGCGCTCCGGCTCGGCCGGTGCGTGGCCCGGGCCCTCACGGGGGACACCGACCCGCGCGGGGAGTCCGGGCCGGTCCCGCCCGGGTCCTGGGCGAGGGCCCTGGCCGGGGACGCCGCGGCCGCCGAGCAGGTCCTGCGGGCGGTCGAGGCCGGTCCCGCCCCGGCGGTCCCGGAGGCGCTCGTGCTGGGTTTCGCCGAGACCGCGACCGGTCTCGGGCACGGGGTGGCCGACGCGCTCGGCTGCGCCGTCCTGCACTCCACCCGGCGCGCGAGCCGCGGGCCCGGGTACACGGGTTTCGAGGAGGAGCACTCCCACGCGACGGGGCACCGGCTGGTACCCACCGACCCCGACGTCCTCGCGGCGCTGGCCGACCCGTCGACGCCGCTCGTCCTCGTCGACGACGAGCTCACCACCGGCCGGACGGTGGCCAACACCGTCCGCGCCCTGCACGCCCTCACCCCCCGACGGCGCTACGTCGTCGCCGGCCTCGTCGACGCCCGCGGGCCGGCCGACGTCGCCGGCACCGCCGCGCTGGCCGCCGAGCTCGGCACCCGGATCGACGTCGTGAGCCTGGCCCGCATCCGGGTGGAGCTGCCGGACGACGTCGTCCTTCGCGCGGAGGAGGTGCTCGCCGCCGCCGACCCGGCACCGGTCCCGCACGCCGACCCGGCGCAGGGGACCCCGTCGGAGCGGGAGCCGCTGGGGGAGCGGATCGAGCTGCCGCGCAGCGGGTCCGGCCCGCTCTCCGGCCGCGCCGGCATGAGCGCCGGGTCGGCGCGGGCGCTGCTCGCGGCCGCGCCCGGATGGGCCGAGGAGCTGCACCGGCACGTCGGGAGCGGTGAGGTGCTGGTCCTCGGCAGCGAGGAGTTGATCCACGCGCCCCTGGTCCTCGCGACCGAGCTGGCCCGTCGGCACGACGCCCCGGTGCGGTTCTCCACCACGACCCGCTCGCCGGTCCTCACCGTGGCCGACCCCGGCTACGCGCTGCGGTCCTCGGTGGCCTTCGCCAGCACCGACGCCACCATCGACGGTCCGGGGACCCGGTACGCGCACAACGTCCCCCGGCCCGGGGGGTGGCCCACGATCGTCCTCGTCGTCGACCCCGGCCACGACCCCGGCGCACTCATCGCCCCCGACGGCCCGCTCGCCGCGCTGCGACGCCACGCCGGTCGCGTCCTCCTCCTCGTCCTGCCCGACACCCCGGAAGGTCTCCATGCCTCGTCCTGACGGGCTGCCGCCCGCACTGACCGGCCCCACGTTCGGCAGCTACCCCGCCGCGGACGTGCAGTGGCTGCTGACCGACCTCTCCGACGCCGCCCTCGAGGCGCCCGCCGAGGAGCGGGAGGAGGCCATCCAGTCCGGGGGCGCGCACTACGCCGAGTCGCTCCCGGTGGAGTACCAACCGAGCGAGGCGTACCAGGCGTTGTTCGCCGACGCCCTGCGCCGCAGCGCCCGGCGCGTGGCGCTCGCCGTCGGGGTCGTCGCCGAACTGCTGGCCCGCGAACGCGGGCCGCAGCTCGTGCTCGCCTCCCTCGCCCGCGCCGGGACCCCGGTCGGGATCCTGCTGCGCCGGTGGGCGGCCGAGCGGTGGCGCCTGGACTGGCCGCACCGCTCGGTCTCGATCGTCCGCGGTCGGGGGATCGACCAGGTCGCCCTGCGGTGGTTGGCCGCCCACCACGACCCGACCGCCGTGGTCTTCGTCGACGGCTGGACGGGCAAGGGCGCCATCGTGCGCGAACTCTCCGCGGCCCTCGACGCCTCGGGCATCCCGGGTTTCTCCGACGACCTCGCGGTGCTGGCCGACCCCGGGCACTGCGTCCGGACGTTCGGGACGCGGGCGGACTTCCTCATCCCCTCGGCCTGCCTGAACTCCACGGTGTCGGGACTGGTGTCGCGGACCGTGCTGAACACGGACCTCCTGCGCCCCGGGCAGTTCCACGGGGCGAAGTTCTACGCCGACCTCGCCCCGGTGGACGTCTCGGTCGCGTTCCTCGACGCCGTCGCGGCCGAGTTCGACGCCGTCGCGGCCGAGGCGGCCACGGCGGCCGACGCCGTGCAACGCGCTGAGCGGGAACCGACGTTCTCGGGATGGGTCGCGGTGGAAAGGATTTCGACGGTCTACGGCATCGACGACGTGAACCTGGTGAAACCCGGGGTGGGGGAGACGACCCGCGTCCTGCTCCGGCGCATCCCCTGGCGGGTGCTGGTGCGTCCCGAGGCCGAGCTCGACGCCCCCGACGACCTCGCCCACGTGCGGTTGCTGGCCGAGCAGCGCGGTGTCGCGGTCGAGGAGGTCCCGGGTCTGGCCTACTCGGCCGTGGGGCTGATCCACCCCCGTTGGACGCGCGGGGCGACCGGGGCCGACGGGAAGGCGGTCTGAGAACCATGCTGCTCGCGGCCTCCGACCTCGACCAGACCCTCATCTTCTCGTCGCGCTCGGCCCGGGCCGAGACCCGCTCGCTGGTGCCGGTGGAGCGCTACCGCGACGCCGACATCTCCTGGGTGACCCCGACCGCCTGGCACTCGCTGGCCGCTCTCGTGCGCACCGGGCGGTTCGTGCCGGTGACCACCCGCACGCCCGAGCAGTACCTGCGGGTGCGCTGGCCCGGGCGGCCCCCCGAGCACGCGGTGACCGCCAACGGCGGGATTATCCTGCGCCACGGCGTCCCCGACCCCGACTGGACCGCCGCGGTGACCGCCCGGGTCGGCGCCGGGGCCCCCGTCGAGGAGGTCGCCGGGCGGTTGCGCGACCTGACGGCGGACCTGCAGGCCGCGGTCCCCGGTTCCGCGGACCCCACCGTGCGGGTCGTGCCGGGGCTGTTCGCCTACGCCGTGCTGCGCGAGGGGCAGCGCCCCGTGCTGGAAGGGGCCCGTCTCGGAGAGCTCACCGCTGAGCTGCTGGACCTCGGCTACGCCTGCTCCCTGCAGGGGCGCAAGCTGTACGCCGTCCCCGTGGGGGTGACCAAGTCGGCCGCGGTCGGCGAGCTGGTCGACCGCTGCGGGGCCGCGGGGTTCGTGGCCGCCGGGGACTCCCTGCTCGACGTGGACCTGCTCCGGGCCGCCCGCGCCTCGCGCCGACCGCGCCACGGCGAGCTGTTCCTGACCGGCGCCGACGTCGCGGGCAGCGAGCTCACCGCCGCGGCCGGGGCCGCGGCGGGGGAGGAGATCGCCGCCTGGTTGCTGGGCTGCGTGGAGGGCGGCCTCGAGCGCTGAGCGGGTGGTCCGGCCCCCGCCGGGGTGCCGTCCCGGGAGTGCGTCGGGTAGCGTCGTGAACGTTCACGGTCCACGTCGCGAAGGAGCCTCCGTGTCCGAGCAGTCCCCGGTGACCACCCCGTCCGCCCCCGCCCGCCCGGGGCCGTCCCGGTGGGCCGTCCTCGGACCCGGCGCGATCGCCCGTCGGTTCGCCACCCAGCTGCGTGCCGTTCCCGGGGCGAGCCTGGTGGGGGTGGGCAGCTCGGACGCCGCCCGGGCCCGGGAGTTCGCCGCCGAGTTCGCGACGCCCGACGCCGTCGTCGGCGGGTACGCCGAGGTCCTGGCCTCCCCCGAGGTCGAGGCGGTCTACGTCGCCACCGTGCACACCGCCCACGCCCGGCTGGTCCTGGCCGCGATCGAGGCCGGCAAGCACGTGCTCTGCGAGAAGCCGATGAGCCCGAACCACGGCACGACCATGGCCGTCGTCGACGCCGCGCGCCGGGCCGGGGTCACGCTGGTCGAGGGGTACATGTACCTGCACCACCCGCAGATGCAGGCTCTGCTCGAGCACGTCCGCGCGGGCACCGTCGGGACGGTGCAGCACGTCGACGCCGGCTTCGCCTTCGACACCGGCAGCCGGGAGGGTCGGTTGTTCGACGTCGACGTGGCCGGCGGCGGGATCCTCGACGTCGGGGGGTACCCGGTCTCGGCCGCCCGCGCCGTGGCCGCGGCCGCGCTCGGCCGACCCGCGGAGGTGCGCGGCCTGGAGGCCGTCGGCACCCTCGGCCCCACCGGGGTCGACGAGTGGACCGCCGCCCGCCTCACCCTGGACGGCGGGATCTCGGCCCATGTGCGCTGCGGGGTGCGCGCCCACGACCCGCACACGCTGGTCGTGCACGGCAGCAAGGGATCCCTGACGCTGTCCGACCCGTGGACGGTACGGCTGGAACCGACCCTCACCGTGGCCGTGGTCGGGACCGACCCCGTCGTGCAGACCTGGGACCCCGAGGCCCCGGAGAACCTGCCCTACGCGCTGGAGGCCCGTGACCTGTTCGCGGCGACCCCGCCGTTCTCGCTGGAGGACTCCCTCGCGACCGCGGCCGTCCTCGACCGCTGGCGCGCCGCCATCGAGCTGCGCTACCCGTTCGAGGCCGAGACCGCCGACATCCCGACCGTGTCCGGAGCGCCCCTGCGGCGCAGCGACTCCGCGGTGATGACCTACGGGAGCATCCCCGGCCTGGACAAGCCCGTCTCGCGCCTGGTCATGGGGTGCGACAACCAGCCCGACCTCGCCCACGCCTCCGCGGTCTTCGACGCCTACGTCGAGGCCGGCGGCAACACCTTCGACACCGCCTGGATCTACGGGATGGGTGAGTACGAGCAGCGGTTCGGGCGGTGGCTCACCAACCGGGGGATCCGTGACGAGGTCGTCGTCATCGTCAAGGGGGCGCACACGCCCTACTGCGACCCGGAGTCGCTGTCCCGGCAGTTCCAGGAGTCCCTGGAGCGGCAGGGTCTCGACCACGCCGACATCTACATGATGCACCGCGACGACGAGTCGGTGCCGGTCGGCGAGTTCGTCGACGTGCTCGACGAGCACGCCCGCGCCGGCCGCATGACCGTGTTCGGAGGGTCGAACTGGAGCGCCGAGCGTTTCGACGCGGCCAACGAGTACGCCCGGCGGAACGGGCGGCAGGGTTTCTCGGTGCTGTCCAATCACTTCGGGCTGGCCCAGGCCTACGACGTGCCGTGGGCCGGGTGCCGGCACATGACCGACCCCGCCGACAAGCAGTGGCTGGTGGAGCGCGGCATCCCGCTGCTGCCGTGGTCGTCGCAGGCCCGGGGTTTCTTCGCCCGCGCCGACGAGGCCGACCGCAGCGACGCCGAACTCGTGCGCTGCTACTACAGCCCCGAGAACTTCGAGCGGTTGCGTCGGGCCCGGGCCCTGGGGGCCGAGCTCGGCGTCCCGGCGACCGCGGTGGCGCTGGCCTTCGTCCTGGCCCAGCCGTTCCCCACGTTCGCGTTGTTCGGGCCCCGCACGGTGGCCGAGACCCGCTCGTCGCTGACCGGCCTCGGGGTCGAGCTGACCCCGGAGCAGGTGCGTTGGCTGGACCTGGAGACGGGTCGGGACCAGGCGTGAACCCGGCCCCGCGGCGGGCGGCGACGATCCTCGACGTCGCCGCCGCCGCGGGCGTTTCGCGGCAGACGGTGACCCGGGCCCTGCACGAGATGCCCGGCATCGCCGTCGCCACCCGGGAACGGGTGCTCGCGGCGGCCGCCGAGCTCGACTACCGCCCCTCGCGTTTCGGGCGGGGACTGGTCAAGCCGGGGGCCCGCACGCTCGGCCTGCTCGTGGCCGACCTGGCCAACCCCTACTACCCCGAACTGGCCTCCCGGGTGCTGCGGGAGGCGGGCGCGGCCGGGTGGCACGTGGTGCTGGCCGAACCAGGTACCAGCGACGTCGTGGAGACGGGGGTCGACGCGGTCCTGAGTTTCACCGGGCGCGCGTTCGTCGCCCCCCGCGGGGCGCCCAACCTGCCCGTCGTCGAGGTCGGGGTCGAACCCGACCGGGCGGACTGCCCGGGCTGCCCGACCTCCCGCCACGCCCGGGTCCGCCTCGACCTGGCCCCGGCCGTGCACGCGGCCGTCGCGCACCTGGTGGCGGCCGGGGTGCGTTCCCCCGTCCTGCACGAGGCCCGGGGCCGGAGCACCCCGTCGCGCCGGGTCGGGTTGTTCCGCGACGCCTTCGCGGCCGCCGGGATCCCGGTCCGGGTCGTCCCGGCCGGGACCGCGACCCCCGCCGGGAGCGACGCGGTGGTCGCCTTCAACGACGTCGGTGCGTTCGGGGTCCTGCGCGAACTCCGGCAGGCCGGGGTCGCCGTGCCCGAGTCGGTCCGGGTGGTGGGGGTGGACGGGTTGACCATCGGCCGCTACGTCACCCCGCGGCCCTCGACCCTGGCCCTGGACATGGCCGAGGTCGCGACGGTCGCCCTGGAGCAGGTGTTCGCCCTGGCCGAGGGGCGGGCGTCGGCATCCGGGACGACGGAACGGTGCCCGACCCGTCGGGTCGAGCACCGTTTCGTCGTCGGCGAATCGGGGTGACCCCCCGGGGGACTCAGGCGGTGGTCTCCTGCAGCCACACCGTCGTCTCGCCGGGCAGGTCGCCGGCCGCGGCGTCCAACGGGCCGCTGGCGAGCAGGACCCGACCCTCGGGGAGGGCGACGGGCCCGGTGCCGAAGTTGGTCACCGACACCCAGCCGCCGGGGCGACGGAACGCGACGACGTCGCCCGCGGTCTCCAGGAACTCCAGGTGCTCCGAGGTCTGCAGCTTCGCCCGCAGGGCCAACGCCTCGCGGTAGAAGGACAGGGTCGAGGTCGGGTCGGCGTCCTGCGACGCGGCGGCGTACCGGCCGAACCATTCCGGCTGCGGCAGGTGCGGGGTCCCGCCGAACCCGAAGGACCCCGCCTCGGTGGTCCAGGGGAGCGGGACGCGACACCCGTCACGACCCTTGATCTTGCCCTCGGTGCGCAGCCAGGTCGGGTCCTGCAGGTCGTCGGCGGGGATGTCGGCGACCTCGGGCAGGCCGAGCTCCTCCCCCTGGTAGAGGTACGTGCTGCCCGGGAGGGCGAGTGCGAGCGCGGTCGCCGCCCGCGCCCGACGCAGCCCCTGCACGTCGTCGGGACGGGGGTCGGTCCCCCCGCTCATCAGCCAGTCGTTCTCGTCGACGTCGGCCGGCAGGGCGTAGCGGCTCGCGTGCCGGATCTTGTCGTGGTTGGAGAACACCCACGTCGAGGACGCCCCCGAGCGCGCGGCCAGGTCGAGGTTCTCCTCGATGATGGTGCGGAACTGCGACGCGTCGAAGGAGGCCTCGAGCAGGTCGAAGTTGAACGCCTGACCGAGCCCCTCGGGGGAGGCGTAGCGGGGCCGGCGGTGCGCCGGGACCCACGCCTCGGCGACCGCCATCCGCGGCGGGTCGTACTCGTCGAACACCTGACGCCATTCGGCGTAGATCTCGTGGACCTCGTCGCGGTCCATCATGCGGTGCTCACCGTCGGGGGCGGTGTGCGACTCGTAGTTCATGGTCTCCGGCAGCGGTTCGCTGAGGTCCTTGGTCAGCGCGTGCGCGACGTCGACGCGGAAACCGTCGACGCCACGGTCGGACCAGAACCGCAGGGTCTTCAGGAAGTCGTCCCGGACCTCGCGGTTGTCCCAGTTCCAGTCCGGCTGCTCGGGCGCGAAGATGTGCAGGTACCACTCGCCGTCCCCGACCGGTTCCCACGTCGGGCCGCCGAACATCGCGGTCCAGTCGGTGGGCGGCAGCTCGCCGTTCTCGCCCCGGCCGTGGCGGAAGATGTAGCGGTCGCGCTCGGGCGAACCAGGGGCGGCGGCCAGCGCGGCCCGGAACCACTCGTGCCGGTCGGAGGAGTGGTTGGGGACGATGTCGACGATGAGCCGGATCCCGGCGGCCTTGAGCGCGGCCTGCATCTCGTCGAAGTCGGCCAGGGTGCCGATCTTCGGGTCCACGTCGCGGTAGTCGTCGACGTCGTAACCGCCGTCGGCCAGGGCCGAGGGGTAGAACGGGCTGAGCCAGACCGCGTCCACACCCAGCCGCTGCAGGTAGCCGACCCGCGACGTGATGCCCTTCAGGTCACCGATGCCGTCGCCGTTGTCGTCGCCGAACGAGCGGGGGTAGATCTGGTAGACGACGGCCTGCCGCCACCAGTTGGCGTCCTTGCTCGCGTCGGTCGTGCCGACCACGGTGTCGGGGTTCTGCACGGTGCTCACGGCGTCCTTCCGGGTCCTGCGGGACCGGTCTCGGGGGGATTGTTCAGCGGTTGAATCTAACCGTGCCTAGACTAACCCCGTGACCATCCAGGGCGTCAACGGGGAGCCTGTCGCCGTCACCCCGAAGGCGGTCCCGTGGAGCGCGCGCAGCGTGCGCGACGCCAACGCCCGTGCCGTCCTCGACCACATCTGGTCCGCCGAGGACGCCCAGGACGCCGACGACGAGTCCCCGGCCGTCACCGCGACGGACCTGATCGGGGCGACGGGTCTGTCCCGGGCCACCGTCCACGACGTCTGCGACGAGCTGCTCGGGGCAGGGTGGCTCGACGAGCAGCGCACCCCGGAACCCGGTCGTGGCCAGGGCCGGCCCCCGCGGCGCTACCGGTTGGCGGCTTCGGCCGGCATCGTCGTCGGGGTCGACGCGGGCGAGCACCGGGTCGCCGCCCACGTCGTGGACCTGCGCGGGCGCCCGGTCGCACCCGCCGTCTCCGTGCGCCGGCGTCCCCTCGACGCCGAGGACCGGGTGCGGATCGTCGCGGAGTGCGTGGAGCGGGCGCTGGCGCCCGTCCCGCTGTCCCCCCTGGCCGTGGCCGTCGGGGTGCCCGCGCCCGTGGGGGAGGACAGTCGCACCGCCTTCCGCGGCAACTCCTACTGGGAGGTGATGAACCCCCACCTCGCCGAGCGGCTGGCCGAACGGGGGTGGCGCACCGTCGTCGACAACGACGCCAACCTCGCCGCGCTGGCCGAGCACTGGACCGGGCACGCCCGCGGCAGCCGGCACTCGGTGACCCTGCTCGCCGGGGAACGCTTCGGGGCCGGGGTCCTGGAGGGGGGACGGGTCCTGCGGGGAGCGCACGGCGGGGTCGGCGAGATGCGCGTGCTCGACATCGTCGCCGGGGTCGGGCGCCCCGACGGGATCGCCAAGGTGCTCAGGGAGGAACTCGTCGCCGCCGGGCGGCGTGATCCCGACGTGGAGGCGGTGCTGCGGGCCGCGGCCGCGGGTGATCCCGACGCGCTGGCCGCCACGGCGGGGGTGGCCGACCGGTTGTCGCGCGTGCTGGCGACCCTCACCTCCCTCTTCGACACCGACCTGGTGATCGTCGCGGGGGCCGTCGCCGGGTCGGCGACCTCGGTGGTCGAGCGCGCGGCCGAGAACCTCTCCCGCTTCCTCGACCCGCCGCTGCCGCGCGTCGTCACCTCCGACCTGGGCCCGGACGTCGTGGCGCTCGGGGCGGTGAAGCGGGCCCTCGACCTCGTCCGCGCCCACGCGCTGCAGCTCCGCCTGAGCCCGCCCAGGGTGACGACGGGCTGAGGCCCGGGGTCGGGGACGCCGATCGCGCCCGTCCTCGACGACCGTGACCTCGCGCCTCGACGGCCCCCGGCTGAACGGGGGACATCCGCCCGCTGCTGGAATCGAGGCCGCGACCGGTTCGTTCCGTGGACGTGGATCGAGCAGCGCGGGTGCCGATGGAGTGGCTGATCGGGCGGGACGGCCACGTCGTCGACCGCCCCGTCCAGCCGGGCGGGCACGGTTCCTTCCCGCTGCACTACGTCCGCACCGGGCCCCGCGGCCGGCTGCCCGTGCTGGTCGTCCCGGGCGGTCCCGGTCTCGCGTCGTTCCTGCCCTACCGCGGGTTCCGTCGGGCCGCGGTCCGTCGCGGGCTGGACGTGCTGATGGTCGAGCACCGCGGGGTCGGGCTCTCGCGCCGGGACCACGGGGGGCGGGACCTGCCCGTCGAGGCGGTCACGGTGGCGAACGTCGTGGACGACCTGGCGGCGGTCCTCGACCACGCGGGCGTGGCCCAGGCGGTCGTCTACGGATCCTCCTACGGGACGTACCTCGCGCAGGGTTTCGGCGTCCGCCACCCGGCCCGCGTGGCGGCGATGGTGCTCGACTCGCCGATCCTGGGTGTCGAGGGCGACCTGGCGCTGAACCGCGCGTTCCGGCGCCGGGCCTTCTGGGACGGTGGGACGCCGGCGACGCGCCGGGTGGCCGAGGCTGTCCGGAACCTGATCCGCGCGGGCGTCCCCGCGGCGGAGGTGGGTCACGTGGTGCAGGTGGCCCACGAGTTCGCCGGGCCGGAGGCCCTGCTCCGTCTTCTGCAGGCCCGGGCTCGCGGACGAGCGGGACGGCTGTGGCGGGGACTCGCCCGCCTGGGGGTCGAGGAGGTCGAGGGGACCGGCGTCCCCTACCTGATGGAACCGGACCTGGTGCGCGACATCGCCTTCCGTGAGCTCGGGTTCGGCCTGCCGGCGGACGGCCTGCCCCTGGACCCGCAGGCGAGCCTGACCGGCGGCGGATCCTGGCCCGCGTTCAAGGCGGAGCCGTTCGACCTCGCCTCCGCCCTGCCGGGTTTCGACTGGCCGGTGGTGGTCCTGAGCGGGGAGCGCGACCTGCGCACCCCGCGGCCCGTGGCGCAGCGCATCGTCGACCTCGCCCCGCACGGCGTCCTGGTGCCGCTGGCGGACACCGGGCACAGCGCCCTGGACGCGCATCAGCGGGCGGCGATCCTCGTCGCCGGGGCGACGGTGGCCGGGACGACGGACCGCCTGCCCGGGCTGGCCCCGCGGATCGCCTCGCTACCCCGCCGTGGTGCGTCGCGCTGGCTCGGGGTAGGCATCGCCGCCGCCGTCCGCGCCGCCACCCTGCGCTGAACCGACGAGTCCGGAGATCGACCTCCGGGTGCGTTCACCCGGCAGGCACGATCTCGGTCTGCCGCCGGGCCACCGCGGCCTCGAGACGCTCCTGCCCGGCGGTCGCGAAGAACTCCCGGTCCAACTCATCCCAGAGTTCCGCGTCGGCATCGGAGAGCTCCTCGTACCCCGTCGGACGGAAGCGCAGGTAGGCCTCGCGCGCCCGGACGACCAGGTCGGCCGCGTCGTCGAGCCCCAGCCACCGGAAGCCGTCGACCGCGTCGTCGAGCGTGTCGAGACGGTCGTCGAAGAACAGGTTCTCGACGCCGCCCCCGACGAGACCGCCGTTCAGCGAGATCCCGTGGAGGGAGAGGACCGCACCGAGGTGCCGCAGGCCGACGGGTCGTGCCGCGTCGTGGGTTTCGTAGGCCCTGATGGCGGCATCGTTCAGCGCGTCGAGCAACGGGGTTTCCACGGTTCGTCTCCTTGCTCGTCCTGGAAAGGTTCTGGGGGTCGCGGGACGGGGGGACGGCGGGGTCACGCCGCCTCGGGTCGTCGTCGGCGCCTGTCGTGGAAGCGGTGGTGGTAGCGGGGTCGTTGCCGGGGGTCGATGCGGGTGGGTGGGGTGAGGTAGGCGATCCTGTGCTCGTCGAGGGTCACGGTCCAGCCGCGGGCGTGGACGTCGTGGTGGTGGCGGGAGCAGAGCAGGACGAGGTTGTCCAGGTCGGTGGGACCGCCTTCGGCCCAGTGCCGGATGTGGTGGGCTTCGGTGTGGGCGGGGGGCCGGTCGCAGCCGGGGAACACGCAGCCCCCGTCACGGACCCTCAGGGCCCGCCGTTGTCCTGGTGATGCGGCGCGGATCGTGCGGCCCAGGTCGAGGGGTTCACCGGAGCCGGCGAGGACGGCGGGCACGAGGCCCGCGTCGCAGGCCATCCGGCGGACGGTGGTGATGGGCAGGTCCTCGGTCCACTCCGTGGCCCCGCTTCCGGTGCCGTTCTTCAGGTCCTGCCAGGCGATGGTGACCAGGAGGGTGGTCGGGGAGCCCTGGGTGGTGGTGGCGCCCATCGCGGTCTGGGCCATGCGGACGAGGGCCTGTCCACGGCGCTGGGCCGGACTCAGGCGCTCGTCGGGGTTGTCGGGGCCGTCGGGGTCGTCGGGGACGGTGAAGGCGTTGAGGGCGGTGGTGAGGATCGCCGCGCCTTCGGTGTCGAGTTCGCCGGTGAGGACGCTGATGCCGCCGGTGGTCTGGGCGAGGGCGAGGGCGAGGGCGAGGGTGAGGGTGCGGGTGTCGGGGTCGTCGGCGCGGTGGGTGTCGGTGGGGGTGAGGGTGAGGCGCAGGTGGGTGGCGACGCGGGCCAGGGCGTGGGGGTCGAGGTGGTGGGCCTGGGCGGTGAGGATCTCCTCGGCCTGCTGCAGCGAGGCGGGGTCGGCCCCGTGGGCGCGCAGGCCGGTGAGGCAGCGGTGCAGCATGCGGGCGTGGCCGGCGTGGACCTGTCCGGCGGCCCAGGCGGTCGCGAGGGCGGTGAGTTCTCCGGCGGTGAGGGCGGTGGCCACGGCGAGGGTGGCTTTGGCCTCGCCCGGGCTGGTGCCGGTGGTGGTGAGCCAGGTGCGGGTGTCGCGGTGGCCGAGGCGGCGTGCGGCGCCGGTGGCCTCGATGTCGGCGATGAGGGTGGTGTCGTGGTGTTCGAGGCGGGCGATCGTTGCGCGGAGGGTGGCGTGGCGGGCGAGTTTGCCGGCGTCGTCCAGCTGCCACGGTTCGGTGGTGTCGAGCTCGTCGGCGAGGGCCCGCAGCGCGTCACCCAGTGTGGGCTGGGGGGCGATGGGGGCGGTGTCCATACCCATGATCGTAGCCGTCGGAAGGCCGGCGGGAATCACCGGAAGGTAGTTCTTCCGTTGCGGGGCAACGGTTCTGGCTGCGGGTGGAGTGGCTCCGTGGGGATGGTCCCACCCGCCTCCGACATGAACCCGACAGCGTCCACAGCCCCCGGTCGTCCCAGCAGTTCTCAGGTGGACACCGACCCCGAGGCCGAGCGCCGACCGAGCGTGAGACCGAGCAGAACCAGGAGCGGGATCCCGATCAGGCCGGAGACGACGAGGAGGGCTTGGGGGAGGTCTCCGACCGCCGTGCTGAGGGCAAGAAGGGCGGCGTAGGGGTAGGCGCTCACGACCAGGGCGAGCAACCAGCTGCTTCCGGTGAAGGCAGCACCTACTGCCACCAGGCAGGCCACGGCGATAAGCAGCAGCAGCTGCGAGACGAGGAGGGTGAGACCGTCGGAACGGTAGAAGTAGGTGGTCGGGTCGAGCGACGCGGACGACGAATTCAGCGCCTGCATGCCGCCCAGAAGTCCCACGAGCAGAACCCAGCCGAAGACAAGCCACCCCCGGGGGCCCGGCCGGCGCGAGGGGTGCCCGATGGTCGACAGGATGGCGGCAACGCTGAGGGGGGCCAGGACGAAGACAGGGGGGTGGGGAACGACGCGCGCGACTGCGAGAACGATCATGGTGCCGGCAGCGGCGGCGGACAACAGGCGAC
The DNA here is from genome assembly GCF_042433995.1 of Kineococcus gynurae. Taxonomy (NCBI): domain Bacteria; kingdom Bacillati; phylum Actinomycetota; class Actinomycetes; order Kineosporiales; family Kineosporiaceae; genus Kineococcus; species Kineococcus gynurae. Next base: position 983,702 of record NZ_JBHLUI010000008.1, read on the forward strand.
CCCACCGAGCTCTCCCGGCCACGACCGCCACGAGGGCAAGGATCCAGGCTCCGTAGGGGAGGATCCCTGCGGTCTGCAGCAGGGGTGGACCTGACGTGTCCGGTCCGCCGAACGAAGGCATGGCACGGCCGGGCCAGGCGATCTCGCCGAAGACCAGCGCGACGGTGCTGACCACCGCACCGAGGAGGACGCTGAGATAGGCGATCCGGTCACGCACCCCCGTCGGCAAGACCGCGAACATCGACTCCCAGCGCGTCGCCAAGCCCTGGGTCACCAGGTTCAGCTGCAGGGTTCGCGGGGGAAGCCTTCCGGGGCCGGTCGAGGCGTCGCGCACGTCGTACAGCACGGCCAGGATCTCCTCCTCCCGGTCGTGGCGCCACCGTCTCGGGTAGCACCTGAGCAGCAGACGGCACCGGGCCGCCCATGCGTCGTCGCCGGGGTGCGTCCCCCCAGAGGCGGGAAGGCTGGTCACGGGGTCGCCTCCTGAGGGCGGGCAAGGGTGCGGAGGCGGCGGGTGGCGGCGGCGACGTTGGCGCGCAGACGTTCCGTCTCGACCCGCAGCCCCTGAACTCCGGCCGGAGTCAACGCGTAGGACCGTCGTAGCCGGCCGTCGACGACCTCCTCGCTGTGCCGGGCGATCAATCCCTCTTCGGCGAGTCGGTCGAGGATTCCGTACAGAGAGCCCGGTTTGAGGCGCACCCGACCGTTGGAGAGCCTCTCGATCTCCGTCAGCAAGGCGTAACCGTGCTGCGGCCCGCCGGCGAGAGCGGTCAGCAGGAGGAAGGTCGGTTCGCGCATCTCCGGAGGCGGCATGATCGGAACTATAGTCAATCAGCCTGAATATACAAGTGTCCTGACTGTCGAGGGTGGTTCGTGCGAGGGGGCCGGCGCGGGCCGAGGGGTCAGAAGGAGTGCTCGGGCCCCGGGAAGGTTCCGGCCCGGACGTCCTCGGCGTAGGCGCGGGCGGCGTCGCCGAGCGTGGTCCGCAGATCGGCGTACCGCTTGACGAAGCGGGGGGTCCGCCCGCCGGTGAGGCCCGCGAAGTCCTGCCAGACCAGCACCTGGGCGTCGGTCCCGGCGCCGGCGCCGATCCCCACGGTGGGGATCCGCAGTTCGTCGGTGACCGCGGCGGCGAGGTCGGCCGGGACCATCTCGAGCACCACCGAGAACGCACCGGCGGCCTGCACGGCCACGGCGTCGGCGCGCAGCGCGTCGGCGGCGTCCCCCCGACCCTGCACGCGGTACCCCCCGAGGGCGTGCTCGGCCTGGGGGGTGAACCCGATGTGGCCCATCACCGGGATCCCGGCATCGACCAGGGCACGGATGCGGGAGGCGCTGCGCACCCCGCCCTCCAGCTTGACGGCGTGCACCCCGGCCTCCTTGAGGAAGCGCACCCCGGCCGCCACGGCGTCGGTGTCGGAGGCCTCGTAGGAACCGAACGGGAGGTCGGCGACGACCAGGGCGTGCGGGGCACCGACCACGACCGCCCGCGCCAGCGGGACGAGGTCGTCGACGGTCACCGGCAGCGTCGTGGCGTGCCCGAAGACGGTGCCGCCCGCCGAGTCGCCGACCAGCAACGCCGGGACACCGGCCTCGTCGAACACCTGCGCGGTGAGCACGTCGTAGCTCGTGAGCATCGACCACTTCTCGCCGCGGTCGGTCATCTCCTGCAGGTGGTGGACCCGGGTCCGACGCCGAGGGGCGGGCGGGGTGACGCTCACCGCTGCACCTCCGGGTCCTCCACCAGCAGGGCCGAACCCGGGTCGGCCGCGGCGGCGGGTTCGCGCCACCGGCTGGAGATGGGCAGCCGACGGTCGCGGCCGAACGCCTTGAACGAGATCTTGGGGCCGGGCGCGAACTGACGGCGCTTCCATTCGGCCCGGTCCACCAGCGTCACCACCGAGTCGACGGTCTCGGCGTCGAAGCCGGCCGCGAGCATCTGGGCGCGACCCCGGTCGCCCTCGACGTAGTCCTCGATGATCGCGTCGAGGACGGCGTAGTCGGGCAGGGAGTCCTGGTCGGTCTGGCCGGGGCGCAGCTCGGCCGACGGGGGTTTGCTGATGGTGTTCTCGGGGATCGGGGGGACCTCGCCGCGCGCCTCGGCGTCGGCGTTGCGCCAGCGGGACAGCTCCCACACCAGGGTCTTCGGGACGTCCTTGAGAGGGGCGAAACCCCCGACGGAGTCGCCGTAGAGGGTCGAGTACCCGACCGCGAGCTCGGACTTGTTCGACGTCGCCAGGGTGAGGTGCCCCTCCTGGTTGGCCAGCCCCATCAGGGTCGTCCCCCGCACGCGCGCCTGCAGGTTCTCCTCGGCCACCCCGTGCAGCGGCACGTTGGCCAGGAACGCCTCGACCATCGGCCCGATCGGTTGCACCCGGTAGTGCAGACCGGTCCGGTCGGCGAGGTCGGCGGCGTCACCGAGGGAGTGCTCGGAGGAGTAGGCGGAGGGCAGGGCGATCCCGTGGACGTTCTCGGCGCCGAGGGCGTCCACGGCCAGCGAGGCGACCAGCGCGGAGTCGATCCCGCCCGACAACCCCAGCACGACGGAGCGGAACCCGTTCTTGCGCACGTAGTCGCGCAGGCCGAGCACGAGGGCGGCGTGCACGTCGGCGACGTCGGGCAGGGGGTGCGACAGCGGCGCCGGGAGGGCCTCGTAGGGCGCCACCGCGTCCGGGGTGACGACGACCCGGCGGACCCCCTCCTCCCAGCTGGGAGCCGTGTCGGCGGTCGCCAGGTCGAGGTCGACGACGAGGAGGTGCTCGACGAACTGCGGCCCCCGGGCCAGCACGCCGCCGTCCGCACCCACCACCAGCGAGTCGCCGTCGAAGATCAGCTCGTCCTGCCCGCCGACCGCGTTCACGTAGGCGACGGGGCAACCCGCCTCCCGGGCCCGGCGGGCGACGAGCTCGAGGCGCACGTCGTCCTTGTTGCGCTCGTAGGGGGAGGCGTTGAGCACCAGCAGGAGGCCCGCGGCGGCGTCGCCGACGCTGCGCACCGGCCCGCCGTCCTGCCAGAGGTCCTCGCAGACGGCGACGGCCACGTCGACCCCGTGCACCCGCACGATGAGCAGCTCGTCGCCCGGGGCGAAGATCCGGTACTCGTCGAAGACCCCGTAGTTGGGCAGGTGGTGCTTGGCGTAGCGGCCGACCACGCGGCCGCCGTGCAGGACGGCGGCGCAGTTCTGCGGCAGGTCCCGCCCGCCTCCGTTGCGCGGGCCGCGCTCGGCGGCCCGGGCCCGGTCGTGGGTCCGCTCGGACCGCTCGACGCGGTCGACGTAGCCGACGACGACGGTCAGGTCACCGTGGCCGTCGTCGGCGATCTCGGCGGCCAACCGGCCCAGGGCGGCCCGGGAGGCGTCCACGAAACTGCTGCGCAGCGCCAGGTCCTCCACCGGGTAGCCGGTGACGGCGGTCTCGGGGAAGACGACCAGGTGGGCCCCGGCCCGCGCCGCGGCGCCCACCTGCTCGCGCAGGACCCGGACGTTGCCGTCGAGGTCGCCGACGGTGGTGTCGATCTGGGACAGGGCGACCCGCAGCTGTGGCATGGCGCCACCTTAGGGCGCGGCCCCGACACGACCCCGACCCAGCGACCGGACCTCGCGACCGGACCTCGCGACCGGACCGAGCGACCCGGCCCGGCGACCCGACCCGGCGACCAGACCCGGCGACCAGACCCGGGACCCGACCCACCCCCTCGGTCCCCGGTCGCCGACCCGCCCCCGCCCCGGCACGCGCCCCGGGGGCGCGATGCGCGAGGATGCCCGCAGGGCCCGATCCGGCCCGGTGCGGGCCGCCCGCGTCGGGCTCCGGAGCGACGCCCGCCGGTCCCGCGTGCGGGAGCAGGCTCGACCAGCGACGGGAAGGGTGTTCATGGACCGCCAGCAGGAGTTCGTGCTCCGGACGCTCGAGGAGCGCGACATCCGGTTCATCCGGCTCTGGTTCACCGACGTCATCGGCACGCTCAAGTCCGTCGCGATCGCCCCCGCCGAGCTCGAGCAGGCGTTCAGCGAGGGGATCGGTTTCGACGGGTCCGCCATCGAGGGGCTCTCCCGCGTCACCGAGTCCGACATGCTGCTGCAGCCGGACCCCTCGACCTTCCAGGTCCTGCCCTGGCGCAGCGACGGCGAGCACCAGGGGACCGCCCGGATGTTCTGCGACATCCTCACCCCCGACGGTCAGCCGGCCCGGTCGGACCCGCGGCACGTCCTCAAGCGCGCGCTCGACCGCGCGGCCCAGCACGGCTTCACCTTCTACACGCACCCCGAGATCGAGTTCTACCTGTTCGAGGGGCCCCTGCAGCGCGGGGCGGAGCCGGTGCCCGTCGACTACGTCGGGTACTTCGACAACTTCCCGGGCGGGACCACCCACGACTTCCGGCGCAGCGCCATCTCGGTGCTGGAGAGCATGGGCATCTCGGTGGAGTTCAGCCACCACGAGGGCGGTCCGGGGCAGAACGAGATCGACCTCCGCTACGCCGACGCCCTGACCACCGCGGACAACATCATGACGTTCCGCACGGTCCTCAAGGAGGTCGCCGGCGAGATGGGCCTGTTCGCGAGCTTCATGCCCAAACCCCTGCCGGGGCAGCCCGGCTCGGGCATGCACACGCACCTCTCGCTCTTCGACGGCGACGCCAACGCCTTCTACGAGGCCGGGGCGGAGTACCAGCTGAGCACCGTCGGGCGGCAGTTCATCGCCGGGATCCTCCGCCACGCCCCCGAGATCACCGCGGTGACCAACCAGTTCGTGAACTCCTACAAACGGTTGTGGGCCGGGGGCGAGGCCCCGAACTACATCTGCTGGGGGCACAACAACCGCTCGGCCCTCATCCGGGTGCCGATGTACAAGCCGAACAAGGCCCAGTCGGTGCGCGCCGAGTACCGCGCGCTGGACTCCTCGGCCAACCCCTACCTCGCGTTCGCGGTGCTGCTCAGCGCCGGGTTGCGCGGCATCGAGCAGAACTACGAGCTCCCCGACGGCGCGGAGGACGACGTCTGGGCGCTCACCGACGCCGAGCGTCGCGCGATGGGCATCGAGCCGATGCCGCAGAGCCTGGAGCACGCCATCGCGATCATGGAGGACTCCGAGCTGGTCGCGGAGACCCTGGGGGAGGGCGTCTTCGACTTCTTCCTGCGCAACAAGCGGCAGGAGTGGGCGGACTACCGCGCCCAGGTCACCCCGTTCGAGCTCCAGCGGTACCTCCCCCTCCTCTGAGCGGACGGGGCGCGGGCGTGCGCGGCCACGGGGAGCCGACGGGGACGGGCGGGTCGGGCGAGCCCGGGTCGGCCCGCGCCCGGGGAGACGGCGGGGAGGCGGGTCGATGAGCCCGGAACCGACGGCGGGGCGGCGGGAGTCGCTGCCCGGGCTGCTCGCCCGCATCGGTTTCACCGACGTGGCCCGGGCCGAACGGCTGCTGCAGGACCGCGCGCTGACCGACGTGCTCGGGGCGGACCCGTCGACGGTCCGGACCGGGCTGGTCAAGGCGTTGGGTCGCACGGCCGACCCGGACCGGGCCCTGCTCGGGCTGATCCGGTGGCTGGAGGCGCTGGGCGCCGGGCTGGACCGGGGGTCGGCCCCCGTCGAGGTCGAGAACCTGGCCGCGGCCGTCAACCTCGTCCGCGGCGGGGACCACCACGACGGCGTCGGCACCCGGACCCGGCTGCTGGCGGTGCTGGGCGGGTCCGTCGCACTGGGCGACCACCTCGCCCGCCACCCGGGGCACTGGACGGTGCTGGCTTCCGCCACCGCCCCCGACGCCGGGGAGCTGCGCGCGGAGCTGCTGCGGGCCGTCGGGGCCGACCCGTCGGACCCTGTCCCGGTCGCCGCCCCGGTCGCCGTCCCGGCCGCCGTCGCGAGCGCCGCTGCGGCGGTGACCTCCGGGGCCGACGCCGCGGACGCCCTCAAGATCGCCTACCGCCGGCGGCTGCTGGGGCTGGCCGGGCGGGATCTGGCCGCCCCGGACCCGGCGGCCGTGCTCGACGTCACCGCCCGCGAGCTCGCCGACCTGGCGGCCGCGGCCCTGGAGGGGGCGCTGGCCGTCGCCCGCGCCGAGCAGCCCGACCACGGCCGCGACGCCCGCATGGTGGTCGTGGCCATGGGCAAGACCGGTGGGCGGGAACTGAACTACATCTCCGACGTCGACGTCGTCTACGTCGTCGAACCGGCCGGGGACGCCGCGGTCGACGCCGCCCTGGCCACCGGGACGAGACTCGCGGTGGGGTTGCAGCGGGTGTGCTCCGCCCCGACCGCGGAGGGCAGCCTCTGGGAGGTCGACCCGGCGCTGCGGCCCGAGGGGAAGGCGGGGCCGCTGGTCCGCACCCTGGCCTCGCACCTGGAGTACTACCGGCGCTGGGCGAGCACCTGGGAGTTCCAGGCGCTGCTGAAGGCCCGGCCCGTCGCGGGGGACCTGGAACTCGGCTGGGCGTACGTCGACGCGCTGGCTCCGCTGGTGTGGAGCGCGGGGGAACGGGAGAACTTCGTCGCCGACGTGCAGGCCATGCGGCGACGGGTGGAATCCCTCATCCCGTCCAAGGAGGCCGACCGGCAGCTGAAGCTCGGTCGGGGTGGGTTGCGCGACGTCGAGTTCAGCATCCAGCTCCTGCAGATGGTCCACGGCCGCAGCGATCCCCGATTGCGCGAGAGCGCGAACACCTTGGACGCCCTGGACATCCTCGCCGCCTACGGTTACGTGGGGCGCAAGGACGCCGGGGAGTTCGAGCACCACTACCGGACCCTGCGCGCCCTGGAGCACCGCAACCAGGTCTACCGGATGCGGCGCACGCACGTGCTGCCGACGAAGGAGAGCGACCTGCGGCGGCTGGGCCGGGCGATGATGCTGCGCGAGAACCCGGTGCAGGCGCTCGACGAGGTGTGGCGCTCGACCCGGCGCGACGTGCGCCGCCTGCACGAGAAACTGTTCTACCGGCCGCTGCTGTCGGCGGTCGCCCGGTTGCCGCAGGACCAGGCCCGCCTCGACGACCGGTTGAGCCTGGCTGCGGCGGGGGAGCGGTTGGCCGCGCTCGGCTACCGCGATCCCAAGGGTGCCCTGCGCCACCTCGAGGCCCTCACCTCGGGCGTCTCGCGACGGGCCAGCATCCAGCGCACCCTGCTGCCCGTCGTGCTCGGATGGCTGGCCGACGGGGCCGACCCCGACGCCGGGTTGCTGGCCTACCGGCAGGTCTCGGAGGCCCTGGCCGGGACGCAGTGGTACCTGACGATGCTGCGCGACGGAGGCGTCGCCGCTGAACGCCTGGCGATGGTCCTCTCGGCCGCCCGGATGCCGGTGGAACTGCTGCTGAAGAGCCCGGAGGCGGTCGCGGTCCTGGCCGACGACGACCGGTTGGCTCCCTACTCCGTCGACGAGATCCTGGAGTCGGCGGCGATGGCCGCCGACCGGCGCACCGATGCGGAGTCCGCCGTGGTCGCGGCCCGGGCCGTGCGCCGCCGGGAACTGTTCCGCACGGTCGTGGCCGACCTGGTGGGGGTCCGCGACCTGCCGGGGGTCGGGCACGCGCTGGCCGACGCCGACCAGGCCGTGCTGGAGGTCGCCCTGCGGGTGAGCACGGGCGTCGTCGAACGGGAGACCGGCGCCCCCCTGCCGACCCGCCTGCTGGTCGTGGGGATGGGACGGCTCGGCGGTCGGGAGACCGGGTACGGCTCCGACGCCGACGTCCTGTTCGTGCACGACCCCCTGCCGGGGGTGGACGAGACCGAGGCGCAGAAGGCGGCGCTGGCGGTCGTCGGAGAGCTGCGTCGGCAGCTGGCGGCCTCCGGTCCGGAACCCGCGCTCGAGGTCGACGCCGACCTGCGTCCCGAGGGCCGCAACGGCCCGCTCGTGCGCTCCCTGGCCAGCTACCAGGCCTACTACGAGCGGTGGTCGCAACCCTGGGAGGCGCAGGCGCTGCTGCGCGCCCGCCCGGTCGCGGGGGACCTCCTGGACCACCCCGACCGTCGGGACGGCGGTTCTCTCGCCGCCCGGTTCCTGCGCCTGGTCGACCCGCTGCGCTGGCCCGCGGACGGGTTGTCCGAGAGCGACCTGCGCGAGATCCGGCGCATCAAGGCGCGCGTCGAGGCCGAACGGCTGCCGCGCGGCGCGGACCCGAAACGGCACCTGAAGCTCGGCCCGGGCAGCACGTCGGACGTGGAGTGGACCGCCCAGCTGCTGCAGCTGCAGCACGCCGCGGCGCACCCCGCGCTGCGTTCGCCCTCGACGCGCCAGGTGCTGCTCGCGGCCGTGGAGGCCGGGCTGCTGGCCGCCGAGGACGGTGAGGTCCTGGTGTCCTCCTGGGAGTTCGTATCCCGCGCCCGCAACGCCGTCACGTTGTGGAAGGGGCGCTCCGCCGGTTCGCTGCCGACGCAGTACCGCGACCTGGAGGGGGTCTCGCGCCTGATGGGTTCCGAGCCGGGGCGGGCGGCGGACTTCGAGGAGACCTACCTGCGGACGACTCGACGGTGCCGCGGGGTGGTGGAACGTGTCTTCTACGGCCGCTGATCCCGTGGACCGGGGGTAGGGGAGGATCAGGGCATGCCCGACGCGAGTTCCCCCATGCGGTCCCTGGACCGCAGCCTCGACGTGCTCGACGTGCTGCAACGCGCCGGAGGTCCGTTGCGGCTCAGCGACGTCGCCGAACGGGCCGGGTTGACGCTCCCCACCGCCTCCCGCATCCTCGCCGCCCTCCAGGCGCGCGGGTACGTCGCGGCCGAGGGGCGACGGTTCCGCCCCGGGCCCTCGGTCCTGGCGATGGCCCACTCCTTCCTGATCAGCGACCCCCTGGTGGCGGCCGCCCGCCCGGTCATGCAGGAACTCTCCGCCAGCACGGGGCTCACGTCCTCGCTCTACGAGCGGGTGGGTTTCGACCGGGTCCTGGTCGCGCGGGTCGACGGCCGGGCCCCGCTGCGCTACGAACTCCCCATCGGCCGGCGACTCCCGCTGCACCTCGGGGCGGGCAAGGCGATCGCGGTGGACCTCGACGAGGACGGTCTGGTGGGTCTGGCCGACCACCTGGGCCGCCACCCGGACCCCAGCGGCGTCCCGTTCTCCCGCGAAGCCCTCGTGGACGATCTCGACGCGTTGCGGCGCAACGGCTACCACATCAGCAGTGGGGAGCGGGCGGTCGGTGTGGTCGCCCTCAGCGTGCCGGTACGAACCCCCGCCGGAGAACTCCTGGGCGCGCTGTCGGTGGCGGCGCCGGAGGAGGCGGTCGACGTGGAGGAACTCCGCGGCCGGGCCGCCGAGCTTAACCGGGCGGCCTACGCGATCGCGGAGTCGCACTCACGCGGTCGGTGAGGCCCCCGGCCGCCGCGAACCGCCCGGGGTGAGGGCGTCCGGGCCCGCACCGTGCTCGACCGTGCGCGGGCCGGGCTCCCCGCCGGTGGTCGTCGCGTCGGTGGCCTCCTGCGCGTCCTCGTCGTGCCCCGATCCGCCCCGGTAGCTGAGGGCGAACGCGAGGATCCCGGCGATGCTCGCCGCGACGAAGGTGGGTGGGCCGATCGTGTCGGAGACGGTGGCGAGCCACTCGCCGCGCCCGAGCACGAGGGCCACGACCTGGCTGCCGACGATCAGTCCGCCGCCGAGGAGGAGGAGGGCGACCGACAGGGTGAAGATGAACTGCACGACGGATCTCATGGGTTTCTCGCCTTCGAGAAGAGGGGCGGAGGTCAGACCGGCAGGACGCCGAGGGTGATGAGCACGCCGATCGCGAGGATCGGCAGGCAGAAGTAGCCGATCAACGGCTTGAAGGTCTTGGCCGGGTCGACCCCGGCGATCCCGCTGGCCACGTAGATCGGCGCGGCCGAGGGCGGCGAGGCGCCCTCGGTGGAGGCGAAGACCAGGACGGCGGAGGCCGCGACCGGCGCGGGCACGCCGGCCCCGACGAGGGTGGCGACGGCGACCGGGCCGATGGCGGCCATGGTCGCAGACCCGGTCAGCGGGATGGCCACGGCGACGACGAGGACGCCGACGGCGAGGGCGAGCAACCACAGCGGGGCGTCGATCCGACCGAGCAGCGAGCTCAGCTGGGCGGGCAGGCCCAGCGCGGCCAGGGCCTCCGAGGCGGAGAACGCGCCGACGATGGTCACCCCGACGACACCGATGCGGGGCGCGCTGCTGCCGAGCAGCGACCACCACTGCGCCGGCCGCTTCGGCAGGACGTCGCGGCCGAGGTAGGCGACGAGGCCGACGAGCAGGACGGGGATCCAGACGACCAGGCTGACGCTGTCGGCGACGTCGACCCCGGCCCACCCGGCCAGCGCGCGACCGGTCGGCCCGAGCGTGAGAAGCACCGGCACCGCGATGGCGACGAGGAGCAGGAGCGACGTCCAGCCCGCGCGGAAGGTCTGCCGGGCGGGTCGGAGGTCGGCCGGGTCCATCGCCTGGATGCCGTGCCGACGCACGATGATGAAGGCCGCGACCAACCGGTAGAGCAGGCACCAGAGTCCGGCCACCAGCAGCGGGATGACGATCTCCTCGGCCGACATCAGCTGCGACACACCGGCCGACCCGACCAGGATGAACATGGTGCCGCTGAACGGGAAGGTGATCCCCATCCCGGCGCAGCCCGCGACGACGGTGGCCGACATGGCCGGGCTGACGCCCGAGCGCTTCATCCACGGCACGGTGATGGAGCCGACCGCGGCGGTGACCGCGGCCCCGATGTGGGCGATGGAGGCGAACGCGCCGCCGCCGAGGATGGACGTGTAGACGGGGCCGCCGCGGACCCGTCCGAGCATCGAGTTGAGGATGTCGATGAGGCGGGTCAGCAGCGGGGTCCGCCCCATCAGGTGGCTGGCCACGACGAAGGCGATCGCCGCGTAGGTGACCTGCTCCTGCATGGCCTCGCTCACCGACTCGACCAGGACGGCGGGGGCGTGCGCCCCGGCGAAGGCCACGCTGACGAGCAGCCCGACGATCATGGCCTCGCCGATGTTCCGCTTGAGCACCGCGTTCCACACGATGATCGAGGTGATGTAGGCCAGCAGGGCCCAGATGGCGATCACCGGGCCACCGCCCCGTCGAGGATGAGCTGCCGACGGCGGGTCTCGTCGGCCTGGATCGCGAGGGCGGCCTCCAGCGTGGCCCGGGCCTCCGCGGCGGGGACGATGGCCACGCCGTCGGCGTCGGCGACCACGAGGTCCCCGGCGGTGACGACGACCCCGCCGACGGACACGGGACGCCCGACCCGGCTGGGGCCGTGCTTGTACGGCCCGGCGGGCGAGGAACCGATCGCCCAGACCGGGAATCCGATCTCCCGCAGGACGTCGACGTCGCGCACGGCCCCGTCGATCACCATGCCGCGCACCCCGAGGGCCTTGGCCCGTTCGGCGATGAGTTCGCCCATGAGCGCCCGGTCCGGGTCGCCGTGACCGTCGATCACGAGCACGTCACCGGGGCGGGCCCGGTCGAGGGCGGCGTGGATCCCGCTGTTCTCGCCCTGGCTGCAGTAGACGGGCAGGGCCCGCCCGACCACGGTGGCCCCGGGCCAGACGGCCCGGATCCGACCGGCCAGGACACCGGTGCGCTCGCGGGCGTCACCGACGTTGGCGACCGGGACGCGGGCGTAGGCCGCGAGGAGCTCGTCCTCGAGCAGACCCGGGTCGCTCGCGGCGGTCCGGTGCACGTCGGCGGCGGCCAGCGTCATGGTCGGGGTGACGCCGAGGGCGCGCAGCATCTCCGCCGCGGCCTGCGACTCCGCGCTGCGCCGGAGGCCGTGCTTGACGGTGCCGGCGGCCAGCCGGTCGGTCCAGGCCCCGCCCCCCGCGAGCTGCGCGGACACCTGCCCGTGGACCCAGTCCAGGTCCCCGGCCGCGTCCCCGGCCGCGAGGGTCTCCACGATCAGGGCCCCCAGTCCCTTGAGGAACACGCTGCGCAGGAGCTTGCGACGGGCGGCGGCGCCCGCGGGAGCGTCGAGGACCTCGACGGACGCCCCGAGACCACGGAACAGCTCGGCGGTGACCGGGGCCCCCGGTCCGGAGACGACGAGGGCGGTGCGGGCCCCGTGGTCGGGGACGGAACCGATGACCGCGACGTCGCCGAACAGCGCACCGCTGCTCGCGAGCACGTCGGCCAGGCGCTCCTTGAGCTCGGGCGAGGCGGAGTTCATCTCCGCGACGACGGTGCCGGGTCGCAGCCCTGACCGGGCCTGCTCCAGCACGGTCTGCGCGTGCCGGGCGCCGGTGAGGCAGAGGACGACGTCGGCCCCGGCCACCGCGGCGGCCGGCGACGGGGACCGGCGGACCCCGTCGGGGGTCGGGACGTCGGCCGGGTCGACGCCGACGACGTCGTGGCCGGCGTCGAGGAACGCGCGGGCGTACAGGGTGCCCGCTTCACCCAGGCCGAGGACGGCGACGGTGGTCATGGACTACTCCTTCGTAGTTTCACAGTATGGAAGTAACTTGCGCGCTCCATAAGTGTGCGGACGATCGGGGGGTTCGGTCAAGACCGGATGCGGGTTCTCGCGTGGTCGTGGCGCCCGCCCGACCCGGCCGACAGACCCTGGGGCGTGGGGCGTGCAGGGAAATTCCTTGATCACGGGGGGATGGGGGGTGGCGGCCCTCTGCGTACCGCCCGAGCCGGTGGGGGTCGTCGGGGATCCGACGGGGGAGGGGGCTCCGGGAAGCGGACGGGGAACCGCTCACCCGTCCCAGGAGGCAAGCGAGACGACGACGACCCGGGTGGCCGCACGCCCGTAGAGGCGGAGGTCCGCTTCGCCGACGGCCGCGGCCCCGGCGACCTCGGGGGCGGCGAGAAGCGCGGCCAGCTGCTCCACCGTGAGCCCGCTGCACAGGCCGAAGGTGAGCAGCAGGGCGGGATGCCCGCGCCTGCTCAGGGTGAGGGCCTCCCGCGGGGTCAGGTTCCGGGCGCGGCGACGACGGAGGCCGTCGAGGTCCAGGAAGCGCGGCGGCAGGATGCCGAGGTCGGCGACCAGCGCCCGCAGCTCGAGATCGTCGGTGAGCCCGGCCAGGACCTCCGACAGTCGCACGACGACGCCCGGGTCAGCGCCGCCGACGCCGCAGCAGCAGGCCCACGACCACGGCGATCACGAGGACGACCACGACGATCTGCACGGCGATGATGGTGCTGGACGAGCTCATGACGACTCCTGCTCCGCGTCCGACCGCGCCCGGACGGGCGGGGCCCCGATCACGGCGTCGACGTCGCGCTCGCGCACCTGGGTCCCGCCCGGGGCCCGAGAACCGGTACGTTGCCGCCCACTGATCCCAACGGAGGGCGAGGTCGTGTTCGCAAAGGTGCTGGTGGCCAACCGGGGCGAGATCGCGGTGCGGGCGTTCCGCGCGGCGTACGAACTGGGGGCGCGGACGGTCGCGGTGTTCCCGGTGGAGGACCGCAACGCGGTGCACCGCATCAAGGCGGACGAGTCCTACCTGATCGGGGAGGAGGGGCACCCGGTCCGGGCCTACCTCGACGTGGACGAGATCGTGCGGGTGGCCCGGCACGCGGGGGCGGACGCGGTGTACCCGGGGTACGGGTTCCTCTCGGAGAACCCGCGGTTGGCGCAGGCGTGCGCGGAGGCGGGGATCGCCTTCGTGGGGCCGCCGCCGGAGGTGCTGGAACTGGCGGGGAACAAGGTCCGGGCGATCGGGGCGGCGCGGGCCGCGGGCTTGCCGGTGCTGGCCTCCTCCGCTCCGTCGGACGACGTGGACACGTTGGTCGCCGCGGCGGAGGGCATCGGGTTCCCGGTGTTCGTGAAGGCGGTGGCCGGTGGGGGCGGGCGCGGGATGCGCCGCGTCGATGACGCGGCCGCGTTGCCGGAGGCGTTGGCGACGGCGATGCGGGAGGCCGAGAGCGCGTTCGGGGATCCGACGGTGTTCCTGGAGCAGGCGGTGCTGCGGCCCCGTCACATCGAGGTGCAGATCCTGGCGGATGCGGCCGGGGAGACGGTGCACCTGTTCGAGCGGGACTGCTCGGTGCAGCGTCGGCACCAGAAGGTCGTGGAGATCGCGCCGGCGCCGAACCTCGACCCGGGCCTGCGGGAGGCGTTGACCGCCGACGCGGTCGCGTTCGCCCGCTCGATCGGTTACGTGAACGCGGGGACGGTGGAGTTCCTGGTCGAGACGACGGGGGAGCGGGCCGGGCAGCACGTGTTCATCGAGATGAACCCGCGCATCCAGGTCGAGCACACGGTCACCGAGGAGGTGACCGACGTGGACCTGGTGCAGTCGCAGCTGCGGATCGCGGCGGGGGAGACCCTGGCCGACCTGGGCCTGTCGCAGGCCGGGATCCGGGTGAACGGCGCGGCGTTGCAGTGCCGGATCACGACGGAGGACCCGGCCAACGGGTTCCGCCCGGACACGGGGCGGATCACCGCCTACCGCACCGCGGGTGGGGCCGGGGTCCGCCTGGACGGGGGGACCGCGGACACGGGCGCGGAGATCTCGGCGCACTTCGACTCGATGCTGGTGAAGCTGACCTGCCGGGGGCGAAGTTTCCCGTTGGCGGTGCGGCGGGCCTCGCGGGCGCTGGCGGAGTTCCGCATCCGGGGGGTGTCGACCAACATCCCGTTCCTGCAGTCGGTCCTGGAGGACGAGGCGTTCGCGGCCGGTGACGTCGCGACGTCGTTCATCGAGGAACGGCCGCACCTGCTCACCGCCCGCACCCCGGGTGACCGGGGTACGAAACTGCTGCGCTACCTGGCCGACGTGACCGTCAACGAACCCCACGGTCCGGCCCGGACCCTCATCGACCCGGCGGTGAAACTCCCGGCCCTGCCCGGGCCGGGGACAGGGACGGGGGCTGGTCCGCGGCGCGGTGTCGAGGGGGGGACGCAGCGGGAACGCCTGCGGGAGCTGGGGCCGGCGGCGTGGGCGGCGCGACTGCGGGCGCAGACCCCGCTGGCGGTGACCGACACCACGTTCCGCGACGCGCACCAGTCGCTGCTGGCGACGCGGGTGCGGACGCGGGACCTGCTCGCGGTGGCCCCGCACGTGGACGCGTTGCTGCCGGAACTGTTGAGCGTGGAGTGCTGGGGCGGGGCGACCTACGACGTGGCCCTGCGGTTCCTCGGTGAGGACCCGTGGGAACGGCTCGCGGCGTTGCGGGAGGCCATGCCGCGCACCAACCTGCAGATGCTGCTGCGGGGGCGCAACACCGTCGGCTACACCCCCTACCCGACGGAGGTGACCTCGGCGTTCGTCGCCGAGGCCGCGGGGACCGGGATCGACGTGTTCCGCATCTTCGACGCCCTCAACGACGTCTCGCAGATGCGCCCGGCGGTCGAGGCGGTCCTGGAGACGGGGTCGGCGGTGGCCGAGGTCGCCCTCTGCTACACCGGGGACCTGAGCTCGCCCGAGGAGCGGTTGTACACCCTCGACTACTACCTGCGCCTGGCCGAGCAGATCGTGGAGTCCGGCGCGCACGTCCTGGCCATCAAGGACATGGCCGGGTTGTTGCGGGCCCCGGCCGCGGTGCGGTTGGTGACGGCGTTGCGGGAACGGTTCGACCTGCCGGTGCACCTGCACACCCACGACACCGCCGGGGGGCAGCTGGCCACGCTGCTCGCGGCCTCGGCGGCCGGGGTGGACGCCGTCGACGTCGCGAGCGCGGCGATGGCCGGGACGACGTCGCAGCCGCCCGCCTCCTCGCTGGTGGCGGCGTTGCAGCACACCGACCGCGACCCCGGTCTGGACCTGCGGGCGGTGATGGACCTGGAGCCCTACTGGGAGGCGGTGCGTCAGGTCTACGCCCCCTTCGAGTCCGGTCTGCCCGCCCCGACCGGGCGGGTCTACGACCACGAGATCCCCGGCGGGCAGCTGTCCAACCTGCGTCAGCAGGCCATCGCGCTGGGGTTGGGGTCGAAGTTCGAGCTGATCGAGGACATGTACGCCGCGGCCGATCGGATCCTCGGCCGGCTGGTGAAGGTCACCCCCTCCTCCAAGGTGGTCGGGGACCTGGCCCTGTCCCTGGTCGCCGCCGGCGCCGACCCGGGCGAGTTCGCCGACAACCCGCAGGACTACGACGTGCCCGACTCCGTGGTCGGGTTCCTCTCCGGCGACCTCGGCGACCCGCCCGGCGGGTGGCCCGAACCGTTCCGCACCAGGGCGTTGCAGGGACGGCGCCGGCCCGCGCCCACGGCCGACCTCACCGACGACGACCGTTCCGTGCTGGCCGGCAGCGGCCTCGCGCGTCGCCGCCGGTTGAACGAACTCCTGTTCCCCGGCCCGGCCAAGGAGTTCGCCCAGGTACGGGAGACCTACGGCGACGTGTCGGTCCTCGACACCCGCGACTTCCTCTACGGCCTGCGGGCCGGCAACGAGCACGTGTTCACCCTCGACCGCGGCGTCACGCTGCTGGCCGAGCTGGAGGCGATCGGGGAGGCCGACGAACGCGGGCAGCGGACGGTCATGACCATCCTCAACGGGCAGCTGCGCCCGGTGCGGGTCCGCGACCGCAGCATCGACGTGGCCGTCAAGGCCGCGGAGAAGGCCGATCCCTCCGTGGCCGGGCAGGTCCCGGCCCCCTACGCCGGCGCCGTCACCGTCGCGGTCGAGGAGGGGCAGGCCGTCGAGGCCGGTGACACCGTCGCGACCATCGAGGCCATGAAGATGGAGGCCGCGATCACCGCCCCGATCTCCGGGACCGTGCAACGGCTCGCCCTCGGCGGCATCCAGCAGGTCGAGGGCGGTGACCTCGTCCTCGTCGTGGGATGACCCGTGGGGTCAGGGACGCGTCGGCAGCAGCGGCACCTGCCCGTCGTCCCCCGAGCCGAGGTGCAGGGTGCTGATCGCGACCTGGTCGGAGGGGGCGGGACCCGGGTAGGTGCCGGTGATGCGGAGTCGCACGACCGTCACCTCACGGGGCTGGATGTCGAGGAGCTGGAGGTCCCGGGTGCCGTCGGTCAAGGTCTGGGCGACCGCGGCGTCGTCGAGCACCGCCGAGGCGGGGTAGGAGACCGGCGTGCCGGCGTCGTCGCGCCCGTCGGGTCGGGTGCTGCAGGCCGGCGCGCCCGTCGCGGCGACGCGGGGTTCCACGGCCGGCGCGGCCCTGGTGGGCGGGACGAGATCGATCATGCCGTCGCCCACCGGGACGTCCTCGCCGGACGGCACGCGGAGGAGCACCACCAGACGACGACTGCGAGCGCGAGGCAGAACCCGCGCGCCACGAGAAGCCGGCGCCGCCGACGGCCCCCTCTCGCGGGGCGCGGCGCGGCAGACTCGTGACGTCGTAGGTGTCGGGCATGGGGTCCTCGCTGGTCGGGTCGTGACCCGACGCCAGGCCGACCCACCGCAGGGTCACCCCGGGGAGATCCCGGGGTGCCCCGGCGAGGACTCAGCCGCGGACGACCCCGCGGATCCCGCCGCCGACGAGGGTCGCCACGTTCATCATGGCGGTGGGCAGCGCCGGGCCGCCGGGGGCCGCGACGTAGCAGGTGCGCCACTCGGGGTCGAAACCCTGCTTGAAGGTCCGCAACCCCTTGAAGTTGTAGAACTGCTCGCCGTGCTTCCAGAGCAGGTTGCCGATGCGGTCCCAGAACGGGGCGGTGGCGTCGGTCCGCAGACCGGACAGCGGGGCCATGCCGAGGTTGAACGCGCTGAACCCGTTCTCCTTGGCCCAGAGGATGCACTCCACGAACAGGTACGTCATGACGGTGCGGGGGCCGTCGGGCAGGCGCCGCATGATGTCGACCTGGACCTCGCGGTCGTCGGCGTCGATCCAGAGCGTCGCGAAGGCGATGACGCGACCCTCCTGGCGGACGACGATGAGCGGGAACCGGCGGACGTACTCGTCGTCGAAGGCGCCGAGGGAGAAGCGCTTCTCCTTGCCGTTGCGGTGCTCCAGCCAGGCGGCCGACACCTCGCGCAGCTCCGGGAGCAGCGGGTCGACGTCGGAGGCGGGGACGAAGTCGACGGTCAGGCCGAGCTTCTGGGACTTGTTGCGGCAGTTGCGCAGACCCATGCGGGCCTTGCCGGCCAACGAGAACGGCTCGAGGTGCACGACCGCCTCCTCACCGAGCTTGGCCAGGCTCAGCCCGCAGCTGCGGTAGAGCTCGGCGTGGTCGGCCATCACGTTGTAGAACACCGGCCGCCCGCCGTGGCGGTCGACCTCGTCCACGAAACTCCAGACGAGATCGCGGAAGTCGTCGGGTTCGCCGACCGGGTCGCCCATGACGACCCAGCTGCGGCCCTCGACCTGGTACATCAGGAACGCGCCGCCGGTCGGGCTGAAGTGGAACTGCTTGTCACCGGTGAAGGCGAGGTGGGAGAGGCACCGGCCGGAGCGGGCGACGATGTCGTCGACCCGGGCCAGCTGCTCGCCGTCGGTGGTGGGGGCGGTCCGGGCGCGGGGGGAGACGATCCAGCGTCCGCCGACGACGATGCCCACGATCCCGGCGAGGATGGCCAGCCGGTCCGGCCCCGACGTCTGCGCGGCGATGGAGGCGGCCCACAGCGGTCGGTCGCCCGGGGCGCACAACCCGCTCAGCTCCAGCCACCACAGGGAGACCCCGACGAGGACCACGGCCACCACGGGCGACACCCGGTCGCGGGGCCAGGTCAGCAGGACCCCGCGGTAGAACGCGGGACGGGCCAGCAGGAGCAGTCCGGCGGAGCCGGCGGTGACCAGGGCGATGGCGACGTCACCGTGACCGGCGGCCACGATGGTGACCAGGCCGAGCAGCCCGAGGGTGGCCGCCCAGGCGCCCTTCAACCGCCGGTGCAGGCCGTGGGCCAGGGGCAGCGCGGCCAGACCCGCGAGACCGATGGTGATCGAGGAGAGGTCCAGGCCGCGGGTGCCGGGCAGGTGCCCGGCCACCAGCATCACCGCGCCGACCCCGGCGACGCCGAGCCCCAGGACGGAGGGGGTCAGCACGCTCGGCAGCCGGGCGGGGCCGCGGCGGATCGACTCCGACCGCGAGCCGAGGCCGTGCCGGGCCT
Organism: Kineococcus gynurae; assembly: GCF_042433995.1. Lineage (NCBI taxonomy): Bacteria > Bacillati > Actinomycetota > Actinomycetes > Kineosporiales > Kineosporiaceae > Kineococcus > Kineococcus gynurae. The sequence continues at coordinate 1,002,586 of NZ_JBHLUI010000008.1, forward strand.
CGTGGCCCACGAGCAGCACGGTGGCCAGCAGCAGGGGCAGGACGTAGTAGCAGAGCCGGTAGGCGACCAGCGCGACGGCCAGACCGGCCGAGGGGGTCCCGGAGCCGATGAGGACGACGAGCGCGGTCTCGAACACGCCGAGCCCGCCGGGCACGTTGCTGACCAGGCCGACCACGGTGGCGATGGTGAAGGCCGTGGCGAACGCCAGGAACGGCAGCCGACCCGGTTCGGGCAGCAGGACGTGGAGGACGGCCGCCATGGTCATCCACTCGACCGTGGAGAGCGCGACCTGGGCCAGGGCGAGGCGGGGGGAGGGACGGTCGATGCGCCAGCCGCGGAAGCCGAGGGGTCGGCGACCCACGAGGGTCCAGCCGAGGTAGGCCGCCACCGCGGCCAGCACGACGACGCCGAGGCCCAGGGTGGCCCCGGGGGACAGGCGCAGCGCGTCGCCGGCCCGCTCCGGGGTGAGCACGAGACCGGCCCCGGCCAGCACGGCCGCCCCGAGGGTCAGCGTGACGAGGTTGAACCCGATGATCCGGGTGATGGCGAAGCCCGGGACCTGCCAGGTCGAGTAGACCCGGGCCCGCAGGGCCGCACCGACGACGGCCGAGGCCCCCAGGTTGTTGCCGAACGCGGTGGCCACGAAGGAGGCGAGCCCGAAGCGCCGGTAGGGCAGCGGGTGCTCGACGTAGCGCAGGGCCAGGGCGTCGTACCCGGTCATCGCCACGTAGGAGGCCACGGTCGCGGCCAGGGCGGCGAGCACGACCCCGGGACCGAGCGCGACGAGGTCCGCGCCGAGATCGGCGAGGCTGAGGTGGCGGAAGGTCCGGAACAGCAGCACGGCGGCGGCCACCAGCATCCCGACGACCAGGAGCGGGGTCAGCAGCTGCTTGACCGGGACACGGGGACGCGAGGGTGCGGAGCTCACGCGACCCTCATCGGTCGTCGGGGCCCGGATCTTGAAGGTCCCGGCGTGTCGCGGCTCCCCGGGCGCGTCGCGTCGAGGGTCGCCCCGGGGGCGGGGCGAGGTGTGGTGGGGTGGGGCGATGGAGCACGTGGACGTCGTCCCGACCCCGGCCGAGTTCGCCTGGACCTTCGGCGGCGCGTCCCCGCTGCGCACGCTGCGCCCGGGGACCCTGCTCACCGCCTGGAGCGAGGACGCCTTCTCCGGGCAGCTGCGCGGCACCGCCGACGTGACCTCGGCGCAGACCTTCCCCGGTCTCAACCCCCAGACCGGGCCGTTCTTCGTGGAGGGCGCCGAACCCGGCGACACCCTCGTGCTGCACCTGGTGGACCTCCGGCCCGCGCGTTCCCACGGGGTCTCCTCGCTGGTGCCGTTCTTCGGCGGGCTCACCTCGACCGACCGGACCGCGACGCTGCAGCCCGCGCTGCCGGAACGCACGTGGGTGTACGAGGTGGACACCGCGGCGGGGACGGTGGGTTTCGTCGCGGGCGGGGAGGTCGCCGGGGGCGGTGACTGGTCGGTGGCCCTGCCCCTGGAACCCATGCTCGGCACGGTCGGGGTCGCCCCGGCCGCCGGGGAGGTGCGCACCTCCCTCGTCCCGGACGTGTTCGGGGGCAACCTGGACACCCCGGAGATGCGGGTCGGGACCACCGTGTACCTGCGGGTGAACGTCCCCGGGGCGCTGTTCTCGCTGGGCGACGGGCACTACCGCCAGGGCGAGGGGGAGTCCTGCGGGACCGCGGTCGAGGGGGCGATGCACTCGACCCTGCTGGTCGACCTGGTGAAGGGGTCCGCCTCGGGCGGGGGACCGGCCTGGCCGCGGTTGGAGGACGACGAGTTCCTCATGGTCGTCGGGTCCGGGCGGCCGCTGGAGGACGCCTGGCGGGCCGGGCAGGTCGACGCCGTCGCCTGGATCGCCGACCTCACCGGGTTGGACACCCTCGACGCCTACCAGCTGCTGTCGCAGATCTCCCGGGTCCCGTTGGCCAACGTCGTCGACGCGAACTACTCCTGCGTCACGAAGATCCCGAAACGGTTCCTCCGGGGAGCCCCGGCCTACGGCGGCGTCCACGCCGACCTCCGGGCCCGGGCCCGGGGCCTCTGAACGGGCCGGTCGACGGCGGTCGCGGGCGGATGGACGGGGATGCTGACGAGACGGGCCGTGATCCCTACACTCCGGGTGTGAGCGCTCTCATGGACGACCGCGCCGCGGGGGTCCGCGGGGGCCGTCCGCCGTCCATCAACGACGTCGCGGCCGGGGCGGGCGTCTCGATCCAGACCGTCTCGCGGGTGCTCAACGATTCGCCGAAGGTGGCGCCGGCGACGCGCAAGCGCGTGCTCGCCGTCATCGACGAACTCGGGTACCGGCGCAATCCGGTCGCCCGCGCGCTGGCGACCGGGCGGGCCGGGGTGCTCGGGGTCCTGGCCCCCAGTTCGGCGCTGTACGGGCCGGCCTCGATCACCGCGGCCCTCGGGGTGGCCGCGGTCGAGGCCGGGATCCATCTCGCGGTCGAGCACGTCATCGAGTTCGAGGCGGCCTCCGTGGCGCAGGGGATGAACCGGCTGACCGAACAACTGGTGTCGGCCATCGTCGTCGTCGCCCCCGTCCGGGCGGCGGCCGCCGCGCTCGCCGACACCACCGCACCGGTTCCGGTGGTGAGCGTGGACTCCGTGCCGGCAGCCGGTCGTCTCGACGTGTCGGTCGACCAGGAGGCGGGCGGATTCCTTGCCACGCAACATCTTCTCGACCTGGGGCACGACACCGTCTGGCACGTCGCCGGGCCGGACTCATGGCACGACGCCCAGGCCCGCCGACGCGGGTGGGAAGCGGCGCTGCGGGCGGGCGGACGGGAGATCCCCCCGCACCTGGACGGCGACTGGTCGGCCGGGTCCGGTTACCGGGCCGGGCAGATCCTCGCACGCATCGCCGACGCGACCGCGGTGTTCGCCGCCAACGACGCCCAGGCCCTCGGGGTGCTGCGGGCCATGGCCGAGGCCGGTCGTCGCGTCCCGCAGGACGTGAGCGTCGTGGGTTTCGACGACACCCCGGAATCGGCCCACTTCCTGCCCCCCCTGACCACGGTCCGGCAGGAGTTCGCCGAACTCGGCCGGACCGCGCTGCGGACCGCGCTGCAGCTCGTGGCGCTCGGGCGCGGGGAGGTGGTGGCCCCGGTGAGTTCGGTGCGGTTGCCGCCTCAGCTCGTCGCGCGTCGGAGTTCCGCACCCGTCACCCGCGGCTGAGTGTTACCCGTTCGTGATCCCGGGTGCGTTGATTCGCTGTCGTGTGAGCGCTCACACTGGAGATGCACACCACCGGAACGCGGTGGAGGGCGGACACCGGCGTGGTTCCCCGGGTTGCAGTGCAGCGACCCGACCCGCTCCCGGGGGTGACGCCGTCCACCCCCGACGTCGGTGGGCACCACCCGGTCGGCAACGGCAGGACCGGCGACCACCCGCTCGATGAGGAGTCACCTTGTTCCAGACCCAGAGGCGCACCTTCCTGTCCATCCTGGCCGGCACCGGCCTGGCGCTGTCGCTCGCCGCGTGCGGGGGTGACGCGCAGAGCGACGTGGGCGGTGGTGGCGACGCCGGTTCGGCGATCCGGGTCGGCTACTCCCAGCTCGGCGCCGAGAGCGGGTGGCGGACGGCGAACACCGAGTCGGTCAAGGAGAACCTCACCGCGGCCAACGGTTTCGACCTGGTGTTCGTCGACGCGCAGCAGAAGCAGGAGAACCAGATCAAGGCGCTGCGCGACTTCATCGCCCAGGACGTCGACGTCATCGCCTTCTCCCCGGTGGTCGAGACGGGGTGGGACGACGTCCTGCAGGAGGCCAAGGACGCCGGGATCCCCGTCGTGCTGGTGGACCGCACGGTCGACACCACGGTCAGCGACCCGTACGTGACCCACATCGGCTCCGACTTCGCCGCCGAGGGCAAGAAGGCCGGGGACTGGGTGGCCGAGAACGCGCCGGACGCCAAGATCTTCGAGCTTCAGGGCACCCTGGGGTCCGGGGCCCAGGTCGACCGCGAGGAGGGTTTCGACGCGGTCGTCGGCGAGCAGGTGATCGGCAAGGCCAGCGGCAACTTCACCCGGGCCGAGGGCCGGACCGCCACCGAGGCTGCCCTGCAGGCCTACCCCGACATGACGATGATCTTCACGCACAACGACGACATGGGGTTGGGGGCGATCGAGGCGATCGAGGCCGCCGGGAAGGCCCCGGGCACCGACATCCAGATCGTGTCCGTCGACGCCGTCCGCGACGGCCTGCAGGCCCTGGTCGACAAGAAGTTCAACTACGTCGTGGAGTGCAACCCGGCCTTCGGCGACCAGCTCGCCGAGCTGGTGAAGAAGGTCGCGAACGGCGAGGACGTCCCCAAGGAGACCGTGGTCGAGGAGACGACGTTCGACCAGACCATCACCCAGGCCCAGGTCGACGCCCGTCCCTACTGAGGTCTCGTTCCGGCGCCGGTCCCCCCGGCGCCGGAACCCGTCCGTCCCCGTCGTACCCCTCCGGAGGAGACATGACCGAGAACCCGGTCCCAGCAGGAAACCCCGGCCTGTCGCCCGACGTGCGCGAGGTCGCCCCCCGGGTGGAGGTCTCCGGGGCGACCATCGACTTCCCCGGGGTGCGCGCCCTCGACGACGTCCACCTGCGGCTGTTCCCCGGTGAGGTCCACGCCCTCATGGGCGAGAACGGGGCCGGGAAGTCCACGCTCATCAAGGCCCTCACCGGGGTCCACCGCCTCGACGCCGGGGAGGTCCGCCTGGACGGCCGGGTCCTGCACCTGGCCGAACCCGGGGCCGCCCGCGCGGCCGGCATCAGCACGGTCTACCAGGAGGTCAACCTCTGCCCCAACCTGTCGGTGGCCGAGAACGTGATGCTCGGGCACGAGGTGCGGAGGGGGCCGTTCGTCGACTGGCGCCGGACCCGGCGCGCGGCGGTGGAGCACCTGCGGCGCCTCAACCTCGACCTGGACCCGCGTTCGCCCCTGGACGCGCAGACCATCGCGGTGCAGCAGCTCGTCGCGATCGCCCGGGCCATGGTCGTCGAGGCGAAGGTGCTCATCCTGGACGAACCCACGTCGAGCCTGGACCGCGCCGAGGTCGCCGAACTGTTCCGGGTCGTGCGGCAGCTGCGGGACTCGGGGGTGGCGATCCTCTTCGTCTCGCACTTCATGGACCAGGTCTACGAGATCTCCGACCGGATGACGGTGCTGCGCAACGGGCGCTTCGTGCTGGAGAGCCGGACCGCCGACCTGCCCCGGCGCGACCTCATCGCGGCGATGATCGGGCGGTCCGGCGACGAGCTCGCCGGGGTGGAGGAGACGGCACGGGCCGCGGTCGGTCTGCACGGTGCCGACGACCGGCCGGTGGTGAGCGCCCGGGGGATCGCCCGGACGGGAGGGGTCGAGGCGTTCGACCTCGACCTGTACGCGGGGGAGATCGTCGGGTTCGCGGGGTTGCTGGGTTCCGGGCGCAGCGAGGCGGTGCGGCTGCTGACCGGTGCCGACCGCCCGGACGCCGGGGAGCTGCGGGTCGACGGTTCCCCGGTCCGGTTCGGTTCACCCTTGCCCGCCCTGCAGCACGGGATCGCCTACTCGACGGAGGACCGCAAGAAGGACGGCATCGTGGGAGACCTCACGATCCGGGAGAACATGGCCCTCGCCCTGCAGGCCCGCCGCGGGGCCTGGCGCCCCCTGCCGGCCCGGGAGCTGGACGAGATCGTCGAGCGGTACATGACCGCCCTCGACGTGAACCCCAAGAACCCCGACGCCCTCATCCGCAACCTCTCCGGCGGCAACCAGCAGAAGGTCCTGCTCGCGCGATGGCTGGCGACGTCGCCCCGGGTCCTCGTCCTGGACGAACCGACGCGCGGCATCGACGTCGGGGCCAAGGCACAGATCCAGCGTCTGGTCGTGGAACTCGCCCAGCAGGGGTTGTCCGTGGTCTTCATCTCCTCGGAGCTGGAGGAGGTCCTGCGGTTGAGCCAGCGCGTGATCGTGCTGCGGGACCGGGCCGTGGTCGCCGAGCTGGTGAACTCCGACGACGTCGGCACCGGGACGGTGATGGCGGTCATGGCCGCCACGGCCCCGGCACAGGACCAGCAGAAGGAGGAACCCGCGGCATGAACGCATCCGCCCCGGTGAGCACCGTCCGACGGGTGAGCGGGCACGCCCTGTTCTGGCCCACGCTCGCCCTCGTCGTCCTGCTCGTCGCCTGCTCGGTCACGAGCCCCGGTTTCGCCGACGTCTCGGTGCGCGACGGAGCGCTCGTCGGGCAACCGGTCGACATCCTGCGCAACAGCGTGACCCCGTTGCTGCTGGCCCTCGGCATGTGCCTGGTCATCGCCACCGGCGGTATCGACCTGTCGGTCGGGGCGGTGATGGCGATCTCGTTGGCGGTCTCGCTCACCTACCTGCAGGGGTCCGCCGACGCCGGGAACCCCCTCACCGTGCTGTCGGCGGTCGTCCTGGGCCTGCTCCTCGGGGTCGCCGTGGGGTCCTTCAACGGGGTCCTCGTGACGGTGCTGGGGGTGCAACCGTTCATCGCCACGATGATCCTCATGGTGGCCGGGCGGGGGATCGCCATGCTCATCACCAAGGGACAGATCACGACGGTGACGAGTCCGCCGTTCAAGGCGCTCGGCGCCGGTTCGGTGCTGGGCCTGCCCACCGCCGTCGTGATCGGGGCCGTGGTGTTCGCCGTCGTCGCCCTGGTCGTCCGGCGCAGCGCCCTCGGCATGCTGCTGGAGGCCATCGGCATCAACCGGGAGGCGGCCCGGCTCTCCGGGGTCCGGTCCCGACGGACGACGTTCACCGTGTACGTGCTGGCCGGCGGGTTGGCGGCCTTGGCCGGGATCGTCTACGGCGCACCGACCATGGCCGCCGACGCGAACAACATCGGGTTGTTCTTCGAGCTCAACGCCATCGTCGTGGTCGTCCTCGGCGGGACCCGGCTCGACGGCGGACGGTTCTACCTGTCCGGTCTGGTCGTGGGAGCGCTGCTGCTCACCACGATCGAACGGGCGGTCATCATCTTCCAGCTGCCCTCGACGACGACGAACCTGTTCAAGGCGGCCGTCCTCATCGCGATCTGCGTCGCGGCCTCCCCGCGGGCGAAGCAGTGGTTGGGCGGGCGTCGACGGCCCCCGTCGACGCCCGGCAGCGACCCCCGACGGATCAGCGCCCCCGACCCGGCCAAGGAGATGTCGGCATGAGCACCTCGACCCCCACCGCTCCCGGGCGCGCCCCCTCGCCCGCCCCCACCCGGCCCCGGCGCCGCCTCGACGTCCGCCACCTGCCGGTCGCGGGAACCCTGCTGGCCCTCGTCGTCATGCTCGCCGTCGGGCAGGCCCGCTACTCGACCCCGCGCGCGGACTTCATCAGCATGCGCCTGGTCTCGAACCTCCTCATCGACAACTCCTACCTGCTGGTGCTGGCGGTGGGGATGACGTTCGTCATCCTGGCCGGGGGGATCGACCTGTCCGTGGGGGCCGTCGTCGCTCTCGTCGGGCTCGTGGTGGCCCAGTTCTTCGGCGCCGGGTTGCCGCTGCCGGTCGTGCTCGTCCTCGGGGTGCTGCTGGGAACCCTGTGCGGCACCGTGATCGGCGTCCTCGTCCAGTACTTCGACGTCCAACCGTTCATCGCGTCACTGGCCGTGCTGTTCCTCGCGCGAGGGGCGGCCACCGTCATCGGGACCCGGCCGCTGCCCATCGACGACCCGGGTTTCAGCGCGCTCGCCGCGGCGGGCCTGCGGTTCGGGGAGGGCCGGCAGTCCTGGCGGATCACCAGCAGCGTCGTCGTGGCGCTGGCGATCCTGCTGCTGGCCTACCTCGTGCTGCACCACACCCGGTTCGGTCGCACCGTCTACGGTCTCGGCGCGGGTGACCGTGGCCAGGCGGTGAGCCTCATGGGGCTGCGGGCCGAGCGGACCCGCGTCCTCGTCTACGTCATCAGCGGGACGTGCGCCGGGATCGCGGGCATCCTCTTCGCCTTCTACACGAAGTCGGGGTACAACCTCACCGGGGTCGGCATGGAGCTCGACGCCATCGCCGCCGTGGTGATCGGCGGCACCCTGCTCACCGGGGGCACGGGTTTCGTGCTGGGGACGGGGGCCGGGGTCGCGGTGTACGGCCTCATCCAGGTGCTCATCGCCCGGGAGAACCTCGACTCCTGGTGGACCCGGGTGTTCATCGGCAGCGTGCTGCTGGTGTTCGTCATCCTGCAGCGGGTCATCTCGATCCGGCGGACGCGGCGGGGATGACCGCCGCGCCCGTCGCGAGGCCGCTCAGCCGACGGTGATCGAGACCCGGTCGGGGTAGAACGCCACGTGGCCGCGGATGCCCGCGACCGCGGGGGAGGCCTCGGGGTAGCTCCACACGCTGTCGGGCAGTTCCCGTCCCTCGACCGCCAGGGAGAAGTACGCGGCCTCACCCTTGAACGGGCACCACGTCCGCGTGCTGCTGGGGCGCAACCGGTCCGGGTCCACGTCGGTGAGCGGGACGTACTGCACGGGCGGGTAGGTCGACTCCTGCAGGGTCAGGGCCGCCGAGGACCGGGCGACGACGACGTCACCGACGCGGACGACGACCTCCCCGGCGGTGGGGGTGACGGTGATCGGGTGGTCCGGGCCGGGTTCGCGGTGCTCTCGGGTGCTCATGCCCTCGGCAACCGTCGGCAGGCTCCTCACCTTCCCCGGGCCGGGCGGTCCCGGTCCCCGCGTCGTTCGACCAGGCCGGCGACCACCGCGCGCGCGGTCGCGCTCACCCCGGGGTCACCACCGGCGGTGAGCAGGACGAGCGTCCCCTCGTAGACGAGGTGCACGTGCCCGCCCAGGGTGGCGTCCCCGGTCAGCTCGTCGAACAGCGCCCGCATCCAGGCCTTCTCCGAGCGGACGACGGGGACGGCCGGGTGCTCCTCGCGTCCCGGGCCGACCCCGCCCAGCTCCGCGTAGGCGTTGACGAAGGCGCACCCCCGGCGCTGGCCGCCCATCCAGTCCTCGAGCACGTCGAAGACCACGAGCACGGGGGCGACGTCACCGGCCTCGGCGAGGTGGGCGAGCAGGTGGGCCCGCCACCGGTGGGCCCGGCGCAGCAGGTAGAGCGCGACCAGGGCGTCCTTGGAGCCGAACCGGTCGTAGAGCGTCTTCTTGGTCGTCCCGGCCGTCTCGGCGATCAGGTCGACCCCGACGGCCCGGACCCCGCGGTCGTAGAACAGTTCCGAGGCGGCGTCCAGGAGCCGGGTCCCGGCGGACGTCAGCGCGGGCAGGGGTTGCAGCACGGGACGCAGGGACGGGGGCGTCGACCCGTCGAGCCCGGTCAGGGACGGGTGGGCGGCGATGCTCGGCACGGTTCCTCCAGCGGTCGGTGCACTGCGAGTATACCGACCGGTATGGTTGTGTGCGGCCATGACGACGATCTCGGGTGGGACGGCGCGGGGCGTCGCCCTCGTGCTGGTGTGGAGCTCGGGTTTCATCGGTGCCGAGCTGGGGGCGCCGTGGGCCTCGCCGGGGACCCTGCTGGCCTGGCGCGCGCTGCTCGTCGCCCTGCTGCTGGCGCCGTGGCTCGGACCGGCCCTGCGGAGCCTGTCGGGGCGGGACTGGGTGCGCCAGGGGGTGATCGCGCTGCTCTGCCAGTGCCTCTACCTCGCGGGGGTGTTCCAGGCCGCGGCCGCCGGGGTGCCGGCCGGCACCTCCGCCCTGGTCGCCTCGCTGCAACCGGCGCTGGTGCTCGCCCTGACCGCGCTCGGCGGGTCCGGACGCGTCACCGGCCGACAGGTCGTCGGTCTCGGTCTCGGCTCGGCCGGGGTGGCCGTCGCCGCCGCCGGCGACCTGAGCGCCGGGACGGCCCTGCTCGCCCTGCTGCTGCCGTTCGGGGCCATGCTCGCCCTCACCGCGGGGACCCTGCTGCACCGCCGGTGGTCCCACCCCGGGGTCGGGCTGCTGCCGGGCCTGGCCGCGCAGTCGCTGTTCACCGCGGGTTTCTTCACCGCCGGGGCCGCTGCCGCCGGCGAGCTCGTCCCGCCGGTGGCGTCCGGGTTCTGGGTGGCGGTCACGTGGGCCGTCCTCGCCGGGCTCGGCAGCTACGCGTGCTACTACCTCGTGACCGCCCGCGACGGAGCGGCCCGGGCCAGTTCCCTGCTGTACCTGACGCCCGCGGTGACCGCGCTGTGGGCGGTCCCGATGCTCGGCCACGCGCTGACCGTCCCGACCGGCCTGGGGCTGGCCCTGGCGCTGGGCGGCGTGATCCTGCTGCGGGAGAACGAACCCCGCGACGTGGGGATCCGGCGAACTCCCCGGACGGGGCCGACCCCGCGGTCCTCAGCGAGGGGCGGGACCCGTCGAGGCGCGGGCGAGCAGCTGCGGGGTGAGCAGTTCCGAGGACACCTCGCGTCCCTCGAGCCGGGCCAGCAGCAGTGCGAAACCCCGTCGGCCCATCTCGTGCATCGGGGAGCGGACGGTGGTGAGCGCGACCGGTAGTTCCGCCGCCAGCGGAACGTCGTTGAACCCCGCCACCGACACGTCGCGCCCGACCGTGAGGCCACGGTCGCGGACCGCGCCCATGACGCCGATGGCGGCGAAGTCGTTCACCGCGAACACCGCGGTCGGCAGGGTTCCGTGGGCGAAGAGGAGTTCCGCGGCGGCCCGCCCGCCGGGGACGTCGAAACCCGACGTCCGCACCCGGTGGGCCGGGACGGGGAACCCGGCCGCGGCGAAGGCGGCGAGGAAGCCGCCGGTCCGGTCCAGGCCGGTGCTGGTGTAGGGCTCCCCGGCGACCACCGCCACGTCGCGGTGCCCGAGCTCCAGCAGGTGCTCGGCCACGAGGCGCCCGCCGGTGACGTCGTCGCAGGTCACCGACGGGTGCCCGGGGGAACGTCGGCTCACCAGGACGTAGGGGGTGCCGCGCTCGACGAGCCGGGTGAGGGAGGAACCGTCGACGGGGGCGTCGCCGAGGATCACCCCGTCCACCCGGCGGGCGAGCAGCATGTCGGTGCGGTCCGCCCGACGCTCGACGTCGTCCTGGCTGTTGGTGACGAACGTCGAGTACCCCGAGCGTCCGGCCGCGTCCTCGATCCCCTCGTAGATGGTCGCGAGCACGAGGTCGGCGAGCCGGGGGACCAGCACCCCGACCAGTCGGCTGCGGTTGGTGCGCAGCGCCCGGCCGTGGGGGTCGGCCCGGTAGCCGAGCTCGGCGGCGATCTCGCGGATGCGCTGCGCCGTCTCGGGGGAGGACGTCCGGACCGCCTGGGCGGGAGGGGCGAGGACCCGGGAGACGGTCGTGACGTGGACACCGGCCAGTTCGGCGATGGTGCGCAGGGTCACCGGCCCCCGGCGCACCCCGCGCGCCGGCGTCGCCGCTCGCTCCTCGGAAGCCTCCACGGCGCCACCGTACGTGTTGCCGGCAGGTGAGCGGGGCCGGTCCTGTGTGACGCGCGTGTTAAGGATGCGCCGCCTCCGCCCCGAGTTCTCCGGAAGGTCTTGACGCGGTGCCTGGGGGTCGGTTTTCTAGGCGTCAACACCAAGCGCAATCGTTTGGGCGCGCTGCTCAAACGATTGGCCACCGGGGCGACGTCGCATCGGAGCCGCGCGCCACGACCCTCAGGAGGACTTGTGCGTCGAGCCGTCGTCGTCACCACCGGTGGCACGATCGCCAGCCAGCGATCGGCGGCGGGCGGCCATCGGGCCTCCCTGTCCGGCGCGGACCTGCTCGCCCGCGTGGAGGTTCCCGACGGCGTCACGGTCGAGGTGCTCGACGCGGGGCTGTGGAACGGGTTCGCGCTGCAACCGACCGACATGGGGCAGATCGCCGCGTCCGTGCGGGCGGCGCTCGCCGACGAGGACGTCGACGGCGTCGTGCTCACCCACGGGACCGACACCACCGAGGAGACGGCGTTCCTGCTCGACCTCGTCCACGACGACCCCCGTCCGGTCGTGGTCACCGGGGCCCAGCGTCCGGCCGACGACCCGCGGTCCGACGGACCGGCCAACCTCCGCGACGCGCTGCTGGTGGCGACCGCCCCCGCGGCCCGCGGTGCCGGGGTGGTCGTCTGCTTCGACGGTTCCGTCCGGACCGCGCGGGGGGTGCAGAAGGTCGACACGCTGGCCACGCAGGCCTTCGGTTCCCCCTCGGGCGGGTTGCTCGGACGGGTGAGCCGCGACGGCGTCCACCTGCACTCGCTGCCGCAGCGACCGCCCGCGCTGGACCTCACCGCCCTGGACCTCGGCGCCGTGCGGGTCGACGTGGTCGCGCTCTACCCCGGCGCCGACGCGGTCGCCCTGCGGGCCCACGTGGCCGCCGGGGCGGACGGTGTCGTGCTGCAGGGGATGGGGGCGGGCAACGCCCCGCCGGCGCTGCTCGGGCCGGTGACCGACCTCGTCGCCGCCGGCGTGCCCGTGGTGCTCTCCACCCGCGTGCCGACCGGCCCCGTCGTGGGCATCTACGGCGGCGGGGGCGGGGCCGACCTGCTGGCCGCGGGCGCCCTGCCCTCGGGCCTGCTGCGCCCGGGGCAGGCCCGGGTGCTGCTGCTGGCCCTGCTGGCCGCGCGCACCCCGTCCGCCGAGCTGCCCGCCGCCTTCGCCGCCCGGGCGGTCGCCACGCTTCCCGTCCGCGCCCTCGCGGAGTGAACCCTACGAACCCCCGAAACCCACCCCCGGACCCACCCGTTCCGGGTCGGACCCACCACCAGGAGGAAGTGCTGTGCCCAAGGAGATCCTCTGCGCCTTCGGCGTGGACGTCGACGCCGTCGCCGGTTGGCTCGGCAGCTACGGCGGGCAGGACTCGCCCGACGACATCTCGCGCGGCCTGTTCGCGGGTGAGGTCGGTGTTCCCCGCCTGCTCGAACTGTTCCGCCGCCACGAGATGAAGACCTCGTGGTTCATCCCGGGCCACTCCATCGAGACCTTCCCCGCCCAGACCGATGCGGTGGTCGCCGCGGGGCACGAGATCGGGATCCACGGCTACTCCCACGAGAACCCGATCGCGATGAGCCGGGAGCAGGAGACCGAGGTCCTCGACCGCTGCATCGACCTCGTGACCCGGGTCAGCGGTCGCCGTCCGACCGGTTACGTGGCCCCATGGTGGGAGTTCTCCCGGGTCAGCAACGAACTCCTGCTCGAACGCGGCATCAAGTACGACCACTCGCTCATGCACCGGGACTTCGAGCCCTACTACGTCCGCGTCGGGGACTCCTGGACCCCGATCGACTACTCCCAGCCCGCGAGCTCGTGGATGAAACCCCTGCAGCGGGGCGAGGAGACGGCGCTCGTCGAGATTCCGGCGAACTGGTACCTCGACGACCTGCCGCCGATGATGTTCATCAAGACGAGCCCGAACAGCCACGGTTTCGTCAACCCCCGCCACCTCGAGGAGATGTGGCGCGACCAGTTCGACTGGGTCTACCGCGAGACGGGCGACGGCGACGACGACGCCCCCGCGGTCGTCACGTTCACCATCCACCCCGACGTCTCGGGTCGCCCCCAGGTGCTGCTCATGCTCGAGCGGCTGATCGCCCACATCAACGCTCACGAGGGGACCCGCTGGGTGACCTTCGACGAGATCGCCGACGACTTCATCGCCCGCAACCCGCGCCAGGGCTGAGGACCCGCCCCGGTCCGGTTCGTCCGGGCCGGGGCCCGGCCCACCTTCTGGGCCCACGCCCCACCCCCATCCCCACCTCCGAACGATCTGGTTCCTCCGTCTCGTTCCGGCGCAGCCGTTCCCGCTCCCGGTTCTTCCCACCCTCCGCCCCGCCCCGTCGATCGACGCCCCCCGAGAGGACCCTCGATGAACGTCCCCGAGTCCACCGTCCCGCCCACCGCGGGTACCCCCGCCGGGACCGGCCCCACCACCAACCCCTGGCGGCGCCACCTCGTGTCCGTCCGGGAGACCCGCAAGGGAACCCTGTTCGCCCTGATGGCGTGGGTGTTCGCGGTCTACGACTTCATCCTGTTCGGGACCCTGCTGCCCGCGCTGCAGGCCGACTTCACCTGGTCGGCCGCCACCGCCACCGGTGTCGCGACCCTCATCTCCATCGGGACCGCCTTCGTCGTGCTCGGGGTCGGCCCGCTGGTCGACCGCCTCGGCCGCCGCCGCGGCATGCTCATCACGGTGGCCGGCACGGCCGTCGCGTCGGGGCTGACCGCGCTCACCTTCAACCCCGCCTACCTGGTGGCCGTCCGTTCCCTCGGCGGACTGGGTCTGGCCGAGCAGTCGGTCAACACCACCTACCTCAACGAGATCTACGCGGTCTCCGAGGACGCGGCCATCAAGAAGCGGCGCGGGTTCGTCTACAGCATCGTCCAGGGCGGCTGGCCGCTGGGCACGCTGCTCGCCGCCGCGTTCGCGGCCCTGCTGCTGCCGGTCGTCGGATGGCGCGGGTGCTTCCTGCTGGCCACCTTCCCCGCCATCGTCATCCTGCTGCTGCGCCGCACGCTCAAGGAGACCCCGCAGTTCCAGATCGCGTCCCGGCTGCGCACCCTGGTCAAGGAGGGTCGCACCGAGGAGGCCCGCAGCCTGGCCGCCGAGTACGAGCTCGAGGCGCCGGAACACACCCCGCTGCGCCAGATCTTCGCGCCGGCCGCCCGCCGCAACACCATCGCGCTCTCCCTGGCCTGGATCTTCAACTGGTTCGGCATCCAGGTGTTCAGCGTCCTGGGGACCAGCGTCCTGGTCCAGGCCAAGGGCGTGGACTTCGCCTCGGCTCTCGGCATGTTCATCATCATCAACGTCGTGGCGTTCACCGGGTACCTCTTCCACGGCTGGGCGGGCGACCGGTTCGGCCGCCGCAACGTGATCGTCGTCGGGTGGTTCGTCTCCACGGTCGCCTTCACGCTCATGCTGACCCTGCAGACGGGGACGGTCATGACCGTCGTCCTGTACTCGATGGGCATGTTCTTCCTGGTCGGCCCGTACGCCGCCCTGCTGTTCCTCATGGGCGAGTGCTACGACACCGACTGCCGGGCCACCGGGGCGACCTTCCTGGGTGCCATGAGCCAGCCCGGTGCCATCGTCGCCGGCATCACCGTGACCGCGCTGCTCGCGGCCGGCACCTCCTGGTCGGCGGCCGCCCTGTGGGTCGGGGCCGGCGGGATCCTGGTCTCGACCGTGGCGATGCTCTTCTGCCGCCGCGTCGCGGTCCTGGAGTCGATCGACCCCGAACTGGTCCCGGTCGGCGCGACCGCGGTGGCCACGCACTGATGGCCGCCGACGCACCCGCCGCCGACCGTCACGAACCGCGGGTGGCCCTGGTCACCGGCGGGGCCAGCGGGATCGGCGCCGCCCTCGCGGTCGCCTACGCCGAGCACGGCGTCCGGGTGGTCGTGGGGAGTTTCCCGGGTGACCCCCACGACCCGCAGGAGACGGCCGCCCGGGTCCGCGCGGTCGGCGGCGAGTGCGTCGTCGTGGAGGTGGACGTGCGCGACAGCGCGCAGGTCGAGGCCTTCGCGCAGCGGGCCGTCGACGAGTGGGGGCGCCTCGACGTCGCCGTCGCCGCCGCGGGGGTGCTGCGCAAGGCACCCCTGGCGGAGCTGAGCGACTCCGCGTGGGACGACCTCGTCTCCGTCGACCTCACCGGGGTCCTGCGCACGCTGCGCTCGGCCGCGGCCCGGATGGGGCACGGGGGCGCGATGGTCGCCGTCTCCTCCATCGCCGGAGGCGTCTACGGGTGGGGGGACCACGCCCACTACGGCGCGGCCAAGGCCGGCGTGATCGGGCTGTGCCGCAGCCTGGCCGTCGAGCTCGCCCCCCGCGGGATCCGGGTCAACACGGTGGTCCCGGGGTTGATCGAGACGCCGCAGTCCAGCGACCCGGTGAACTCCCTCGGACCGGAGGGGCTGCGTGCGGCCGGGGCGGGCATCCCGTGGGGGCGGGTCGGGCGCGCCGAGGAGGTGGCCACGGTCATCCGCTTCCTCACCGGGCCCGACGCCGGCTACGTCACCGGCCAGGAACTCGTGGTCGACGGCGGCCTCACCGTGCGGATGCCCGCGTGAGCGCGGGGACCGGTGCCGGGGGAGCGCTGGCCGGCCGGGTCGCGCTCGTCGTGGGGGCGGCCAGCGGGATCGGCGCGGCCATCGCAGAGGCCTACGCCGCCGAGGGAGCCGCGGTGGTCGCGGCCGACCGCGACGGCGAGGCTCTGGTCCGGTCGGCCGAGGGCGTCGCCTCGACGGTGACCCTGGACGTGGCCGACGAGGCCTCGGTCACGACGGCGGTCGGGCGGGTGCTGGCCGAGCACGGGCGCATCGACGTCCTGGTCAACAGCGCCGGGGTGCTGGACGAGAGCCCGCTCGCCGAGATGTCGCTCGCCCAGTGGCGGCGGACCGTGGACGTGGACCTCACCGGGGTCTTCCTCACCTGCCGCGCCGTGCTGCCCTCGATGCTGGCGGCCGGAGGCGGGCGCATCATCAGCATCGCCTCGCAGCTCGGCATCAAGGGCGGTGTGGGCCTGACCCACTACAGCGCGGCCAAGGCCGGCGTCATCGGGTTGACCAAGGCCCTGGCCCGGGAGGTCGCACCGGCCGGTGTGCTGGTGAACGCCATCGCCCCGGGGCCGGTCGAGACGCCGATGGTCGCCGGGATCAGCGAGGACTGGAAGCGTGCGAAACGGGCCGAGCTGCCCCTCGGCCGGTTCGGCACGCCGGCCGAGATCGCGCCCACGGCGGTCCTGCTGGCCAGCGATCCCGGCGGAAACCTCTACGTCGGGCAGGTGCTCGGCCCCAACTCCGGCGACGTGATGCCCTGATGTGCGGAGGGTGCGGCGCGGCCCGGGACCGCGACTGGGCCTCGGGGCTGGTCGTCGGACCGCGGGCCCGCGCCGCGGTCGCCGCGTCCGTGACGGCCTGGTGCCGCCGGGTCGGGGTCCTGGTCCAGGTGAGCCCCGCCGGGGCGGGCTGGACCGTGGCCTCGCCCACCGGGGCCGTGCGCGTCGCCGCGACCGTCACGGAGCTCTGGGCCGCCGTGCCCGGCTGGGCCCGGCTCGTCGCCGAGCACGGCCTGCCGCCGCTGGCGGGGTCGTGCGCACCCGGACCGGAGGGGGAGACGCTGCCCACCCGTCGGGTCGCGGTGCTGTGCGGGGTTCCCGGACCGCCCGAGCGGGAATGGGCCGACGTCGTGCTGCGGGCCGCCGGGGCCGCGGACGTCCTCGAGGCGGTCGACGCGACCCCGAGTTCGGCGCGGGTCCTGGTCGTGCTCCCGCCCGGTGCGCCGGCGCTCCCCGCCCTCGCCGCGCTGCGGGCGCCCGGCCCGGCGCAGCGCAGCGTCGTGACCGCGTTCGTGTCGCGAGGCGCTGACGAACGCGACCTCCGCGCTGACGCGCTGGACGGCCTCGACCGGGAGACGGTCGCGGACATCCTCGACGGCGGGGTGCCGCCGGCTGCGGCCGGTGTCCTCCACGACGCGGGAACCACCGACCTCGCGGTCGTCGCCGCCTGGGTCGGAGCCGCCGTGGCCGCCGGGGCCACCGGTCCGCGGCTGCGGGTGCGCACGGCCTCCGGGACGGTGCTCGACGTGGTCGACGACGTCGTGCTGCGGGCCCGTCCGGCATCCGCGCCGGTCCTCCTGCCCGGCTGAGGACCCGGCGAGCACCGGGGAGAACGACGACGGCGGCCGACCCGGACCACACGAGCGTGTCCGGGTCGGCCGCCGTCAGGCGACTTGACCGAGGGTCCGGGGGACCCGCCGATCAGATGTCGTAGTAGAGCTCGAACTCGTGCGGGTGCGGACGCAGCCGGATCGGGTCGACCTCGTTGGTGCGCTTGTAGTCGATCCAGGTCTCGATGAGGTCCTCGGTGAACACGCCACCCTCGGTGAGGTAGTCGTGGTCCTCCTCGAGCTTGTCGAGAACGGCGGGCAGCGAGTACGGGACCGTCTTGATGTTGGCGTGCTCCTCGGGCGGGAGCTCGTAGAGGTCCTTGTCGATCGGGTCGGCCGGCTCGATGCGGTTCTTGATGCCGTCCAGGCCCGCCATGAGCTGCGCGGAGAACGCCAGGTAGGGGTTCGCCGACGGGTCCGGCACGCGGAACTCGAGACGCTTGGCCTTCGGGTTGGAACCGGTGATCGGGATGCGGATGCAGGCCGAGCGGTTACGGGCCGAGTAGACCAGGTTGACCGGCGCCTCGAAGCCCGGGACCAGACGGTGGAACGAGTTCACCGTCGGGTTGGTGAAGGCCAGCAGCGAGGGCGCGTGGTGCAGCAGACCGCCGATGTACCAGCGGGCCATGTCGGACAGGCCGCCGTAGCCCTTCTCGTCGTAGAAGAGCGGCGAACCGTCCTTCCACAGCGACTGGTGGCAGTGCATGCCGGACCCGTTGTCGCCGAACAGCGGCTTGGGCATGAACGTCACGGTCTTGCCATTGCGGAGCGCGACGTTCTTGATGATGTACTTGAAGAGCAGCAGCTGGTCGGCCGCGTTCTTCAGGGTGTCGAACCGGTAGTTGATCTCGGCCTGGCCGGCGGTGCCGACCTCGTGGTGGGCGCGCTCGACGCTCAGCCCGGCCTTGGTCAGCTCCACGACCATCTCGTCGCGCAGGTCGGCGAAGTGGTCGATCGGCGGGACGGGGAAGTACCCACCCTTGAACCGGGTCTTGTACCCGAGGTTCCCGCCCTCCTCCTTGCGGCCCGTGTTCCACGCGGCCTCGATGGAGTCGATGTGATAATAGGAGGCCTGCGGGGAGGTCTCGAAGCGCACGTCGTCGAAGATGTAGAACTCGGCCTCGGCCCCGAAGTACACGGTGTCGGCGATGCCGGTGCTCTTGAGGTGCTGCTCGGCCTTCATCGCGATGTTGCGCGGGTCGCGGCTGTAGGCCTCGTCGGTGAACGGGTCCACGATGGAGTGGTTGACGACGAGCGTCTTCTCCTTGCGGAACGGGTCCACGAACGCCGAGGTCGGGTCGGCGATGAGCTTCATGTCCGACTCGTGGATGGCCTGGAAGCCGCGGATCGAGGACCCGTCGAACATCTGACCCTCGACCAGCGCGTCCGCGTCGACCGACTCCGCGGGGAGCGTGAAGTGCTGCATGACACCCGGAAGGTCGCAGAAGCGGATGTCGAAGAACTTGACACCCTCGTCCTTGATGTACTTCAGGATCTCTTCGGAGTTGCTGAACATCCAACCTCCATCGACGGTTTCGGCTCCGATGAGCCGCCGTGGGACCGCGCCGACGCTAGGGGGGCCGTGTTGCGCACCCGTGTCGCCGACGTTTCCCCGAGGTTACCGAGGTCTGGGAGGGCGTCGATCGTCGGGTCGGGCGCCACGATCGCCGGCGGTTAGTCTCGGGGCGTGGCCCGAGGTGCGCAGGACCGACCCGACGATCAGCAGTGGCCCGCCGCCGGGGTGCGGCTCGGTCTGCCGGAGCAGGGGCCCGGCTCCGTCGCCGGCTGGGGGCGACGGGTCTTCGGCATCGCCGTGGACTGGGTGCTCGCCTCGCTGATCGGGCGGGTGCTGCTCGGCGACGTCCTCGGCCCGGAGCTCGGCCCCCTGCTCGTGTTCGGGCTCATGCACGTGCTGCTGGTCAGCACCCTCGGGTTCAGCATCGGCCACTTCGTCGCCGGCATCGCGGTGCGCCGGCTCGACGGGCGACCCGTCGGGCTGCTGCGGGGGTCGCTGCGGACCCTGCTGCTGCTCCTGGTCATCCCCGCGGTCGTCTACGACCACGACCGACGCGGTCTGCACGACAAAGCCGCCGAGGTCGTCGTCCTACGACGCTGACCTCGACGGCTCCGGGGGGCGGTGGGCTCAGCGCCCGCGCATGGCCTTGCGGTCCGGGCGGGCCCGCATCGGGTCGACGCCCTGGGGGACCGGCGGGCGAATCCCGGTGAGCGCCTGCAGCCGCTGACGGACCGCGGCCGCCTCCTGCTTGGTGAGGACCGGCTTGAGGCGCTGGACCTTGGAGGCGACCTTGGCCAACGGGATCTCGTTCTCGCCGCCGCCGTCGCCGACGGTGAACAGGTGGGTGGTCACGTTGGGCACCACGCGGGCCACCTTGCGGCGCTCGGCCTCGAGCAGCTTCTTCACCCGGGCGGGCGGCCCGTCACCGACGAGGACGATCCCCCCGCGCCCGGTCGCGCGGAAGACCATGTCCTTGGTGCGGGTGTCGAAGGCCACCGGCTCCTGGTCCACGACCCACCCGCGGCGGATCGAGTTGAGCGCGGCCCCGGCGGCCCCCTTCTCCCCGGCGATGGAGAGGTAGGCGGCCCGCTCGGCGCGTCGGCCCAGGACGAACATCCCGGCCAGCAGGGCCAGCAGGACCCCCAGCAGCGGGAAGTAGATCCAGTGACCGCTCGCGATGCCGACGACGACCGAGATCAGCAGCGGCGCACCGACCGCCAGCAGCAGCCACCACTTGGTGGCCGGGTCCGCCTTCACCGTCATCTGGTAGACGGCCTTGATCTGACGGATGCGCTTGAAGCGCTGCTTCTTCGGCGCGGGGGCCCCGGAGGGGTCCTTCCGTCCGGGGGTCGTGGAGTCGGTGCGGCGAGCCATGCGGGTCAGGATACGGCGCGGCGGACCCGGCGCGCCGCGCCCACCGGACGGCTCCGACGGGGGCGGTGGCGGGACGGTGGTGGGACCGTGGGGGGGCCGCTGGCGGGTTCAGCGCCGCAGCAGGCTGCTGGCCTCCTGCGCGGCCGCCATCTCCTTGTCCAGGTGCGCGAGGTGCTCGGGGATCTCGACGCCGCGGCGACGCATCGCCTGCGCCCACAGCCGCCCCGCGCGGTAGGAGGAGCGGACCAGCGGACCCGCCATGACCCCCGAGAAGCCCATCTCCGTCGCCGCCTCGGAGAAGTCGACGAACGCCTCGGGCTTCACCCAGCGCTCGACCGGGTGGTGACGAGGACTCGGACGCAGGTACTGGGTGATCGTGATGATGTCGGTGCCCGCGTCGTGCAGGTCCTGCAGCGCCTGCAGCACCTCCTCGTCGGTCTCGCCCATCCCCAGGATGAGGTTGGACTTGGTGACCAGCCCGGCGTCCCGGCCCTGGGTGATCACGTCGAGGGAGCGCTCGTAGCGGAACGCCGGGCGGATGCGCTTGAAGATGCGCGGAACCGTCTCGACGTTGTGGGCGAAGACCTCGGGGGCGGCGTCGAACACCTGCTGCAGCAGCCCCGGCACCCCGTTGAAGTCGGGGACGAGGATCTCCACCCCGGTGCCCGGGTTCAGCTCGTGGACCTGCCGGATGGTCTCGGCGTAGAGCCAGGCGCCGCCGTCCTCGAGGTCGTCGCGGGCGACCCCGGTGATGGTCGCGTAGCGCAGACCCATCGTCCGGATGCTCTCGGCGACACGGCGCGGCTCGTCCCGGTCCAGCGGCTCGGGCTTGCCCGTGTCGATCTGGCAGAAGTCGCAACGGCGGGTGCAGTCGGAACCGCCGATGAGGAACGTGGCCTCGCGGTCCTCCCAGCACTCGTAGATGTTGGGGCAGCCCGCCTCCTCGCACACCGTGTGCAGGCCGCCGGTCTTCACCAGGCCCTTGAGCTCGGTGTAGTCGGGGCCGGTCTTGGCCTTGGTGCGGATCCAGGCCGGTTTGCGTTCGATGGGCGTCTCGGCGTTGCGCGCCTCGACGCGCAGCATGCGCCGGCCTTCCGGTGCGATGGTCACCGGACGAGTTTACGTCGCCCCGTCGGCTCAGGCCCCCGAACCCCACCCTGCCCCGTCGACCCCGCCGGGGACGTCGGCGTCCGGGTCGTAGGGGGAGCGGGTCAGCCGGAAGCTGGCCAGGTCCAGGTGCGAGACGGTGCCGTCGGCCCCGCGGACCGGGCGCAGCCGCTCCCCGGCGTAGTACTCGTCGAGCCCGACCCACCCGTCGCCGTCGGTGGCCCGGACGAACCGCGACGCCCGTCCGCGGCCGGCCAGGCCGCCGAGGTCGAACCCGCCGTCGGCGCGGGAGCGGACGGTCAGCGCGGCCGGACCCCAGTACCAGGGACCGACCAGCTCCAGGACGTCGTCGGCCACCGGCCGCGGCGTCCAGGGAGCGGGCAGGGGCGGTTCGGTCTCGGCCAGGGTGCGCAGCAGGGTCGCCGGCAGGTCGCCGAACCCGGTCGTGGTGTTGGTCAGGGCGAGCACCCCGTCGCCGGACTCCACGTCGACGCGCAGCATGGCGACGAATCCCGGCATGGACCCCGAGTGCCCGGCGTGGCGGCGCCCGTCGACGTTCCACAGCTGCCAGCCCAGTCCGTACCCGACCGACCAGGCGGCGTTGCGGGCGTCGTCGACGCTCTGCGGGCGGCGCATCTCCGCCACCGTGGCCGGACTCAGCAGGCCGGAGGTCCCGGCGACCACGGTCGACCAGCGGGCCAGGTCCTCGACGGTCGACCAGAGCTGACCGGCCGGAGCCATCGCCCCCGCGTCGTGCTCCGGCTCGGGCAGCACGACGTCGGCCCAGGGGTGCACGGCCAGGCCCCGCGCGTGCTCACCGTCGGGGCGCAGGGTCGTGCGGGTCATGCCGAGCGGCTGCAGCAGCTCGGTCCGGACCACCTCGTGCCAGGCCGCCCCGCGCAAGCGGCCGAGCAGCTCGCCGAGCACCGCGAAGCCGACGTTGGAGTAGTGGAACCGGGTGCCGGGCCGGTGGCGCAGGGCGCCCGGACCGAGCAGGGGCAGCAGCGCCGCGAAGTCGCCCCCGGGGGTCCGCTCCCACCAGGGACCGTCGGTCTCCGCCTGGATCCCCGACGCCTGGCCGAGCAGCTGCCCGACCGTGAGATGACCAATGCCGCCCGCGGGCAGGGCGTCGATCTCCGGCAGGTGCGCGCCGATCCGGTCCTCCAGCCCGACCAGGCCGTCCTCGACGGCCTTGAGCACCCCGACCGCGACGAACGTCTTGGTGATCGAACCGATGCGGTACTGCGTCGAGGGTCCCGGCAGCCCGTTCGTCGGCGCGTCGATCCCCGTCGTGCCCCGCGTGCCCGACCAGACCAGACGTCCGCCGCGCACCAGCCCGGCGCTCACCGACGGCAACCGCGAGGTGGCCTGGGCCCGGGCGAGCGCGAGGTCGAGGGCGCGGACGGTACCGGGCAGCAGGTCGGCGGTGGTCACCGTCCGAGATTGCCAGACCCCGCGGTCGTCGGCCGGAGCGCCCCCGTCGCGGCGGAAGGGAGCAACTCCTTGATCACGGGGGAGGTGGGGGGTGGGAGGTCAACCGGGGAGGTCGGCGGTGGGGAGGAGGGCCTCGACGAGGTCGGCGGCCTCGGTGACCCGCACGCGGCGCCCGGTCTCGGCGCTCAACGAGGTGACGCCCGCGTCGGGCAGGCCGCAGGGGACGATCGCCCCGAAACCCTGCAGGTCGGTGTCGCAGTTGAGGGCGAAGCCGTGCATGGTGACGCCCCGCGCGACGCGGACCCCGATCGCGGCCAGCTTGCGCTCGGCCCGCCACCCCTCGGGCACGTCGGCGGCGTCGTGGGCGACCCAGACCCCGGTCCGTTCGGGCACCCGGTAGCCCGCGACCCCGAGCTTGGCGACCACGTCGATGAGCAGCTGCTCCAGCCGCCGGACGTAGCCGACCACGTCGAGACGCTCCTGCAGCCGGACGAGCGGGTACCCGACGAGCTGCCCCGGACCGTGCCAGGTGATGCGCCCGCCGCGGTCGACGTCGACGACGGGCGTGCCGTCGGTCGGCCGCTCCCAGGAGTTCGTGCGCTTGCCCGCGGTGTAGACCGGCGCGTGCTCCAGCAGCAGCACGGTGTCCGGGCGCTCCCCGGCGGCGACCTCGGCGTGCAGGCGACGCTGCTGCTCCCAGGTCTCGCGGTAGTCCTGCACCTGCTCGCCCAGCCCCAGCCTGACCACCTGCATGGCGTCAGGTTACGTCGCGCCGGGCCACGCGGGCGCGCTCGGCGGCGGAGCAGATCAGCCCAGCCGGCGGACCGCGAGTCGACGCTCGGCCGCCCGGCCGTCGGCCCCCCGCTCGACCACGTAGGCGCCCGCGCCCGCGACGTCGGAGACCGCCTCGACCAGCTCGGTGCCCCGGTAGACGAGGCCCACGCCGTCGTCGGTGCAGTGCGTCGTGGGCAGCACCTGCTCGGCCACCAGCCGGTGCACCAGGGGCCGACGACGGGACTCGGAGTCGTAGTGGACGCCGTTGCCGTAGGGCAGGAACGCGAGGGCGTCGGTCACCGGACGCAGTTCGGGACCGTAGGAGTCCGTCGTGCCCCCGCGGAACCAGCAGATCGAGCCGGCGCTGACCCCGCCCAGCACCACACCCGCCTCCCAGGCCGCACGCAGATGCCCGGGCAGGTCGTGCACGCGCCAGACCGCCAGCAGGTTGGCCACCGAACCGCCCCCGACCCAGACCAGGTCGGAGCCCAGCAGGGTCGCGGCGACGTCGTCGACCGAGGGCATCGGGAACAGGTCGAGGACGGTGACCTCGACGCCGGCGCGAGCGCCGGCCGCGTGCACCTCGGCCGCCGCCGAGCGCTGGTCCCCGCCCGCGGTACCGAGGTAGGTCACCCGCGACCGCCGATCCGCACCCGGTCGCCCGGCCAGGTCCAGCCCGTGCCGCAGCAGGGGGGAGAACTCCAACCCGCGCGGACCGCGGCGGAAACCACCGGAGGTCGCGAGGATCGTGGGTGCCTCAGCCGGCACGGCGGCCCTGGCGCAGGTCGGCGACGAGCGCGTCCGCGGCCCGCCGACCCGAGACGAGGGCGCCCTGCAGCGAGGCGTTCTCCCGGTGGTCACCGGCCAGGTAGATGCCCTCGCCGAGCGACACCGGCTTGGGCCCGGTGAAGGGGGCCGGCACCACGGGCAGCGCCTCGGGGATCTCGTGCGCGGCGACCAGCGACCACGCCGAGGTGTCCTCGGAGTAGATGCGCCCCAGCTGGGCGCGCACCGCGGCCTCCGTGGCCGCGGACGTGTCCGCCCCCAGCGTCTGCGCGGAGACCAGCGAGCGGCGCTCGCTGTCGGTCACCACGTAGCTCGGGGCGACCTCGGAGACCACGGCGGTGTTGACGACAGGGCCGCTGCGGTCGCCGTCGAGGTGCAGGAGCTTGGCCCGTTCGTGCGGGACGGGGGAGTTGAGCGTTGCGTACCAGAACGTCGAGAGCCCGCGGGCCGGGGGCAGTTCCGGGGCGTGCACGATGTGGGCGGCCGCGGCGGCGTCGGTGGCGACGACGATGGCGTCGGCGGTGAGCCCGCCCTCGGTGGTCTCCACGACCAGCGAGCGCGGTCCGTGACCGGCGTGCCTGACCTCGACCCCGGTCACGATGCTGCCCCGGGGGAGCCCCTTGGCCAGCTGGTCCGGGACGGCCTGCATCCCGCGGGCCGGCAACCCGGGGGTCCCGCGCAGGAAGCTCTTGAGCAGCAGGTCGACGAAGCGGCGCGAGGTGGACCCGTCGGCCTCGCCGAGCACCCCGGCGAGGAACGGCTCGATGACCTGCTCGCGCAGCTCCCCGTCGATCTCGGCGTCGTCGAGGGCCTCGCCCCACGGGCCGTCCTCGGCGCGCAGGCTCCTGGCCGACCCGGCCCCCAGCGCCCAGCGGACCGCGGCGACCTTCTCGGCCGTGTCGCCGATGGGGAAGCGCAGGGCCTTGACCAGCGACAGCGGGTGACGGCGGGGGTCGCGCACGGTGGAGACCACCCCGTCGCGGGCCACGGCGACCCCGGCGTCGAAGGTCTGCAGGCGCAGGGCCTCGAGGTCGAGGACGCGGCGCACCTCGGGGTAGGCCGGGTTCAGGAGCTGGAAGCCGCGGTCGACGCGGAAGTTGCCCACGACCTCGCTGCGCACCCGACCGCCGACCGTGCGGGCGGCCTCGACCACGACCACGCCCAGACCGGCGGCGTCCAGGTGACGGGCGCAGGCGAGACCGGCGACACCGGCCCCCACGACGACGACTTCGGCGGAGGAGGGCAGGGCGGCCGCGCTGGAGATCACCCTCAGCAGACTAGTGGGCATCCCCGACGACGCGCCCTGACCTTGGCGTCTCGCGTCGTGCTCTCCTCGGCCCGCGGACCCGGGCCTGTGGACAACGCCGGGGGGTCGGGACCGATCTGCGGTTGGCTGGGCGGGTGGACGGAACGGGCGCGTCGATCGACGCCGGGACGGCGGCGTCGCGGCCGGTGCCGCGGGTGGACGGCTACACCCTCGGCGACCTGCTGGGTGTCGGCTCCAGCAGTGCGGTCTGGACCGGCACCGGGCCGGACGGCGTCGCCCGGGCGCTCAAGGTCCTGCACGACCCGGCCGATGCCGGCACCCCGGGCGGGTCGGAGCCGGGGGCCCCGGAGGCGGCGACGGGGACGGCCGACGTCGAGGGCGGGGTGCTGCGCGAGCTGGGGGCGCTGCGCCGGGTCCGCCACCCCCGGGTGGTGGCCGTCCACGACATCGCCCGGGACGGGTACGGGCGCCCCGTCCTCGTGCTCGACCTCCTGGCCGGCGGCAGTCTCGCCGCCCTGCTGCGCCACCGGGGGCGGCTGGCGGTGGGTGAGGTCGTGGGCCTGCTGGAGGCCCTCGGACCGGCGTTGGAGGAACTGCACTCCGCCGGGATCGTGCACGGGGACCTGGCCCCCGGCAACGTGCTCCTCGACGCCGCGGGCGAGGCCGTGCTGGCCGACCTCGGCGTCGCCCGCGCGTTGAGTCGACGCCCCGGCAGCCTGTTCGCGACACCGGGGTTCTGCGATCCCGCGGCGGTCGCCGACGGTCGGGTGGACGCGGCCGGGGACGTCTACGGCCTCGCCGCCGTCGCCTGGGCGGCGCTGACCGGGTCGGCCCCGGGGACCGGTCCGCGCGGTCCGGGACGGGCGGAGCTGAGGGACTCCCGCGCCACGCTGCCCCCGGGGACGTCCGCGGCACTGCTGGACGTGCTCCGCGAGGGCCTGCACGGGCGTCCCTCGCGCCGACCGACGCCGGGTGAGCTGGCCACGGCGGCCTTGGCCTGCGCCCGGCCCCGCCCCGTCCGGCTCGTGGCCGGGACCCGACCGGGTGCGGGTGCGGGGTCGCGCCCGTCCGGCGTGACGGCGCCCCCGGAGGTGGCCGGGGACCCCGCCGACGACGCGCTCCGCTCGCGCTTCGCGGGCACCCGTCGGGTGGACGTCGGCCCCCGGCCGGTCCCGGAACCGTCGGTCACCGACCCGTCGGGCGCGGCCTCGGCCGGCACGCGTCACGGCCACCGCTCGCGTGCCTCGGTCGGCGGCGGGAGCCCGCGGTCGGGGCGGCCGCGGGTCGGGGCGAGGCGGAGCGCCACCGGGTGGCGTCCGGGCCGCGCGGCCGTCGTGGGGTTGGCCGTCGGAGCGGTGGCGCTCGGGGCGGTCGGGACCGGCGCAGCCCTCCGGAACGCCGGCGGCGATCGACCGGGTCCGTCCACGAGTGCCGCGATGGGGGTGGGGACGCACGACGCGGCCCGGGTGGCGCCCTCGCCGTCGGTCTCGTCGACCACGGCGGCGCGGGGGACCAGGACGGCGACGTCCGGGTCCGCGCCGTCGGTGTCCACGCCGTCGGTGTCCACGCCGTCGGTGTCCACGCCGTCGGTGTCCACGCCGTCGGTGTCCACGCCGTCGGTGTCCGCGGGAACGGTGTCCGTGGGGACGGTGTCCGCGGGAACGGTGCCCGGGGACCCGGCCGCGGCGGAGGTCGTGGACGAGCCCGGCCGCACGGTCCTCACGGGTTCGGACCTGACCGCGGTCGTGCGCGAACTCGCGATCCGTCGCGCGGCCGTCCTCGAGGCGGTCGACGAGACGGGGCTCAGCGGGGTGGACGTCGGCGGCTCCCCGGCGCTGCTGGCCGACGCCGCCCTGGTGGCGGAGGTCCGGGACTCGGGCCGGCGCTACCGCGGGCTGGGCTTCGACGTCGCCGACGTCGAGGTCGAGACGGCGGGTCCGGACCGGGCGGTGGTCCTCGCCCGGGTCGCGACCGCGGCCCACGAGGTCGTCGGCCCGGAGGGGATCACGACGGTCGCGGCCACCCCGCCGACGCCCTCGCGGTTGACCCTCGTGCGCGTCGAGGGGGAGTGGCGGATCAGCTCCGCCGGGTGAGCCCGGCGCTCAGGCCGCGGCCCGGGCCAACCAGCCCGTGACCGCCGCGGAGTCGGCGTGGGTGAAGGTGAACCCGTCGGCGAGCAACCGCGCGGGGACCACCCGCTGGCTGGCCAGCACGGTCTCGGCGAACTCACCGAGCGCGAGTTTCAGGGCGGGCCCCGGGACGGCCAGGACCGTGGGGCGGTTCAGGGCGGCCCCGAGCGAGCGCGTCACCATCGCGTTGTGGGCGGGGGCCGGGCAGACCAGGTTCACCGGGCCGGCCAGGTCGCCCTCGACCAGGTGGGTCAGCGCGGCGAGCTCGTCGGGTCGCGAGATCAGGCTCCACCAGGCCCGCCCGTCACCGAGACGGCCACCCAGGCCCACCTTGAACAGCGGGAGCAGCCGGCCGAAGGCACCGCCGTCGGGATCGGCCAGCAGGCCCGTGCGGGCGAGCGCCACCCGGATCCCGGCGGCCTCGGCCGGCGCGGTCGCCGCCTCCCACCGCCGCACGACCCCCGCGAGGAAGTCCTCCCCCCAGGGGGCGTCCTCGTCGAGGACCGCGTCACCGCCCTCGCCGTAGGCCCCGATGGCCGAGGCGTTGACGAGCACGCGCGGCGGCTCCGGTTGGGCCAGCAGCGCCGAGACCAGGGTCCGGGTCGAGTCGACGCGGGAGGCGAGGATCTCGCGCTTGTAGGCGTCGGTCCACCGCTTGTCCCCGACGCCGGCGCCGGACAGGTTGACCGCCGCGTCCACGCCCGCGAGCCGACGGGGGTCCAGGTCACCCGTGGCCGGGTCCCAGCGGATCTCCTCGGGCGAGCGTTCCGGGCGCCGGACGAGGGTGAGGACGGTGTGGCCGCGACCACGCAGGTGGGGGACGAGGTGACGACCGACGAGCCCGCCGGCGCCGCTGATGACGATGCGCACGCAGGCACCCTCACACGGCCCGCGACGCACCGCGCCCCGAGATCCACGACGGATCCCGGGGCGCGGTGGGAGAGGGGGTCAGAGCCCGAGGTCACCCTCGAACTCGCCGGCCTCGATGCGCTTCTTGATGGTCTGCAGGAAGCGGGCGGCGTCGGCCCCGTCGACGATCTGGTGGTCGTAGGACAGGGACAGGTACATCATCGACCGGATCGCGATGGTCTCCTGGCCGTCGGCGTCGGTGAGCACGACGGGCCGCTTGACGATCGTCCCCGTGCCGAGGATCCCGACCTGCGGGGTGTTCAGGATCGGGGTGTCGAAAAGGGCCCCGATGCTGCCCGTGTTGGTGATGGTGAACGTGCCACCCGCGAGGTCGTCGGGGGTGATCTTGTTCGCCCGGGTCCGGGCCGCGAGGTCACCGATCTTGCGGGCCAGGCCACCCAGGTTCAGGTCGCCCGCGTCGCGGATAACCGGGGTGATGAGCCCCTTCGGCGTGTCCACGGCCATCGAGATGTTCTCGGAGGCGTGGTAGACGATGTTCTCGCCGTCGATGCTGGCGTTGAGCGAGGGGTGCTGCTTGAGCGCCTCGACCGCGGCCTTGACGAAGAACGGCAGGAACGTCAGCTTCGCGCCCTCGTTGGCCTGGAACGAGTCCTTGGCCCGGGCCCGCAGTCGCGCGACCCTGGTCACGTCGACCTCGATGACGGTCGTCAGCTGGGCGCTCGTCTGCAGCGACTCGACCATCTTCTTGGCGATGATCTTGCGCAGGCGCGTCATCTTCTCGGTGGTCCCGCGCTTGGCGGACACCTCGACGGTCGGGGCCGGCTTGCCGCCCCCGGCCGGCTTCCCGGCCGCCGGCGCCGGCGCCGGCGCGGAGGCGGCCTCGGCCGCCTTCTTGGCCTGGTCGGCGGCCTCCTGCACGTCCTGCTTGCGGACGCGTCCACCGACCCCGGTACCGGTGACCGAGGAGAGGTCGACCCCGAGGTCCTTGGCCATCTTGCGGACCAGGGGCGTGACGTAGGTGCTGCCACCGGTCGCTTCGGCAGGCTTGTCCTCGCTCGTCGGCGCGGCGGGCGCGGCGGCGGGCGACTGGACCGCGGTCGAGGTCTTCGCCGGGGCCGCCTCGGGCTCCTTGTCGGCGCCCGAGCTCGGCTGGGTCGAGGCCTCCGCCTGCTTCTCGGCCGCGGCGCGTTCCTCGGCCTCGTCGGCGAGGGTCTCCTCGCCGGACGACGACTCCGGGGTCGAGGGCGACTCCGAGGAGGAGTCCGCGGACGAGGAGCCCGCGGACGCCGAGCCCGTGGAGTCCCCGGAGGAGGACGGGGCGGACCCGTCACCGACGCGGGCTAGCTCGGCCCCCACGGCGACGGTCTCGTCCTCGCCCACGAGGATCTCCAGCAACGTGCCGGCCACGGGGGAGGGGATCTCGGTGTCGACCTTGTCGGTCGAGACCTCGAGCAGGGGTTCGTCGATCTCGACGGCGTCCCCGACCGACTTCAACCAGCGGGTGACGGTGCCCTCGGTGACGCTCTCGCCGAGCGCGGGCATGGTGACGGCTTCGCCGCCGGACCCGCCGGACCCGCCGGACCCGCTCGACGACGGAGCCGGGGTGGACTCCTCCGGCTCCGGCTGCGCGGACGCCTGCTCGGCGGCGGGCTCCTCGGCCGGGGCCTCCTGGGCGGAGGTCTCCTCGGCCGGCGCGTCCGAGCCGCCCGACTCCGGAGCGGCGCCGTCGCCGATGCGGGCCAGGTCGGCGCCGACGTCGACGGTCTCGTCCTCCTCGACCAGGATCTCCTGCAGGGTGCCCGCGAACGGCGAGGGGATCTCGGTGTCGACCTTGTCGGTCGAGACCTCGAGCAGCGG
The DNA here is from genome assembly GCF_042433995.1 of Kineococcus gynurae. NCBI lineage: Bacteria > Bacillati > Actinomycetota > Actinomycetes > Kineosporiales > Kineosporiaceae > Kineococcus > Kineococcus gynurae. Next base: position 1,033,247 of record NZ_JBHLUI010000008.1, read on the forward strand.
TTCGTCGACCTCGACGGTGTCCCCGACCGACTTCAGCCAGCGGGTGACGGTGCCCTCGGTGACGCTCTCGCCGAGGGCCGGCATCTGGACCGTGTTCGCCATCAGGCTTCTTCTCCTCAGCTGTTTCAGGCGTGCGAGTGCAGGGGCTTGCCGGCGAGGGCCAGGAACGCCTCGCCCATCGCCTCGTTCTGGGTGGGGTGGGCGTGGATGAGGGCGGCGACGTCCTCGGGGTAGGCCTCCCAGTTGACGATCAGCTGGGCCTCGCCCACCTGCTCACCCATCCGGGAACCGATCATGTGCACGCCCACGACCGGACCGTCCTTCTGCCGCACGAGCTTGATGAAGCCCGCGGTGCCGAGGATCTGGCTCTTGCCGTTGCCGCCCAGGTTGTACTCGACCGTCTCGACCTCGCCGAACTTCTCCTTGGCCTTGGCCTCGGTGAGCCCGACGGAGGCGATCTCCGGCTCGCAGTAGGTGACCTTCGGGATGCCGGTCTCGTCGATCGGCGTCGGGTCGAGCCCGGCGATCTCCTCGGCCACGAAGATGCCCTGCTGGAAACCGCGGTGGGCGAGCTGCAGACCCGGGACGATGTCGCCGACGGCGTAGACACCCTCGACGTTGGTGCGCAGGCGCTCGTCGGTGAGCACGAAGCCGCGGTCCATCGACACGCCCTGCTCCTCGTAGCCGAGGCCGGCGGTGTTGGGGCCGCGCCCGACGGCGACCAGGAGCAGGTCGGCCTCGAAGGACTTGCCGTTCTCCAGGGAGACCGTGACGCCCGAGTCGGTCTGCTCGACACCGGAGAACCGCACGCCGACGGAGAAGGCGATGCCGCGCTTGCGGAAGGCGCGCTCGAGCGCCTTGCTGATGACCTCGTCCTCCAGGGGCACGAGGTGGGGCAGCGCCTCGACGACGGTGACCTCCGCGCCGAAGGAGCGCCAGACGCTCGCGAACTCCACGCCGATGACCCCGCCGCCGAGCACGACCACCCGGTCGGGGACGTGGTCCAGGCCGAGGGCCTGCTCGCTGGTCATGACCCGCCCGCCGATCTCCAGGCCCGGCAGGGTGCGCGAGTAGGAGCCGGAGGCCAGGACGACCGACTTGCCGGTGTAGCGCTTGCCGTCGACCTCGACGGTGTTCTTGGCCACCAGCCGGCCCGCCCCGGCGACCAGTTCGACCTTGCGCGACTTGACCAGGCCCTGCAGACCCTTGTGCAGCCGGGCGATGACGCCGTCCTTGTACTTGTTGACGCCGGCCATGTCGACGCCCTCGAGCGTCGCCCGGACGCCGTAGGTCTCGGACTCGCGGGCGGTGTCGGCGACCTCGGCCGCGTGCAGCAGGGCCTTGGTCGGGATGCAGCCGCGGTGCAGGCAGGTCCCTCCCAGCAGGTCCTTCTCCACCAGGGCCACGGACAACCCCAGCTCCGCGGAGCGCAACGCGCAGGCGTACCCGCCGCTGCCTCCTCCGAGAATGACGACGTCGTACTCCTGCGCGGCTTCAGCCACGGATCGCTCCCCACGTTGGACTGCTGAGCTCTGGACGGACCGGGTGTCTCCACCGCTCGTCGGCGATTCTGTCATCACGCCCCCGATCCGGCGTCGCGGGGTGCCGGGCGCCGGGCGCGACGCAGCCCACCGGACCGGGGACGGCGGGCCGGTGGGCTGCGGGGGAGGGGCGATCGGCCCTCACGGGCCGGGGGAGGGCCGCGTCAGCGCAGCCACTCCTCCTTCTTGCTCTCCTTCTTGGCGGTGACGGAGGACTCCTTCTTGGCCTCCTTCTTCGCCTCCTTCTTGGCGAGGGGGGCCGACTCCTTCTTCGCGTCGGTGGACGACTCCTTCTTGGCGTCGACCGCCGACTCCTTCTTCGCCTCCTTCTTGGCCTCCTTCTTCGCGACCGTGGCCGCGGTGACGGAGGAGACGGAGGAGAGCGGCGTGATCTGGGTGACCGTGGCGGCGGAGGCCGAGCCGGCGACGCCGACGGCGGAACCTGCGACGAGGGCGGCCGCGGCGACACCCAGAGCGGTACGACGAGCGGTACGGATCAGGTGGGACATGGTGCCTCCAGATGGATACGGACCCGGTCGGTCGGGCGGGGCGGGACTGCTCAGCGGCAGGGCCGAAGTCCGCGCCGTCACGGAGAGCATAGATGTTGTAGCTCTCGGTGCACACGTCATCCGGGAAGACGATCCCGCCGATCTACCGTTCGGCCGTTCGAGACCCCCCGTTCGGATGGATCTGGCGTCAGGAATCGTCCGTCGACCCGGGTCCCCTCGACGGATGCAACGTTGTCGGCGGCGAGAACGACGGAAAACTTTTCGCCATGATCGCCGAGAGACGTGGCGGCCCGCTGCGCCGAACGAGTGACCGGGGTCAAGAGTGCCGCACGGATCAGCCCTGGGCGAGATCTTCCGCGAGCGCCAGCATCGTGCGCACCGCGACACCGGTGCCCCCGGGGTGCGTGTACCCGTGCGCCTGTCCCTGCAGGAAGGAAGGACCGGCGATGTCGAGGTGGGCCCAGGGCAGCGGGGTCCCGTCGGGCCGCTCGCCGACGAACTCCTTGAGGAAGAGGCCCGCCGTCAGCATGCCCCCGTCGCGGCCGCCGATGTTGGCGATGTCGGCGACGGTGGAGTCCAGACTGGGCCGCAGCTCGGCGGGCAGCGGCATGGGCCAGAACTGCTCCCCGCTGCGCTCGGCGGCGGCCAGGACGGCGTCGCGGAACGCGTCGTCGTTGCCCATCACGGCCGAGACCCGGTTGCCGAGCGCGACCACCTGCGCCCCGGTCAGGGTCGCGACGTCGACGACGTGGGTCGGCTTCTCCTCCGCGGCGGCCACCAGGGCGTCGGCCAGCACCAGGCGCCCCTCGGCGTCGGTGTTGAGGACCTCGACCGTCTTGCCCCCGCGCAGGGTGAGGACGTCGGACGGACGGATCGCGGTGCCCGAGGGCATGTTCTCGGCGATGGCCAGCCACCCGGTGACGCGGATCGGCAGGTTCAGGTCGGCCACGGCTCGCAGGGTGCTCAGCACGGCCGCCGCCCCCGACATGTCGCTCTTCATCGTCTCCATGCCCGAGGCGGGCTTGAGGGACAGGCCACCCGAGTCGAAGGTGATCCCCTTGCCGACCAGGGCGAGGTGCGCCGACGCCCCGCGCGGGTGGTGGTCGAGCACCACCAGGCGCGGCGGGCGGGAGGACCCCTGGCCGACGCCCAGGATGCCGCCGTACCCGCCCGCGGCGAGCTGCTTCTCGTCGAGGACGCGGACCTTGAGCTTGGTGCCGGCCGCGGTGCGCCGCGCCGCCTCGGCCAGGTCGGCCGGGGCCAGGTCGCCCGGAGCGGTGTTGATGAGGTCACGGGCCGTCCGCACCGCCCGCCCCACCACCTCGGCGCGGGCCAGCGCCGACTTCGCGGCCTTGTCCCGCAGCCCCGGTGCGACCAGGACCACCTCGGCCACCGGGGCCTGCGGGGCCGGGCGGTACTTCTCGAAGGCGTAGGCCCCGAGGGCGGCCCCCTCGGCGGCGGCGGCCAGGGCGTCGGTGTCGGCCAGCGGGACGGCGACGACGACGCGGGCGCGGCCGGCGAGGGTGCGGACCGCGGCGCCCACGGCCCGGCGCACCCCTTCCGTCGACCCCGCCCCGGCGAGCGGCCCCACCCCGGTCAGCGCGACGAGCGAGGCGGCGACGCCGGGCACGTTGCCGACGAGCTGGACCTGACCGGCCCGTCCGGTCACCCGCAGGTCCGCGATCGCGGTGGTCAGCGCCTCGCGCGTGGCCCGGGGCAGCGTCTCGGCCCCCAGCAGCGCGGCGGGGGTGAACGAACCGGGGACCGGGGTGCCGGACACCTCCGGAGAGGCGACCGCGAGCAACAGGGCGTCGGCGGAGAGGCTCTTGACGGACTTGGTGGACAGGGTCAGTTGCGGCACCGCTCCACACTAACCAGAGCCGCCGGTCTCACCCCTGGGGGGAGTGGTTCTCACCTGCGGCGGAGGAGCGGACGCGGTGCCCGCTCCCGTCGGCGGAGGTCCCGGCGTCGGTGGCGGCCCCGGTGTCGTGCGCGTCCTCGGGAGTCGCGTCCGGCTCGGGCACCCAGCCGGTGCCGGTGGGTTCGCCGGGCTCGGGTCCGGGTGCGGGCTCGGGCTGCGGGTGGGGTGCGGGCGTGGGCTCGGGCTGCGGGTCGGGCTGCGGGTCGGGCTGCGGGTCGGGCTCCGGGTCGAGCTGCGGGTCGGGCTCCGGCTGCGGGTCGAGCTCGGCGAGCACCTGCGCCGCGCGGAGCAGCGGCAGGGCCAGCAGGGTGCCGGTCCCGTCCCCGCGCCCGGCACCCAGGTCCAGCAACGGTTCCAGCTTCAACCGCTCCGCAGCCAGGACCAGCGCGGGCTCGGCGGTCCGGGCCGCGAGCCGGCACCAGTTCTCGACGCCGGGGACCCCCCGGGAGGCGACCAGCGCGGCCGCCACGCCCATCACGCCGTCGACGAGGACGGGCGTGCGCCGGGTCGCGGCCCGCACCAGCAGCCCGACCGCGGCGGCCAGGTCCGGACTGCCGATGGTCTGCAGCAGCACGACCGGACGGGTCGCGAACGGTCGGCTGCGGCGGACGGCGTCGCGGATGGCGGCCGTCTTGCGCATCCAGGTGTCGTCGTCGATCCCGGCACCGCTGCCGCGCCCGACGACGTCGACGGCCCCCTTGCGCAGGCAGGCGGCGACCAGGCCGGCCGCGACCGTCGTCCCCCCCGTGCCGAGGTGCCCCAGCAGCAGCAGGTCGGCCCCGGCGTCGATCTCGTCGTCGGCGATGCCCGCCCCCACCCGGACGGCCGCCTCGGCCTCGGCGGCGGTCATGGCGTCCCCCCGCCGGACGTCGCCGCTCCCGCGACCGCAGCGGTGCCGACGGACCGGTTCGGGCAGGTCGTCGGCGTCCTCGTCCAGGGACAGCGCGTGGACCGCGACCTCGACGCCGGCCTCGGCGGCCAGGGCGGCCACCGGACCGCGCCCGGCCACCAGGTCGCGGATCGCCGACCCCGTCCAGCCGACGGGCCGGGTGGAGATCCCGGCGGCGGCGACCCCGTGGTCACCGGCGAGCACGACCAGACGCGGCCGGCGTACCGGGGCGGCGACCGCCCCGTCCTGCACCGACCGCAGCCACTCGGCGAGTTCCACCAGACGGGAGGGGGGCAGCAGAGGACGGGGAGTGGTGACGGGGCGCTTGGTCGGAGCGGCCAGACCGGACGCCAGGTCGCGCAGGGTGAGGGGCCGCGGCGGGGCCGGCGTCTCGTCCTGGGGGGGCGTCTCGTCGCTCATGCGCCGAATGCTCCCATCCGGTGGGCCGGGGGCCGTGGGTGGCTTGTCGCCCCCGCCGTGCTCGGCCTACCGTCGAGCGCGTCGACGACGACGAGGGCCCGACGACGAGGGTCCGGGGGGCGGGACGGATGGGAACCGAGGCGGTCCGCACGCAGCTGCTCGCGGCACGCGAGGACTGGCTGCAGCACTTCTCCCGTGGCGAGACCGGGCAACCGCTGCCCGGCGCCCGGGAACTGGTGTCCACGTCCTGGTGGCGCAGTCGGGGGACCGGGCTGGACCCGGACCGCATCGTGGCCCCGGTGGGGCTCACCGCGGCCGGTCTGCGCGAGCGCCGCGACGCGCACCGGTTGTCGCCGGTGCTGCCGACGGCCCGCCGGCTCCTGCTCGAGGAACCTCTCGGCGTCCCCGTCCTCATGGCGGTCAGCGACGCCGACGGCACGTTGCTCTGGGTCGAGGGCGACCCCGGCCTGCGCCGGGCCGCGGAGCGCATGAGCTTCGTGGAGGGCGCCCGCTGGAGCGAGGACGTCGCGGGCACCAACGCCCCGGGGACGGCCCTGGAGCTGCGCCGCCCGGTCCGGGTCCGCTCCGCGGAGCACTACGCGACCGCGGTGGCCGGCTGGTCGTGCTCGGCGGCACCCGTGCGCGACCCCTCGACCGGGCACGTCCTCGGGGTCCTGGACCTGACCGGGGGGGACGAGCTCGGGCGCGACCGGGCGCTGCAGCTGGTCCGGGCCGCGGTCAGCGCGGTCGAGGCCGAGCTGCGCGTCGTCGACCTCCGTCGCCGGGTCTGGCAGGGCGAGGGGCTCGCGCCGCCCGCGCCCATGCTGCGGGTGCTGGGCCCGGGCGACCCGACCCTGCTCTTCGACGGTCTGGAACGGCAGATCGCGCTGCGCCACAGCGAGATCCTCCTCCTGCTGCTGGCGGCGGAGACGGCCGGCGGCACGGCGCCGGGGGCCAGCGCGGCGCAGCTCGCGGCCGACCTCGACGAGCGCGACCTCGCGCCGGTCTCGGTGCGCGCGGAGATCCACCGGCTGCGGGCGGTGCTGGGCGAGCGGACCGGGGGCCAGGTGGGCCTCACACCCTCGCCCTACCGCGTCACCGGACGCCTGCGCTGCGACGCGCTCGACGTCCGGGACGCGGTGCGCTCCGGTCGGATCGGGGACGCCGTCGCGGCCTGGGGCGGACCGGTGCTCCCGGCCTCGGAGGCCCCGGCCGTGCGGGAGCTGCGCGAGGACCTGCTGATGAGCGTGCGCACGGCGGTGCTCGAGGGCGAGGACGACGACGCGCTGCTGCGCTGGGCCCGTACGCCCGAGGGGCGGGAGGACCCGGTGGTGGCCCGGGAGCTGCTGCGCCGGCTCGCCCCGGGGGACCCGGCCCGGGGCGAGGCCCTGGCCCGTGCGGCGCGGTTGCGGGTGGGCTGACGGGGCCGGCTCGCGCAACGGGGCCGCAACGGGGGCCGACCTAGCGTTGCTGGCACGGGTCCGGTGACGGTGCCGGGCCGCCCCTCGAAGTGGAGGTTGTTCCGTGGCGCTCTACGCGGCCCCTGGCCGAGACGGAAGCCCGGCGACGTACGCCGAACGGTACGAGCACTGGATCGGCGGGGAATGGGTCCCGCCGGCCGGTGGGGAGTACTTCGAGAACCGCACCCCGGTCACCGGGGAGGTGTTCACCGAGGTGGCCCGGGGGACCGCCGCCGACATCGACCGCGCCCTCGACGCCGCGCACGCCGCGGCGCCGGCCTGGGGTCGGACGTCGGTGGGCGAACGGGCCCTCGTGCTGAACCGCATCGCCGACCGCATCGAGCAGAACCTCGAGAAGCTCGCGGTCGCCGAGACCTGGGACAACGGCAAACCGGTCCGCGAGACCCTCGCCGCAGACCTCCCCCTGGTGGTGGACCACCTGCGCTACTTCGCCGGGGTGGTGCGCGCCCAGGAGGGCGGCATCTCCCAGATCGACGACGACACGGTCGCCTACCACTTCCACGAACCGCTGGGCGTGGTCGGGCAGATCATCCCCTGGAACTTCCCGCTGCTCATGGCGATCTGGAAGCTCGCCCCGGCCCTGGCGGCGGGCAACGCGGTCGTGCTCAAACCCGCCGAGCAGACCCCGGCCTCGATCCTGGTCCTCATGGAACTCATCGGCGACCTGCTGCCGCCCGGGGTCGTCAACGTCGTCAACGGGTTCGGCGCCGAGGCCGGCAAGCCGTTGGCGTCCTCCCCGCGCATCCGCAAGATCGCCTTCACCGGGGAGACCACCACCGGTCGGCTGATCATGCAGTACGCGAGCCAGAACCTCATCCCGGTCACCCTGGAACTCGGCGGCAAGAGCCCGAACATCTTCTTCGAGGACGTCGCGAGCCGCCGTGACGAGTTCTACGACAAGGCCCTCGAGGGGTTCACCATGTTCGCGCTGAACCAGGGCGAGGTCTGCACCTGCCCCTCGCGCGCGCTCATCCAGTCCACGATCTACGACGACTTCCTGCACGACGCGACCGCGCGGACGCAGGCGGTCAAGCAGGGCAACCCGCTGGACACCGACACGATGATCGGCGCCCAGGCCAGCAACGACCAGCTCGAGAAGATCCTCTCCTACATCGACATCGGGAAGCAGGAGGGCGCGAAGATCGTCACCGGGGGTGAGCGGGCCGACCTGGGTGGGGAACTCTCCGGCGGGTACTACGTGACCCCGACCATCTTCGAGGGTGACAACTCGATGCGGATCTTCCAGGAGGAGATCTTCGGCCCCGTGGTCTCGGTGACCCGGTTCGACGACCCGGACGACGCCCTCAAGATCGCCAACGACACGCTGTACGGCCTCGGGGCCGGTGTGTGGAGCCGCGACATCCACCTGGCCTACCGGATGGGGCGCGGGATCCAGGCCGGGCGGGTGTGGACGAACAACTACCACGCCTACCCCGCGCACGCCGCGTTCGGCGGGTACAAGTCCTCCGGCATCGGCCGCGAGAACCACCGGATGATGCTCGACCACTACCAGCAGACCAAGAACCTGCTGGTGAGCTACGCGACGTCGAAGCTCGGCTTCTTCTGACCGGTCGCACCCCGTCCGGCCCCGGGTCCGCCCGGGCCGGACGGCGGTGCCCGCGCACGCGTCGGGCCGGGGAGCGGCAACTCCCCGGCCCGAGGGTCCGATCTGCACCGAACCGTTCCGCACGAGCAAACCCCGACCGGCGCCGGCGGCGAGGCCGACGCCGAGACAAGGAGAATCCCGTGAACGCCCAGATTACCCTCGACCCCGCCGTCGCGACCACCCCCGCGGCGTCGACCTCCACCCCGGTGCCGAGCACCATGCGGGCCGCCGTGGTCACCGCGTTCGGCCGGCCGCTGGAACTGCTGGAGCTGCCCGTGCCCGAGCCGGGCCGGGGCCAGGCCCTCGTCCGGGTGGAGACGACCGGCGTCTGCCACACCGACCTGCACGCCGCCCAGGGGGACTGGCCGGTGAAACCGTCCCCGCCGTTCGTTCCCGGGCACGAGGGGTTCGGGCAGGTGGTCGCGCTCGGCGACGGCGTCGAGGACCTGCGGGTCGGCGACCGGGTGGGCAACGCCTGGCTCTGGTCGGCCTGCGGGCACTGCAGCTACTGCAACACCGGCTGGGAGACGCTGTGCGAGCAGCAGACCAACGGTGGGTACTCGGTGAACGGGAGTTTCGCCGAGTACATGCTGGTGGACACCCGGTTCGCCGCCCGGATCCCCGACGGGGCCGACCCGGTGGCCGTCGCCCCGGTGCTCTGCGCCGGGGTGACCGTCTACAAGGCGCTCAAGCAGACCGAGGTGCGCCCGGGGCAGTGGGTGACCATCTCCGGGATCGGCGGGCTGGGCCACGTCGCCGTGCAGTACGCGGTGGCGATGGGGATGCACGTCGCCGCGGTCGACGTCGACGACGCGAAACTCGACCTGGCCCGCCGGCACGGGGCCGAGGTCACCGTGAACGCGCGGGAGGTCGACCCCGCCGCGGAGATCCGGCGCCAGGTCGGCGGCACCCACGGGGTCCTGGTCACCGCGGTCCACCCGGCGGCGTTCGGGCAGGCCCTCGGCGTCGCCCGGCGCGGGGCCACCATCGTGTTCAACGGACTGCCGCCCGGGGACTTCCCGGCACCCATCTTCGACATCGTGCTGAAGGGGCTGACCATCCGCGGTTCGATCGTCGGCACGCGCGAGGATCTGGCCGAGTCCCTGGCCTTCTACGCCCAGGGGAAGATCCACCCGACCGTGGCCGTCGAACCCCTGGACGCGGTCAACGACGTCTTCGAGCGGCTCCACCACGGGAAGGTGGACGGGCGTATCGTGCTGGACGTGAGCGGGAACAACTCGTGACCTCCCCGGCCGACGTCCAGCGGGTCGCGGTGACCCCGGAGGCGGCGCAGCAGCTGCGCCGCCTCCGGGCGCGGCACGGCGAACTCATGTTCCACCAGTCCGGCGGGTGCTGCGACGGGTCCTCGCCGATGTGCTTCGCGGCCGGGGACTTCCTGACCTCCGACGCCGACGAGTTCCTCGGCGACCTCGAGGTCGCCGTCGAGGAGGGTTCGACCGAGGACGGTTCCACCGAGGTCTTCCGCGTCCCGGTGTGGATGTCGAAGGAGCAGTTCCGCCTGTGGTCGCACACCCACCTGACCATCGATCTCGTGCCCGGACGCGGGGCGGGGTTCTCCCTCGAGGCCCCCGACGGGGTGCGCTTCCTCATCCGCTCCCGGCTGATCCTCTCCGACGGTCGGCTGGGCGAGGAGGCCCCACCCGCGTCCTGCGAGATCTGACGCCGGGGACCGCGCAGGCGTGCCCTAGGGTCGCCGCGTGACCCACGACGCCGTGCCCACCGACCTCGCCGAACCCTTCCCACCGGTCCGTTTCGCCCTCGTCGGCTACGGCGGGGGCGGGCGGTTCTTCCACGCCCCGATCATCAGCGGGGCGGACGGCTGCGACCTCGTGGCGGTCGTGACCGGCAACCCTGAGCGGGCCGCGCTGGCCCGCGCCGAGCACGGCGTGCGCACCGTCGCCGAGCTGGAGGAGCTGGCCGACCTCGGCGTCGAGGCGGTCGCGATCTCCACCCCGGCCGCGACCCACACCGAGCTGACCGACCGGGCGCTGCGCCTCGGTCTCGCCACCGTCTGCGACAAGCCGTTCGCGCTCGACGCGGCCGCCGCCGAGGCCACCGTCGCGCTCGCCGCCGAGCGCGACGTCCTGCTGAGCGTCTACCAGAACCGTCGCTTCGACTCCGACCTGCTGACCCTGCGCCGGGTGCTCCAGGAGGGGACGCTGGGCGAGGTCGTCCGCTTCGAGTCGGCCTTCGAACGCTGGGCGGACTCCGAGCCGCCCGCGGCCGGGGCCGGGCTGCTGCGGGACTTCGGCTCGCACCTGGTCGACCAGGCGCTGCACCTGTTCGGGCCGGTCGCCACCGTCGCCGCGCAGACCCGGTCGCGGGCCGCGGGTCCCGACGCGCCCGAGGACGACGTCCGCCTGCAGCTGACCCACGTGAACGGGGTCCGCTCCGAGCTCTCCGGATCCTGGAAGCAGGCCCAGCCGGCGCCTCGCTTCCGGGTCACCGGGACCCGGGGGAGCTTCGTGCTGGACGCGCCGATGGACTCCCAGGAGGCGGCCCTGCTCGCGGGTCGCACCCCCCGCGCCGACGGCGCGGCCTGGGGCGTCGAACCCCCGCACCACTTCGCGCGGGTCGCGGTCGGGTCGGGCCCGGCGCTGCCCGTCCCGAGCGAGGCCGGGGCCTGGCCCCGGTTCTACGCCGCCGTCGCGCGGGCGGTGCGCGGCCGAGGGCCGCTCCCGGTCGAGCCGGGCGAGGCGATCGCCTCGATGCGCGTCCTGGACGCCGCCCGCCGGGCCGCCGCCGAGGGGACGACCGTCCGCCTCGCCTGACCCCGCATCCCCCACCCCTCCGTGATCAAGGAATGGATTCCTTGATCACGGGAGGGAAGGGGGGAGCGGGGTGGCCCGCCCTCCCCGCGCGCGCACCCGCCCCGACCTGCAAGCTAGCCTCCGATCGTCACGATCCCCGGGGGTGAGGAAGTCGCCTGTGCTGTACCGCTCGCTGTACCGACACGTGTTCACGCGCATCGACGCGGAGACGGCGCACACCTGGGCGTTCTCGGCCATCAAGGCCTCGGCGCGGGTCCCCCTGGCCAACTCCGCGATCCGGCGCGTCTTCATACCGCAGGACGACCGGTTGCGCACCCGCGTGCTGGGGATGGACCTGGCCGGACCCCTCGGACTCGCCGCCGGCTTCGACAAGAACGGGACCGGGGTGGAGGCCCTGGGCAACCTCGGGTTCACCTTCGTCGAGATCGGGACGGTGACGGCCCTCCCGCAGCCGGGCAACCCCCGGCCGCGGTTGCAGCGGCTCACCGCCGACCGGGCGGTCGTCAACCGCATGGGCTTCAACAACCGCGGGGCCGAGGAGGTCGCCGGGCGGTTGCGGCAGCTGCGCGCGGCCCCCCCGCCGAACCTGGTCCCCATCGGCGTCAACATCGGCAAGAGCAAGGTGGTCGCCGAGGCGGACGCCGCGGCCGACTACGCCACCTCGGCGCGGTTGCTGGCCCCCTACGCCGACTACCTGGTCATCAACGTCTCCTCCCCGAACACCCCCGGGCTGCGCGACCTGCAGGCCGTGGAGAAGCTGCGCCCCGTCCTGCGCGCGGTGCGGGAGGCCGCCGACGAGAGCTCGCCGCGCCGGGTCCCGCTGCTGGTCAAGATCGCCCCCGACCTCGGCGACGCCGACGTGGACGCGGTCGCCGACCTCGCCCTCGAGGAGGGGCTGGACGGCATCGTCGCCACCAACACGACCATCTCGCGCGAGGGCCTGCGCAGCTCCTCGGCCGAGGTCGACGCCGCCGGCGGCGGGGGGTTGTCCGGGGCCCCGCTCAAGGCCCGCTCGCTCGCGGTGCTGCGCCGCCTGGCCGAGCGGGTCGGCTCGCGCCTGGTGCTGATCAGCGCCGGCGGGGTCGAGACGGCCGCCGACGTGCAGGAACGGCTCGACGCGGGCGCGTCCCTGGTCCAGGCCTACACCGCCTTCATCTACGAGGGCCCGGCCTGGCCGCGGCGGGTCCTGGAAGGCGTCGCCGCCCAGCGCAGCCGCCGCGAGACGGACCCGGCCTGAACGCCGCCGACGACCCGCAGCGCTGGCGGGCCCTCGGGGTCTGCCTGGCCGCCGGGTTCATGACCCTGCTCGACGTGTCCATCGTGAACGTCGCCCTGCCCAGCATGCAGCGCTCGCTGGGCGCCTCCGCCGGTGAGCTGCAATGGATCGTGGCCGGCTACGCCCTGGCCTTCGGCCTGTTCCTGGTGCCTTCGGGCCGTCTCGGCGACGTGTTCTCCCGACGCACCTTGTTCCTCGTCGGCCTGGTCGCCTTCACCGTCACCAGCGCGGTCGCCGGCCTCGTCGAGTCGGGCACGGCGCTCGCCGTCGTCCGGCTGATCCAGGGGGCGGCGGCCGGCATCCTCAACCCCCAGGTGCTCGGCCTGCTGCAGCAGCTGTTCAGCGGGGCCGAACGGGCCCGGGCCTTCGGGGCGTTCGGGACGACCGTCGGAATCTCGACCGCGGTCGGGCCGCTGCTCGGCGGACTCATCCTGCTCGTCTTCGGCGAGGAGCACGGCTGGCGCGGGGTCTTCCTCGTGAACGTCCCCATCGGGCTCGTGCTGTTCCCGCTCGCCTGGCGCTGGCTCCCGCGTCCGACCGCGGCCGGTCCGCGCGAGGCGGCCGCCGGGACCGGTCCCACGGGTGCCGCCCAGCCGGCCGGCCCGCGGCACCGCAGCGCGTCCGGGCGGGTCCACCTCGACGTCGTCGGGCTGCTGCTGCTGGCCGCCGCGGTGACCGTGGCGATGCTGCCCTTCGTCCTGACCGAGGGGTCCGGGGGCGGGGCCCCCGCCTGGCGGTGGGCGCTGCTGCCCGTGGCGGCGCTGCTCATGGCCGCTTTCGTGCTCTGGGAACGCCACGACGCCCGTCGCGGCCGCGAGCCGGTGGTCTCCGGCGACCTCGTGCGGACGGCCTCGTTCAGCCTGGGCGCGGCGGTCGGGATCGCCTACTTCGCCGGCTTCACCGGCATCTTCCTGGTCACGACGCTCTACGTGCAGACCGGGCTCGGGCTGCCCCCGTTGCAGGCCGGTCTCGTGCTCACCCCCTTCGCGCTGGCCTCGGCGGTCACGGCCCAGATCGGGGGCCGGCGGGTCTCCACCCGGGGCCGCCGGATCGTCGTCGTCGGGCTGGTGCTCACCCTCGTCGGTCTCGTGGGGGCCGACGTCGTCGCCGCGACCGTCCCCGCCGACGCCCCCACCTGGCTGCCGGCGGTCCTGCTCGGCGCGGTCCTCGCCGTGGCGGGGGCGGGCAGCGGTCTGACCATCTCGCCGAACCAGACCCTGGCGCTGGCCGAGGTGCCGCGTCGGGTGGCCGGGGTCGCGGGCGGGGTCCTGCAGACCGGGCAGCGCATCGGGACGGCCGTCGGGGTCGCCGCCGTGACCAGCGTCTTCTTCGCGGGCGTCGGGGGCGGGCGCGGGGCGGCCGTGTACGGCGAGGCGCTCTCGGCCGGGCTGCGGGTCTCGGTCGGCTGCGTGGTCCTCGCGCTCGTCCTGGCCCTCGTGGACGCCCGCCGACGTCAGGACGCCCCGACCCCCGCGGGCGAGGCACCGGGGCCGGGGTCTTCTACGGTGGCCCGATGAGCCGGGTCGAGCAGTGGACGTGGACCTACACCGACACCGAGGGACGCGCGGTGGAGAGCGTGCCGGACACCGGCCCGCCCACGACGGGCGGCTTCCCCTCCCGCTCCGACGCCGAGGTGTGGATCGGGCAGCGGTGGCGCGAGCTGCGCCGCCACGGCGTGGAGCACGCCCACCTGCACGGTGACGGCCGACCGGTGGGGCCCCCGCTCAGCCTGCACCCGGCCGACTGAGCGGGGCCCGCGGACCGGGCCCCGCCGCAGACGGGCGGGACGTCAGACGAGACGGGCCTTGGGCGCGTTCTCGGCGGTCTTGCCGGGGTCCCGCTCGGCCACCCCGGCCAGCACCTCGTCGATGCGCTGCAGGGTCTCCGGCGGCAGGGTGACCCCCGAGGCCTTGACGTTCTCCACGACCTGCTCGGGGCGGGAGGCGCCGATGATCGCCGAGGACACGTTGCGGTTCTGCAGGACCCAGGCCAGCGCGAGCTGCGACAGGCTCAGGCCGTGGTCGTCGGCCACCGGTCGCAGCCCCTGAACGGCGACGAGCACGTCGTCGCGCATCCACCGGCTGATCATCGTCTTGCCGCCCTTCTCGTCCCGTGCGCGCGACCCGGCGGGCAGCTCCCCGCCCGGGGTGTACTTGCCGGTCAGGACCCCCTGGGCGACGGGGGAGAACACGATCTGACCGATGCCGAGCTCCTCGGACGTGGGCACGACCTCGGACTCGATCACCCGCCACAGCGCGGAGTACTGCGGCTGGTTGGAGACCAGCTGGAACCCGAGCTCGCGGGCCAGGGCGTGGCCCTCGCGCAGCTGCTCGGCGGTCCACTCGCTGACCCCGACGTAGAACGCCTTGCCGGCCCGCACCACGTCGGCGAAGGCCTGCATCGTCTCGGTCAGCGGGGTCTCGGTGTCGTAGCGGTGGGCCTGGTACACGTCGACGTGGTCGGTCCCGAGCCGGCGCAGCGAACCGTCGATGGACTCCAGGATGTGCTTGCGGGACAACCCGGTGTCGTTCGGGCCCTTGGGGCCGGTGGGGAAGTAGACCTTGGTCAGGATCTCCAGGCTCTCGCGGCGCTGGCCCTTCAGCGCCCGACCGAGGACCGACTCGGCCGCGGTGTTGGCGTAGACGTCGGCGGTGTCGAAGGTCGTGATCCCCGCGTCCAGCGCGGCGTGCACGCAGGCGACGGCGGCGTCGTTCTCGACCTGCGAGCCGTGCGTCAGCCAGTTGCCGTAGGTGATCTCGGAGACCTTGAGACCGGAGGAGCCGAGGTGGCGGTGTTCCATGGCGGCAACCTACGACCGCGACCGGCGAGGGGCAGCTCCACCCCGGCACGCGTCCCGGGCGGACCCGCGGATCAGCGGGGGGCGTCCCCGCGCTTGATCATGGGCACGGGGCGGCGCAGGCGGCGGATCTGCAACGCCCGGGTCACGCCGTACCCGACGACCCCGCGCTCGGGGGTCCCGAACCGTTCGGTCACCGAACGCTTGATCTTCCGGCCCAGCAGGATCGAGTCGATGATGACGACCGCGAGCATCCCGTAGATCAGCAGCGTGGTCCCGGCGACCACCTCGCGGGAGTTCAGCGGGGTGACCACGATGGAGAGCAGCAGCGAGGCCGCCGCCACGATCAGGAAGTACTCCCCGACGTTGCGGCGGGCGTCCACGACGTCGCGCACGTGCCGCTTCTGCGGGCCGCGGTCGCGCAGCGGGAGGTGCCGCTCGTCGCCCGTGAGCAGGGCCTGCTGCACCTTCATCCGCTCGGCGCGCGCCTGCTCCCGCGAAGCCTTCTGGGCGAGCTTGCGGTCGGCCGGGACGAGCGGGCGCACGTTGCGGGCCTGGGCCACGCTGCGCTTGGGGGTCGGCCGCCCCTTGCCGCCCTCCTTGGTCAGGTTGACCGCGGGGGTGGCCGCGTCGGCGGCCTTCTTCTCGCTCTTGCTTCGCCCGAACACGCCGCTCAGGGTACGACAGCCGCCGTCGCGACCGGCCCCGGCGCGGGCCCGGTCGCGGCCCGGTCGCGGCCCGGTCGCGGCCCGGTCGGGGTGCCCGGGCCCCCGCGAGCACGTCGCCTACGGTGGCCGGCATGGCCGAGCCCGACGTCCCCACCGCCCCGACGAGCGCCCCGGGCGGCCCGAGGAGCGACCCGGACCCTGCGCTCGTGGCCGAGCTGCGGGCCGCCGCCGAGGCGGTCGCGCCCGGGGTGCGGGCCGACCTGGAGGCCCTCGTCCGCATCCCGAGCGTGTCCGCCGCCGCCTTCGACCAGGCCCACGTCGAGGCCTCCGCGGAGGCGGTCGCCGACCTCCTGCGCGGGGCCGGGCTGCCCTCGGTGCGCGTCGTGCGCGTCCCCGGACCCGACGGTCGACCCGGGGCCCCCGCGGTGCTGGCCCGGCGCCCGGCACCGGAAGGACGCCCGACCGTCCTGCTCTACGCCCACCACGACGTGCAGCCGCCCGGGGACGACGCGGACTGGGCCAGCCCGCCCTTCGAGCCCACCGAGCGCGACGGCCGGCTGTTCGGCCGTGGCGCCGCCGACGACAAGGCGGGCGTCATGGCCCACGTGGCCGCCCTGCGCACCCTGCTGCCGCGCTGGTCGGACGACGACGGCGTCGGGGTCACCGTCTTCGTCGAGGGGGAGGAGGAGGTCGGCTCGCCCTCGTTCGGCACCTTCCTGCAGACGTTCCGCGACGACCTCGCCGCCGACGTGATCGTCGTCGCCGACTCCGCCAACTTCGCCGTGGGCGTGCCCGCCCTGACCACCACGCTGCGGGGTCTCGTCGACTGCGAGGTGCGTCTCGACGTGCTCTCGCACGCGGTGCACTCCGGCATCAACGGTGGCCCGGTGCTCGACGCCCTCACCCTGCTCTGCCGCCTGCTCGCGACCCTGCACGACGAGGCGGGCGACGTCGCGGTCGCCGGGCTGCACCGGGGGACCGCGACCGACCCGGGGCTGGACGAGGCGACGTTCCGCACCGACGCCGGTGTGCTCGACGGGGTCCGGCTGGCCGGGACGGGCAGCCTGGCCGACCGGCTGTGGACCCGACCGGCGCTCGCGGTCGTCGGTCTGGACGCGACCCCGGTGGACCGGGCCTCGAACACGTTGCTGCCCTCGGCCCGGGCCAAGCTCAGCCTGCGCGTGGCCCCGGGCCAGGACCCGGCCGAGGCCGCCCGGGCGCTGCACGAGCACCTGCTCGCCCACGCCCCGTTCGGGGCGCGGGTGCAGGTCGTCCCGGGGGAGGAGGGGCGGCCGTTCTCCGCCGACACGTCCTCGGCCGCCCACGACGTCGCCCGCCGGGCCTTCGCCGCGGCGTTCGGGGCCGAGGTGGTCGAGACCGGCATGGGCGGGTCCATCCCGTTCGTGGCCGACCTGGCCGCGGTCTACCCCGGCGCCGCCATCCTGGTGACCGGGGTCGAGGACCCGGACTCCCGCGCCCACGGGGCCGACGAGTCCCTGCACCTGGCCGACTTCGCCCGGGTGTGCCTGGGCGAGGTGCTGCTCCTGGAGGGTCTGGCCGCGGGGGATCCCGTTCCCGACCCGCCTCGGACGGGGCCGCGGACGTCGTAACCTGGTCCTCGGCCGACGGCACCCCGCGGGACCGTCCCGGGAACACCCGGGCCCGCCCGGTGGTTGGACGCCTCGACAGGCCAGCCTCGCCCCTCGTGGGGGAGGTACCCGAGCGAACCGGAGACGATGTCCATGAGCACCCCCACCACCGCCCCGGCCACCGACGCCGCGTCCGCGGAGACGACCGCCCAGGCCCACGGGGTGGAGCTCACCGAGGTCGCCGCGACCAAGGTGCGCACGCTGCTGGAGCAGGAGGGTCGCGACGACCTCCGCCTGCGGATCGCGGTGCAGCCCGGCGGCTGCTCCGGCCTCATCTACCAGCTCTACTTCGACGAGCGCGAGCTCGACGGTGACGCCGTGCGCGACTTCACCGGCGTCGAGGTCGTCGTCGACAAGATGAGCGCCCCCTACCTGGACGGCGCCACCATCGACTTCGCCGACACCATCGAGAAGCAGGGGTTCACGATCGACAACCCCAACGCGGGCAGCTCCTGCGCCTGTGGCGACTCCTTCTCCTGAGCCCTCCGACCCGGACGGCGCGCGCGCCGCGGCCGGGTCAGCGGTTCCCGTGACGACCCCCGCACCCCACGGTGCGGGGGTCGTCGCGTCCGGGGCCGGTCCCGGGGCCGGGTCCGACCGAGGCAGGGCTCGCCCCCGGGCCGAGGTGGGTCCGTCCCGGTTCGACCTCTCCGCGCTCCTGGTCGGCCTCGACCCCGACGACCCGGACCTGCTGGCCTGCGGCGGCGACCTGAGCCCGTCCACGCTGCTGGAGGCCTACGCGCTCGGGTTGTTCCCCATGGGGACGGGGTCGGGCGGCTCCGACCCGCTCGGGTGGTGGTGCCCCGCCCGGCGGGGGGTGCTGCACCCCGCGGACGTGCACGTCTCCCGGTCGCTGCGCCGCTCGATGCGGGGCTTCACGATCACGACGGACACGGCCTTCGCCGACGTGGTCGCCGGCTGCGCCGACCCCCGCCGCAGCGGCGCCTGGATCACCGACCGCTTCGCGGCCGCCTACCTGCGCCTGCACGAGCTCGGCTGGGCCCGCTCGGTCGAGGTGTGGGCCGACGGGGAGCTCGCCGGCGGTCTCTACGGGGTCAGCATCGGCGGCCTGTTCGCCGCCGAGTCCAAGTTCCACCGCGTGACCGACGCCTCCAAGGCGGCCGTGGTCGGACTGGCCCGGATCATGCACGGCGACGCGATCCCGGGGCGGTTGATCGACGTGCAGTGGGCCACCGACCACCTCGAGACCCTCGGCGTGCGGGAGGTGCCCCGCGCACGCTACCTGCGACTGCTGGGAGCAGCCCGGGCGCTGCCTGTGCCCGAGCGGTTCTCGGCGCGCCCCGGCCCCTCCGCGACCTACGACGGGGGGTAGTCTCCTCCCGACGGGACGATTGCGTGCACGGGCGGTGAGCCTTCCGTGCGCAGGCGCAGGAGTCCGGGCAGCAGAGGAACCGTGGGAAGGCCGACCTTGGGCACGCGAGCTAGAGCGCTGGTGAGTGGTGCGCTCCTCGGCGCGACGACGCTGCTGCTGAGCAGCTGCGCGAGCGCAGAATTCCCGGAAGCGAGCCTGCGAAACGGCTTCCTCCCGGACGTCAGCGTCGGCGCCACCGACATGACGCAACGCATGCAGAACCTGTGGAACGGGTCCTGGATCGCCGCCCTGGCGACGGGCCTGCTGGTGTGGGGGCTGACGATCTGGGTCGTCATCGCCTACCGGCGCCGCAAGGGCGACCCGGAGTTGCCGCCGCAGGTCCGGTACAACATGCCGATCGAGATCCTCTACACGATCGTCCCGGTCATGATGGTCGGGGTGCTCTTCTACTACACCGCCCGCGACCAGGCCGCGATCATCGACCGCGACGAGCCGACCGACGTGACGGTGCAGATCGTCGGCAAGAAGTGGTCGTGGGACTTCAACTACCTCGACACCGACCAGCGGACCCCGCTCGTCTACGACACGGGCCGCCAGGCCGACCTCTCGGGTCAGCCGGGCGTGGAGGAGAACCTCCCCACGCTGTACCTGCCCGTGGACGAGACCGTCCGCTTCCAGATCTTCAGCCGCGACGTCATCCACTCGTTCTGGATCCCGGCGTTCCTGTTCAAGATGGACATGATCCCGGGAGACCCGAGCTCCTTCGTCATCACGCCCACCAAGGAAGGCACCTTCCAGGGCAAGTGCGCGGAGCTGTGCGGCGAGTACCACTCCGAGATGTTGTTCAACGTCGAGGTCGTGTCGCAGGCGGAGTACCAGCAGCACCTGCAGGAGCTGGCCGCCCGCGGTCAGACCGGCGGACTGCCCACCGGCCTCGCCGGGGCGATCGAGCGCGAGCACCAGGGCGACACCGACGCCGACGCCGACCTCGGTGTCGACGCCAGCCAGGGGGGAGGGAACTGATGTCCACCGACAACCCGCAGTCCCCGGGCTTCAGCCCGCGGGTCGCGACGAGCCGTCAGCCGATGGGGGTGGCCACCCCGCTCAGCCGGGGCCGGGTCATCGCCAACTGGCTCTCGACCACCGACCACAAGGTCATCGGCAACCTGTACTTCATCACCTCGTTCGTCTGGTTCCTGGCCGGCGGCGTCATGGCGTTGCTCATCCGCGCCGAGCTGTTCGAGCCCGGGATGCAGATCTTCAACACCAAGAACGAGTACAACCAGGCGTTCACCATGCACGGCACGGTGATGCTGCTGCTGTTCGCGACGCCGCTGTTCGCCGCGTTCGCGAACGCGATCATGCCGCTGCAGATCGGTGCGCCCGACGTGGCGTTCCCGCGGCTGAACATGTTCGCCTACTGGCTCTTCCTCTTCGGCGGCCTCATCGCCGCCGCCGGGTTCCTCACCCCCGAGGGGGCCGCGAGCTTCGGGTGGTTCGCGTACGCGCCGCTGTCCGACGTCGTGCACTCGCCGGGTCTCGGCGGGAACCTCTGGGTGATGGGTCTGGCCCTCGGTGGGTTCGGGACCATCCTCGGGGCGGTCAACTTCATCACCACGATCATCTGCATGCGCGCGCCGGGCATGACCATGTTCCGGATGCCGATCTTCACCTGGAACGTCCTCATCACCAGCGTCCTGGTGCTGATGGCCTTCCCGGTGCTGGCCGCCGCGCTGCTGGCCCTCGGGGCCGACCGCGTCCTGGGCGCCCACGTGTTCGAGGCCGCCAACGGCGGGCCGATCCTGTGGCAGCACCTGTTCTGGTTCTTCGGCCACCCCGAGGTCTACATCATCGCCCTGCCGTTCTTCGGCATCGTGACCGAGATCTTCCCGGTGTTCAGCCGCAAGCCGGTCTTCGGCTACAAGGGCCTGGTCTTCGCCACCATCTCGATCGCCGGGCTCTCGGTGACCGTGTGGGCGCACCACATGTACGTGACCGGCAAGGTCCTGCTGCCGTTCTTCGCGTTCATGACCATGCTCATCGCGGTGCCGACCGGCGTAAAGTTCTTCAACTGGATCGGCACCATGTGGCGCGGGTCGTTGACGTTCGACACCCCGCTGCTGTGGGCGGTCGGCTTCCTGGTCACCTTCCTCTTCGGCGGTCTGACCGGCGTCATCCTCTCCGCGCCGCCGCTGGACTTCCAGCTCTCGGACTCCTACTTCGTCGTCGCCCACTTCCACTACGTGGTCTTCGGCACCGTGGTGTTCGCGATGTTCGCCGGCTTCTACTTCTGGTGGCCCAAGTTCACCGGCAAGATGCTCGACGAGCGGCTGGGCAAGATCCACTTCTGGCTGATGTTCTTCGGCTTCCACGCGACGTTCCTCATCCAGCACTGGCTGGGTGCGGCGGGCATGCCGCGTCGTTACGCCGACTACCTGCCCGACGAGGGCTTCACGACGATGAACGAGATCTCGACGATCGGTTCGTTCGTCCTCGGTGCCTCGTTCATCCCGTTCCTCTGGAACGTCTACAAGACGGCGCGCTTCGGCGAGAAGGTCACCGTGGACGACCCGTGGGGCTACGGAGCCTCGTTGGAATGGGCGACGTCCTGCCCGCCGCCGCGGCACAACTTCACGACCCTGCCGCGCATCCGCTCCGAGCGTCCCGCCTTCGACCTGCACCACCCCGAGGTCGCGGCCGCCGAGAGCAAGACGCAGGACAAGAACCTGCTGGACCACGTCTTCGGCGAGGCGGACCGCGAGGACGCCGGCACGACGCGCACCAAGGAGCACTGAGCCATGAAGTCCGAAACCTGGCTGTTCTCCGGGGGCATCCTCTTCTTCGTCCCGGTGGCGTTCATCTACGCGCTGCTCACCGAGTGGCAGGAGCTGGTCGGCTTCATCGCGCTGCTGCTCACCGGTGGCCTCGCGATCCTGGTCGGCGCCTACCTGGCCGTCACCGCCCGCCGGATCGACGAGCGTCCGGAGGACGACCCCCGCGGGGAGATCACCCAGGGCGCCGGCGAGCAGGGGTTCTTCTCCCCGTACAGCTGGTGGCCGCTCTACCTCGCCCTCGGCGCGGCGATCGCCTTCTTCGGGGTGGCCGTCGGTTGGTGGCTCTGGATCATCGGCGTCGTGATCACGATCCCGATGATCGTCGGGTGGGTCTTCGAGTACTACCGCGGTGAGCACGCCCACTGAGACCCACCGCACGCACGACCACGACGACCGCAGTCCTCCGGGACTGCGGTCGTCGTCGTCGTGGTCGATGGAGGAGGTGACGACGCCGCCGGAATCCTTCGCGGACTGCGCACATCTGGTGTGCAACGCGAGGATGCCGCGCGACGTCCACCTACCGAGCCCCCGGAGCCGTCACGATCGGGGGTGGACGTCAGCAGCAAGCCGGGGGGAAGTGTCGTGAGCAGCAGCAGGGCCCGTTCGCAGCGGTACGGGGGGACGCGTCTCGTCGGCGCGGGGGTCGTCGGCCTCGCGCTCGTGGTCGGTCTGAGCGGGTGCCAGCCCGGCACCGCGGCGGGGACCGCGGCCCCGGCCGCGACCGCCAGCGCCGCCCCGGCCGTCATCACGGTCGAGGGCACCGAGGTCGCCGGCAGTGTGCGCCCCGACCAGCCGC
This sequence comes from Kineococcus gynurae, assembly GCF_042433995.1. Classification (NCBI taxonomy): domain Bacteria; kingdom Bacillati; phylum Actinomycetota; class Actinomycetes; order Kineosporiales; family Kineosporiaceae; genus Kineococcus; species Kineococcus gynurae. The sequence continues at coordinate 1,055,759 of NZ_JBHLUI010000008.1, forward strand.
TCGTCGTCACCGCCGCCGGTGGGGCGTTGACCGAGGTCGCCGTCACCACCCCGGAGGGTGCCCCGGTCGCCGGCGCCCTCGGCGAGGGCGGGCAGCGCTGGACCAGCACCGATCCGTTGGCCCCCGCGACCCGCTACGCCGTGCACGCCGTGGCCCGCAACGCGGCCGGCGCCTCGGCGACGCGCGACGCCGAGGTCGCCACCCTGACCCCGGCCACGACCGCCTTCCCCGCCGTGGCCCCGCTGTCCGGGTCCACGGTCGGCGTCGGCATGCCGATCATCGTCACGCTGGACGAGCCCGTGGCGGAGGACCGGCGGGCCGCCGTGGAGGAGCAGCTGCGCGTCAGCACCGACCCGCAGGGCGTCGTCGGGGCCTGGAGCTGGCAGTCCGCCACCAAGGTCGAGTTCCGGCCCGAGAACTACTGGCCCGCGCACACCAAGGTCCACGTCGACCTCGACCTCGGCTCGGTCGAGGTCTCGCCCGGCGTGTGGGGCACGACCCGCGACATCGACTTCACGGTGGGGTCGGCGATGGTCAGCCACGTCGACATCGCCGCCCACACCCTCACCGTCACCGAGGACGGGACGGTCCTCCGGACGATCCCGGTGACCCTGGGCCAGTCCGGGTCCGGCGGTCGTTACGTCACCCGCAGCGGCACCAAGGTCATCATGAGCCTGGAGAAGAGCCGGCAGATGGACGCCGAGACGACCGGCGTCAGCAAGGACGACCCGAACTACTACAACGTGGCCGTGAAGTACGCGATGCGGTTGACCAACTCGGGGGAGTTCCTGCACGCCGCGCCCTGGTCGGTGGGGTCGCAGGGGCGGGCCAACGTCTCGCACGGCTGCACGGGCATGTCGACCGCCGACGCGCAGTGGATGTTCGCGCACTCCAAGGTCGGTGACGTGGTCACCTACTCGGGTTCGGACCGGGCCATCGAGGCGGGCAACGGCTTCGACGTCTGGAACGAGAGCTTCGCGGACTGGAAGGGCGGGTCCGCCCTGCCCTCCTGAACACCGGTAGGGCACAGTGATCCGGTGGGTGTGACCGCATGAAGGTCCTCGTCGTCGAGGACGACGACGGGGTGGCGGGGGCCGTCGTCGACGCCCTGCGCACCTACGGCCACGCCGTCCTGCGGGTGGCGGGGATCTCCGAGGCCCGGGGGGTCCTGGGCGACGTCGACCTCGTCCTGCTCGACCTGGGCCTGCCCGACGGGGACGGACTGGTGCTGCTGCGGGAGCTGCGGCACCGCTCGCGCACCCCCGTCCTGGTGATGACCGCGCGCTCCGCCGAGCGCGACGTGGTCCGGGCCCTGCACCTGGGGGCCGACGACTACCTGGTCAAACCCGTCCGGCTGCGCGAGCTGCTGGCCCGCATCGACGTGGTCGCCGCCCGGGCCGGGGTCGGTGCCGGAAGGACCGGCCCGGGGGCGGAGGAGGGGGCCGAGGAGGTCGGTCCCGTGGTGGTGGGCGACCTCGAGATCGACCTCGCCGCCCACCGGGTGCTGGTGGGCGGCGAGACCGTCGAGCTGACCCGCAAGGAGTTCGAGATCCTGGCGGTGCTGGCCCGGCGGACCGGGGTCGTCGTGCCCCGGCAGCTGATCCTCGACGAGGTGTGGGGCGACGCCCACCTGGGCGCCTCGCGGTCCCTCGACGTCCACCTGACCGGCCTGCGGGGCAAGCTCGACCGGCCGGGGTTGCTCGTCACGGTGCGCGGGGTCGGCCTGCGGCTGGGGGAGTAGGCGGTGCGCCGGCGGCTGCTGCTCGTCCTGACCGTGCTCAGCGTGCTCGCGGTCGCCGCCTTCGCGGTGCCGCTGGCCGCCAGCAGCGCCGCGGCCCGGACCGCGCAGTTCCTGCTGGTCCGCTCCGGGGACCTCGACCGCCTGGCCGCGACGGCCGCCGACCCCGACGAGGCGGCGGGGGGCACGCTGTCCGAGGACGTCCGCCGCCACCACGACCTCTACGGGGAGGCCGTGGTCGTGGTCGACGGGCAGGGGCGCGTCCGGGCCGCCGCGGGGTTCGGGGCCGAACCGCTCGGGGACCCGCGGACCGCCGCCGCGGTCGACGCCGCCCTGCGCAACCAGCCGCCGGCCCCGCCCGCGGGGCTGCGACCGTGGTCGCACGACGCCGTGCTGCTCTGGCGTCCGGTCGGCACCGGGGCCGACGCCGACGGGGCCGTCGTCCTGCGGGCCGACCCCACCCTGGCCGCCGCCGACATCACCCGCGCCTGGTCCTTGGTCGCCGCCGGCGCGCTGCTCGCCTCGCTGCTCGCCGCGGTCCTCGCGCTGCTGCTGGCCCGTTGGTTGCTCCGGCCCGTCCGGGAGCTCGCGGCGGGGGTGGCCGACGTCATGGCCGGCCGGGGCGTCCGACTCGGACGGGAGACCGGACCGCGGGAGCTGCGGGAGCTCGAGCGGTCCTTCCTCACCATGGCCGAGACGGTCGGCGAGACCGCCGAGCGGCAACGGCACCTCGTCGCCGACGCCTCCCACCAGATCCGCAACCCGCTGGCCGCCCTGCAGCTGCGGGTGGACGCGTTGGACCCGCACGTCACCGGACCGGGGCGGGCGGCCTACGAGGGTGCCCTGGTCGAGGTGGACCGGCTGACCGGGATCCTCGACGGGACGCTCGGCCTGGCCGCGGCGGAGGCCTCGGCGCTGGCCTCCGTCGGCCCCGCGGACACCGGGGACCGCTGCGACCCCTCCGAGGTCGCCCAGCAGCAGGTCGCGGCCTGGGCGCCCGCCGCCCGGGCGGCCCGGGTCAGGATCCTGGGCCCGGGGTCGACGGACGGCGACGGGGTGTCGGACGGTGCCGCGACGTCGGAGAGCGCCGGGACGACGGGCGAGGTCCCGTGGCCGCCCGGGGAACTCGCCCAGGTCCTCGACGTGCTGCTGGACAACGCGATCCGGTACGCGGGTCCGGGGTCGGAGGTCCGGGTCAGCGTGGTGCATTCCGTGGTGGACTCCGTGGCCGGTTCGGTGGCCGACGCCGGGGCGGACCGGGCGACGGTCGTGCTGCTGTCGGTCGACGACGACGGTCCGGGGATCCCGCCGCAGCAGCGCGAGGCCGCGCGGCGGCGGTTCTGGAGCGGGCGCGGGGGGACGGGGCTGGGTCTGGCCATCGCCGACCGGCTCGTGCGCGGCCGCGGTGGGGAGCTGCGCCTGGAGACGTCGGGGCGTGGGGGGTTGCTGGCCGTGGCGGTGCTCCCGGGGAAGCATCCGTGACCCGCGCGGGAGAGGGGCCGGGGCCGGGACGGCGCGTGTGCCTCCGTGCCGGGACGGCGGCGGCTCTCCTGACCGTGCTGGGACCGGTGGCCGGCTGCGGAACCCGGGCGGAGCCGTTGCGGCTCGCGGCCGGGGAGCCGGGCGGGTTCTACGCCGAGTTCGGCCGGCTGCTGGCGAGCGCGTTGCGCTCGGCCGGGCGGCCGACCGAGGAGCTCAGCACCGGGGGCAGCGTCGACAACGTGTCGCGGGTCCGCGCCGGGACGGCCCAGGTCGGGCTGGCGCTGGCCGACGTGGCGGCGGCCCCGGAGGCGACGGGCCTCCTGGCCCTGGGTCGCGTCTACCAGAACTACCTGCAGCTCGTGGTCCGCGCCGGTGACCGGGCCACCCGCCTCGCCGACCTGACCGGTCGTCCGGTGTCGGTGGGCAACGTCGGGTCCGGGGCGGCGCTCACCGCGGCGCGGTTGCTCGACCTGACCGGGGTGCGGGTCGAGCGGGTCAGTCTGCCGCTGCGCGACGCCGTCGCCGCGCTGGTGGGCGGACAGGTCGACGGGGTGCTGTTCTCCGGCGGGGTGCCCACCCCGGCGCTGACCGAGGTGGGCGCCGGTCTGCGGCTGCTGGACCTGGGGGAGGAGGCGGTGGCGCTGCGGGAACGCTGGGGCGAGGTGTACCGGACCGTGCGCGTCCCGGTCGGCGCCTACGGCACCGAGGGACGCCTCAGCACCGTCGGGGTGTCCAACCTGCTCCTGGCCCGAGCCGACCTCCCCGACGCGACGGCCGCGCAGGTCGTGGACGTGCTCCTCGACGACGCCGGCGACCTCGTCCCCTCGACCGCGCTGGGGACGCAGTTCCTCGACCAGCCCTCGCTCGTGGCGGTCGGCTCGGCGACCCTGCACCCGGGGGCCGCGGCCGCCTACCGCCGTCGGCACGGCTGATCTCCGACGATCGTCCTAAGGGAACCTCAAGAATCCCGGGGTCGGGGTGTGACGTCCGTAACGTCGTGCGGGTCGCACCGTTGCGGTGCACCGACCACGATTCGCACGACGAGGAGCGGACATGACGACGACGTCGATCTCCGAGAACCGGGGCAGCGAGCTCACCCCACCGCCCGCGGGCAAGCTCGGCCCCAAGGTCAAGCAGCTCGGACCGGGCCTGCTCGCCGCCGCCACGGGGGTGGGGGCCGGCGACCTGGTCGCCACCATGATCGCCGGGGCGCGGTTCGGGACGGTCCTGCTCTGGGCCGCGGTGCTGGGGACGATCCTCAAGCTCGCCCTGGGGGAGGGCGTGGGCCGGTGGCACCTGGCCTCGGGAACCACCCTGCTCGACGGGTGGCGCCGGCTGGGTCGCTGGGCGACCACGTTCTTCGGCGGCTACATCATCATCTGGGGCTTCGTGTACGGGGCGACCGCGATGTCGGCGGTCGGCCTGCCCCTGAACGCCCTGTTCGGCGGCCTGCCGGTCCGGTACTGGGCGATGATCGCCGGGGTCGTGGGGCTCGCCCTGGTCTGGGCGCAGCGCTACCACGTGTTCGAGAAGTTCATGACGGTCCTGGTGCTGCTGAAGTTCGTCTCGGTGGTCTCGATCGCCGTCCTGGTCATGCCGAGCCTCGGTGACATCACCAGCGGTCTCGTCCCCCGCCTGCCGGACGGGTCCACGGTCTACGTGCTCGGCCTGGTCGGCGGCGTCGGCGGCACGATCACCATGGCCGCCTACGGCTACTGGATGTTCGCCAAGGGCTGGCGGGGCACCGGCTGGCTCTCGATGATGCGGTTGGACAACGCGGTCGGCTACGTGATGACCGGCATCTTCGTGGTGGCCATGCTCATCGTCGGCTCGGCGATGCTGCTCGGGCAGGACCTCACCGCCTCCGACTCGGGGCTGCTGGTGCTGGGCACGGCGCTGGGCGAGCAGTACGGCGAGTGGGCCCGCATCCTCTTCCTCGCCGGCTTCCTGGCGGTCACCTCGTCCTCGCTGCTCGGGGTGTGGAACGGCGTCAGCCTGCTCTTCGCCGACTGGACCCGCACCGTCCGTCTCCCGCACGGTCGGCACGCGGAGTCCGCCGCCGAGGCCGCCGAGCGCACCGAGAAGGAGGTGGTCGAGGTCGCCGTGGAGAAGAGTCGTTGGTTCCGCGGCTACCTGCTCTGGCTGACCTTCCCCCCGATGGTCCTGCTGTTCCTGGACAAGCCGTTCGGGCTGACCCTCGTCTACGGGGTCCTCGGCTCGGTGTTCATGCCCTTCCTGGCCATCACGCTGATGCTGCTGCTGAACTCCAAGCGCATCGCCAAGGAGGGACGGTCCGGCTGGGTGTCCAACGGGCTGCTCGGGGCGGCCTCGGCGCTGTTCCTGGCGCTGCTGGTCACCGACCTGGTGACGCGCTTCTGACCCGACGTGGACGGTGCGAGCCACCGCCCGACCGACGTCGGACGGACCGGGCCCCGGGGGACGACCCCCGGGGCCCGTTCGCGTCCGCTGGGGTGCTCGTCGCCCTCACTTCGGCGTGACCGAGGAGTGGTCCAGGACCGGGGACCCCAGGGATTCCTTGATCACGGAGGAGTGGGTGGGAACCGTCCGCCCGGCGTCGGCGTCGGAGCCCCATGACCCGACCGGCACCCGTCCTGCGAGCTCCGTTCCTCCTCGCCGCCGCCCTGGCGCTGACCGGGTGCGTCGGCGCATCCTCGGACGCGATGGGAGCGGACGTCTCCCCGGCGTCGCCCCCGGACTCCGGGTCGTCCCCGACGACCGACGGGCCGACCGGGCCGGACCGGCGACCGTGGACCCGTGAGGGTCCGCTGGTGCTCGCCGCGCCGCACCGTGACGGGGATCCCCTGGCGACGGCCGGGGTGGCGGGAGCCCTCGTGGTGCCGGAGGACTGCACGTTCGTCGGGGGCGTCCGGCAGCGCGCGGGCGACGACATCGCCGACCACCTGGCCGAGTGCGGGACGCCCGCGGCGGCTGAATGACCGTCAGCGGACGACGTCCCCGTGGTGATCGTCGACGCCTGGCAGCTAGGGGGCGCGACCTGACGTCGACACCTGACGTCGGCACCGGACGTCGACACCGGAAGGCCGACGACGAAGGGCCCCGGGCGGGAAGCCCGGGGCCCTTCGTGCGTGCGGTCGGTCAGCCGTGGAGCGTCTGGCTGGTCCCGAGCGCGGGGTTCTTCTTGTCCTCGACGCTCGCGTGCTCCGCGCCCTCGATGGCGTCGTGCTCACCGTGGTGGTGGGCGGCGGCCAGCTCGGCCGGGGTCACCGGCTCGATGCGGTCCTCGAAGTAGAACTTCGAGAGGCGGCGCTGGAGCTTGCCCCACAGGGTGTCGGGGTTGCCGGCGTCCGTGCGGTCCTCGATCTCCATCGGACGGAGCGAGTCGTGCTGGACAAGGTTCCAGCGCTCGAAGTCCGACAGGGGGGCGTGGACCTCGATGAACTCACCGTGCGGCAGGCGCACGATGCGGCCCGTCTCACGGCCGTGCAGCACCTTCTCGCGGTCCTTGCGCTGCAGGCCGAGGCAGATGCGCTTGGTGACCACGAAGGCCAGGGCCGGGATCAGGAAGACCCCGATGCGCAGGGTGCGGGTGATGTCGTTGATCGACAGCCCCATCATGTGCGCGATGACGTCGTTCCCGCCCGAGATCCACAGCAGGATGTAGAACGTCAGCGCCATGACCCCGAGCGCGGTCCGGGTCGGCTGGTTGCGCGGACGGTCCAGCAGGTGGTGCTCGCGACGGTCACCCGTCGCGGCCTGCTCGATCCACGGGTAGAGGACGAGCGCCGCCATCGTCAGCAGGATCGTCCCGGTGGTCGGCAGGAAGATGTTCATCGAGAACGTGAACCCGAAGGCCGTGAACTCGAACCACCCCGGGAACAGACGCACCGCACCGTCGAGCCAGCCCATGTACCAGTCGGGCTGCGAGCCCGCGGTCACGGGGGAGGGGTCGTAGGCGCCGTAGACCCAGATCGCGTTGATGGTGAAGAGCGACGAGATCAGGGCGATGACCCCGAAGACGATGAAGAAGAACCCGCCGGCCTTCGCCATGTACACCGGGTAGAGCGGGAAGCCGACGACGTTGTCCTCGGTGCGACCCGGGCCGGGGTACTGCGTGTGCTTGTGGATGACCACGAGCATGAGGTGCACGACGATCAGGGCGAGCATGATCGCGGGCAGCAGCAGCACGTGGATGGTGAAGAAGCGCGGGATGAAGTCCAGGCCCGGGAACTCGCCCCCGAAGAGGAAGAACGAGATGTAGGAGCCCACGACCGGGACCGCGAGGATGATCGCCTGGGCGATGCGGATACCCGTGCCGGACAGCAGGTCGTCGGGCAGCGAGTAGCCGGTGAAGCCCTCGAAGACCGCCAGGATCGCGAGCAGCGAGCCGATGACCCAGTTGATCTCGCGCGGCTTGCGGAAGGCACCGGTGAAGAACACGCGGGCCATGTGGACCACGGTCGCGGCGACGAAGATCAGCGCGGCCCAGTGGTGGATCTGCCGCATGAGCAGACCGCCACGGATGTCGAAGGACAGCCGCAGCGAGGAGTTGTACGCCTCGGAGACGTGCTGGCCGGTCAGCGGTGCGTAGATCCCCGTGTAGGTGGTCTCGGCCGCGCTCGGCTCGTAGAAGAACGTCAGGAACGTCCCGGTGGCCAGGAGGATCACGAAGCTGTACAGCGTGATCTCACCCAGCATGAACGACCAGTGGTCGGGGAAGATCTTGCGGGCGAAGCCGTTGACGATCTTGCTCGCCCCGGCGGTGTCGTCGGCGAAGTTCCCGACGCCGGCCGCCGCCTTGTCGACTGTGGTGCTCATCCACGCTCCCAGAAACTCGGGCCGACGGCTTCGTCGAAGCCGCGTTCCGCCATCAGGTACCCCTCATCGTCCACCACGATCGGCAGTTGAGGGAGGGGACGTTTGGCGGGGCCGAAGATCACCTTGCAGTCCTGCGTGAGGTCGAAGGTCGACTGGTGGCAGGGGCACAGCAGGTGGTGGGTCTGCTGCTCGTAGAGGGCCACGGGGCAGCCCATGTGCGTGCAGATCTTGGAGTAGGCGACGATGCCGTCGACCCCCCAGTCCGCGGACTTCTGCGTGATCCGGTCCTCCTGGAGGCGGATCAGCACGACGGCGGCCTTGGCCTTCTCGTTGAGGACCGTGCTGCCGGCCTCCTCGATCTCCTCGAGCTCACCGATGGCCTCGGGGAGGACGTGGACGATCGAACCGAGGGACACGTCGGCGGCGCGGATGCGGCCCCCCTCCGGGTCCTTGACCAGGTGCATGCCCTCTTCCCACAGCGTGGTCGAGAGCTTGTTCCCGGGCAGGGGGCCGGTGTCGCGGAAGAAGAAGACCGCCGGGATCGGGAACAGGGCGAAGGCCCCGATCAGCGTGTTGCGGATCAGCGGCCGCCGACCCAGCCCGGCCTCGTCGGCGCCCTCCTTGAGGATGGCGACGGCCTCGGCGCGCTCGGCCTCGGTGCCGCGCTGACGGTGGCGGTAGTCGATCCGCTCGTCGTCGGGCATGAGGGTCTTGGCCCAGTGGACCGCGCCGATGCCCAGGCAGAACAGCGAGAGGAACATCGCCAGGCCGATGGCCTTGGTGGAGAGGCTGATCCGCTCGAAGCTGCCGTCGTACTGGATGCCGACGTAGGCCACGATGATCAGCACGGAGCCGATCATCGAGAGCACGAGCATGGTGGCGACCTGCCGCTCGGCGCGCTTGGCGGCCTTGGGGTCGGTGTCGCCCATGCGGTGCCGGTGCGCCGGCAGACCGGGGTTCTCGAACTTCTCGGGCAGGGCGTCGCTCTGGCCCGGGGCGAGGGCCGTGCCCGGCCCGTGCGCGTCGCCTCTGCGCTCGATCTCGCTCATGCTGCCTGCCCGTTCGTGCGAAGTTCCGTGGCGGTGGGGACGACCCGGAGGGCCGTTCCGAAGAGGTGGGGGCGGGGGGTCACGAGGACTTCATCCCCAGCCAGACGGCGCAGCCGATCAGCAGCCCGATGCCGGCCATCCAGGCGAACAGACCCTCGGTCACCGGGCCCACCGCACCGAGGGTCAACCCGCCCGGGTCGGGACGGACGTCGTCACGGCTCAGCCAGGCGGCGATCGCGCGCTTGTCCTCGGGGCTGATGGTGTTGTCGTTGAAGACCGGCATCGACTGCGGCCCGGTCTGCATGGCCTCGATGATGTGCTTCGGGCTGGTCCCGGTCAGGTCCGGCGCGTACTTCCCGGCGGTCAGGGCCCCGCCCTTGCCCGAGGAGTTGTGGCACATGGCGCAGTTGGTCCGGAAGATCGCGGCCCCGCGAGCGATCTCCTCGTCGCCCACCCCGGACACGTCGGTCAGTTCCTCGTCGGGGATGGCCGGGCCGGGCGCCAGCGAGGCGATGTAGGCGGCCATCAGGTCGATCTGCTCCTGGGAGAAGCGGACCTTGTCGACCTCGGGGGCCTGGGCGCCGGACTGGGCCAGCGGCATCCGGCCGGTGCCGACCTGGAAGTCGACCGAGGCGGCGCCGACGCCGATGAGGGAGGGGCCGGCGTTCTGCCCGTCGATCACCGGGGCGCCCTGGGCGTTGAGCCCGTGGCAGGAGGCGCAGTTGGCGAGGAAGAGTTTCTTGCCCTCCTCGATGTCCTGCGCGCTCGCGGCCGAGGTGGTCGCCTGCGCCGTGCGGGGCGCGAAGGCGGCGTACAGCCCTCCGACGAGGAGGAGCGCCAGCGCGATCAGCACGACGACGGCCGCGGGGTGGCGTCGTCGGGCACTGAGTGCGGTGAGAGTCCTGGTCACGGGGTGGTGCTCGCTTCCGTCGAAAGGCTCGGGAGGTGCTCGAAACGAGGCGGCGGGGGCGAGGGGTGCCGACGGCCGCGGAAGGTCGTGCCGAAGGTCTTACTGAAGGATGTAGATGACCGTGAAGAGCCCGATCCAGACGACGTCGACGAAGTGCCAGTAGTAGCTGACGACGATCGCGCTGGTGGCCTCCTGGTGGCCGAAGCGCTTGGAGGCGTAGGAACGGCCGATGACCATCAGGAAGGCCACCAGACCGCCGAAGACGTGGATCCCGTGGAAGCCCGTGGTGAGGATGAAGACCGAGCCGTAGGCGTTCTCGGCGATGGTCAGCCCCTCGTGGGCCAGCTCGGCGTACTCGAAGACCTGCCCGGCGACGAAGATGGCGCCGAAGATGTAGGTGAGGACGAACCACTCCTGCATGCCCCACTTGGAGACCTGCCAGAGCGAGCCGAGGCGGCGGGGCTGGAAGCGCTCGGCCGCGAAGACCCCGAACTGGCACCAGAACGAGGACACGACCAGGACGATCGTGTTCGCGGTGGAGAACGGGACGTTGAGGAGCTCGGTGTTCTCCGTCCACATGTCCGGCACGACGGCGCGGATCGTGAAGTACATCGCGAAGAGACCGGCGAAGAACATCAGTTCGCTGGACAGCCACACGATGACGCCGACGGACACCATGTTGGGTCGGTTGACCGACCCGTGTGCAGGACTCGGGGTGCTGCTCTGGACAGCCTGTGCACTCGCCACGGCGCCATCATGCCCCACCCCCCGGCACCTTCGCCGACCGCCCCGCCGACAACGTGTCGTAGACGGGGTCGTGAAGCTCTCGCGGTGGCGGTCGGGAGGCCGTGCGGAGGTCGTTCCGCCCACCCTACTCGCTCGAAGGTAGGTGAGGCATACCTGAATTGCGGATCAGAACGGTGCCTCGGGAGGGCCTTTCCGGGGTCGTCGGGGGTGTTCGGAGGCCCTGTCGGGCATCGTGCCGGGTCAACCTGGGAGTCAGCCGTACGACCTCTGGTAGTACGTCACGAACAGGTCACGATCCGGTGGCGGACACGTCTCGGATCACCACGACGCGCGAGACGTTGACCACACGACCCCCGCGCACCCGCCCCGGGCCGTCCTTGGCCGTTCCTCGGGGCCGTTCCTCGGGGCCGTTCCCCGGGGCCGGTCCCGTCGGCGGCCGGTCCCGTCGGTGGCGGGGTGCGCCGGGGGAGATCCGACGTCAGTAGGGTCGCGGGCATGAGCGACCCCGCGCAGCCGGCCCCGACGACCGCGGTCCGCCCGAAGGGGTGGTCCGGGCTCATCGGGGAGCTGGTGGCCGGGCGCGACCTGGACCGTGAGCAGACCGCGTGGGCGATGGACCAGGTCATGTCGGGGGAGGCCACGGACGTGGCCCTGGCCGGGTTCCTCGTCGCCCTGCGGGCCAAGGGCGAGAGCGTCGCCGAGCTGGAGGGGCTGGCCGAGGCGATGCTCGCGCACGCCGTCCCGCTGTCGGTGCCGGGACCGACGGTCGACCTGGTGGGGACGGGCGGCGACGGTGCGCACACCGTCAACATCTCGACGATGGCGGCCCTCGTGCTCGCGGGCGCCGGGCACCGGGTGGTCAAGCACGGCAACCGGGCGGCCTCCAGCTCCTCCGGGTCCGCCGACGTCCTCGAGGTCCTCGGCGTCCGTCTCGACCTCAGCCCGGACCGGGTCGCCGCCCTCGCCCTCGACGTGGGGATCACCTTCTGCTTCGCCCAGGTCTTCCACCCGGCGATGCGGTACGCGGCCGGGGCCCGCCGGGGGCTCGGCATCCCGACCGCCTTCAACGTGCTCGGGCCGCTCACCAACCCGGCCCGGGTGGGTGCGGCGGCCATCGGCGTCGCCGACCGACGGCTCGCGCCGTTGGTCGCCGGTGTCCTGGCCCGACGGGGCACCGCCGCCCTCGTGTTCCGCGGGCACGACGGGCTGGACGAGTTGACGACGACGGGTCCCGCCGACGTCTGGATCACCGAGGAGCTCGACGCCGGTCCGGTCCGGTTGGACCCTGCGGCCGACCTCGGTCTCGCGCCCGCGACCCTGGCCGACCTGCGCGGGGCCGACGCGGCCCACAACGCCGCGGTCGCCCGTTCGCTGCTGGCCGGCAGCCGGGGACCGGTGCGCGACGCGGTCGTCGTCAACGCCGCGGCCGCGCTGCTCGCCGCCGGCGTGCGGGCGCCGGGCGGGGGCGGGCTGCGGGAGGATCTCGTCACGCACCTCGCCGAGGGCGTCCGGCAGGCGGAGGCGTCGTTGGACTCGGGGGCCGCGGCCGACGTGCTCGACCGCTGGGTGACCGCGAGCGCCCGCGGCTGAGGGCGCTCAGCCCTCCAGGCCGAGGGAGAAGGCGCTCTCGAGGTCGTGACGGGAGTAGGAGCGGAAGGCGATGTTGGTCGTCGTCTCCCGCACGCCGTCGACCTTGTTGATGCCGCCGGCGATGACGTCGGCCAGCTGCTCGTGCTCCCGGACCCGGACCATGGCGACGAGGTCGACGTCGCCGGTGACCGAGTAGACCTCGCTGACCCCGGGCAGCTCGGCGAGGAGCTGGGCCACCTCGGGGATGCGGTTGCCGTCGGTGCGGACGTTCACGATGGCGGTGATCACGTCTGAAGCCTACGGCGCGGCCAGCGCGACCGCGCGGGCCCAGCCCGCCCCGCGCACGGGGCAGGTCCAGGGCGACTCCTCGGCGCCGGTCGTCTCGACCAGCCGGGTCCCCGGCTGCTCCAGCCAGCCGAGCAGCGCGTCGGTCTCCTCCAGCAGCGTCGTGCCCGGGGGGCCCGGGGCCACCACCTCACCCGTGGCCTGCAGCGCGCGCACGTAGGGCATCGGGTCGGCCCCGCGCGGTGTGAGCGTCGTCCCGGCGAGCCGGCCGAACCGGATGAGCACGAGCTCCCACCCACCCTGCGGCCAGCCCGGGGCGGGGCGGCTGCGGCGGGCCGCGACCAGCTCGGCCAGACCCGTCAGCGGGGCCCGGCGCTCGGCCCGCTCCCCGGCCCGGAGGTAGGCCTCGAGCCGGTCCCGCGCCTCGGCGGCCTCCTCGAAGCGCTCCTGCTCGGCCAACCGGCGCATCCGGGTGAGGGCGGAGCGGACCGGCGCCTCGGCCGCGCCCGCCAGCGCGGCGCGGGTGGCGGCGACGAGTCCGGCGTAGCTCTCGGCGTCCTGCCCACCACCGTCGGCCCCCAGGCACGGTGCCCCGCACCGACCCAGGTCGAGCAGGACGCAGGCCTCGCCCCCGGCGCGCGGGCGACGCGCGAGTCGGCGCGTGCAGCGGCGCAGCGGGATCGCCTCGTGCAGGGCGGCCCGGGCGAGCTCGGCCCGGGCCGAGCTGCGGAAGGGGCCGAGATGGGTGCCGACCCCCGGCCCGGCGGGCCCGCTGCGGGTGATCGACAACCGGGGGAAGGCCTCGTCGGTCAGGCGCAGCCAGACGACCCGGTCGGGGCGCCGCGACCGGCGGTTGTACGGCGGTTCGTGCTCGGCGATCAGCCGGACCTCGCGCACGCGCGCCTCCAGCGGGGTCTCGCACACCACGGGTACCACCCGGGTCGCGGCCCGGACCATCTCCGTCATGCGCGCCCGGGTCTCCGCGGCCGTGAAGTAGGACCCCACCCGTCGCCGCACGTCGACCGAGGTCCCCACGTAGAGGACGCGGTCGGCCGCGTCGCGGAACTGGTAGACCCCGGGCGCGGAGGGCAACCCGACCGCCAGGTGCCGCTTCTCGCGCCGGGCGGGGGCCACGGTGGCGGTCAGCGCGCGCAGGTCCTCGACGGTGTGCACCCCGCGGTTGCCGAGCCGGCCCAGCAGCGCGTGCAGCACGTCGACGGTGGCGCGCGCGTCGGTCAGGGCGCGGTGGTCGGGGGTGGTCGCCGATCCGAAGAGGGCGGCCAGCGTGCCGAGGCGGTGGTTGCGGGCCTCGTCGCGGTCCACCACGCGACGGGCCAGGGCCACGGTGTCGACCACCTCGAAGGCGGGCCAGGACAGCTGGACCCGCCGGCAGGCCGCGGCCAGGAACCCGGTGTCGTAGGAGGCGTTGTGGGCCACCAGGACCGCGCCCCGGGCGAACTCGAGGAAGCTCGGCAGGACCTGTTCGGGCGAGGGGGCACCGGCGACCATGCGCGTCGTGATGCCGGTGAGGGCCTGCACGTAGGCCGGGATGGTCCCTGGGGGCCGGACCAGGGTCTGGAACTCCCCGAGCACCTCCCCGCCGCGCACCTTCACCGCCCCGATCTCGGTGATCCCCGCCTCGGCCGGCGGCCCGCCCGTCGTCTCCAGGTCGACCACGACGAAGGTCGTCTCGGACAGGAGCCTGCCCAGCTCGTCGAAGCCGGTCTGCAGGAAGCCCGGTCCGGTGGTGCGCACGGTCACGGGGGCACCGTAGGGACCCCCTCCGACACGAACGCGGTCACCGCGCCGGAGGCGCCGTGGCCACGGGTCACGGGCAGGCTGGTGGCATGACGAGGGACGGGCGCCGAGCCGGGGACCGGGATGACTGACGACCGCGCGACCGGACGGGTCGACGCCTGGATGGGCGGACCGCGCGGGCGCCGGCTCCTCGCGGAGGTGGTGACCGCCTCGGCGCCGGCGGAGGACGGCGCGCCCTGGGGCTACCCGGCCTGGTCCCTGCCCGACGACCCCGCGCCCCTGCCCGACCCGGTGCGCGCGGCGATGCGGGACCGGCTCGCCGCCGCGGTCGCGGCCCTGGACCCCGCCGCCGGGTGGGTGCCGGACCCCCGGACGGTGCTGCCCGCCCTCGCCGACAGCGTCGTCGCCGCCCGGTACTGGCAGCACCCGGACCGGGAGGACGCGGTCCTGGCCGATCCGGAGTTCGCGGACCTCCTGCGGCCGGTGGCCGAGGCGTTGGTGGCGGCGCCCGCGTGCCGCTCGTGGTCGGAACCCGTCGATCCGGGCGAGCAGTGGCAGGTGCGGTGGGTGCTCCGCCCCGGTGACCGTCGACCCGGCCCGGCCCCGTCGACGCGGGGCGCCCGCGAGACCCTGCGGCGACTGCGCGCGGGGGAGGCGCAGGACGAGGCTCGTGCCCGCCGGGAGCGGGCCGGGGAGGTCACGCGGAACTGGAGCGGGGAGTGGTGGTCCTTCCCACCGGAGGGTGGCGGGTTGGTCGCCACGGACGCGAGCCTGCCCGCGTCCCTGGCCGGGGGCGCGGCCGAGCCCTGCCCCGCGGGTCTGGTCCTGGTGGAGGACGACCTGGGGGCGCAGGACGCCTGGGTGCGACGGGTGCCGGTGCGCGACGACGTGCGGGTCCTCGAGATCCGGGACGGTGCCGACTGGGCCGGTCTGGTCTCCCGGCACCCGCGGGCGGTGACGTTCTCCCGCCGTCACGACTGGTACCGGTCCACCGGCTGGGACGGCTCCTGGGCGTTGCCCGACTGGGCCTCGGTCGCCGAGGAGTACGACGGGGTCCACCTCACCCTCGACGGTTACCTCGCGGTCTCCGGGGCTCTGCTGACCACGACCGTCCCCGGGGAACCGGCGCCACCCGGGGCGAGCCTGCGCGCGGGGGCGGCCCGCACGCTGCTGGCCGGTTGGGACCCGGGTCGCACCTCCTGGCTGACCGACGTGCTCGCCCCGCACGGGGCGGGCGCGCCGCACCGGTGGCGCGCGCCGGGTGACCACGTCGGGGACTGGGCTCCCGCGGGGTGGTGAACCGGGCCGCTCCGTCAGGACTCGCGTTGGGAGACCCTCTCCGGCCAGTTCAGGTCGAGGGTCACCGACGTCTCCGTGGTGCGGGGCACGCCCCGTGCCTGCCGGTGCCGGGCCCGTCGCTCGGCCTCCAGGAAGCGTTCGTAGGCGGCGTGCGCGGCCATCCGTGCCGAGACGTCCACCTGGTAACCGGCGAGGTAGTCGACCTCGCCCGCGTCGTTGCGCAGCGGGGTCATGAGCAGTTCGTTCCAGAAGATCGACCCGTCCGCCCTGCGGTTCAGCAGGGTCTCCCGCAGCGGCGACCCCTGGGCGATGGCCTCGCGGATCCGGGACCGGGTGAGGGTGCTGGTGTGCTCGGTCTGCAGGAGCCGGCAGTTGCGCCCGATGACGTCACCCGCGCGGTACCCCGTGAGCTGGAGGAACGCGGGACTGACCCAGCACACCGGCAGGTCCTGGACCCGGGCGTCCACGATTACCAGGGACACCCCGGCGGCGTCCAGGGCCGCCTGGTCGTACCCGACCAGGCCGGGAAGGACGTCGGCGTCCAGGGCGGAGAAGGGTCGGGGACGGGCGGGTGGGGGCAGGGCGCCCGGCGCGTCGGGCATGACGGTCGACCTGACTTTCGGAGGCGGGGGAGCTGGACGGGTCACGCTGCACGGCGCTGCATGCGGTGATCATCCTGTCAGGGGCAGACGTCTCCCGCTGGGGAACGCCAGACTCTCCGTGACGACCCGACTGCGCGTTGTCGAGGAGGCGCGAGGGGCTCCTCCGGGCCAGGGGCTCGGATCAGCCTCGGCCGCTGTCGAGCCGGGCGGGCGCGCCGAGGTCGGGCAGGACGAGAGAACCGTCGGCCGCCAGGGGGAAGCCGGGGTTGTGCGCGATCTCCCAGGCGTGACCGTCGGGGTCGGTGAAGACCCCGGCCCAGCCGCCGTAGAAGGTCGGGGCCGCGGGGCGGGTGACGACCGCCCCGGCGTCGCGCGCCGCGGCCAGCACCTCGTCCACCTCCTCGCGCCGACGAACGTTGTGGGCCAGGGCGATCCCGCCGAACGACGGGGGAGCCCCGTCCTCCGCTCCGTCCGCCCCGGGGTCGAGGCCGCAGTCGACGGCCAGCTTGTCCCGGTCCCAGAGCACGACGACGAGCCCGCCGGCCTGGAGGAAGACGGTCTCCTCGACCTCCTGCCCGCGCCAGCCGAGCCGCTCGTAGAAGCGCCGGGCTCGCGGCAGATCGCGGACGCCGAGGGTGACCAGGCTGACGCGTTGCTCCATGGGTGTGCACGCTAGGCCGGGGACGTTGTTCCGTCAGTCACCGGCGGATCGGACCGTCCCCGGTCCGCCCGCCGCGGATCGCCGGGGGAGGCCGACGCCGGCATTGTCCGAGGGCAGTGTCCGAGGGCGGGTCTCGCGGCGGCTCCCGACCGGCGCCGAAGGAGTCCCGGTGCACGGTCGATCAGTCGAGGAGCTGTCGGCGCCCCTGCTGCAGCTCCTCGATGGCCGTGTCCACCAGCTCCTCGTTCAGCGTGCCGAGACTGTGGATGCGGACCTCGTTGGCTCCCGGCCCGGTCTCGTAGACCGTGACCGTCACCGTGCCCAGCACCGGGGCGGGCGGGGGTGGCCAGGTCGTCGAGCTCGTCGGTCGCGTGTCCGCATCCTCGGCAGCGGGGGTGTCGTGGCCGATGGTGAGGGTGCTCGTGAAGGCTCCGCCGCGGTCGTTGACGACGGTGACCCCGGGACGCTGGGCCGGTCGGTCGCCCCAGGGCCACGCCCGCAGGGCGCGGTAGCCGTAGCCGTCCTGCTCGCCCTGCTCGTAGGTGAAGGCGACCTCCTGGCCGGGGCGGAAGCCGTTCGGCGTGGTCGTGGCGACCGCCGCCCAGAGGACCCAGCAGCCGCCGGGGGTTTCGGGGCTGTCGATGACTCCCCAGCCTTCGTCGTCGTCCCAGTTCCGGACGACCCCTCGCGTGCTCATGCGTTCATCCTGACGACGACCCGGTCCTCGACGGTAGGGGGTTCTGCGCCGACCTCCCCGACCAGACCACCGGTCAGGGTGGTGAACCGAACCGGACCGTGCAGTGCCAGACCCGCTTGAGCACCTGCTCGTCCTCGCTGCCGGTTCGGACGGCGTCGCCGATGCACCGCGCGGTCAGCAGACCCCCCACCGCGACACGGGTCGCGGCGTCGACCACGTCACGACCGCGGTACGCGGGGTGCTCGGCGACGGCGTGCAGCCGGGCGGAGAAACCCGGGTGCCATTCGACCGGCACGCCGAAGGAGCCACCGAAACGGTGGGCGTCGGTCTCGACATCGCTGCCGCGGTAGCACGGGTCCAGCACCAGGGCCTCGACGTCGCGGGAGAAGAGAACGCCACCGTGCACATGAGCCTCGACGTAGTCGTCCAGGGGATCCCCGGCGCCGGCGTCGGCGTCGGCCCGCTCGGGGAGATCCAGGCGCTCGGCGGTGCCCAGATGGACCGGTTCGAACACGCTGTCCGGGTCGCAGAACGTGCAGCGCACGAGGGTCGCCGCGTTCAGTCGCAGATGGGCGGAACCGAAACGGGGTGACCCACCGGTGGGCCGGCGGCGGTGGTTCAGGGAGCCGTAGACCGGACGGTCCCGCGGTGGTGCGCTGTCGTACGCGCCGGCGAACAGGCGGGATTCCCAGCGCCGACGGTCACCCCCGGGGGAGGCCGTCGGCCCACCGTTGCTGGTACCGGTCTCGAACTGCGACCGGTACCGCCCGTCCGCCGTCATCGCCTGCAGCAGTGGAACCCCGGCGAAGGGGCGGTCGGGGTGGAAGTGCAGCGTGATGCGCCAGGCGGGCTCGACGGGACCGCCTCGGGCGAGGTTCGAGACGTGCCTGAGGGCGCGTTCGGCCGCAGTTCCACAGGCGACCGGGGACGTCGTCCGGGCGGGCCGGGTCACGGCCGCCGGAGGGCGTCGACGACCGGTTGCAGAGCGGTCGTCGCCTCGTCGAGCGCGCCGGCTTCGCTCCAGAGGTCGTGCCACTCCGATCCTTCGCCGATGGCCTCCTGGACCGCGCGCAGGGCCAGGGCTCGCAATTCCTCGTCGACCTCCAGCGAGGTGATGACCTCGGCCGGCGGTCCGTAGTTCTCGTCCACGGCCGGTCCGCCCGGCAACGCACCCGCGACCACGCAGGCCGCGGCGACGACCTCCTCCGCTCCCCAGTCCTCGTCGTCGCGCAGCGTCCGACCCAGGCGTCGCAGCCGGGACCATGCTCGTCCGGCGGACCGCCAGGGCGTCCACCGCGCGGGCTCGGGCCGGTCACCACCCGGCAGAACCGTCAGGAGGGTCGTGCGCAGGAGTTCGGGACGATCGTGCGGCGGCGTGTCGGCGAGCTGCCCCGCCCAGTCGGCGGCGCGGTCGTTGTCGAACGGTCCGGTGCCCCATGCGCCCACGAGGACACCGTAGGGCTGGGCGACCGTCAGGACGTGGACCACTCGGGACGCCAGAGCCGCCAGGTCACGACGTGGGCCACGGCCGAGATCGTCCAGGTCGAGCGCCCGCCTGTCTCCGGATGGCCCACCGCGGTCGGCCCCCGACGTCCGATCAGGGCGCTGCCGTCGGGTGGACGACTCTGCTGATGGCGGCGGAGATCACGAGCAGGACCACCGGAATCGTGAAGGCGATGTAGATGCCGAACGCTTCACCGACCGCGCCCAGGGCTGGTCCGACGGTGACGCCGGAGATGTAGACGACGGTGATGATCATGTTGATCCGGACCGATGCCTGGGCCGGGTCGTCGCCCATCGAGGCGACCGCCATCGGGAAACCGCTCGCCATCCCGGCTCCCCACAGGACGAGCCCGACGTAGAGGACCGCCCCGCCGTCACTCAGGCCGGCCACCATGAAGATCAGCACGCCCGCAGCCGTCACCGACGCCGAGACCAGCACGGTGCCGTGCCGGCCGACGGCGTCGACGAGGAGACCGCCGAGGAGCCGACCGACGGTGACGACGACCCAGAAGAGGCTGAGGGCGTAGGCGGCGTCGGCCTCGGTGAAACCGGTCCTGGTCAGCGCGATCGGCACCCACGTCCCGGCGGACAACTCGGCCATGATGAACGTGAACCCGATCAGGCAGATCAGCAGGCTTCGCCTCTCCCGCAGGACGCTCCGCGCCTGCTCGCGCCGCTGCACCGGCTCAGCGACCGGGACCGCGAGACGGGCCTGGCGCGGCAGGCACAGGGACGCCGCACTGGAGGCCGCGACCGAGAAGGCGGCGACGAGAGCGAAGTGCGTCGTGACACCGACAGCTGCCGAGCTGACCGCTCCGCCCAGGGCGACGGCCGACAGCATGCCCAGACCGAAGGCCCCGTTGATGGCCGAGAACACGCTGCGTCGGGCGACCTTCTCGACACGTGCTCCCTCGTAGTTGCCGACGAAGTCCACGATGGCGATGGGTGCTCCCAGAACGACCAGGAGCAGGGAGGTCAGCCATGGATGCCCGCCGGCGACCGCGACGCCGAGCAGGGCCAGTGCCGCTGCGCCCACGGCGTAGCTGACCAGCGCGACCTCCCGGGAGCCGAAGCGCTGGACCAGACGTCCGGCGAAGGCGATCGCGGCGAGGCCCCCGATCCCGTAGGCCATGGTGATGAAGCCGAACACGGCAGTATTCACGTCGAGCGCCTGCCTGACCTCAGGGCCGCGGCTGACCCAGGTGGCGAACAGGAATGCGCGGATGAAGAACATGACGAATGCCGCCCCCACCCACACCGGGACGGGGGGCTCACGGACCAGCTGCGTCCCGGCGGACGTGAAGGGCGGAACGGCGCTGGGCGTCGGGTCGGACATCGGCAGGCTCTCCGGGCAGGGGCGGAAGGCGCTGCAGGAGCATGCAGCGACCAGACGGTGGGAGGACGACGAGGAGCAGCGGAGGGAACGGGTCGCGCCGGGGGACAACCCCACGCAGCGGGTCGGTCCGGAGAGGGGAGGTGCTCGTCCCCCTCCGGAGCGCGGCCAGCGAGCGCCGTGGAGCGGTGAGGACTGAACAAACGTACACACTCAGTGCGGTTCTGTACAGTGGTCCACACTCGACGTCGACACGGGTGGAAGGGGAAGGCATGGGCGGCTCCCGACGAGGAACACCCAACGACCCGACCCGCCAGTCCAAGATCCTGGACGCCACCCTGCACGTGGTCGCCACCGACGGGGTGAACGGCACCACGCATCGCAAGATCGCCGCCCGGGCCGGCGTCGCCCTGGGCTCGCTCAGCTACTACTTCGACGGCATCGACGACATCCTCTGCCACGCCTTCGCCTGGTTCGCCGAGAACATGTCCCGCGTCTACCGCCAGACCCTGTCGGAAGCCCGCACCGCCGACGACGCTGAGGCTGCCGTGGTCGAGCTGATCTGCGGACCGGACTACGCTTCGCGCCGCGACATGACCCTCATCTTCGAGATGTACGCCTACGCCAACCACAACCCGAACGTGGCCAGGCACACCCGCACCTGGGTCGAACGCAGCCGCGAGAGCCTGCAGCTGCACTTCTCGCCGCAGACCTGCCGCGCGCTCGACGCGCTCATCGAGGGCTGGCCGATGCACCGGGCCTTCGAGCGCACGCCCCTCGACCGCGACCTGGTCGCCACGACCGTCCACGCCGTCGTCACCGCGGTCGGCCGTGCAGATCCCGACGGAAACGATCGGCCACGTGCGCCGATCACCCCCATCACGACGTTCACCTGAGGCGGCCTCGTCGCCGACGTCACCGTCCCGCGTCGGTCGCACGAGGCGTTGCCTGGACGCCGACCGCGTGTGCTCGCCCGGCGCACCGACCACGAGCCGGTCTCCGGCGCTGTTCCGCCGGCGCCGACCGGGACGAGGGTCGATCGTCTGTTCGAGTTCGTGTCGGAGGTCCCCCCTAGGTTCCGGGGGACCGGTCGAGCACGGCCGGCAACCGGGTGGGAGGACAACCATGCTCATCGACTGCCACAGCTGCCTCGCCGGACCGCGAGCCTGCGGTGACTGCGTCGTCACCGTGCTGCTCGGGCCGCCCCAGCCGGTCGGGAGTCGACTCCCCGAGCTCGACGCCGAGGACCGGGCGGCGGTCGACGTGCTCGCCCGCAACGGCCTGGTCCCGCCGCTGCGCCTCGTCCCGGCCGTCGACGGCACGGACCGTGACGGTGCCCGGCGCGCGGGGTGACGCGTGATCGCGCGACTCCGGCCGCGGGCCGACCACGAGGTGCCACCATGGGCGCGTGCCAGACGCGTCACTCTCGGTGGTGGGTTCCGGGCTGCCCCGCCGGGGGGTGCTGACCGCGGGCGCCCTCGCCCTGCTCGCCGGGTGCAGCCGGACCGGGGCGGGGCCGGAGACCAGGACGACCCCGTCGGGCCCGACGTCGTCCGCGACGACGGCGGCCGAGGTGGACCCCGACGCGCCCACCCGGGCCCAGGTCGCCGCCCTCCTCACCCGTCGCGCCGACGGGTTGCGTCGGGGGGACGCGGCGGCGTCCTCGGCCGTCTACGCCGCGGCCGTCCGGGAGGCCGTCGCCGCCGTCGACGCCCGGGCCGCCGCCCTGGGACTCGCCGAGGTGGACCTGACGCTGCTCGACGTCCGACCCGTGGACGCGTCGGCGGCCGGGGCCGCTTCCGGGAACACCTCCGGGGCCGCGGGGGACGGCGAGCGGACACCCGTCCCGACCCACGAGGCCGCCGTGGCGACCGCCGTCCGGATCACGGGGGAGGGGCGGGCCGCCGGGGGGACCCAGCGGGTGGGGCTGGTGCGCTCCGCCGGCGGGGACGCCGAGGGGGGCGGGGACTGGGTCCTGGTCCCGGCCGTCGAGCCGGGGGTGCCGCAGCCGTGGGAGCTGGGTGACGTCGAGGCCCGCCGGGTGGACACCGGGGTCGTGGTCCGGGTCGCGGTGGGCGCCGAGGACGGCGGGACCGCGGAGGCGACCGACCGGGCCGACCAGCTCAGCGCCAACGTCGCCGAGGACCTGCCCGACGCGACCGCCCGGGTCCGGCGGCACTGGGGCACCGACTGGCCGGACGGGACCGCCGTCGTCGTCTGCTCGACCCCGGTCGCCGCCGGCCGGCTCGCCGGGGTGGACGCCGAACGCGCCCTGGCCCTCGACGCCCTCGCCGTCGGACTGGACGGCACCCTCCCCGGTGGGGGACCGGCCGGGGTACGGGTCGTGGTGCAGCCCAGCGGTTTCGGCGCCCTGAGTCGGCTCGGGCAGCAGGTCACGCTCACCCACGAGCTGGTCCACGTGGCCGCGCGGGCCGGCACCACCGCGTCGCTGCCGGTCTGGCTGGTGGAGGGCTACGCCGACCACGTCGCCCGGCTGGACCGCGGGCTGGACCCCCGCCGCCTCGCCGTCGCGTTGCTCGACGCGGTCGCCGCCGGGCGCTCGCCGGAGGTCCCGGACGAGACGGCCTACGCCTCCACCGACCCCGCCGAGCTGCAGATCGCCTACGCCTCCGGGTGGACGCTGGTCACCTCGGCCGCCCGCGCCGTCGGCACCCCGGCGGTCACCGCGTTCTACCGCGACCTCGCGCGGCCCACCGGCCCGGCCCCCGACCCGGCCGACCTCCCCGACCGGGTCGACGCCGCCGCCCGACGGCACCTCGGGGCCTCGTTCGCCGAGGTGCGCGACCGCTGGGTCGCGGAGGTCCGCGGCGGGCTGGCCGACTGGACCTGAACCGTCGAGCCGTAGGCCCGGGCGCCCGCGCCGGGTCCGTCCGTCGGTGGGGCGGCGCCGGGGTCGGCGGGTTCGGGACGGGACGCGCGGCCGGGTCGGGCAGGCTGGCCCCGTGAGCACGCTCGTCGTCACCAACGACTTCCCGCCACGCACGGGTGGGATCGAGAGCTTCGTGGCCGAGGTGACCCGTCGGCTGCCCGCCGCCTCGACGGGTGCGGCCGCCACGGTCGTCGTGCACACCGCCCGGCAACGCGGTTCGTTCGCGGTCGACGCCGACCTCGCGGCCCGGGGCGTCCATGTCGTGCGCGACCCGGCCCCCCTCCTCGTCCCGACCCCGGCGATCACGTCGCGCCTCGTCGCGACCGCCCGGGAGCACGACGTCGACCGGGTCTGGTTCGGGGCCGCCGCTCCGCTGGGGCTGGCCGCCGCCGCCCTGCACCGGGCCGGTGCGCGGCGTTCGGTCGCCACGACCCACGGGCACGAGACCTGGTGGTCCAGCCTGCCGGGGTCGCGGGAGGCGTTGCACCGCATCGGGGAACGGGTCGACACGCTCACCTACCTCGGCCCCTGGTGCCGCTCGCGCATCGAGCGGCCGCTGAGCCCCGCGGCCCGGGCCCGGATGCGGCGGCTGACCCCGGGGGTCGACGCCGGGACCTTCCGTCCCGACGCGGGGGGCGAGGCGGTCCGGGCCCGGTACGGCCTGCTCGGGCGACCCGTCGTCGTGTGCGTCTCGCGCCTGGTCGCCCGCAAGGGCCAGGACGTCCTGATCGCCGCGCTGCCCGCGATCCGGCGCCGGGTCCCCGACGCCGCGCTGCTGATCGTCGGCGACGGTCCCCGGCGCGCGGCGCTGCACCGCCAGGTCCGGCGGGCCGGTCTGGAGGAGCACGTCGTGCTCACCGGCGCGATCCCCTGGGCGCAGACGCCCGCCTACTACGCCGCCGGGGACGTCTTCGCGATGCCCACCCGGACCCGGCTCGGCGGTCTCGAACCGGAGGCCCTCGGCATCTGCTACCTGGAGGCGGCCGCGACCGGCCTGCCGGTGGTGGCCGGCGACTCCGGCGGGGCCCCCGACGCGGTCCTGGACGGCGAGAACGGCTGGGTCGTCCCCGGTCGCGACGTCGCCGCGGTCGCCGACCGGGTGGCGCGGTTGCTGCTCGACCCGGCCACGGCGGCCGCGTTCGGGCGTCGTGGGCGGGAGTGGGTCAGCCGGAGCTGGAGCTGGTCGGAGCAGACCCGTCGACTGGCCGCGCTGCTGGCGGGGCAGGACGTCGACGAACCGCCGACGTCGTGAGGCGCGGTCGGCTCGACCCGGCCCCGGTGACCGCGACCGCGGCCAGGACGAGGGCGGCCACCAGCCAGAACTGGTTGTAGAAGGCCTGCTTGTTCACCAGGTTGGCGACCATCAGCACGGTCGCCGACCACAGCAGCAGCCCGCCCAGTCCGACCGGTCGGCGCAGCAACGCCCGGGCGGCGACCGCGACGACGGCGAGGATGGCGAGCCCCACCACCCAGAACGGCAGCTGAACCCCGGTCTCGGTGAGCACGAGGATGTAGACGGTGTCGGCGAAACGCAGCGGGGGCAGGCGCAGCATCGTCAGCACGGTGTCGTGCACGAAGTCGGCAGGGGTCGCGAGGAACCACGGCAGCATCAGGGCCCCGGCGCCACCCGCCGCGACGACGGTGCGTCGCCAGCCGAAGCGGGGCCAGCAGGCCAGGAGCGGCAGGAGCAGGACGACGTGCTGCTTGGAGGCCAGGGCCACCGCCAGCGGGACGACGGCCCACCACGCGCGGTTGCGGGCCAGCAGCACCGCGGCCAGCAGCAGCCCGACGAGGACGGTCGGTTCGGTCCAGGCCTGCTCGACGAGCGTGGGACCCCCCGGGGCGAGCAGGAGCAGCGCCGCGGCGGTCACCGCCGGCACCCGGAAGCGCCCGAGGACGGCGAGGGCCAGCCCGCAGAGCAGCACCAGCAGGGCCAGCGCCCACCGCACGTCCCCGGCCAGCCAGCGGCCGGGCGCGGTGAGGACGGCGGTGAAGGGCAGGTAGGCGAAGGCGTCGCTGATCCCGGGGGAGCCCACCCACGTCGCGGAGTACATGGGTTCCCCGCGCAGCATCCCGTCGGCCGCCTGCTGCAGGATCACCCAGACGTCGATGCGGGGGGCGGGGTCGCCGAGGATCACCACGACGGAGGTGGTCGCCGACCCGAGCGCCGCGAGCGCGACGACCGTGCGGTCGCGGCCGAGCAGCAGCGCGCCGGCGGCCAGCAGGGCGGCGGCCGCCGCGGCCGCCCGGACCCCCCAGGCCGGTCCGGGAGCCACGTAGGTGAAGGCGGGCACGGCCAGGTGGACCACCGCCACGAGGACCAGCACGCCCGCCCCGGCGCGGCGGGCGAGGTGCGGACCCGGGTGCCGTCCGGGGTGGCGGTCCCCGGGTCCGTCGCCGGTGCCGACCCGCCCGCCGGCACCGTCCTCGCCGAACTCGCGGTCGTCGGGCCAGCGACGGGCCAGCACCACCAGGACCGCGGCGACCACGACGTACCCGGCCACCAACCACCACCGGTAGCGGACGACAGAGTAGGTGCCGAGGGTGAGCATCACCGCCGTCGCGACGAGCGCGACGAGCGGCGGGGTCAGGCGCGGGGACCTCACGTGTAGAGCGCGTCCACCTCGCCGGCGAAGTCGCGCAGGACCTCAGCCCGCTTCACCTTCTGCGACGGGGTCAGGTACCCGTTCTCGATGGTGAAGTCGTCGGGCAGGAAACGGAACTTGCGGATCGACTCCGCGCGGCTCACCGAGCGGTTGGCGGTGTCCACCGCCGCCTGCACGGCGGCCTCGACGTCGGGGTCGTGCAGGGCTCGCTCCAGCGTCAGGTCGGGCTTGCCGTGCAGGTTCCCCCACGAGGGCAGCGCCTCCGGGTCCAGGGTCACCAGCGCGCCGATGAAGTGCCGGGCGTCACCGACCACGACCACCTGCGAGACCAGCGGGTGGGCACGGATCCGGTCCTCCAGCTCGGCGGGTGCGACGTTCTTGCCGTTCGCGGTGACGATGATGTCCTTCTTGCGCCCGGTGATCCGGACGAAGCCCTGCACGTCGACGTCACCGAGGTCACCGGTGTGGAACCAGCCGTCGGTGATCGCCTCCGCGGTCGCCTCGGGCCGGTGCAGGTAGGCGGAGAAGACGCCGACCCCCTTGGCGAGGATCTCGCCGTCGTCGGCGATGGCCAGCGTCGTCCCGGGCAGCGGCGGGCCGACCGTGCCGACCTTGAGCCGCCCGGGTCGCCCGACCGACAGCGGGGCCGTGGTCTCGGTGAGCCCGTACCCCTCGAGGACGGTCACCCCGACCCCGCGGAAGAAGTGCGCCAGGCGCTCGCCCATGGGCGCGCCACCCGAGACGGCGTACTGCACCCGACCACCGAGCAGGGCCCGCAGCTTGCTGTAGACGAGCCGGTCGAACAGCGCGTGCCGGGCGCGCAGGCCGACCCCGACCTTGCCCTGCTCCTCGGCCCGCGACCACGCGATGGCGGTGGCCGAGGCGGCGGCGAAGATCTTGGCCTTGGCCGACCCGGCGGCCGCCGCCTTCTGCTCGGCGCCGTTGTAGACCTTCTGGAACACCCGGGGCACGGCCAGGATGAAGGTCGGGCGGTACCCACCGAGGTCGGCGATGAGGTCCTTCGGGTCCGACGTGTGGCCGATCTTGACCCGCGCGCTCAGGCAGAGCACCTGGATGAAGCGGGCGAAGACGTGCGCCAGGGGGAGGAAGAGGAGCGTCGCGGCCCCTTCGCCGCGCAGCACCTCGGGGATCGCCTCGGTCGCGTTGCGGCTCAGGTCGACGAAGTTCGCGTGGGTCAGCACGCAGCCCTTGGGCCGCCCGGTGGTGCCCGACGTGTAGATGATCGTCGCCGTGTCCTGCGGGGAGGCGCTGCGCCGGGCCTGCTCCAGCTCGGCGTCGTCGACGTCGCGCCCGGCGGTCGTCAGCTCCGCGACCGCACCGGAGTCGATGGTCCACACGTCGCGCAACGCGGCGAGGTCGGCGCGCACCTCGGCGACGCAGGCGGCGTTGGCCGTGGTCTCGACGAAGCAGGCGACCGCGCCCGAGTCGGAGAGGATCCACCGGACCTGCTCGGGGGAGGACGTCTCGTAGACCGGCACGCCCACCCCGCCCGCGAACCAGACGGCGACGTCGACCAGGGTCCACTCGTAGCGGGTGCGGCTCATGATCCCGACCCGGTCGCCGGGGCGCAGACCGGCGGCCAGCAGACCCTTGGCCAGCGCCCGCACCTCCTCGAGGAAGGCCGCCGCACTGACGTCGGCCCAGCTCCCGTCGGCCTGCTTGCGGGCGACGACGGGCCGGCGGGGTTCCTCGCTCGCGGCCGCGGTCACGCAGTCGGTGATGTTGCCCTGGTCGATCGGCGGGACGAGCGGGGCCTCGCTGATGGTGCGCACGGTCTTCTCCTCGCGGCCCGGGCCGTCGATCGGTCGGTCCCCGGCCGGGCTCGACCGGTGGGCGAGGTCGCCCGCGACGTCTCCGGCGACCAGGCGCCGAACATACCCTGTGAGCCGCGAGGCGCCCGGCTGCCGCTCCGGTGAACCGTCCGGTCGGGTCAGCGCCTCACGCGCGGTACGGACGGGACTACAGGAACGGCCTCGACGTGCCGACCATCACGGGGAACGGTCCGCCGGGCTCGGAGGGGACGACCCGGGCCCGGTGCGACCGCTCCAGACGAGACGAGGCGCCGCCGTGGCGCCGGCAGCGGTCCAGGAGGTCGACGGACGTGACGTCCACTCCCGTGCCCCCCGCGGGCGCCCCGGTCCCCGCCCCGACCAGGGGTTCCGGGCCTCCCGGGCGCCCTGACCGCCCCGTGTGCCCCGGGTGCGGCGCCCGCGCCGTCGCGCGGCAGGAGTGGTGCCTGCTCTGCCACACCGCCCTGCGCACCCCCGACGCCCCGACCGCCCCCGGCTCCGCGCCGCAGCCCGCGCCGGACTTCCGCCCCGGGTCCACCCCGCACGCGGCCCCGGGCCCCGCCGCCGCGCCGCCCGCCGCGGCCCCCGCACAAGGGTCCGCACCCCGGCCGGCAGCCACGGCAGCCCCGGCAGCCCCGGTGACCCCCGACCCGGCCGACGCCCTCCTGTCGGCCCTGGCCCGCGAGCACCGGTCCCGCCCCCCGCGGCTGGCCTCGCGCAGCGCGCGCATCGCCGTCGCCGCGGGCGGGGGCCTGGCCCTGACCGCGTTGCTCCTGGTCGTCATGGCCCTGCTCGGACTCCTGCTGCCCTGACCCACCCCCGCGCGCCCAGCACCCGCCCCCCCTTCCCGCCCCCTGCCCGCCCCCTGCCCGCCGTGATCAAGGAATTCGTCCCGCCTGTCACAGCCCGTGCCTGACCGGACGGGACCACGGGACGGGAGGGAAGACCTCTTCGATCACGGGGGTAAGGGCGGGGCGGGGAGGAACCGGGGGGAGCCGGCGCGGGTGACGGCGGGAGGGTGGCGGTCGTCCGGCGGGGGGCGGGACGCGCGGTAGCCTCACGCGCGGAGTTCGCGCATCCGGGCGCGGTCCTGTCCCCTGGGGGTTCTGCAGCGCATGTCCGGCCCGACTCCTGCGTCCCGCTCTGCCGTCGCCCCCGTGCCGGGTCCCGGCGCCACGACGCCCGCCGCCGAGGTCGGCCCGGGTGCGGTCGAGGAGGTCCCGGTCGGGCACACCGTCGGCATCGACATCGGCGGGACGAAGATCGCGGCCGGGGTGGTCGGCCCGGGCGGGGAGATCCTCGGCGAGACCCGTCGGCACACCCCCGCGACCGATCCGGGGGCGATCGCCGACGCGGTGGTCGACGCCATCGCCGAACTGGCGGCCGCGCACCGCATCGGCCCGGTCGGGGTGGCCGCCGCCGGGTTCGTCGACGCGGCCCGCTCCACCGTCGTCTTCGCCCCCAACCTGGCCTGGCGCGACGAGCCGTTGGCCGAGCACCTGCGGGCGCGGTTGCGTGAACGGTCCGGCGGTCCGCTCGGCGACGGGACGGTCGTGGTCGAGAACGACGCCAACGCCGCGGCCTGGGGCGAGTACCGCTTCGGCGGGGGCCTGGACGCCTCCGGCGCCGGGGTCGACGACCTGCTGATGCTCACCCTCGGGACCGGACTGGGCGGCGGCATCGTCTCCGGCGGGCGCCTGCAGCGCGGGGCCTCGGGCGCCGCGGCCGAGGTCGGCCACGCGCGGGCCGTGCCGGACGGGCTGCCCTGCGGGTGCGGCAACACCGGCTGCTGGGAGCAGTACGTCTCCGGGAACTCGCTGGTCCGGCGCGGGAAGGAGTTGCTGCGCAGCGGTTCCGCGGCCGGGGCCGCCCTGCTCGACTCCGCGGGCGGCGACCCGGAGAAGGTCGACGGCCCGACCATCACGCGTCTGGCCCAGGCGGGCGACGCGGGCTGCGTGGAGCTGCTGGCCGACCTCGGGCGGTGGCTGGGCGAGGCGTGCGCCACCTTCACCGCCGTGCTCGACCCGGAGGTCATCGTGGTCGGCGGCGGGGTCTGCGCGGCGGGCGACCTGCTCCTGGAACCCGCCCGGGAGCGGTTCGCGGCCACCCTGTCCGGCCGGACCCATCGGGACGCCCCGCCCCTGCGCGTCGCGCAGCGCGGCGGCGAGGCAGGCATGATCGGCGCCGCTGACCTGGCCCGCCGGGCTTGAGAGGATGACGATGGCGACACCCCGCAAGGCCACCCCCCGCAAGGCCACCGTCAAACCGGTGATCCCCCGCAAGGCGGCCGCCCGGGCCGCCCGCACGCCGGACCCGCGCCGGGCCGAGCTGCGCCAGCGGTTGCGCCAGCAGACCCGTCGGGCCCTCATCGGGGACGGTCCCGCTGTGGGTATCGACATCGGTGGGACCAAGGTCGCGGCCGGCGTCGTCGACGGCGAGGGGCGCGTCGTCGCCCAGCTGCGTCGGGTCACCCCGACCACCTCCCCGCAGGGGGTCGAGGACACCATCGCCGAGATCGTCGAGGAGTTCGCGCGCGACCACGACATCGTCTCCGTCGGCATCGGGGCCGCCGGGTTCGTCGACGCCGAACGGTCCACCGTCCTGTTCGCCCCCCACCTCGCCTGGCGCCACGAACCGTTGCGCGAGGCCGTCGAACGACGGGTGCGCGCCCGGCTGGGGCGGCGCGTGGGCCGGCGGACCGTCGTCGAGAACGACGCCAACGCCGCGGCCTGGGGTGAGTACCGCTTCGGGGCCGGACGGGGCGAGAGCCGCCTGCTCTGCGTGACGCTCGGGACGGGCATCGGCGGGGGCATCGTCACCTCGGGCAGCGTGCAGCGCGGCCGCTACGGGATCGCCGGCGAGTTCGGGCACATGATCGTGGTGCCGGGCGGTCACCGCTGCGAGTGCGGCAACCGCGGTTGCTGGGAGCAGTACGCCTCGGGCAACGCGTTGGTGCGCGAGGCCCGGGAGCTCGCCCGGGCCAACTCCCCGGTCGCGCACCGCCTGCTGGACATGGCCGGGGGTGACCCCGAGGCCATCACCGGCCCCCTGGTCACCGAGGCCGCCCGGGGCGGGGACCCGGCCGCCACCGAGCTGTTCGAGGACGTCGGACGCTGGCTCGGGATCGGCATCGCCAACCTGGCCGCGGCCCTCGACCCGGGCACGGTCGTCATCGGCGGGGGGGTCTCCGACGCCGACGAGCTGCTGCTCGGTCCGGCCCGCGAGGCCTACCGCCGCACGCTGACCGGGCGCGGGTTCCGGCCCGAGCTGCGCATCGCGCGCGCCGAGCTCGGCCCCCAGGCCGGTCTCGTCGGGTCCGCCGACCTGTCCCGCGGCTGGGGCTGAGGGGTCCCGTGGGCGGGACCTCCGCCGCCGGTGGGACGGTCGCCCTGCGCCTGGCCAGCGCGAACGTCCGTGAGTGCGCCGACGACCGGGCCGCCCTGCGGCGGGTGCTGGCCGCGACCGGGGCCGACGTGCTCTGCCTGCAGGAGGTCCCCACCCGGATCTGGACCCGGCACCGGGCGACCGCGCTGGCCCGCGACCTCGGGCTGCGCACGGTCGCGCTCGGCCGGGCCGGTGCCGGCACCGCGGTCCTCGCGACCGACCGCGTCGACGTCGTCGCCGGCGCCGTGCGGGCCCTGCCCACCCCGTTCTGGCGGGGGCGCCGTCCCGTCCGCCGGCGCGGGGTCGCCGAGGTCGAGGTGCGGGTGCCCGGTGACGACGGCGCGTGGGCCGCGGTCCGGGTCGGCAGCATCCACCTGGGACTGGACGAGGCGGAACGGCACGACCACGCGACCCGCGTCTGCACGACCCCGCCGCCCGGGGCCGGTTCGGCCGCCGGAACGCCGGAGATCCTGGCCGGGGACCTCAACGAGGCCGACGGACCGGCCCGTCGCTACCTGTGCGAGCGGTTGTCCGACGCCGCCGAGCAGGTCGGGTCCACCTTCCCGACGTTCCCCGCCCGCGCCCCCCGCCGCCGCATCGACGCGGTGCTGGTCGACCGGCGGGTGACGGTCGAGCGGGTGTGGACGCCCGACGTCGGGGCCGACGCGGTCGCGGCCACCGACCACCTCGTCCTGGTCGCCGACCTGCGGGTGCCGCTCGGCTGAGGCGGGCTCGGTCGGGATCGGTTGCCGTCTAGACGACCGCGCCGTCGTCGTCGTCGTCCCGCGAGGAGGGCAACCGCACGACCAGCGTCGCGAACCCGCCCACGAAGACCGCGGCGATGGCGGCGGTGAGCAGCGAGGGCACCGAGTGCCAGGTCAGGGCCAGCACCAGCAGGACCAGGGGGGCGCCGATGACCGCGGCCCAGGCGGCCCAGCCCAGGACGTCGCGGGGGAGCGGAGCGGGTTCGGCGGGGGTGAACCCCTCGTCCAGCCAGTCGAACTCGTCTCGGTCGGTCCGCGGCTCCCGGTCCTCACGATGCGTGGCGTGGGCGGGCGGGCCCTCGGGACGCACGTGGCGACCGGGCAGGGCGTCCTCGCGCGGGGCGGGGGGGAGCGGCCGGGCCGGGCGGATCGTGCAGGCCGAGTCGGGACGCAGCTGGTCGGGACGCAGCTGGTCGGGACGCGGCTGGTCCGGCCGGCCCACCTCGGGACGCTGGGCGGCGGCGGGAGCGTCGGTCCCGGTCGGGTCGGCCTGCGGTGGGGTCGGCCTCCTGGCGGACGCGTCACCCGGGTCCGCGCCGTCCGGGTCGGACCGGGGCTCGTCCGCGCCGCCGGGGCGTCGCTCGGGCCGGGCGTCCGGGGCTCCGCCGTCGTCGGTCGGGGCGGGGGCGAGGGGATGGACGGGCCGGACGGGGCCGGCGGAAGGCTGCGGGTCGTGCCAGCGGGCGACGATCTCGGCGAAGGCCGCGTCGACGTCGAGGGGTCCGGAACCGTCGTCCGGGTCAGCAGGCACACCCCATCGTGTCACGGGGATGCGCCCCGGTCGAGGCGGTCCGGGCCGTCTCGTGCACGCCGTCCGCACCCGGTCCGCACCCGGTCCGCACCCGGTCCGCGCCCGCCCGACCCGGTGCTGTGCGCCGGCAGGAGATCCCCGGCGTCACCCGCGACCATCCCCGCCGGCATCCACGCGGGCATCCACGCGGGCACCCTCCGGGACGGGTACCCACCGGGGCGGGACCCGCCGGGAGGGTTCCCGCGACGGAGCCGCCGCGACCCGCCCCGGCTAGGCTCCGGGCGGGAACCGGCCCGGTCGCCGGAGCGCCCCGGGACCCCTCGGCCGGACCGCACGGAAAGGCCCTCCGGTGCTCTACTGGCTCATCAAGCTGCTCGTGGCCGACCCGGCCCTCAAGCTCGTCCTGCGGCCCTGGGTCCGGGGCCTGGACCACGTCCCGGCGCGGGGTCCGGCGATCCTCGCCAGCAACCACCTCTCGATCATCGACGCCGTCGTGCTGCCCGTGGTCGTGCCGCGGCGCATCACCTTCATCGCCAAGGCCGAGTTCTTCACCGGCCGGGGCGTGAAGGGGCGGTTCTCGGCGATGTTCTTCCGGGGGATCGGGCAGCTGCCGGTCGACCGCACGGGGGGCCGGGCGGCCGAGGCGGCGCTCGCCGGGGCCCTCGCGGTGCTCGAGGACGGCGAGCTGTTCGGCATCTACCCCGAGGGCACGCGCTCCCCGGACGGCCGGCTCTACCGGGGGCGGACCGGGGTCGCCCGGATCGCGCTGCGCTCGGGGGTGCCGGTGCTGCCGGTCGCCATGGTCGGCACCGAGAAGGTCATCCCGAAGCACCGCGTGCTGCCCCGCATCCGCCGGGTCGGCGTCGTCGTCGGGGCCCCGCTGGACTTCTCCGACCGCAGCGCGCAGGCCGACGACGAGACCGTCGTGCGCGCGGTGACCGAGGAGGTCATGGCCGCCATCCGGTCGCTGTCCGGGCAGGAGTACGTGGACGAGTACGCGGCCCGCGCCGGGGTCAACCAGCAGCTGGCCCGCCGGAGGGGTCGCGACGCGCCGGAGCGTTGACCGGGGTCCTCGACCGTCCCGTCCCTCCGGCGTGGCAGAGTCTGCCGCGATCGCCGCGGATCATCCCGCGGCGCCCACGACAGGGAGGTCGCACGTGCGCGTCGGGATCCTGACCGGGGGCGGGGACTGCCCCGGCCTCAACGCCGTCATCCGGGCCGCGGTCGTGGCCGGGACGCAGCGTCACGGCATGGAGTTCCTCGGCTTCCGCGACGGCTGGCGGGGGGTCCTGGACCGCGACGTGGTCGACCTCGACGAGGCGGGTGTGCGGTCCCTGCTGGACGTCGGGGGCACCCTGCTCGGCTCCAGCCGGACCAACCCGTTCAAGGACTCCGTCGAGCACGGGGTCGCCGAGGTCCGCTCGGCGCTCGCCGACGTCGGGGTCGACGCGCTGCTCGCCATCGGCGGGGAGGACACCCTCGGGGTCGCGACGCGGCTGACCGCGGCGGGGGTGGCCGTCGTCGGGGCCCCCAAGACGATCGACAACGACCTGTCGGGGACCGACTCCACGTTCGGGTTCGACACCGCCGTGCAGACCGCGGTCGAGTGCTGCGACCGGCTGGTCACCACCGGGGCCTCCCACCACCGGGCCATGATCGTCGAGGTGATGGGCCGCCACGCGGGGTGGATCGCGCTGCACACCGGGCTCGCGGCGGGCGCCCACGTCACCCTGCTGCCGGAGGTCCCCGTCGACCTCGACGCCGTCGCCGCGACCGTCGAGCGCGTCCTCGCCGAGGGCCGCGCCCCGCTGCTGGTGGTCTCCGAGGGGGCCGCGGTCGCCGGGGCCGACGCCGTCCGCGACGCCCCGCTGGACGCGTTCGGGCACGTGCAGCTCGGCGGGGCGGGGGAGCAGCTGGAACGTGAGCTCGCCACCCGCCTGCCCAAGGTCTCCACCCGGGTCACCGTGCTCGGCCACCTCGTGCGCGGGGGCAGCCCCACGGCCGCCGACCGCATCCTGGCCACCCGCTTCGGGCTCTCGGCGATCGAGGCGATCGCCCGAGGGGAGTTCGGGACCATGGCGGCGCTGCGGGGCAGCGCGGTCGTGCAGGTGCCGCTGGCGGAGGGCACCGACGTCCTGCGGACGGTGCCCGCCGAACGGATCGCCGAGACCGCCGACCTGCGCTGGTAGGCCACCCCGGTGACCTGTCCCGCCCGGGTGATCGGGGATGGTCCGGAGCGGGCGGCGCAGGTGGGAGACTGCCCGGGTGAGTTCTCCCACGACGACGACCGTCCCCGTGACCGGTCCCGCCGCGACCGCGTGGCCGGACCTGCCCGCCGCCCAGCAGCCGGAGTGGCCCGACGCCGCCGCGCTGGCCCAGGTGCACGCCGAGCTCGCCTCCTACCCGCCCCTGGTGTTCGCGGGCGAGGCCGACCAGCTCCGCGCCCAGCTGGCCCAGGCCGCGCGCGGTGAGGCGTTCCTGCTGCAGGGCGGGGACTGCGCCGAGACCTTCGCCGGGGCCACCGCCGACGGCATCCGTCGTCGGGTCAAGACCATGCTGCAGATGTCGGCGGTCCTCACCTACGGCGGCGGCCTGCCGGTCATCAAGGTCGGCCGGATGGCCGGGCAGTTCTCCAAGCCGCGCAGCTCCAACCTGGAGACCCGCGGCGACGTGACGCTGCCCGCCTACCGCGGCGACGCCGTCAACGACTTCTCCTTCACCGCCGAGGGCCGCACCCCGGACCCGCAGCGGCTGCTGCGGGCCTACCACACGGCCTCGGCGACGCTGAACCTCATCCGGGCCTTCACCACCGGTGGCTACGCGGACCTGCGCAAGGTCCACGAGTGGAACCGCGGGTTCGCCGCCACCACCGCCAACGCCCGCTACGACGCCCTGGCCAAGGACGTCGACAAGGCCATGCGGTTCATGGCCGCCTGCGGCGCCGACTTCGACGCGCTGCGCACGGTGCAGTTCTTCGCCAGCCACGAGGCGCTGCTGCTCGACTACGAGCGGCCGCTGACCCGGACCCTGGACGAGGAACCGCCGCTGAGCGGTCCGACCTCCGCCGACGTGCGGCAGGGCGGCCCCTACGACACCTCGGCCCACATGATCTGGATCGGGGAGCGCACCCGTCAGCTCGACGGCGCCCACGTCGACTTCGCCGCCCGGGTGCGCAACCCCATCGGGGTCAAGCTCGGCCCGAAGACGTCGGTGGCGGACGCCCTGGCGCTGGCCGACCGGATCGACCCGTTCAACGAGCCGGGCCGGCTGACCTTCATCTCCCGCATGGGGGCCGGGGTGATCCGGGAGGCGCTGCCGGCCCTCGTCGCCGGGGTCCGCGACTCCGGCCGGGTCGTCACCTGGGTCTGCGACCCCATGCACGGCAACACGATCACGTCGCAGTCGGGCTACAAGACGCGGCGGTTCGACGACGTGGTCGAGGAGGTCCGCGGCTTCTTCGAGGTGCACGCCACGCTCGGGACGGTCCCCGGCGGTCTGCACGTCGAGCTGACCGGTGACGACGTCACCGAGTGCCTCGGCGGCGCCTTCGACATCGACGACGCCGGCCTGGCCACCCGCTACGAGTCGCTCTGCGACCCGCGGCTCAACCACCAGCAGAGCCTGGAGCTCGCCTTCCTGGCCGCGGAGATGCTGCAGCAGCGCTGACCCGCACCGACGAGGACGGGCCCCGACCGACCGGTCGGGGCCCGTCTCGCGTCCGGCGGACGTCGCTCCGGTGCGCTCAGACGACGGTGAGGGTGATCGTCGAGCCCTTGGGGGCGTTCGTCCCGGCCGCGGGGGAGCTGTCCCGCACGGTGCCGAAGATGCCGCCGAGGACCCGGTTCACCCGGACCTGGAACCCGAGGGCGCGCAGCTGCTCGGTGGCCGGGCCGACCTGCTGACCCTGCACGGTGGGCACCGGGACGAGCGGCGGGCCGTCGGAGACGACCAGGGTGACGGTGTCGCCGACGAAGACGTCGCCGGAGTCCGGGGTCTGCGAGATCACGTCGTCCTTGGCCACGTCCTCGTTGAACTCTCGCTTCACGACGACCTCGAGCCGGGCGTCGCGCAGGGCCTGCTCGGCGTCGGCCAGCGACCCGCCGCTCACCTGGGGCAGCTCGGCCGGTTCGCGACCCTTGGACACCACCACGGTGACGGGGGCGTCGTGGTCCTGCAGCTGCCCGGCCACCGGGTCGGTGCGGATGACGTCACCGTCGGCGACGTCCTGGCTGAACTCGTCGGGCGCCCGTTCGACCTCCAACCCGATCTCGCGCAACGCGTCCCGCGCCTCGGGGAACGTCTGGCCGGTGACCGGGGGGACCGTGAACCGCTGCTTGCCCCGGCTGACCAGGACGGTGACCTGGCCCTCCTTCTTCACCCGGTCCCCGACCGCGGGATCGGTGCCGATGAGCTGTCCCTGCGCGACGGTGTCGCTGAACTCCTGCTCGCGATCCACCTGGAAACCGGCCGCCGCCAGCCGGGTCTGCGCCTGGGCCGGGTCGGTGGTGCCCAGCGTGGGGACCGTCGTGAAGGCCCCGGGCCCGGCCAGGAAGAACCAGGACAGACCACCCGCGAGGGCCAGCACGAGCAGCACGACGACCGCCGCGCGGCCCCCCCGCCCACGGCGACGTCCGGACCCCGCGGGCTCCCCGGAGCCGGGGACCACCCCCGCGTCGCCGCGGTCGCCGCCACCGGTGGGCCGCTCGGCGCCGGCTTCGTCCAGGGGGTCGGGCTCGTCGTGGTCGGGCTCGTCGTGGTCGTCGGTCAGCCCGAGCGGCCTCGCCCCGACCCGGACCGGGCGGTCCAGGTCGATCCGGACGGTCGCACCCACCGCGGGGGCACCGGCCAGGGTCGCGGCCCGCGCGGGACGGGTGTCCAGCTCGGTCGGGGTGAGCGCTGCGCGGACCGCCCGCAGCCGCAGCAGCAGGGCGCCGGCGTCGGCCGGGCGGTCGTCGGGGTCCTTGGCCAGGGCCTCGGCGACGACGCTGTCGAGCAGCGGCGGCAGCTCCGGGACCAGCGAGCTGGGCGCGGGCGCCTCGTCGTAGACGTGGCGATAGGCCAGGCGCACCGGGTCGTCGCCGTGGAAGGGCGGCTCACCGGTCAGCATCTCGAACAGCAGCACGCCGACGCCGTAGACGTCGCTGCGCGCGTCGGCCACCCCGCGGGCGACCCGTTCCGGGGCCAGGTACTCGACCGTGCCCATGAGCTCGTGGGCGCTCGCCGCGGTGCTGCCGGCGGCGGTCGCCGCGCGGGCCAGCCCGAAGTCGGCGACCTTGACCCGTCCGTCGTCACCGACCAGCACGTTGGCCGGTTTCACGTCGCGGTGCAGGACGCCCTTGCGGTGGGCCTCGGCCAGCGCGTCGCAGACCGCCTCGCCGACGTCGAGGGTCTCGCGCGGGGTGAGCGCGCCGTGCTCGGCGATGACGTCCTTGAGCGTCTGGCCCCCGACCAGCTCCATGACCAGGTAGGCGGTCTCGGTCTGCTCGTCGCTGCCCTGGTCGAGGACGCTGACGATGCCGGGGTGGGCGAGGCGGGCCGCGGACTTGGCCTCGCGGACGAAGCGCTGCCGGGCCTCGGGCTCGTGGGCGAGGTCGGCGCGCAGCACCTTGAGGGCGACCTCGCGGTCGAGGCGCTCGTCCTCGGCGCGGTAGACGACCCCCATGCCACCGCGGCCGATCCGGGACAGCACCCGGTAGCGGTCGTCGAATCGTCGCCCGAGGAGCGGGTCCGACGGGGAGGGGCTCACGCTGGGAGAGTCTAGGTCGCGCTCGGGCGGGGGCGGTCGTCCCGCGCCGGGGGGCCGACGATCACCGGAACCGGTTCTGCAGGGTCTGCACGTTGGCGACGTAGCGACGGGTGTCGTCGTACATGCCGCGCGAGCGGACCGAGGCCTGCCCCTGGTAGTAGGACGCGATCGCGACGTCGGGGGCGTTGTTGGCCACCAGCGTGCGCAGGATCGCGACCCCGGCCCGGGCGTTGTCGTGCGGGTCGAACAGGTCGACGGGTTCGTTCAGCAGGTCCGAGGCCCACTCGCCGGAGGTGGGGATGACCTGCATCGCCCCGATCGCGTTGGCGTGCGAGACGACCCGCATGTTGAAGCCCGACTCCTGGTAGCCGATGGCCAGGGCGAGCGAGGGGTCCACGCCGAGGCGGACGGCCTCGCGCCGGATGATCTCCTGCATCTGCGCGCGGGAGGGGACCGACCCGCGGGACAGGCGTTCGCGGTTGGCCTCGACCGCGGCGGGCAGCGAGGAGGCCTGCTCGGTCGCCGGACCCCGCGCGGGCGCCGCCGAGCGCGGTCGGGCGCCGGGACCCAGCGAGAGCTCCTGGCCGATGACGATGAACGAGCTGGCGTCGAGCCCGTTGGCCCGGACCAGGTCGGCGACCGTCGTGCCCTGGGCCGCGGCGATGGCCGAGAGGGTGTCGCCGGCGCGGACGGTGTACGTCGCACCGCGGTCGGGGGTCGCGGCGGACGGGGTGCCCGCCCCGGCCCCGCCGGGGACCGTCAACTCCTGGCCGGCCCGGATGAACCCGTTCGCGGGCAGCCCGTTCGCGTCGCGCAGGGCGCCGACGGTGCTGCCGGTCGCCACCGCGATGTGGGAGAGCGTGTCCCCGGGACGCACGGTGTACGTCGTGGTCGGCGCGGGGGCCGGCGCGTCGCCGGGGACCTGCAGGGTCTGCCCGGCGGTGATCCGGGCGTCGCGGCCGAGGCCGTTGGCCTCGACGATGGCGCCGACCGAGCTGCCGGTCCGGGCGGCGATCCCGCCGACGGTGTCCCCGGCACGGACCGTGACGCTGGTGCCCGGGGCCGCGGCGGCCGGGCCCGCGGCGCCGACGACCGCCGCGGGGGCCGCGGCGCCGACGAGGGCGGCCGCCAGCAGCCGCGAGGCCCGGGCGGAGACCGCCGGGTTCACCGGGGTGGTCGGGTCGGACCCGCGCGCGGAGCGCGACCCGTCGCCGGAGGCCACGGCGGGGTCGGCGTCGTCGCGACCGGTGGCAGGGGTGGTGTCGTCGGCCATGGCGGCTCGGTCCTCCGTCGTGGTCATCGTCGTCGTCGTGGGTGTCGTCGTGGGTGTCGTCGTGAGGTCGTGGTCGCGGTCGTGATCGCCGGACGCGACCGGCTGGGCTCAGCCTGTGACATCACCGGGCGTTCGTGTGGGAGGCGGGGCCGGGGAATCGCCCCTTGCTATTCGGGAACGATCGCTCCACAATCGAGGCGTGGCCCGACCCCGCGCATTCGACGAGGACCAGGTGCTCGACGCGGCCTGGGACCTCTTCCGACGTCAGGGGTACACGGCGACCTCGGTCGCCGATCTCGAAGCGGCGACCGGCCTGCGGCCGAGCAGCCTCTACCGGGCCTTCGAGGACAAGGCCGGGCTCTTCGCGGCCGCCCTCGAGCGCTACGTCACCGCGTTCGTGTCCCCGCGCCTGGACCGGCACGCCGGTCCGGGCGCCGCGCTGGAGGACCTGGAGCAGCTGCTCCTGTCCCTGTTCGAGCTGCCGCTGGCCGACGGCCACGGCTGCCTCGTCACCAACACCGCCACCGAGCTGCGGGCCGAGGGGCCCGGCCGCGGGGCCCGGGTCGGCATGGACCTGGTCGCCCGGCACGTCCGCGAGGTCCTGGTCCGCGAGCTCGCGACCACCGCCCGCGCCGACGTCGAGACCGAGGTGGCCGCGCTCGGCCTCCTCTACCAGGGCCTGCTCGTGCTCTCCCGGGCCGGTCTGCTCACCGACGCCCACCGTGACGCGGTGCGCGCCACCTTCACCCGGCTCCGCACGCTGCGCCCGTCCCCCTGACGGCACGGGGGGTCCCTGCGCCCGAGAACGGGCACAAGGTCCCCCTGTGCCGTTCTGCCCCCGCCCCCGCCCCCGACACAGCCCAGGAAAGGCACCGCCATGAGCACCTCCACCGACCCCGTCGACCCGACCGGCGCCGCCGGCCCGACCCCCTTCGCCCGGGCCCGGGTCGAGCCCGACCCGACGAATGCGTCGCCGTTCTACGCGCAGGGCGTGGCCGTCACCGGCGCCACCCGGTGGCTGCACGTCTCCGGTCAGGTCGGCGTCGACGCCCACGGCGTCCCCGGCGACGGCATCACCGCCCAGACGCAGCTCGCCACCGCCGGCGTGCGGGCGGTCCTGGAGGCCGGCGGGATGGGCGTCGCCGACGTCGTGCAGTACCGCGTCTACCTGACCGACCCCGCCCACGTCGGCCCGTTCGCCGAGGCCGCCGCGGCGGCGCTGCCCGCGGACCCGCCCGCCACGACCCTGCTGGTCGTCGCCGCCCTCGCCGCCCCCGGGCTGCTCGTCGAGATCGAGGCGGTCGCCGCCGCCTGACCGCGGACCCTGCCCGGCCCGGGAACGCCTACCCTGGAGGCGTGGTGGCACCGTTGAGAGCAGAGATCGCCGGCGAGGCGGGGGACGACCTCGAGCAGGTCGGGGAGTGGTTGACCGTCCCCGACGCCGCGGAACTGATGAACCTGCCGCTGCGCGCGGTGCGTCAGCTCCTGCAGGAGCGGCAGCTCGTCGCCGTCCGGCGCGGGGAGCGCAAGGTCGTCAGCATCCCGGCGGCGTTCTGCACGCCGGAGGGTCCGCTGAACCACCTGCGCGGCACCCTCTCCGTCCTGGCCGACTCCCGCTTCACCGACGCCGAGGCCATCGCCTGGCTCTTCACCCCCGACGACACGCTGCCCGGCACGCCGATCGCGGCGCTCGCCGCGAACCGCAAGACCGAGG
The DNA here is from genome assembly GCF_042433995.1 of Kineococcus gynurae. NCBI lineage: Bacteria > Bacillati > Actinomycetota > Actinomycetes > Kineosporiales > Kineosporiaceae > Kineococcus > Kineococcus gynurae. The sequence goes on from NZ_JBHLUI010000008.1 coordinate 1,097,149, forward strand.
TCCGACGCCGGGCCCAGGCGCTCTCCTTCTGAGCGCGGGCCCGACCCGCCCCGTCGTCGCGGGCGTCGACCTCGCTACCGAGCCGGTCCGCACGGCGCTCGCCGTCCTGGTCGAGCGCGGGCGGACGGTCGTGGTCGAGGAGCTGCTCCTCGGGGTCGGCGACATGGCGATCCTCGACGTCGCCCGCCGCGTGGACCGGCTCGGTCTGGACTCCCCGATCGGCTGGCCCGAGGAGTTCCTGGCCTTCGTCACCGCGCACGCGACCGGGGCGGTCGCCGCCCCCGGGACCGAGGCCGAGTCCCGGGCGCTGCGCCGCCGTCTCGCGCTGCGCGAGACCGACCGCGACGTCCACGCCCGCACGGGGCTCACCCCGTTGAGCGTGTCCACCGACCGGATCGGGCTCACGGCCGTCCGGGCCGCCGGGCTGCTGGCCGGCCTCGCCGCCGCGGGGGAATCCGTCGACCGCGGCGGCGAGGGACGGGTGGTCGAGGTCTACCCGGCCGCCTGCCTCAAGCTTTGGGGTCTGCCGCACCGCGGGTACAAGGGGTCGGCCGGGTCGCTGGTCCGCGCCGACCTGCTGCCCGCGCTGCTCGCCGCCGCCCCCTGGCTGCGGTTGCCGCCCGCGGCCGCCGCGCTGGCCCGGGCCGACGACAACGCCTTCGACGCGATCCTCGCCGCGCTCGCCGCCCGGGCGGTCGCGCTCGGCCGGGCCCACGCCTGCCCGCCGGAGCACCGGGCGCGGGCCGGTCGCGAGGGCTGGGTGCGGCTGCCGTCGACGCCGCTCAGCGGGTTGGCGCCGACGCCCTGATCCAGCGCCGCTCCCCGGTGCGGGCGGCCCGCGCCCGGGCCAGTCCCGGCAGCGCGACCGCCAGCCGTCGCGGCATCGAGACCGTGACCCGCTGCGTGAAGACGTCGTAGTCGGCCCGTTCGACCGCGCCGAGGATCCCGCCGTACAGCTCGTAGGCGGTGCGCAGGCAGTCCCGGCTGGTGGGGTGGACCATCGTCAGCCCGGGCACGGCCTCGTCGTAGAGGACGCGGGTGCGCTCGATCTCGAAGCGCAGCAGGTCCTTCACCTTCTCGGGGATCCCCTCGCCGCGCCGGGCGGCGAGCAGGTCGTCCTTGGTGACGCCGAAGCGGTCGAGGTCCTCCAGCGGCAGGTAGACCCGGCCCCGGTCGAGGTCCTCGCCGACGTCGCGGATGAAGTTGGACAGCTGGAAGGCCTCGCCCAGCGCCTGGGCCGGGCGGACGGCGGCGGGGGAGACCGGTTCCAGGATGGGCAACATCTCCAACCCGATGACCGCGGCCGAGCCGTAGACGTAGCGCTCCAGGTCGGCGTAGGTGGCGTAGTCGGTCTCGGTGATGTCCATCCGCATCGAGGCGAGGAACGCCTCGACGTGCGCGATCGGGATGTCCCAGCGCCGCATCGTCGCGACCATCGCCGCCCCGACCGGGTCGGTGCGGGGGTCGAGACCGTCGGCGGAACGCAGCCCGTCGAGGAAGGTGTCGCCCCAGCGGACCAGCTCGGCCGGGTCCGGGTCGGTGAGGGAGTCCACGAACTCGTCGGCGTAGCGGGCGAACCCGTAGAGGGCCCACACGTAGGGCCGCTTCTCCGCGGGCAGCAGCAGGGTCGCCAGGTAGTAGGTCTTGCCGTGGGCGGCGTGCAGCCGTCGGCACTCCTCGAAGGCGGCGCGCAGGGCCGGGTCGGCGAGGGCGGCGTCGGTACGGGCGGCGGCGTCGAGGTCACGGGTGCTCATCGTGGGCGTCATCCTGCCGCGCCCGACTGATCACCGACAGCCGGGGCCCCGTGCATGCAGAACCGGCGTCACGACCTCCTCCCTGGCCTCCTGGCGGAAGCTGTGCATACAGTAGGGCGCTCACGGCCCAGCCGGGTCGCGACGACGGTCCAACGGGGAGGTCGGGTGCGCGCGAGCGAGCGGGCCTACGAGCGGTTGCGCACCGACGTCCTCGACGGCGTCCTGCCCCCCGGGGCCGTCCTGGCCGAGGTGGAGCAGGCCGCGCGCCTGGGGGTCTCGCGGACCCCGGTCCGGGAGGCGTTCCTGCGGCTCAGCAGCGAGGGGCTGGCCGCCCCCGTCGGCGGTCGCGGCCTCGTGGTCGCCCCGCTCAGCCCGGCCGACGTGACCGCGCTCTACGAGCTGCGCGAGGCCCTGGAGGAGCAGGCCGCCCGGTTGGCGGCACGGCGCGGTGACCCCCGGGTCTTCGCGGCCCTGGCCGAGGGGTTCGCGGCCGCCCCCGCGCGGCTCGCGGCGACGGGGCCCGACGGGGCACCCGAGGACGCCGAGGAACGGCTGGACCGCTACTACCGCCTGGTCGCCGACTTCGACGCCGCCGTCGACGCCGCGGTCGGCAGCCCGCACCTGGTGGCCGCGTTGGGCGGGGTGCGGACCCACCTGGCCCGGATCCGCCGGCTGGCCCGCCACGACCCGGCCCGTCTCGTCGCGGCCGCCGGGGAGCACCAGCTCATCGCCGAGGCGGTCGCCGCCGGCGACGAGCTGCTCGCCGTCCACGCCACCCACGTCCACCTGCACCGCAGCCGTCGGCACTTCCTCGCCGTGCTGCCGGGCCGGCCCGAGGACCGTCACGAGACCGCCAGGAGGAGACCGTGAAGACCCACGAGGTGCGGGTGCACCGCAGCGACGAGGACCTTCCCCGGGAGGGGGAGCTGGCCTGGGCGCTGGCCGGGCTGGCCACCGACCCGGCCCCGCTGGAGCAGCTCGTCGAACCCGCGGTGGCCGAGATGGTCGGCAACCGGGTCGTCGACAACGCCGCCGTCGCCGCGGCCTCGCTGCTGCGGGCCCCGGTCGTCGCGGCCCGGGCCCAGGCGCTGGCCCACCCGCCCTCGCGGGGCGGGGCCGGCGCCCCGGTCGTCGGCACCGCCACCCCGGTCTCCCCGGAGTGGGCGGCCTGGGCCGGGGGGGTGGCGGTGCGCGAGCTCGACTTCCACGACACCTTCCTGGCCGCCGACTACTCCCACCCCGGCGACTCGATCCCGGCCCTGCTCGCGGTGGCCCAGCACCGCGGCTGCGACGGGGCCGCCCTGCTGCGCGGGATCGTCACCGCCTACGAGGTCCAGGTCGACCTCGTCCGCGCGATCAGCCTGCACCGGCACAAGATCGACCACGTGGCCCACCTCGGCCCGGCCGTCGCCGCCGGGCTCGGGGCGATGCTCGGCCTCGACCGCGAGACCGTCCACCAGGCGATCGGGCAGGCCCTGCACACCACCACCGCGACCCGGCAGTCCCGCAAGGGGGCCATCTCGACGTGGAAGGCGTTCGCCCCGGCGTTCGCGGGCAAGGTCGCCATCGAGGCCGTCGACCGGGCGATGCGCGGGCAGACGTCGCCCGCGCCGATCTGGGAGGGCGAGGACGGGGTGATCGCCTGGCTGCTCGACGGGCCCGGCGCGCGCTACGCGGTGCCGCTGCCCGAACCCGGCGAACCCCGCCGCGCGATCCTGGACACCTACACCAAGGAGCACTCCGCGGAGTACCAGGCTCAGGCGATCATCGACCTCGCCCGCCGGTTGCACGTCGAGCACCCGGAACTGCGGGAACCCGGGGCGATCCGCTCGGTCGTCCTGCACACGTCCCACCACACCCACCACGTGATCGGCTCCGGCGCCAACGACCCGCAGAAGTACGACCCGCGGGCCAGCCGGGAGACCCTCGACCACTCGGTGCCCTACATCTTCACCGTCGCCCTGCAGGACGGGACCTGGCACCACGTGAACTCCTACGCCCCCGACCGGGCGGCCCGTCCCGACACGGTCGCGCTGTGGCGCACCGTGTCCACGGCCGAGGACGAGGGATGGACGCGGCGCTACCACGACCCGGACCCGACCGCCCGGGCCTTCGGGGGCCGGGTCGAGATCGAGCTGACCGACGGCGGCCGGGTCGTGGCCGAGATCGCCGTCGCCGACGCGCACCCGCAGGGGGCGCGACCCTTCGCGCGACCCGACTACGACCGGAAACTCGCGGTCCTGGCCGAGGACGTCCTCGCGGCCGAGGAGGTCGCCCGGTTCACCGACCTCGCCCACCGGCTGCCCGACCTGGACGCGGACGCGGTCCGCCGGTTGCAGATCGTCGCCCCCGAGGCCCTGCTCGCCTCCGTCGCCGCACCCGAGGGGTTGTTCTGAGATGCTGACCTCCGCCGTCACGCCCGCCGAACGACGGGTCCGCCTGCGGGCGGCGCTGGCCGGGACGGACCTGCTCCGCTTCCCCGGCGCCTTCAACCCGCTCTCGGCGAAGCTGATCCAGCGCAAGGGCTTCGAGGGCGTCTACGTGTCCGGGGCGGTCCTGTCGGCCGATCTCGGCCTGCCCGACATCGGCCTCACCACCGCCACCGAGGTCGCCGCCCGCACCGCCGCCGTCGTCGCCCAGACCGACCTGCCGGTGGTCGTCGACGCCGACACCGGGTTCGGCGAGCCGCTGAACCTGGCGCGGACGGTGCAGACGCTCGAGCACGCCGGTGTCGCCGGTCTGCACGTCGAGGACCAGGTGAACCCGAAGCGGTGCGGGCACCTGGAGGGCAAGAGCGTCGTCGACGAGGCCACGGCGGTGCAGCGGATCTCCGCGGCCGTGCGCGCCCGGCACGACCCGAACCTGCTCGTGATCGCCCGCACCGACATCCGCGGGGTCGAGGGGTTCGACGCCGCGCTGCGCCGGTCGCAGGCGCTCGTCGACGCCGGGGCCGACGCGCTGTTCCCCGAGGCGATGAGCGATCTCGACGAGTTCGCCCGCGTCGTCGCGGCGGTCGACGTCCCCGTGCTGGCCAACATGACCGAGTTCGGCCGCAGCGACCTGTTCACCCACGAGCAGCTGCGCGACGTCGGGGTCCGCATCGTGATCCACCCGGTGTCCCTGCTGCGCCTGGCCATGGGGGCCGCCGACCGGGCCCTGGACGCGTTGGCCGCGCAGGGAACCCTGGCCGGGGAGGTCCCGCGGATGCAGACCCGCGCCGAGCTCTACGACCTGCTCGACTACGAGGCCTACGGCGACTTCGACGCCGGCGTCTGGACGTTCTCCCTGGAGGGGAACCGGCCGGGCTGAGCGCCCGCCGAGGAAGAGCCCGAAAACCGCCGCCGACCGCGAAGGAGCGTCCCGATGGCCAGCCCCGCAGGAAACGTCGAACCCCAGGAACCCGAGGTGCATCGGGGTCTCGCCGGGGTGGTGGCCGACACCACCGCCGTGTCCAAGGTGAACCCCGCGACGAACTCGTTGCTGTACCGCGGCTACCCCGTGCAGGAACTGGCCGAGCACTGCTCCTTCGAGGAGGTCGCCTGGCTGCTGTGGCACGGAGAACTCCCGGGCCCCGGTGAGCTGGACGGGTTGCGCGAGCGCACCGCCGCGGCCCGCCGCCTCGACGACCGGGTCCGTCGGGTGGTCGAGGAACTCCCGCTCGCGGCCCACCCGATGGCCGTCGTCCGGACGGCGGTCAGCGTCCTCGGCACCCTCGACCCCGACGCCGGCGACGACTCGCCCGCCGCCGAGCTGCGCAAGGCGGAACGGCTGTTCGCGCAGCTGCCCGCGGTGGTGGCCTTCACCCAGCGCCGCCGCCGCGGGGAGGACCCGGTCGACCCGGACCCGGCCCTGGACCACGCGGCCGACTTCCTGCACCAGACGTTCGGCGAGACCCCGTCGGCGGCGGTGGCCGACGCCTTCCGGATCTCGCTGATCCTCTACGCGGAGCACTCCTTCAACGCCTCGACCTTCACCGCCCGGGTCGTCACCTCGACCCTGTCCGACCTGCACGCCGCGGTCACCGCGGCGGTGGGCGCCCTGGCCGGGCCGCTGCACGGCGGGGCGAACGAGAAGGTGTGGGACGTGTTCGCCGAGATCGGCCCCGGCCCGGGTTCGGGGGAGCGGGCGCGGGCCTGGGTGGACCGCGAGTTCGCCGCCCACCACAAGATCATGGGTTTCGGCCACCGGGTCTACCGCTCCGGCGACTCCCGGGTGCCGAGCATGGAGGCGGCCCTGCGGCGTCTCGCCGCCGACACGGGTCGCGAGGACGTCGTCACCCTCTACGACGAGCTGCAGGCGGCGGTGGCCGGGCGCACGTCGGTGCTGCCCAACCTGGACTACCCCTCCGGCCCGGCCTACCACCTCATGGGGTTCGACACGGCGCTGTTCACGCCGATCTTCGTCGCGGCCCGGGTGGTCGGGTGGACCGCGCACGTCCGCGAGCAGCGGGCGGCGAACTCCCTGATCCGCCCGTTGTCGGCGTACTCGGGGCCCGCCGAGCGGCACCTGGACCGCTGACCAGCCGCCCGGCCCCGGCCGACCCCGGCGCGGTCCGGGCGGGGGCCGGGCGGGGTCGGTGCGGCGGTCAGCGCCAGGCGCGGGAGGTGTAGGCCCGGTCCTTGCCCGTGACCCGTTCGGCGGCCAGTCGTCCGGAGATGAGGACCATGGGGACCCCGACGCCCGGCTGCGTGCCCGAGCCGGTGAACACGACGTTCTCGCCCCAGAGGTTCCCGGGCCGGAACGGTCCGGTCTGGCGGAACGAGTGCGACGACGCGAACGGCGCCCCGTCGGCCATCCCACGACGTTCCCAGTCGGCCGGGGTGGTCACGTGCTCGACCTCGATGGCGTCGCCGAAGCCGGGGAAACCCCGCTCGGCGAGCACCTCGAGGACGTGCTCGCGGTAGCGCGGGGCGAGCCGGTCCCAGTCGATCCGGCGGTTCCCGGCCGACAGCGCCGGGGTCGGGAACAGCACGTAGTAGATGTGCTTGCCGTCCGGGGCGAGCGAGGGGTCGGACACCGTGGGGCGTGAGATGAGGACCGAGGGGTCGCTCATCACCCGCCCGTCCAGGAGTTCGGCGAACACCTCCTTCCACGCCTTACCGAAGGAGATGGTGTGGTGCACGGGATCCGGTGCGTCGTAGGACGATCCGGCCAGCATCAGGTAGCAGCTGGGGGAGTAGGTGAGGCGCCGGACGGTCCACGGGTCGCGGCCCAGCAGGTCGCGGTGGGCCACCGGGAGGTCGGGATTCAGCACCACGGCGTCGGCGGGGAACCGGCGCCCGTCGGTGGTGACCACGGCCGTCGCACGCGAGCCGGTGCGTTCCACCCGCTCGACCTCGGCGCCGTACTCGAAGCGCACCCCGTGCTTCTCGGCCGCCGCCGCCATCGCCGTCGGCAGCGCGTGCATGCCCCCGCGCGGGAAGAACACCCCGGCGACGGAGTCCATGTAGGCGATGACCGCGTACAGGGCCAGCGCGTCGTAGGGCGAGAGCCCCGCGTAGAGCGACTGGAACGAGAACATCTTCTGGACCCGCTCGTCTCGGAGGTACCGCGAGACGTGCGGCGCGAGCTTGCCGAACCCGCCCGCGGCCACGAGCCGGGCGAGGTTCGGCCGGACCAGGTCCAACGGGGTGTCGATGTTGGAGTCGATGAAGTCGCGGATCTCGTAGCGGTAGAGCCGACCGACGTGCTCGACGAACCGGCGGTACCCCTCCGCCTCGCCGGACCCGGCCAGCGCGGCGATGTTCTCGGCGGTCACGTCGACGTCGGCGCTGATGTCCAGCGAGGACCCGTCGGCGAAGCGGCCCCGGTAGAGCGGGTCGACCGGTTCGAGGTCCAGCCAGTCGTGCATGTCCTCCCCGACCGCGTCGAAGCAGTCGGCGATGAGGTCCGGCATGGTCAGGACGGTGGGACCGGTGTCGAAGCGGTACTCGCCCCCGCCCTCGGCCCCGGACACGATCAGTCCGGCGCGCCCGCCCGGGAGGGGTTCGCGCTCCAGCACGGTGACGCTGCGCCCCGCCCCGGCCAACCGCATGGCCGCCGAGAGCCCGGCCAGGCCGGCGCCGACGACGACGACCTCGTCGCTCGGTCCCTCGACGTGCCGCACCCGTCCCGGCAGCAGGTCCAGGGCCCGCCCGAACCGGCTCACGACAGCCGCGCCGTGGCCGCGACGACGAGCGTGTTCAGCGCGGTCCGCGCGGTCTCGTCGAGGCTGGACTTCTCCAGGGCGGTGCACGCCTCCTCGACCAGGTCGTCGATGAGGCGTTCCACCCCCGCCACGGCGCCGGTGTCGGTGAGCACGGTCTGCAGGGCCACGACGCCCTCGGCGTCGAGCTGCGGGTCGCCGAGGCGGGACTCGACCAGCTCGACCTGGGCCGGGTCGGCCGCGGCCAGCGCGAGGGCCACGAGCACCGTGCGCTTGCCCTCGCGCAGGTCGTCCCCGGCGGGCTTGCCGGTCTGGCCCGGGTCACCGAAGACGCCCAGGACGTCGTCGCGCAGCTGGAAGGCCTCACCCAGGGCCAGCCCGAACCGCGTGTAGGTCTCCTGCAGGGCGGCGGGAGCCCCGGCCAGGGCGGCGCCCAGCAGCAACGGGTGCTCCACCGAGTACTTCGCCGACTTGAACCGCACGACCCGGCGGGCGCGTTCGACCGCGCCCTCGCGACCGCGCAGCGCGGACGAGGCCTGCTCGAGCATGTCGAGGTACTGCCCTCCCATGAGCTGGGTCCGCATGGTCGAGAACACCGCCCGACCGCGGGCCAGGGCGGGCTCGTCGAAGCCGCTCGCCACGAACATCTCGTCGCTCCAGGACAGGCACAGGTCGCCGGCCAGGATCGCGCCGGCCAGCCCGAACCGCTCCGCCGACCCGCTCCACCTCAGCTCGGCGTGTAGGGCCGCGAACCGACGGTGCGCCGCCGGCAGACCGCGACGGGTGTCGGAGTCGTCCATCACGTCGTCGTGCAGCAGCGCCGCGGCCTGGAACAGCTCCAGCGCGGCGGCGGCCGTCGTGATCTCCGGCCCGGGCAGGCCCCCGGCGCCGAGGAAGCCCCAGAAGCAGAACGCCGGGCGCAGCCGTTTGCCGCCCGAGAGCAACGACTCGACCGCGTCGAGCATCGGTCCCGTCTCCGGGCTCACCTCGGCCAGCACGGCGCGCTGGCGGGCGAGGAAGCGGGTCAGTTCCGACTGGACGTCCTGCCGCAGTCGGGCGGTGAGGTCGCCGGCACCGGTGAAGACGGCGAGACCGTCCTCGGCGGTGGGGGCGGACGGGGGGAAGGCTGGCACAGCCGCACTCTAGGTGGGCCCCGATCGTCGAGCCACCGCTCCGCCGGGCGATCCGGGTCCGACCCGTGTGGGGATGCTCACGTCCTGCTCACCGGCGCGTCACCGGCCCGTCACGGACCCGTGCCGCGCTGCCCGTGCCGCCGTGCCGCCGTGCCGCGCCGCGGCGGTGGCTGGCCGGCGACGGTGGCGGACGGGCCCGCCCCGCGCCGGGGTCGGCGCGGTGTCTCGCCGTAGCCTGCGCGGGTGACCCCCACCCCCGCCCGGCGGCCCGGACGCCCCGGCCCGCCCGGACCACGCGCTGGGGTTCCCGACCGTGCCGAGTACCTGCGCCGGTGGGCCGCCCTGCACGGGGCTCCCGAACCGCGCGGGCTGGTGCGGGGCTGGCTGGGTGGGGTCCACGCCCTGGCCCGCCCCCTGGTCCGGGTCGGGACGCCCCCGGCCCTGGTCACGCTGGCCGGGGTCGCCCTGCTCGTCGCGGCCGCGCTGCTGGCCCCGTCGCGGCCGGCCCTGGCCGGGGTGCTCGTCGCCGTGGGGGGTGTCCTGGACAACCTCGACGGGGCGGTCGCGGTCCTGCGCGACCGCGTGAGCCGCTCCGGCGCCCTGCTCGACGCCGTGGGCGACCGGATCGGCGACCTCGCCTGCGCGGCGGTGCTCTGGGGGGTCGGCGCCCCGGCCTGGGTGGTCCTGGTCGCGGTCGGGCTCGCCCAGCTCCAAGAGTACGCCCGGGCCCGGGCCGGCGGCCTGGGCCTGGCCGAGGTCGGCGTGGTCACGGTCGCCGAACGCCCCGTCCGGCTCGCGATCGCGGCCGCGTTCCCGATCGCCGTCGTGATCGGCCCGGACCTGCCCTGGGGGCTGCTCGGGGCGGGGATCTGGGCCGGGCTCGGTGCGGTCGCCGTGCTCCAGCTGGGCCTGACGCTCGGTCGGCGGCTGCGCGCGGAGGACGCCGCCGACCGGGCCTCGGCGCGGGCCTGACGCCTCCCGCGCCGGGGGACCTCCTGTCGGCCCCTGCGGCGCCGTCGCCCGGAACCGGCAGGGTCAGGCTCCGCCGGGTCGGCTCCGCCGGGTCGGATCAGGCGGGTCGGCTCGGGCGGGTCGGCTCAGGCGGGTCCGATCAGGTCCGCCACGATCGAGGCCGAGAGCCCGACCAGCGGCAGTCCGCCGCCCGGGTGCGCGCTGCCCCCCACCAGGAACAACCCGGGGACCGGGGACCGGTTGGCCGGGCGCAGGAAGGCCGAGCGGGCCCCGTCGCTGGAGCTGCCGTAGATGGCCCCGCCGTCGCTGCGGGTCTGCTCGGCGAGGTCGGCCGGGGTGCGGATCTCGTACCAGCGCAACCGGTCCCGGACGTCCAGCCCGCGGGCGGCCATGACGTCCAGCACCCGTCGGGCGTAGTCCTCGGCCAGACCCGGTGCCCGCCAGTCCGTCCCGCCCGGGGGGCGACCCCCCGGGTCGTGCACGGGTGCGTTCACCAGGACGAACCAGGCCTCGCTGTCCTCGTCCGGACGCAACGCCGGATCGTCCGGGGCCGACACGTAGATCGTGGGGTCGGCCACGGGACGCCCCGCGGACAGGTCGTCGAACTCGGCGTCGTAGTCGTCGGGGAAGCAGACCGTGTGGTGGCGCAGCCCCGGGGTGCGCCCGGACAGGGCGAGCAGCAGCACGAACCCCGAGGACGAGCGGCGCCGGGCGGTCGGGGCCAACCGGGGTCGGGGGAGCAGCCGGCGGTAGAGGTGGGCGGCGTCGACCCCGGAGACCACGACGTCGGCCCGCAGCCGTTCCCCGTCGGCCAGTCGCACCCCGTCGACGCGCGCCCCCTCGGTCTCGATCGCGACGACGTCGGCCCCGGTGCGCACCGTGACCCCGAGCTCGCGGGCCCGGTCGGCGACGGCCAGCGCCAGCTGCCGCAGCCCACCGCGGACGTACCACCCGCCGAAGGCCTGCTCCACGAACGGGACGGTGGCCAGCGCCGCGGGGGCGCGCCCCGGGTGCGAGCCCGAGTAGGTGGCGTAGCGGTCCAGCATCATCCGCAGGCGCGGGTCGGTGAGGTAGCGCCGCCCCAGGGTGCGCAGGCTCGCCCACGGGGCGACGGTCCGGATGGCCGAGGTGTCCCGGGCCAGGGCGAGCAGGGTCCGCCGGCCCTCCAGCGCCGACTCCAGGAACGGTCCGCGCGAGACGTCCCAGATCGCCGAGGCGCGGCGCAGGAACGTGGTCCACTGCTCACCCCGGCCGGGGCCGAGCGCGTCGTCGAGCGCGGCCGCGACCGCGGGCAGTCCGTCACCGGGCAGGTCCAGCTCGACCCCGTCGGGGAAGCGGTAGTGCGCCAGCGGGTCCAGCTTCACCACGTCGAGCACCGACTCCAGCGGGGCACCGCTCTTCAGGAAGAGGTCGCGCTGCACCGCGGGCAGGGTCAGCAGGGAGGGGCCGGTGTCGAAGGAGAACCCGTCGCGGGAGAACCAGCCCAGCTTGCCGCCGACCTCGGCGGCCTGCTCCAGCAGGACGACCTCGTGCCCGCCGGCGCGCAGCCGGACGGCGGCCGACAACCCGCCGAGCCCCGCCCCGACGACCACGACCCGGCTCACGTGAGCGCCCGTCCCTTCCACCGGTGCCGTCCTCGCCCGCGCCAGGAGTCGGCCAGCAACGCCAGGAGCAGCGCGATGGAGAGCGGATGGGCCAAGGAGTCCGGCAGGGAGCGGGCCTGGGTCCGTTCGGCGACGGCGTAACGCCCGACGACCCCGGCCGCGTACCCGAGCAGACCGACCCGGGACCCCCCGAGGGCGGCGACGGCCGGCACGACGTAGGTGACGGCCAGCCCGGCGGCCACCGCGACCGCGGCGGGAGCCGGCCCGAACGCGGTGTGCAGCGACTTGGCGTACCCGGCCCGCAGCTCGGCGAAGTTCTCGTACATGCGGCAGGTGGCGAGCTCGGTGCCGTCGGCCACACCGCCGCTGCCCCCGCTGCGCTTGACCGCCCGCAGGAGGGCCAGGTCCTCCAGGACCTCGGTCCGGACGGCGGCGTGCCCCCCGGCCCGGTCGTAGGCGGCGGCGTCCACGATCAGGAACTGCCCGTTGGCCGCCGAGAGCGAGGGCCGCGACGAGGTCGCCGCCCGGCGCAGCGGAAGCGTCGTGACCCAGGACCACTGCAGCAGCGGCTGCACCAGCCGCTCGGCCCAGGTGCGGCTGAGCTGGCGGGGGTAGGGACTGACCAGGTCCAGCCCCTGCCGGCGCAGCAGGTCGATCCCCGCGGCCAGCGCGTGCGGGGCGAGGCGGACGTCGGCGTCGACGAAGACGTAGACCGCCCCGTCCGCCGCGTCGGCCAGCTGCGCGCAGGCGTGCGGCTTGCCCAGCCAGCCGGGCGGGGGACCGTCACCGCCGAGCACCCGGACGCGCCCGTCGCGGGCGGCGACCCCCCGGGCGATGGCGGCCGTCGCGTCGGTCGAGGCGTCGTCGAGGACGAGCACCTCGTAGTCGGCCACGTCGACCTGGTCGAGCAGGCTCTCGAGGCACTCGGTGAGCCGGGCCGCCTCGTCGCGGGCCGGGACGAGCACGCTCACCTTCTCCCGCACAGGGGGCGGTTCCAGCGCCGGACGGGCCAGCGCGCGCAGGTTGAGCAGGGAGTGGGTGGTCAGGGCCACGGCGGCCGTCGACCCGACCCAGACCAACGGGGCCGGGCGGCCCGGGGACCGTCCCGCGACGACCCGTCGCGCGGTCCCCCTCGTCCCCCTCACGCCCCTCACGCGGACCGCCGGATCCGGGCCAGGTAGGGGCCGACCGTGAGCCCCATCGCGACCCCGCCGTAGCCGGCCACCCGGGGACGGCCGAAGAAGGCCGCGTTGGCGAGCGTGGAACCCAGCCACGTCCACCCGAGCAGCCAGCCCGGCACCGCCTGCGCCGCCGGTCGGGAGCCGGCGGGCTGGGCGGCGGGCACCGCCCGGTGCAGACCGGCGCACAGCAGGAGGGAGGTCAGCACCCACCCCGCGTAGTTGCTGAGCGGGATGCCCGGGACCCCGGGCAGGTGCGGGTCGGGCTCGGCGAAGGCCCAGTGCCCGGCGGCCGTCATCTGCGGGTCCAGGAACAGGTCCCAGGTGGCCAGCGTCCAGGCGGCCGCGCCCACCGCGACCGGGGAGTGCCAGCGACCGGTCGGGGCCAGCGTGCGGCCGAGCTGCAGCGCGGGAGCGGCCATCATCGTCCAGGCCAGGGGGACGACGACCGGGACGTCGAGGACCTGCGGGCCCAGGGTCCCGGCGTAGCGGTAGCGGCCGAAGGGACGACCGGTGCGGGTCCCGACGACCTCGGCCAGCAGCCCGACCCCGCCCGCGACGACCAGCGTGCGGGCCGCCGCGCCCGGACCGTGGCGGCGGGCGGTGTCGGCCAGGGCGGCGGCGCAGAAGACCCCGACCGAACCGATCGTGGCCCGGCGCAGGTTCTCCCCGCGCAGCAACGGGTGGGCGATCTGACCCAGTACGGCGGCGCCGGTGAGCAGGCCCGGGAGGCTGCGCGGGAACCGGCGCGCCGGCGGTCGCGCGGGACCGCGCGAGGGACGGGGGAGCACGGTGCCAACCCTAGGGACCGCCTCCGACACGGCCCGTCGAGGGTGTCGCGACCCCGGGGATCGGGCGGGTCAGGCGGGGTCGAGACCCTCGGCGGAGAGCACCGCGAAGCGGGCGAACAGCTCCTCGACGTACCAGTTCTCCTCGGGCGTGCGGTTCATCACGTCGAGATGGGGTCGGCGACGGTGGGCGAAGCCGGTCAGCGCCTGGGTCGAGTCCCACACCGACAGGGTTCCCTGCAGACCGACCGGAGCCTCCCCGATGCCGGTGGCGTAGCGCAGACCCGGGACGGTGTTCAGGTCGCTGGAGACGGGGGGGACCGCCCGCCAGAACGAGGGGGCGCGGTGCATGCGCAGGCGGGCGCGGGTGATCGAGGCGACCGGACCGGTGTGGGCGCGGGCGGCGGCCGGGTCGCTCGGGCCGAACGGCTCCCGTCCTGACCAGCGCCCCCGGCTGGTCAGCGGGGCCAGGCGCAGCACCGTGCGGTGCTCGGCGGAACGGTCCCAGTCGCGCAGCACGGCCGAACCGGCGAAGGCGTCCGCGGCCTCCGTCGAGCTCCAGGCGACCAGCAGCGCCCAGCGGCGCAGATCGGCGTCGCGCACCGTGAAGGTGCGGCCGTCGCCGGTGCCGAGGAGCTTGGCGAAGCGGGCCCCGGGGGTGCGGGTCAGCCGGACCCGGTCCAGCGCCATCCGTCCCAGGGCCGCGCCGACCGCGCGGGTCGGGACGGTCCAGACGTGCACGCTGACGCAGGCGGGCCGTTCGGGGCCGGGGCGCTCGGTGGCCGGACGTCGGGGGTCCGGACGTCCGGGGACGTGGCGTTCGCCGGACCGGGGTCCGTGGGGGCGGGTCATCGCCCGCGACCCTACGAGGCCTGCGGTCGGACCGCCGCGCGGAGGCGGGCGTCGCGCCGGCGGGCGTCGCGCAGGCGGGCGCTGCGGACGGTCGCGGTGATGATGCGCAGGCAGTCCGCCGGGCGGTCCCAGGCCGGGACGTGCCCGCACCGGCGCAGCCGTTCGAAGCGGGTCTGGCGCGGGGCCAGCTCGGGGCGCAGGTAGGCGCGGGGGATGACGACGTCGCGGTCGGCGCTCACCAGCGTGACCGGGCAGGTCACGTCGGCGGCCCGGGTGAAGGACCCGGTCGCGATGGCGGTGTTGGCGTCGGCGTACCCCGTCGCGGTGGCGATGGCCTCGACCGCGTCGCGCAGCAGCGGCAACGGCAGCGCCAGCGGGGCGGCGCTCGTGGTCGCGAACCCCAGCAGCCGGACCGGGGCGGAGGCGGTGACCCAGTCCGGCAACCGCGCGGAGGCCCGGGCCAGGCGCTGGCCGGTGGGCAGCAGCGGCGGGCGGGGGCGGGGCCGGTACCAGAGCCCGGCCGGGGTCAGCGCGGTGACGCTGCGCACCACGCCCTCGTCCCCGTCCGACCCGTCCGTCCCGTCGGCCGCGGCGGCCTCCAGCACCACCCAGCCGCCGAGGGAGTGCCCGACCAGGTGGACGTCCTCGCCGAGGTCGCGGCACAGCTGCGCCAACCGTGCCCCCAACCGGGCGGGGGCCATCTCCGCGGCACCCGCGGCGGCCGGGGAACGGCCGTGGCCGGGCAGGTCGACCAGCAGCAGGCGGTGCCCGGCGGCCAGCTCCTCGAGCACCGGGGCCCACGCGTGCGAGGCCCCGCCCAGACCGTGCACCAGCACCAGCAGCGGCGCGGCGGGCCCGGCGGTCCCGACGTGGCGGCAGGCGAAACCGTGCCGGAGCTCCACCTCGGGCCGGTCCGGGCCGGGGTGCGTCGCGTCGTCCGCGGATGGCCGTGCCGGAGGGACGGCCCGGGTCGGGGCGTCGTGCAGCGCGGAGGAGGCGACGGGCATCCCTCCACGATACGGGCGGTCCACCTCGCGGTCACCCGTCGTTCACCCGAGCTCGACGGGATGACCTCCGGTCAGGCGGAGCAGCTCGTCGTAGCGGGTGTCCAGCGCCACGGCGTCGGCCGGGTCCCCGCCGGGGGCGACGAGACCGCGCACCCGCACGGTGCCGACGGGGGCCAGGGCGACGTCGACGAACGTCGCGATGCCCGGTGGCAGCCCCAGCGGGACGGTCTCACCGGTCTCCGCGGCCCGATCGGCCAGGTCGGCCAGGAGGCGGTGCACCTCGGGGCCGGCGGGCAGCAGCTCGTTCACGCCGAGGACCGCGGCCAGCACGCTCGGCAGCAACGGGTGGCGGGCGGAGGTGACCACCGCGACCACGTCCCCGGCCCGCAGGTCCTCCCCGGCTCCGCAGGCCGGTCCCGACAGGTCCGGGGACACCACGAGCAGTTCGGTGCTCGCCCCGGCGGGCGTGACGGCGGCGGCGGGGGAGCCGGGCCCGGCCGGGACGGGGAGAGGCTCCATCGACCGAGCGTAGATCCCGGTGCGCGGCCCCGTCCTGCTGTTCCCCCGGACGGGTCGGGGCCGGGCGGGAAGAGCTCGGTCGGGGGCCGGTCCGGGGAGCGATGCGGGGGCTGGACGCGGGGTGGGACGGGTCGTCGGCGCCGTCCACAGGGGGCCTCGCATCGTTGACCGCGATCGGGCGAGGTGGTGTACCTTCGATGTGTGTTCGAACTTCTGTTCGAACGCAGAGGCCGTCCGCCGCCCGGTCGGAGGGAGAGGGGAAGCTCCCCCCGCCCGGGTGCGGACGTGCCGTCCGGACCGTCTTCCCCCGGTCCACCGCACCGGCCCGATCGGCGGCCGGGACATGGTCGGTGAGCGTTCGTCGAGGAACGAAGGGGGACGGAACGATGCGGCGGTTCTCGGAACCGGTCCACGTGCGCTGGGAGGGTGGGGACCGTGGCGGTCCCGCCCCGGTGCAGTTCATCTGGCGGCGTCGGCTCTACGTCGTGCAGGCCGTGCTGGAGCACTGGCGCGAACGCAGCGCCTGGTGGGAGCACGCGGCGGTCGCGGCCGTGCACGGCGACGGTCCCTCGCGCGGGGGTTCGCGCGGGGGCCCCCGGCGGGACGGACCCCGCGACATCGCCACCCTGGCCCCGCCCGCGCCCCGTTCCGTGCTCGAGATCGGCGACCTCGAGCGCGAGGTCTGGCGGGTGGAGGCCCGGGCCGGTCGGCACGCCGACGTCGGCGTCTACGACCTCGCCCGGCCGGTCCCGGCCCCGCGCCCGGTCCTCGCCCGGACCGGTCCCGCCGGTGCCGCCGCCGGTGCCCCCGCCGACGCCCCGGCCGGCGCCGGGTTCGTGTCGGAGGCGACTGGTACCTCTACGGAGAACGCGTGGCAGCTGCTGCGCGTCAGCGACTGACGACGTCGGGGGCACCGAGGACATCGGCCGCACCGTCGACGTCCGAGGACGTCGACGAACACCGACGAACGACCATCGAGAACGGAGCCGTCGTGCCGACCCTGGAGAGTCCGCCCCGCCCCTCGTTGACCCCGACCGCCCTGGACCTGCTGGAACGGTCCGAGGCCGAGCTGCGCGCCGCCGTCACGGCCGAGGACGCGGCCGGGCGGTACGTCCACGCCCACCTCGCCGCGCTCCGGGCCGCGGCCGCGGTCGTCGCCGTGCACGGCCGTCCCGCCGGTCGTCGCCGGGCGGGCCCGCGCAGCGTCTGGGAGATGCTGCCCCTCGTCCATCCCGAGCTGGGTGGCTGGGCCCCCGTCTTCGCCGCCACCGCCGCGCGCCGCGCCGCTCTCGAGGCCGGCCGGGCGGTGGTGGACGAGCAGGGTGCCACCGAACTCCTCGGGCACGCCCGCCGGTTCCACCACGCCGTCGAGGCCGCCCTCGGCCTCACCCGGCGCATCCCCCTGGCGAGCTGACCCGCCGTCCCGTCCCGACGCCCCGGGCGTCGTCCGGCCCGGCTGCCCGGCCCCTCGCCAGATGCGCAGCAGCCAGACCGCAGCAGTCAGACCGCAGCAGCCAGACCGCAGCAGCCAGACCGCAGCAGCCAGACCGCAGCAGCCAGACCGCAGCAGCCAGACCGCAGCAGCCAGATCCCAGCAGCCAGATCCCAGCAGCCAGATCCACCGTCGCGCCGTCCTTCCCCGCGGACGCGTCCGACGACAGGACCCCGCCATGTCCACCCCGCCCGTCCCGCTCCCAGCCGTCCCATCTCCGGCCGTCCCGTCTCCGCCCGCCCCGTCCACGCGCCGACCACGGTCCCCGCAGGTCCCGCACCTGCACGTCGCCTCCGGTTACTCGATGCGGTACGGCACCTCCACCCCGGCCGCTCTGGTGGCCCGGGCCGTGGACCTGGGGATGGACACCCTCGCCCTCACCGATCGCGACGGTCTCTACGGCGCGGTGAAGTTCGTCCGGGCCTGCACCGACGCCGGGATCGCCCCGGTGCTCGGGGTCGACCTCGCCACCGCCCCCAGCGGGCTGGCGGCCGGGCTGCCCGGGTGGGCCGACCCCGGCGTCGTCCCCGCGCCCCGCCGCGGCCCGGTCCGCGGGGGGGCCGCCACCGAACCCCGTCATCCCCGGACCCTCCTGCTCGCCCTCGGTGACGCCGGTCCGGCCCGGCCCGGGGCCGGGGCCGGCTGGGCGGCGCTGTGCGGACTGGTCAGCGCGACCCACCTCGCCGGGGAACGCGGAACCCCGCTCACCCGGTCGTCGCTGATCGCCCGGCACGCGTCCGCCCCCGGGGGCGGGGCGGCCCTCGCAGTGCTGCTCGGGCCGGACTCCGAGGTCGGACGGGCGGTGCTGGCCCGCCGCGACGACCTGGCCCGCCGGGTCCTCCGGCACTGGTACGACGTCCTGCCCCCGGGGTCCCTGCACGTCGAGATCGTCTGCCACCACTCCCCGCGGCAGCGTCCGGGGAGCCTCGACCAGGCCGCCCGGATGCTCCTGCTGGCCCGCGAGTGCGGTGTCCCCGCGGTGCTCACCGAGGCGGTGCGCGGGGCCGGACCGGGTGACGCCCCCACCAGCGACCTGCTCGACGCGATCCGGCGCCTGGTGCCGCTGGACTCTCGTCACCTCGACCGGGTCACCGGCCGCGGGTACCTGCTGCCCGGGACCGAGCTGGCCGCGACCGCCCTCGAGGTCGCCGCGGCCGCCGACCCGGCCGGCGCCGCCGGCCTGGCCGCGGACCTGCTCGGGGCCACCACGACCCTGGCCGAGCGGGCCCGCCTCGACCCGGTCGCCGACCTGGGCATGGGGGCCCACCACCTGCCCGACCCCGCGGTGCTGGGGCTGACCCCGGGGCAGGACGCCGACGCGGTGCTGCGCGCCCGGGCCGCGGCCGGGGTGGGACGGTGCTACTCCGGGGCCGGGGAACGGTTGCGGGCCAAGGTCCTCCGGCGTCTCGACGCCGAGCTCGACATCATCGCGACCGTGGGTTTCGCGACCTACTTCCTCACCGTCGCCGACGTCTGCGACCTCGTCCGGGACGACCTCGGGGTCCGGGTCGCGGCCCGGGGTTCGGGGGCCGGCAGCGTCGTCAACCACCTGCTCGGGATCTCCGGGGTGGAACCCCTCGAGCACGGCCTGCTCATGGAACGGTTCCTCAACCCCCGACGCGGTCAGCTGCCCGACATCGACCTCGACGTCGAGGCCGCCCGCCGTGAGGAGGTCTACGAGGCGATCCTCGGGCGTTTCGGCGGGGAACGGGTCACCTGCGTCTCGATGATGGACACCTACCGGGTCCGCCACGCCGTGCGCGACGTCGGTGCCGCCCTGGGCCTGCCCCCCGTCGAGATCGACGCGATCGCCAAGGCCTTCCCGCACCTGCGGGCCCGCGACGCGCGCTCGGCGGTGCAGGAACTGCCTGAGCTGCGGCGCAGCGGGTTGGGCGAGGCCCGCCTGGGCGTGCTGTTCGACCTCGTGGAACGGCTCGACGGCCTGCCCCGCCACATCGCCCTGCACCCCTGCGGGGTCGTGCTGTCCAACCCCGACCTGCTGCACCGCACCCCGGTGGAGGCCAGCTGGAAGGGATTCCCCATGAGCCAGTTCGACAAGGACGACGTGGAGGACCTCGGTCTGCTCAAGCTCGACGTCCTGGGGATCCGGATGCAGTCCGCGATGGCCTACGCCGAGGCCGAGATCCGTCGGGTCGACGGGGTGGAGGTCGACGTCGACGACCGCTCCCAGGTCCCCCTGGACGACCCGGCCACGTACACGCTGGTGCAGTCCGCCCGCACCCTCGGCTGCTTCCAGATCGAGTCCCCGGGGCAGCGCGAACTCGTCGGCAAGTTCGCGCCGCGCACCTTCGCCGACATCGTGATCGACATCTCCCTGTTCCGGCCCGGGCCGGTGAAGTCGGACATGGTCACCCCCTTCCTGCAGGCCCGGCAGGGGTGGTCGCACCCGGAGTACCTCGACGAACGGCTGCGCCCGGTCCTGGAGCAGACCTACGGCGTGGTGGTCTTCCACGAGCAGGTCATCGAACTCATCCAGGCCACCACCGGTCACGACCTCGCCCTCTCCGACGAGTACCGCCGGCACCTGGGGACCCGGGCGGGACAGGCGGAGCTGGAACCGCAGTTCCGGGCCCGGGCCCTCGAGCACGGGTACCCCGAGGCCACCGTGGAACGGATCTGGGAGGTGCTGAAGGCGTTCGCCTCCTTCGGTTTCTGCAAGGCCCACGCGGCCGCGTTCGCCTTGCCGACCTACCAGTCGGCCTGGCTCAAGACCCACCACCCCGCGGCGTTCCTGGCCGGCGTGCTCACCCACGACCCGGGCATGTACCCCAAACGCCTGATCCTCGACGACGCCCGCAACCTGGGGATCGCCGTCCTCGGTCTGGACGTCAACGCCTCCACCGACACCTACCGCGTCGAGAAGGTCGACCCGGTCGACACCGGGGCGCACCGCAACCCCGAAGGTCTCGGCGACGGCGTCGCCGACGGCACCGGTTACGGGATCCGGTTGGCCCTCTCCGAGGTGAAGGGGATCAGCGAGGCGGAGGTCGCCCGCGTCGTCGCCGGCCAGCCCTACTCCTCGCTGTCCGACCTCTGGCACCGGGCCCGCCCCTCCCGTCCGGTCGCCGAGCGGCTCGTGCTCACCGGCGCCCTCGACGCGGTGCACGGGCTGTCCGCCCGTTCCGGGCGCGGTGAGGTCCACCGGCGGGGTCGGACCACCCGCCGCGACCTGCTCCTGCAGGTGGCCGAGCTGGACCGGTGGACCCGGACCGCGCTCGCTCCCCGCGCCCCGCACCGGGGCGGACGGACCCCGCACCCCGGGGACCTCCCGGTCCGCGGACCCGTCGGGACCGGCACCGTCGGGACCGGCACCGTCGGGGGCACCGACGTCCGGACCGCCGCCGCCCGGCAGTCGCAGGCCGCCCGGGCGGTCCCCGACCCGGCCGGGGACGGGGTCCAGCTGGCCCTCGACCTGGGCGCCCCCGAGGACGCCGGCCCGTCGGGCCTGCCCGAGATGAGCACCGCCGAGCGGGTCCGGGCCGAGCTCGACGTGCTCGGGCTCGACGCCAGCAGCCACGTGGTCGAGGCCTACCTGCCCCTGCTGCGGGAGCTGGACGCCGTCCCCGCCCGGCACCTGCTGCGTCGGCGCAGCGGGACGGAACTGCTCATCGGCGGGGTCAAGGTCGCCACCCAGACCCCGCCCGTGCGCTCCGGGCGCCGCGTCGTCTTCCTCACGCTCGACGACACCACCGGTCCGGTCGATGCCACCTTCTTCGAGGACGCCCAGGGGCCCTACGCCGCGACCGTCTTCCACTCCTGGCTGCTGCTGGTCCGCGGGGTGCTGCGCCGGACCGGGCCGCGCGGCGTCTCGTTGCGGGCGACCGGGGCCTGGGAGCTGCCCGCGCTGCACGAGACCTGGCTGGAGGGGGGGATCGCGGCCGTGCGCGCCGAGATCGCCGCCGCCCCGCAGATCACCTTCGACGGCCCGGCCCGGGCCGCGGCGCTGGAGGCGGCGGCCACCGGGGCCGCGGCCAGCCGATCCTCGCGCCCGGTGATGGAACCGTCCCGGGCCGGGGGGATGGGGGCACGTCGGGTCCTGGTGCACGCCAGCGGGTTCCGGCAGTCGCCCTACGCCGACCTGCGGCCGGCGGGGGAGGACACCCGCGACACCCGAGGGTCCTCGCGGGCCGCGGCCCACGCCTCGGCCCGCCTCCCGGAGCACCGCGCGACCCCTGACCTCGACCGGGGCGAGCGGGACGCGACGGGGTCGGCGCGGGCCGGCCGCAAGCTCTGGCACTCCAGCCAGGGGAGCTCGGGATGGTGACCGGGTCGCGGCGGGCCGGAGCCCCCCGTCCACCCGCCCGCCCGGGCACCCGCACCCGTCCCCGCCCGTCGTGCGCTCCCCGGACCGAGGGGGGGCACGGCCTAGGGTGGGGTTCGTGGCCAAGGAACGCTCCCGATCCCGCACCTCGACCGCGCTCTGGGCCGGTGTCCGGCGGTTGCTGGACGCCGGGGGCCCCGGGCCGCAGACCGTCGTCGACCTCGGGGGCGGGACGGGTGGTCTCGCCGTGCGGGTCGCCGAGCTCGGGCACCTCGTGGTCGTGGTCGACCCCAGCCCCGACGCCCTCGCCGCGCTGGAGCGCCGGGCCCGGGAGGCCGGGGTCAGCGACCGGATCCGCGCCGTCCAGGGCGACGCCGCCGAACTCCCCGCCGTCCTCGCCCCCGGCGGTCCCGCCGCGGCCGACCTGGCCGGGGTGTGGCCCGCGGCCGGCGCCGACCTGCTCCTCGCCCACGGGGTCCTGGAGGTCGTCGACGACCCCGCGGCCGCCCTGGCCGCGGCCCACGCCGTGCTCCGTCCCGGGGGCCGGCTCAGCCTGCTGCTCACCCAGTGGTCGGGCACGGTGCTGTCCCGGGCGCTCGCGGGCAACCTGGCCCAGGCCCTGCGCACCGTCACCGACCCCGAGCACCGCGGCGGCGACCACGACCTGCTGCGCCGCCGCTTCGACCGGGCGGGTGCGACCGGGCTGGCCGCCGCGGCCGGGTTCACCGTCACCGCGGTCGAGGGGGTCCGCATCTTCGCCGACCTCGTGCCCGCGGCCTGCGGGGCCTCCGAGGCCGAGCAGGCCCAGCTGCTCGCGCTGGAGGAGGCGGCCGCCCGGCACGAGGAGTTCCTCGGCGTCGCCGGGCAGCTGCACCTGCACGCCCACCGCTGACCCCGCCCCGCACGGCGACACCTCCGACCGTCCCTCCGACCGCACCCTCGACCGCCCCACCGGTCCCGGCCCGCGGGGGGTGCGGTGAGCCGCCGGGCCCTGCGGCCCGGGGTGGGGGACTGGGGGCCCGACGCGGACGACGAGGGGTGCGACGTCCTGCACGTCGACATGGACGCCTTCTACGCCTCGGTCGAGCTGCTGCGGTACCCGGAGCTGCGGGGCACCCCGGTCATCGTCGGGGGCGGCTCGCGCGGGGTGGTCCTCTCGGCCACCTACGAGGCGCGGCGCAGCGGGGTGCACGCGGCGATGCCGATGAGCCGGGCGCGCCGGTTGTGCCCGTCGGCCACGGTGCTGACCCCCCACCACGGCGACTACTCCCGGGTCTCGGCCGGGGTGATGGAGGTGTTCCGCTCGATCACCCCCGTCGTCGAACCGCTGAGCCTCGACGAGGCGTTCCTCGACGTCTCCGGCGCGGTGCGACGTCTGGGCCCCCCGGCCCGGATCGCGCAGCTCGTGCGCGACCGGGTCGCCGACGAGCAGGGGATCACCTGCTCGGTGGGGGTGGCCTCGACCAAGTTCGTGGCCAAGCTGGCCTCCGGCGGGGCCAAGCCCGACGGCCTGCTCGTCGTGCCGCACGCCGAGACCGTGGCCTTCCTGCACGCCCTGCCCGTCGGGGCGATGTGGGGGGTGGGGGCCAGGACCGAGGAGGCGTTGCTGCGGTTGGGGCTGCAGACCGTGGCCGACATCGCCCACGTCCCCGAGCACACGCTGCGCCGCGCCCTCGGGGAGGCCACCGGGCGGCACCTGCACGCCCTGGCCTGGGGCCGTGACGAACGCCGGGTGGTGGCCTCCAGCGGAGCGGCCGAGCGCAGCATCGGCTCGGAGGAGACCTTCTCCCGCGACGTCGACGACCCGCGCGTCGTGCACCGGGAGCTGCTGCGCCTGGCCGAGCGCACCGCCACCCGGGCGCGGGCCGCGGGCCTGGTCGGTCGCACGGTGGTGCTCAAGGTGCGCTTCGCCGACTTCACCACGATCACCCGCTCGCGCACCCTGTCCGAGCACACCGACGTCACCCGTGACGTCTTCGGGACGGCCCGGGACCTCTTCGACGCCCTGGGGTTGCAGCGGGCGCGGCTCCGGCTGGTGGGTGTGCGGTTGGAGGGGCTCGCCGACGCGGCCGGCCGCCACCACCAGCTGCTCCTCGGGGAGCGCCCCTACGGCTGGCGGGAGGCCGACACCGCCGTCGACCGGGCCGGGGCCCGGTTCGGGGCGGGAGCGGTCCGCCCGGCCACGCTCCTCAGCCCCCGCTCATGAGCCCGCCGCCGGCCCCGCGCCGTCGCGTCACCGCCGCCCCGTCACCGCTGTCCCGTCACCGCTGTCCCGTCACCGCTGTCCCGTCACCGCTGTCCCGTCACCGCCGTCCCGCCCGGCCGACACGCCCGGGGACAGCGGCCCGGAACCACGACGGAGGCCCGAGGCGTTGAGCCCTACGACGGGTCGGGGACGGTCGCCGCGCCGGTGCGATGACACGTCAGCAGGACGGGAAGGCACTCCGTGGGTGACGATGTGAGCCATCGTCGCGAGCAGATGTGCTAGCCGAGTTTCCTCGGAGCCCGTGGCGACTTATCCTCATCGAAAACGTGCGCACGCCAGGAGGTACAGGTGCCGCTCTCGGAACATGAGCAGCGTCTGCTCGAGCAGATGGAACGTGCGCTGTCCGCGGACGATCCGAAGTTCGCCAACGCCATGCGGGGTTCCCGGTCGGGCAAGGCTGCCCGGCGACGACTGCTCGTCGGCATCGCCGCCGTGGTGGTCGGTCTCGTCCTGCTCGTGATCGGGGTGAGTCAGTCCCAGATCTGGATCGGGGCGGGCGGTTTCGTCGTCATGCTCGCCGGCACGATCTGGGCGTTCTCCCCGGCCCGCAACGGTTCCGGGCCGCAGCCCACCCCCACGCCCGGCTCCTCCGGTCGCTCGCGCGGCGGCAAGGAACGCCGGTCGTCCGGCAGCACCGGGACCTTCATGCAGCGGCTCGAGCAGCGCTGGGACCGCCGCCGCAACCAGTGGTGAGCAGCTCGCTGACGCCGCCGAGCCACCCCGTCCGGGGCGGGTGAGGGGGGCGGCGAGCACCTCACCGACGATGTCCACGAGGTGGGTCCGGGAACGATCCCGGGCCCACCTCGTCGTCGTTCCCGGGCCCTCGTGCCGCCTCGCGCCCCCGGGTTGCGAGCGGTCCGTGAGGGCACGGACCGCAGACTGACGGCTCCACCGGGGGCCTCCGGGCGTCCGCACCGAGCGTGATTCTCCCCACACCCACCGTCAGATCCCGAGACCAGGTCGCCGCCGCACCCGCCGCGGCCCCCTCCTCAGGTCCGGTCGCGGTCCCACCAGTCCAGCAGGGCCCGGATCCCGGACCGCGGGAACAGTCGGGCCCGCCGCCGACGGCTCGCGGGGACGGCCGCGGCCAGCGCGGCCACCACCCGGTCCACCTCGCGGCGTCCCGGTGTCGCCACCACGGCCGGACGCGTCTTCACCGCCCCACCCGGCCCACCCGGCCCGTCGCCGTCCGGCCCGGCCCCACCGGGCCCGCCGTCCGTCCCGGCCCACGCCGGGGCGAACCGGCTCATCTCGACGGCCCGGCGCAGCGCGGCCAGGTCCTCGCGCACCGCTCCGTCGGCCCCGGACCCCATGGCGGAGAGCAGCTGCGCCTCGATCGTCCGCGGGGTCGCCGACCCGGCCCAGTCGAACCCCAGGTCTTCCGACCGGTCGCGCAGGTCGGCCCAGGCGGTCTCGGCCGGCCGCGGCCGCCCCGCCCGGGCCTCCGCCGCCCGGCCCGGCGCCCAGCGCCGGCGGTGCAGCAACCGGGCCGAGACCAGCGGGAGGAGCAGCGCGGCCAGGACCAGCACGCCCAGGGCGATCCACCCCCAGGGCAGGGCCCGCCAGCCCTCGGCCGGACGGGCCTGGGCGGGGACGGCCGCGGCGGTCGTCGTCGGAGCGGCGCTGGCCGTCGGGGTGGTCCCGGCCGACGGGGCCTGGGTGGGGACGGCACCCGGAGCCGAGGGCAGCGGCGCCACCGGGGTGCGGGGCAGGGTCCAGGACGGGGACTGACCGGTCCGCGTCGCCGGGGTCGGCTCGAAGCGCACCCAGCCCACCCCGCTGAACCACAGCTCCGGCCAGGCGTGCGCGTCCTGCGCGCTGATCCGCCAGGTGGAGCGGCCGTCGGCCTCCCCGGTCTCCTCCCCGGGGAGGAAGCCGATCGCGACCCGGGCGGGGATGCCGAGGCTGCGGGCCATCACGGCCATGGCCGAGGCGAACTGGACGCAGAACCCGCTGCGGTCGCGCAGGAAGTCGACCACCGCGCTCGTCCCGCCGTCGTTGGGGGCGTCGGTGGAGTAGGTGAACCCTCCGCTGCTGCGGAAGAACCGTTGCAGCTCCACGGCCTGCTCGTAGGGATCGGTCGCGTCGGCGGTGATCTCGCGCGCGGTGTCGCCGACCACCGCGGGCAGCTCCGGCAACGCGGTGTAGCGCTCCCGGATCGGGTCCGGGGCCGGGCCCGCGGAGCGCAGCTCGTCCTCGTCGGGCCGGATCTCCAGGTGGGTGGCCGTGTAGCGGACCCCACGAGTGGTCTCCCCGTCGCCCACGACGTTCAGCGTGTCGTCCTCCCAGAGCCAGTCGCCCTCGATCTGCACCCGCTCGCTGGGGTAGGGCAGCGGCAGGTAGGTCTGGTCCAGCCCGCGCACGGCGATCCGGGTCTCGCGGGTCTCCGCCTGCGCCCGGACCGCCTCGGACAGCCCCGGGGCCGGCGGCAGCCCGTCCTGGACCCGCTGGTCGCGGGGGATCGCCCCGCCGGTCGCCGGGGCCCAGGTCTCCCCGTCGAAGACGTCGGCGGTGACGATCCGCAGCGGTTCGGGGTTGGCCTCGTCGGTGCTGTAGGTGAGGATCGTCGCGTCCGAGCGGGCTCCCAGGCTGGCCTTCAGGTTGAGGATCGGGTTGATGACGGTGATGGTGTCGCCGCCCCCGAGCTCGACCCTCAGCTGGCGCTCGTCGAGGCCGGGAGCGGCGGCCGGGACGACGACGGCGGCCAGCAGCACCAGGCCCGCCCCGGCGGCGGTCGCGGTGGTCGCGGCCGCACGGATCCGCGGTGCCCGGGCCGACCGGGGCGACTGCCCGGCCCGCGGTCGGGTGAGGAGCACGACGTAGGGCAGCGCGACGCCCAGGAACGCCAGGGCGGACGCCCCCCCGGGGGCCAGCGCGACGGGCACGGCGACGACGGCGGCGAGCGGCAGCCCGGCCAGCGCCGGCCGGCGCAGCGGCACGGCGACCAGGTCCACGAGGAGGGCGCAGAGCCCCGCCCCGCTCACCACCAGCAGTCGCAGCCCGGTGATGTCCAGGGCCGGGACGCTGTAGCGCTGCAGGGCGGCGACGCCCTCGGTGCCGAGCCGGACGAAGCGCTCGGGGGTCCCCGGGCCGGGCAGGAGGCCCAGCACGGCGGTGGAGCCCCCGAACACGGCGACCAGCGCGACGACGAGCACGAGGACCTGCAGGCCGAGCACGGGCAGGAGCGTGGACCGGGAGCTGCGGGCCAGCGCGGCCCGGGCCAGCAACCCGGTGCCGACCACCGCGGCCACGACACCGAGCGCCGGTAGCACCCACCCCCCGCCGAGGAGCAACGGGCGCAGGCCCAGCACGGCGGCGGCGACGGCCGCAGCCCCCCACAGGGCGGTCCACGCACTCCGGGTCATGACCCCTCCCACCCTCGGCCCGACCGGTCCGTACCGGCCCGGTCCCCATCCTGCGCCCCCGGCCAGCCCGGTCCGGACGGCGTCGGGGACGAACCGGTGACCGGTGGGCGCGGCGGGGCGTGCACGGTGCTCTCGGCCAACCGGCCCCAGACCGGGGCGACGCCGTCCTCGGGGGTGCCGATCGCGGTCCGCCACCCGGCCCGGGCCAGCACGATCT
Organism: Kineococcus gynurae; assembly: GCF_042433995.1. Lineage (NCBI taxonomy): Bacteria > Bacillati > Actinomycetota > Actinomycetes > Kineosporiales > Kineosporiaceae > Kineococcus > Kineococcus gynurae. Next base: position 1,124,723 of record NZ_JBHLUI010000008.1, read on the forward strand.
CGGCCCGGCGCAGGGCGAGGTGCTCCCGGCCCGGCGCTCCGGACCCGTCCGGCCCGGGAACCGGAGCCGGTGCTGGTGCCGGAGCCGGGTCGGGCGCCGGGTCGGGCGCCGGCGTCGGCGTCGGCGTCACGACCGAGCCCCCGCCCCCCGACGCCGGCGTCGTCCCGGACGGCCCCGGGGTGGCGCTCGCCGGCCCGCCCGACGTCGCCAGCACCGCCACCGCGGTCCACCCCGAGGGGCGGGCCCGGGCCAGCGGCGCCACGTCGTCGGGACCGCAACGACCGAGGACGGCCACCAGCAGCGCGGGCTCGCCCGCGCCGAGCTGGGCGATGCTGCGGGCCAGCGAGGTCGGTGCCGCGGGACGCAGGACGGCGAGCGAGGCCAGCAGGTCCGGCAGGCCGGCGCGGTCCGCCCCGCCCGGGGGGTGCAGGACCCCGTCGCGGAGCAGACGGACGCGGTGGCCGCGGCGCGCGAAGTGGGTCAGGGCCGAGGCGGTCGCGCTCACCGCGAACTCGAAGGAGTCGGCCTCGACGTCCCCGACGTCGGCGCGCGCCGTCGCGGGGGAGCGTGGCCCGCCCCGGAACCGCAGCCCGTGGCGGGCGGCCCCGGACCGGTCGTGGGCGTTCGTCCGGTCGTCCAGCAGGACGACGACGTCGGGACGGCCCGGTCGTTCGTCGGCCCGCACCATCACCTCCCCGCGCCGGGCGGTGGCGCGCCAGTGGACCCGGCGCACGTCGTCGCCGTCGCGGTACTCCCGGACCGCGGCGTCGTCCAGGGCCGACAGGGTGCTGGCCCGGCCGGGGCGCCCGCGGCTGCCGCTGCTCTCCCCGCCGGGGATCACGGGCAGGTCGTGGACGCGGGGGAGCACGTCGACCTCGACCGCCTCGCCCAGGGTGCGGTGGGCCCGGACCAGGCCGAGCGGGTCGGCGGCGACCAGTTCGGCGGGTCCGACCCGGTACCGCCCCCGCCGTTCTGCCCTCAACCTGTGGTCGAGGTCGAGGGTCTGGCCGGCCTTCAGGGAGGGGAGGGCGAACGTCGTCCCGCCGCCCAGCTCGGCCGGGGCGGGGTCGTGGACGACGAGCCCCCCGGTGCGGACCGTGCCGCCGACGAACTCGAGCCGGGTGCTCGTCGTCCGGCCCGCCTCGACCGCCTGACGGCTCGACCTCGGCCTGAGGGTGACCGCGCCCAGGGCCCGGCGGGCCAGCACGAGGGCGAGGGCCGGCAGCAGGAGCAGCAGGACCCCGACGCGCAGCAGGTCGCGCTGGCCCAGGGCCACGGCGGCCACCGTGATCGCCGCGCCGGCTGCGGCCAGGCACCAGCCACGCAGGGTCGGTCGGGGCAGGGCCGCGGGCAGGGCCGCGGAGAGGGTGCGTCGGCCCCCGGGCCGGAACCCACCCTCCGGCGGGGACCCGGGAAGGGCCGGGGGGGTCGACGTCGACGTCGTCGGGGACGGGGAAGGCATCGGCCGGGTCAGTGCGGTCGGGGCAAGGCGGTGCCGCGCAGCACCTCGGCGACGACGTGCTCGCCGTCGCGTCCCCCGAGGACCGCGTCGGAGGTGGGCAGCAACCGGTGCGCGAGCACCGGCCCGGCCAGCGCCTGCACGTCGTCGGGCAGCACGTGGTCGCGTCCCTGCATCCCCGCCCGGGCCCGGGCCGCGCGGACCAGGTGCAGGCCGGCCCGCGGAGAGGCGCCGAGCCGGACGTCGGGGTGCTCCCGGGTCCGGCGGACGAGAGCCACCACGTAGTCCTCGATGGCCGGGGCGAGGTAGACGTCGTGGACCACGTCGAGCAAGCGGCGCACGGTGGCCACGTCGACGACCGGGCGCAGGTCGTCCAGGGGTTCGACCCGTCCGTGCGTGCGCAGCATCGTCACCTCGGCCGCGGCCGAGGGGTATCCCATCGAGGTGCGGGCCATGAAGCGGTCGCGCTGCGCCTCCGGCAGGGGGTAGGTCCCGTCCATCTCCACCGGATTCTGCGTGGCCACGACGAGGAACGGCGGCGCCAGCACGTGGGTGGTGCCGTCCACCGTCACCTGGCCCTCCTCCATGCACTCCAGGAGCGCCGACTGGGTCTTGGGGGAGGCGCGGTTGATCTCGTCACCGATCACCACGTTGGCGAACACGGCCCCGGGACGGAACTCGAACTCACCGCGGTCGGCGCTGAAGACCGTGGACCCGGTGACGTCCCCGGGGAGCAGGTCCGGGGTGAACTGGATGCGCCGCACGCTGCCCGCGACCGACCGGGCCAGTGCCTTGGCCAGCATGGTCTTGCCGACCCCGGGCACGTCCTCGACGAGCAGGTGCCCTCCGGCGAACAGGACGGTCAGGGCGAGCCGGACGGTCTCGTCCTTGCCCTGGATGACCTGCTCGACCGATCCGACGAGGTCCTCCGCCACGCGCTGCAGGTCCCGCAGGTCCACCGGGTGGCCGCCGTCGGCGCCCCCCGGGTCGCCCACCGCTCCGGGGCGGGCGTCGGGGCGGTCGGGCTGGGCACTCGTGGTGGTCACCGGTCTGGTTTCCTCTCGCCGCAGGCCGGGTCTCGAGGCGCACGGCCCGGCGGTGTCGCTGTCGCGCCGGACGTCGTGGGAGCGGGGCCGGGGCGCCCGGGTCGGGAACCCGACCGGACGAACCGGGTGGCCCCGCCGCCGACGCCGCCTGGTGCAAGGGACAACTGTGCCTCACGTCTCCCGACCCGCGCCCGGCGAGGCGGTGCTCCCACCCGTTCGCGGACCCCGAGCACCGACGGGCCCCACGGCGGAGCGTGGTCGACGGGACGGTGCTGCGGGCACGACCTCACCTCGCCGGCCACCCCGCGGTCCGACCCCGCCGTCCCACCCCGCCGTCCCACCCCGCCGTCCCACCCCGCCGTC